>NZ_AWEP01000001.1:0-3951 GCF_000463525.1 Marinimicrobium sp. LS-A18
TTTAGGCCAGCGGCCGTAAACCGACAAACCATCCCCCACCTCCCCCAACCGACAAACACCTCCCCACATTCCGCTATACTG
This sequence comes from Marinimicrobium sp. LS-A18, assembly GCF_000463525.1. NCBI lineage: Bacteria > Pseudomonadati > Pseudomonadota > Gammaproteobacteria > Cellvibrionales > Cellvibrionaceae > Marinimicrobium > Marinimicrobium sp. LS-A18. The sequence continues at coordinate 82 of NZ_AWEP01000001.1, forward strand.
ACCTCTAAACTGATAAAACGTCTTTCAAGGCTGGAGTCTTTATGCAATACGACGTTGTGGTGGTCGGCGGGGGTATTCAGGGGGTAGGTGTTGCGCAGGCGGCTGCCGCTGCCGGGTACTCGGTTTTACTGCTGGAGAAGACCGCCTTGGCGGCCGCCACTTCCAGTGCCTCTTCGAAGTTGATCCACGGCGGGCTTCGCTACCTGGAATCGGCCCAGTTTGGCTTGGTTCGTGAGAGCCTCAAGGAGCGCGCGCTGCTTCTGGAGCTGGCGCCGGAGCTGGTCAAGCGTGTCGATATGCATATCCCGGTCTATCGCTCCTCGTCCCGCTCGTCCGGAAAGATTTCCATTGGCTTGTGGCTCTATCGGATGCTGTCCGGCTTCGATGATGATTCGGAGTTTTCTCGCGTGCATCGGAGTCAGTGGTCGGCGCTGGATGGTTTGCGGACGGATGACCTGATGGCTGTGTTCCGATACCGGGAGGCGCAAACCGATGACGCCGCTTTGAGCCGGGCGGTCTGGGCCTCGGCTGAATCTCTGGGGGCGGAGTTGGCGATGCCGGCCGAGCTGATGTCTGTCGAGTGCCACCCCGCCGGTTGTGAGGTTGTTTATCGACAGGGAGAAAAGGAGCTTTCCGTTGAAGCGGGGGTGCTGGTCAATTGCGCTGGGCCCTGGGGAACAGAGGTGATCGGCCGGGTGACGCCGGCCCTGACCGGGCCTGAGGTGGATCTGGTTCAGGGGGCGCACCTGCTGTTGCCCCCGGACCTGAAACATCATTTCTACCTGGAAGCCCCCGATGATCGGCGCGCGGTGTTTGCCTTGCCCTGGAACAACCGGCTATTGATCGGTACAACCGAAACACTGCACAAAGGCGATCCTGCGAAAGCAGCCTGTACGCGCGAAGAGCAGGACTATTTGCTGCGGACACTTCAGTACTACTTCCCGTCACTGGATGTGTCGACGTCGGATGTAGAGTCCTTTGCCGGCTTGCGAGTGCTGCCCAGAGCGGACGGTAGTGCGTTTGGTCGTTCCCGTGAGGTGCTTTTTCACGCTGACAATGAGGAGCAGCCTCGGTTGCTGTCAGTGATGGGGGGCAAGCTGACCACGTACCGCGCAACGGCTGAGCAGGTGATCGAGCGGTTGGCCCCGAGCCTGCCGCGCCGCCGTGCGGTGGCAAGCACGCGTGAACTGCCGCTTAATCCCGCTTGATTCGAGTAAACTCGATTTCGTATTTACCCGGAATGGGCGCGGCCTGGAACAGCTTGGCCTCGGGGTACCGCTCGCGCAGAATACCCAGTAAACGCTGACGGGATTCGCGGGGCATAAAGGCGCCAAAATAAGCCGCTGACAGATCGTTTTTTTCAAACGGCCGGTCGTCGTACCACAGGCTGTCATCGGCCTCACGGCTGCTGGCCTGATCCGTCGCGTGATAAAAGATCCGCCACTCCTGCTCGGCTTCCGACATGGCGGGCTTGACCAGGAACTTGTCGGCAAAGCGGGATTGGGCGTTGACCTTTTCCTGGTGCAGAATCGCGTTGATCTGCTCCTTGAACGTGGTGATTTCCGGGCGGTTGAGGCTGTATTCCACCGGCTTGGGGTCGACCAGCGTAGTGTACTCTCCGCAGCGGAAACGCAGCGCGACCCCTCGGTGATGATCCGCAAAGTGCTGCCAAGAAGGAAGGTTCTCGACCTTGGCGCTGAAGCAGCAAATACGCAGCTCGCGGGTAAACTTGCGCCAGTCGGCCATGAGTTCTTCAATGGCGATCTGGCGTTGGTCCACCATCCGGGACATTAGCTCTTTGAGAACGTCTTCGGCTTCCTCCGGGGAGGCGAAACGCTCCTCGTCCCGCCAGCGTCGAATCACGGTGGCCAGCGGTGAGCTGCTCTTAGGCGTCTCACGGGAAAAAATCATGCTCGTGGCACTGCGAATCACCCCATCGAGAAGCGTCAGCGGATCGAATGACAGCGGCGTCTGGTGTGTCAGCTCGAACGGGTCTGCCAATAGGTGAGGCGCGCTCCACCGAAGGCGCTGGGAGCTGAGAATCTGCTCGGCGGTTTGAGCGGAGCAGAATTTCGCCAATGTGTCAGGGTATTCGGCCACAGAGGTTCCTTTGTTCTCGAAGTCATGGTGTGCAGGCGGAGTATAACCAAAATCCCGCCGTCTGATCAGGTTATCGGCCAATTCCCCCATTTTTGAATGGCTCAGGAGGCGCTATACTGAGCGGCAGCTTCAATCTACCGCTTAAAGGATCCTCCCGTGAATTTTACCGGTTCGCATATTCTCTCCATTCAGCAGTTCGACCGTTCCGATATTGAGCGAATCTTCACCGTGGCCGATGCGATGGCCCCCTACGCCTTGCGACGCCGGGTTACCCGCGTTCTGGAAGGCGCCATTCTGGGCAATATGTTCTTTGAACCCAGTACCCGTACCCGGATAAGCTTCGGCAGCGCGTTCAATCTGCTCGGTGGCGAGGTGCGCGAAACCACTGGCATCGAAACCTCGGCGCTTGCCAAGGGCGAATCGCTGTACGACACGGCGCGCGTGCTTTCCGGCTTCAGTGACGTCATCTGCATGCGCCACCCACAATCGGGATCGGTGGCGGAGTTTGCCGAAGCCAGTCGGGTGCCAGTACTCAACGGTGGGGACGGCGCCAACGAGCACCCGAGTCAGGCGCTGCTCGATTTATACACAATCCGCAAGGAAATGGAGTCTCGCGGGCGGGGCGTGGACGGACTGCGAATCGCGATGATCGGCGACCTCAAATACGGTCGGACGGTGCACTCGCTGTGCAAATTGCTGTGCCTGTACCAGGGCGTCCACGTGACTCTGGTGTCCCCGCGTGAGCTGGCGATGCCCGAAGCAATTGTCGAGCAGCTGCGCGAGTCGGGGCACTCGGTCACGGTCACGGAAGATCTGCCCAGCAGCATTGCCAGTGTCGATATCGCCTACTCCACCCGGATTCAGGAAGAGCGGTTTGACACAAAGGAAGAAGCCGACCTCTACCGGGGACGCTTCCGGTTGAATCAGGCCATTTATACGCAGTATTGCGAGCCAAATACCGTCATCATGCACCCCCTGCCGCGAGACTCCCGGCAGGAGGCCAACGAGCTGGATAACGACCTGAATCAGAACCCCAATCTGGCGATCTTCCGCCAAGCGGACAACGGAGTGGTAGTGCGTATGGCCCTGTTTGCTCTGGTCCTGGATGTGGTTGATCAGGTGGATCAGCACGCTCGGGAAGTCAACTGGTTCAACTCCCTGCGCCGGCCTTGATCGGAGGGCGTCAGTCCAGCAGCATTTGCACTTTGGTGCGCAGCTCGGCGGCGCTGAACGGACATTTCAGCCAGCCCACCGGGCCCAGCCCCTCAAGGTCTGACAGAAGGTCGGGCCGCTCGGGGTCATCGGACACCACCAGTATCGGGGTGGATGCTGACTTGGTGCTCCGGGCCAGAAGCCGAAACAGGCTGTGGTCTTCGGCAAAGGCGCTCTCTCCGTCGCTGATGATGACGTCGGGCAGCACATCGCTGGCGATTTCCAGGCACTCTTCGGCGGTATCGGTGGTCAGGATGTTGCAGTGTTGCTGTAGCGGTTCACTGATCTCGCGGGTCCGGTCGGTCCCCCGAGCCACGATCAGCACGGTTTTGTGGGTGGCGACTTCTTCGATCAGTGCCGAGTCGCGTCCCTTGTGCTTGACCCGGTAAAGGGCGCGATCGGCGCACTTGATGACCTCCTCCAGCGTATGCCCCATCGAGTGGTGACAGGTCGCCCCGCCAATACTGACGGTGACGCAGTCACCGACCGGTGAGTGTCGGTGCTCCAGGGACAGCTCCCGCACGGCCCGATTGATGCACTGGCCAATATGGCGGGCGC
>NZ_AWEP01000002.1:0-1403317 GCF_000463525.1 Marinimicrobium sp. LS-A18
GATGAATTCCTCACCCCCGTAGCGGCCCAGCAAATCGGAGGGGCGCTGCAGACAACCTTTTATCGCTTGCGTGATCTGCTTGAGACAGCGGTCGCCCGCCGGGTGGCCGTAGTGATCGTTGTAGGGCTTGAAGTGGTCGACATCGATCATCAGCACACTGGTGGGTGTCTGATGGCGAACCGCGAGCCGCCAGTGTTGGTTGGCCTGATCGTTGAACGTGCGGCGATTGAGAATCTGGGTAAGACTGTCGAGTTGGCTGAGGGCTTCCAACTCCGCATTCAACTGGTTGAGCTGGTCGCGCATCTCGGCAATCCGGGCCATGGCCCGGATTTTGGCCTTGATGATCACGGGGCTGACCGGTTTGATCAGATAGTCGTCGCCACCGGCCTCGATCCCTTCGCGATAGCTTTCGTCCTCGTTCTTCCCGGTCACGAAGATGATCGGCACCCAGTGTCCGCCGAGCCACTCCCGGATCAGGCGCGTGGTTTCAAAGCCATTCAGCCCTGGCATTTCCACGTCCATAATGATCAGGTCGACGGGGGTGTCTTCCAGCAACTGCAGCGCCTCTTCTCCGCTGCGGGCAATGAGTGGCGTGTGGCCCGCCTCGCTGATGTACTGGGACATGGCGTGGCGCAAGGTGGCGCTGTCTTCGACCAGCAAAATCTTCATGAGCTGACGATTATCTCACTTGTTATTGTTGAATGGACTTTTATGATCCTCTGTCCCGGGAATAAGTTTACGGGTTTACGGCTTCAGGGTCGATCGCCTTCGGCGGAAATTTCGACCTGGATCACGGCCCGGAACTGGCTTTTTCGCGGGGTTTTCGGTATGTTGTGCGACCATTTTCCCCGTAGCCGTTCCGGCCCTGATTCAACCTGACTCCTACAGACTGCCTGTGATGACCGAGTTCGACGATATTCGTCCCTATGATGATCATGAAGTTCGCCCCACCCTGGAGCGATTGCTGACCAACCCTGAATTGGCAGACGCCGTAGCGCGTCTCAAGTTCCCTCGGGCTGCCGGTCCCCTGGGCTGGTTGTTGCGCCCGTTGGTGCAGAAAGCCATGCGCCGGCAGATGCGCGGTGTGGACACCGTTCTGGGCTTTCAGGAGGTGGTCAAGGGCTACATGCAGCGGATGATTGCCGATACCACCACCGAGCTCACCACCTCGGGGCTGGACCGGCTGGACCCGAACGGCGCCTATCTGTTCGTCAGCAATCATCGGGACATCGCCATGGACCCGGCGTTTGTGAATTGGACCCTGTACCACGGCGGCTTCAATACCCTGCGCATCGCCATTGGTGACAACCTGCTCACCAAGGACTACGTGTCGGATCTGATGCGGCTCAACAAGAGTTTCATTGTGAACCGCTCGGCGCGCGCACCGCGGGAGAAGCTCAAGGCTGCGAAGAAACTGTCCGCCTACATTCATCACTCAATTGCCGAAGATCACGCCAATATCTGGATCGCCCAGCGCGAGGGGCGGGCCAAAGACGGCAAGGACAAGACCAACTCGGCGGTCGTGGGCATGTTCAGCCTAAGTCGACCCAAGAGCCAGCCCTTTGCCGAATACGTTCGCGAACTGAAAATCGTCCCGGTCTCCATCTCCTACGAGTGGGATCCCTGTGATGCGGCCAAGGCCCGTGAGCTGCATCAGCAGCGCACCAGTGGTGGTTACCAGAAGGCCGAGCACGAAGACGTGAAAAGCATTGCCATGGGCATTGCCGGCCAGAAAGGGCATGTGCATGTCGCCTTTGGGGATGTGCTCGACGGAGACTACGAGGATACCGACGCGGTGGTGGCGGAAATCGACCGGCAGATTCTGGACAACTACGTGCTCCATGCGACCAACTGTCTGGCCTGGGAGCGCCTGAATGGCGACCTGCCGGACATGGCGCACGGGTATCCGCCCAAAACCTTCACCCCGGAGGACCTGGGAGAAGTGCGTCAGCGGTTTGAGTTGCACCTGGCCAACATCCCGGCGGATCACCGCGCGCTGGTGCTGGACATGTACGCCAATCCGGTCGCGGCCAAGCTCGACCGGCGCTGAGTATGCTCACCGACGCGGTCAAACAACAGATTCAGACGGCCTACCGCCAGTTCCTCCAGAACCGGGAGCTGAACGCGCGCTACGGTCAGAAACTGATGATCGCCGAAATTGCCCGCACCCTCGGTGGTATTGAGCTGAATGACGAGGGCGAGCGCGAAAGCCGGGGGCATGTCTGTGTGATCGAAGCCGGCACCGGCACCGGAAAGACGGTGGGCTACCTGTTGCCGGCATTGATCATCGCCAAGGCGCTGGGCAAAAAACTCGTGGTGTCTACCGCAACGGTGGCGCTACAGGAGCAGGTCGTGAACAAAGACCTGCCGGAGCTCAAGCGTCACAGTGAGCTGTCGTTCAGCTTCACCCTGGCCAAGGGGCGCGGGCGCTATGTGTGCCTGAGCAAGCTCGATAATCTCCTCAGCACCATCCACGAAGGCCTGGACCCGACCCGTCCGCTGTATGAAGACGAGCTGCCCGCCGTGGATGAGCGGGCGGTCAAAATCTATGACTCCATGGTCGATGCCCTGGCGCAAAACCGCTGGGACGGCGAGCGCGACAGCTGGCCCGACGGTATCGAGCAGGAGGATTGGCAACGGGTGACCACCGACCACCGCCAGTGTACCGGCCGTCGCTGCTCGAACGTGTCGGTGTGCAGTTTTTTCCGGGCCCGGGAGGCGCTGCACACCGCCGACTGTATCGTCACCAATCACGATCTGGTACTGGCCGATCTGGCGCTCGGCGGCGGGGCCATTCTGCCCAGCCCCGAAGACAGCATTTACGTGTTTGACGAAGGCCACCAATTGCCCACCAAGGCGCTGAATCACTTTGCCCATCACAGCCGTGTGGTCAGCACCGTGCGCTGGCTGGATCAGTGCAACAAGGCGCTGGGAACCATGCTGGGCCACATCAGTGGCGCGGGCAATGTCGACCGTTTTGCCGAACAATTGCCGGCGGCCCTGATGGACTGCAAGCAGCGGCTGGAGCAACTGCATCCAGCCCTGGACGCGCTGGCGCAGGAAGTGGCCCTGGACGACCGACAGAGTCACTATCGATTCCCCGGGGGGCAGTTGCCGGAGTCGCTGGTGTTGCCCTCGGTCGAGCTGCACCGGGGCTTTGACCGGCTGTCGGACCTGCTCGATAAAATGGTCGCGGAAGTCAGTGAAGCCATGGAGGATGCCCACTGCCCGGTGCCCAAAGTGGACCTCGAACAGCACTATCCGGCGCTCGGGGCCTGGCAGGCCCGGGCAGAGGCCAACCGGGAGCTCTGGTTCAGCTACGCCACTCCGGACGACAAAGACGAGGTGCCGCGGGCGCGCTGGTTGACCCCCGTGGATGCGGGAGCCGGCATTGATATTGAGGTCTGTTCCAGTCCCATTCTGGCCGCGGGCACCCTGGCAAAAAGCCTGTGGTACCGCTGCTGCGGCGCGGTGGTCACCTCGGCGACACTGGCGGCTCTGGGGCGCTTTGACCGGTTCCAGATGCGCGCCGGTACCCCCAAGGATAGCCAGTACGCTCAGATGCCCAGCCCGTTTGATTTCTCCCAGGCGAGCCTGGAAGTGCCGGCCTGGGCGGTGGAAGCGGGTGACGCCCTACGGCACACCGAATCCCTGGTCACGGGGCTACCCGATCTGCTCAACCCGGGTGAGGGCAGTCTGGTCCTGTTTTCCTCCCGTCGACAGATGCTCGATGTGTACGACCAGTTGCCTGATGAGTGGCGCGAGCGCATTCTGGTTCAGGGTGACAAGTCCAAGCAGGCCATGCTCGATACCCACCGGGAGCGGATTGACGCGGGGCAGGGCAGTGTACTGTTTGGTCTGGCGAGCTTTGCCGAGGGGGTGGACCTGCCGGGCGATTACTGCCGGCACGTGGTGATTGCCAAACTGCCCTTTTCCGTGCCGGATGATCCCATCGAAGCGGCGCTGGCCGAATGGGTGGAGGCCCGGGGCGGCAATGCCTTTATGGAGATCACCGTCCCGGACGCCTCGCTGCGCCTGATTCAGGCCTGTGGGCGCCTGCTGCGCAATGAGAGCGACAGCGGCACGATTACGCTGCTGGACCGGCGCGTGGTCACCAAGCGCTATGGCAAGGCGCTGCTCAATTCATTACCGCCTTTCAAGCGAGTGATTGCATGACCGATATTCACAGAGAGTTGGCCGAAACCCTGTTTGAGCTTGAGCGCGAGTTGCGCGCGCTCGCCCTGTGGGATGAGACGCCGCCAAACCCCGAAGCCCTGGCCAGCACCCAGCCGTTTGCGGTGGATACGCTGGAGCTGTACCAGTGGCTGCAGTTCGTGTTCATTCCCAGGCTGTATCGGCTGGTGGAGCACCGGATGGGGCTGCCGGAGAGCTGTTCGGTCTCGCCCATGGCGGAAGAGTATTTCCGGCCCCGCCCGGAGAGCGGCGAGGCGGTGATTGCGGTGTTGGAGCGGATCGATATCCTGGTTACATCTGCTCCATAACCTCAATACCCAGCAGCTCCAGCCCCTGAGCCAGCGTGCGTGACACCAGATCACACAGGCGCAGGCGGCTGGCGCGCAACTCGGCGGGAACCCCGTCTTTCTGCACCGGACAGGCTTCGTAGAAGCGCATATACAGGCTGGCGAGGTCGTACAGGTAGGTGCACAGCAGGTGCGGCATGGCATCCCGCGCCACCTGATCCAACGCCTCGCTGAACTGCAGCAGCTTGATGGCCAGCGCCCGCTCCTCGGCTTCCACCAGTTGAATCGCCTCGGACAGACTGTCCGGTTGGACGCCCGCGCGCCGGAAAATGCTGCGCACTCGGGTATAGGCGTATTGCAGGTAAGGGGCGGTGTTGCCGTCAAAGCTGAGCATCGCGTCCCAGTTGAAGACGTAATCGTTGGTGCGGGTTTTACTCAGGTCCGCATACTTGACCGCACCAATGCCCACTTTGCGGCCGATCTCGGTCATGGCCTCCGGGCTCAATTCGCTGTTTTTCTCCCGAACCAGTGCGGCGGCCCGTTCGGCGGCCTCATCCAGCAATTCGGCGAGTTTGACGGTGCCCCCGCTGCGGGTTTTGAACGGTTTGCCGTCCGAGCCCATCATGGTGCCGAAGGCGTGATGCTCCAGGCTGACGTTCTCGCCGACGAAACCGGCTTTGCGGGCGACGGTGAACACCTGCTGCATATGCAGGGACTGACGGGCATCGATAAAGTACATCAAGCGGTTGGCGCCGAGCTCGCCAGCGCGAAAGCGCAGGGCCGCCAGGTCGGTGGTGGCGTAGAGATAGCCACCGCCCTGTTTCTGAATGATCACCGGTGAGGGGTTGCCGTCTTTATCCGCCAGCTCCTCCAGGAACACCACTTTGGCGCCCTGATCCTCCACCGCGAGGCCTTTCTCTTCCAGTTCAGCCACCAGCGGGGCCAGATCGTCGTTGTAGAAACTCTCGCCGCGCACATCCTCCGGGCGGAGGGTGACGTTCAGCTTTTCGTAGATCTCCTGGCTGTGATCCAGGGAGACCGAGCGGAACTGCTCCCACAGCGCCAGCACATCGCTATTCCCGGATTGCAGCTTGACCACATAGTCCCGGGCCTTGTCGGCGAACGCCGGGTCTTCGTCGAAGTGCCGTTTGGCCTGCTGGTAGAACACTTCCAGGTCGCTCAGGGCCATGGTGGCCTCGCGATTCTCCGCCAGTTGCTCTTCAAGTTCGGCGATCAACATGCCGAACTGGGTGCCCCAGTCGCCGACGTGGTTCTGGCGGATGACCTGGTGGCCCTGAAAGCTCAACAGGCGGGCCAGAGCGTCCCCAATGATGGTGGAGCGCAGGTGGCCTACGTGCATTTCCTTGGCCAAGTTCGGGGAGGAGTAATCCACCACCGCCGTCTGTGGCTCGGCCACGGGGGCAATGCCCAGGCGGGTATTATCGGCCGCCTTGCCCAACTGCTGGCTCAACCACTCCGGTGCCAGGTGAATATTGATGAACCCGGGGCCGGCAATCTCGACCTTCTCCGCAATACCGTCCAGCTCCAGGTGGCGCATGATCTCACCTGCGAGCTCCCGAGGGTTGGTCTTCATGGCCTTGGCCGCGCCCATCGCGCCATTGGCCTGGTAGTCACCAAAGCCGGGCTTTTTGCTCGGAGAGACCATCGGGGGGTGCTGGAAGGGGATATGAGCAGACAGCATGGCCTGCTGGACCTTGTGGTTCAGTAAATCGCGAATATTCATAGTCACTATGTGTGGTTTGGGCGAACGCGGGATTGTAACCGGCCAGCTCGGCGTGTGTCATCTATTGCTGCTACTATTCAGGCATAAATTGGCGGTCAGAGTGCAAACCGGAGGAAGACACCCGATGACTGAGCGACTGAACGGTCAGAATGGCCAGGCACCGACGGTCCTGGTGGTGGGCGGAACCAGTGGGATCAATCGCGGCATCGCCGAGGGTTTTGCTCGCGATGGGGCTCGAGTCGCCGTGGTCAGCCGTTCCGAGGACAAGGTGCGCGCCACCCTGGGGGCGCTGCGAGCACTGGGCGCCGAGGCCGAGGGGTTCACGGCGGATGTCCGTGCCCCTGAAGCCCTGCAGCAGGGGGTGGCCGGGCTCTGCGACCGGTGGGGGCCTCTGGATGTGGTGGTCTCCGGTGCGGCGGGCAACTTCCCGGCGCTGGCCTCGGGTATGTCGGCCAATGCCTTTCGCTCGGTGGTGGAGATTGATCTTCTGGGCAGCTTTCATGTACTTCAGGCGGTCTACCCCCACCTGCGCCGTCCCTCATCGGTTATTCAGATCTCAGCCCCCCAGGCGGTTCTGCCCATGGTGGGGCAGTCCCACGTCTGTGCGGCCAAAGCGGGGGTGGATATGTTGACCCGAACCCTGGCCCAGGAGTGGGGGGCGGAAGGAATCCGAGTAAATTCGGTGCTCCCCGGCCCGATTGCGCACACCGAAGGCATGAAGCGTCTCGCCCCCTCACCGGCACTACAGGAACAGGTTACCGCATCGGTACCACTGAAACGGCTCGGACAGGCGGAGGACATTTATCGGGCCTGCCGGTTTTTGGCCTCCGCGGATGCCGACTTCATTACCGGCGCGGTGTTGCCGGTCGATGGCGGTTGGTCGCTGTCGGGCGCCTCGCGGGTGGGCGATGCCCTGGCGGAAGCGCTCAAGCGCTGACCCACAACCCGCTCTTCGGAGTGTCATGTTCGAGCGGGAGTGTCAACGCCTGCCCAGCGGGCCGGTGGTTGTTGGCACGGGCTCCCGAGGCGTCTCACAATCTCCTGAAACCCCTTGTCTTCTCAGCGCATCGCGCGCTGCCTGTTTTGACACGCCCCACCTTTTCTGACCATCGTTAAACTGGGACGAACACTCGCGACCATTCTGCCAGAGTACCTCCTCAGGCGGCCAGGGCCACGCCCTGAAGCTTCAACCAAGGGATGACGTTGCCGCCGGACAATAAACCGAATAATGACAGCAATGAGTGAGGTCACCGCTATGAATAGGCGCCTTTTGGGATTCGGCATTCTGTTTTTTGCCACATCAGTTACCGCGCAGAACTATCCACCACCGAGCACCACGCCCACCGAAAGTGCGGTCAGTGTCGGGGCAGGCAGCTATCTCAGCGAATGGGATAGTCGAGTCGATGCCGCGATCCCGGACAACCGGGATGTGCAGCAGACGCAGCACATTACCTCCAACCTTGAGGGGCAACCGATCCCGACCAACGACTGGTGGAGCTCTCTGGTGTGGGCGGGGGTGAACGAGCCCTGGTTGGATTGGGGGACGCGTGGTAGCCACAACGTCAGTTATGCCCATCCGTTCGCACTGAAAGCGCAACGCAATGGGATGCGGCTCTATGCTCCGAACAAGAGTGATTACTGGACGGCGGATTATGCCTTCGTCGGAGCCATGCCAAACCCGGTGGAAGAGTGGGTGGACGGTACGCCCACCCCGCTGTTTGATACGGTCTACTTCAAAGACCTGGATTTCGTTCTGGGCAACAGTGCCGCCGATGACAACCTGAATGCGAAGGTTCACGATTTCAGCGATTGGTTTGTGACGACCCGAATGGAGGCACCAGGCGCGTCCATGGACCTGACTTTCGGGCATGGGTCACCCTATGTGTTTGCCCACTACGCAACCGGGAATCCGACGCTGGAGTTTTCCACCGACAGTACCGCCCCCGATGCGGCCGTCGCGCAGGTCTGGGCGGGCTCGGAGAACACACCGGTGTTGGGGTTCACCGTGGAGGGGCGTCACTACGCGGCTTTTGCGCCGGAAGGGACCACCTGGGAAGGGTTGGGCACGGCCACCATTACCGCCAACTTACCCCAGACAGATCGTTACTTCAGTGTCGCGGCCTTGCCGGATCCAGACGCCCTGGCACTGTTTGAGCGGTACGCCTACAACCACGTGACGCACTCGGAGGTCAGTTGGGACTACCGGCAGAATGAAAGCGCCGTGGTCACCACCTATCAGGTCGAAACGGAAAACCATGTCGAAAGCGAGGCGCCTGGCACGTTGTTCGGATTGTATCCGCACCAGTGGCGCAAATTGGCCGACGGTGTGACCTTTACCGGGGACGCCTATTACACGCCGCGCGGTGATATGAAGCTGGCCGAGGGCGATGGCTTTACCACCCGGGCGCGGTTCCAGGGGGTTATTCCGGAGCTGCCAAGGCTCGAGAGTGAGGCTGATCTGGAACGGCTGTCGGGGCTGGTTGAATCCGCGCGTCGAGAGACGTTCACCCACCGCGATACCTATTACACCGGGAAGCGGCTCGGCAAGCTGGCTACCCTGGTGCCGCTGGCTCGACAGTCCGGTAACACCGACGCCGGGGAGCAGTTTCTCGATGAGCTCAAGTGGCGTCTGGAAGGCTGGTTGAAGGCGGATGTGATTGATGATCTGGAACCCTCGCCGTTTGCCAAAAACCTGTTTTATTACAATGACCACTGGGGAACGATGTTGGGTATCGATGCCAGCTTTGGCAGCATCGACCAGCTTAACGACCATCATTTTCATTACGGCTATTTTGTGCGAGCGGCGGCCGAGATTGCCCGCGTTGAACCCGAGTGGGCTTCGCCGGCGCAGTTTGGTGGCATGATTGAATTGCTGATTCGGGATTACGCCAATTGGGAACGACCGGGACAATCCTCGACGCCGGAGGGGGCGATGTTTCCCTTTCTCCGCAACTTCGATATCTATGCGGGCCACTCCTGGGCGTCCGGGCACTCGCGCTTCGGTGCGGGGAATAACAACGAGTCCTCCTCCGAGGCGATGAACGCCTGGACGGCCATGATTCTCTGGGGTGAGTTGACCGGCAACACCGCCATGCGGGATGCGGGCATTTATCTGTACACCACGGAAAAAACCGCCATTCAGGAATACTGGAACGACGTGTATGAAGAAAACCTGCACGAGGATTTTACCAAGCCCATGGCGTCACTCATCTGGGGCGGTAAAACCGATTATGCCACCTGGTTCAGTGCCCGCCCCGAGGCCATGCACGGCATCATCTTGCTGCCGATTCAGTCCGGCTCGCTCTATCTTGGGGAATACCCCGACAACGTAAAGGCGAATTACGAGTTCCTGGAAAACAGTGTGGACCAGTTTGTCCAGTGGGATGCCATTTTCTATGCCTTTCAGGCCGCGTACGACCCCGATGGGGCGCTGGCCAACTTCAACGCAAACGAGGGCCTTATGGCGTCATCGGTCAGTGGCCCCGCGGCGCGCACCGAAGTGGGCAACTCCTTGGCCAACACCTTTTCCTGGATCAAAACGTTTGACCAGTATGGCCGTATCGACCGGGGCGTGTATTCAACCAACCATCCCACCGTCGCGGTGTTCAATGATGGCGATCTCAGAACCTATGTGGTCTATAACGCGGATCTGAGCAATGCCAAGGACGTTACGTTTAATGATGGTGCTGTGGTGCCGGTAGGGCCCGGTGAATTGGTTGTGCAGCAGGCCGTGATACCGGACTCCAATGTGCCAGAGGCGCCCGAGCTCAACCGTGTTGCCGCTGAGAACTCGGCGTTGCGGGTGAATTTTTCACCGGTCGATGGCGCGACTGAATATCAGGTGGCTTACGGTGAAGTGGGGCAGCCGCACACGGCGATCATGGCGGCGGGCGATGCGACCGATTACGCCTTGACCAACCTGCAAAACGGAACCGAATACTACATTCAGATCAGAGCGACCAATCACTTTGGTGACGGTGCCTGGTCCGAAGCGCAGTATGCCACTCCGGGCTCCGGGGGTTCTGGTAGCAGCCAGTCGTCTTCCAGTTCTGACAGCTCATCCAGTGATTCCAGTTCGTCTAGTAGCCACTCTCAGAGCAGCTCCTCGTCCAGTCACTCCCAAAGCTCGTCGAGCAGCACGTCGTCCTCGGCCAGTTCCTCCGACGCCAGTAGCTCGACGCCACCAATGCCCGAGACTGGCGAGATCCAGATTACCTCCCTGAGCGACGGAGCGGTGCGGTTCAGCCTGCGCCTGGATGAAGAGAAAAATCAGGTTCATCTGTTTACCCGCCGTAACGGTCTTCAGGATTATGTGGTGATCGATCTGCACGCCCAGGCTGGCGGCGTAGCGGATAACGGTGATGGCACTTTCACTTATTCAGCGATTCGCGACGGCGCCTATTCGATCGGTGATCAGGTGGAGGCCCGGTTCTACACCTATACGCCCGACAGTGGCCAGGTGTTTTATCCCGGGCCGACGGACAATGTCTGGGCGTTGGCCAGCTACGAGCCGGGCGCTGCTTCATCCAGCAGCTCGTCAAGCAGTGCGTCGGATGTCTCATCATCGAGCAGCCCCTCATCGTCCTCCAGCTCGTCGTCGGTGGCCTACTCGGACGAAGCGGTCCTGCCCAACGGGGCGCCTGTCGAGTACACCACAAGTGCCCGGTATGAAGGCGGCGATGTGATCATTACCTTCACGACCGAGGAAGCGTTGAATTGGGCCTGGTGCTTTACGCCGGGCTGGAATGAGATGACCGCTGTGGACGATGGCCATTACGAGGTCCGTATCCCCGATCAACCCCCCGGAACGACGCTGACCTACTACTTTACCGTCAGCACTGCGACTCGCGGCGAGGGCAATAACAACAATGAGCCCCACCGCTTTGTGATTGAGTGATGGGGCGGGCGGGACTGCGTCCGGTCCTGGTCAGGGAGGGTGTTTGACGGTCCCGCCGGCGGTGCGCTACTGTCTTGACAGGTGGTGGCCACCGCCCACGCATTTCTGACCTTTAAGGAGGCGCTATGAGCACGTTAGCCAACCAGACCTGTGAGGCCTGCCGGGCCGATGCCCCCCGGTTATCCGACGCGCAGATTGCGGAGTTACAACCTGAGGCGCCAGAGTGGGAGTCGCTTGAAGTGGATGGCGAAAAACGCCTCAGGCGAATGTTCAAATTCAAGAACTTTGCCGAGGCCCTGGCGTTTACCCAGCGCGTCGGTGACCTGGCGGAAGAGGCCGATCACCACCCGGCGCTGTTGACCGAGTGGGGTAAGGTGACCGTTGACTGGTGGACCCACAAGATCGGTGGTCTGCACCGCAATGACTTCATCATGGCGGCCAAGACAGATCGGGTCTATTCATCTTAGAGGATGCTCTTAGCGGGTCCTCTTAACGGGGCGTTGCCTCACTCCCGGAGGGCCGATGATCTGAAATACCCTTCGCGCTGACTCCCTCAGTCCTGCCTTGCACCCTGGTGGTGCACGGCACGGCCTTCATGTTGTAATATGTGCCAGGTTGCCGGTCCCTGAGGCCGGTCTGTTTCATCATGGAGACCTTTGGAGGTCGGCTATGTGGCGAGTTATGGTTCCTGTAATCGGAGTCCTGGCGCTGTGGGCGGGCCTGGTGGCACCGTTGCAGGCTCGGGAGGTGCTGCATATGGTTTCCCGGGGCGATCACAACGCCCATTATACCGAAACCATGATCCGCCTGGCCCTGGACAAAGCCGGCTATGCCTATACCCTGGAAATCCACCCTGGCAACCTGACCGCCGCCCGGCAACAGCGGGATACCCGGGAAGGGCGCATCGACATCATGTGGTCGGCGACCTCCCGTGAGCTGGAAGAAACCTTGCTGCCGGTGCGTATTCCACTTTACAAGGGACTGATCGGGCACCGGATATTCATCACTCACCCTGAGCATATCGAACAGCTGAAAGCGGTGGAAAGCCTCGAGCAGTTGCGAGCCTTCAGTTACGGGCAGGGAGTGGGCTGGCCGGATTCCCGGATTCTGAAAGACAATGGGTTCGATGTGCGCGAGGAAAGCTTTGATCGGCTGATAAAAATGGTGCACGCCAAACGCTTTCAGCTATTCCCTCGTGGAGTGCACGAGCCGTGGAGTGAGGTGAGCAACCGGCCGGAACTCGAGCTGAGCATCGACGCGCACATTATGCTGGTCTACCCCATGCCGTTTTACCTGTTTGTTACCCCCGAGCACCCCGAGTTGGCCCAGGCGCTTGAACGGGGTTTGATGCGCGCCGTTGAAGATGGCAGTTTTGATCAACTGTTTCGAAGCAGTCCCATGGTGCAGTCGGTTATCAATCGGGCGGGGATTGCCCAGCGTAAGGTTTTCTACCTGGAGAACCGCGCGTTGACTGAGCAGACGCCGCTGAGTGACCCACGCCTGTGGTTGTCTCTGGAAGAGCTGGTGCCGTCGTCCTGATCGACGCTGCGGGCCGATACGGAAAACGCCGCGCAAGCGCGGCGTCCAGTGGTCGGCTTGAGACGCAGGGCCCGGTCAGTCGGTCGTCTCAGCGTTGAGCAGCCGGTCGGCGGCCAGCGCGAGGAACATGAAGTTGCTGGCTCCGCCACCCAGTACATACTCCGATTGTTGCCAGAGGTAGGGAAACTCCTTCAACTCGGGAAAGTCCGGCTGAATCAGGGCCGTCCCCACAATCACACCGCCAGGAATATAGCTGTAATCCATGCGGTTCAGACCGTAGGCGGCGCGCTTGGACTTGGCGCCCACCCCGGTGGCGTAGGACTGGGCATTGGCCCCGGGGTTGGTGCCCAGCACGTAGTGCAGAATGTTCAGCAGATACTCCTTACCGAACGCCTCGGGGAAAGCCTTGTGTAAAAAGTACTGGGCAACGCCTTCGTGCTGCAATGTCCAGCCCCGGCCCCACAGCTGCATTTCAAAATCCAGTCCGTAGGGCGTGGCGTTCATTTTCTGTTGCAGCTCCCGATCGTACTCGGCGGCGGCGTTGCGCATGGCGTCGGTCAGGGCCGGGTCGTCCAGCTCGTGAACCACCCGGGCCACGGCCCAGCCGATCTGGCGGAACTGATCCAGAATATGATCGCGCTGATTCAGCAGGAACGAGCGGTACTCGGCTTTCCCCGTGGTGCGGAACAACTCGACGGCGGCTCGGATCTGCTCGTTGCGCTCAGTGGTGCTCTCCACGGCCCGCTCAACCCGCCACAAAGCTTCGGCCGCCGCCAGAGTACGCTCGGCCAGGTCATCGTCATAGCCGCGCATGGGGCCGACACTGGCGGCAATGTTGGCGATGGCATCGAACTCCCGGGCGGGGTTTTCCTCGGTGAAGACCCACCGATCATCGGGTAGCCCCGAATGGGTAGCGGTGCGCTCCTGCCGGCCCAGCGTCTTGTCGTAGATCAGGTTGTCGGTCTGACCGGAGAAGTCGCCGCCCATGACGTATTGAGTAAGGGTGGGCACGATAATGCCCCGGTACAGCCGTCCGAGTACTTCGTAACCGCCCACGACGGTCAGCAGGCCGTGCTCGATCTGTTGCAGGATGTCGGGCCGTCCGTCGGGCTCGCGTAGTTCGGTCAGGCGCAGTTCCTGATCAATCAGTGTGTTGTCGTGCTGAATACCAAACTCGTCGTAGGCGGCACTGAGAATAAAGACCTCGCCGGATTGGGACTCGATGCGGAAATCTTCATCCCCCGCGTCATACCAGCCGCCGCGGGTCAGCCCCGGGACATGCTCGCCGGGGGCAAAGTCCGTCAGCGTGCTGCTGCCCTGGACATAGCCGTCAAAGTGGTTGATGTCCGTTGGCGCCATCAGGGCATCGTCCCGGTGGCTGTCGTCATGCCAGAGCTTGTACTTTTCCTTGACCCGCATATGGCCCATCTGCACCGGCAGGAAGTACTCCAGGGTGGGCTGCCAGACATTCTGGTCATAGACATTGCGGGCGATGCGGAACGGGTGGCTGCGGGTGTCGCCGAGCGCCAGCTGCTACAGCCCCTCCTCCTGTACCGAGGAAAAGTCGAACTGGTAGTAGCGGTAGCGCAGGAAGTCGCCCCACAGGGTGGGGGCCTGAGAGATGACTTCCTGAGCGCCACTGGCGTCCAGTTTCAGCAACCGCACGGGGTCACCCAGCGGCGCGTCCGGATCGGTTTCAATCACCGCCACTTTATTCTGCTCGGGGTGATAACCCACCATGGAGTGTTGGATGACCGGCTCGCGCGCCCAGCCATCCACCACGTTGGGGGTGATTCGCCAGGACACGGCATTGGTGGTGGCTCCCGCCTCGATCGGGCTGCGCAGCGTGAACCAACCGTTCTGGTGCTGGACCCGGCCATCGAGCAGTTGCAGCTCACCCTTGAGGCTCTCAATCTGCAGGCGCATCGGGTCGGACTCCGGCGCTACGGTCAGCGTTTGGCCGCTCGCCAGGGGGGCGGGCTGGGCGCGGTGGTGCGCCAGTGGGGCCAGGCCGGCCCGCTCACCGTCGGAGACAATTTTCGGTGTGGGCGTCGAGTCGTCCGGAACGGTCACCCCGTAGGGTTGGCGCGGGAAAATGCCCGTGGCGTCGTCCATGATCCAGCTCTTGCCAAACAGGTCGGCGGGGTAGAGCTCCAACTGAAAGCCCACCTTTCCGGCCCACTCCTCGGGAAGCGGCGACTTGAGATCAACCTGAACCAGAAGGTCGTCCCCCTCGGCGCGAACCCGCAGGTCGTACTCCAACTCCAGGTCCGGGTAGTCGAGCGGATTGAACCCGGTGCGATGCTGGCGCTCGTCGGGGTACTTCAGCGTCGCCACGATTTCGCCTTTTTCCCGGTCCACCGTGCGACTCAGCAGGCGGGGCACCGGGGACCATTGCCCCGGGGTCAGCTCCAGGCGCAGGTCGCCATTGGATGCCAGGCGGTTGTCGTGACTGACCAAAATCAGTCCGCTCTGCCGGCTCTCGGGCGAGGTGTCCTGGAACACCATAAGGCCGACGCCCTGTTGCTCGAAGTAACCCTGGTCGTTGAGGGCGAAGCCGCTCTGGGAGGGTGCCGGGGTGTCTGAGGAATTGCCGCAGCCGCTGAGCGCTGTGCTCAGGGCCAGACCGAATAGAATCTGCCGGGTATGCATGGGACTGGGTCTCCGGTTATTGGAATTATGAGTGCTAGTGGTCCATGCGAACATAAGGCAGCTTTGGCGCGAAAGTCAACCTGGGCCGCTCTGTGACTGGCCCTCAGAGCACTTGTCGCTTGCTAAGTTGGCGTATTTCGCTAATATCCCCGTCACTACCAGCGATGTATCCAGGGGGTTGAGTGAAGTCAGACGTTTCGGCAGAAGAAGTATTTCGGCAGTTGGCTGACAGTCTGGCACTCAACGACTCGCCCGATTTTTTTCTGAACCTTTGTCAGCGTCTGACCGAGCTGCTGGGCGTCGACCACGCGCTGGTTGCCGAAGTGTTTCCCGATCTCGCCCAAGCACGGACTCTGGCTGTATGGTCCCAGGGGCAGCCCGTCGATAACTTTTCCTACCCTTTGGCAGGCAGTCCCTGTAACACCGTGGTGGGCGCCAGCGCCTGCCTTTACCCCGCGAGTGTATGCACCCGCTTTCCCGATGATGAAATGCTGCAGGCAATGCGGGTGGAAGGCTATTTCGGGTTTCCCATGACCTCCCAGGATGGCTCGGCAATGGGGCTGATCGCCCTGCTGAGCGATGCGCCCATGGTGTTGCCCGGTGTGGCCGAGGAGGTGCTGCGTATCGCCGCCGCTCAGGCCGGCGCCGAACTGGGCCGGCGCCGCGCCGAGGAGTCGCTGTTGGAAAGCGAGCGGCGGCTGCACACTCTGATGAACCATCTCCCCGGAATGGCCTACCGTTGCCGTAACGATGCCGATTGGACCATGGAGTTTGTCAGCCAGGGCGCGCGCGAGCTGACCGGTTATCCGCCCGAAGCGTTGATCGAGAGCCGCCAGATCGCGTTTGCCCAGCTGATTCATCGGGCCGACCGGGCCAGGGTGGATACCGAGGTTCAGAGCAGCGTTACCGCAGGCAAACCCTACCGGGTGATCTACCGACTGATCAATGCGCAGGGCGATGTCCGCTGGGTCTGGGAGCAAGGGCAGGGGGTATTCAGCCCGGATCGCGGCGAGGTGTTGCTGGAGGGGTTTATCTCCGATATTACCGAGCAGCACGAATCCGAACGGGTTCAGGAGGCGGTTGTGCAGACGGCGACGGCGATTACCAGTCGTCTTGGCGCGGACTTCTTTCAGCAACTGGTGCTGCATCTGACTCGCGCGCTGGATGCCGATGTGGGGTTTGTCGCCACCCTTCAGGGTGACGATGAGATGGAGACACTAGCGCGGGTGGTGGCCGGTCAGCCGGTGGAAAATGTTCACTACCGGCTGGAAGGTTCTCATTGTGCGGAAGTGCTGTCCAAAGGCGAGAGTGTCGGCGAATTCGATCCGCCAATCAGTATTCCCCATCCGAACGGCGGGGAGCCCGTTCTGGCCCGCAGCTATGTGGGGCGGCGCCTGGACAGTGCCAGCGGTGAGCCGATCGGCTCCCTGATGGTGATTTATAGTCACGCCACCCCGGATCTGAGCCTGGCGACGTCCGTGCTTCGAATTCTGGCGGTCGGGGCGGCCGGGGAGTTGGAGCGCCAGACCAATGATCGGCGTATCTATCAGTTGGCTTATGTTGATAGCACCACCGCGCTGCCCAACCGCATTCATTTCATGGAGCGCCTCGGCAGCGCCCTGCAGCACGCCGAACACTCCGGGGAATCCCTCAGTCTGGTTTTTCTCGACCTGAAACGGTTCAAGGAAATCAATGATGTCCTGGGCCACGATACCGGCGATCAACTGCTGGCCGCGGTGGCCCGTCGACTGGAGCAGGCCTGCCGGGTTGATGAGTTTCTGGCGCGCCTGTCCGGTGACGAGTTTGCTCTGCTGGTACCCAATTTGGGTGCCGACGGTTTACCGGCAGTGATAGAGCGCTGTCATCAGTGCCTGGCCCGCCCGGTCTACGCGGCGGGGCGGGAGTTCTCGCTCGACGTCAATATTGGAGCCGCCTGCTACCCGGTGGATGCAATGACCGCGGCGGACCTGTTCCAGTGTGCCAGTGTGGCCATGCATGAGGCCAAGCGCAGTGGCGGCAATGCCTGCATCTTCGATGTCTCGATCGCCGAGGCGCTCAATCGGCGCCGGGCGCTGGCGGAGCGCTTCGCCCGGGCCCTGGTGGACGACCGGTTGACCCTGCATTATCAGCCCCAGGTCGACCTGGTGACCGGTGCTCTGGTGGGCGCGGAAGTGCTCTGTCGTTGGAAGGATGAGCACTGGGGGTGGGTAAACCCCTCGGAGTTTATTCCGCTGGCGGAGGAGCGCGGCCTGATACACGATCTCGGGCAGTGGGTGCTCAGTTCGGCGAGTCGCCAATGGGCCGCCTGGCAGGCGCAGGGTTTGCGTTTTCCGGGGCGGTTGTCGGTGAATATCTCGGCGCTTCAGTTTACCGACCTGTCTTTGGCTGAAGAGATCAAAACGATGGCGGCGCCGGTGCCCCCCGAGGCGATCGGGCTGGAGTTGACCGAAAGCGGGTTTATGCGTGACCCCGAGCTCGCGGTAGAAATCACCGAGCGTTTGCGCCAGGCCGGCTTCGCCTTGTCGATTGATGATTTCGGTACCGGCTACTCGTCGTTGAGTTACTTGCGCCGATTTGCGGCGGACACCCTCAAGATCGACATGTCGTTTGTGTGCGATATGCTTGAAAATCAGAGTGATTACACCATCGTGACCACGATCGTCGCCATGGCACACAGTCTGGGTATGATGACAGTGGCAGAAGGGGTGGAGACCCGGGCCCAGGCAGACGCCCTGACTCGGCTTGGGTGCGATCGGGCTCAGGGTTTTCTTTACGACCGCCCCCTGGACAGTCAGCGATTCGCCGCGCGCTGGCTGACGCCCGAGTAGGGCACGGGTCAGATCATCCGGTAGCGTTCGTCCACCTGTTCGATGCCGGTGATCGGCTTCATCAGGTTGCGCAGAATGCCGTCCTCAATACTGTAAATCCAGCCGTGAACGGTCAGTTCCTGACCGCGTTTCCAGGCATTCTGCACGATATTGGTGTGGGTGACGTTGGCTACCTGCTCCATGACATTCAGCTCGCACATCCGGTCCAGACGTTGGGTATCGTCGGCAATTTCATCCATCGCGTCCTGATGTTTCAGATACACCTCGCGAATATTGCGCACCCAGTAATCCAGCAATCCGTACTGCTGGTTGGCCAGTGCTGCTTTGACCCCACCGCAGCCGTAATGACCGGTGACCATAATGTGTTTGACTTTCAGGTACTCGACGGCGAACTGCATGACCGAAAGACAGTTCAGATCGGTCTGAATGACCAGGTTGGCAACATTGCGATGGACGAACAGCTCCCCCGGCATCAAACCGACGATTTCGTTGGCCGGCACCCGGCTGTCCGCGCAGCCGATCCAGAGATATTCCGGTGCCTGTTGCTTGGACAGGGTGGCAAAAAACTGCGGGTCTTCCGACTTGATCTGGTCTGCCCAGGCACGGTTGTTCTGAAAAAGATCGTCGAGTTCGGGCATGCAGCCTCCTTTACGGTCGTTCGGCGGATTATAGCAGCCGGTAGGCCTGAACGGAGCCGGGTGGTAAAGTGGCGACACATTCTGGTGTGAGGAGCCCGGCAGTGAGTGAGTCCAAAACCCTGTATTGGCACGATTATGAAACCTGGGGTGAGGTGCCCGCCCAGGATCGTCCCAGCCAGTTTGCCGGCGTGCGCACCGATGAGAACCTGAACATCATCGGTGATCCGTTGATGCTCTACTGTCGGCCGGTGGTCGACTGTCTCCCCAAACCGGAAGCCTGCCTGGTCACCGGTATTACTCCGCAAATGGCGCTGGAGAAAGGTGTCCCCGAGCCCGAGTTTATTGCCACCATCATGGCGGAGCTGGGCCAGCCTGGCACCTGTGGCGTGGGGTATAACTCGATCCGTTTTGATGATGAGGTCACCCGCTATACCCTGTACCGCAATTTCTACGACCCTTATGAGCGCGAGTGGCGCAATGGTAATTCGCGCTGGGACCTGATTGATGTGGTGCGCATGACCCGGGCACTGCGGCCCGAGGGGATTGAGTGGCCGGATTACGACAACGGTAAACCCTGCTTCAAGCTGGAAAAACTGACCGAGGCCAACGGCCTGGATCACGCCGCCGCGCACGATGCGCTCTCGGATGTGTACGCCACCATTGCCATGGCCCGCCTGGTGCGGGATCGGCAGCCAAAACTGTACGAGCACGCCTATCGCCTGCGGGACAAACGGTTCGCCGCCGGGTTTATAGATATTGATGGTCATCGCCCGCTGTTGCACATTTCCGGCATGTATCCGGCCGAGCGCGGTAACGCGGCGCTGGTGCTTCCGTTGGCGCTGCACCCGGCGAACAAAAACAGCGTGCTGGTATTTGATCTGTCGGAATCGCCCGAGGACCTGTTGTCGGCCTCGGAAGACTCTCTGCGCGAGCGCCTGTTTACCCGCTCCGAGGATCTGCCGGAAGGCACCCGGCGGCCAGCGCTCAAGGAAGTGCACCTGAACAAGACCCCGATGATCGCCCCGGCCAACACCCTGGATGAGCGCACCGCTCGGCGCCTGGGTATCGACAAGGCTCAGGCGGAAGTCCATTGGCGGCAACTGGCCGACCTGACCCTCAGTGAGCAGCAACAGCTTCGGGCCAAGTTGCAGAGCATCTATCGGGCGCCGGGCTTCGAGCCGCGCACCGATCCCGATCAGCAGCTATACGACGGCTTTTTTGATGACCATGACAAAAAGCTGATGACCGAGCTGCGCCGTGCTCAGCCCGAGGCGCTCGCGGCCAATGTGTTTGATTTTCATGACCAGCGCCTGCCGGAGCTGCTGTTCCGCTACCGGGGGCGACATTTTCCGGACAGCCTCACCGACGAGGAACGTCGACAGTGGCGCGACTTCTGCTATCGGCGGCTGACTGATCCGGCCGCGGGTGCCGGGCTGACCTGGGACCAGTTACAGGCGAGACTTGGGGCGCTGCGCGCCGAAGGCGTGAGTGCAGAGCAGGAGCGGGTCCTGGTCGCGCTGGAGCATTACGCGCGCGGACAACTCGACGCGATGGGCTCTTAGTCAATCTCCTTGAGCCACTCAAGGTGCACCCCGACGCTGTCTTTGTCGCTGGACACCCAGACATCCTGTTCACTGATGTTGAACTGCAGAACCATGCCGCGCTCCACCATGCCGGCGAGCTGCTGCAGCGCCTCATCTGGCAGGGCCCTGACACTGAGGTTGCGATAGCGTGCCAGGGCCCGCTCCTGTTGCTGCCACCAGACCCGGACGCTGTTCTCGCCGTAGGCGAACACCTGCACCTGTCGGGCGCGATTGCAGGCTTTACGAAGCCACTTCTCATCCGGAGTGCCAAAGGCCACCCACAGTTCGATGTCGCCCACCAGGTTCCGGCGGGACAGCTCCGGCTCCTCGTCCTCTGAGCTCAGACTGCTCGAAAAGGTCAGGTCATCGGAGGCATTGAGGGCAAAGGCCAGCAGCCGCACCATCAGGCGCTGGTCGTTTTCCGACGGGTGCCGGGCCAGGGTCAGGGCATGACTCTGGTAGTAGTGCCGGTTCATGTCGGCTATCTCAAGGCGTGCCTTGATCACGGTTGCATTGGTGGCCATGGGTCTCTCGCTGTCCGGGCGCGGTGTTGGGGGAAGTGTACACGCTTCCCCGGTCAAATGCGGCGAATTCGCCTCCAGGGCTATGGGATTTCAAGGCAATCGCGGGTACAATATGCGCCGCTTTGAGGCCGTCCCCAGGGCGTGAAACCTCCATGAAGTACTGATTCTCAGCGGGAGCACTCTATGTCATCCATCAAGAAAGTGGTTTTGGCCTACTCCGGTGGCCTGGACACCTCGGTCATCGTCAAGTGGCTGCAGGAAACCTACAACTGTGAAGTGGTGACCTTCACCGCCGATATCGGCCAGGGTGAAGAAGTGGAGCCCGCGCGGGCCAAGGCCCAGGCGCTGGGTGTGAAGGAAATCTACATCGACGATCTGCGCGAGGAATACGTGCGCGACTTCGTCTTCCCGATGTTCCGCGCCAACGCCATTTATGAGGGCGAGTACCTGCTGGGCACCTCCATTGCCCGGCCGCTGATCTCCAAGCGCCTGATCGAAATCGCCAATGAGACCGGTGCCGATGCCATCTCCCACGGCGCCACCGGTAAGGGCAACGATCAGGTGCGCTTCGAGCTGGGCGCCTACGCCCTCAAGCCCGGCGTCAAGGTCATCGCCCCCTGGCGCGAGTGGGACCTGAACTCCCGCGACAAGCTGATGGCGTACTGCGAAGAGCACAACATCCCCGTGGATTTCTCCAAGGGCAAGAAAAAGTCGCCCTATTCCATGGACGCCAACCTGCTGCACATCTCCTACGAGGGCGGTGTGTTGGAAGACCCCTGGACCGAAGCCGAGGAAGATATGTGGCGCTGGAGCGTCTCCCCGGAAGCGGCCCCGGATCAGCCCACCTATATTGACCTGACGTACGAGAAAGGCGATATTGTGGCCATTGATGGCGAGCGTCTGTCACCCGCCACCGTGCTGGAGCGCCTGAACAAGGTGGCCGGTGACAACGGCATCGGTCGCCTGGATATCGTAGAGAACCGCTACGTGGGCATGAAGTCCCGCGGCTGCTACGAAACTCCCGGCGGTACCGTGATGATGAAGGCGCATCGGGCGATCGAATCCATCACCCTGGACCGCGAAGTGGCTCACCTGAAGGACGAGCTGATGCCCAAGTACGCCGAGCTGATCTACAACGGCTACTGGTGGAGCCCGGAGCGTCAGATGCTGCAGACTGCCATCGATCAGACGCAGGAACACGTTAACGGTGACGTCCGTCTGAAATTGTACAAAGGGGGCGTACACGTTGTGGGCCGTCGTTCGGCGGAAAGTCTGTTCGACGAGAAAGTCGCCACGTTCGAGGACGATGCCGGCGCCTACGACCAGAAAGATGCGGAAGGCTTCATCAAGCTGAATGCCCTGCGCATGCGCATTGCCGCCAATAAGGGCCGCAAACTGCGTTAATACCCGGGGCGAGCGCCCCGGCTTTGCCCCGCTTTGCGGGGCAACCCACCACTAATAACAATTCCACAACGACTGACGAACCGCGTTTTTTTGACTGAGGTCAAGAAGGCTGGCTGCGCTTTGCGCGACAATGCCCGCGCCAGACGCCCGCCCGAGTTGTCGGCTCGGTGCCCGTGTGCGTATACGCTGGGTGGAATAACAATTTGATCTGCAATAATGGGAAAGACCTATGAGTAGTAATCTGACAGCGGCCGGGGATCATCCGGTGTACGACTATAAAGTCGTGCGTCAGTTCTCCATCATGACGATTGTCTGGGGCATCTTCGGGATGGGGGTTGGCGTGTTGATCGCGGCACAACTGGTATGGCCAGCACTGAATGATCTGGTGCAGCCGTTTACCCATTTCGGTCGGCTTCGGCCCCTGCACACCAACGCGGTCATTTTTGCGTTCGGCGGCTGCGCCCTGATGGCGACCTCTTACTATGTGGTCCAGCGGACCTGTCAGACGCCGCTGTTTGGCGGTTGGTTGGTGCCGTTCACTTTCTGGGGCTGGCAAGCGGTCATCGTTCTGGCCGCGATCACCCTGCCCATGGGGCTGACCAGTACCAAGGAGTACGCGGAACTGGAGTGGCCGATTGATATCCTGATCGCGGTGGTCTGGATCAGTTACGCCATCGTGTTTTTCGGCACCATTGCCAAGCGCAAAACCTCCCACATCTATGTGGCCAACTGGTTCTATGGTGGCTTCATTCTCACCGTTGCGGTACTGCACGTGGTCAATAGCGCGGCCATTCCGGTGGCCTGGTTCAAGTCATACTCGGCCTATGCCGGTGCGGCCGATGCCATGATTCAGTGGTGGTATGGTCACAACGCGGTGGGCTTCTTCCTGACCGCCGGCTTCTTGGGCATGATGTACTACTTCGTGCCCAAGCAGGCCAATCGCCCGGTGTACTCCTACCAGTTGTCCATTGTTCACTTCTGGGCGCTGATCTCGGTCTACATCTGGGCCGGCTCCCACCACCTGCACTATTCCGCGCTGCCGGACTGGGCCCAGAGTCTGGGCATGGTGATGTCCCTGATCCTGCTGGCGCCGAGCTGGGGCGGAATGATCAACGGTATCATGACGCTCTCCGGTGCCTGGCATAAGCTGCGCACTGACCCGACCCTGCGTTTCCTGGTGGTGTCACTGTCCTTCTACGGCATGTCCACCTTTGAGGGGCCGATGATGTCCATCAAAACCGTGAACGCCCTGTCCCACAATACCGACTGGACCATCGGCCATGTGCACTCCGGTGCCCTGGGCTGGGTGGCGATGATTTCCATTGGCGCCATTTATCACCTGCTGCCGATCCTGTTTGGCAAAAAGGAAATGTACAGCGTCAAGTGGATCAACATCCACTTCTGGTTGGCGACCATCGGCACGGTTCTGTACATCGCCTCCATGTGGGTCAACGGCATCACGCAGGGGCTTATGTGGCGCGCCTTCAACGCCGATGGCACCTTGACGTACAGCTTTATTGAATCGGTGATCGCCAGTTACCCGGGTTACTTTGTACGCTTCGTGGGCGGTGCCATTTTCCTGTCTGGTATGTTGCTGATGGCCCTCAATGCCTGGCGCACTGCCGCGAGCTCGACCTCCGTGGCGGGTGAAGACAACTTGACTCAGCCTCAAGCGGTTTAAGGGAGCGGTCCATGAAATATCATGATGTAGTTGAAAAAAATATTGGCTTAATGACCGTGCTGATGGTCGTTGCCATCAGCTTCGGTGGTCTGGTTCAGATCGTGCCGCAATTCTTCCTCAAGGAAACCACCGAGCCGGTGGCCGGGCTGAAACCCCTGGCCCCGCTGGAGCTTGAAGGGCGCGATATTTATATTCGTGAAGGTTGCCACGTCTGTCACACCCAGATGGTTCGTCCGTTGCGTGCTGAAGTGGAGCGCTACGGGCACTACTCGGTGGCCGGCGAGCATGTTTATGAACACCCCTTCCTGTGGGGTTCGAAACGTACCGGGCCGGACCTGGCGCGCGTGGGTGGTCGCTACTCTGACGACTGGCACAAAGCCCATTTGTACAATCCACGCACCGTGGTGCCGGAGTCCAACATGCCGGCGTTCCCCTGGCTGTATGACAACAAGCTGACCGGCGAACACACCGAAGCGAAAATGCGCGGTTTGCGCAAAGTGGGTGTGCCCTATACCGACGAGGATATCGAAGGTGCGGGTGAAGAGGTCAAGGGCGTGACGGAAATGGATGCCCTGGTCGCCTACCTGCAGCAGTTGGGCACCTTGCTGACCGAGAAGCGGTGATTTATGGATCAGGGTACCTTGGGCGCAATATCAACGGTTCTGGTAACCATCGCTTTCATCGGCATCTGCTGGTGGGCTTTCTCGCCACGTCGGAAAAAGCGCTTTGATGACGCGGCCAATTTGCCCTTTGCCGATGAAGACCAGAACAAACAAGCTTCGGAGTCGCCCGACTCCGAGGAACAGAATGAACAGGCGGATCATCACGCCGGTGATGAGACTGACAGGCGGAACTGATTATGAGTACATTTTGGAGCCTTTGGATTATTGTCCTCACCCTCACCAATCTGGCGCTGCTGCTGTGGGTGCTGCTCGCCAACCGGAAGGTCGCGGTACGGGATGACGAAGACCCGGAAAACCGCACCACCGGGCATGTGTATGACGGTATTGAGGAATACGACAACCCGCTGCCGCGCTGGTGGTTCAAGATGTTTATTGCCACCTTCATTTTCGCGGGCGTCTATCTGATTCTGTACCCGGGCCTTGGCAGTTTCCCCGGGGTGTTGGGCTGGACGCAGGAGAAAGAGTTGCGCGGTCACCAGCAGCAGGCACAGGCGCGCTTCTCCGAGCAGTTCGGTGAGTACGCCCAAACCCCCATTGAGGAGCTCGCACGGGATCCTCAGGCCATGAAAATGGGCCTGCGTCTGTTCGCCAATAACTGCGCGGTCTGCCATGGCTCAGACGGTGGCGGGAACTGGGGCTTTCCGAACCTGACCGACGATGCCTGGCATTGGGGGGGCTCCCCCGAGCGTATCAAGCAGACGCTGGTACAGGGGCGCAAAGCGGCCATGCCGGCGTGGAGTGCGAGCCTGGGTGAGCAGGGTATTGCCGAAGTGACTGAGTACGTTCTGAGCATGGGTGACCGTGAGCACGATGCTGAACTGGCGTCCGCCGGTGAGCAGAAATTCATGCGCAACTGTGCTGCCTGTCACGGAGCCGATGGCACCGGTAATATCAATCTGGGCGCGCCCAACCTCACCGATGATGTCTGGTTGTACGGCGGCGAGCCGAGCGACATTCGCCAGACGCTGCGGGTCGGTCGCAACGGTGTGATGCCCGCCCAGGGCGAACTGCTCAAAGACGACCGGATTCATATTCTGGCCGCCTACGTCTACAGCCTGTCACTGAACTATGACGAACAAGAGTAAGAAAACGGAGCAGGAAAAGGATACAGGGATACGCTATGTAAACCTCTATGAGGCCGATGATAAGGTGTATATGCGGCGCATTACCGGCTTCTACCAGAAGCTGCGCCGCTACACCGGCTTGCCGCTGTTGGCCGCTTACCTGTTGATGCCCTGGCTGGTCATCGACGGGCGTCCCGCCATGCTGTTCGATCTTCCCGAACGGCGCTTTCACGTTCTGTGGCTCAGCTTTGGGCCCCAGGACGGCATGTTTCTCGCCTGGCTGCTGATTATTGCCGCCTTCATGCTGTTTACCGTCACAGTCCTGGTGGGCCGCGTCTGGTGCGGTTTCACCTGCCCGCAAACGGTCTGGACCCAGATGTTCATCTGGGCCGAGTTTCTGTGCGAGGGCGATCGCAATAAACGTATGAAGCTCGATGCGCAGCCCTGGGGGCCGGAGAAAATGGCTCGCAAAGGCGCCAAGCATGGTATCTGGCTGCTGATTGCCCTGGTGACCGGGCTCACCTTCGTGGGGTACTTTTTACCCATACGGGAATTGTTGGTCGGGCTGGTGGCTATTGATGTCCACCCGGCAGCGGCCTTCTGGGTGTTCTTTTTTACCGCAGCCACCTATATGAACGCCGGCTTTATGCGCGAGCAGGTGTGCAAGTACATGTGCCCCTATGCCCGCTTTCAGTCGGTGATGTACGACAAAGATACCCTGACGGTATTCTACAACTACGTTCGCGGTGAGCCGCGCGGTCCGCGCAAGCCCTCCGATGATCCCGGGGAGAAAGGGCTGGGCGATTGCATTGACTGTTCCTGGTGTGTGCAAGTCTGTCCCGTGGATATCGACATCCGCGACGGTCTGCAGGCCGACTGTATCGACTGTGGTTTGTGCGTGGATGCCTGTAATCAGGTGATGGATCGCATGAATTACCCACGCGGTCTGATCAGTTTCACCACCGAAGATGCCATTGAAAAAGGCCACACCAAAGTGTTCCGGCCCCGGCTCCTGGGTTACGGTGCGGTGTTGCTGGTCATGTTCAGTGTGTTCACCTATGCGCTCAGTGCCCGTCTGCCCGTTGGCCTGGACGTATTACGCGATCGGGGCATGCGGATGTACCGGATCAGTGGCCCCGACGTGGAGAACGTCTACACCCTGAAAATCAACAACAAGGACCGCGACACGCACATCTACGACCTCTCGGTCAGTGGCGACTACCCGTTTGAGCTGGAAGGTTATCGGCCCCTGCCGGTGAGCGAAGGGGAGGTATTGACCTTGCCGGTGCGGGTGGTTGTGCCCAGAGAGGCTCTGGATACCGTGAAAACCTCAGTGACTCTGCGCGTCGAGGCGCGGGAAAACCCGGAAATCTACACCGAACATACCACCACGTTTATTGGCCCGGCGCTGCGCGATCAGTAGTGCCAGCCTCAATGCAAAGGTTGACTATGACCGACAAGACGCCCGTCGCACCCTGGTATCGGCAACCCTGGTTCTGGTTTGTCATGTCGCCGCTGATGGTGGTGATCTGTGTGTCCCTGAGCTTTGTGACCGTGTCGGTGTTTTATGCCGATGACCGGGTAGTGGACAACTACTACAAGCAGGGCCGCACCATCAATCAGAGCTTTGAGCAGGAGGCCCGGGCCCGGGCACTCAATCTTGCCGCTGAGGTGGTGTTCGATCCGGTTACCGGGGAAGTTCTGCTGAGTTTATCGGGTGACGGGGCCCTGCCAGAGGTGTTGCATCTTCTGGTCGGACACCCGGTTAACGCGGATCAGGATCAGCGAGTGCTGCTGCAGAAAGTACGCAATGGTCACTATCGCGGGGATCTGACCCGGGCGATCAGCCACCGCCGCTATCTGACGCTGCTGCCGGACCATGATGCCTCTCAGATGCGCTCCGCCGAGTGGCTCCTGCGCGGCGAAATCCATTTCGATCAGGGCAACCGGATTGAGCTTCGTCCCACCGATCGCGCACCCTAACGCTTCCTTCGCCTTGCCCGAGTCGACTTCATGAGTGAGCGTCCCTGCTATCACTGCGGCCTGCCGGTCCCTGAAACGGCGGACTTTGCGGTCACCATCAATGGTGAGCGCCAGTCCATGTGTTGTCCTGGCTGCCAGGCGGTAGCCACGGCCATCGTGGATGGCGGTCTGGAACGTTTCTACCAATACCGCTCGGAAGCCAGCGAGCGCCCCGATGAAACTGCCGTCGTTGCGGCCGAGTGGCAGCTATACGATACTGAAGCACTGCAGGCGGATTTTGTCAGCGCGGGGGAGGGTAGTGAACGCCGCGCCCAGTTGTTACTGGAGGGCATGACCTGCGCCGCCTGCAGTTGGCTGATTGAAACCCACCTCAAGCGTAGCCCCGCCGTCCGGCAGTTGTCCGTCGATGTCACCACCCACCGCTGCACCCTCACCTGGGATGCCGACCAGCAGCCGCTCAGCGAACTGATGGCCGAACTGGCGCGCATTGGTTACCGCCCCCGACCGGCCACCGACGAGGCTCACCGTGCCCTGGCGCAACAGGAAAACCGTCAGGCCCTGCTGCGCCTGGGGGTGGCCGGGTTTGGCATGATGCAGGCGGGAATGGTGGCGGTGGGCATGTACACCGGCGCTGTGGACGAGTGGAAACTGTTTCTGCGCTGGCTCAGTTTCCTGGTGGCCACGCCGGTGGTCTGGTTTTCGGCGGCGCCGTTTTTTCAGGCCGCCTGGCGCAGTCTCAAGGCCCGGCAGCTGATCATGGATGTACCGGTGGCCCTGGCCATCGGACTGGCCTATGGCGCCAGCGCCTGGGCGACCATCACAGGGCGGGGGGATGTCTACTTTGAATCCATCGCCATGTTTACGTTTTTCCTGTTGGTGGGGCGCTATCTCGAAATGCGCACCCGGCATCGCAACCGCCTGGCCTATGGCAATCTGGCGCAGCTGATGCCACTCAGCGCCCGGCGGCTTGAGCAGGGTAAAGAGGTGTCGGTGCCGGTCAAAACCCTGACACTCGGCGACCGGGTGCGGGTCAAGAGCGGCGAGACCTTCCCTTGTGACGGACGGGTGATTCAGGGCCAGAGCGATGTGGTGGAAGCGCTGTTGACCGGTGAGTCCCGGCCGATACCCAAGGGGCCGGGCGATCGGGTGGTCGGTGGCACCCTGAACGGGGAGAGCGATCTCGAGCTTGAAGTGACGGCCGTCGGTGGTGACACCCAGCTGTCCGCCATCGAGCGCCTGGTGGTGCAGGCGGAAGCGGAAAAACCCCGCCAGGTGGCTCTGGCCGATACCGTGGCCCGCTACTTTGTAGGCGCGGTGCTGGTGGTGTTTGCCCTGGTCTGGGGCGCCTGGATGCTGATCCAGCCCGAGCGCGCATTCTGGGTAGCCCTCTCGGTGTTGGTGGTGACCTGTCCCTGTGCCCTGGCGCTGGCGATGCCTACGGCGCTGACTGCCGCCACCGCCAATTTGCGACGACGGGGCTTTCTGATTGCCCGCGGCCATGTGCTGGAAACCCTGGCCAAGGTTGATCGGGTCATTCTGGACAAGACGGGTACCCTGACACTGGGGCAGTTCTCGTTGCAGTCGGTGAAGAATGTGTCCCGAGCTAAGGATCATCACCCCGACGAGTACTGGTTAGCCATCGCCGGTGCGCTTGAGGCGCCGGCGCGGCACCCGCTGGCGGTGGCCTTTCGTCCCTGGTTCGACCACTTCCGAGCACAAGAGACTCGCCAATATACGGCGGCCGGAGTCGAAGGTACGGTAGATGGCGAACGCTATCGCCTGGGCAGTGCCGCGTTTGCCGGGGCCCTGTATCAGGCGACCGAAGCGCCGACGCCACCGGATGATGAGGCACTGTGGTTACTGCTGAGCAACACCCGGGGACCGCTGGTCTGGTTCTCGTTGGAGGACGAGCTGCGCCCTGGCGCCCAGGCACTGATATCGACCCTGCGTGCCCGCGGTCTGGCCCTCGAGCTGCTGAGCGGAGACTCCTCGGGCGCGGTGGCGCGCCTGGCCGACACCCTCGGAATCGACACTTACACCGCCGGGGCCCGCCCCGAGGACAAGTTGCAGCGTCTGCAGGAAGTGCAGGCGCGCGGGGAAAAGGTGGTGATGGTGGGCGATGGTATCAATGATGTGCCGGTGCTCTCCTCGGCGGATGTGTCCGTGGCCATGGCGTCCGCCTCGGATCTCGCCCAGACGAGGGCGGATGCGGTGTTTCTGAATTCCGATCTGGCTGTCCTGGCGGGCATCTTTGAGCTGGCCAAACGCACCCGGCAGGTGATCCGGCAGAATCTGCTGCTTTCGCTGGGCTACAATGTGGTGGCCCTGCCTCTGGCCGCCGCCGGCCTGGTGCCGCCCTGGCTGGCCGCCATTGGCATGACCAGCAGTTCACTGGTGGTGGTGTTCAACGCGCTGCGCCTGCACCGGGCGCCCGCCACCGGGCTTGCCCTGCGCACAGGAGGTTGATGTGGAAAGTCTGTTTTTATTGGTGCCCATCGCCCTGATTTTTGTCGCCATTGCCCTGAAAGTGTTTTTCTGGGCGATCAAGAGTGGCCAGTACGACAACCTGGATACCGAAGCCCACCGCATTCTGTTTGACGATGACGAGCCCGATGAGGCGCAACGCACCGCTCAAAAGACCTCTGGAAGGCGTACTGAGTCCGACGACCAGACCGATGGGAAGGGTTCGTGATGGCGGTCGACGCGTCGGTGTGGGGAGGCTGGTTGGCGGCCTGGATGTTAGGGCTGTTCAGCAGTGCCCACTGTCTGGGCATGTGTGGCGGTATCATGGGCGCGCTGTCCGCCGCAATTCCCGCCGAAGCCAGGGGGCGTCGCTGGCAACTGCTGCTCTCTTACAACGTTGGACGCATTGCCAGCTATACCCTGATGGGATTTCTGGCCGGCCTGGTAGCCGGCGGCATCGCGCCACTGGATCCGGTGCTGCGCCTGCTCGCCGGGTTGTTGCTCATTGCCATGGGGCTGTACCTGGCGGGCTGGTGGCGTGGGCTGACCTGGCTGGAGCGAGGGGGCGCCGTGGTATGGCGCCGGCTCCAGCCGCTGGGAAAATCCCTATTGCCGGTTCGTCGCGCGCCCCAGGCGCTGTTGCTGGGCGCCTTGTGGGGCTGGTTACCCTGTGGGCTGGTGTACACCGCCCTGGCTTATGCCTTGGCCCAGGGCAATGTCTGGGCCAGCGGCGGGACTATGCTCGCCTTCGGTTTGGGTACCCTGCCGGCGGTGCTGGCGGCGGGGGTAATGGCACAGCAACTGACCCGGCTGCTCCAGCGGCGTGGCTTGCGGGTCTTCATGGCTCTGGCCATCATTCTGTTTGGTCTCTGGACTCTGTGGCCGGCCGTCGGCGGCGGTCACGGGGGCGAGGGCCATAACCCCGACGCTGATCATTCCCTTCACCACTGACTCGGACGCGCAACCCCGGGGCGTTTCTGCGGTCCAAGCGCCGTGAGTGGGTGCTCCGTCTCTGTCCGCCAAGTTTATCCGTGACGCTGCGGTTTCTTCCGGTATATGATGGGGTCTATTGTTGAATGGGTGCCTGGCAGGCATCCCGGTGGGCGAGAATTATAACTGTTGTGAAAATATGGAAGCCAGGTAGTCACCGATTTTTGCTCGGATCGCGTCCTGTAGTGCCAAACTGGCGGCGATTAGCGTGCTTGCTCAGCAGTTGCTGTCTGCCCGGGCTGGTACAGGCGACGCCCGTGAGTACGGACACGGTGGCCGGTGAGGGCGGTCAGGCCTGCGAGCACTTTCAGTATGAGTATCGCGACCTCGCGGAGCAGCGGGAGAGTCGCCTTGTGTTCGATGCTTTTAATGAGCACGAAGGCAAAACCATCCGCCGTATTCAGTTTGACAGTCGGGCCATTTTTGATGAGTCGGACCCCGCCGAAAACAACTGGCTGTACCGTGGCTTCAACCGCCTGCATATCAACACCCGCGAACCCGTCATCGCCAGCCAGTTATTGCTGCAAGAGGGGGATTCGCTGCGTCAAAATCTGGTGGCGGAATCCGAGCGGATTCTGCGCAGCCGCAATTACCTGACCAGTGCCTATATCGTTCCCGATGTGGTCTGCCCGGATTATATTGACTTGAGGGTCATTACGCGCGACTCCTGGGTGACCGAACCCGAGTTGACGTTCAAGCATGAAGGCGGCGAAACCGAATCCGGCATCGGCCTTAAAGATGGGAACTTTCTGGGTACCGGCGATGCGATTGCCCTTCGTTATTCGCAAAATATTGAACGCTCCAGTGTCGGTTACGAGTATAAAACCGACCACTTTATGAAAACCCGTTTGGCGACCCGGCTGTATTACGCACAAAAGAGTGACGGGGAGGATAAAGCCTTCAGTCTTGAGCGGCCCTTCTACTCGCTGGAAACCCCCTGGGCGGCCGGTGGCTTCACGGAGGATGTAGCTGAGGTTCGCACCATTCGTGAGGGGGGCGAGGATATCAACGAGTTCCGGCACCGCACTCGAGACAGTGAGATTTACTTCGGGGTGGCGGCCCGGGCCGATGAGCGGTTTACCCGGCGTTGGCGCCTGGGTATCACCCGAGAGGAGGATATTTTCAGCGCTTCGGATGAGACGGTGCTGGGGGTTCCCGAAAACCGCAAGGGCAATTACGGTTGGTTGGGGCTGGAAGTGATTGAAAACCGCTTTGCCACCTACAAGAACCTCAATCAGATCCAGCGCACGGAAGACGTTGCCATGGGCGTCAATTACCGGCTGAGACTCGGTTATGGCGGCTCCCAGCTCGGTAACGATCGGGATCTGATTCGCTACCAGGCCGCTTACAGCAACGTGATCGGGGTCGGAGAGCACCACATTCTGCAGCTACATGGCGAGCTGGACGGCCGCCACTACAAAAGTCCCGATCCTATCGACAGTGGCGTTCTGGGGCTGGAAGTCAATTACAACTGGTTCCGCGACGACCAGAATCGTTGGTATCTGAAGCTGCGCTACGACATTGGCGAAAACCTGGAGCAGTTTGAACAGTTGACACTGGGTGGAGCCAATGGGTTGCGGGGCTATCCGGTGGACTATCAGCGGGGGGATCGACGCTACTTGCTCAATATTGAGCGACGTTATTTTTCTGATCTGCACCTGTTCAATATTGTACGTATGGGGGCAGTCGCATTTTTTGATGCCGGCCGAACCTGGGGAGCGCAGATTGATGGTGAGTCCAACGCACATCTGTCAAACGTCGGCATCGGACTTCGTTTCAGCTCAAGTAAAACCAAGGTGGGGAATGTCCTGCACATCAACTTGGCCACACCTCTGGTCGAGCGGGCCGGTTTGGATAGTGCTCTCATTTCGGTCAAAGCAGAGAGCGCTTTCTAAAAACGAGAAAGGGCGCCCAAAGACGCCCTTTCTGATCTGATTGATGCCCTGCATTTACTTTTCGTTGAAGATATGGAGATCGCGCTGGGGGAACGGAATGCTCATACCGTTGGCTTCCAGCTCCACTTTGATCTTTTCCGTCATATCCCAGTACACCGGCCAGTAATCCTCGGTTTTCACCCAGGGCCGGACGATGAAGTTGACACTGCTGTCCGCCAGCGCCGAGACCGCCACATTGGGGGCCGGATCTTCCAGTACCCGCTCGTCCGAGGTGAGGGCGGCCATCATGACTTCTTTGGCTTTCTTCAGGTCATCGCCGTAGCTGATGCCGAACACCATATCGACTCGGCGGGTGTCCCGGGCGGAGTAGTTGACGATATTCCCACCGTAGATGGCGCCGTTGGGGATGGTGACTTCTTTATTGTCGGGCGTGCGCAGAATGGTAGAGAAGATACTGATTTTTTCCACCATGCCCGCGGTGCCGGCAGCCTCTACATAGTCGCCGGCTTTGAACGGCCGCAGGACCAGCAGCAGGAAGCCGGCGGCAAAGTTCTGCAGAGACCCCTGCAAGGCCAGACCGATGGCCAGGCCGGCAGCACCGAGAACGGCAATCAGGGAGGTGGTGTTCACACCCAACTGGTCCAGTGCGGCCACGATGACAAAGATCAGCAGCAGGACTTTGGCAATGGTCTGGGTAAACTCAATCAGTATGCTGTCGAGCTTGGTACGACCCATGACCTTACCAAGAATGCCGATCAGGATGCTGATGACGATCCGACCGATGATGAAAATCAGCAGGGCGGTAACGATATTGATCGACCAGGGTATGACGTAGAGACTGATCAGTTCATTGATTTTTTCGGTGTCGAACATGGACGTATCCCTCGATAGGTGATGAACGGTAGACCCTAAGTCTAACGGATATTTCATCACTCTGCCGAGAGATTACCGGGCGGTAGGGCTTGTGGGCTTAGCTGATATTCCCGGTGGTGCGTACCCGCTTGCTGCCCTTGACCGGCTTGGCGGTACGCAAGGCTTCCCGGCGCTTCAGTTGCGCATCAGCGCTGTTTTTCAGCGCGATCAGAAAACCGGTCACAATAAAGGCCCCGGGCGGCAGCACCGCCACCAGAAAGCCGGGATAGTGCTCGAAGGGCTGCCAGGTCCAATTCCGGGCGCTTTCGCCCAGCAGGAGGTGCATGTCATCGAACAGGGTGCCGTTGCCCAGCAGTTCGCGCACGGCGCCCACGGCGAGTAGTACAAACATGAAGCCCAGGCCCATCATCAGCCCGTCGGCCGCGGAGGGCAGCACCGGGTTCTTGCTGGCGAAGGCATCGGCCCGGCCCAAAATGGCGCAGTTGGTCACGATCAACGGAATGAAAATCCCGAGAATGGTGTACAGCTCGTAAGTAAACGCTCGCATCAGCAGTTCGATGCAGGTGGTCAGGGCCGCAATGATCATCACAAAAGCGGGCAGCCGCACCGCATCGCTGACGCCCTTGCGAATCAGGGACACAACAATGTTCGAGCTGGTCAGTACCAACAGGGTGGCCAGGCCCAACCCCAGGGCGTTGACCACGGAACCGGTCACCGCCAGCAGCGGGCACAACCCGAGCAGTTGTACCAGCGCCGGGTTGTTGGTCCAGAGGCCGTTTTTGGAAATCGCTTGATAGTCGGCGGCGTCACTCATTGCGTCGTGCCTGTATTTTCAGAGGATTCAGGAGCGGTTTCAGCGGTGTTGTTCGGGGCATCTTCCAGCGCTTGCTCAAAGAGCACCGCGTGGTTTTGGTCCACAAATTCCAGAACGCGTCGAACCTGATTGACCACCGCCCGCGGGGTAATGGTGGCTCCGGTGAACTGGTCGAACGCGCCCCCGTCTTTTTTCACGCGCCAGTCTTCCACGCTCGGGTTACCGAGGGAGCGGCCGTGAAAGCCCAGGATCCAGTCGCTTTTCTTCAGGTCGACTTTATCACCCAGCCCCGGCGTTTCATTGTGGGTAAGTACCCGCACACCGGCGATCTGGCCGTCCCGTTGAACCCCCACAATCATCCGGATGGCGCCGCTGTAGCCGTCCGGAGCGATGGCGGGGACAATCACCGCCTCAACCCGTCCGTCCTGGCGGGCCAGGTGGATGGCTTCGGACTGGCGCAGGCCCAGGGTATCCAGCGCATCCTGCGGCACCGGCAGGGTGTCGGAGAGTAGGTCGTTATCGTGCTGGTCCCTGGGAATGATTTCCAGCAGCGCGGCGGCCGCTGCCTGTCGCTCGGCCTCGGCAATTTGCTCCCGGGTGGCCTGGTAGGTGCCGGCGAGCACACCGGCGGTCACCAGGGCGAAGGCCCCCAATAACAGGCTGTTTTTACCAATCGACCAACCGAACATCTAGTGTTCCTCCTTTTCGGTCGCGCGGCGCGCCTTGGTGTGACCGTAGGTGCGGGGCAGCGTGTAGTAATCGATAAACGGCGCCGCGAAGTTGGCCAGCAGCACCGCAAAGGCTACCGCATCGGGGTAATTACTCCAGGCGCGCATGACGTACAACAGCACGCCAATCAGGGCCCCATAGACCAGCCGACCACGAACACTGACCGCGGAACTGACCGGGTCGGTGACGATGAAGAAAGCCCCGAACATGGTGGCCCCGGACAACAGGTGGAAGATCGGCGAGCCATTGCTGGCCGAGCTACCATCAAAGAATAGTACAGACATGACCGTCAGGGCGACCAACATGGCCACCGGGGCGTGCCAGGTGAACACCCGCTGGTACAGCAGGAAGGCGCCACCGAGCAGGAAGCCGAGGTTGACCCACTCCCAGCCGGCGCCCGCCAACCAGCCGGCGCTCAGCGTCGGATCACTGGCGTACAGGTCAGCCATGGTCTGGCCGCTGTTCTGTTTCATCACATCCAGCGGGGTGGCCGCCGTGTAGCCGTCCACCGGAACGCCAGCCACAATCTGCTTGAAGCCCTCGGCCAGGCCCATCAGCGATTGGCCCTCAGCCAGGGTCGCCGCCGGGGCGGCCCATTGGGTCATCTCCACCGGGAAGGAAATCAGCAGCACCACATAACCAACCATGGCGGGATTGAACGGGTTGTAGCCCATGCCGCCATAGAGTTGTTTGGCCAGAATGATGGCAATGCCACTGCCGGTTACCACCAGCCACCAGGGGCAATAGGGCGGCAGCGCCAGACCGAGCAGCACGCCCGTGACCAGGGCACTGCAATCGCGCAGATAAAACAGCACCGGCCGCCCACGCAGTTTCATGACCAGCGCTTCGAACGCCAGGGCAGACGCGCTGGCCAGAAGGACATTGAACAGGCTGCCCCAGCCGAAGGCCAGGGTCATGGCGACCAGACCGGGCAGCGTGGCGAATACCACCAGGCGCATCAGTTGCCCGGTACTGCGGGTGCTGTGTGTGTGCGGGGAAGTGACCCTCAGCATCGGTTACCGGTCCTCGGTCAGTTGTTGCAGTTTGTCTTCCAGCTTGGTGAGGCCGGTGCGAAACGCGTCCACGTTTTCGTCCTGCTCCGCCTCGGCTTTTTCCAGTCGCTGGCGGGCCTTCTCAATGCGGGCCTTGAGCGATTCAATCTGGGCCCGCTGTTTGTCTTCGGCGCTCATGGTTTCCATCGCGGCGGCTTTCGCCTTGGCCCGTTCAATGGCCATGCTGGCGACGTCGTCGGTATGGCGCGACGCGGAGCTGGGTTCGGCCACAGTGGACGGCGCCAGCTCGGACAGCTCCTGCTGGGTGTCGGCGATTTTCTGCTTGAGCTTGTCGACGCCCTGCTGCAAGGCATCCGCCTTGTCATCACCCGATTCCCGCGCCGCCTTGGCTTTTTCTTCGGCCTTCGCCAGGCGCTTGTAGAGCGACTCCAGGCTGGACTTGAGCTTGTCTTCCGGGCTCATGCTCATCTTCGCCTGAGCGCGGGCGATCGCGGCAGAGACCGGATCGTCGGCCGGTTTTGTGTCGCTGGCTTCAGGCGCCTTCGGTGCGCTGCTGCCTTGCGCCAGGTGCTGTAGCTTTTCTTCCGCTTCCCGGACTTTGAGCTCCGCCTGTTTGATGCGCGCTTTCTGCTTCTCACGCTGCTCGTCTGTCACCTCTGCACCGGGCTCGCCTGGCTCCAGAGGGCGCTGGGCTTTTTCCAGGCGATCCTTAGCTGCGGCCAGGTTGCGTTCCAGCTTGGCCCGCTGCGCCTCGGGGGATTGTTGCTTGGCCTGAGCCCTGGCCAGTGCATCTGCCACCGGGTCGGCCTTGGCGGCCGGCGCGTCGTCTTTCTGTTCGGCCAACTTGCGCTTGGCTTCTTCGGCGGCCTTTTTGCGAGCCTCGCGTTTCGCGGCCTTTTCGGCTTCCTCTTTGGCGATACGCTCCTGCCGGAACTCAAAGCGGCGACGAGCCCGGTCGGACTTTTCTTTCTCGTGCTGCTGCTGGCGAATGGCCCCTTTGGAGGCGCGGTAATACTGCACCAGCGGAATATGGCTGGGGCAGACATAAGAACAGGCCCCGCACTCAATGCAGTCAAACAGACTGTGCGCTTCGAGTTTTTCGTAATCTTCCGCCTGGGCGTACCAGAACAACTGTTGCGGCAGCAGGCTTGCCGGGCAGGCCTCGGCGCACAAACCGCAGCGGATGCAGGCCTGGGCTGGTTGAGGTGGCGGCAATTCTTTTTTGGTGGGCGCCAGAATGCAGTTGGTGGTTTTGATCACCGGCACGCTGGGCTCCGGCAGGGCAAAGCCCATCATGGGGCCGCCCATCACCAGGCGCGAGGCTTTTTTGGCCTCGAAGCCGTGCTGTTCAAGCAGAAACTCGATGGGGGTGCCCAGCAGCACTTCCACATTGCGCTGGGTTTCCAGGGCTTCACCCACCAGGGTGGTAATGCGGGACACCAGAGGCTCGCCGTAACGCACCGCCCGATAGGCCGCCACTGTGGTGCCCACGTTCTGGCACACCACACCAATGCTGGCCGGTATCTGGCCGCTGGGGACCTCTTTGCCGGTCAGAATCTGGATCAGTTGTTTTTCGCCACCGGACGGGTACTTGGTCGGGAAAGACACCACCTGCACCGGCGTGCCTTCGGCGGCTTTTTCAAGAGCGGCGATGGCCTTGGGTTTGTTGTCCTCGACACCGATCAGCAGCGCGTCCGGGCGATCAAGCAGCTTGGCCAGCAGCAGGGTGCCGGCGACAATCTCATCCGCCTTGACCTGCATCAGCATGTCATCGGCGGTGATGTAGGGCTCGCACTCGGTGCCGTTAATGATCAGGGTGTGAATTTTGTGGTCCGCTCGCGGGCTCAATTTCACCGAGGTGGGGAACCCCGCACCGCCCAGACCGGCGACACCGGCGCCGCGAATTTTCCCGAGCAGCTCGCTTTTATCCAGCGCGTCGTAATCGTCGCAGCGCTCCAGCGGGACCCATTCGTCCTTGCCGTCCACGTCGATGACAATGCTCGGGGCCGAGTAGCCGGAAGGGTGAGGAATCAGTCGATCTTCGATGGCACTGATAAGGCCGGAGGTGGGCGCGTGCACCCGGGCGCTGAACACGCCTTCGGCCTCCGCGACCAGTTGGCCGCCCAGCACCCGATCGCCGACCTGTACCACCGGTTTGGCGGGCTTGCCAATGTGCTGGTTCAGCGGCAGGGTCAGCACCGGCGGTAGCGGCATCTTGGCCAGGGGCAACTGCAGGGATTGCGCTTTGTTCTCCGGCGGGTGAACGCCACCGGGAATGTCCCACACTTTGATTAAACTACCCATTACGCCGCTTCACCTGTGGTGTCTCGATCAGTGGCAATCAGGTTGACCGCCTGCGCTTCGGCCGGAGCCGGTTTCGCCCACTTCCACTCGTTCAGTCCGGTTTCCACCGGGATCATGTCGATGCAGTCCACCGGGCAGGGCTCAACACAGAGGTCGCAACCGGTACACTCGTCAGCAATCACCGTATGCATCTGTTTGGCCGCGCCGATGATGGCGTCCACGGGGCAGGCCTGGATGCACTTGGTGCAGCCGATGCATTCGTCTTCCCGGATGTACGCCACTTTTTTCGCTTCGGACTCTTCGCCGTGCTCCGCATCCAGGGTGGGGGCTTCCACATCCAGCAGGTCGGCCAGCGAGTTGATGGTGGCCTG
The DNA here is from genome assembly GCF_000463525.1 of Marinimicrobium sp. LS-A18. Classification (NCBI taxonomy): domain Bacteria; kingdom Pseudomonadati; phylum Pseudomonadota; class Gammaproteobacteria; order Cellvibrionales; family Cellvibrionaceae; genus Marinimicrobium; species Marinimicrobium sp. LS-A18. The sequence continues at coordinate 39,154 of NZ_AWEP01000002.1, forward strand.
GCCGCCCGGCGGGCACTTGTTGATGGCATCGCCATTGGCGATGGCCTGGGCGTAAGGACGGCATCCGGGGTAGCCACACTGACCACATTGGGTCTGGGGCAGAAGGTCATCAATCTGCTGGATGACCGGGTCTTCCTCCAGGCGAAAGCGCACGGCGGCATAGCCCAGAATGGCGCCGAAGATCAGCGCCAGGCTACCGAGCGCGATCAGCGCCGAGGTAATCGGATTTTGTACGATCAGATCCAGCATAAGTCGATGCGAGTCAGTCGGTGAACGGTCGGTTTGGCGCTAGACCAAACCACCAAAGCCCATAAAGGCCAGGGACATCAAACCGGCGGTAATCATGCCGATGGCAGCGCCTTTGAAGGGGGTCGGCACATCGGCGACGGCCAGGCGTTCGCGCATGGCGGAAAACAGAATCAACACCAGGGAGAAACCGAGTGCGGCGCCAAAGCCGAACACGGTGGACTCAAAAAAGCCATGGTCCTTGGTGGTGTTTTGCAGCGCCACCCCGAGTACCGCGCAGTTGGTGGTGATCAGGGGCAGAAAAATACCCAGTACCCGGTACAGCAGGGGGCTGGTTTTTTCGATGAACATTTTGGAGAACTGCACCACCACGGCGATCACCAGAATGAACGAAATGGTGCGCATGAAACCGATGTCCAAGGGCATCAGTATCCAGGTGTTGATCAGGTAGCTGCACACCGAGGCCAGGGTCAACACAAAGGTGGTGGCCCCGGCCATGCCAATGGCGGTTTCCAGTTTGTTGGACACGCCCATAAAGGGGCACAGTCCCAGAAACTGAACCAGTACGAAGTTGTTCACCAGAATGGCGCTCAACAATATGATGGCGAATTCGGTCATGCCTGTCCTTACCTGGGAAGTGCGCCCGCTAAGGCGCACATTATCGTTAACCGGCGGGAGCGCTTCAATCTAAAAGCCCCGGCTGGTTAGGCTGTTTCAGCATATGCTTATGCCGCCTTACGGTTACGGCGGATGCGCTTCGCTTATCCGCCCTACGGATACCACGGCAGTTCGCGTAGGGCGGATAAGCGAAGCGCATCCGCCGTCACCCAACCTTACATCACTCGCTGACCTGGCTTGGCACCGCTGTGCGGCTCAAGAATATGAATATCTTTGCCGCCTGGCCCAGCCGCCAACACCATGCCTTCGCTCATGCCGAACTTCATCTTACGCGGCTTGAGGTTGGCAACCATAATGGTCAGTTTGCCCTGGATGTCTTCCGGGGCATAAGCACTCTTGATACCCGCAAAGACATTGCGGGTTTCGCCCCCGAGGTCGAGTGTCAAGCGCAGCAGCTTATCGGCGCCCTCGACATGCTCGGCCTTGGCGATCAATGCCACGCGCAGATCCACCTTGGCAAAGTCGCCAAATTCGATTTCCTCGGCAATCGGTTCGTCGGCCAGAGGGCCGGACGCTTTCGGGGCCGGGGCGGCTTCTTTGCTGGCTTCAATCATGGCGTCTACGTGCTCCTTTTCCACCCGGGTCAGTAGGGGATTGAATTTCTCGATGCTCTCACCGCCACGGAAACGCAGCGGCTGACTCCAGTCCAGCGTCTCGTTCAGGAACGCCTCGGCCTTCCCGGCCAGTTGCGGCAGTACCGGCTTGAGCCAGGTGACCAGCGCGCGGAAGCAGTTCAGGCCCTGGGTGCAGATGGCCAGCACCTCGGCCTCGGTGCCTTCCTCTTTGGTCAGCTTCCAGGGCTCTTTGGCCGCGATGTACTCGTTGGCGGCATCGGCCAGGGCCATAATTTCGCGCATGGCCTTGCTGAATTCGCGGTTCTCGTAGTGCTCGGCGATGCTGGCTTCGGCATCCACGAAACGCTGCCAGAGCTCGGGCTCGGCGATGTCGTTTGCCAGGGTGCCGCCGCTTTTCTGGACAAACTTGGCGGTGCGGCTGGCGATGTTGACCACCTTGCCCACCAGGTCGCTGTTCACCCGCTGGATAAAGTCGTCCAGGTTCAGGTCCAGATCGTCCACCGCACCGGTCAGCTTGGCGGCGAAGTAATAGCGCAGGTATTCCGGGTTCAGATGGTCCAGATAGGTCTGACCATTGATGAAGGTGCCACGGGATTTGGACATCTTCTTGCCATTGACCGTCACGAACCCGTGCACACAGATTTTGGTCGGTGTGCGGAAACCGGCCGAGTGCAGCATCGCGGGCCAGAACAGGGCGTGGAAGTTGATGATGTCCTTGCCGATGAAGTGGTACACCTCGGCGTCGGAGTCCGGCTTCCAGTAGTCGTTCCAGTCTTTGCCCTGGGCGTCCAGCAGGTTTTTCAGGCTGGCGATATAGCCGATGGGGGCGTCCAGCCAGACATAGAAGTATTTGCCGGGCTGGCCGGGAATTTCAAAGCCGAAGTAGGGGGCATCCCGGGAGATATCCCACTCGTGCAGATCCGAATCCAGCCACTCGGACACTTTATTGGCCACTTCGTCTTGCAGGTGCCCGGCGCGGGTCCACTGTTTCAGGAAGTCGGCAAACTCGGGCAGCTTGAAAAAGAAGTGCTCGGACTGCTTGGGCACCGGTGTGGCACCGGACAGGGCGGACACCGGGTCGATCAGGTCCATGGGCGAGTAAGTGGCGCCGCAGGCCTCGCAGTTATCGCCGTACTGGTCCGGAGTTTTACATTTCGGGCAGGTGCCTTTGATGTAGCGGTCGGCCAGGAACAGCTCTTTCTCCGGGTCAAACGCCTGGGTAATTTCGCGCCGGGCGATATGGCCGTTGGCGTCCAGGCGGGTGTAGATCAGTTCGGCCAGCTCGCGGTTTTCCGCAGAGTGGGTGCTGTAGTAGTTGTCGTGCTGGATCAGAAACCCTTCGGACACGGCTTTATGGGCGGTGTGCATCCGTTCGATGTGTTGCTCGGGGCTCAGGCCCAGTTCTTCTGCCTTGAGGGTGATGGCGGTGCCGTGGGCGTCGTCGGCGCAGACGTAGAGGCAGTCGTGGCCACGCAGTTTCTGGAACCGCACCCAGATGTCGGTCTGGATCTGTTCCATGAGGTGCCCCAGGTGTAGGTCGCCGTTGGCGTAGGGGAGGGCACTGGTCACGAGGATTTTGCGGGCGGCTTGGCTCATGGTCTCTGCGATCGTCTGATGGTGAAAAAAGGAGGCGCACTATAGCAAATTTTGCCCGTTTCTTCAGGGGGTTAGCCGGAAAAGTTGACCACAACACTTGGTTTTTCCCGTTTCGATGCAATAATGTGGTCACTGAAACTCATTTATTGATGGCTTGGGTGGTTGTCGTAAAGTCCGGCAGCGAAGGGGGGATAGGGGTTGGAGACCCGCCGTGAACCCATCCATGGGGGCTTCTCGTCGGCTCCCTGCCTCCGAGAGTCTCCAACCCCTATCCCCCCTTCGCTGCCTAAGTGCCACTTTGCAATGCAGGTGGTAAGACGCGGGCAACCTCCATCTTGGTACATGCCATGTGTCGGCGTAGGGCGGGTCGGTCCGACGCTTCGGAGCGCAAAGCGCGCACCCGCCGCAACCGAAGGTAATTCACAATTGGCCGGTTTTTTGGTGGATGACGCCTTTGGCTTATCCACCCTACGTCCAGGTTGGCACTGAGGCCTAGGTGGGAGGAAACCCATTGGAGACTCTCGGAGGCAGGGAGCCGACGAGAAGCCTACAGGGATGTATTCACGGCGGGTCTCCAATGGGTTTCCTCCCACCTAGGCCGGACTGGCTAAAAGCCACTCAGCAACTCAATGGAATCCAGGATTTATGTCTGAACAAACTCAAACCAACATCGAAAACGCCGTAAAAACCGTCAAAGACCCCACAGCAGGTCTGTCTTTGGGTGAATTGGGCGTGACCCCCGAAATTCACCTGGACGCCGGAGAAGCCGAAATCTCTCTCACATTGGGCTACCCCGCCGAAGGTGTCGCAGAGGAATTGGCGGGGGCAGTCAATGAAGCCGTGTCGTCAATTGACGGCGTGGACTCGGTCGCGGTCAATATCGACTGGGCCATTCCCGCCCGGGGCGGCGCCAATACCGGGGGTGAAATCCCCGGGGTGAAGAACATCATCGCCGTCGCCTCCGGCAAGGGTGGGGTGGGCAAATCCACCACCGCCGTCAATCTCGCCTTGGCTCTGGCCGCCGAGGGCGCTCGGGTGGGGATTCTCGATGCCGATATCTACGGCCCCAGTCAGCCCAAAATGCTCGGTGTAGGCCAGCGCCGGCCCGAGGTGGTGGAAGTCGATGGTAAACAGATGATGGTGCCCATCGAAGCCCACGGCATTCAGTCCATCTCCATGGGTTACCTGGTCACCGAGCAGACCCCCATGGTCTGGCGCGGGCCCATGGTCAGTGGCGCGCTGCAGCAACTGCTGACCCAGACCCGCTGGGACAATGTCGACTACCTGATCGTCGATATGCCGCCGGGTACCGGGGATATTCAACTGACGCTGTCCCAGAAAGTGCCGGTTACCGGTGCGGTGATTGTCACCACTCCTCAGGATATTGCCCTGCTGGATGCCCAGAAAGGCATTGAGATGTTCCGCAAGGTGAAAGTGCCGGTGTTGGGCGTGGTGGAGAACATGGCGGTTCATGTCTGCTCCAACTGTGGTCACGAAGAACACATTTTCGGTGCCGGTGGCGGCGAGCGCATTGCTCGAGATTACGACACCCGGCTGCTGGGGTCGCTGCCCCTGGATCTGTCCATTCGGGAAACCACTGACGGCGGCACACCCACGGTGGCCGATGATGCGGATTCGGCGATCAGTCAGCGTTATCGCGCTATTGCCCGGACGTTGGGGGCTACCTTATGGCAGCAGTCCGGTGGCTCGGGCGGGCCCGAGATAGCCGTTGTCGAAGATTAGCGGGGGGAGAGAAACCTGTCCGGCGACCAAAGTCACCGGACAGGTAGGTGTGACCCTTTAACGGGGATTATTGACAGGTGCCAGTGCTGTTGGCGCTGTCGAAGGTCAGTGTTGTGTCGGTGATGTCGCTGACACAGAAGTTGACCGTGACACCGCCACTGGCGCTGGTGCTGGTAATGAAGCTGGCCACGCCATTGGCATCGGTGGTGGCGGACTGGGTTTCACTCCAGGTGCCGGAGAAATCACCGGTTACGGTGGCGCCGCTGACCGGGTTGCCCAGATTGTCCGCGATGGTCACGGTGGCGGTGCCAAACTTCTGACCGCGTCCGGCGCTTTCGGTGCCGGTGCTGACGTTGCTGACCACAACAGAGCTGGCCTGCTCGTCGCCAGTGCCACCATCACCACCGGTGGAACCGCCGGCACCCAGAATCGCAATGTTGTCGATCACATAGGTGTCGGACGTAAAGGCATCCGGATCAATCAGGAACATGACGGAGTCGACATCAGTGTTGGTGGTTTCACCGTCGATGCGGTCGGCCAGGCGGAAGCGTAGGGTCTGCGCTCCGTTGGCATGCTCAACGAAGGCCTCATACTTGCTGTGCCGTCCGGTGGGGTAGTTGTCCGCCGTGGCGGTGGCCGTGTTTTCCAGTTGAACCAGGATCTGCTTGCCCACCAGGTTCGGGTCGGTGTTGTTGATGTCCATGACAAAGGCTTTATCGCCGGTCAGGAAGGGCGCAACATCCGGCAGGGCGCTGGTGGTGGTGGCGATCACATCCCACTGGCTGGCGCCATCGCGGGTATAAGTCAGAACACCGCCGGTGGTATCAAACGTACCGGTATAGCTGGTGTAGGTCAGTGCGCTGTTGCCATCGAAATCGTCCAGAACCGTCTCAACGCCGTGGTCCGGCTCAATGAATACCGGAATGTTCAGCGTGTGAGTGCCGCAGCTGTTGGAGACTTCAACGGACAGGTTGCCCGACGTCGCGCCGGTGTAGTCTACCTGTGCGGTTGCCGTGCCCTGGCCGGATAAGGTCGCCCCTGCCGGTACGTTCCAGGTATAGGTGCTGTCGGTGCCGATTTCGCCGGTCAGCTCGTAAGTGGCCTGCTCGTTCGGAGCAACAATGTGCGGTCCGTCGATGGCCGGCTGGCCCTGGTCATAGACGCGAACGTAGTCCACCTCCATGGTGACCGGGAAGATGCTGTCATCGGGCGTGCCGCCCCAGGTGCCGCCGACAGCGAGGTTCAGCAGGAAGTGATACTGGTAGTTTTCAAAGGTCCACCAGCTGCTGTTCTCCAGGTCAGAGGAGGAAATGGTCGAGTAGAGAATGTCATCGACGTACCAGCGCATTTCAAAGGGGGTCCATTCCACCGCGTAGGTATGGAAGTCGTCGGACCACTTCGCCGGTTGGCTCAGGGTATGGGCGCCGGTAAAGGAGTTGTTGGGCCAGGGTTCGCCGTAATGAATGGTGCCGTGGGCGAGCATGGACGCCTGGCCGGTAGATTCCAGGATGTCGATCTCACCACTCATCGGCCAGCCCACGTCCGGGTCGGTGGGCAGCATCCAGAACGCTGGCCACAGGCCCTGGCCTTCCGGCAGCTTGAGGCGCGCCTCAAAACGGCCATTGGTCCACTGGCCGCTGGCCGGCATATTCGCCGTACGAATGCGTCCAGAGGTATAGTTCAGAGCCTTGACCCGTTCCTTGCGGGCGGTGATCTTGAGGGTGCCGTTAGAGACGTCAAGGTTGTTGGCGCTGTAGGATTGCAGCTCGTTGTTGCCCCAGCCACAGATACCGTACTGGCAGCCGTCACCTTCCTGGATATCCCAGGCGCTGGTGTCTAACTGGGAGCCGTCGAACTCGTCACTCCAGACCAGGTTCTGGCACTGCTGGGCCTGGGCGGTGCCGGCCGAAAAGGCCAGAATGCCCGCCAAGGCAGCGGATAGCCCCAGGGAGCGTTTGACCGATGGCGTGTTGTCGCGACGTTGGGCGTCGGAGACAGGTGTCTTATGGTTATATCTCATGCCGTTTTACCTTTGTTATATATGAAAATGGTATCGCGGTTGTTGTGCGGCCCTGCTCAAAAAACCGCAGTGTCAACTTACGCCTCGGCCGGTAGTGGGTCGTCCCACTTTGGAGTGTGAATCAAAGAGGGACATGGCCCGGCGTAAAGTGGGACACCGCATATTCCCGCCAGGGCTGTGTTTTCGGGCATTGGGTGTTGCGTCGGCCGAACGTGGCCTTGCAAAGGTGGGATTTGGGCGTGAAAACCGCTATGATGCGCTCCCTTCATTTTCAACTGAATCGCCCTCTGTGGGAGAACCCGATGAGTATCAAGTCTGACAAATGGATGCGCCGCATGGCGGAGCAGGAAGGCATGATTGAGCCCTTTGAGCCGGGGCAGGTGCGCTATGACGCAAACGGCGAGCGGATGATTTCCTACGGCACCTCCAGCTATGGCTACGATGTGCGCTGTGCCGACGAGTTCAAGATCTTTACCAATGTCTACTCATCGGTAGTCGACCCCAAGAACTTCGACGATAACAGCTTTGTCGACGTCAAGAGTGATGTGTGCATCATTCCGCCGAACTCCTTTGCCCTGGCCCGGACCGTGGAATACTTCCGGATTCCGCGCAATATCCTGACGGTGTGCCTGGGCAAATCGACCTACGCCCGCTGCGGCATAATAGTCAACGTGACTCCACTGGAGCCCGAGTGGGAAGGCCATGTGACCCTCGAGTTCTCCAACACCACGCCCCTGCCGGCGAAAATCTATGCGAACGAAGGTGTCGCCCAGATGCTGTTCTTCGAGTCCGATGAGGTGTGCGAGACGTCCTATCGGGACCGGGGCGGGAAATACCAGGGACAGCGCGGCGTCACTCTGCCAAAGACCTGATCGGGTCGGACTGCGTTGCGTAATAGTCCCGCACAGCGCGGTAATCTTTCAGTAGCTGACTCACGCTGAACTGATAATTACCGCGCTCGTTGCGCTGGGGCTTGAACACCGCCTGCAGTTGCGCCCTCGGGTTGAGTAAGAACAGCATCAGCCCGTGCTCCACGCCCTCCGGCCCCACTCGGGCCAATATTCCCAGCCCCTGCTCAAAATTCTTATGCTGTCGGCGGCTCTGCTCGGCGCGGGTCAGACCAATGAACTGTGGATGAAAGTAGGGCACATACTGCGCGAGCACCTCGGGCCGGTCCCGGTCCCCATCCACGCTGTAAAACAACACTCTCAGGTCCTGATAGTCTTCCGCCTGCTCCAATAACGCCATCATGTCCGCTACCTGGACCAGAGTGGTGGGGCATATATCCGGGCAGTGGGTATAGCCGTAAGAGATCAGGTGCCACTGCCCTTTGAGGTCCGAGCGGTCGAAGGGTGAACCATGATGGTCCAGCAAAGTGAACGCGTCGAGCTTTCGGGCGGGCTGTAGGTACGCGCCCTGCAAGGTTGGCGGCGGGGCATAATGGGTCAGGATGTGGTAGCCCGTGGCGGCGGACAGAATCAACAGCAGGCCTGTGGCGACCAGGATCCAGCGGCGCATGGTCAGGGGCTCCCACCGCTCCACCGGAAACTGAGAAACGTCAGGCGGCTCCAGTCGATGTAGTTCGCTTCGATGGCCATCAGGGCAATGAAAACCAGGATGGCAAACAGTGGCACGATGACGATGAACTTGAGCGCGAAGCGCTCCCAGGCAAAGTGCATGAATATTGATACGATCAGACCGGCCTTGAGCATCATGAACAACAGAATCAGGGACCAGCGCAACGCCCCCTGCAATTGAAAATAGTCCACCAGATAAGAGAACAGGCTCAGGATAAAGAGCAGTAGCCATACCTTGAGGTAAAGGCCGATCGGGTGCTGTTGGCCGACGGTTTCCACATGACTCATAGCTCACCTCACCATAGATAGAAGAAGGCGAAAATAAACACCCAGACCAGGTCGACAAAGTGCCAGTAAAGGCCTGCGATCTCGACGATTTCGTAGCCTTTTTTTTCGTAGTCCCCGCGACGGACCTTGAATGCCACAATCGCCAGGTAGATGACGCCGCCGGTAACGTGCAGGCCATGAAAGCCGGTGATCATGAAAAACACTGCGCCGAACTGCTCGGCGCCAAACGGGTTGCCCCAGGGGCGAATGCCCTCTTCGACAATCAGCTTGGTCCACTCAAACGCCTGAAGCCCGACAAAGCTGGCCCCGAGAAGCGCGGTCAGCAACATGAACAGGAAGGTCTTCTGCCGCTCGCGCCGGTACGCCCAGTTCACCGCCATGGCCATGGTGCCGCTGCTGGTAATCAGAATGAACGTCATGATGGCGATGAGTAACAGCGGAAGGTGGGCGCCAAACAATTCCATGGCGAAGATCTCGCTGGCCGGGGGCCAGGGCTCCGAGGCCGACATGCGCACCGACATATAGCCGATCAGAAACAGGCTGAAAATGAAGGTGTCACCGACGAGAAACACCCACATCATCAGTTTGCCCCAGGGCATATCGAAGGCCTGCTTATCGGCCGACCAGTCGACGACCAGACTGTCCCAGCCAGAGGGGGTGAGAGGCGTGTCGGGTTTATCGCTACTCATGGGGCTAGGCCTCCAGTCCGCACAGGATGGCCAGGGCTCGATAGGTACCCGCCGAGCGGGTCAGCAGCCAGAACAGCAATACCCAGACCGCAAGCAGGTAGTGCCAATAGAGCGCGCACAGGCGCAGACTGTCGATGATGGTCCGGGCCGCCTCGGCTCGCCACATATGGCGCAGCGGCCGATACAGAACGCCCAGCCCGACCAGCAGGTGAATACCGTGAACGCCGGTGAACAGGAAGAAATAACTGCTGGCCGGGTTGCTGCGCACCCCATACCCCATGTCGCTGAGAATCTGCCATAACCACATCTGGGCAATCAGGAACTGCAGTGCGAGAAAGCCGGCGCCGAGCAAAGCCGCCAGGCTCAGACCGGGCTGACTGGCCCGGGCCGCGTTCAGGGAAACCTGCATCAGCACGCTGCTGAACACCAGCAGCCCCGTGTTCACCCAGAGCCGCGTCGTGTTGCTCAGCGGGCGCCAGGCGTCCCCGGCCAGGGCTTCAAAACCCGGGTACTGGGAGTGGGTCAGAAAGGTCACGGCAAACAGAGAGAACAGTACCGTGGCGATCGCCAGAAACAACGTCAACGCGATCCGGCGACTCTGAAACTCCCGCTGCGGTGAATCAAACGGGACGCTGGCTGGCACGGATTCTGCGAGCCAGGATTTTTCCGTCAGTGCGTGCCAGAGTTTCATGACGACGCCTCCTGTGTTGGATGTTTGCGAACCTGATCCGGGGGCAGGTTCTGGGGAAGGTAATCGTCCTCGCAGTCCGGAACGCTGTAGGCATAAGCCCAGCGGTATACCTTCGGGCTCTCCGGTCCCCAGTTACCATGCCGGGGTGGCATATCGGGGGTCTGCCACTCCAGTGTGGTGGCGTGCCAGGGATTGCGCTCGGACGGTGAGCCCCGTTTCAGACTCCAGAACAGGTTGATGATGAAGATAATCTGGGCCAGACCGACGATCAGTGCGGAAACGGTAATGCCCGCGTTGAGGGTCTGGGCGGAGTCCGGCACGAAACCGGTCTCCCCCATGGCGTAATAGCGGCGGGGCACGCCGAGAAAGCCCAGGTAGTGCATGGGAAGATAAATGGCGTAGGTACCGAGAAAGGTTACCCAGAAGTGCAGTTTGCCCAGCCCCTGATGCAGAATGCGCCCGGTGATCAGGGGGTACCAGTGATAGATGGCGGCGAACAGAACCATGATGGGGGAAACCCCCATGACCATATGAAAATGCGCCACTACAAAGTACGTATCGGACAGCGGCAGGTCCACCACCACATTGCCGAGGAACAGACCGCTCAGGCCGCCGTGAGTGAAGGTAAAAATAAAACCGATGGCGAACAACATGGGTACCGTCAGATGGATGTTGCCCCGCCATAGCGTCAGCACCCAGTTATAGACCTTGATCGCGGTGGGTACGGCGATGATCAGGGTGGTGGTGGCAAAGAAAAACCCGAACGTCGGGTTCATACCGCTGACGTACATATGATGCGCCCAGACGACGAAGCTGAGCAGCCCGATAATGACAATGGCCCACACCATCATTCGGTAACCGAAAATGTTTTTTCGCGCGTGAGTGGCGAGGATATCGGACACGATACCGAAGGCGGGCAGGGCGACGATGTACACTTCCGGGTGACCGAAAAACCAGAACAGATGCTGGAACAACAACGGGCTGCCGTCGGAGTAATCCAGGGACTCCCCGAGGGATACCAGGGCGGGCATGAAAAAGCTGGTGCCCACGGTCTTGTCCAGCAACATCATGATGGCGCTGACCAGCAGGGCGGGGAAGGCCAGCAGCCCCATGATGGTGGCAATGAAAATGCCCCACAGGGTCAGCGGCATACGCATCAGGGTCATGCCGGCGGCGCGCGCCTGCAGAATGGTGGTGACATAGTTGAGCCCGCCCATGGTGAAGGCAACGATGAAAATGGCCAGCGAGGCGAGCATGCAGATGATGCCCCACTCATACCCCGGCGTGCCTTTGAGAATGGTCTGTGGCGGGTAGAGTGTCCAGCCGGCGCCAGTGGGGCCCTCCGGCACAAAAAAACTCGCCATCAGCACAATGACCGCCAGCAGGTAGGTCCAGTAGCTGAGCATATTGAGGTAGGGAAAGACCATATCCCGGGCGCCGATCATCAGCGGGATCAGATAGTTGCCAAAACCGCCCAATAAAATCGCCGTCAGCAGATAGATCACCATGATCATCCCGTGCATGGTGACAAACTGCAGGTAGGAATTCGGATTGATGAAGTCAAAGGTGTCCGGGAAGCCCAGCTGCAGGCGCATCAGGGCCGATAATGCCAGAGCCACCAGACCGACAAACACGGCGGTCAATGCGTACTGAATGGCAATGACCTTGTGATCCTGACTCCAGATGTACTTGCTGATAAATCCGGTGGGCTCGTGGGTGGCCACCGGTTGATCGGCCAGAGCGGTGTATTTCATACCGGATCCTCAGACAGTGCTCGGTTTACAGTTGATTGATGTAGGCCAACAGGTCATCAATGGCCTGATCGTCGTGCAGGGTTCTGGCCATCAATGTCATCTGGGTCCCGTAGTAATCGCCCTTGTGGCTACCGCGTACCCCCTGCTTGAAGTGTTCCAGTTGGCGACGCAAATACCAGTCGTGTTGACCGGCCAGTGCCGGCGCATTGGTGGCGTAGTTTCCCTCGCCCCGATCGCCGTGACAGCTGCTGCAGTTGCGATACAGACGTTCGCCCCGCTGCGCATCGCCGGTCACGCTGGTGTCGGGGGGATCACTGGTCAGGGAGTCGATATGCGCGGATACATCCCGCATCGCCTGTCGATCCGGCAGGGTGGCCATCATGCCGGCCATCTGTTGACCGAAACGGTCCGCTTCGTGGCTACCGCGCACGCCGGTTTTGTAAAAGTGCAATTGCCGCTCGAGGTACCAGGGGGCGAGGTGGCTGAGCCGCGGCGCGTTCATGTTCGCGTTGCCGCCGCCCTCCGGACCGTGACAGCTGGCACAGACGCTATACAGTTGGGCGCCCCGCTGCGGATCGGCGCGATCGTCGTCCTGAGTGTCGGCAAAGGTTGGCTGGCTGGCCAGCCAGCGGTCAAAGTCCTCGCGCGGCTCGATGACCACCTGACCGCGCATGGTGTGGTGGGCCATGCCACACAGCTCCATACACAGAATGTCGAAGCGGCCGTCCCGCGAGGGCTCGAACCACAGATAACTCACCATGCCCGGCACCATGTCCATTTTGACGCGGAACTGAGGAACACCGAAGTTGTGCAGCACGTCGCGGGAGCGCAGCAGGGCCTTCACCGGCTGATTGACCGGCAGGTGCAGTTCGTTGTTGAACACCAGCCGATCGTCCTGGCCGGCGGGATCGCCCGGATCCAGGCCGAAAGGGTTCTGCTCACTCATGAAGTGCGGATGGGTGCGGCCCAACTGGCCGTCCTCACCGGGGAAGCGGAATGTCCAGTGCCACTGTTGGCCGAGCACCTCAAAGTGAGCGGCGTCCTCGGGAGGGTCCACAAATTTGGCCCAGACAAACAGCCCCGGTGCCAGCATGGCCGCTACCCCGACGCTGGTTATGACGGTCAGCCACAGCTCCAGGGGTTTGTTCTCGGGTTCGTAGTGGGCTTTGCGATCCTTGCGGAAACGGTGGCGGAAGATGGCGTAGGCCATGAACAGGTTGACCGCAATAAACACAAAACCGGTCACCCAGAAGGTGATTTCAACGGTGCTGTCGATATTGCCCCAGTTGGACGCCAGGGCGGTAAACCACCAGGGGCTGACCAAATGAAACAGCAGGGTGCCTGCAACCAGTAACACCAGAACGATTACCAGAACCATGGCGGTGCTCCGCTGCCTTTGTTATCGGTTGGGGCGGCAGACCGGCCGGGGGCCGGGGGTCGCCCGACGGTGGCGACCCCTTCGTGGGCCGCCTAAGGAGGAGAGACGGTCTGTCAGGGCGCCCAGCGGACAAACTTGTGCCACTGTTTCTGGGCTCCGACCACCCAGCCCGGCACCGACTCGCCCAGTCCCATATCCTCGACATTGGGGTGATCGGCGATGATTTTCATCAGCCGCTTTTCCTGCCCCGGGTCCACATCCACAATCAGCAGGTGCCGCCCGGAGTTGATGGCGCGCTCAAATTTCAGGTACTGGTGGTTTGGTCTCTGAATGCCGATCAGACCGCCTTCCCAGGTACAGAAGCCCAGCAGAATGATCGACAGGAAGATCACCGGAATCCACAGGTAACCTTCGCTCAGCCCGACAATGTAGGCGACGACCAGGGGAATGGCCGCGGCAACCAGGCCAACCAGGAAACCGATTTTGCCCGAGTGAACGACGTCCTTGCGCAGCAGTGATTCCACCTGATGGAGGTGATGGGACTCCAGACCAGCGTCGTTATTGCTCAGAATATGGATCTGTGGGCGGGCAATGCCCCGAGCTTCCAGGTCGCTCTCTAGGCGCTCAAGGTCATCCAGATCGTCACTCAAATAAAAATGGCGTCTCATGCGTGTCACCTCTGGTTTGGGGGGTGGGTGCACTGGGTCAGGGGCTGACAGCTTGACGGCCTCAGATGAAGTATAGCAGCGGCGTTGGAGGCGATTTCAGCGCCTTGGGGCCCGGTGGGTGAGCGTGAACGATTGGGTATAAGGGGAGGTGCGCTTACATCGTGAGCGCATAAAATTGCGCGCTTTATCCGGTTTTTATGATGTGGCTTTGTTAGCCGCCCGGCGGTTATGAAAAGATCATCTAGCCGGGTCCGTCTCCGCTCGGGACTAAAGTTTTCAGGGCCCCGGCCGTCAAATCCTGTGTTAAGAACGTTCTTTATAGATATCGGTGATAACCAGCCGAATTGATATAAGCGACCGCTGAAAAATGGCTGGGAATACGCTATAGTTGGGCCATGAGTGTGACGTAGGCGGTTGTTTTTAGCGCTGATTCGTGTTCCCGGCGATCCGCCGATGCGTCGAGCTCAACAAGAATGAACTATCGGTACCCGCCAACCGCGTTTGGCGGCGCGTCAATTCAAGAAAGCAGCAAGTTCGAGAGAGGAACGGTGAAACGCAGAGATCTACTGGTTGGCTTTGTATCCGGGGTTGGCTTTACGGCCGGCAACGCGTACCTCTGGCAAATGGCGGAGAATAGCAGTCAGGCTCGTGAGACGTTGGCAGAAGACGGCTACGACCTGGACGGAGATCCCTTTGCCATTCCTGACGGTGAAGAAGGGATTGGTGCGCCGGTGTCCCCTCCGGCCTCCCGAGTTCGAGCGACGGTCGCCGACGCAGTTGACCTGCCGTCACTGGATGCCCTGACCGAAGAGCGCTCGATTCAGAGCAGTTCTCTGGTGGAGGCGGTCGAGCAGAACCTGGCGCAGGCGGACCGCGAGAGCTGTTGCAGTGGTCACAATCACTCAGCCGACCATTTGGGTCAGGTCGCGGAAGGTGAGGCGCACGCCCGCGTTCTGGAAAAGGTCCGGAACTTCAATGGCGATTTCATTGACGATATCTTCCTGACCGAAGCGGAAAAGCCGGTACTGCACTCGCTGTTTGTACGCCTGAAACGTGCCGAGCGCCTGGTAGGGCATGGCAACTACAACCTGCTGAGCTTCGATGAGCTGTTCAAGTACGGCAAACGGTTTTCGGAAGTGGGGGCCTTCACCCCGGCCGAATTCCAGATGATCGAGAAGCTGTTCTTCACCGAGGCCAAGAAGTACGGATTCTATGGCGAAAAGGTCACCACCGAGCTCACCGCCAAGATTCCACCGCGTGAAACCATCAAAATTCCCTATTCCGGCCATTATCTGCTGCGGGGCGACTCGGCGTCTTATTACGACAAACTGCGCCGGGACATTGGGGACAGTGTCATCCTGACCTCCGGGGTTCGTGGCAACGTCAAACAGATGCACCTGTTTGTGGCCAAGTGCCTGGAGTCCAATTACAACCTGTCCAAGGCCTCGCGCTCCCTGGCCCCGCCGGGCCACAGCTATCACGGGATCGGCGACTTCGATGTGGGCCGCGTGGGTTGGGGCTACTCCAACTTTACTGACAAATTTGCCGAAACCGACGAGTTCAAGCGGATGCAGGATCTGGGCTACGTGCAGATCCGCTACACCAAGGACAACCACTACGGGGTGCGTTTCGAGCCCTGGCATATCAAGGTGGTGTGACGGCGCCATTTACGCCGTTGCAGACAGCAAAAAGCCCCTGACGCCAGGCGTTCAGGGGCTTTTTCGTGGGGTGCGCGGTGCACCCCGGCAGCAAGCGCTGGGCGCTTAGTGCTCGTGACCTTCCGGGCCGTGCACGTGGCCGTGGGAGATCTCTTCTTCGGTGGCGTCACGTACGTCGGTGACTTCCACGTCAAAGTTCAGGTCCACGCCGGCCAGCGGGTGGTTGGCATCGATGGTGACGGTGTCACCTTCAACGGCCGCCACGCGGACGATCTGGGTGCCCTGCTCGGTCTGGGCCTGAAATTCCATGCCCACTTCCACCTTCTCAACACCGGTAAACATGTTGGCCGGCAGCTCCTGGATCAGGTTGTCGCTGCGCTCGCCGTATGCTTCGGCGGCCGGTACCTGGGCCGTCAGCTTGTCACCCACGCTCTTGCCTTCCAGCTGCTTCTCCAGGCCGGGGATGATGTTGCCAGCGCCGTGCAGGTAAACCAGCGGACCACGCTCGTCATTGGACTGGTCCAACTGTTTGCCTTCGCTGTCGGTCAGGGTGTAGTGAAAGCTGACGACGCTGTTGTTGGAAATGCTCATAAATTAACCTATTGGTTGCGGGTGAATGAAAACGCGTTAAACGTTGATGGGGACGGTGGCGGCAGAATACAACCGCCGGACGCCCAAAAATGTTCGAAGATTCAGAAGGATTCGATGTTTTTGCCGTTAACTCGGGCTTTATCGATGTCAATCGTGTGTGAATCACCGTCTTCCTGCTGCTCCAGACGCACCAGCAAATAGTCCCATTTGGGTGCCAGCCAGGCGTAGGTGACCCGATCGTCATCGTCGCGGCTGCGCATGACTTTGACGGTATCCACCTCACCCATGGGGGTATCCAATCGCTCTTCGGCGACAATTTCAAACCGGTATTCCTTCATCTGGCCGCCATCGGCAATGGCGTACTTCAGGTTGTTTCGGCCCTCGATCAGGTCTTTCTGGAGCTGAATCTGGTAGCTCAGCTTGTCCTGGACCCGCTTGCGGATATCCATGGCCCAGCTTTTACCCTGGACATCATTGATCACCCGCTCCTTGTCCCAGTTGAAGGTTAGCTCGGCATCCCGGTCGCGGCCCAGGCCGCGGCGCTTGTAGAAGTATTTCCGGGGCTGAACCACGCCGTCTACCCAGTCAAACTGGGAGATTTCCTCAATATTGCCGATCCAGGAGTCCGCCTCGAAGCGCAGCTGCTGGCCGCCATCTTCGAGGTCCGTCAGCTTGTGGGTAACGGTGACCTTGATGCCGAAAATACGGGTGGAGTACTCGTTTTCAAAGCTTTTGGGCATTTCCGCACTGACGCTCGTGGCGAGCAGGGCGGTCAAGCCGACGGTGGCTAGGGTGCGCAGCAATACGTGCTTGAGGGGCATAAAAGGCTCCTGTACGTCCTGTTTAAGACTGGGTTGTGTCCATTAGATACCCATTTGGCCCTAAAGGTTCGTTATTCAATAACGCCCGGCCGGATTCCATGCGCAATCGCCCCTCGGCAAACCACTTCACTGCCAGGGGGTAAATGACGTGTTCCTGGCTCTGAACCCGCGCCGCGAGCGACTCGGCGTCATCGTCCGGGAGCACCGGCACGCGCGCCTGGACGGCGGGCGGGCCGCCATCGAGCTCGGCGGTCACAAAGTGCACCGTGACCCCGTGCTCGGTCTCGCCAGCGTCCAGCGCCCGTTGGTGGGTGTGCAGGCCCTGGTACTTGGGCAGCAGTGAGGGGTGGATGTTGAGCATCCGGCCCTCATAGTGACGGGTCAAGGCGGGCGTCAAAATTCGCATGAAGCCGGCCAGAACCACCAGCTCCGGCCGGTAACGGTCAATGCATTCCTGTAACGCGGTGTCGAAGGCTTCGCGGGAGTCGTACCGGGTGTGATCGAGTACTTCGGCGGGAATGCCGGCGTGCTCGGCCCTCAGCAGCCCGCGCACGGCGGGCCGGTTGCTGATGACCGCGACAATATCGATCGGCAGTTGGCCGCGCTGCTGGCCGTCAATCAGGGCTTGCAGGTTCGAGCCGCTGCCGCTGATCAGCACCACGACCCGGGTCGGTTGGGCTGAACTCAAGCGTCGCTCCCCTCTAATGAGGTCAACTCAACGCGGGCTTCGCCCTCCTGTGCCTCGGCAATCTGTCCGACCACAAAGGCGTCTTCACCCGCGGCCTTGAGCAGGGCCAGGGCGTCGGCTTCCTGGGCCTTTGGCAGGGCAATCACCATGCCCACGCCGCAGTTGAAGGTGCGGTACATTTCCCGGGGCGCCACGCCGCCGGCCTGCTGCAACCAGCGGAAAACCGCGGGCAACTGCCAGCTCTGGGTGTCGATCACTGCCTTGCTGTTGGCGGGCAGTACCCGGGGGATATTCTCCAGCAGACCGCCACCGGTAATGTGGGAGAGGGCGTGGACATCCAGTTCGCGGATCAGTTTGAGCAGCGATTTGACATAAATGCGGGTGGGCGCCATCAGCGCTTCACTCAGGGGCTGACCGTCGCAGTCCTGAGTCAGGTCGGCGTCGCTCACTTCAATGATTTTGCGAATCAGGGAGTAGCCGTTGGAGTGCGGTCCGCTGGAGGCCAGACCAATCAGGGTGTCACCGGCGGCCACTTTGGAGCCATCGATGATTTCCGATTTCTCCACCACGCCGACGCAAAAGCCCGCCAGGTCGTAGTCGTCGCCTTCGTACATGCCCGGCATTTCCGCCGTCTCGCCCCCGACCAGAGCGCAGCCGGCCTGTTCGCAGCCAGCGCCAATACCGGTGACCACATCCGCCGCCACATCCACGTTCAGCTTGCCCGTGGCGTAGTAGTCCAGGAAAAACAGCGGTTCCGCCCCGGCCACCACCAGGTCGTTCACACACATGGCGACCAGATCGATGCCAATGGTGTCGTGGCGCTGGAGGTTCATGGCCAGGCGCAGCTTGGTGCCCACCCCGTCGGTTCCGGATACCAGCACCGGCTCGCGGTAGCCTTTGGGCAGCTCGCACAGGGCGCCAAAGCCACCCAGCCCGCCCATGACCTCGGGGCGGCTGGTGCGTTTGGCCACACCTTTAATGCGATCTACCAGGGCTTCACCCGCGTCGATATCGACGCCGGCATCTTTGTAACTCAGTGACGGTTGCGCGTGTTTTTCAGTCATGAATGGGCTGTGCTCTTGATGTGCTGTCGGGACGACGGCAGCGTGCTGCCGCGCTGGACGGGAATTTTCCGAATCGATGGGCGCGTATTCTATCAGTTTATGGTCGAAATGCGAGCGAGTGCCGGTTTCCGACCCCACGGGAACCTTTCGCCATTTTGACAGCCTGCTACAATGCGGGCTTTTACCCGCCAACCAGAGCGACAGCTGTAACCCGACAACGAGCAGACAGAGGCGAAATCTTGAGGCGATTATTGGCAGTATGGCAGACAGGACTCCGGGCACTGGTCATCGGCCTGACGCTCGGCGGGTTTGCGGTTCCGGCCCAGGCGGAGCAGGTCGTGGACCTGTACAGCGCGAATGTGTTGGTGGCCTCCCAGTCCGCCGCCGAGCGTCGCCGCGGCGCGAGCGAGGGCCTGGAACAATTGATGGTGAGAGTCTCCGGTGACCCCGAGGCCAGTGATCATCCCGCCGTGCGGGAAGCGCTGTCCCGGGCCGAGGACTTCATCTATGAGTTCAACTACGTCTCTACCGATGAGACCCTGGAAGTCGACGGCGAGGAGCGCCCGGCCAGCCGCCTGATGATGAAATTCTCAGCGCCGGAAGTGGAGCGGCTGTTGCGCTCGGCGAGCCTGTCTCTCTGGCCCGCCAACCGGCCGGCGGTGCTGGTCTGGATGGTGCGACGCGACAGCGATGGCTTACAGCGGGTGTCCGACTCTGAAGAGCGCGATTGGCTCAGGGCGCGCGCCGAAGCTCGGGGATTGCCACTGGTCATGCCTCTGGATGACCTGGAAGACCGCCTGGCGCTGTCCGCCCGCGAACTCTGGTCTCTGGACGAGGAAACCATCCGCAAGGCGTCGCAGCGCTACGACGCAGAGGCGATTCTGGTGGGCCGCTACAGCGAAACCTCTGCCGGACAGTGGCGCTCCGATTGGCAGTTGTATCACGACCTGGGCAACCCCACCTTCTACCTGCGCAATGACTCGGTGAACGGGCTGCTGGTGGAGGCGATTGACGAAACCGCCAATCACTTTGCCGGACTCTATGCCATTGTACCCCGGGAAGAGGGGCCGGATGCGGTGTTGATGGAAGTCGGCGGCATCGACGGTTTTGGCGATTACAAGGCGGTCGAGCGCTATCTGGAAGACTTGGCGTTGGTGCGTCGGGCCGAGCTGGTATCGCTTCGCCCGGGCGTGTTGACCCTGCGGTTGGTGACCGAGGGCGAACAGGCGCGACTGCTGGGCACGTTGGAACGCGACGGCCGGCTGGTGCCATCCGCCGACAGCAATCGGGTCAACCTGACCGGCAGCCGCTTCATGCCCGAGGGGACCCAGGCCAACCCGTTGGTTTATACCTGGCAATAACCGCCGTCCCGGCACCAACAAAAGAGAATCAATCACGGCCATGCCCACGCCTCAACAGCTTTCACTGAGCGTCAGTCTTAACGACGACGCCACCTTTGATAACTTCTACGCCCCGGAAGGGGCGACCAACGCCCGCACCCTGGCGTTGCTGAAAGCGCAGGCAGGCGGCCAGGGGGAGCCTTTCATCTATCTCTGGGGGCAGCCGGGCGTCGGGCTCACCCACCTGCTGCAGGCGGCGGGGCACGAAGCGCAAGACGCGGGCCTGAGCATTCAGTACCTCCCGCTACGGGAGCTGGTGGGTTTTGCGCCCCACGAATTGCTGGAAGGGCTGGAGTACCTGGATCTGGTCTGTCTCGACGGGCTGGAAGTGATTGCCGGCAAGCCCGACTGGGAAGAGGCCCTGTTTCATCTATTTAACCGCCTACGCGATGCCCAAAAGCATCTGCTGGTGGCCGCCGTGCAAGGGCCCCAGGAGCTCCCCGTGGCGCTGCCGGACCTGCGCTCGCGCCTGCAGTGGGGCGTTACCTGCCAGGTGCAGGCGTTGAGCGATGAAGACAAGCAGAACGCCCTCCGCCATCGGGCCCGGGCCCGGGGGCTGGAGCTGAGCGAGGATGTGGCTCACTATATTCTGCAGCGGGTGCCCCGGGATATGAACGAGCTGTTCTGTTACCTGCAGCGACTGGACCACGCCTCGCTGGCCGAGCAGCGCAAACTGACCATCCCCTTCGTAAAGAAAGTGTTAAACCTCTGAGTCGATCCTGACGGGCGAAATGGAATAGGGTATTCTTACCGGGCTAACAGTCCTTGGAACCATAACAGGCTGAACGGTCTGTCCGGGGCTGTGGCATCGGTCGATACCCAAAACCATAACCAATAAAAGCCCATGAGGTGTTCCCATGTTGCACACTGCCTATCGCACTCTGGCGCTATCGGCGCTGGTCAGTACCCTGATCGCCTGTCAGTCAGACCCCGCACAAACCGAGACGCCCACCTCGTCGGGTGAGTCCCCATCCATTCAGGTCAACCAGCTTGGTTTCTACCCGCACGCCGCGAAAGTGGCCACCGTACCGGCCGGAGCCGCGGCGGATTTTGCGCTGGTGAATACCGCCACCGGGCAGGTGGTTTACCAGAGTGAGCTGGGGGAGGCGAAAGTCTGGCCGGTCTCCGGCGAGACGGTTCAGTTGGCCGACTTCTCTGACGTTGAAGCGCCCGGCCGCTATGTGGTGCGGGTCGAAGGCCTGGCCGATTCGGCTCCGCTGGAAATCCGCGATGCGGTATACGGCGAGCTGAACGATGCCGTCATCAAAGCCTATTACTTTAACCGTGCCAGCACGGAGCTGCTCGCCGAGCACGCCGGAGACTATGCGCGCCCCATGGGCCACCCCGACGACAGCGTCGCCATTCACAGCTCGGCAGCCTCTGAAGCGCGCCCGGAAGGCACCGAGCTGAGCAGCCCCAAAGGCTGGTACGACGCGGGCGACTACAACAAGTACATCGTCAACTCGGGCATCAGCACCTATACCCTGTTGGCCGCCTATGAGCACTTCCCGGCGTTCTATCGCGATCGTGACCTGAACATCCCGGAAAGTGGCAACGCCGTCCCCGATCTGCTGGATGAGTCCATGTGGAACCTGAGCTGGATGCTCACCATGCAGGACCCGCATGACGGCGGTGTGTACCACAAGCTGACCACCCTGAACTTCTCCGGTGCAGTAATGCCCCACGAGGCCACCGAGCCTCGCTATATGGTTCAGAAAGGCACGGCGGCGGCGCTCAACTTTGCCGCCACCATGGCGGTGGCCAGCCGCGTATACGCCGACTACGAGGCCGAATACCCGGGCTTCTCCGGGCGGGCGCTCTCGGCGGCGAAGGCCGCCTGGGATTGGGCCAACGCCAACCCCGATGTCATCTATCGCAATCCGGAGGATGTGCGCACCGGCGAGTACGGCGATGATGAATTCTCGGACGAGTTTGTCTGGGCCGCGGTAGAGCTGGCCCTGACCACCGGTGATCAGCGTTACTGGGACGAGGTCGAATTGGCCGAGGCCGCCATTGAGGTGCCTAACTGGGCCGATGCCGTCGGTCAACCCTGGATGTCCATGGCGCAGCACCTGGAACAGGTACCCGAGGCGCTGCAGGCGCAGGTGAAGGACAAGGTGGCCGGTTTGGCGCAGCACCTGCGCGATGAGTGGCGGGCATCGGCCTCCGGTGTTCCCATGCGCGCACAGGACTTCGTCTGGGGCAGCAACGGCGTGGCCATGAACATGGCGATGATGATGCTGACCGCCCACCAGTTGAGCGACGACCCCGAGAACCTGCAGGTGGCGCAGTCCCTGATGGATTATGTTCTGGGGCGCAATCCCACCGGCTACTCCTACGTGACCGGTTTTGGCGCGCGCACCCCGCAGCACATCCATCACCGCCCCTCCGAGGCCGATACTGTTGCTGCGCCGGTTCCGGGCTTTCTGGCCGGCGGCCCTCACAGCGGCCAGCAGGACGCCGGTGACTGTCCGGTCGCTTATCCGTCGGATAAGCCCGCCAAATCCTATCTGGATCACTGGTGCAGCTATGCGTCCAACGAAATCACCATCAACTGGAACGCACCGCTGGTCTATGTTTCCGGCGCATTGGAGGTATTGAGCGAGCGCCAGTAACGGCCTGTTGGGTGGCAGGCCCTGCGGGCTTTCCGTATAATGTCACCCAACAACGCATTCGAATAAAAACCCACCTTGATCCCCAGGCGATTATCACGCCCAGGGGGCGGTGGGTTTTTTTATGGCTGCGCGATTGACCGACAGACGTAACCGGAGATGTTTATGCGCCGTTTATTGCAGTTTTGCTGGGTTCAACACCGGGTCATTACCCGAGGCAAATTGATCGGTGGAATGAATATCGAAGGACGGCGCAGTGACAGCTTCTGGTTCTGACACAGTGACCGCTCCCTCACAACACAAACCCCGCACAACGCGGGGTTTGCTGTTTTTGCGGGCCCACAATGCTAGTCTTCGCACTACTTTTATCACTTCTTGGATAACACAGGATTCAATTTTCACTATGTTTCAGCGCTCACTGAAAAAGGGCTTGTGGGTCAGTGCGGTACTGCTCACCAGCGCCTTGGCAGCCCTGGTCCGGGCCGATGATTATGCCGCGGTGACCCCCGACGGTCGCGGGGCCGTTGCCACCGTTCAGCCGAGAGCCACCGAGGCGGCCATGAAGGCCTACGCCGAGGGCGGCAACGCGATTGACGCCGCCGTGGCCGCCGCCTTGACTCTGGGGGTGGTGGACGGCCACAACTCCGGCATCGGTGGAGGAATTTTTGCCGTGGTGCACTGGGCCGACGGTCGGGTGGAGGCCATCGACGGCCGGGAAATGGCCCCGGGTAAAGCCCATCGCACTATGTACGTGCGCGATGGCGACTATCGGCCCGAGCTGAGCAAAAAAGGCCCTCTCGCGGTGGGGATTCCCGGCGCCGTGGCCGCTTACGATTACATGATGAAGAAAGGCGGTAAGGCCCGCTTTGCCACGCACCTGGAGGCGGCCGCGACCCTCGCCGACGAGGGTTTCGCCATCGATGGCATTTTTGCCCGCCGCCTGGCGCGCCACGCGGAGGACCTTCTGGAGTATCCCGGCTCGGCCGCCATTTTCCTGACCCCCGAAGGTGAGCCCTGGCCGGTGGGGCACCGCATCCGCCAACCCGATCTGGCCCGCACCTATCGTGCGATTGCCAGCGAAGGCCCCGAGTACTTTTACGGCGGTGGCTTTGCCAAAGCCGTCGGTGACTGGATGGCCGAGCACGGTGGCATCGTGACCCGGGAGGACTTTGCGAACTACGAGCTGCTACGCCGCAAGCCGGTGGTCAGCGACTATCGCGGTTACCGGATTTACGGCTTCCCGCCGCCCAGCTCCGGCGGTGTGCATGTGGCCCAGATGCTCAACATTCTCGAAGGGTTTGATGTCGATGCGCTCTCAGAAGCGGACCGCTACCACCTGCTGGCGGAAGTCATGCGCCTGGCCTTTGCCGACCGCGCCTACTGGCTGGGCGACCCGGCGTTTGCGTCTGTGCCCAAGGGCCTGATCAGTGAACGCTATGCGGACAAACTGCGGGAGCGGCTGTCATTGACGTCGGTGGCCGAGGTGACGGGCCACAGCACGCCCCCCAAATCCCGGGAGGAGCTGTTCGGCAAACACACCACCCATATCGCCACGGCGGATCAGGATGGCAACTGGGTGGCCATTACCGCCACAGTGAATACCAACTTCGGCTCCAAGGTGGTGGTGCCGGGCACCGGGGTGATTCTGAACAACCAGATGGATGACTTCTCGGCCCAGCCCGGCGAACCCAATGCCTACGGCCTGTTGGGGGCGGAAGCCAACAGTATTGCCCCGGGTAAACGGCCGCTGTCCAGCATGAGCCCCACGGTGGTGACCCGCGGTGGCAAGCCGGTACTGACACTGGGAGCGGCGGGTGGCCCCACCATTATTACCCAGGTGGTGCAGGCGCTGGTGAATCACATCGATCTGGGCATGCCGCTGGAGGATGCGCTGGTGATGGACCGCATCCACCACCAGTGGCGGCCCAATCAGTTGTTCGTGGAGAAAACTCTGATTACTCCGCTGCGCACCGCGCTGGAGGGAAAAGGGCATGAATTGCGTCGACTGGGCGATTATGGCTCCACCCAGGCCATTGGCCTGGATGAACAGGGGCGCTTTATCAGCGTGGCCGAGCCCCGTCTGGAGGAGCGCAACAAAGTCGAGTAAACCGCTTGCTCAGGCCGCTTGGCGAAAGGCGGCCTCAAAGCGCGCCGGCTCCCGCTCGCGTTTGATCTGCTCAAAAAACGTGGCCGCCTCCGGGTACTGGCGCTGCAAGTACATCAACCACTGCTTGATGCGATTGCCGCAGTACTTGGAGGCGTTTTTGGTGCCCCAGTGAGGCTGGCTCATCCGGTAATACCGGTGCAGCATCTGGCAGACCTCGTGCCAGGGCATGGGGGTGTACTCTTCCCCCGCCACCTGCGCCTTGATGGCCCGCGCCAGGTCCGGCCGCGCCAGTAATCCCCGCCCGAGCATAAACCGGTCGCAGCCGGTCACCGCACGGCAGCGCTCAAAATCCTCCGGGCTCCAGATCTCCCCATTGGCGATCACCGGCATCGCCACCGCCTCCCGAATGCGGGCAATGTACTCCCAGTAGGCCGGCGGTCGGTAGCCGTCGCGCTTGGTACGCGCATGCACGGTCAGCTCGTTGGCCCCCGCCTCGTAAACCGCCAGGGCGTTGTCGAGATAGCGGCTGGCATCGTCAAAACCGAGCCGGATTTTGGCGCTGACCGGCACGGTGTCGGGCAGCGCATTGCGCACGGCAGCCACAATGGCGTGCACCCGCTCCGGTTCGCGCAGCAGGCAGGCCCCGCCATCGCTTTTGTTCACGGTTTTGGCTGGGCAGCCAAAATTCAGGTCAATGGCGGTGGCGCCAGCGGCCACTGCGCGTTGGGCATTGCGGGCCACCGGCTCGGGTTGCCCGCCCAATAGCTGAACCTTCACCGGGGTGCCGCTGGGGGTCAGGCAGTGTTGCTCGATCTCCGGGGCGTAGCGCAGGAACACCCGCCGGGGCAGGCTGCTGTCGGTCACCCGGATAAACTCGGTGACACAGCCATCCAGCCCGCCCAGCGCGCTGAGCAGGTCCCGAACCTGATAATCGACGACGCCCTCCATTGGGGCGAGAAACAATTGCATGACTGGGCCGAACTCCCGGTGTGGAAAAGGCGGCCATTTTAACGGCATCTGGTTGCCATTGCAGGCCCAATCCCGCCCTGATTGCAGCCAGAAGTTGTAAGTTTATGAAAGATAAGAGAAAATGGCCGGCCGTTTTGCGCTTGGCAAAAGCTCCTCGAGCCACTGCCAAGGGCAAAAAATGTGACGCAGTTGCCACATTTTGGGAATCAAGCTACATTGGCGCGCCTCGCTCCACCGGACCGAGGTGGCCCCGCGCGGATACGTTCCGCTGTAGCCAATGACTTATCGTACACAGGGTGCCCGATATGAGTGACACACTGATGCAACAAGGCGTAGACCTGATGCTGTATGGCATGGGGTCCGTCGTGGTGTTTTTGACGCTGCTGGTGATTGCCATGGTACTTATGAGTGGCAGCATCAACCGTTGGTTCCCCGAGTCCAAAGCGCCTCAGGAACCCCGCAGCCGCAAACCCTCCAGCGCCGCCCGCCCCGCCGCGGGCAAGGTCGATGACAAAACCCTGGCCGCAATCAAGGCCGCCATTGAGCAACATCGCGCCCGTCGCCGATAGCCGATGGTTCCGCGAACGCTAACTGTGAGAAAGGTACAACGCCATGAGCGATGCTAAAAAGCCGTTGGGCATTACGGAGCTGGTACTGCGGGATGCCCATCAGTCCCTGCTGGCCACCCGGATGCGCCTCGACGACATGCTGCCCATTGCCGAGAAACTGGATCAAGTGGGTTTCTGGTCTCTGGAAACCTGGGGTGGAGCGACTTTCGACGCCTGTATCCGCTACCTGGGCGAAGACCCCTGGGAGCGCATTCGCGAGCTCAAAAAGGCCATGCCCAAAACCCGCATGCAGATGTTGCTGCGCGGGCAGAACATTCTCGGCTATCGCCACTACGCCGATGACGTAGTGGACAAGTTTGTCGAGCGCGCCGCCACCAACGGCGTGGACGTGTTCCGCGTGTTCGATGCCATGAACGACATGCGCAACATCGAAACCGCCATGAAAGCGGTCAAGAAGCAGGGCAAGCACGCTCAGGGCACCATCTCCTATACCATCAGCCCGGTGCACGACATCGAGTTGTGGGTGGATCTGGCCAAGCGCATTGAAGACATGGGCGCTGACTCCATTGCCATCAAAGACATGGCCGGCCTGCTCAAGCCGTATGTGGGTTACGAGTTGGTGACCCGCCTGAAAGAAAGCTGTTCCATCCCGATTCACATGCAGAGTCACGCCACCACCGGCCTGGCCCACGCCACCAACCTCAAGTGCGTGGAGGCGGGCATCGACAATATCGATACCGCCATTTCCTCCATGTCCATGACCTACGGTCACAGCCCCACCGAGACCATGGTGTCCATCCTGGAAGGCACCGATCGGGATACCGGGCTGAACCTGGAACTGCTCGAAGAAATCGCCTCCTACTTCCGCGAGGTGCGCCGCAAATACGCCAAGTTCGAAGGCTCCCTCAAGGGCGTCGACTCGCGCATCCTGATTGCTCAGGTGCCCGGCGGCATGCTGACCAACATGGAAAACCAGCTGCGTGAGCAGAACGCGGAAGACAAATTCGACGCAGTGCTGGAAGAAATTCCCCGCGTGCGCAAGGACCTGGGCTACATCCCGCTGGTGACCCCGACCTCACAGATTGTCGGCACTCAGGCGGTGATGAACGTGCTCACCGGTGAGCGCTACAAAACCATCACCAAAGAAACCGAAGGTGTGCTCAAGGGCGAGTACGGCGCTACGCCAGCAGACGTCAATAAAGAGCTGCAACAGCGCGTTCTGGATGGTGGCGAGCCGATTACCTGTCGCCCGGCGGATAAGCTGGAGCCGGAAATGGACCGCCTGGCCAAAGAGCTGGAAGAAGTGGCCAAAGAGAAAGGCATCAACCTCACCGAGGGCGAAGGTCGCATCGACGATGTGCTCACGTATGCCCTGTTCCCCCAGGTTGGTCTGAAATTCCTGGAGAACCGTGGCAAACCCGACGCCTTTGAACCGGCACCGACCGGTAAAAAGGGCAGTGCGGTGACCACCGACAGTGGTGAAGAGGTGTACACCGTCGACGTGGAAGGCCAGAAATACACTGTGACCGTCAGCGACGGTGGTGATGTGACCGGCCTGGCCCCGGTGGGCGGCAGTGCCTCCAGCGGTGGTGCAGAAGCCGCACCCGCCGGCGAAGGTGAGCCGGTTCCCGCTCCGCTGGGCGGCAACATCGTGAAACTCATGGTCAAGCCCGGTGACCAGGTGGAAGAGGGCGATACCCTGCTGATTCTGGAAGCCATGAAAATGGAATCCGAAGTGGCCGCGCCCCGTGCCGGTACCGTGACCAGCGTGCATGTGCAGGCCGGAGACGCGGTGACATCCGGCGATCCGCTTCTGGATCTGGCGTAATCGCGAACCGCCTGGACCACTACTTCCAGCAACACTGTTGA
Source organism: Marinimicrobium sp. LS-A18 (assembly GCF_000463525.1). Classification (NCBI taxonomy): domain Bacteria; kingdom Pseudomonadati; phylum Pseudomonadota; class Gammaproteobacteria; order Cellvibrionales; family Cellvibrionaceae; genus Marinimicrobium; species Marinimicrobium sp. LS-A18. The sequence goes on from NZ_AWEP01000002.1 coordinate 67,405, forward strand.
GAACGTTTTATGCAGAATTTTATTCGATTGTGGCAGGAATCGGGCATCAACCAGATGGAGTGGGGCACCTTCACCATGATTCTGGTGGGGCTGTTGCTGCTGTTCCTGGCCATCCGCAAAGGATTTGAGCCGCTGCTGCTGGTACCGATCGGCTTTGGCTGCATCATGGCCAACATCCCCGGTGCTGGGCTCGCCATGTCCGCGACCCAGCAGGCCATTGATGTGGGCGGCGTGAAAGTGCTCGCGGATCTGGCCGAAGTCTTCGGCGTTGCCGCCAGCACCTCGGCGGAAGAGCTGATGGCGCTGTACAAAACCGCTTCGGCCTCTGAGCTGGCGGCCGCACACAAGGTGGCCCTGGACTACGGCTACACCAATGGCATGATCTACAACTTCTATCAAGTGGCTATCGGTTCCGGCGTTGCGCCGCTGGTCATCTTTATGGGCGTGGGTGCCATGACCGATTTCGGTCCGTTGCTCGCCAATCCGAAAACCCTGTTTCTCGGCGCGGCCGCCCAGTTCGGTATTTTTGCGACCGTAATGGGGGCGGTTGGCCTGTCTGTTACAGGCCTGATGGACTTCTCCATTGCCGATGCCGCTGCCATCGGGATCATCGGTGGTGCGGACGGTCCGACCGCCATCTACGTGTCCAGCATTCTGGCGCCGGACCTGCTGGGTGCCATCGCCGTTGCGGCCTACTCTTATATGGCGCTTGTGCCCCTGATCCAGCCGCCGATCATGCGCGCGCTGACCACCGAGTCCGAGCGGCAGATCAAAATGGAACAACTGCGTCCGGTCAGCCGCCTGGAAAAGATTGCCTTCCCGGTGATTCTGCTGATTCTTGTGGCGCTGTTCCTGCCCTCCGCCGCACCGCTGCTGGGCATGTTCTGCTTCGGTAACCTGATGCGCGAATGTGGTGTGGTGGAGCGTCTGAGCGATACCGCCCAGAATGCCCTGATCAACATCACCACCATTTTCCTGGGCTTGGCTGTAGGTTCCAAGCTGGCGGCCTCCGCCTTCCTGGATACCAAAACGCTGGGTATCCTGTTGCTGGGTATCATCGCCTTCGCCATCGGTACCGCAATGGGCGTACTGGTGGCCAAGTTCATGAACCTGTTTGTGCGTCACAAGATCAACCCGCTGATCGGTTCCGCCGGTGTATCCGCCGTGCCCATGGCCGCTCGGGTATCCAACAAGGTAGGGCTGGAGGCCAACCCCCAGAACTACCTGCTGATGCACGCCATGGGGCCGAACGTCGCCGGGGTGATCGGTTCCGCCGTCGCCGCAGGCGTTATGATCTCCATCGTGTCATCCATGTAAAACCCTTTTGCCGGGCGCTCGATGCGCCCGGCAAAATCCCCCCTCCCGCTTTGCCTTTTCCGGTTTGCTGCATCAAAAGCATTGACCCCCCAATAAAAACCACCTACTATTTTTGGTAAGCGCTGATTCATCAGTGCGTTTGTCACCCACCTGCCAAGAGGAGGAGCCTGCCAACAGAACATGTCGGGGCGCCTCTGTCACCCCGAAAATCGCGTTACCTTTTGAGTCTTACAGGGCCGGGCCCTTGGCCATCCGTAGCGTTGCCAGCCCGAGTTGTCCCTGATCACCTGGAACCTGATGGGGAATTATCCATGGCGAAACGATCTCACGCGAAGCGCAAAAGACATCAGAACCACGCCGCTGAAGAGCGGTTCCACCAAGACGACCGCGGCCGACACTGGGCACCCCCCAACGGCAACATCGTCGAAATCAATGCCTCCCGACAACTGCAAACCGCTTACGCTCCACCCCGCGCCAACAAACCCCTCACCGCCTACACCACCGCCCAGCAAGACTACATCGACGCGATCCAGCGCTACCATTTAACCTTTGGTATCGGCCCCGCCGGAACTGGCAAGAGTTACTGCGCCGGTGCCATCGCTGCCGAAGCGCTGGAGTCCGGGCGCATTGAGCGGATCATCCTCACACGGCCCGCCGTGGAAGCAGGGGAACAACTGGGCTTCCTGCCCGGCGCCCTGGATGAAAAGTTCTCGGTCTACATCGACGCGTTTCGTGAAATCCTCGCCGAACGACTCGGCGCGGGCACCGTAGACTACTGCCTGCGCCACGGTCGAATTGTCGCCGCGCCTTTGGCATTCATGCGCGGTAAAACCTTCAACAACCGAACCTTCGTCATTCTCGATGAAGCCCAGAACACCTCACCCGCACAGATGAAAATGTTCCTGACCCGCATCGGCGAAGGCTGCAAAGTGGTCATCAACGGGGATATCGAACAAAGCGATATTCGCGGACACAACGGCCTGGCGGATGCCGTAAACCGGCTGGGCGATCTACCCAATGTGTATATCCATCAATTCGAACGCGCCGATATTGTGCGCAGCGGGTTGGTTCGGGATATTATGGACCGCTACGAGCTCACCTGATCCCCATCATCTTCCGGCGCCCTCGGGCGTCGGATTTTCTGATGCCCCTCTAGTCGAAAACTCGAAGTAGTTCCCTCGAATATTTGCTGATTAAAAAATGATCGACTTATACAGTATATTGGCGAGTGCTCTGAAAATTGGCGTTTGCCACGTCTTTACAGTGCACGCCTTCTCTCCGAAGAAACTAAAAAAATAAATTAAATCAATGAGTTGCTGCCATTAAGTCGGTAGATAACAGGCGAGACCGGGAACGAAACCGAGCCGGCACGCTTTCCGTCTGGCCAATCTGTGCTAAAGTTTCAGACAATTCACTAATATCAATGAGTTAGCGGCTTTGATGGGAAAAGTGCTGGGTGGGAAAGCGTGCTGGCTCAATATTAAAATGTTAGGTGAAAAAAATGATAGCCATTCCGTGGGCATACCGCCTGGCTGTGCTCTTTTGCATAGGCTATTGGCTCCTGTGGTTTATCCCTCAGGCCCAGATTCTTATCGGCCAAGATGGTGGGTGGTTCTTCGGTACCGGAATAATATCGCTTTGGGTTCTGCCAGTGATGTTGCTGGCGTGGCTCCATCCCGCGGTGAGGAAAATGGTGTACTCTCACCATAGTAGGTGGCTTGGCAACCTTTGCTTGGTTACGATAGCGTTATTCTGGGCGTGGGGTATTTATCTAATAGTCGGTTTTTATCGCCATGGCATATAAAGCACCTAACAAAGCCATTAAATTCGCTCCCTTCGGTCGCCGGACCTCGTTTTACTCGGCCGTTTATGGCGGGCGTTAACTGGATATAGCATGAAGCAAACCATTACGATAATTCTACTTGTTTTGAGCTTTCCTAACTGGGCGTGCTCATTCGCTAGGACGACTAAACCGTTCGAGGTTGATTCTACTGGCTCAATAGATCCTCAGCGCACCGAATTTGAAGTGAGTGAAATTGTTCGAGGTAGCGATGATGGCGATCTGCACTCCTGTTCTGATGCAGGTATCATCACTTTAAAAGCCTTAAATCCTCCACCGGAAACGGGATTCATATTTGAAATAGTAAAAGGCGAATTTGAAGACCGTCTTTTTACGGACGCGCCAATAACACCCGCGGATTTCAAGGAGCCCGGTGAGTTTACGTTTATTTGGCTTGACGGCTCCAGCTATGAGCAGGAGCCCTTTGATATAGTGGTGCAAGTAACCCCGATTTCAAGAACCGGTAATATTGGGGAGCCTACAACGCTGGAGGTTTCCCATCCAGGCGTCAAAAAGCCCTGGTGGCGGTTCTGGTAATCCCAGTTAACAATCCAAGGCAGTGGGACATATTTTGCTTCGCTGCGCTCAAAACGCAAAATATGCCCCTGCTTGGGGGCGTTATCTGAGCTAGGAGGGTGTGGTGCAAGGAATTTGTCAGCTTTGCCATTCTGAGTCGGTGTTAAAAGAAAGCCACTTCATTCCAAAGTTCATTGGTAAGTGGGTAAAGCGAACCGGCATTACAGGCTACATTCGGGAAAGTAACGAAGTTCATAAGCGTGCTCAGGATATCGCGAAAGAGTACTGGCTTTGTGAGGATTGTGAAGCGCTGTTTTCTGAGTGGGAGCGAGAGTTTGCAAACAAAGTTTTTTACCCATTTGCAGATAAAGGTGAATCAGTAGCAAATTACGGTGAATGGATGTCAAGGCTATGTGCCTCGTTGTCTTGGCGGACGCTTACATTTATTCGTAGTAAAAATGAATCCGAACAAAAATCTGACGATTACAACAAAGCTCTAGATGATGCTGAGCGACATCTGGAAAAATTTCTTCTGGGTGAAGAATCAAATCTTAATCAATACGAACAGCATGTATTTCCTCTAGAGCGAATTGAATCAACAACCGAGTCAGGGTTGCCGCCAAATATCAATAGGTACTTTTTGCGTACAATGTCTATGGATATTGTTGGTAATTCGACAGATTTATACGTATATACAAAACTTCCCTGTTTCATTGTTTTGGGTGTGATTAAAGCAAAGGATCTGAAAAAGATGAGATCTAGTAGAATAGCCATTAAGAATGGAAAGATTAGCCCCAGAGAATATTGGTGGCCAGATGGTTTCATTAATTACATTGTTGAGAAGGCCCAGGCTGTTTCAGATGCATACGACAAAATACCGGAAAAGCATAAAGATAGCTTCGACGAGCACATAAGGAAAAACCCGGATAAAGCGGCAAGCTCAAAGCTATTTGAGGCGTTCAAACATGATCACGACCAATTTGGCAAGAAAGTATTCAGATAACAGTCGGCGGCAGTCGGACCCAGTTTCCGCTCGTGCCTCGCTACAACTGGTCCGCTGCGCCGGGCATTAGGAAGACTGATGAAACCAGAAGAAGAACATCCAAAAGAACAAAATCCTGTTCGTAGAAGCTGGGTAGCCCCAGTTTTGACGACACTTGCTGGCATTCTTGTTTCCATTCTAGTTGCCTGGTATCAAATAAACCGCAGCGAAGAGCAGGCGGTGCAGGCACAGATCGAGCGATCGAAGGCGGTGAAGAGCGAGCTCGTGCGTGTTGTTGAAGAACATATCATCAATGAAAAGCCGCTCGATATCTCAAGCCTCGCCCGCCTCGCCGAGTTCAGGGCTCGGCGAGAAGACCTTTTGGTCGTGCCTACCGTGTCGGAGATTGTACAAAGTGCGGAATTCAACATTCTTACGAGCCAATACCTAGAATTCGAACGGAAGGAGAAATTCAAGAGCTATTTCAGTCAGATATACGCGGAGCTGGCCATCCCGGCAAGCCTCAACTATGACGGTCCTTTTGAAAACACTGTTAACGACATCTACGCCAGCATACAGAAAGGAAATGTGTCTGAAGTGGCAAGCAAGGTTAACGTGCTTGTTACGAGCTTTGACGCAAGACTGAAGGAGCTTGAAGCTCAACAAAAAATCAAAAACCGTAAGAACTTTGAAGATCTCGTGAAGGAGCTAATCGACGATCCTACGCTGATTGTCGTGACCCTGATAGCTTACGTGTCTTTGCTTTACGTCTTTTGGATGTTTCGTAGACGGATTCGACGACGTAGATTTATTGATCCGGAGACATACGAGGAGTATTTGCGAGAGCGGGCAGAGGTACTACATAGAAATTCAGACTATGGAGGTCCCGATAAAACATTTTCCTAACAAACGCAGCCACAGTAACGGCTTTTCCGTTCCGGCTCCGCCTCCATGAATCTGCACCACTTTGACGGACACTTTGAGTGCAAGTTTGATGTAGGTCCACTACGCCGGTTATAACAGCGTTACAGGTATTAAGGAGATAGCATGATTATCGTTTATGGTGTCAAGGATCAGCTCAACCCAATAAAGGCCAAAATGTCGGATATCATCCATAGCTGCATGAAGTCCGTTCTGGGCATGCCGGAAGATAAGCGTGCGCATAGGTTTGTGTCCCTGGAGCGAGAGGATTTCTATTATCCTGGTGGCAGAAGCGACGCCTATACTGTCATTGAAATCAATATGATGTCCGGCCGGAAGCCGGAAACGCAAAAGGCTCTCATCAAAGAGCTCTTTCTAGAGCTCGAATCACAGCTATCCTTGGCGCCTGTTGATATTGAGATCACCATTAAGGAGCAGCAGCCGTATCAGTGGGGATTCCGCGGGATGACAGGGGATGAGGCAAATGACCTCAAGTATAAAGTCAACGTGTAATCAAGGCATTGGAATCGCTCCCTGCGGTCTCGGGGTCTCGTTGTGTTCGACCGTTTATTGCGGGCGTTACCGGGATTTAGTGTTCCGAGTCCTTTTGGTTTTATCGGCAGTGTTTCCAGCTCTGGCGTTCGCAGAAACGCTCCATGAGCCTGACCTTGTGGGCACCTGGGTGCCTTCTGGCGAAATGCCGAGAGAGGGAGGGGTAGCCAATTACACGTTAACGGTAGGGCATGACTTCAGTGCGACCTACATCTCTGCAGATAAAGGATATGAGCTTTCTTGTGATTACAAGCCAAGCAGTAGCCAAGATTCCATATTCGTCTGGTACTGCTATTTTAAGGGTCACCACCTTATTACGTTGTCATTAGGCGGATGGAAATTGGAGTCAGGGTCATTACTTTACGGTTATGAGTATTGGCTGGGCTATCCTGAGCCAGGTGAAATACACGGAGGGCTTCCGGTAAGCCTTGAGCTTGAAAGCTCATGATCAGAAGCCGAAGTTGGCAGCCTTTTGGCTACTACTGACCGAAAACTTGCGCCGCTGTGAAGCGGATAAAAAAATTATGGAGTGTCCTATGTCAGAATCTGACATTGTTCGATTAAAAAGCAGAGTTCAGCCGATATTCGACACCGTCCTGGAGTGTCACTACACAGGTGAATTCAACGCTATTTCAAGAATTTTCCCGTCACTATCGAGCGAAGTTTTTGATGAGGCGGTAGGTGTCCTGAAACCGATGGGTAGGCCAGCTCGGGTGGAGTTTTTGGGCGCTATAAACAAAGTCAGTGAAATCAAGCTTCTTTGGAAAGTTTCTTACCACAGCTCTGATGAAGAGTTGCTGTGGGAGTTGTTGATAGATGGCCGTAGTGATGAACTGAAGTTTGTGGGCTTGGGGTTTGATAAGTAGGGTAGCGCTATATGCCCAACACTCGACTCTTCTTCATCTCTCTGCTCGCTATGGTGGCCTTCGCCGGCAATTCTCTGCTCTGCCGGGTTGCCCTGGCTGCTGGCGAAATTGATGCGGCCAGTTTCACGACCGTTCGCCTTGTATCGGGTGCGGCCATCCTTGCTGCCCTGGTGAGCTATCGGCGTAAGCCACGTGCATTTGGGGGAAGCTGGCTGTCGGCGTTTGCGCTGTTTGCCTATGCGGCGGGCTTTTCATTTGCCTACCTTGATCTGTCCGCCGCCACGGGCGCGTTGGTGTTGTTCGGTGCGGTTCAGGCGACCATGATTGGTGTCGGGGTGTGGTCTGGCGAGCGCCTTAATGGCCGTCAGATCCTCGGTGTCCTGGCGGCGGTGGCTGGTCTGGCGGCACTGTTGCTGCCGGGGGTGGAAGCGCCGCCGCTGTCTGGGGCGCTATTGATGCTCGGGGCTGGTGTTGCCTGGGGTGTGTATTCCCTGCGCGGGCGCGGCCTCGGTGATCCCACCCATGAAACGGCGGGAAACTTCATTCGTGCGGTGCCGATGGCCGTGGTATTGAGTGTGTTGTTTTACTCAAGCGCGGAGATCGCGCCCGTTGGGGTGCTTTACGCGGTGGCGTCGGGGGCGCTGGCCTCCGGCCTGGGGTATGCGATCTGGTATATGGCACTGCCCCATCTAAGGGCCACGACGGCGGCCACGATCCAGCTGAGTGTGCCGGCCCTGGCGGCGGTCGGCGGCGTGATCGTCTTATCGGAGCCGGTGACGCTGAGGTTGGCCGTGTGCTCTATTGCCATCCTGGGTGGGGTGGGGCTATTTATTGCCAGCAAGCGAGGCACAGCGGGTAGCCAATGATCGACGAAAAGAAGGTAAAATGAGGGTTTGTCAGGATTAAGTTCAATAATAAAAATGTGATTTCAGGGTAAATAACATGGCAGTGATGCTGCAAAATGAGCCTGAACTGTTGCAGGCGCTTTATCATTCTCTTACTGACCGGGAAGGTTTTCATGCTTTTCTCGAAAAGCTGACTCGCGCCATTGGCGGTTGTGCGGCGCAGTTGTTGGTGATTCAGCGTCAGCCGTTGCGTATGGAACACCTTTGGTACCACGGTCTGACCCGGGAGTTTCTGGACTGGTACCTTGAAAACAACATGATTGCCCAGGATGTGGTGACCAATCAGGCGGTCAAGCAGTCCCCGGGCCTGTTTCAGTCCGCTTTGCCCCTGTTGCCGGACTTCCGGCCCGACCAGGATTATTCCAGGTGGGAAAATGATCAGGATATGCTCGATTCGGCCTGGCTGGTGGTCGACACTACCCCTACCCATAGTTTTGTGCTGACCATTCAGCGAACCGTGGCCCAAGGGCCTTATCAGCAGTCTGAGCTCGACTCACTCGATCGGTTGGTGCCGCATATCCGGCAGGCGGTTCAGTTGTATCGGCAACTGGAAGCACGCACTCAGGATAATGCCACTCTGGCCGCGGTGATTGACGTTCTTCCGGATGCCACCTTTTTGCTGGATAGCCTGGCGACAGTGTTGCACTCCAATAAAGCGGCCAAAGATCTGATAGACCGCGAGCGGTGCCTGGTGGTGCGCGACCAACGCTTTAACTTTGCCGAACAGGATGTACACCGGGCCTTCTTCCGGGCATCGGCGATGGTCGTCCGATCCAGCATGGGCAAGGAAGACTATTGTAGTGAGACGCTGTTTCTCAAGCGGGCGGGGCGAAGCCCTTTGATTTTTGTGATACGTCCCATTGAGAGTGGCGAGCTATTGGCCGGTGGCGCTTTGGTAACGGTCTATGAGCCGGATAGCCGGCCTCTTCCCCGCGCGGTACACATCGCTAGCTACTTTGATCTGAGCAGTGCGGAGGCTCAGGTTTGCGAGAGGTTGGTGGCGGGGCGTGAAGTGCAGGCAATAGCCGATGAGCTTGGGCGCAGTGTTGAAACCGTGCGCTCCCATCTCAAGCATATTTTCCAGAAAACGGGTTGTTCGCGACAGGGAGAGCTGATCAGTCGGGTGCTGGCGGCGCTGTTAAGGTAGGCAGGTATCCGGCCCGGGGGGCGAATACCTGCCTATTGACCCTTCTGTAACGTCTGTTACTCGTGGTCTTCGGCGCTACCGACAAAGAAGGGCACGTTGGCGGCCGCGGCCCGGTTGTGCTCTGTGGTCACATAGGCGAACAGCCGGTAGGGGCCAGTTGCTTCCGGAGCGGTGAAGCGCATGGTGCCGTTGCCTTGGTCTTCCACGATCAGGCCTGGAACGCTCTCCGGCCGGTCCTCCCGGTCGCCGCCGGATTTGATGTCGGTGCTCTCCGGCAGGAACTCCCAACGAATGTTGAAAGGCTCGTTGTCCGGATGCGTCACGTCCAGGGAGACCTCGTAGGTCTCGCCCGGCTCCAGGTAAATGCTGTCATACGCGGTTTGACCGTCGATCTGGAAGGAGCGGATGCTCGGCGCGCGGTGTTCGGGCCACTCGCCGCTCCACAGGTGGTGCATGGTATCGACCACTTCGGTGGCGTGGCCGGACTCCAGGAACAGGCCGTACCAGGTGGGTGTGGTTTCCTGTTTTTGTCCCCACAGGAAGGCATAGGAACCCAGCCCTTTTTCCTCGTCGGCGAGAATGGCGGACTCGTAGCGCTGCCGATAGGCGGCGGCTTTTTCGGTGCTGGTCTGCTCGATGGGGACGCCCCAGTCAGTGTTGGCAATTTCCCAGTGCCCGGTGGGGCCCCACTCGGTGACCGCATAGGCCCCTGGCCAGCCCACATCCCGCACCTTCTGGGGCAATGTATCGAGTTCGCCGTAGGTGTTGATGCTCAGGTAATCGATGCTGGGGACGCGCGCCTGGATCAGGTCGGACTTTTCCTGATCAATGCCGGCGGTCACGGTGGTGATCAGGTGGTGCGGGTCAAGCTCCCGGATCATCCGGGCGATGTCTTCCACCGCGTACCAGACGTTGGTGTCGGTGTAGAACAGGTCCAGCTCGTTGCCGATGCCCCAGGTGAGCAGGGCGGGGTGGTCTTTGTAGCGCAGTACCTGCTCCCGGATTTGCGCTTTCTGTGCTTTTACCGCCTCTTCGTCACTGTAATCAAAGCCGTGGCGTTCTTTGCCCATGCGCAGCCCCAGCATGACTGTCAGGCCGTGGGCCTGGGCTTCGTCGAGAATGCGTTCGGCGTTATCGGTATCCCAGGTGCGTACCGAGTTCGCGCCCGCCTCGGCCAGTTGCTCCAGGCGACTGGTGCCGCCCGCGCCTCTGATGAAGTAGGGTTCGCCTTCCCGATAAATCGAGTAGTGGCCATTGTCGTCCTGCTTGAGGGTCGCCGGAACGGCCTGGGAGTCGGTGGATGGCTGCTCGGCCGTGTCGGTTGGGCCGCAGGCGCTTAACGCCAAAAGGCCGCTCAGCAGCAGAAGCATTTTTGTATTCATTCGGTATCTCTCTTGTTATGGCATGACCGGATCGGTTTCCGTCGGGCAATTGTTATGGCAGATGGTCAGAGTGACAAGAGAAGGGCGTAAAGTGGGACCTGAAAACTGCAAGGTGGGAAGTGGGACGGCTGAATGATGAGCCTTTAGGTCAGTCTTCGACCCATTCCCAGCGTACCGGCTGCCCGAAATCATCCAGAATCATTTTCTTCCGGGGGCGCTTGGGTTTGGGGCGCTTGGGCGCGGGGATGGGGTGCTTGCGGGATTCCACCCGGGCGACCACTTCGGTCATGGGGGTCCGTCCGGCGAGGGGGTTTTCGCTGGCGCGGGGCGTGAACAGGGGGGTAAGAGGCCCTTTGGGGTCGATGCGGCCACTCAGGCCGCGGGGTACTTCCTTCACCTTGCCGCCGGAGCGCAAATACTCTTCCAGCTGTTGGTCGAGCTCGGCGCGGATTTCACGTTTGGTCTTGGTGGGTTTCATAACACTCGCGGCAGGAAAATCGGGCCAATCAACAAGAATACCAGCCTGCCGCCGGGGCGGCAAACCCGGCGGGCTCGCATCTGCTGCGGCCTTTGGGTAAACTGCCCGCTGTTAAAGCCCCCGTCAGCGCCACCGGCCCGGAAGTTCATGACCGACGACAGTCTCCGTATTACCGAAATCTTTTACTCCCTGCAGGGCGAGGCCCGGACCTTGGGGCGCCCGACGGTGTTTGTGCGCCTGACCGGTTGCCCCCTGCGCTGTCATTACTGCGATTCCGAGTACGCCTTTCACGGCGGTGAGCGCATGACGCTGACGAGTATCCTGGAGCAGGTGGCCGGCTATCAGCCCCAATACGTCTGTGTGACCGGCGGTGAACCCCTGGCCCAGCCGAACTGCCTGCCGCTGCTCAAGCAACTGTGCGATGCCGGCTACTCGGTGTCGCTGGAGACCAGTGGCGCCATGCCCCTGGATGAGGTGGACACCCGGGTCAGCCGGGTGATGGACCTGAAAACGCCGGACTCCGGGGAGCTCGACAAAAACCGCTGGGAGAACATCCCCCTGCTGCAGCCCCACGACCAGGTGAAGTTCGTGCTGTGCAGCCGGGGCGATTATGAATGGGCCAAGTTCAAACTGGATGAGTACCGCCTGGCCGAGCGGGTCGATGATGTCCTGTTTTCCCCGAGCTTCGGGCAGCTCGAACCGCGCCAGTTGGCCGACTGGATTGTCGAGGACAACCTGCCGGTGCGCTTCCAGATTCAGATTCACAAGCTGCTCTGGGGCGACGCCCCGGGGTACTGATTGAGGAGCAGCCATCATGGCGAACCCGAAAGCGGTCATTCTGGTCTCCGGTGGCCTCGACTCCACCACGGCTCTGGCCATCGCCCGCAGCGAGGGCTACGACTGTTACACCATCAGCTTCGACTATGGCCAGCGTCACCGGGCCGAGTTGCTCGCCGCCGAGCGCACCGCGCACGCCCTGGGCAGCCTGGAGCATAAAGTGGTACGGCTGGACCTGCAGAGCATTGGCGGCTCCGCGCTGACCGATGACTCCATCGCAGTACCGGAAACGGAAGGCGAGGGCATCCCGGTCACCTACGTGCCGGCACGCAACACCATTTTCCTGTCCATTGCGCTCGGCTGGGCCGAGGTGCTGGGCGCCAATGACATTTTTGTCGGCGTCAATGCGGTGGATTATTCGGGTTACCCGGACTGCCGGCCGGAGTATGTGGCGGCCTATGAAACCATGGCGAACCTGGCCACCAAGTCCGGCGTGGAAGGGCAGAAGCTGCATATCCGGGCGCCGTTGATGCGCTGGTCAAAGGGCGAGATTATCCGCCAGGGCCAGGCATTGGGTGTGGATTACGCGCTGACGGTGTCCTGTTATCAGGCCAACGAGGCCGGCGAAGCTTGCGGGCGCTGCGACAGTTGCCGGTTGCGGCGCGCCGGATTTGAGGAGGCCGGGGTTCCGGATCCGACCCGCTACCGGGCAGGCTAAGCCGGGAGGCCGGGTTAAGCTGTTGGTTTGTTTGGCGTTTTTTTGCCTTTTTCTTTCAAAAGCGCTTGTTTTTTTTGTCTGAATCTTTATCATACGCGCCTCTTTGGGTCGTTAGCTCAGTTGGTAGAGCAGTTGGCTTTTAACCAATTGGTCGCTGGTTCGAATCCAGCACGACCCACCATCTTCGAAAATCCGGATGCCACCAGGCATCATCTCGCCAGTTTTGGGTCGTTAGCTCAGTTGGTAGAGCAGTTGGCTTTTAACCAATTGGTCGCTGGTTCGAATCCAGCACGACCCACCATTTTCTCCCCTCCGACGCTTAATTTTTTGGTTCTTCAGTAGCGTTTCGTCCGGACCAGGGTGGGGTATACCGTTTGTAGACCCGCCGTGAACCCATGATGTGCATGGATGCACGAATGCCGCGATGGCAGGAGCCATGGAGCGGCCCATGGGGGCTTCTCGTCGACATCCATGTCTCCGAGAGTCTACAAACGGTATACCCCACCCCGGGCCTCCGTGGAACTAGTAACTTCTGTGCCTGGCATCCTGACTCCACAAATACGAAATTCGTTATTGTTCAAGAACGCTCCTATAAAACCATCGGAGAGAAATCTAGAGCTCGTGCCGTGCTTTGCTACGGAGTATTAGCCAAGGGTGCTATTTCCCGGAACTGTAATCTGGCACAGCGGAGGGAAGGTAGGGGGCTTCGGGACCGTCACCCGCCTGGACGGCGGGTGATGAGCCCCCAGGGATGGGTTCACGGCGTGTCCCGAAGCCCCCTACCTTCCCGCAGCCCTCAGATTCGAAGCACTTGAAATAAAGGAATGCAGAGGGCGGAAGAGTGTCAAAAGAAGTAGCTTTGGGGCACTTTTCATCCCTGTGGTATTATGTCGCCCCAACCCGCTACAGGGGTACATGTGAGGTGATTCTATGACCGCGGACAATGTAATCGTGACCGAAACCGCCCGGAAAACCCCGGAAGAACTGGTTCGGGAACACCTGGACCGCGCCTGGAGTGCCCCCCGGTATACCCCCGAACAGGAAGCAGAATACCGCGAGCGTATTAAAGCGTTGTTACAGAAACACAACGCCGTGCTGGTGGCCCACTACTACACCGACCCCATGATCCAGGCGCTCGCCGAAGAGACCGGGGGCTGCGTGGCCGACTCCCTGGAAATGGCCCGGTTCGGTAAAGAACATCCCGCCCAGACCCTGATTGTGGCCGGGGTGAAGTTCATGGGTGAGACCGCCAAAATTCTCACCCCGGAAAAGCGTGTGCTCATGCCCACGCTGGAAGCCACCTGCTCCCTGGATCTGGGCTGTCCCGCCGATCAGTTTTCCGAATTCTGTGATCAACACCCGGATCGCACCGTGGTGGTGTACGCCAATACCTCGGCGGCGGTAAAAGCCCGAGCTGACTGGGTAGTGACCTCCAGCATCGCGAAGGATGTGGTCGACTATCTCGATCAGAAGGGCGAGAAGATTCTCTGGGCGCCGGACAAGCATCTGGGCGATTACGTGCAGCGCGAGACCGGGGCCGATGTTTTGCTCTGGGACGGTGCCTGCATTGTGCACGAAGAGTTCAAGGCCCGTGGCCTGGAAGACCTCAAGGCGCTCTATCCCGAGGCGGCGGTGCTGGTGCACCCGGAGTCGCCGGAGCCGGTGGTGGCGCTGGCGGATGTGGTGGGGTCTACCTCGCAGCTGATCAAGGCTGCGCAGGAGTTGCCCAATCAGGCGTTCATCGTGGCGACGGACCAGGGCATTTTTTACAAGATGCAGCAGCTGTGTCCGGACAAGACGTTTCATGTGGCGCCCACTGCCGGCAGTGGCGCGACCTGTCGCAGTTGTGCGAACTGCCCCTGGATGGCGATGAACGTGCTGGAAAACCTGGCGAGTGTCTTCGAACAGGACGATAACGAGATTCATGTGGACCCGGAATTGGCCCGCAAGGCCATGATTCCGCTGCAGCGGATGCTCGATTTCCGCAAATAAGCCCCGGAAAGGGGCTGAATCCGGGCGCGCCGCTTGTGTCGTGGAGCGCCCCTCAGTACCATTGCGCCTTTGTGTTTCCCGCCCATGCCACGGTCACCGGCGCGCCGTGCGAACCCTCGGCAGGCGATGAAGTCAGAACCTACACGTTATAGTCAAGCTATTGGAGCTCCCGCGCATGATACAAGGCAGCATGGTCGCCCTGGTCACTCCCATGACCCCCGACAACTCCCTGGACTGGCCCGCCCTGCGCAAACTGGTGGACTGGCACTTGGAGCAGGGCACCAACGCCCTGGTGGCGGTGGGTACCACAGGCGAGTCCGCCACACTGGATATTGACGAGCACCTGGAGGTGATCAAGGCGGTCGTGGAGCAGGTTAACGGACGAATTCCGGTGATTGCCGGTACCGGCGCCAACTCCCTGACCGAGGCACTGGAGTTGACTCACGGTGCCAAGGCCGCCGGCGCGGATGCCTGCCTGCTGGTCACCCCGTACTACAACAAGCCGACCCAGGAAGGCCTGTACCTGTTTCATAAAACCATCGCCGAGGCGGTGGATATTCCCCAGTACCTCTACAATGTGCCCGGCCGCACCGGCGTGGACATGTTGCCGGAGACGGTGTTGCGACTGGCCGCGATCTCCAATATCAAAGGCATCAAGGAAGCCACGGGCGATATGGTGCGGGCGAAAACCCTGATTGAGCAGTCGCCGGAGGACTTCATCATCATCTCCGGGGACGATGCGACGGCCGTGGAATTGATGATTTTGGGTGGCAAAGGGGATATTTCCGTTACGGCGAATGTCGTACCCCAGGCCATTGCGGAACTCTGCGCGCTGGCGATTGAAGGTCGGGCGGAGGAAGCCCGGGCACTGAACGAACGGCTGATGCCACTGCACCAGGCCATGTTCCTGGAGGCCAACCCGATTCCGGTGAAGTGGGCGTTGATGCAGATGGGGCGGATTCAGTCCGGCATCCGTCTGCCCATGACGCCACTGTCCGAGCGGTTCCATGAGCAGGTGACCGAGGCGCTCCGGGAAGCGGGCCTGGTCTGAGTGGTTGCCAGAAATAGATAACAGAGGTTCGCACAACTCACTGGAGAGTTTGGAATTTTATGCGCATTGTGTATTGGTTGTTGGTCGGGTTCAGTTTCACGCTGTCCGGCTGTAGTGCCCTGTTTGGAGAAGAGGGCTATTTCCGGAATCGCGAGGATGACTATCTTAAAGCCGCGAGTCTGGACCCCCTGAAGGTTCCCGATCATCTGAACGCTGAGACCGTGGGGAAACTGTACGAAGTGCCAGAGCTGACCCAGGAAGACGTCGCCTACGCTCAGGACACCGAAGAGTTCGAGGCGCCGCGCCCGGAAGCCCTCTCAGCCACTGCGCTGGTGGAGCGGGTGAAAATCCAGCGCCTGGATGACGACCGCTGGATTCTGGTCAACGTCGACCCGGCGGAGCTCTGGCCCCGGATTCGGGCCTTCCTGGCCGACAATAACCTGCAGGTGGCGTCCACGGATACCGACCTGGGGTTGATGGAAACCAGCTGGCTGTCGTTCAAAGATGACCCGGATCGTATCGACCGCTATCGCATTCGCATTGATCGCGGGGTTCAGCCGGATACCAGTGAGATTCACGTGCTGCACATGAGCCTGGACCGCGAAGAAGCCACCCAGGCCCAGCTCAGCCAATGGCCGGCCGCCTCCAGCAGCAAGGAGCGTGAAACCTGGATGGTTGATGAACTTGCCGCCAATCTGGCCGCCGAAGATCTAGGCGCGGCCGGTGGTACCTCGCTGATTGCCCGGAATATCGGTGGTGAGGTCAAAGCCCGCATTGTCAGCGTTGACAGCGAGCCGGTACTTGAGCTTGAGCTGGCCCGAAGCCGGGCGTTGGCCACCCTGACCCATTCGGCCGAACAGGAAGGCTTTACCATTTATGACAGTGACCCGGCCTCGGGTGTGTTCTATCTGGGTTATCGCGAACCACCGGAGAGCCCGCCGGGCTGGTTGGCCCGCCTGTTCGGGGCGGAAGAGAATCCCCAGCCCCCGGAAACGCCTTACAGCCTGGCCGATCTGCGGGAGGTCCTGCCGGACAACCTGTTGACCATGCCCGCCCAGGCGGAAGCTGCCCGGGAGCGGGCTCCCAAGGCACCGGGACACCTGTTGATCTTTACCGAGCAGTCCGATGGTCTGTACCACGTGCGCCTGCGCACCGCCTATGGGGAGCGGATGTCGGCGCGTAAGACCCGGGAAATGCTCTCGGTACTGCGTAAAAATCTGATTTAACGGAAGATCGATTCACGAGCCGCTGGTATGGGCGGCTCGTGGGCCCTCAAAAACGCCAGCGAACCGGTTTCGCTGGCGTTTTTGCTGGGGCTTGCTTATTCTGAAAGAAAGCCGTAAAACAGAATAATTGATTATTTGGGCATAATGGCCTTCGGCTGTTGCCCAGCGTGAACCTTCGGGGACTGGCTACTCGGCCGCCGGAGTGGTTCGGGGCGGAGACCCGCCCCGACATTGACAGGAAAAGGAGCTCACCGTGATTGATCGTCGGCAATATGAGCGGACCTCCGCCAGCATACGCGTGGAGATGACCCACCCCAGCTTTGGCACCATCGTGGGTTTTACCCAGGACATTTCCGATGGTGGGGCCCGGGTATTGATTGAAAACCAGCCCAAGCCACCGGTGGGAACCCTGGTGATGGTCCGGTTTCGCAAGATGGTGGGGCCGATCAATGATGAGCCGGTGCAGATGCGGGTGATGCATCAGTTGCGCAACACCGTGGGTCTGATGTTTGATTCCGGCAACTGAGTCGTTCGACTGCCCGACCCGTCAGCTTGCCTTGGTGCAGTGCTCAGGGAGGCGAACCTTTCCCACTGCATTGTCGGCCAGTTGCCGGGCATCCCTGCACTCAAGCGCCGCATTTCCCCGCAAATCCACCTCCTTCAGGCGTAACAGCGACAATAGTGGCTCGGCGGATTCGATCTGATTGTTTTCCAGCAACAGCACTTCCAGTCTCGACAGTGTTCGCAGTTCAGCGACGTCCTCCAATTGGTTGTCATTCAGGCTGATGGCCCGCAGGGCGGTAAAGGTGGACAGGCCCGCCAGCGACTCGATGCCGGCACTGCTGCAGTTCAGTTGGGTCAGCTGAGTGGCTTCGGTGACCTGCCGGTCTTCGATGGTCTGTTGCACGCAGTCGTGCAGCGCGGCGTCGGGAAGGCGGAAGTCGGTAAACAGTGTGGGCGGGTTATACACCGGGTTGTCGTTGATGCTCACCGCATAGCCGGTACAGGCGGTCAGTGCCGTCGCTGTCATTAAAATCATCCAAATGCGAAAAGTGTGCGCTAGACTGTTGCTGTGAACCATGGCTCTGCCTATAGTGTCGAAACCTGAACTGCAATCAATGATGGCAGTTGGAGGCGGGAAAAGCTACCGGGTTCCCGTCGGTTTGAGTCTTCCGCTTGGGCGGGCTTTTACGTTTTTGGAATTTAATGATAGAGGAATAGCAATGAAACGTTTGCTGGCTTTGTGTGCAATCTTCACTCTCGCAGCTTGTACCACAACCGATCCCTACACCGGGGAAGAAAAAACCAGTAATACCGCCAAGGGGGCTGGCATTGGTGCCGTAGCGGGTGCCATTATTGGCGCGGCTTCCGCCAGTAAGAGCGATCGTGAAAAAGGTGCCCTGACCGGTGCCTTGGCCGGTGCGGCGATCGGGGGTGGTGTCGGTAACTACATGGATCGTCAGGAAGCCAAGCTGCGCGATGAGCTTCAGGGTTCCGGTGTGCAGGTTCGTCGTGAAGGCGATCGTCTGTACCTGATCATGCCCGGCAACATTACCTTCGCCACTGGCCGCTACGAAATCCGCTCGGATTTCTACAGCGTGCTGGATTCGGTAGCCAAAGTACTGGCCGAGTTTGATCAGACCGCCATCAAGGTCAGTGGTCATACCGACTCTACCGGCGGTAATCAGCTCAACCAGACCCTGAGTGAGCAGCGCGCCGCCAGTGTGCGCGATTACCTGATCCGCCGCGATGTGGCCGCCGGTCGTATCCAGGCCTACGGCTATGGTCCGCGCTATCCGGTGGCCAGCAACAGCACCGCCGAAGGCCGTGCCGCCAACCGTCGGGTAGAGCTCGAATTGCTGCCCATGCAGTAAGCGAGTTTGACGAGCGCAGGGACGCGCTCCGCATTCCCTCTCGATTGATGATGTGTGCCTTTCCCGGCACAGTCCCGCCCCCGTTTATGCCCTGATGAAGCAACTACTATGAACACCTTATCGGCGACCTGGCCGCTGGTTGTTATTGCCCAGTCTTCCGACGCCCGAGCGGAAGCGGCGGCAACGGCCCGCGAGCTGGATGTCCCCCTATTGATCAATGCCGAGCCGGAGCAGCTCTCCGAGCCAACCTTTGCCCTGGTGTATGACGACCACGGCCTGGCCTTACATCACACCGGACGCAAGGTCCCCGGGCCGGTTCAGGTGGACTTCCTGGGCGGGGCGGTGGATCATCGGCGCCGCTTTGGGGGCGGCAAAGGGCAGATGATCGCCAAGGCGGTGGGATTAAAGCCGCATGTATTCCCGCACGTGCTGGACCTGACCGCGGGGCTGGGGCGGGATGCGTTTGTGCTCGCCTCGCTGGGTTGCCGTGTGCAACTGTGGGAGCGTTCGCCGGTGGTCTATCGGCTGTTGGCGGACGGCCTGGCACGCGCCAGGCGGGGCGCCGAGCAGAGCGGTGACGGCGACCTGATGGAGATTCTCGGGCGCATGTCTCTGCAATTGGGTGACGGCGCAAGTTACCTTGCATCACTCGCTGAGGGCGACCCGAAGCGTCCCGATGTCATCTATCTGGACCCGATGTTTCCCGAGCGCCAAAAATCGGCCGATGTGAAAAAAGAAATGCGGGCGTTTCATACCCTGGTGGGGGCGGATGCCGATGCCGATGAGCTGTTGGCGCCAGCGTTGGCCAAGGCGCGCTACCGGGTCGTGGTCAAGCGGCCCCGCAAGGCGCCGGACCTGGCCGGACGGGCGCCCGGGCACCGGATTGAAGGCAAGAGCAGCCGGTTTGACGTCTATGCGCTGCACAAGCTGCCAGAGCGTCTTCATGACGAGTAGGCAGAGCGCCTTAATGATGAATAGCCAGAGCGGGCCGGATTGATCGGTCGCTAGGCCTCTTCCACCGACAATCGCATCGACAGGTCCAGCGCTTTGCAGTGTTTGGTCAGGGCCCCGATGGAGATGTAATCCACGCCGGTATTGGCCAGGGTGGCCAGCGTCGCGTCGGTCACATTGCCTGAGGCTTCCAGTTTGGCCCGGCCACGGTTGCGGGATACCGCGATGCTCAGGGCCTCGGGCGAGAAATTGTCGAGCATGACAATGTCGGCACCGGCGGTCAGAGCCTGTTCCAACTGCTCCAGCGATTCCACTTCCACTTCCACCGGTGTCTCGGGGGCAATTTCCCGCGCTTTACTGACGGCCTCCGCGATACCGCCACAGGCGGCGATGTGGTTCTCTTTGATCAGGAACGCATCGAACAAACCGACCCGGTGATTGGCACAGCCCCCACAGCGCACCGCGTACTTCTGTGCCAGGCGCAGACCGGGCAGGGTTTTGCGGGTATCCAGGAGGGTGACCGGTGCGTCCTGGACCCGCTGCACGTAAGCGGCGCTGATGCTGGCGGTTCCGGACAGCGTCTGGACGAAGTTCAGTGCGGTGCGCTCTCCGGTGAGCAGTGCCCGGGCATTTCCGCTCAACTCGAACAGCAACTGGTCCGGCTTTACCGAATCCCCGTCCTGAACGTGCCAGGTAATCCGGGTGTCCGGGTCGAGTTGCCGGAACACTTCCTCCACCCAGGGGCGACCGCAAAAGCAGCCCGCCTCGCGGGTGATGACCCGGGCGTGGGCGACCCGCTCGGCGGGAATCAGAAGGGCATTGATATCGCCACTGCCAATGTCCTCGGCCAGCGCGGCACGGACGTTGGCCTCGATGGCCCGTTGCAGGTCCGGATTGAGTTCGGTCATGGAGTCAGTCACCTTGGTAACGCAGAGTGAGGCGGTCGCCTTGCTGGCGGAATTCTACCTGTCCGAGGGCGCTCATGCCCAGCAGTACCTGGTCGCCGCCCATGGCGGGGTTGATGCTGGCGCTGACGTCGCGCAGTTGGATGGTGCCGAGCTCCAGGCGTTCGAGTCGGGTGGCGCGCACTTCAATTCGGCCGTTGGCGGTCATGGCCCACTGCCGGGCTCCGGCCCGCAGGCCCGCGCGTTCGGCCAGATCCTGGCTGACGACCACGTCCGTGGCACCGGTATCGAGCAGAAAAGTGGCTTCCTCTCCGTTGATCTGTCCGGGAACCACATAGTGTCCCGACCGGTTGCGACGCAACACGACCTCCTGAACGCCATTGACGACCTGGCCCTGGATCGAGCGGTTGGGGTTGTCCTTGCGGTCTTCCCAAATGCCAAAGGCCCAGGTGAGCAGTGCGAGCCCGATGATCCAGGCTGCAACCAGCATGCCGCGTCCGGCCTGCTGGCCGGGCATTTGCTCCTGTGTCATAACTGCCCCGTGGTGAGCGATTCGGTGGTCATCAAAATGTCACGGGTTTTTATACCCGCAAAGCCCGGTTTTTCTCGTTTGTCAGCCAAATTTTTCTAAGCAAATGAAGCTGTTAGCCGAAATTGTGATAGGGGTCTCGATATTATCATTTGTCGCTGGGATGTGTCCTGATCCTCGTTATACTGATTATCGTAACTGTAAACTGCCCCGACAGTGATCACCCTCAGGAACATCACCATGAACGATTCCGTGCAACCCCAGCGTGAAAATGTCGTCCCGCTCAACCCCGAGCGACGTCAGCCAGCGACCGTGTCGTTGGCGCGCCTGCCGGCGGCCATGCACAGCGTGCGCGACCGGGCACGGCAAACCCTTCAGGGGCTGCTGCGGGATCTGTTCGACAAGGCGGATGATTCCCTGTTCGAGCTGGCCGACCAGGCTACCAGCAATCAGGAGCAGAACCTGTACTTTGATTCCATGCGTGAGGTCCGGTTGCAGCGGCGCACCCTGGAGCAGGCGTTTTTCCTGGGGCTTGACCGGCGCTTTGCGGCGCTGCTGGAACCCGGTGAGTCAAACCGGCAACAGCGGGAGGAGGCTTCCCTCGAGGAACTGAGCCTGGTTCAGAACGATGAGCTGGAGCAGATGGTGGCGACCGAGAGCATGGTCAACAAAGCCAACGAGCAGTTCGCCGAGGCCGTCCAACATTTGACGCTGCGGATGGATCAGTTGGTGCCAGTGAAGGTGTACCAGAAGAACAATCCCCTGGGGGCCGACGCCATCTGCACCGGATTCACCGAGGCCGCCAAGGCGCTGAAGATCGACGTCAAGGCTAAGCTGGTACTGTTCAAGCTGTTTGATAAGTGGGTGGTCTCGCGATTGGGGTCGATGTATGAAAGCGTTAATCAACAACTGATTGATGCCAACATCCTGCCATCCCTGAAGGCGGGCGCGCCCGCAACCCGCCGGCAAAGAGCCGGGGCGCAGCCCTCGCGATCCGCCCGGGCCGAGCGTGCCCAGCGGGAGGATGAATCCAACCAGGTGCTGCACACCTTGCGGGACCTCCTGTCCAACCAGGGCGGGGCGAGTCAGAGCCAGGATTCCGGTGCCGGCGAGTCGCTGGACACCCAGGATCTGGTGCATCTGCTCTCCCAGGCACAGCAGCAAGACTGGGCCAGCCTGGATCAGGGCGCCGGTGCGGTCAACGTACCGCAGCTGGTTCGCGGCCTGGTCAAAAATACCCGTCGGCAATCGCTGAACCAGGTGGATGAGGATGTCATCAATCTGGTCAGCATGATGTTCGAGTTCATTCTCGATGATCGCAATCTGGCCTCGCCCATGAAGGCCTTGCTGGGGCGGTTACAGATTCCCCTGATCAAAGTGGCGATTGCGGATAAAAGTTTCTTCAGCAAAGGCGGGCATCCCGCCCGTCGGCTGCTCAACGAGCTGGCCATGGCCGCGCTGGGCTGGCAGGACACCGGCGAAGAGGGGCGGCGCAAAGACACCTTTTACCAGAAGGTGGATCAGATCGTTCAGACCATTCTGGCGGATTTTGAGAGCGATGTCGGCATCTTCGACCGCATGCTGCTGGACTTCCGCGCCTACCAGGAAAAAGAACGGCGCCGGGCTCGCATTCTGGAGCAGCGCACACTGGACGCGGAAGATGGCAAGGCGCGCTCTGAGCGTGCCCGGGCCGAAGTGGATGCGGCACTCAAGCGCCTGACCCAGGGGCAGACTCTGGCGGTAGCGGCCAATACCCTGCTGTATGAAGCCTGGTCCAAGGTGCTGTTTATCATCTGCCTGAAGCAGGGCACGGACAGTGACGACTGGCGGGAAGCCCTGGAATCCGCCGAGCAGCTGGTCTGGAGCGCCACGGCTCCCATGGATCGCGACAATCGTCAGAAGCTGCTCAAGCTGGTGCCCGAATTGTTGCCGCAGTTGCGGGCGGGCCTGGAATCCATTGCTTACAATCCGTACGAAATGAACCAGCTGTTCAAACAGTTGGAGCAGCTTCACCTGTCCCGCCTGCGGGAGGCCAGTCAGCCGGCGCCGACCGTCGAGCCATCTCAGAAGGGCCCTGATCCGGTCGCGACCGAGGCGGTAACCGCCGAGCCAGAAACTGCCCCTGAGGCGAGTGCTGAAACGGCGTCCGATGAAGCCGCTCAGGCGCCCGTGTTCCAGGTGGTTGAAGAACCGAGCGCGGCTTCTGATGAGACTTCCAGTCAGGCTGACAGCTCGGCTTCCGGGGCTGAGGATTCAACTCCCATCGCGGAAGGCTTGGTTTCGAGCGCTGAAGGCTCCTCTCCCGAATCCACCCCGTCTTCTGTGGTGACCGGTGAGGTTGGTGTCTCTGACGATGGGCCGCTGCCCGCGTCGGACCCTCATATGGCGCTGGTGTCCAACCTGACCCAGGGGAGCTGGTTCGAGCGTCAGGATGAGCAGGGACAGGCGTTCCGCTGTCGCCTGGCGGCGATGATCAAGCCCACCGGCAAATACATTTTTGTCAATCGCTCCGGTATGAAGGTGGCGGAAGAAACCCGCGAAGGACTGGCGCGAGCGCTCAAGTCCGGCCGGATGCGAATCCTCGACGATGGCATGTTATTCGATCGCGCGCTCGAAGCGGTAATCGGCAACCTGCGCAGCTCCCGCGCCCGGTAACCCCGACCACCAACAGCGACAAAGGCTCCCGGCCCCTGTATCATTCACGCCATGAATGACTGGAGGAGCCCGTGAGCGTATCCATTCAGGACGGCTGGCTGACTTCGGCCCGGCGCTGTCCGTCTCCCAACTATAATGAGCGTCCACCGGGCGAGGCCATCAGCCTGCTGGTGGTTCACAATATCAGTCTCCCGCCCGGGCAGTTTGGAACCGGGTGTGTGGAAGACTTCTTCTGCAATCAACTCGACATCAATCGCGACCCCTATTTTGAGCAGATCCGGGATCTTCGGGTGTCGGCGCACCTGTTTATTACCCGGGATGGTGAGTTGGTGCAGTTTGTGCCTCTGGATCGGCGCGCCTGGCATGCGGGCGCCTCCGAATTTGACGGTCGGACCGAGTGCAACGATTTCAGCATCGGCATTGAACTGGAAGGGTGTGACGACCTTCCCTACACCGAGCCGCAGTATCGGCGTTTGGCCGAGGTCACCCGTCTGTTATTATCCTGCTATCCGGCGCTGACGCCGGAGCGCATTACCGGCCATTCGGATATCGCCCCCGGACGGAAAACCGATCCGGGCCCGGCCTTCGACTGGCGCCACTTTCGCTCACAGCTCTCGGAACGCTTATGACCTTCCTCAGTGTCTTTCTGGTTCTCGTCCTGGTGCAGTGGTGGGGCTCTGGCGCGCCCCTGCAAAAAGACGGGTGGTTTGATCGTTATCTGCACTGGCTCGAGCAGCGCCCCAGCCGTGCGTGGCCCAAGTTGCAGTTGTTGCTGGCGGTGGTGGTGCCGGCCCTGGTGCTATGGTTACTGACCTGGGCCGTGGCCGGGGGCCTTTCGCAGGGCTGGCTGATTTTTATTGCCGTCCCGGTACTGCTGTACAGCCTTGGCCGAGGTGACTTTTCGGCCGAGGTGCAGGCCTATGTGGAGGCCAGCGAACGGGAGGACTCGGTGAGTGCGGCCCGCCATCTGGCGGCCCTTCAGGGCAATGCGGTGGAAGACGCCGACCCCGAGGACTGGGCCAGCATGCATCGTCAGGCGCTCAAAACCATTGCCTATCGCGGGTGCGAGCGGATGTTCGCGGTGCTGTTCTGGTTTCTGGTATTGGGCCCGGCGGGCGCTTTGATGTACCGCCTGAGTGTGCTTTACCGGGAGCGCTCCGAATCGGCCCAGGTGCACCGCTGGCTCTGGCTGATGGAGTGGCCGGTGGTTCGTGTCATGGGCTTTACCTGGGCCATGGCGGGCAATTTCGACAGTTGTTTTTTCCGTTGTCAGCGCGATCTTGGCGATACCCGTCAGGGAACGTCGGTCCTGCTGTACGATCAGATGCTGGGTGCTTTGGGCAGGACCGAGCCGGAACCCGCCGACTCGGCGGTGGACCTGGATATGATTCGCGCCAGCCAGCCCCTGTATTCCCGTTCCCTGCTGTTGTGGGTCTGCGTGCTGGCGTTGATTACGCTGCTGGCCTGATCCTGAATTGATGAGAGTGAGGTAGTTCTATGCCGTCTTTTGATGTGGTGTCCGAGGTCGATAAGCATGTATTGACCAATACGGTGGACCAGGCCAACCGCGTGGTGGGCAATCGCTACGACTTCAAGGGTGTGGATGCCCAGTTTGAGCGCAAGGACTTCGTGGTGACGCTCACCGCTGAAGCAGATTTCCAGCTGCAACAGATGCTGGACATTCTGCAGGGCACCATGGTGAAGAACAATATTGATATCGCCTGCCTGGAGATCAAAGACCCGACCACCGTCGGCAAGCAGGCGCGTCAGGAAGTGATCGTGCGCACCGGGTTGGAAACCGAGCTGAGCAAGAAGATGGTCAAGCTGATCAAAGACAGCAAGCTCAAAGTGCAGGCCCAGATTCAGGGCGACCAGCTGCGGGTTACCGGCAAGAAGCGCGATGACCTGCAACAGGTCATGGCGTTGCTACGCAGTGCCGAGGGCGTTGATATGCCGCTGCAATTCACCAACTTTCGAGATTGATCAGCTGGCGTCACTGGCTGCCCAGAGGCTGTATCTGATCGCCAAACGCTGTTCCTGATCGCCAAACGTTGTCCCTGATTTAATGTACCGCGACCAACCGAGCGTTTCATGACCGATATCCCTGAATCCCCGTCCCGCTCCTGGCGGGACTCGCTGTTGATTTATCTGCACCCCCGGGTCGCGTCCATGGCCTTTCTGGGCTTTTCGGCGGGCCTGCCCTATATGCTGGTCTTTTCCACCCTGACCGCCTGGCTGACCGAGGCGGGGGTCACCAAGGCGAGCATCGGGTTTTTCAGCTGGATCGGCATTACCTATTCGGTCAAAGTGTTCTGGGCACCGGTCGTAGACCGGTTTCAACTCCCGTTGTTGGGGCGCCTGCTGGGGCGCAGACGCAGTTGGATGCTCTTGGCTCAGTTGCTGATCGCCGGCGGGTTGATTGGCATGTCGGTCACCGACCCTGCGGGGGAGCTCGAGTGGATTGCAATATTCGCGCTGGTGGTCGCCTTTGGGTCGGCAACCCAGGATGTGGCGATTGATGCCTGGCGGATTGAGGCGGTGTCCCTGGAGCGTCAGGCGGCCATGTCCGCCACCTATGTATTCAGCTATCGGCTGGCGGTATTGATGGCCAGTGCCGGTGCGCTGCATATGGTGTCGTTTGCCACCTGGCCCGGGGTTTATCTGATCATGGCTCTGCTCATGGGCGTGGGCATGGTGACCGTACTGCTGTCCAGCGAGCCCGCAGTGACCCGCCATTCGGACGCGGCTTTTCTGGAACAGCGGGCACAGGATTACCTCGAGCGTAGTGCTCATGTGGCCCGCCCGGTGCGCAATGCCGTTGCCTGGTTCATCGGTGCGGTGGTATGTCCCTTTGTGGATTTTCTTCAGCGCTATGGCGCCCAGGCCTTACTTTTACTGCTGATCGTGGGCGCGTTTCGCATCACCGATATCAGCATGGCGTCGATGGCCATGCCTTTCTATCTGGAAACCGGCTATACCCGAGCCGATGTGGCCAATATCAGCGGCCTGTATGGTGCGGCGATGACCGTTCTGGGAGGCATCGTTGGCGGGGTGCTGGTGCCCCGTTATGGCCTGTTGCGCGTCCTGCTGGCCGGGGCCGTGCTGGCGGCGGCGACCAATCTGCTGTATTCGATCAATGCGCTGGTGGGCGCGGAGCTCTGGATGCTGGTCCTGACCATCAGCGGTGAGAACTTCTGCGGCGGCTTGGCCATGGCGTCGCTCATCGCCTGGATGTCCAGCCTGGTCAGCAGCGACTACACCGCGACTCAATACGCCCTGTTCAGTTCACTGATGACCCTGCCGGGCAAAGTCATCGGCGGCTTCAGCGGAATCGTGGTGGAACAGGTCGGGTTTTTCTGGTTTTTCATTTATGCGGGGGGGCTGGGAGTCCCGGCAATTCTGCTGGTGCTCTGGTTGATGCTCCGTACGAGAACCGGTTCGCTGTAGTCGGACCGACCAAGTGTGGTAAAGTGCGCCTCCTTTGGATCAACTCCCGACGATGCATGCCGGTATACCTGACGACTCAACAGTGGCGCTTGGCCCTGGCGGCGTACCTGGCGCTGTCAGCCCCCGTATCTGCGGGAATGCTGGAGCTGCGCAACGGTGATCGCATCGCCGGTGACTTCGTGTCGGCCAGTGAGGACAGCGTCGTCTGGCAGTCCGAGTCGCTGGGGCGGCTCACCATCGACAAAAACAAAATCTACGACCTGCAAACCACCAAGCCCTTGAAGATCAATGGGGTTGGGGAGCCCTGTATGGTAGAGGGGATGGAGTTTGAGCACCTGGTGTATCTGTGTGGCGACGATGCGGTGTCGCGCCGGGTGCCCCTGGTGTCTCTGGCCATGATCATTCCCTACGAAACCTATATCAGCGGTGACAGCAGCACGCTGAACGGGCGGGTCAATGTCTCGGGGACCTACGCGCGGGGCAACGAAATCAAGGATGACTGGAAAATCAGTGGCGGCGTGGAGTACCGACTGGTGGACTGGCGCCACAGCGGCAATTTTGAGTATGCCAGTTATTCGCGCAGCAAGTCCGAACCCGACGTCCGCTGGGGTGGTCGTTACGTGCTGGACTGGTTCTTCCGGGAGCGCTGGTTCCTCAACAGTGATGTGCGCTACGGGCACGATGAAACCCGGTCGATCGATCGCTACTACAACATCGGTGCCGGTACCGGTTACCAATTCTGGGAAAACAACCGGACGGCGCTGGCGATGACCGGCGGTCTGGTGTCGGTCACCGAGCAGTACGAAGTGCCCGAGAACCCCGCCCCTGACTTTGTCCGCAAAGAAGACCGGATCGCCTGGCGTCTGGGTACGGACTTCCGCTACAAACTGCCCCTGGGGGTCTCGTTTTTCCATCGCAACGAATACGTGCGCTCCTTTGAGCAAGACCGGGACTGGCAGCTCAACTCCACCACCGGTTTCAGCTCGATGCTGGTCTCTACGGTGTATTCAGAGGTCAAGCTCGATTACGAGGTGGACAACGACCCTCAGCCCGGCACCGAGCGCGAGGATATCCGGCTCGTGGTGGGGCTGACCTACGAGTGGTAGCGCCCCTCGCCCAAAATAAGCAAAAAAATCCTCGTCAGGCTGTTGAAATTCCTCCCCGGCACCCCCAATTACCTGTGACACACGCATTACGCCCGTCTGGCCTCTGGCCGGCCGGGCACGCGGCTTCGGCTGCACACTAACGTCATCCGGGGCAACCCGGCTCATTTTCAGTGTTTAACACGCTAGTTGGAGATAAGAGTCCATGAAAATTCGTCCTTTACACGATCGCGTTGTGGTTCGCCGCAAGGAAGAAGAGGAAAAAACCGCGGGCGGTATCGTCCTGCCGGGTTCCGCCAAAGAGAAGCCCAACCAGGGTGAAGTGGTGGCCGTCGGTAATGGCCGCGTACTGGACAGTGGCGATGTTCGCCCGGTCGACGTCAAGGTTGGCGATGTGGTTGTGTTCGGCAAATACGCCGGCAGCGACACCATCGAGGTCGACGGCGAAGAGCTGGTCATCCTGAGCGAAAGCGACATCAAGGCTGTGCTGGCCTAAGCCCGGCACGGAATCTTTAACCGACTATTGTCTGAACAAGTTACTGGAAGGAAAGCACTATGTCTGCAAAAGAAGTTAAGTTTGGCGACAGCGCCCGTCAGCGCATGCTCAAGGGCGTCAACGTACTGGCCGACGCCGTAAAAGCCACCTTGGGCCCCAAGGGTCGCAACGTGGTTCTGGAGAAGTCCTTCGGCGCCCCCACCGTGACCAAAGACGGTGTGTCCGTTGCCAAGGAAATCACCCTGAAAGACAAATTCGAGAACATGGGCGCCCAGATGGTGAAAGAAGTGGCCTCACGCGCTTCTGACGAAGCCGGTGACGGTACCACCACCGCTACCGTTCTGGCCCAGTCCATCGTGACCGAAGGCCTCAAATCCGTGGCTGCCGGCATGAACCCCATGGATCTCAAGCGCGGTATCGACAAAGCCGTTACCGCTGCGGTTGAAGAAATCCGCAAGCTGGCCAAGCCCTGTGAAGACAGCAAGGCCATCTCCCAGGTAGGCACCATCTCCGCCAACTCCGATCGCGACGTGGGCGAGCTGATCGCCAAGGCGATGGAGAAGGTCGGTAAAGAAGGTGTGATCACCGTTGAAGAAGGTTCCAGCCTGGAGAACGAGCTGGACGTGGTTGAAGGTATGCAGTTCGACCGCGGTTACCTGTCTCCCTACTTCATCACCAACCAGGACAACATGACCGTCGAGCAGGACGACCCCTACATCCTGCTGGTGGACAAGAAGATCTCCAACATCCGCGAGCTGCTGCCGACCCTGGAAGCCGTGGCCAAGGCCAACAAGCCGCTGGTAATTGTGGCGGAAGACGTCGAAGGCGAAGCCCTGGCGACCCTGGTGGTCAACAACATGCGCGGTATTGTGAAAGTGGCCGCCTGTAAGGCACCGGGCTTCGGCGATCGTCGCAAGGCCATGCTGCAGGATATCGCCATCCTGACCGGTGGCACCGTAATCTCTGAAGAAGTGGGCCTGGACCTGGAAAACGTCACTCTGGAGCACCTGGGCCGCGCCAAGCGCGTGACCATGTCCAAAGAGAACACCGTGATCGTTGACGGCGCCGGTAACAACGCCGACATCGAAGCGCGCGTGAACCAGATCCGCACCCAGATGGAAGACACTTCCTCTGACTACGATCGCGAGAAGCTGCAAGAGCGCGTGGCCAAGCTGGCCGGCGGTGTGGCCGTGATCAAGGTGGGTGCTGCCACCGAGATGGAAATGAAAGAGAAGAAGGCTCGCGTTGAAGATGCGCTGCACGCCACTCGCGCCGCCGTTGAAGAAGGTGTGGTTGCCGGTGGTGGTACCGCTCTGGTACGCGCTGTGGCCGCCATTGCCGAGCTGAAAGGCGAGAACGAAGACCAGAACGCCGGTATCGCGCTGGCCCGTCGCGCCATGGAAGCACCGCTGCGTCAGATCGTCACCAACGCCGGTGAAGAGGCCTCTGTGGTAGTGGATCGGGTCAAGAAAGGCGAAGGCGCCTATGGCTACAACGCCGCGACCGGTGAGTACGGCGACATGCTGGAAATGGGTATCCTGGACCCGGCCAAAGTGACCCGTACCGCTCTGCAGGCGGCCGGCTCTGTCGCTGGCCTGATGATCACCACCGAAGCGATGGTGGCTGATGAGCCGGAAGACGAGAAGGCCGGTGGCGCCCCAGATATGGGCGGCATGGGCGGAATGGGTGGCATGGGCGGCATGATGTAAGTCGTCTCAAGCCCTGAAAGGGCGGGCCTTGGCCCGCCCTTTTGCTTTCAGTGATATACTGAGCGCTTACTTTCGTACCACCATACCAACAGCCAGGCTAACTGGCGTTTCCCAGTCCGGAGCAGGGCGACCCGTTCGACCCATCCGGCTGTGCTAGGATTGAGCGGCTATTTCAGTGGGTTAACCCCGCCGCTACTCATTTTTTCAACCGTGTTCAGGAGAACGACTATGGCTTTTGAATTACCCCAGCTGCCTTATGCAAAAGATGCGTTGGAACCCCATATCTCCCAGGAAACCCTGGAATACCATTACGGTAAACACCACCAGACCTACGTAGACAAGCTGAATGCGGCCGTTGAAGGCAAGCCCGAAGCGGACAAGAGCCTGGAAGACGTTATCAAGAGTGCCAAAGGGCCTCTGTTCAATAACGCCGCTCAGGTGTGGAACCACACTTTCTACTGGCACTGCC
This sequence comes from Marinimicrobium sp. LS-A18, assembly GCF_000463525.1. Lineage (NCBI taxonomy): Bacteria > Pseudomonadati > Pseudomonadota > Gammaproteobacteria > Cellvibrionales > Cellvibrionaceae > Marinimicrobium > Marinimicrobium sp. LS-A18. The sequence goes on from NZ_AWEP01000002.1 coordinate 98,213, forward strand.
TGAGCCCCAACGGTGGCGGTGAAGCCACTGGTGCGGTAGGCGAGGCCATCAACAAGGCCTTTGGCTCCTTTGACAAGTTCAAAGAAGAGTTCTCCACCAACGCCGCCAACAACTTCGGCTCCGGCTGGACCTGGCTGGTGAAGAAGTCCGACGGCTCCGTCGCCATCGTCAATACCAGCAATGCGGAAACGCCGCTGACTGACGAGAGCGTCACCGTGCTGCTGACCGTGGATGTGTGGGAACACGCCTACTACATCGACTATCGCAATGCCCGTCCCAAGTACCTGGAAGCCTTCTGGAACCTGGTCAACTGGGAGTTCGTCAACGAAAACTTCGCCAAGTAAGTTTTATTGACGTGAAAACCCCGCCCGGCCCGGCCGGAGCGGGGTTTTTTTATGTCTGGCAAAATTGCCCGGTATCAGACCCGTTCCCTTCTTTTTCGGGCCCAGAACTGCTATAAACGCAACCACGAAGTGTAGTGAACTCAGGTGTTTTTATGGAACGCAAAGAGCCGACGATCTCCGGCACGATCAAACCCGAGAAAGACGAAGTGGCGGCCCGCCAGGGTCGAGCTGCGGCGACGCCTCCCGGCGGCAATGCGAAAGGCCCTAAACGTCCTGGGGGCGGGGGCGGTACACCTCCGCCGCCTCAGCGCCCGGCCGGTGCCTCTTCCGGTGGCCAGGGGCTGGCGATTGCGGCGCTGATCATTGCCGTGGCCGGCGTGGGCGCCAGCGGTTTTCTGGCCTGGAAGTGGACCGGCGCCGAACAGAACCTCGCCCAGGCCAATGAGCGGTTGGAAACCCTGGAGAAACGCATCGCGATCACCTCCAGCGAGTCCAGCGAATACGTCGAGGAAATTCAGGAAAAACTGGAGTGGGCGGATTCGGAAATTCGCAAGCTGTGGGGCGTGTCCTACGATACCAACCGCAAGCGGATCGCCTCCAACCAGGAGGGGCTGGAGTCCCTGAAGCGGGAATTGGCCAGTGTGAAGGAGTCCGCCTCCAGCGCCAGTCAGGGTCTGAGCAGTCTGCGCTCGGCCTTTGACAAAACCGAACAGCAGGTCAGTGAAGTCGGCTCAGCGATCGAGCGGTTGCAGGCAGCGGCCGACTCGGTGGAAGCCCAGGGCCAGCGTCTGCAGAATCTGTCGGAAGAAGTGGATCAACTGGAAGAGGGGCTTGGGCGTTTGCGGGGGCTGGCGGACCGGGTCGGTACCAACGAGGAAGCCATCGAGGCCATCGACTCCTATCGTCGTAGCATCAACCGCGACATATTGACCATCAAGGAGCAGTTGTCCTCACCCTGATCGCCCGCTCAGCCCCGCGCGACGAAATAGCGGGGCTCTGGTTGAGTGCGATCGGCGAGCGATTCGCTAGTTGCCGTTTCCGGTAGTGGCTGGACGCCAAGGCGGACTGACGTCTCATTCCAGCGATTGATGGCCCTCTCCAGGGTTTCCTGGTGAGGGCCTTTTGATTTGCAGCTCTGACAAACCACACAATAATCCAGCCCACTGTGCGCCAAGTGCAAGTGGTTGCTGCGGCAAAACGGACAAGGTTCTAGGGCCGTGGCCATAAGGCATACGCTCCAGTGCGTGACTCACTTGAGAGGTTTTGAGGGGGGAGGGGACTCTTGCCGGGCAGAGCGCTCAGCGGTGGTTGCGCGGTTCGCAGGGCGCAGATTGTGAACCGGTCAGGACGGTAAAACCGCGATTGCCCGAACGGCTGATGGGCATCCAACATGATCACTTAAACTCCAGAGGACCATATTCAGAGTGTAGCGCAGCGCCGCCCGAATGCAAACGGTTGCAGCGTAAAGTTGGCGCAGTGCGCCGGTCCTCTCCGGGCAAGTCTCCGGCAATTCATGTAAAATTGCCGCCACACTGACAAGCTGTAGAGAGACTTCCATGACCACCGTGATTCGCCAGAACGACCTGATCGACAGCGTCGCCGACGCGCTGCAGTTCATCTCCTACTATCATCCCGTGGATTTCATCCAGGCCGTGCACCGTGCCTACGAGCGCGAAGCCAACCCGGCGGCCAAGGATGCCATGGCCCAGATTCTGATCAACTCGCGCATGTGCGCTACCGGCCACCGCCCGATCTGTCAGGACACCGGCATCGTGACCGTCTTCGTCACGGTCGGCATGGACGTCCAGTGGGAGGCGGATATGAGCCTCACCGATATGGTCAACGAAGGCGTGCGTCGGGCCTATAATCACCCCGACAATGTGTTGCGCGCGTCCATTCTGGATGACCCGGACGGCGCCCGGAAGAATACCGGTGATAACACCCCGGCGGTCATTCACTACAATATCGTTCCCGGCAATACCGTCGACGTTCACGTGGCGGCCAAGGGCGGCGGCAGTGAAGCCAAAACCAAATTTGCCATGCTCAACCCCTCGGATTCCGTGGTGGATTGGGTGCTGGACATGGTGCCCAAAATGGGCGCGGGCTGGTGCCCGCCAGGCATGCTCGGCATCGGCATTGGCGGCACGGCTGAAAAAGCCATGCAGATCGCCAAAGAGTCGCTGCTGGATCCGGTGGACATTCAGGAGCTGCAGGAGCGCGGTGCCAGCAACCGCAGCGAAGAGCTGCGCCTGGAGCTGTACGAAAAAGTGAACCAGTTGGGCATTGGCGCCCAGGGCCTGGGTGGTTTGACCACGGTGCTGGACGTGAAAGTGAAGGACTACCCGACCCACGCGGCGAACAAAGCGGTGGCCATCATCCCCAATTGCGCCGCCACCCGTCACGCCCACTTCACCCTCACCGGAGAGGGCCCGGCCCTGCAGACACCCCCTAACCTGGACGACTGGCCGCAAGTGGCCTGGGAAGCCGGCGACAATGTCCGTCGAGTGAACCTGGATACCGTCACCAAAGAGGATGTGAAATCCTGGCAACCCGGCGACACCATCCTGCTCTCCGGCAAAATGCTGACCGGCCGAGACGCCGCCCACAAGAAAATGGTGGACCTGATCGCCAAGGGTGAAGAGCTGCCGGTGGACCTGACCGGCCGTTTCATCTACTACGTGGGCCCGGTCGATCCGGTGCGCGATGAAGTGGTAGGCCCCGCCGGCCCGACCACCGCCACCCGCATGGACAAGTTTACCCGCACGATGCTGGAGCAGACCGGTCTGCTGGGCATGATCGGCAAAGCCGAGCGCGGCCCGGCGGCGATTGAGGCGATTCGCGATAATGAGTCGGTCTACCTGATGGCGGTAGGCGGCGCGGCCTATCTGGTGTCCCAGGCGATCAAGTCGTCGAAGGTGCTGGGCTTCCCGGAGCTGGGCATGGAGGCGATTTACGAGTTCGAGGTGAAGGATATGCCGGTCACCGTGGCAGTAGACAGCAAAGGCGAATCCGTCCACCAGACCGGCCCGAAAATCTGGCAGGCCAAGATCAAAGACGAAGCGATCAAGGTGGTGTAACGTATTTCGCCATTTGATTGGTAGTGGTAACGGCGGATGCGCTTCGCTTATCCGCCCTACGGATACCACGGCAGCCCGCGTAGGGCGGATAAGGGCGAAGCCCGCATCCGCCGTCACCCAGGCATGACGCAACAAACGATCGCAAGGTTAATAGGGCGCTTATGAATCTAACCCAATACCAAGTAGATGCCTTTACCCAGCGTCCCTTCGAAGGCAATCCCGCCGCCGTCGTGCCTCTGGAACAATGGCTCGACGACGCCCTGATGCAGACCATCGCCAACGAAAACAACCTCTCGGAAACCGCCTTCTTTGTGCCCGAAGACGATGGCTTTGGGCTGCGCTGGTTTACTCCCGAGGCCGAAGTCGACCTCTGTGGTCACGCTACGCTGGCTTCCGCCCACGTCCTGTTCGAACATATGAACTACCCACACCCAAGTATCCGCTTCAGCACCCGCAGCGGCGACCTGGTGGTTGAGCGAAGGGGTGACCGGTTGGCCATGGATTTCCCCGCGCAACCTACCCAGCCCTGCGACTGTCCTGATGAGCTGGTGAGGGGGTTGGGAATCACGCCGGTTGCCGTGGAAAAGAGAGTAGATTATCTGGCAGTACTGGAAACTGAGGCTCAAGTGCGAGCCTTAGAACCGGATCTGTCCGAGCTGAAAAAGCTCGACTGCCGGGGCATCATGGCTACCGCGCCGGGGGACACCAAAGACTTTGTCAGCCGCTTTTTTGCTCCGTCGGTAGGAATCGCCGAAGACCCAGTGACCGGATCGGCACACTGCCAGCTCGCTCCCTATTGGGCCAAAAGATTGTCCAAAAACACTCTGGCTGCCCGACAGATTTCCAAACGCGGCGGCGATGTGGATTGCGAGCTAAAAGGCGATAGGATGACGCTGGTGGGGTCGGCGGTTACGGTGATCAAATCCGAGTTGTTGTTGTGACGGAAAGTTGGGTAACGGCGGATGCGCGCTTCGCGCTTATCCGCCCTACGCTGACTGCGGAGGTATGCGTAGGGCGGATAAGCGCGAAGCGCGCATCCGCCGTAACCCAAGGTCTAAGGTATGACATGCGTGACCTAGGACTCGGTGGTCTCTAAACCGTAATGACTCCCGCCCACCGCTTGCTCTTCCCGCCGGAAGACAATCAGATGATCCGCTTCAATACGAATGCCCACATGATCGCCGATGGCGTAATCATGGTGACTGGGAAAAGCGGACTGAATGCGGCTGCCGGTGGGCAGCTGTAACGTATACAGCGTGGCGGTGCCGGCAAATACCTTGGCGACCACTTCGGCGCGCTTATCACTGCTGTCATCGTGAATGACATCGTCCGGGCGCAGCAGAATATCCACCGGTGTATTTTCCAGCCACTCGTAACATCGGTTGCCTTCGATATCGCCCAGTTCCGTGCGCACCGTATGCCGGTCCAGCAGGTAACCCGCGAGAAACACGCCCTGCCCGACAAAGTTGGCGACAAAGCGCGTGGCGGGTTCATGGTAGAGATTGAACGGCGTATCCCACTGTTGTAACTGTCCGGCATTCAATACGCCGATCCGATCCGCCATGGCAAAGGCTTCGGACTGGTCGTGGGTGACCATGATGGCGGTGATGCCGCGCTCTTTCAGAATGGCCCGCACCTCGAGTGCCAGGGCCCGGCGCAGTTCCACATCCAGACTGGAGAAGGGCTCGTCCATCAGCAGCAGTTTGGGCTCGGGCGCCAGGGCACGGGCCAGGGCGATGCGCTGTTGTTGCCCGCCGGAAAGCTCGTGGGGATAGCGGTGGCCCAGGTCCTCGAGCTTGACCAGCTGCAACAGCTCGTCACAGATCCGGGCCTTCTCCCGGGCGCTCTGGTCTTTCAGACCAAAGGTCAGATTGTCCCGTACGTTCAGGTGCGGGAAGAGGGCGTAATCCTGAAACACCATCCCCACCCGGCGTTGCTCCGGCGCCACGGACTGCTCGGCCGAGGCCAGCAACTGTCCAGCCAGCTCAATGCGACCCGCCGAGGGTTGCAGAAACCCGGCGATGGCGCGCAGTACGGTGGTTTTACCGCAACCGCTGGGGCCGAGCAGGCAACAGATGTCGCCTTCGGTTAACGACAGTGACAGATCTTCGACGACCCGTTCGCCGTCGTAGCCACAACCGATGTTGTCGAGTTCCAGCAGTGCCGACATAAGTTACCGTGAGTGGTTGAACAGGAATTCGATCAGGGCCTTCTGGGCGTGCAGGCGATTCTCGGCCTCTTCCCAGACCACCGATTCCGGAGAGTCCAGCAGCTCGGCGCTGATTTCCTTGCCGCGATAGGCGGGCAGACAGTGCATGAACAGGGCGCGGTCGTGGGCGTGACTCATCAGCTCGGCATCGACCTGATAGCCGGCGAAGGCCTGTTCCCGCAGTTTTTTCTCATCCTCCTGGCCCATGGAGGCCCAGGTGTCGGTGACCACCAGATCGCTGTCTTTCACCGCTTCTTCCGGCGTGCGGAAAATGCTCACCCGATCGCGCGCGGCATCGAGCAGGTCTTGGCGGGGCTCGAAGCCTTCCGGACAGGCAATACGCAGCTCGAAGTCCCACTGCTGGGCGGCGTTGATGTAGGACTGACACATGTTGTTGCCATCGCCCACCCAGGCCACTGTCTTGCCCTGGATGGGGCCGCGGTGTTCGAGGAAGGTCTGCATGTCCGCCAGCAATTGGCAGGGGTGGAAATCATCGGTCAGGGCGTTGATCACCGGCACCTTTGAGTATTCCGCGAAGCGCTCCACATTGGCGTGCTCGAACGTGCGGATCATCACGATATCCACCATGCGCGACAGCACCCGGGCGGAGTCCTCGATCGGCTCGCCGCGGCCCAGTTGGGTATCGCGGGGCGAGAGGAACAGGGCGTGGCCGCCCATCTGCGCCATGCCGGCTTCAAATGAAACGCGGGTACGGGTGGAGGATTTTTCAAAAATCATCCCCAGCACCTTGTTCTTGAACAGCTCTTCGGATTCGCCCCGGGCCTGAATGGCCTTGAGTTCAATGGCGCGATCCAGCACCGCATTCAGTTCGGCGGGCTCGAGATCCATCAGGGTCAGAAAGTGTCTTGGTTGGGCCATAACGGCAACTCGTTGTATTGCTTGGGGCCGGTTCCCGGCCTGTGAATTAAAAGGCGCGAATCAATTCCACCACACCGGTGACCAACTGCTCGGCTTCCGCTTCCGTCAGAATAAAGGGCGGCAGCAGACGCAAGGTATTGCCGGCGGTGACGTTGATCAGCAGCTCGCGCTCGCGGGCCTGTGCCACCAGTTCGGCGCAGGGGCGATCGAGTTCCAGGCCGATCATCAGCCCTTTACCGCGAATGTCCACCACCTTGGCATCGTCCTTCAGGCGCTCGCGGAACTGCTCCAGCAGCCAGTCGCCCATCTGGGCGGCACGGGCGATGAGCCCCTCGTTTAGCAGGGTTTCCACCACGGCAATGCCGGCCCGGCAGGCGAGTGGATTGCCACCAAAGGTGGAGCCGTGGCTGCCCGGTTGAAATATCTCGGCCGCCTGTCCGCGCGCCAGGCAGGCGCCAATGGGGACACCATTGCCCAGGCCCTTGGCCGTGGTCAGCACATCCGGCTGAATGCCGTTGTGTTGAAAAGCAAAGTAGCGACCGGTACGACCATTGCCAGTCTGAATTTCGTCCAGCATCAGCAGCCACTGATTCTGATCGCAGATTTCCCGCAACTGGTTCAGGTAGCCCGGCGCGGGCACCCGCACACCCCCTTCACCCTGCACCGGTTCCACCAGAATGGCGACGATGTTGGCGTGTTGAGCGGCAGCGGCGCGCACGGCTTCCGGGTCGTTGTAGGGCACCCGAATGAAACCTTCTACCAGGGGAGCGAATCCCTCTTGCGCCTTTTTGTTGCCAGTGGCGCTGAGTGTTGCCAGGGTCCGGCCGTGAAAGCTGTTTTCCATCACCAGAATGGCCGGGCGCTCAACGCCCTGAGCAGCGCCGTACTTGCGCGCGAGCTTGATCGCCGCTTCGTTGGCTTCCGCCCCGGAGTTGGAGAAAAACACCCGCTCCATACCGGTCTGCTCGCACAACAGGTCCGCCAGTTGACGCTGGGGCGGAATGTTGTACAGGTTAGAGACGTGCAGCAGGGTGCCAGCCTGATCGCACAGGGCGCGGGTCACTGCCGGGTGGGAGTGGCCCAGCCCGCAGACGGCGATGCCACTGATGGCGTCGATATAACTATTGCCCTGATCGTCCCACACACGGCTGCCCTCGCCCCGAACCAGGGTCAGAGTGCGAGTACCGTAAGTGTTCATCAATGTGTCCATGGTTTACTCCACAGCCATCCGCTCCAGAGAGCCGGAAAACAGAATCAATAAAACCGCCAAAAGCCCGTTGTCGTGAACAGGCAGCCAGATCTCGATAAGGCGGGGATCAAACAGGGGGTTCGGAACGCTCCGAGTCGGCCTTGAGCTCGCCGTGTGTGGCCTGTAAGGGCGGACGGCATGAACCCGTAAATGGCAAAAAAGCAATACTATAGCCATTTTACGGCGTTGGCAAATGGCATCCATTCGCGTTGCCTGGCCGTACTCATGGCCGTTTTGTGTATGGTTCTGGCCTACAGGCCGGAGGCCGAACCCGGTATCATGGCCGCGCCCTGGTTCGGGGCCGAATTCTGACAACGATCCCCAAGGTGGTAGTTCATGGCTCGACATTTCGCCTCTGTTTCAGTCCGAGCATTGCGCTCGGCGCTCCTCGTCCGTGCGGCTCCGTTGTCCATCGCCGCCCTGATTGGCGCCGGCGCTCAGGCCCAGGGGCTGGAAACCCTGGTGGTGACCGGCGAGGCGAGCGAGGGAGATGCCTTACCCGGGGCGGCGTCCCTCGCGATGGATCGCCAACAGCCGGGGATGAGCATCGACAGTGGCGAGCTGCTACAGGGGTTGCCCGGCGTGCAGGCCGACAGCCGTTCCAATTACGCCCAGGATACCCGGGTGACGCTGCGCGGTTTTGGCGCCCGGTCGGCGTTCGGTGTGCGCGGCATTGACCTGCAGTTGGACGGTATTCCCCTGAGTACGCCGGACGGCCAGGGGCAGCTCTCCAGCGTACCGGTGGATGAAGTGGATCGAGTACAGGTCCTGCGCGGCCCGCTGGCGGCGTTGTATGGCAATGGCGCCGGCGGGGTGATCCAGTTTGACAGCGCCGCGCCCGAGCAGAACCGTCTCAGCGGGCGGGTTTTGGCCGGGGAGGGCGATCGGCAGCGTCAGGCAGTGACCGGCGAATGGCGCGAGGGCGCCTGGGGCGCTCGGGTCCACGGTTCGCGCTTTACCAGCGATGGCGAGCGGCCCCACGCGGAAGCCGAGCGGCGCCAGGCTGGGGCCCAGCTGTATTATCAGGCCGACAGCGGCATAGAAACGGTGGTGCGCCTGGACACCAGCCACGATCCCCTCTTGCAGGATCCGCTCGGTCTGTCGCCGGAGCGCTGGCGGGAGGACCCCCGTGCAGGCAACGAGCGCGCGGAGCTGTTCAATACCCGCAAGCGTATTCGCCATCAGCAGGGTTCGGTCACGATGCGCCAGGCGGAGGGTGAGCACCGCTGGCAGGCGGCGATCTGGCAGGGCCAGCGCGAGGTAGACCAGTGGCTGCCATTTGCCGGGGACGACGTGACCAGCTCTGGCGCGGTAATTGATCTGACCCGGGATTTTTCCGGCCTCCGGGCCAGCTACACCCGCAATCTTTCCCTGCTCGATCGCCCGCTGGAGGCGACCCTGGGGGCGAGTGTCGAGCGCCAGGAGGATCGGCGTCGTGGCTACGTCAATGATCAGGGCGAAACCGGAGCCCTACGCCGTGACGAGCTGGGTGAAGTCGACAGTCGGGATCTGTATGGGGTGCTGACCTGGCAGCCCACCGATCGGTGGGAAATCACCGGCGGGGCCCGCCACAGCGACCTGTCCTTTGCGGTGGATGATTATTTTGTGGTGCCGGCGGATGGCGATAACCCGGGCAATCCGGACGACAGCGGTGGCCGGGACGATGATTTCGTCGCGTTGGCCCTGGGCACAACCGTTCGCCTGAACACCCAGTGGGAGGCGTTCGCCGGGGCCGGTCGGGGCTATGAAACCGCGACCCTGACCGAGATGGCCTACCGGAACGAGGGCTCCGGCCTGAATACCGCGCTGTCGCCGGCGGAAAACCGGCAGATTGAGGCGGGCCTGCGCTGGGGTCTGGCGTCGCCGCATCGGGTGACGGTGAGCCTGTTCCGGATCGACAGTGACGATGAGCTGGTGGTGGATCAATCCGAAGGTGGCCGTACCACCTACCGCAACGCCGCTGAGACCGAGCGCTGGGGGCTGGAGGCCTTCGGTGAGCTGGCTCTGGCGCCGGGCTGGTGGGCGCGTTTCAGTGCCAGTTACTTGGACGCGGAGTATGCGTCCGGGCCCGAGGCGGGCAATCAGCTGCCGGGCATTGCGGATACCAATCTCTATACTCAGTTGCGCTGGGAGCCGCTGCAGGATGATCGCCTGGGCACGGCGCTGGTGGCCCGCTATCGTGGTGAGGTGGCGACCGGCGATGACAATGCGGTGTTTGCGCCCTCGGCGGTCACCTGGGATTGGAGTGTGGATTCGGCCCATCAGTGGGGTGATTGGTTGGCCTCGTGTTGGCTGAAGCTGGAGAATCTGACCGATGAGCAGTATGTAGGTGCGGTAATCGTCAATCAGGGCAACGGCCGCTCGTTCGAGCCCGCCCCCGGTCGGCAGGTGAGTGCCGGATTGAACCTCGAATACCGGTGGTAACCGGAGCGTCCGGGCGCGAGCGGGGTAAACCCTTACGGGACACGCCGTGAATACATCCCTGTAGGCTCGAATCGCGGGTCCCCCGCTCCACGGTCCCGTAAGGGTTTACCCCGCCCGCGCCCTCCGTGCCATCGGTCGCGTAGGGCGGATCGGTCCGACGTTTCGGAGCGCAAAGCGCGCATCCGCCGTAAATACCCCCAAAATCCGCGCAGACAGGTAAATTAATGCCCCACTCTTCGACGCTACTAAACCGTAAAAACCAATGAAATCAACCTCTCTCCCAAACCTCCCCCTAAGCGACTACCACGCCGATTTCATCAACGCGCTCGGCCGAGGCCCGCTCCTGCTGGAAGCCGAGCCGGGTGCGGGGAAATCGACCCTGGCGCCGCTTTGGGCGCTGGAGGCGGCACCGGACGGGCAGCAGGTCTGGTTGGTGCAGCCGCGCATTCTGGCGGCGCGGGGCGTGGCGCGGCGGCTGGCTTCGCTGTATGGGGAGTCGGTGGGCCAGACGGTGGGTTATCAGGTGCCGTTTGACCGGCAGGTGTCCGAGTCGACCCGGCTGGTGGTGATGACGCCGGGGATTGCCCTGCAGCGTCTGCTGGCCGACCCGGAGTTGGCCGGGGTGGCGACGGTGATGCTGGATGAGGTGCACGAGCGGGCGCTGGATCAGGATACGGCCTGGGCCTGGCTGCAGGAAGTGGCGGTGCTGCGGGAGGATCTTGCGCTGGTGTTGATGTCGGCCACGCCCGATCCGGCGCTGCAACAGCAGGTGGCCCAGCGGCTGTCGGCCCCGGGGCGATGTTTCCCGGTATCGGTGCAGTATCTTGCGCCCCGGCGGGATACCCGCGGGGCCGCGGAGCGTCTGGATGAGCAGTTGCTACGGGCCCTGTCCGAAGTGGCCGATTGGCGGGCGCAGACCGTGTTGGTGTTTTTGCCGGGCTGGCGGGCGATTGAAGACTGCGCCTCGGCGCTCGCGCGCCGGGAGCCGTCTGTCCGGCTGGCTCGCCTGCACAGTCGGGTACCGGACCAGGAGCAGCAGGCGGCGTTGGATCCGGCCAGTGGCCCGCGGGTGATTCTCGCCACCAATATCGCCGAAACCTCGCTGACCATCGCCGATGTCACCCTGGTGATTGACTCCGGGCAGGTACGCCGTTCGGTGTTTGAGCAGGGCACCGGCGTGAGCCGTCTGCAGACCCGGCGGATCAGTCAGGCCAGTGCTGAGCAGCGTCGCGGCCGGGCGGGGCGGGTGCAGGCAGGGCACTGTATCCGGCTCTGGTCCCAGGAGGAGGCGTTGGCGCCGGCGGAGCCGCCGGAGGTGCGCTCCACCGACTATGTGCCTCTGGCTCTGCGCTTGGCGCACTGGGGTTCCCCCGTGGAGGAGTTGCCCTGGCTGGAGGCGCCCAACGGGCTGGCGTTGGAGCGGGCGCGCCAACAGTTGCAGGCTTGGCGGTTACTGGATGAAGCGGGCCGGGTGACCGACGCCGGACGGCAGGTGGCGGCGCTGGGGACCCATCCGCGCCTGGCCCGTTTTCTGCAAACGGCTCTTTATGAAAAGACGCTTGAGAGCGGGGCGCAGAAGACTTTGCCGGAAGGCGCTTTGCTGCTGGCGCTGGCCCTGCACTTTGACGCCCTGGAAACGTCGGATCAGTGGCAGGCGGCGGCCCGGAGCCAGCGCGCCGGTCAGCGCACCTGGCAGCGTCAGGCGCAGCGCTGGCTCAAGGCGTTGAGCGCCGTGGAAAGTCGGGCCGAGCTGGACCCGGCCTGCCTCGCCGATGCCTTTCGGGACCGGATCGGTCATCGTCAGGATTCGGGCCGGTACCGGCTCAACAGCGGCATCAGCATCGCGCCGAATCGGCCCCTGGACAGCGAGTGGGCGGTATTTGCCGATGTGCAGGCCCGGGGCAAAGGGCACAGCGGCGTCGGCTGGCCGTTGACGTTGAACGCCGAGCAGCGGCGCGCCCTCAGTCAGTGTGAATCCCGTCTGAGCCATCGCGGCAAGGGCTGGATGATGCACACCACCTGGCGGATGGGGGGCTCGGTGACCGCCGAGGATCGGCACCCGGTCAGCGGCGAGGCGCTGGCCGAGGCACTGGTGGCGGATCTGCGTGAGCGCGGGCTCAGTGCCTACCCCTGGTCCGAGGCGGCCACAGGCCTGTACCGACGGGCCCGGCTGGCCAGTGAGTCGGGGGTGCTGGACCTTCCGACGCTGGATGAGTCGGCGTTGTTATCGACGCTCGATCAATGGTTTGCCCCCTTCGTGACCGATAGCCTTCACCCCGACCGGTTGCCCTGGCGCGAGGCGCTGGCGTTTTATCTCGGGCACGATGCCGTACAGGCGCTGGACCAGTTGCTTCCGCTGCAAGTGACGCTGCCCAGCGGCCGCTCGGTGTCGGTGGACTACCCGGAAAACGGGACGCCGACAGTGAGCAGCAAACTGCAGGAATTTTTCGGTTGTGACCGGTTTGAACTCGCCGACGGGCGGGTGCCACTGCGGCTGCACCTGGCCTCGCCCAACGGCAGCCCGCTGGCGATTACCGCGGATCTGGGGTCATTCTGGCAGGGCGCCTATGGGGAGGTGCGCAAACAGATGCGGGGCCGCTATCCCAAACACCCCTGGCCGGAAGACCCGGCCAGCCATCCGCCTACCCGGCTGACCAAGAAGCGACTGGGCGCCTCCTGACTGGTTTCCGCGCGCCGGCTGCGTTAGAATGCGAATACTTGACTCGCCTGCTAGGTCTTTCCCGGGCGAGGGTAAACCACGAATTTTGTTCACCTTATTGGCACAAGAGAGGTCAGGCAGTCCTATGGACGAAGTACAGGCAACCATCAAGCAGCAGATCGAAGAAAACCCGGTGATTCTCTACATGAAGGGCTCGCCCAACGCACCTCAGTGCGGTTTTTCCCAGCGCACCTCCCAGGCGGTGATGGCCTGCGGTCAGCGGTTTGCCTACGTCGATGTGCTGGCCAACCCCGAAATCCGCTCCGGTCTGCCCCTGTACGGCAACTGGCCGACCTTCCCGCAGCTGTGGGTCAAGGGTGAATTGATCGGCGGCTGTGATATCGTGATGGAAATGTCCGAAAGTGGTGAGCTCAAGCCGCTGCTGGAAGGCGCTGCCGCCAAAGAGTAACTCTGGCACGCCCTGCATTCCGGCGGTCAGTCAGACCGCCGGAGTCCCCCCGCTCAACGTCTGTAAGCCTCAGAACCAGGCGAGATAAACCAGCAGAATGCCCAGCAGAGCCAGCCCGCTGAGCGCAATCAACGCCACACCGAGCTTCTGGTAAAAGCGATCCCGCTTATGCTGTTGCCGGGTTTGTTTCCCGATGTCGTGAACCTGCCACACCAGCTCCCGGGAACGCTCCAGCTTGGCCCGGGTCTCCATCAACACCTGAATATCCCGGTCGATCACCGCAACCGCACCGGCATCACCTTCGACCCGTTGACGAGCGGCCCGCAAATTGGCGAGCTGTTGCTCCAAGCGCAGCATTTTGTCATCGATATTGGCGGAGACTTCATTAATTTTCATGGGGCACGGATCTTTAGGGTTTTATAGGTCACAAACCACCACCATAGCAGATTCGGGCCATGGGCGTCTGTTGTATACTGTGCATAACACAGCGTTCAGATCACTGTGCTATTGTGGGTGGCAAACGGCGGGTGACCCACCCGAAGGACGAGACGAGGAGAACGATCCATGCTGAGAATGTTTAATATCCGGGGCGCGACCCTGCGCGACCAACCCGTGGATGAAAACAACCTCAAAACCGCACTGGATGATGCGGTCTGGATCGACGCTCACGAACCCTCCGAAGAAGAACGCGAACTGCTCAACACCTTCCTGCGGGCCGAACTGCCCGAATCCGACGACGTGGAAGAAATCGAATTCTCCGCCCGCTACTTCCAGGACGCCGCCGGCCTGCACGTCCACTCCCTGTTCCTGTCTCCGGGAGAAGGCCGCCACAGCACTGTCACCGTCGCCTTCATCCTTCAGGACAAACGCCTCATCACTCTGCGCGACGGCGACCTCGCGGACTTCCGCCTGCTGCGCATGCGCGCTCGGCGCGGTCAGGTCCAGGCCAGCTCGCCCCAGGACCTGATGATCACCATGTTCGAGCAGAAAGTCGAAAACCTCGCCGACGTCCTCGAAGACATCCATCGCAAACTTGAAGACGTCAGCCACATGGTCCTGGAAGACGACGACGCCGAACTCGAAGAAGCCATCGACCGGCTCGCCAAACTCGAAGACAGCAACGGCAAAATCCGCCTCTGTCTGATGGACACCCAGCGGTCCATCTCCTTCCTGCAGCGCCACCTGCGAGAGCACTTCGAACTGCAGGAAACCGCCCGGGAAATCAAACGAGACGTGGACACACTGATGTCCCACACCGCCTTCCTGTTCGACAAAATCAACTTCCTGATGGACTCCACCCAGGGCTTCATCAACATCGAACAGAGCCAGATCATCAAAACCTTCTCCATCGCCGCCGTGGTCTTCCTGCCCCCGACCGTGGTCGCCAGCGTGTACGGCATGAACTTTGAGATGATGCCCGAGCTCGACTGGCAATTCGGCTACGTCTGGGCCCTGGTCATCATGGTGCTGTCGGGCATCGCACCCTATTGGTATTTCAAGCACAAGGATTGGTTGTAATTTTTTAGCAGTGGGTGCAGGCGGTGTGGGGTGCAGGCTTCCCAGACACGCCGTAAACCCATCCATGGGGGCTCGGATCGCGGGTCCCCCGCTCTACGGTCTGGGAAGCCTGCACCCCACACCGCGGAAAGCACGGCAGTACAAACTCGCTACAATGTGCAGAGGGCCGGCATGAGGAGTTCCTTTTCAAGACCGTCAGCGGAGGGACTCCGCGCGTCGAGCCCCCATGGACGGGTTTACGGCGTGTCTTGAAAAGGAACTCCTCATGACGGACCGGTCGTGACGCACGCAGGTTTGGTTAAACGTATTTTTACTGAAAGAGAACCGAGGAAATCATTTTGTTTGAAGCAGTACTATTCGATTGTGACGGCGTTCTGGTCGACTCCGAAGTTCTGTCCACCCGCGCCTTGCATCGCTCGATTCAAAGCCTGGGCATGAACTACACCGAAGCCCAGGTTCATCAGGAATTCACCGGCCACAGCTGGCCCGACTGCGTCAAAATGGTCGAACAACGCCTCGGCAAACCCATCCCCGACATGCAACGCTTCCTCGACCAGAATCGCGAACACTCCGAGCAACTCATGCGCACCCAGCTCGAAACCATGCCCGGTATCAAAGACGCCCTCGAACGGCTCGAACACCCTTTCGCCGTCGTCACCAACTCGCGCACCTTCGAACTGCAACTCAAGCTTAAAGTCACCGGCCTCGAAGACTTCTTCCCGGTCGAGCGACGCATCGACTGCCAGAAATTCGATGTTGCCAAACCCGATCCCGCCATCTACCGGAAAGCGGCTGAACACCTCGGCGTCGACATCACCCGCTGCCTCGTCATCGAAGACAGCGTGCCCGGTCTGACGGCCGCCACTGGCGCCGGTGCCACCGTCTGGGCCTATCGTCCTCACGCCAACGAGCAGCAACTCAAAGACTTCGGGGTCGATCGGGTATTCCACGACTGGTTCGAATTCTCGGTTCCCCACGCCCAAGCCTGATCCCGGCGAGGCTCCCGGTCGTACTTCAGAGGGAGACGACCGAGGAGTCCCCATGAAACCCTATGCCCTAGTGTTCGGCGCCAACAGCGCCATCGCCCAAGCCCTGATGCCACACCTGCTGAGCGAATATCAGGTGCTTGCCGTCAGCCGACAGGCACCTGCCCAACTGCCCGAAGGGGTTCAGCACTTTACCTGTGACTACAGTGAAGCCGCGCTGGCGGAGCTGGCTGAACAGATCAAAGAAAACGGTGGGCCGGTGACCGCACTGTTCTGTGCGGTGGGGGTGTTGCATGGCACGGCGGAGGGGGAGCACCGCTACCCGGAAAAGAAACTGGCCGAACTCAACAGCGCTCAGCTGACCGAGTATTTCGCGGTCAACAGTATCGTGCCCGCGCTGATCATGAAGTATTTCATTCCGCTGATGCCCCGCTCGGAGCCGAGCAAGGCGGTCATGTTGAGCGCCAAAATTGCCGGCATCAGCGACAACCGGTTGGGCGGCTGGTACGGTTATCGTGCCTCCAAGGCGGCGCTCAACATGCTGGTGAAAACCGCCTCGGTGGAGTTGGCCCGGTCGCACCGCAAGCTGAGTTTGATCGCGTTGCACCCCGGTACCACCGATACGCCCCTGTCCAAACCCTTCACCCGCTCTCTGGGGCCTGACAAACTGTTCAGCCCCGAGCTGACCGCCGAGCGGTTGTGGACGGTGATTCAGGCGTTGACGCCCGAGGACACCGGGCGCTTTGTACACTGGGACGGTAGCGATCTGCCCTGGTAGGAGCGGGCGCTGAACGGCGGGCTCAGCCGTTCAGCGCGGCCTCGGACAGCGTGTCCCGAATTTCCTTGAACAGTTTGCGGGCGCTGCTCGGTGCCTTGTTCTGGCTGGCTTCTTTCTGCGCCTGGCGTAGCAGTTGGCGCAGGTGTTGGATATCCACGCCGGGGTGTTGATCGATGAATTCCTGCAGCGCGTCCGGCTCGGTCAGTAAGCGGTCGCGCCACTGCTCGGCCTGGTGATGAATCTGAATGCTGGCCCGGCTCTGGTGGTTGAACTGATCCAGTGCCGCCTGGATGCCGTCCTGATCCGCGTCGCGCATCAACCGGCCGATAAACTGTAGTTGCCGGCGCCGCGCCTCGCGGTGCCGGATGCGACGCATTTCGACCACCGCGGCCTCGAGCTTGGGCTCGAGGGGCATACGGGCCAGTTGCTCGTCGTTGAGCTCGACGAGTTGTTTACCCAGCTCCTGCAGCGCGTGCATTTCTCTCTTGCGCTGGGTTTTACTGACGAAGTCATCATCCTGTTCGCTGTCGTCATCGAAAAATTTTCGGTCGGTCATAACATCAAAGCCTGTACTGAGCGATGTGCTCTAGTGAAAAGAAGAATGCGGATGGCCGGGGCCATGTCGCTGGTCCTGTACCGGAAGAGGTTCGCGCCACTGGCCGTCGCGCTCGGTATGCAGGCCCATGGCACTTGGGCTCAGGTTGGCGCACCAACCCAGGTTGTTGGTCATCGGTTCGGATTCCGGCAGCGACGCCAGATAGGGCTCGGTGTCACTGTGGTCCAGCAACAGGGGCAGGATCAGCGCCAGGCGGGGCCGAATCTGTTCGTTGCCAGCCCGGCCGCGTTCGCCCCAGCGGACAATGTAATCATCGCAGAAAACCTCGTCGCCCTCGGGCCGGTCGGTAAAGGCCACCTCGCGCGTGATGCCAAAATAGTGTTGCATCATCGCCTCCTCGAACAGCATGGCGGTATCTTCAAAAAACAGTTCCCGCTCCCCACTGCTGACGTAGGCGTAAGCATCCGTGGCGATATCGCCTGCGAACTCCAGGCCGACCTCCTGGGGTGTCAGTTGTTTCTCCGCCTCGGTAGCATCCCGGCCCTGAAAGCTCACTTCGGCCAGGTCCATCATCAGTGTCGAGCTGAGTGGATAAGTGCTCGCGAGGGTGGCCGACACGCTGTCGGATTCGAGCTGAATGGCCGCCTCGGCCACGGTCCACTCACTGTTGAGATTGGCGTGCTCGGCGGGGGGAATGTAATCGTTGGCGTGTGCCAGTTCGTGAAACAGCAGTGCCGACATGGGCGCGAGAATCTGTTTAAGGGTCCGGTCGTCACCGGGGCCGCTCAGGGGGGCGCTGCTCCAGGCGTAGTCGCCGCCTTTGACAAAGCGGGCCAGGCTTTCGAAGTTCAGCTCCCGATCAAAACCGCTGCGGAAGTCCGGTTCCCGGGAGATGGTATCGCGCTCCTCAATGGTCAGCCAGAGATAGGCGGGGTCAAGGTATATGGACCCGGTGGCCAGCCAGTAATAGGAGGGGCGAATATCGGCGCCGATCACCACCGCAGTCACGCCGCTGAACAGTTGCAGCAGATCGTCCGGCAGTGCGGTCAGGGCCTGCTCAAAGCGGTTGGCCATCCAGTCGTGACTGACCAGGGTGCGGTCGAGTACATCATCGACGGTGACCTGATCGTGCTCCTGGCCCAGCAGGGGTAGCTGCCCGAGGCGGCAGGCGTCGAACTCATTGTCGCCACCGCGATTGAACGGGCGCGCGCAATCGGCCAGGACGGAGGCGTACTCGCTGCCGGCCCGCGCCGGGCTGAGGGTGAGGTCGCCTGTCGGTGTGCCATCAATGGGTGCGCGCAGGTCAAGACGGCCACCGCCGGCGCTGTCGCTGCCGCAAGCTGACAGCAGGGTGGCGGTGAGGGCCATCAGTGCGATGGTGAGGGTCTGGCTGAAATGTTTCATGGTCCTTGCTCTCCGTTTCATACGCTCAGTCATGGGGTTTCTGAGCTACTCGCCTTCGTCAAATCGGTCATTGATCAGGGCGCATAGGGCGTCCAATGCGTTATCTGCGTCGTGGCCGTCGGCCTCCAGCTCCAGGTCGGTGCCGCAGGCCGCCGCCAGAAGCATCAGGGACATGACGCTTTTGCCGTCAACCCAGGTGTCGCTGCCGTCACACCGGACACGCACGTCACAATCAAACTGTCCGGCGGTCGTGGCCAGCTTGGCGGCGGCCCGGGCATGCAGGCCTTTTTGATTGATCAGCGTGATGGTGGATGACGGCATGGGGTCAGTGTCTGTCCGCAGTGTTGAGTTCCCGGTGACGAACCAGAACGTTATCGTATTGTTGGGCAAAATGCTTCTGCAGCCGTTCGGCCAGGTAGACCGAGCGGTGCTGCCCGCCGGTGCAACCGATGGCGATGGTGATATAGCTGCGGCTGTTGGCCTGGTAGTGGGGCAGCCAGCGGGTCAGGTAGTCCTCGATATCCTGGTACATGGCCTGCACTTTTTCTTCGCCCTCCAGAAAGGCCACCACCTCGGCGTCCTGTCCGGTCAACGGACGCAGGTTGGGTTTCCAGTGGGGGTTGGGCAGGCAGCGGGCATCGAACACCAGGTCGGCATTCACCGGAACGCCGTGTTTGAAACCGAAGGACTCGAACTGGATGGCCATGGTGGTCTCCTGGGAGCCCACCACCCGGTCTTTGACCAGGTCGCGCAGTTCGTGCAGGTTGAGATGGCTGGTGTCCAGTACCTGGTCTGCGGTGTCCCGGATCGGCTCCAGCAGGTGTTGCTCCTCGCGAATCGATTCCTGCAGGTTGGTATCCCGATCACTCAATGGGTGCTTGCGGCGCGTTTCGCTGAAGCGCTGCATGAGCACGGGAACACCCGTGTCCAGAAAGAGAACGTAAATCGGGATATGGGCATCTTTCAGGGTTTTGATCATGTCCGGAAAGATGTTCAGGTCCTGCCAGGCGTTGCGTACATCGATACCGATGGCAAAGTTCTGGTCGTCGCTGTCCCGGTGAATCTGGATTTGCGCGACCAGTGCGGGCAACAGGCTCACCGGCAGGTTGTCGATGCAGTTATAGCCGACGTCTTCGAGTACGTGCAACGCCGTACTTTTTCCGGAGCCGGAGAGGCCACTGACAATGATCAAGTGCATGGGGCAGATTGTCCTGGTAATCGGTGCGGATGGCGATCGGGGTTTGGGGCTGCGGTTCAGCTCGCGGCCGGCTCGCCAATGGCCACATCGTAGAGCGACTCATTGCTGTCGGCGGCCCGCAGGCGGGCCCGGAATTCGGCGTCATTGAGCATGCTGGCCAACGAGGCCAGGGTCTGCAGGTGCTCGCTGTGCGCGTTTTCCGGTACCAGCATGGCGAACAGCACATCCACCGGCTCACCGTCGATGGCGTCGAAATCGATGGGTTCTTTGAGCGTAATGAGGGCACCGATGGTGCCCTCACAGTTGCTCACCCGGCAGTGGGGAATGGCGATGCCGTGGCCGATGCCGGTCGACCCCAGACGCTCCCGGCCGATCAGACGCCGAAACAGGTCGTCGGCGTCAATCGCCGGTACGTCCTCGGCAATGGTGTTGGCCAGAATTTCCAGCGCCCGCTTTTTGCTGACGCCCTCAATGCCGCATAGCGTGCGGCCCGGAGTGATGATGGTTTTGATATCCATAGGTTCAACGATGGCTTCGTAGCTTCTCTTTATGTTTGATGAGTTGCCGGTCCAGTTTGTCAGTCAACTGGTCAATAGCGGCGTACATATCCTGATCGACGGCGTCGGCGAACAGGTCTTTCCCGCTGACGTGAACGCGTGCCTCGGCCTTCTGTTCCAGCTTTTCCACCGACAGTATGACGTCGGTGCTGGTGATTTTGTCGTGGTGGTGGGTCAGGCGTTCTAGCTTGTTGGAGACATAGTCTTTCAACGCGTCAGTCAGATCCAGATGGTGGCCGCTGATATTGATTTGCATAGCAACATCCTCTTTGGCGTGGCGATCACGTGATGGTTACGGACCCGCAACCGACTGCTTCAACCTCCGGGTCGACAGCCGGGCCCACCCTGCAAATGCTGGCGTCTGATCTCCTGCCGCCTAGCATAGCAGTGCCAGCCACGCGGCGTCACCTTCCCCGGGGCCTCAGGCCGGACCCAGGGTTTTTCGTTCGTTCGATGGGGGAATGCCCAGCGACTCCCGGTATTTGGCAATGGTGCGCCGGGCTACCTTGATGCCCTGTTCAGCCAACAGCGCGGTAATCTTACTGTCACTCATTGGCTTTTGGGGTGACTCGGAGGCCACCAGCTTCTTAATGATAGCCCGGATTGCGGTGGAAGAGCACTCGCCGCCGGATTCTGTGCTGACATGGCTCGAGAAAAAGTATTTGAGCTCGAAGATACCCTGGGGGGTGTGCATGTATTTCTGTGTGGTCACCCGGGAAATGGTCGATTCATGCATATCCACCAGTTCGGCGATGTCGTGCAGGACCAGAGGGCGCATGGCTTCGGCACCGTGATCCAGAAAACCGCGTTGCTTCTCAACGATGCAGGTGGCCACTTTGAGCAGGGTTTCGTTGCGGCTTTGCAGGCTTTTCAGAAACCAGCGGGCCTCCTGCAGGTTGTCCTTGAGAAAGGTGTTGTCGGTGCTGGAATCCGCCCGCTTTACCATGGAGGCATAGCCAGGGTTGATCCGCAGACGCGGTGCTATGTCGGGGTTGAGCTCGACCATCCAACGGCCTTCGCGCTTCTCGACAAAGACGTCCGGTACCACATACTCCACCTCACCACTGGCGATCTGGTCACCGGGGCGCGGATTGAGGCTCTGGATCAGGACGATGGCGTCGCGTAACTCGTGCTCTTTCAGCCGGGTGCGACGCATCAACTGACGGTAGTCCCGACTGGCCAGTTGGGGCAGGTACTGGCGGACAATGGTCTTGGCAGCGTCCAACAGCGGTGTATCCGCTGGCAACTGCTGCAATTGGACGAGCAGACATTCGGACAGGTTCTGGCTGGCGACGCCGCAGGGGTCAAACTGCTGAACCCGGTGCTGGACCGCGACAATTTCGTCGTACTCGAGCTCTTCCCAGTCGTTCTGCAGACCCTCGAAAATTTCGTCCAGTGAGATGGAGAGCATGCCGCTGGGTTCGACGGCGTCGATCAGCGTCATGGCAATGATCCGGTCCCGGTCGGACATGGGGGTCAGGTTCAGTTGCCACATCAGGTGATCATAGAGCGAATCGGTGGTGCCCCGCCGGCTGTCATAGTCGCTGTTTTCATCGCCCTCGTAGGAGCCAGAGGTGGCGGGAGTGGACTGGTAGACATCGTCCCAACTGGTGTCGACGGGCAGGTCGTTGGGGATTTCATCGTTCCAGTCACTGTCGGTCTGGCCGAGATCGGCGCCATCACTGTCCGCACTGGGTTGGCTCTCGCCGTCCCGGGTGTCTTTGCCGTTGCGGGCGTCGGATTCCCGGTCGTCGTTACTTTTTTCCTCGGGGCTGTCATGAATCTCCTCCACCTCCAGCATGGGGTTGGAGTCGAGCGCTTCCTGGATTTCCTGCTGCAGGTCCAGGGTGGACAGTTGCAACAGGCGAATCGCCTGCTGCAACTGAGGTGTCATGGTCAGCTGTTGGCCGAGTTTGAGCTGTAGGGATTGTTTCATGGGTATGCTGCTGGGACCCCGGTCGAAACGAAATGTGACGAATTACCCAGAGTTTAGTCAGACGGAAGGCCACTGGCAACAAGGATAAGCAATCTTTGTGCCCAAAGCGCAAGAAACAGGGTTTGTCAAGAGCTGAGCGGGCCGGTTAAGCCCGCCGCATTAGCGGTGTCCGGCCTCGTGCGCTAGAGGTGCCCCATGGCGCTAGAGGTGAAAGTGCTCGCCCAAGTACACTTCCCGAACCCGCTCATTGGCCAGCACATCGGCGGCGGTACCCTCGGCGATAATGTGGCCTTCACTGACAATGTAGGCTTTTTCGCAGATATCCAGTGTCTCCCGCACGTTGTGATCGGTGATTAACACGCCGATGCCGCGCTCTTTCAGGTGCCGGACGATCTGTTTGATGTCTGAAACGGAGATCGGATCCACGCCGGCGAAAGGCTCATCCAGCAGAATGAACTGGGGCTCGGTGGCCAGGGCTCTGGCAATTTCCACCCGGCGGCGTTCGCCCCCGGACAGCGACATACCCAGGCTGTCCTTGATGTGGGTGATGTGGAACTCTCGCAGCAGGGCGTCGAGCTTGGCCAGGCGCTGTTTGCGGTTCAGCTCCTTGCGGGTTTCCAGGATCGCCATGATGTTGTCGGAGACCGTGAGTTTGCGGAACACCGAGGCTTCCTGGGGCAGATAGCCGATGCCGGCGCGCGCCCGCCCGTGAATGGGCAGGTGGGTGATGTCCTGCTGGTCGATCAGTACCCGGCCGTTGTCGGCGCCAACCAGGCCCGCGATCATGTAAAAGCAGGTGGTTTTGCCCGCCCCGTTGGGACCGAGCAGCCCCACGATCTGTCCGGTAGATACCGACAGGGAGACATCGAGCACCACTTTGCGGGTTTTGTAACTTTTGGCCAGGTTCAGGGCGTGCAAGCTGGGCATGAGTCAGTCCTGTTCAGCGCGGTCGCTTTGCGGTGGCAATACCATTTCGATACGCGGGCTATCGGATTCCGTATCGCCCTCGGCCTTGAGGATTTCACTGGCCATGTCGTAGTCGATCCGGTTGCCGCTCATGGTGGCGTTGCCCTGCACGATCCGGGCGTTGGTCTGCAGCTCCAGGCGCTCGCTGGCCACGTCGTAGCGGATGGTGTTGGCCTGGGCGGCAACGGGCTGGTCGTCCACATCGGGTTGCTGCTCAAAGTGGGCCGGTGTGCCTTCGGCCACCACCCGCTCCACTTGCCGGTTGGCGTCGGTGTGCACCACCAGGCTTTCGGCGCGAATGTTCAGGCTGCCCTGGCGCAGGCGCACATCGCCTTCATACCGCATGATGCCTTTCTGCCCGTCTCGCTCGGCGCGGTCGGATTCGATGTAAATCGGCTGTTGCTGGTCGTCTGGCAGGGCGGCGGCGCCGGGGGCCAGCAGGGCACCCAGTAATGTGAACAGCGCGAGGTGGCGCGCTCGCCGGACGATGTCAGTTCCCTTGGGGTGGTTCATAGGTGCCGCGCACCTCCGATAGTAATTCAATTTGATCTTCGGCCAGGTCGGCGCGCATACCAACGGCGTCGTGTCGGCCCTGAGGGGAGCGCATGGTAACAGCTTTGTCGGTCTGCGCGAATTGCCGGTTGGGCTCCACCTGGAGTTCGGGGGTGGTGATTTCCATCGCGCCATTGGCGCTCTGCTGCCAGGCCCGGACCTCGCCGGTGAACACCAGAGTCTCGCCCGTCGCGTCGCTGCGGCCGAGCCGGGCGGTCAGTTGCCAGGGCGGGGTATCCTCGCCGAACACGGTCACATCGGGTGCCTGAATCAGCGAGTAGTCCCTGGGGCTCGAGCGATTGGGCAGGTGCTGGAAGTGATCGGCCCGCTCGCTCAGCATCCGGTATTGCAGCTGGCCTTCCGGGTCATAGCGCCGGGTTTCGGAAGCCACCATGAACGCCTGGGGAAAGCGCGTTTGCGCCTCAGGGGGCGCGCGCAGCAGGTCTTCCGGTGAGTAGTCCCACACCGCCACCAGGGCGATCAGCAGAAACAGGCCAATCCAGGTCAGTGGGTGTTTCCACATATCAGCGCGCCTCCTGGTCGGGGGCGAGGTAGTCGGCCAATAGCCGCTCGTAGTCGCCCCGGGCTTTCAGCAGTGCATCGCAGGCGGCCCGGACTGCACCCTGGCCGCCCCGGAGCTCGCTCTGCCAGTGGGACCGCTCGGCGACCGCCGGGTGGGCATTGGCCACGGTCAGGGCCAGGCCGACCCGGGTCATGATGGTGAGGTCCGGCCAGTCATCGCCCATGAACGCAATCTGGCTCAGGGATACGGGGTGTTGTTCGCGCCATTCGCTCAGGGCGTCCCATTTGTCCTCGCGTCCCTGAATGACCAGGTCCAGACCCAGGCTGCGTGCGCGTCGGGCCACGAGGTCGGTTTTGCGGCCGCTGATGATGCCCACCTCTATGCCGCTGCGCCGCAGCAGTTTGATGCCGAGGCCGTCCAGGGTGCAGAACGCTTTGAGTTCGTCGCCGGTTTCGGTGAAGTAGAGGTTGCCGTCGGTGAGCACGCCGTCCACGTCCAGCAACAGCAGTGAAATGGCCTGAGCGCGTTGCGCAAAATCTTTGTGTGGGGCCTTCGGGTCGGTCATTGGAAGCGGTACGCAGGTTTTGAGGTTTGGAGTTCAGGCATCAGATGATGCCCGCGCGAAGAATATCGTGCATATGTACGACCCCCTGGGGCCGTCTTTGTTCGTCGAGAACAATCAGGGCGGTAATTTTTTTGTCTTCCATGATTTTCAGCGCCTCGGCCGCCAGCGTGTGGGCGTCGATGGTTTTGGGGTTGGCGTTCATCAGTTGGCCGATTTCGGCATCCTTGAGGTTGGCGCCCCGGTCGATGCTGCGGCGCAGGTCGCCGTCGGTGTAAATGCCCAGCAGTTGGTCATGCTCATCCACAATGGTGGTCATGCCGAAGCCCTTGCGGGTCATCTCCAGCAATGCCTGGGACAGACTGGTGTGAACGCTCACCCGTGGGATGGCCGCGCCGCGGTGCATGATGTCTTCGGCGCGCAACAGCAGCTTGCGCCCAAGCGTGCCTCCGGGGTGGGAGAAGGCGAAGTCCTCGGCGGTAAAACCGCGGGCCTCCAGCAGGGCAATGGCCAGGGCATCGCCAATGACCAGGGTCGCGGTGGTACTTGCCGTCGGTGCCAGTGCCAGCGGACAGGCCTCGGTGGTGACACTAATGTCCAGGTCGACGGCCGCTTCTTCGGCCAGCGGCGAGCGGGGGTTGCCGGTCATGCTGATGATGGGCACCCCGAGTCGCTTGAGCAGCGGAAGCAGGGTGATGATTTCATCGGAGTTGCCGGAGTAGGAAATGGCGATGACGGCGTCTTCCCGGGTGATCATGCCCAGGTCGCCGTGGCTCGCCTCACCGGGGTGGACAAAGAAGGCGGGGGTGCCGGTGCTGGCCAGCGTGGCCGCAATTTTTTTGGCAATGTGCCCGGATTTGCCCATGCCGGTAACGATCACCCGTCCGGAGACCCCAAGCATCAGCTCGCAGGCCCGGGTAAAACGGGCATCGATTCGCTCGCGCAAGGCCGCCACGGCCTGCTGTTCAATATCGATGGTGCGCTGTCCGGAGTGGATAAAGTCGAAGTCAGTCATGGACGGTGCAAATACTCGGCATGGTAAAGCGGCTCATTATACGGCCTTGGACCGGGGATGACGAATGCCGGACTACAGAGTGTTGAACAGCCAAACGTAATAACCGATATAGGCCGCCAGTAGCACCACAGCAATGAGCCGACCCAAGTGCCCGCGAGCCTCCCCCGGACCCGTATGAGCGTTGCGGCGCAGGCGGTAATCCACACCGATGGCGATCGCCAGGGCGAAGGTCATCGCGGCCATGGCCAGATAGTCCCGATAGAACACCTGCCGGTCCATGACCGGCTCCTGAATCAGGCCCGGCAAGGCCATGACCGCAAGCAGGTTGAACAGGTTGGAGCCGATGATATTGCCCAGCGCCATGTCCTGGTGGCCTTTCAGGGCGCTGCCGACCGACGCGGCCAGCTCGGGCAGGCTGGTGCCCACGGCGATGACGGTCAGCCCCACCACCAGCGGCGAGACGCCAGCAGCCAGGGCCAGGTTCTGTGCGCCCCAGACCAGAAGTTCGGCGCTGATCACCAGGGCAATCAACCCGATCAGAAACCAGAGGGTTGCCGCCATACCGGTGTAATCCGGTATCTCGTCGTCCACCTCTTCCGTGTGGGCGCGACGGGTCAAGGCCAGAGCCCCTAACGTGATGGTCAGCGCCGCCACCAACAGAACGCCCTCGGGGCGTGTCAGTTGGCCGTCATAGAGGGTATAACCGGCCAGCAGGGTGACGACCAGTAACGCGGGGAGCTCCCGGGTCAGCAGGTGATGCTGGATGGGCAGGGCGACCAATAAGGCCGTGATGGCCAGCACCAGTCCCATGTTGGCCAGGTTGGATCCGAGCGCATTGCCTACGGCCAGTTCTCCCGCCTCGCGCAGCGAGGCGCTTATCGAGACCATGATTTCGGGCGCGGAGGTGCCAAAGGCGACAATGGTCAGACCGATGACGAGTTTCGATACGCCCAGGCGGCGGGCGAGGGCGGCGCTGCCCTCGACAAAGCGATCAGCGCTCCAGACCAGACCGACGAAACCGGCCAGCAGAGCCATAATGGACCAACTCCAGGGTGTCATTGATCAATCTCGTGGTTTGTGGCGTAGAAGTGTGAGAGGGAACACTAACATTCTTTTACGGTCAGAGCGTAGGTAGCGAGGCCGAGTCAATGTTATGATATAGCCTTTATGGCGCAGCCCGGCGTAGCCCCGGGCTCCCGGGCTGGAAGGCCCATTATCCGGAAGCTGGAATCTGTAAGGAACCCCCTATGACCCAACCAAACATTGCAAGTATCACCTTCCGCTCGGTCGTCGCCCTGTTGGCCTCTTGGCTCTTGGCGGCAAACGTTTGGGCCGCAGAGACGGTAGATCCCAAGCAGGAAACGCCTCACGAGTTGATTGAGGAAGTGACCGAAGTTCTGTTCGATGTGGTGCAGAAGTACGACGGCGGCAGCGACAACGCGGAGCAGTACTACGACGAAATCCAGGGCATTCTGGAGCCCGTGGTGGATTTCGAGTTTATTGCCAAAGCGGTCATGGGATCGCACCGCTCCGATGCCAGCGATGACCAGGTGGAAACCTTTGTTCAAGTGTTCAAGCGGGGCCTGGTGACCACCTATGCCAAAGGGATTGCCAACTACGTGGATAGCGAAATCAGCATCCGTCCGCCCGCTGATGGTGTGGAAGACGAGCGTCGGGTCAGTGTCGATCAGGAAGTGACGCACGATGGTTCTACCTATCAGCTCTCTTACACCATGGCCAAAAACCGCTCCGGCGAGTGGAAGCTGATCAATCTGGTGCTGGACGGCGTGAACCTTGGCCGCTCGTTCCGCAGCCAGTTCGGTCAGGCCGCTAAAAAGTATGACGGTGACCTGGACAAGGTGATCAACAACTGGCTGGCTGAGATGTAAACGCCACCTTTGCACCTCACTATCATGCCGTCGCCTACTGGGCGGCGGCATTGTTGTTTCTGGGGGTTGGCGGAACGGTTGTTTCTGGGGGCGGCGGACGGCTTTCGGGATGCGGTGAACGACGCATTCAGGTAAGATTCCGCTTTGGCCCATAAACCTCTGGCCCGCAGACCTCTGGCCTGGGCAGTAAACGTCTGGCCCAGGTAGTCAATTACTGGGGCCCAGGTAGTCAATTACTGGATAGTCTATGCAACCCGAACAGATCAAAGCACTGGTAGAAGCCAAAGTTCCCGATAGCACCGTGCAGGTGGGAATTGATGGCAGCCATATCAATCTCGTTGTCGTCAGCCCCGCGTTCGAGGGCATGACGCCGGTCAAGAAACAGCAGCTGGTGTACTCGGCGCTGACCGACAGCATTGCCCAGGGCACCATCCACGCAGTGCACATGAAAACCTTCACGCCGGAACAGTGGCAGCAACAGCAGTAATTGCATCGCGACCGCGCGATGACCGACAAGTGATTTTCTATGGATAAATTGCAAATTCAGAGCGGGCCGCCGCTCAATGGCGAAATTCGGATTTCCGGCTCGAAGAATTCGGCCCTGCCGATTCTGGCGGCGACGCTGTTGGCCGATGGTCCGGTGCATGTGTGCAACATGCCACACCTGAACGACATCACCACCATGCTGGCGTTGCTGCGCTGCATGGGGGTGGGGGTCACCATTGACGAGAAAATGTGCGTCGAGATCGATCCCACCAGCATCAATGATCTCACCGCGCCGTACGAGCTGGTCAAGACCATGCGCGCCTCGATCCTGGTGCTGGGCCCGCTGCTGGCCCGCTTCGGAGAGGCCAACGTGTCGTTTCCCGGAGGGTGCGCCATTGGCAGCCGTCCGGTGGATATTCACCTGCGTGGCCTGGAGGCCATGGGGGCGGAAATTGATGTGGACGAAGGTTATATTCGCGCCCGCAGCAAGGGCCGCCTGAAAGGGGCGCACATCCTGATGGATACGGTGACCGTCGGCGGCACCGAAAACCTGCTGATGGCGGCGGTCTTGGCCGAAGGCACCACGGTGCTGGAAAATGCCGCCCGGGAGCCCGAAGTGGTGGATCTGGCCTATTGTCTGGAAGCCATGGGCGCCCGGATCGAAGGCATTGGCACCCAGACGCTCACGGTTCACGGCGTCGAGCGTCTGCACTCGTGCACCTACAGTGTAATGCCGGACCGGATTGAAACCGGCACTTACCTGGTGGCCGCAGCCGCGACCCGCGGTCGGGTGCGCCTGAAAGACACCCGGGCCGATATTCTCGAGGCGGTGCTGCTCAAGCTGGAAGAGGCCGGAGCGGAAATCACCATCGGGGATACCTGGATAGAGCTGGACATGAAAGGTAAGCGGCCCCGGGGCGTCAGCTTGCGCACGGCGCCCTATCCGGCCTTTCCCACGGACATGCAGGCCCAGTTTACCGCGATGAACGCGGTGGCCGAGGGCGCCAGCTCCGTGACCGAGACCATTTTTGAGAACCGCCTGATTCAGGTGCACGAGCTGAACCGGATGGGGGCGAAGATTACCCTCGAAGGCAACACCGCCCTGATCCAGGGCGTGGACCGGCTCAAGGGCGCCCCCGTGATGGCAACGGACCTGCGGGCCTCGGCCAGTCTGGTGATCGCCGGTCTGGTAGCGGATGGCACCACGTTGGTGGACCGCATTTACCATATCGATCGCGGTTACGAGTGTATTGAAGAAAAACTGCAAATGTTGGGCGCGAACATTCGTCGGGTTCCAAACTGACGGACCGAGTACTGAGGCCGGAACGCCGCGCGTGAGCGGGCGACCGGCCGCGTCCCCTGACCTCCAGATGAGACCCATGACCCAGACATTGACCATTGCCCTGACCAAGGGCCGTATTCTGAAAGAGACTCTGCCGCTGTTGGCTGCGGCCGGTATCGAGCCGGCGGAAGACATCGACAAGAGCCGCAAGCTGGTGTTTGAGACCACCCGGCCCGACGTGCGCCTGCTGGTGTTGCGCGGCGCGGATGTGCCCACCTACGTGCAGTTCGGGGCCGCCGACATGGGGATTTCCGGCAAGGATACCCTGATGGAGAATGGCGCCGAGGGCCTTTATGAGCCGCTGGATCTGGACATTGCCCGGTGTCGTCTGATGACCGCAGCCATCAAGGGTGCGCCGCCGCGCCAGGGCCGTCTGCGGGTGGCCACCAAGTATGTGAATGTGGCCAAGCAATACTATGCCAGTTGCGGTCGGCAGACCGACATCATCAAGCTGTACGGTGCGATGGAGCTGGCGCCGATCATGCACCTGGCGGACGAAATTGTGGATATTGTCGATACCGGCAATACGCTGCTTGCCAACGGGCTGGAGCCCCGGGAGCACATCGCCGATATCAGCTCGCGGCTGATCGTAAACAAGGCGTCCATGAAGATGAAGCACGTACTGATTCAATCCGTGATTGACGCCATTGGTGAGGCCGTTGACGCCAAGCGTCCGGCCTGACGTGTAGACCGGCTCTGGCCGTAATGACGAGATTTTCCCATGACTGACAAGCAACCTCTGATCGCTCGCCTGGATGCCTCCGCTGCGGATTTCAGTGCGCGTCTCGATGCCCTGCTGGCCTGGGACAGTGTGTCCGATGCCGGGGTCGCCGAGGTGGTGGACGAGATTCTTCAGGCCGTCAAAACCCGCGGTGATGCGGCGTTGGTGGAGTACACCAACCGCCTGGATCGTCGTGAGGTCAGCTCGCCGGCGGATCTGATTGTGCCGGAGAGCAAGTTGCACGAAGCGCTCGAGTCACTGCCCGCCGAGCAGCGCCAGGCGCTGGAAGTGGCGGCGGAGCGGATTCGGCGTTACCACGAGCATCAGCGGCAACCGTCCTGGGATTACACCGAGGAGGATGGCACCCGGCTGGGGCAAAAGGTGACACCCATGGCGCGGGTCGGGCTCTATGTGCCCGGTGGCAAGGCTTCTTATCCCTCATCGGTCCTGATGAATGCGATTCCGGCCAAAGTCGCCGGCGTGGCGGAGCTGGTGATGGTCGTGCCGGCACCGGGTGGCGAACTCAATGCCATGGTGCTTGCGGCAGCGGCGGTGGCCGGCGTGGACAAGGTGGTGACGGTGGGTGGTGCTCAGGCGGTGGCGGCCTTGGCATACGGCACAGAGAGCCTGCCGAAAGTGGACAAGATTGTCGGGCCGGGAAACATTTATGTGGCCACCGCCAAGCGCGCCGTGTTCGGAATGGTGGATATTGACATGATCGCCGGTCCCTCGGAGATTCTGGTGATCTGCGATGGCCAGACGGATCCGGACTGGATCGCGATGGATCTGTTCAGCCAGGCGGAGCACGATGAGCAGGCCCAGTCGATACTGGTGAGCCCGGATGCGGCGTTTCTCGATCGGGTAGAGGCGGCCATGGAGCGTCTGTTGCCGACCCTGAGTCGGGAGGCGATTGCCCGGACCTCATTGGCCAATCGCGGTGCGTTCATTCTGGTGGAGGATATGGATCAGGCGTTGGCGGTCAGCAACCGGATTGCACCGGAGCACCTGGAGTTGTCCGTGGCCGACCCGGATGCCCTGTTGCCCAAGGTGGCCCACGCTGGCGCCATTTTCATGGGCCGCTACACGCCCGAGGCGTTGGGCGATTACTGCGCTGGTCCGAACCACGTTCTGCCGACCTCAGGCACGGCGCGGTTTTCCTCACCCCTGGGGGTGTATGATTTCCAGAAGCGCAGCTCCATCATTCACTGTTCAGCTGAAGGTGCCTCGGAGCTGGCCAAAACCGCCTCGGTATTGGCGCGCGGTGAAGCGCTGGAAGCGCATGCTCGCTCGGCGGAGTACCGAATCAAGGTATAGCCGATTCAGCGTCCACAAAAAAGGCCGACACCCGGTATCGGGGTCGGCCTTTTTTTGTGGCGTGAGGGGCTGTCCCGGCCGGGGTGCTCAGGTGCTGGCCGGCAGGGGACGCTCACCGATGACCGTTTCCAGCTCAATCGGCTCGCCGTTGCGCAGAATGCGCAGGGTCACCTCACTGCCCGGGGCGGTGGCGGCGATCTGGTTCATGCCGCGCCGACCGTTGCCAACGGACTCGTCGTCAATGTGGGTCAGAATGTCGCCCGGCGTCAGGCCCGCCTGTTCGGCCGGGCTGCCGCTGTACACGGCGGTGACCACCACGCCCTGGGTCGAGTTCATGGCGAGGGCGCTGGCCTGATCTTGGCTCAGGGGGCGAACCTCCAGGCCGAGCCAGCCGCGCACCACCCGGCCATGCTCGATGATCTCGCGCAGTGCCCGCATGGCGGAGTCCGCCGGGATGGCGAAGCTGACCCCCACGGAGGTGTTGCCCTCGCCGAGAATGGCGGTGTTGATGCCCAGGAGTTGCCCATGGATGTCCACCAGGGCCCCGCCGGAGTTGCCTACGTTCACCGCGGCATCGGTCTGGAGAAAGTTCTCGTACTCGCTGAGGTTAAGGTTGTAGCGGCCGGTGGCGCTCAGAATACCCTGGGTGACGGTCTGGCCCACCCCGAAGGGGTTGCCAATAGCGAGCACAACATCCCCAACCCGTGCCTGGGTAGGCTCGGGAACGTCGATGACGGTGAGGTCCTCCAGGTCAATCTTCAGTACCGCCAGATCGCTCTCTGGGTCTGTGCCGACCAATCGCGCGCGGGTTTCGCGGCCGTCATACAGTAGAACCTGAATCTCGTCGGCGCCGTTGATCACATGCTCATTGGTCAGCAGGTAGCCGCGGGGGTCGACAATGACGCCGGAGCCCAGCGCGGATTGCGCGCGTTGCTGCTGCGGGCGCTCAGGAAAGAAGCGGCGATAAAAAGGATGGTCCGCCAAGGGGTGGCGCTGCTGTTCCTGAATTTTACGGGTGTAAATGCTGACCACCGCAGGGGCAGCCCGATCGACGGCGTCCGCGTAGGACGTGGTGGCCGGGCGCGTCGATTCTGGCGCACCGTTCGGCCCCCGAAGCTCGGGGAACGCGAGCAGCGTCAGTAGTGCAATGAGCAGTCCGGTGGCGACGGGCCAGCCGAGGGACTGAAGCAGACCTCGTGCGCTCATCTACAGTCTCCGGTGTTGGAAGATAAAGGGCCAGCGGGACATGCCCGCCGGTAGGTGTAACCACGGTGACATGAGCGGGAAATCAGATGGCTCCCCGAGGCGGCTCGGTTGGGGTGTCTGGCTTGTCATCCTGGGTTTCTTCGGTGTAGGTGTCCGACGAACCGTACTGATAGGGCGATTCGTACTCGCCCTCGTCGTGCAGACCGTACTCTTCACTGAGCTGCCCCTTGCCGTTCTTGGGAGCCCAATCCCGGGGAGCTTCGATATGCTCCTCACTCAGGTAGGTTTTTTCCGAGCCCAGCAACTGGGTATTGGCCGAGTCCAGAATCTGCCGGCTCAGGGCCGGAGTGGTCAGCTTGAGTGCGCTGTTTGCCAGGTGCTCGTAAACGTCGCGATAGCTCTGGGTCAGGTTGTTTACCAGCTCGGAGGTCTTCGCAAAATGCTCGGACACATCCTGCTGGTACCGCTTGAGCTCATCTTCAGCGCGCAGAACCCGCTCTTCGAGTTCCTTGCTGCGGGAGCCCGAATCGGTCAGTTTGTAAAGTACCGCGCCCAGGGCACCACCGCCCAACAGACAGATCAGCGCGGTAATAATGAGGGTTCCGAATGAAAACACAAATTTCTCCTCTCGGTATGAAGCCGGTTTGTGGCCTGCAAAACTGCGGTCGCTCGCGGTATTATACGGCCTTTTATTCGACCCGGGCGGAATTCCCTTGATCCGTTTCGGGTGTGAACCACCGCCGCGCCCAGAGAGCGGGGCAGGCCATTGAGGTGATCGTGACAGTATTTTCGCAAACCGAGACCGCAATTACCATCGACGGGCCCGCCGGCGGGCTGGAAGCCCGCATCCAGGCCGGCTCCGAATCCGGCTCACTGGCCGAACGGGGGCTGGCGGCGATCGTCTGCCATCCACATCCGCAGCACGGCGGCACCATGAGCAACAAGGTGGTCACCACCCTGGTGCGGGCCTATCGTGACCTCGGCGTTGCCACCGTGCGGTTCAATTTCCGGGGTGTCGGGGCCAGTGAGGGCGAGTTCGATCACGCCGTTGGGGAAGTGGATGATCTGCTGGCGGTACACGCCTGGCTCGCGGGGCAACGCCCGGACGGCGGCGTGCTTCTGGCCGGATTTTCCTTTGGCTCGGCGGTGGCCGCCGGAGCGGTTTTTCGGATGGAATCGGTCGAACATCTCACGCTGGTCGCACCGCCGGTTGAGCGCTACACCTACGATCGCGACGGACGCTTCCCGTGCCCGGTCTGTATCGCCCAGGGCGAGCGGGATGACGTGGTGGTGCCGGAGGGCGTGATCCGCTGGAGCGAAACCCGGCTGCAATCGCCCCATGCCTTGCTGCGCTACCCGGAGGCCGGGCACTTCTTTCACGGTCAGTTGACCGAGCTTAAAGCGGATCTGGCGCGCACCCTGGAGCGGCAACTGGGTGTCGACTCATGAGCCGGCCAGAGTTGAAGTACGACACGCCCTACAATCGCTATCAGCGTGATCTGGAGCAGCCCGGGTTCAGCCGGGACCCGGCCCAGGCGCAGGTGGTGGATCAGTTGCAGGCGCTGTTTGAAGCGCTGGTCGAGCAGGGCGCCCCAAAAACCGGGTTGCCGGGACTGTGGGAACGGTTGCGGCGGCGGATTTCAAAGGCACCGATCACACCGGTCAGCGGGTTGTACCTGTGGGGCGGCGTTGGGCGGGGCAAAACCTACCTGATGGACAATTTTTACGAGAGTCTGCCGTTTGAGCAGAAAATGCGCGCCCATTTCCACCGCTTTATGCGCCGGGTGCACGGGGACCTCAAGCAGCTCGATGGCCAGAAGAATCCCCTTGAGCAGGTGGCAGACCGCATCGCCCGGGAGGCCAGGGTCATCTGCTTTGACGAATTCTTCGTCTCGGACATCACCGATGCGATGATTCTGGGCACTCTGATGCAGGCCCTGTTCCGCCGCGGCGTGACGCTGGTGGCGACCTCCAATATCCCGCCGGACAACCTTTATAGGGATGGGTTGCAGCGAGCCCGGTTTCTGCCCGCCATTGAGCAGATCAAGCGTCACACCCGGGTGTTGCAGCTCGATAGCCAGAACGACTACCGATTGCGGGCACTGGAGCAGGCCGAGCTGTACCACAGCCCGCTCGATGCGCGGGCGGACGAGAGTCTGATGGCGAGCTTCCGCAGCCTGGTGCCGGCCGAGGATGAAATATGTGCCGATCAGGTGCTGGAAGTGGAAGGGCGCCCGATTCGGGCCCGCTATCTGGGGGAAGACGTGGCCTGGTTTGACTTTATGGCTCTCTGTGATGGGCCCCGCTCACAAAATGACTATATCGAGCTGGCCCGGGAGTTCCATGCGGTGGTGGTGAGCAATGTGCCGGCGCTGGGACGGAATAGTGATGATCAGGCCCGGCGCTTCATCAATCTGGTGGACGAGTTTTACGATCGGCGGGTCAAGCTGGTACTATCCGCCGCCCGGCCGTTGACGCAGATCTACGACGAGGGGCGCCTGAGCTTCGAATTCGAGCGCACCGTCAGCCGCCTGCTGGAAATGCAGAGCCGCGACTACCTGGCCCAGCCCCACAAGCCCTGACGGGGCGGCCGGGTTGGTGGAAAAATCATCAGTTTCCCCCTTGAAAACCGGCGACGATTTCTATAGTATTCGCGCTCTTTTGTGGGAAGCACCTCCTGAGGCAGGAAATAACATGAAGACTTATAGTGCTAAACCTGAAACGGTCTCTCGCGACTGGTTCGTCGTTGATGCCGAAGGCAAGACTCTGGGCCGTATGGCTACAGAGATTGCCCGTCGTCTGCGCGGCAAGCACAAGCCCGAGTACACACCTCATGTGGACACGGGTGATTACATTGTCGTGATCAACGCTGAAAAAGTTCGTGTGACCGGTAAGAAGGCCAGCGACAAGATTTACTACCATCACACCGGTTATATCGGCGGCATCAAGTCGATCAGCTTTGAAAAGCTGATCCAGAAAGCCCCCGAGCGCACCATCCAGAACGCCGTCAAGGGCATGCTGCCCCGCGGACCTCTGGGTCGCGCCATGTTCAAAAAACTCAAGGTCTACGCAGGTAACGAGCATCCGCACACTGCGCAGCAGCCTCAAGAACTGACTATCTAACCGGGAAGCTGATTATGGCAGTTACTCAATATTACGGTACGGGTCGCCGCAAGACCTCCACCGCCCGGGTGTTCATCGCCCAGGGTAGCGGCAACATCACCGTCAACGACCGTCCTCTGGACGAGTACTTTGGCCGTGAAGTGGCACGCATGATCGTGCGTCAGCCGCTGGAAAATGTGGAAATGGCCGACAAGTTCGACGTAAAAGTCACCGTGAAAGGCGGTGGTAGCTTTGGCCAGGCCGGCGCCATCCGCCACGGTCTGACCCGTGCTCTGATGGAATACGACGAAGCGCTGCGTGGCTCTCTGCGTGAAGCAGGTTACGTAACTCGCGATTCTCGCGCTGTTGAGCGTAAGAAAGTGGGTCTGCGTAAAGCCCGTAAGCGTCCGCAGTTCTCCAAGCGTTAATCTGGAGCTCGCTCCCAGCGCGGAGCGGCGGTACCTCCGAGCAAAAAACGCCCAGGCCCTTCGCTGGCCTGGGCGTTTTTTTATGCCCGCCCGTCGTATCACTTGGTGGTATGGGGCACGGGGCGCAGCTTATTCTTGTAAGCGGCGCGCAATTTCTTTAAGATTGGCCATTTTTTACGTCTCAATAACATCACTCTAAATCGTTGAAATTCAGTGATTTACTGGCCGTCGGAAGCTGTTAGGGGAGAAGATCGTCATGACCGATGACGTTGTCAACAAAACGCGCCGCCGCGTGCTGACCGCTGCCACCTCGGTAGTAGGGGCAGTGGGCGTAGTGGGTGCTGCGGTACCTTTTGTGGGTTCCTGGAACCCCAGCGCCAAGGCAAAAGCCGCCGGGGCACCGGTTCGGGCCAACATCGGCAAGATGGAGCCCGGGCAAATGATCACCGTCGAGTGGCGGGGTAAGCCGGTCTACATTGTGCGTCGTACACAAGAGTCCATCGCGGGGCTGGAAAAAGTTGAGGACGTGCTGCGCGACCCCAACTCGGAGCAACCCCAACAGCCCGAATACGCTCAAAATCAGACTCGCTCCATTCGCGAAGAGTTCCTGGTGTTGCTCGGTCTGTGCACCCATTTGGGCTGCGCACCGTTGTTTCGCCCGGAAGTGGGCGTTGCGGACCTCGGTGGCGAAAACTGGCAGGGCGGCTTCTTCTGCCCTTGTCATGGTTCCAAGTTCGATATGGCTGGCCGCGTGTATACAGGCGTACCCGCTCCGTTAAACCTGGAAGTTCCCCCACAC
The DNA here is from genome assembly GCF_000463525.1 of Marinimicrobium sp. LS-A18. Classification (NCBI taxonomy): domain Bacteria; kingdom Pseudomonadati; phylum Pseudomonadota; class Gammaproteobacteria; order Cellvibrionales; family Cellvibrionaceae; genus Marinimicrobium; species Marinimicrobium sp. LS-A18. The sequence goes on from NZ_AWEP01000002.1 coordinate 135,361, forward strand.
CGTTACGAGGGCGATAACCTGCTCATCGTGGGCGAGGATCAGGAGGCATAAGAATGAATTGGTTAACTGGATTGTGGCAGTGGGTCGACCAGCGTCTCCCGGTACAGCGCGCCTGGGACACCCATATGGGCAACTACTACGCGCCCAAAAACTTTAACTTCTGGTATTTCTTCGGCGTTCTGTCCCTGCTGGTGCTGGTCAACCAGCTGGTGACCGGTATCTGGCTGACGATGAACTACACCCCGACCGCCGAGGGTGCCTTCGCCTCCGTCGAGTACATCATGCGTGATGTGGAGTACGGCTGGATTCTGCGCTATATGCACTCCACTGGTGCGTCTGCGTTTTTTGTGGTGGTGTACCTTCACATGTTCCGCGGCCTGATGTATGGCTCCTACAAGGCACCGCGAGAGCTGGTATGGATTTTCGGCATGACCATCTACCTGGTGCTCATGGCGGAAGCCTTCATGGGCTACGTGTTGCCCTGGGGGCAGATGTCCTACTGGGGCGCTCAGGTGATTGTGTCCCTGTTCGGGGCCATTCCGGTGATCGGCGAAGATCTGGTGCAGTGGATTCGCGGTGATTACCTGATTTCCGGCATTACCCTGAACCGCTTCTTCGCCCTGCACGTCGTGGCCCTGCCGATTGTCCTGCTCGGACTGGTCGTGCTGCATATTCTGGCGCTGCACGAAGTGGGTTCCAACAACCCTGACGGCGTGGATATCAAGAAGAACAAAGATGAGAACGGCATCCCCAAAGATGGCGTGCAGTTCCATCCGTACTACACAGTTCACGACCTGGTAGGTATTACCGTCTTCCTGTTCGCGTTCTGCTTCGTCCTGTTTTTCATGCCGGAGATGGGTGGTTTCTTCCTGGAATACGCCAATTTTGAAGAGGCGAATAACCTGAAAACCCCGGAGCACATTGCCCCGGTGTGGTACTTCACGCCTTTCTACGCCATCTTGCGGGCGGTGACAATTGAGATCGGCCCCCTGAGTGCCAAGTTCCTCGGCCTGATTGCCATGGGTGCGGCGATTGCCATCCTGTTTGTACTGCCCTGGCTGGATCGTGCCAAGGCCCGGTCCATGCGCTACAAGGGCCATATCCCACGGGTCATGTTGATGGTCTTCGCCGCGATGTTTGTGGTGCTGGGTTACCTGGGCGTCAAATCTCCGACCACTGGTCGCACTGTGTTGTCCCAGTTGGCGACGGTGTTCTACTTCGCCTATTTCATTACCATGCCGATCTGGACCAGCAACCGTCCGCCGGAGCAGCGCTCGCAGATCGCGCGGGTCCTGTCGTTCGCCATCTGCTGGGGTTTTGGCCTGATCTTCCTGGTAATGGCTCTGAATGGCATCACAGGAGACAGCGATGTGCCGGTCTTCCTGCGGCTGTTTGGCTTGGTTCTGACCGCCGTGTTCGTGGCGCTGCCCTGGTTGGCGGATCGCGACGGAGAGCATCCTGTGCCAGAGCGTGTGCAGATGAAAGGACTGCCACTGCGCTTGGTGCTGGGTGGTTTGGCGCTGTTCGCGGTACTGGTGGTGGTTCCGATCAAGGCTGTCGGCGCGGGTGCCGGCGGCTGCGGCTCCATTCCCTGCGACATTATGGAGCCTGATCTGGACAACAAAGAGTCCTTACAGCGTGGTGCCAAATACTTCGTAAACTACTGTATGGGCTGCCACTCCGCCAAGTTTTCCCGCTATGAGCGGGTGGCGGATGATCTCGGTATTCCCCACGATGTGGCACGCGAGAACCTCATCTTCGGCGATCAGGGGATCGGTAGCCTCATGACCACGGCCATGACCAAGGAGCAGGGTAAGCAGTGGTTTGGGGTCCAACCGCCGGATCTGACCCTGGTGGCCCGCTCCCGTAACCCGGAGTGGCTGTATACTTACCTGCGCAACTTCTATAAGGATGAGAGCCGCCCGTTTGGTGTGAACAACCGCGTGTTTGAAAACGTCGGTATGCCCCACGTCATGCTGGACCTGCAGGGCCTGCTGGAGTGCTCTGCCGGTCCCGAGCTGGACAGCCACGGCCATATTGTACGCGACAGCGCGGGCAATCCGGTCATGGATGAGGAATGTGGTAGCCTGGTAGAGGGCGACATTGAAGGCAGCCTGTCGCAGGAAGAGTTTGATCAGGTGATCTATGACCTGGTGAATTTCCTGGAGTATCTGGGTGAGCCCGCAGCCATGGACCGAGAGCGGATAGGTATCTTCGTGCTGTTGTTCCTGTCCGTTCTGTTTGTATTTGCTTATCTGCTCAACCGCGAGTACTGGAAGGGAATTCACTAAATTCGAATAACGGTGGGGCGCCTGTCGGCGTCCCGGCTTGATCACTGGGTAATTTGAGGTAATACACAATGGGTGTGGTGACCAAACGCTCATCCATGACGCTGTTTTCCGATGGTTCTGATCATTACAGCCATCGGGTTAGAATTGTGTTGTCGGAGAAAGGGGTATCGTCGGATATTATTGATGTCGATCCCAAAAACAAGCCGCAGGAACTGGCGGACCTCAACCCTTACAACAGTTTGCCAACACTGGTGGACCGGGACTTGGCCCTGTACGAGTCCAAAGTGATCATGGAGTATCTGGATGAGCGCTTCCCGCATCCTCCGCTCCTGCCGGTATACCCGGTTGCCCGGGCTCAGAGCCGGTTGTGGATGTACCGGCTGGAGCGTGACTGGGCGCCGCTGGTAGATACCATTCTCACCAGCAAGAGTAAGGATACGGTGCTCAAGGCGCGTAAGGCCCTGCGCGACAGTTTGCTGGCCATCTCGCCGATCTTTGCCGAAATGCCGTTTTTCATGAGCGACGAGTTCACCATCGTGGACTGCTGCCTGGCACCGATCCTCTGGCGCCTGCCGATGCTGGATATTGACCTTGGCAAGGGGCGCCAGGCCCAGCCCTTGCTGACGTACCAGAAGCGACTGTTCGAGCGTGAAGGATTTCGAAAGAGCCTTACCGAAGTCGAGCGCGACATGGGTGCTCACTAGCCTCCATTGCGCGTAGTCCTGCCCCCAAAAGGGGCTTTCATGCCCTTCGATACCCTATCGGGAGACTTTCTATGGCCATGACCTCAAGCCGTCCTTACATGATTCGAGCGCTCTATGAGTGGATCGTGGATAACGGCTGCACCCCCTATATCCTGGTGGATGCTCAGGGGCAGGGCGTTGAAGTACCTCAGCAGCACGTCAATAAAGACGGCCAGATTGTACTCAATATCAATCCGACGGCGGTCAAAGACCTGTTTATCGGTCTGGAACAGATCAACTTCAATGCCCGTTTTGGCGGCATACCAACGGATCTGGTGATCCCCTGTGGCTCGGTACTGGGTATTTATGCCCGGGAGAATGGTCAGGGCATGGTATTCGAGCATGAGCCCAATCCCGAGCCTCCCAAGCCGGATTCCGAACCGAAGAAAGACGCGCAAAAACGGCCCAACCTCAAGGTCGTCAAATAAGGGGCGACGGCCCCTTTTATATAACCTAAGTTGATTAACAGTATTCGTTTATCGCGAATACTTCTTTGCGGCACTCGTCCCAAAGCTGGATACTGTACGTACTCTCTAATAACAAGCAGTAGTAGGAGTACGTAAATATGGCTATGTTGCAGCACACCCTGGGTATCTTCACCAACCCCGATCGCGAGTGGCAGCGGATACGCAGCGACAACGAATCGTTCCTGCGGGTTTATCTACGTCACGTTCCGTTGATGGCACTTATACCCTGTATCGCGGGTTATTTCGGAGTGACCGAAGTGGGCTGGAGTGTGGGTAGCGGCGGTGTGGTGAAATTGACCAGCCAAAGTGCCTTGCTCATGGCCGTAGCGGCCTATTTCGCTCAGCTTATTGCCATTTATGTCCTGGGCGAATACATCAACTGGATGTCGCGCAGTTTTGGTGTGGCCGACGAAGCCAATCGTCGCCACTATGAAGGGACGGCGCTGGCGGTCTACTCGGCCATTCCCATGATGCTCGCCGGTGTTGCGCTGGTATACCCACAGTTGTGGCTGGTGGTATCGGTGTACATTCTGGCGGCGTGCTACTCCGTCTATCTGATTTATGAAGGTATTCCCATCCTGATGAATATCCCGAAAGAACGGGGCTTCATTTACGCCAGTTCGGTGATTACGGTGGGCCTGGTGCTCGCGGTCGTGGTGATGGTGAGCACTGTGATTGTCTGGAGTTCAGGAGCCGGACCGGTCTACATCAGCTGATTTAATTGGCTGATTTTCCGGCGAGACCGATTCGCTTATCCGACAGAAGGCAGCCCCAGGGCTGCCTTCTGCGTTTGTTGCAGTAATTTGACAAATTTATGGCAGCCTGTCACAGGACTGTCATATTGGGTGAGTAGAGTGCGTCTCAGGTGGAAGTGACCCAGATAAGGGCATTTCATGTCACTGAACGACAAATCACTGTTTCAGAGGAGCGCTCTATGAACGCCATCAAATTCTTTAAAGGCCTGGCTCTGGCCGGTTCAATGACCTGTGCCATGGCGCAAGCGGACGTCGATCCCAATCTGCCGGATTACGAGGCGGTGTCTGGCGTATCCGGTAATGTGAACAGCATCGGTTCCGATACCCTGAACAACCTCATGACCCTCTGGGCCGAGGAGTTCGCCAAGTTCTATCCCAACGTCAATATCCAGATCCAGGGTGCCGGTTCTTCGACCGCTCCGCCGGCGCTGACTCAGAATACCGCCAATTTTGGTCCCATGAGCCGTGAAATGAAGGCCTCCGAGATTCGCGCCTTTGAGCAGGCTCACGGTTACAAGCCGACCGCTGTTCCGGTAGCGGTGGACGTTCTGGCGGTTTATGTCAATAAAGACAACCCCATTGAAGGCCTGACGATTCCCCAAGTTGACGCCATGTTCTCGGTGACCCGTCGCTGCGGCTATTCAGAAGACATTACCCGTTGGGGTCAGGTGGGGCTCGAAGGTGAGTGGGAAAACCGCGATCTGGCGCTATACAGCCGCAATGCGGTATCCGGTACCTATGGTTACTTCAAGGACAACGCCCTGTGCGGGGGTGACTACAAGCCCGGCATCAACGAGCAGCCCGGTTCTGCTTCGGTTGTTCAGGGCGTTAGCGAGTCGCGCAACGGTATCGGCTACTCCGGTATTGGCTACATGACCTCTGGTGTGCGTGCGGTACCGCTGGCCCGTGCCGAAGGCGAAGCGTTCGCTGCTCCGAACGCCGAAAACGCCTCGAATGGCAGCTACCCGCTGTCCCGCTTCCTGTACGTTTACGTCAACAAGCATCCGAACCGCCCACTGCCTCCGATGCAGGCTGAGTTCCTGAAAATGGTGATCTCCAAGCAGGGTCAGGAAGTGGTAGTGCGCGACGGCTACATTCCGCTGCCGGCCTCAGTGGCAAAGCGGGTGACTGAAGAGCTGGGTCTGTAAACACGGCCTCCGCCGGGGTGGCACCTGTCGCCCCGATCGACCCGGAAGGGACCCCGGGCTTGTGATCCGTCAACTGGTTTAGGGACAATCAAAAGGGACACCGCCGCGGGGCGGAGGGTCCCTTTTGTCATGTGACTGTAACAAAACTGTCATCTAGCGCTGTTAGCATGCAGGCGCTTTCGTCGAAGTCCTCTGATGGGGCGTTCGACCGAGATTCTCCAGCTCAGGATTGATGCACTATGTCAGAGCGACCTTCCACCCCGGATGCCCGGGGAAGCTTGATGCCGAATGCGGAGCAACGTGCTCGTCTGCGCAAGGTACGCAAATTCAAGGACGGCCTGTCCCGCTACGGAGTCGGCACCGCCGGTATGATGGTGGTTGGCGCCCTGGCGCTGATCTTCATCTACCTGTTCTCTGAAGTGGCGCCGTTACTGCGCAGCAGCAGTATCGAGCCGACTGCGGACTACCCCTTCGCGCTGACCAGCGAAGCTGATCCGTCCGCGCACCTGGTGCTTGAGCGCTATGAGGAAATGGGGGCGTCGTTCAGCGAGGCCGGGCAGGTGCACTTCTTTAACGTCGATTCGGGGCTCGCCCTCAAAACCTTTGAGGTCCCTCGCAACGAAGGTGCTACGCCCACAGCGGTTGATACCAGTGTCCCTAACCAACAGTTGGTGGCCTATGGTTTCTCCGATGGTTCGGTATCTGTTGTGCAGGAAACCTATAGTCTCAGCTACCCCAACGATCAGCGCCTGGTGACCCCGGGGCTGGATTATCCGTTGGGTGAGGATCCCGTCATGCTGGACGAGCAGGGCCGCGCGTTACAAGAGGTCGCCGTGCAGAAAACGGATGCTGGAATCATGCTAGCCGCCGTCACCGAGGACAACCGGATTGTGGTGGGGCGCTATCGGATGAACCAGGGGCTGTTCGGCAACGGGGGTAGCGTGTCTGGCAAGAGCTATTCCGTGCCCACGTTACCCGGTGGTGCTCAGGTGGAGCAGTTGATCGTCGATGCCACCGGCCGCTTTTTGGTGGTCGCGGATGATCGGGAACAACTGCATTTTTATCATGTCGAGCGCGCTGAAGATGCCCGGCTGATAGAGACTATACCGACCGAGCGAGGCCAGGTAACGGCGTTGGAGTTTCTGGTCGGCACCATGTCGGTTATCGTTGGGACCGACAGTGGTTCGGTCAGCCAGTGGTTTATCATTCGGGATGACAACAATCAGTTTCATCTGACACCGGTACGCGATTTTGAGTCACTTTCTGGCGAGGTTACCGTTATTGCGCCAGAATACACCCGCAAAGGTTTTGCTGCTGGTGACGACCAGGGCAATGTTGGCCTGTTCTACGGGACGTCGTCCAGCACGCTGGTGATTGAGTCGGTGACGGATCAACCCATTTCGCAACTGGCATTGTCGCCGATTAACGGACGCTTGCTGGCAATGGATAATGACCAGCGGTTGCATATCGCCTCGGTCTGGAATAAACACCCGGAAATCTCGATGAGCTCGCTCTGGCAGAAGGTCTGGTATGAAGGCCGACAGCAACCCGAGTACGTCTGGCAGGCTTCCTCAGGTGCGGATGACTCCGAGGCGAAAATGAGCCTGGTGCCGTTGTCCATCGGTACGCTCAAAGCCGCTTTTTATGCGATGCTGTTTGCCATCCCCCTGGGGGTAATGGGCGCTATTTACACCGCCTATTTCATGACCCCCAAGCTGCGAGGGGTGGTCAAACCCACCATTGAGATCATGGAAGCCTTGCCCACCGTTATTCTGGGTTTTCTCGCGGGTCTGTGGCTGGCGCCATTCCTGGAAAATCACCTCCCGGCGGTTTTCAGTATTCTGCTATTGCTGCCGGTGAGCATGCTGGTCGTGGGCCTGCTCTGGAGTCGGCTGCCTTCGGCGATTCGCAGCAACGTTCCGGAAGGTTGGGAGGCCGCCATTCTGATCGTCCCCATCCTGCTGACCGGATGGGCCTGTATCGCGATCAGCCCACATGTCGAAGTGTGGTTCTTTGATGGCAGCATGCGCCAGTGGCTTACCAACAACAATATTGACTACGATCAGCGCAATGCCCTGGTGGTGGGTATTGCCATGGGCTTTGCGGTGATTCCCACCATTTTCTCGATCGCCGAAGACGCCGTGTTCAATGTGCCCCGCCATTTGACCCAGGGGTCCCTGGCCCTCGGCGCAACCCGCTGGCAAACCGTAATAGGTGTGATTCTGCCCACCGCCAGCCCGGGTATCTTCTCGGCGGTGATGATGGGCTTTGGCCGCGCGGTTGGCGAAACCATGATTGTGTTGATGGCCACCGGTAACAGCCCGGTATTGAACTTCAACATATTCGAAGGTATGCGTACCCTGTCCGCCAACGTGGCGGTGGAGCTGCCGGAAACCGCCATTGGCAGCACGCACTTCCGGGTGTTGTTCCTCGCCGCCCTGGTGCTGTTGGCCCTGACATTTGTGGTCAACACCCTGGCCGAAGTCGTTCGCCAGCGTTTGCGTAAACGCTACAGCAACCTGTAACCATTGGGAGCCTGATTGATGAAAGCCTGGTTTAAAAGTGGTGCCCCCTGGGTATGGCTGAACGGCGGTGCCGTGGCGCTGTGTATGATTATGGTTGTGGGCCTGTTGGGGCTGATTGCCGTTCGCGGTTTTGGCCATTTCTGGCCCGCTGATCTGGTGCAGATGTCGGTGCTGGATCGCGATGGCGACCGACAGGAAGTATTGGGTGAACTGGTCCGTAAGGAAGTCATTCCAGCGCGGGTGGCGCGTACCAATGGCTACGCCGTGGGCGAAGATGTCCCTCTGGTGACCCGCTACCTGATCAAGCAGGGGAATCGGGATCTCGGCAGCGATTTCCAGTGGTACCTGGACGTGGGCATGGGCGAGTGGCACTACCCGGAAAATGCCATTGTAGTTGAACGTCGCGAGTGGGGTAACTTTTATGGTTTCCCGGTGGCGCTGAAAGAACACGGCGAAGTGATCAGCCGCCTGGGCGATGAGGATTTCTGGCCAGAGGTGGAAGCCCGGGTCGAGCGCAGCGTGGATCTGCACAAAGAAATCCGTCGCAAGGAAAGGGTGGAGATTGGTAGCATCAATCACAAACTGGAACGTCTGCGCCTGGAGCGCCGTCGCCTTGAGCTGCAGGGCGTATCGCCAGAAGAAATGGCGCAAGCTGAAGAGCAGTTTGCGGTCGAGCGAGAGGCGTTGAACGAAGAGTACCGCCGGATCAAGGCGGAGCGCGACGCGATTTATGAGCAGATCGAGCGGGACAGCTTTGATGTTGAAACCGTCAACGGAATGGAAAAAACCATTCACCTGCATAACATCGTGCGGGTTACCCGCTCCAACCACCTGGGTGTGTTTGGCAAGCTGGCACACTACATGGACCGGTTCTGGGAGTTCCTGACCGAAGAGCCTCGCGAAGCCAATACCGAGGGCGGGATTTTCCCGGCCATCTTCGGCACCGTCACCATGGTGATTGTGATGTCGATCATGGTTACCCCACTGGGCGTGCTGGCAGCCATTTATCTGCGCGAGTACGCCCGTCAGGGTACGGTGCTGAAGCTGATCCGCATTTCGGTGTACAACCTGGCCGGTGTGCCCTCGATTGTCTACGGGGTGTTTGGTCTGGGCTTCTTCGTGTACTTCCTGGGGGGCAACATTGATGAGCTGTTTTTCCCCGCGTCCTTACCGGCCCCGACCTTTGGTACGCCGGGTTTGTTCTGGGCGTCTCTGACTCTGGCCCTGTTGACGCTGCCGGTGGTGATTGTCTCCACCGAAGAAGGCCTGGCGCGTATTCCCAGCACCATCCGTCAGGGTAGTCTGGCCCTGGGGGCGACCAAGTCAGAAACCCTGTGGAAGGTGGTGGTGCCTCTGGCCACGCCTGGCATGATGACCGGCCTGATTCTGGCCATCGCCCGTGCCGCCGGTGAAGTGGCACCATTGATGCTCGTCGGTGTGGTCAAGCTGGCACCGAGCCTGCCCATTGATGGCAACTACCCGTACATTCATCTGGATCAGAAGATCATGCACCTCGGGTTCCATATTTATGACGTCGGCTTCCAGAGTCCGAACGTTGAAGCCGCTCGCCCCCTGGTTTACGCGACGGCGCTGACGCTGGTGTTGTTGATCATTATTCTGAACCTTACAGCCATCAAAATTCGTAACACGCTGCGCGAGAAGTATCGCAGCGCCTCTGATTGATCGCGGGAGCCTAGCATGTTAGAAGATACTACCAAGCAAAGCGGGTCATCAACGGCACCCGACCACCAAGCACACGTGGGCGCGCCCCGCCCTCAGACACAGGGTAATGCCATGGCATTGGAAGACGAGACCATCAAGCTCGAGGTCAATAATCTGAATTTGTACTACGGGGATAATCGTGCCCTGAAAGACATCAACCTGAAGATTCCCGAAAAGAAGGTAACCGCCTTTATCGGACCTTCCGGCTGCGGTAAGTCGACGCTGCTGCGCTGTTTCAACCGGATGAATGACCTGGTGGATATCTGCCGCATCGAAGGCGAGATCCTGATGGATGGCAGCAATATGTACGACAAGAAAGTCGACGTGGCCGAGCTGCGTCGTCAGGTGGGTATGGTATTCCAGAAGCCCAACCCATTTCCGAAATCCATTTATGAAAATGTCGCCTATGGCCTGCGTCTGCAGGGCGTAAAGTCCCGCCGGGTTCTGGATGAAGTGGTGGAGAAGTCCCTGCGCGGCGCCGCCCTGTGGGAAGAAGTCAAAGACCGGCTGCACGACAACGCCTTTGGTCTGTCCGGTGGTCAGCAGCAGCGTCTGGTCATCGCCCGCGCCATTGCCATTGAGCCGGAAGTGATTTTGCTGGATGAGCCGGCGTCGGCATTGGACCCGATTTCAACACTGAAAATTGAAGAGCTGATCTACGAGCTCAAGGATCAATACACCATTGTGATTGTGACCCACAATATGCAGCAGGCGGCCCGGGTTTCGGACTATACTGCGTTCATGTACATGGGCGATCTGATCGAGTTTGGTGACACCGATTCGCTGTTTACCAACCCGACCAATAAGCAAACCGAAGATTATATTACCGGCCGGTACGGCTAAGAGGAGCACTCATCATGGTCATGGATATCAAATCCCATACGCATCATATTTCTCAGCAGTACAATCTTGAGCTGGATGAAATCAAGACCAAACTGTCCGAGATGGGTGGACTGGCTCAACGTCAGGTTAATGATGCCATACAGGCGCTGATTGATGCCGATGCCGAGACCGCCGAGCGGGTGGTTCGGGAAGATGATCACGTCAATGACATGGAGCTGGATATTGACGAAGACTGCGTTCGCATTCTGGCGCGTCGCCAGCCAGCGGCCAGTGACCTGCGTCTCGTTATCGCGGTTACCAAAGCCATCACGGACCTGGAGCGGGTGGGTGATGAGGCGAGCAAAATCGCCCGGCAAGCTATCGCCCTTAGCGGTGACGGCTCCACACCGCGCGGGTACGTTGAAGTGCGCCACATCGGTGGCCATGTCTCGCGCATGTTGAGTGACGCACTGGATGCGTTTGCTCGTCTGGATATCGACCTGGCACTACGGGTAGTGGAAACGGACAATACCGTGGATATGGAGTACAACTCCGCCATGCGGGAAATGCTGACCTTCATGATGGAGGACCCTCGCAATATTTCCCGTGCCCTGAACATCATGTGGAGTCTGCGCGCCCTGGAGCGGATTGGTGATCACGCCCGAAACCTGGCCCAGTACGTGGTGTATCTGGTGAAGGGTGAAGATGTGCGCCACGAATCCTATGACGAGATTCAGGAGCAGATCCAGGACGACAACGAGTAGTGTTTAGCTCGCCAGGGCCTGCAGTATCCACAGGCCCAGCGTGACCGTCACCAATCCGAACACCGTGGACTGGACGATCATGGTGGCGGCCAGGGAGGCATTACCGCCCATGGCCCGCACCATGACAAAACTGGCGGTAGCCGTGGGCGACGCGGCCAGCAGAAAGACCACCGCCAGCGCCTGACCCTCCAGCCCCAGCGCCAGTGCAATCAAGACACCGACCAGGGGCGAAACAATCAGTTTCCAGGTGGTGGCTGCCAGGGCGCCACCGCCCACTTGCCGCAATGACTTCAGATCCAGTGCGCCGCCCACACACAGCAGGGCCAGGGGCAGGCTCATCTCACCCAGATAATTACCCGCCCGTTGAACGGGCTCGGGCATGGGTCCTTCTATCCAACCGTAGAACAGTCCGGCGACAATGCCGATGATCAATGGGTTGCGCACCACACCCGAGAACACGCCCCGCATGCCTCGCCGGCTGTCCAGGTCCCGGTTGAGCGCAATGACCGACAGTACGTTATAGAGCACGATGGTGATGGCGATGGGTAGGGCGGCCATGGCCACGCCGCTTTCTCCGTAGGCATTGGCGCAGTAGGCCAGACCGATGATCACCAGGTTGCCCCGGAACGCCGCCTGGGCCAGGACGCCCCGGTCCCGCCGGTCGCGCACAAAACCGTCCGCCGTGAGCAGACTCAACAGAAAAATGGCGATCGCTCCGGCTACTACCGCGAACAGGATGCGGCCGTCGGCGGCGGCGCCAAAGTCGGTGGTGGCGCTGCTGAAAAACAACAATACCGGCAAGCCCACCGCAAATACCAGGCGCGATGCCGTGTTGATGAAGGTCTCATCAATCATCCCGATGCGGCGTAACACCGCACCAAGAATCACCATCAGGAAAATCGGTGTGGTGACCGAGAGTGAGAACAGGAATGTCGATAGCAAATTGGTGCTGTCCAAGAGCGCTCTCCGGGTTGAGAACGAAAAAAGCCCGACATGTCTGCCGGGCTCTATAGACTACCACGCTAGCTAATCGACCCGCTTACTTCGGGACGTCAAACGGGAAGTAGTCTTTCGCGTTGTTGAAGCTGATGTCCTGAATCATGCTACCGACCATTTTCAGGTCATTGGGCACCGTACCGGCGGCCATGTCATGGCCGAGGATGCGGCACAGCAGACGCCGGAAGTACTCGTGGCGGGAGTAGCTCAGGAAACTGCGGCTGTCGGTCAGCATCCCCACAAAGCGGCTCAACAGACCCAATTGGCTCAGGGCTTCGATCTGGCGCTTCATGCCGTCCAATTGATCCAGGAACCACCAACCGCTACCAAACTGCATCTTGCCGGCGGCCGAGCCATCCTGGAAATTGCCGATCATGGTGGCGATCATCTCATTGTCGCGCGGGTTCAGATTGTACAGAATGGTTTTGGCCAGGCGGTCGTCGTTGTCCAGGCGGCCGAGGAATTTCGACAGCGGCTTGGCATAGTTGTGGTCGCCAATGGAGTCGAAACCGGTATCCGGCCCCAGGTCGCGGAACAGCCGCGGGTTGTTGTTGCGGATGGCGCCGATGTGGTACTGCTGGACCCAGCCTTTCTCGTGGTCCTGACGGGCGAATTCCACCAGCATGGCCGAGTAGAACTTGTCCAGCTCGGTCTGGTCGAGGTCCTTGCCGCCGCGCACTTTGGCGAAAATCGCCTTGATTTCGGCATCGGTATAATCTTCGGCGTGGACGGTTTCCAGCCCGTGATCCGAGAGGCGGCAACCCTGCTCATGGAAGAAGTCGTGGCGTTTCTGCAGGGCACTCATCAGGTCGTCATAAGTGCTGATCTGTACGTCAGCCACTTCCCCGAGCCGATCCAGGTAGGTGTTGTAACCCTGGGTATCTTCGGCGGCCATGGCCTTGTCCGGGCGCCAGGTGGGCAGCACATTGGTGTTGAAATTGCTGTCCGCGGCGATGGACTGGTGATGGCGCAGGTCGTGGGTCGGGTCATCGGTGGTGCAGATGACCTTCACATTGGCCTGGGTGATCAGGCCCTTGGCGCTGAATTCCGGCGTCGCCAGCAGTTCGTTGCACTGGTCCCACACCTCGCGGGCATTTTCGCCGCTGAGCAGCTTGTTGGTGATGCCGAAAGGCTTCTTCAGTTCCAGGTGGGTCCAGTGATACAGCGGGTTGCGCAGGGTATTCGGTACGGTTTCGGCCCAGGCCTGAAATTTCTCCCAGTCGCTGGCATCGCCGGTGCAGTACTTTTCACTGACACCATTGGAGCGCATCGCTCGCCATTTGTAATGGTCACCGGCCAGCCAGACCTCGGACAGGTTCTTGAACTGTTTGTTTTCGCCGATCTGATCCGGGGGGAGGTGACAGTGGTAGTCAATGATCGGCATGTCTTTGGCGTAATCGTGGTACAACGCCTTGGCCTGCTCGGTGTCGAGCAAAAAATCGTCGTGGATAAAAGTCATTCTCACAATTCCTCTCAACACACAAAAGCCGTCACCGGAGGCCGGGCAGACCCCAATGTCGGTTGTGCAGCTGGTTTAGGCAGCGCCCACAGCGAGAACCGGAGTCCGGCCCCAAAACGCGCTGTACTGCTTGCATACTGCCAGGGTTGATTTATTGTGCGGTGGTGTCCACCGCGTTTTGTCCCGGGATCACTCAGTGGGCCCGGCGCCGCTTATGATGCGGATCAGAGTCAGTTTACCTCCTGAGTGAGCAAATATAAACAGTCATTGTTCGGGGTGGTGTATGGCTGTAAGTGCTTGCTAACATTGAAGCCCAATTATATCAATGTTGTGGTCATCATGAAATAAAGGGGCTCTATTTCACCGATAGTGAAATTCTTGTGCGGCTCTCCCGGCCTCACGGCCTCCAGGCCCCGGGTGATGGCGCCTGTTGCCGACTTTAACAGGGGGCGCCTGGGGGTATACAATTCAGGGTTAATCATCCAAGTGTCTGCGGCCCCGGGGCGGGGCTGGCGCTTAACAGGAGAGTCGATTATGGCCCGTACGCCTTCCAATATGCTTCCTCTGGGCACCGAGCTGCCCGATACCACTTTGCCTGATCCCGCCGGGGAAACCTGGAAACTGAGTCAGCGCATGGGCGATAAGGGGTTGGTGGTGATGTTCATCTGCAATCACTGCCCGTTTGTCCTGCATATTGCGCCGTTCCTGGAAACACTCAACGACCGGCTCAATGAAATGGGCATCCGCTGTATCGCCATCAGTTCCAACGATGTCAATGAGTACCCGGCGGATTCTCCGGAAAAAATGGCTCAATTTGCCAAGGAGTACAAGCTGGCGTTCCCGTACCTCTACGACGAAACCCAGCGGGTGGCCAAATCCTTTGATGCGGCCTGCACCCCGGATTTCTACCTGTTTGACCGGAACAAGCGGCTGGTTTACCGGGGCCAACTGGACGACAGCCGTCCGGGCAATGATATTCCGGTGACCGGGAAAGACCTGCTGGCGGCGGCTGAATTGGTCGCCAGAGGTGAGCAGCCCCCCGAAGATCAGCAGCGTCCCAGCCTGGGTTGCAATATCAAGTGGAAATCCTGATTTTCAAATAAGAAAATATATCCGTATGTTAAATTCCGTGTCAGGAGGGACGAATTCTTCGTCCCTCTTTCTCCGTCCCCAAGGTGCGGTCTGATTCGCCGCTTGCCCAAATCGGCTTTGTTTTACGCGCCAAGTGCGCGCCCTCTGAAACTGAAGATCGGTCCCGCCTGTTTTTACGCCATCAGTGGCAAATGTCGCCTGACTTTTCACTTCTTGCCTGAGCGTCTTTTTCTTCTTTGCAATTTGTGATCTCCCTCTCGTCCCGCAAGCCCTTCTGCATTTTTCCCTGAAGCGGTGTCGATATACTTTTTGGTGAGTGGACGCTTTGGCCTCGGCCAGAGCCGGAAACTCGAAGAAGTATAAGACTGACGCTGCATACACAGGGGTATTCGGTAAGGACTGGTGGGTATTTCAGGTCCGGTATGCGGTGCATTATTCCTTGATATTTTTCTCGCATAAAAACCCGGAAAGGAGATAATTTCCCATGACGTTTTCAAAGATAAAAACAGTCAGTGGCGCTTTTTTGTTGGCCGCCGCATTAATGGTGGCCCCGCTCACCCAGGCTCAATCCGTTCAATGCGATTACCTGGTTCAAAGTGATTGGGGCGCTGGCGCCATTGCGAGCATCCAGATTACCAATAACGACACCTCGGCGATCAATGGTTGGCAGGTGAGTTGGGAGTATGAGCACAGCACCATTACCAACCTGTGGAATGCCGAGTTGGAAGGCTCCAACCCCTATCGTGCGACCAACCTTAGCTGGAATCAGTCGATCCAACCAGGGCAGTCCATTGAATTTGGTTTTCAGGTGAGTCAGAACGGCGACGCGGAAATACCTGAGCTCTTGGGTGCTCTCTGTGGTGGGGCGAGCTCGTCCAGCAGCTCGTCGGTTTCGTCGAGTTCCAGTAGCTCGCAGTCCTCATCCAGCAGTTCGGTCAGTAGCTCGTCCAGCAGTAGTTCCTCCGTTTCGTCGAGCGCTTCCAGTTCGTCCAGCTCCTCTGTGAGCAACCCCGGGGGACTGACGGCCGTGGAGCTGACCGAGCAAATGGGCGTGGGCTGGAATGTCGGCAACTCCCTGGACGCCATTGGCGGTGAAACCGCCTGGGGGAATCCCGAAATTACCCGGGAGCTGATCGATAGGGTAAAAGCCGCAGGTTTCGACACGCTTCGGGTGCCGGTAGCCTGGAGTCAGTTTTCCGATGCCGAGAATTTCATCATCGAGGAGAGCTGGAAAAACCGGGTAGAGGAAGTGGTCAACTACGCGCTGGACGCGGACCTGTATGTGATCATGAACATCCATTGGGACGGTGGCTGGATGCAGCCCACCTACGCGGATCAAGAGTATGTCAACAATCGTCTGGCCATCATGTGGACCCAGATCGCCGAGCACTTTGAGGCCTACGACCATCGACTGCTGTTTGCCGGTACCAATGAGGTGATGGTCGAAGGCGATTACGGGACGCCAACCGAGGAGTACTACACCGTCCAGAACAGTTTCAATCAGACCTTCGTCGATACCGTGCGCGCGACCGGCGGCAACAATGCGGATCGCTATCTGGTGGTTCAGGGGTTCAATACCAACATTGATCACACCGTGAACTTCGCCGAGATTCCCGAGGATACGGTCAGTGATCGGCTGTTGATGGAGGTGCATTACTATGACCCCTACAACTTTACGTTGAACGAAAGCAGCAACATTACCCAGTGGGGGTCGATCGCAACCGATCCCAATGTCACCGAAACCTGGGCCAATGAGTCTTACGTGGATAACCAGTTCCAGCGGATGCAGACGAACTTTGTCGACCAGGGTCTCGGGGTCATTCTGGGTGAGTATGGTGTGATTTCACGGCAGAATGTTGAAGGTCACGATACCTACCGGCGCTATTGGAATGAATACATTACCCAGTCAGCGCTTGATCACGACATGGTGCCTGTCTATTGGGACAATGGCTATGCCGGCAACGGCGGTTTCGCGCTGTTTGATCGCTACAGTGGCAGCGTCATCGAGCCGGAGCTGGTGGAGGTGCTGGTAGAGGCCTCCGACTGACCGCATCGTCCGTAAACCCGCACCGAAAAACCGAGCGCAGGTAATGCGCTCGGTTTTTTTGTTGTTGAGGGGCAAATTTCACCCAAATGGGGTATGCGGTTTGAAGCTGTGACGCATAAAATTGTCTACAAAACCGACACAATGCGGAGCATCAAAAATGACGACTTGGGGATATATCAAAGCAGTAAGCCTTCTCAGCCTGCTGGCGTTGTCCGGCTGTGTGGCCGAGGATGATGAAGGAGAAGATACCCGTGAGCTGGATAGCTCCGGCGGTGGTAGCTGTTCGTTCCAGGAGTTGGTGACCGCCTCTGACCGGGATGCGGCCAACGCTTGTGGGACGCAGGTGTCGACCCAGTTTCTGGCGGCGGATGCCTACTATCAGCAGGCACTGGAGCTCTGTGCTGAGGGTTACCAAAGTGAGGCCGAGGAGGTCTATGGTAACTATGAAACTCAGGTGAGCTATGCCCGTGACGTGGCGGCTGGATTTGACTGCGGCAGTGGCTCCACCGGTGGTGGCGGTGGTGGCGTCAGCGTTGAAGACACCAGTGAGCAGATTTACTACAACCTCTGTGTCGGACAGACCACCGAGGCCATCTATGCGAGTTGTTATGGGCCTGTTCAGTACGGCGATAATGACTGCGGCCCGAACACTGACGGTGTCTCCTACAGCTACCTGACCAAGTATGATTCCCGAGCACAGTGTATTGGCGAACGGGATGACTACCTGGCAAATTACTAGTTCAGAGTCGCCTCCCATGAGACACCTGGTTACTTTGGTTACCGTCGTGTTTATTGGTGTGAGCGCTTTCAGCTTGGTGAGAGCCTTGTATCAGGGAGGTGACGAGCGCGCAGGGACGCCGCCGCTCAAGGTCCCGGTTGAATCAATATCGGAGCGACCGGTTAGCGAGGCCTCGGCGCGGAGCGCAACCGCTCCGGTCGAGGTCCCCAGGGAAGACGCGCAGGCGAGCCGCTCGCGTACGGTGCCGGAAGAGCGTCGGCGCCTCCACGACGATCTGAGTTTGGGGATCGAGCTGGGGTTCACCCGCGAAGAGGCGCTGGCGCTGATTCAACAGACCGACCTGGAACAGCTCGAGGCCTTCTTTTCACGGCGCTCTCATATAACCGCTGACTGGCTAAACCGGCAGGGACTGGGTGTTGAACATCTGCGCGAACTTTACGCCCGCTGGGCGGCGGGAACCCCTCCAGAACTCGCCCCGGATAACCCGGGGGCGCTGATATTCAGCCGCTATCGCTCGGGTCAGGACGGCAGCCCCTACCGAGCCCAGAACCGCTTCAGTGCGCAAGACCGGACGGTCTACCTGCACTACCAGGTGCCGACTGAGTACCAGCAGGCGTCGGTGATCATTCGGTGGGCGCGACAGGACCAGCCGGGCCTGTCCCACTTTGACTACCATCCGTTGACGGACGATACCGGGTTGCGTCAGGAGGCCTGGGTGCGTCCCCGGCAGGGGTGGGAACCCGGCACCTACCGGGTGGAAATCTACGGTGCCGAGCCTTCGCTGCCGCTGATCGCGCAGCGGGATTACGAGGTGTTGCCCTGACGAAAAGGTTGTGGCGAGCGCCGCAAGTATGCGGCGGGGATATCCTGCTACTCCCCGGGCTCGGTGCTCTTGTCCGCTAAGCTTGCGATCAGTTGACTCAACTCATCCGCGGGCAGTGCCGCGTTTCCGTAAAAACCCTGAAACTCATCACACGCCTGTTCCTTCAGATATTCGTACTGTTCGGACGTTTCCACGCCCTCTGCAATGACATTCAGGCTCAGGTTTCGGCCAACGGCAATGATGGCTTCCGTCAAGCCCCGATCCTCAATGCTTCGGGTCAGGTCCTGGACAAAGGAGGAGTCGATCTTGATGGAATCCACCGGGAACTGCTTCAAGGTGGATAAAGAGGAGTAGCCTGTTCCAAAGTCATCAATCGCGACTCGGACGCCCATCGATTTGAGTTCCTTCAGAATGTCCACCGTGGTTTCTACGTCGCGCATTACCATTGTTTCAGTAATCTCGACCTCCAATAGCTCGGGACTCATGCCAGTGTCCTGAAGAGCCTGCTTGATATCATCCAATAAGCTCTCATCGATAAATTGGCGGGCCGATAAGTTGATGGCCATGTTCAGTGGCGGTAGGCCGCTTTTTTGCCATTCGACGCTCTGCTGGCACGCGGTGCGCAATACCCAGCGACCGATGGGAACGATAAGACCGTTTTCCTCGGCAACCGGAATGAACTGCATGGGCAGAATCATCCCCAGTTCCGGATGCTGCCAGCGGAGTAGGGCCTCGACACCGGTAATCTGGCCACTCTTCATGCTGCGTTTGGGCTGGTAAAACAGGCGGAATTCGTTCCGTTCCAGGGCGTGGCGCAAGCTGGATTCCAGGGTCAGCCGCTCCAGAGAGTCCGTGTTAAGGGACTCGGAGAAATACTGGAAATTGTTTTTCCCCAGCTCTTTGGCATGGTACATGGCCATGTCCGCGTTCTTCATCAATGTCTGTTCGTCGTCCCCGTCCTTCGGGAAGAGAGTGATGCCGATACTGACGGTGACCCGGAACTCCTGCCCTGCCAGAGTGAATGGCTTTCCGCAGGCGGCGAGAATCTTGTCCGCGACGGGTGCCACTTGCTGCGGGTCGGGAATGTTGGGCAGCAAGACAACAAACTCATCGCCGCCGAGGCGCGCCACCACGTCGCTCTCTCGCACCGAGCGAGAGAGCCGCCGGGCAATTTCCTGCAACAGATCATCGCCCGCATCGTGACCGAGAGAATCATTGATGTGCTTGAAACGGTCGAGGTCCAGGAAGAGGAGGGCAAATTGACGTTCGTAGCGACGGGCTTCGTGCATTGACTGTGTCAGTAAACGACTGAAGTATGCCCGGTTCGGTAAGTCAGTCAGACTGTCGTGAAATGCCAGGTATTCCACTTTCTGGGCGTGTAGTACACGCTCCTGCATGGCTTGTTGCCGTGTCCGTTGCAGTCTCCAGCTCAGAAATCCGAGGATGGCAGCAACACCAACCAAGCCCGCGCTTGCCAGCGCTGCCCGCCAAAAGTATTCGCGTTTTGTGGTCAGAGCCGGCTCCAGCTGTTCCCTGTGAGACAGCCCAACGACCACCGAGAGCGGGAATTCAAACAGTTCACGTATTACTGTATAACGCTCGACGCCATCCCAGGGGTGATACATCAACGGCGCCAAAGAGGGGTCCTCAAGCTTTGGAAGCTCCTCGACAAAATTGTCCATCGGTAAGCCGGTGCTGATCGCATCCCCACTGCGGTAGACCCGGAAGTGGTTGTCGCTGGCTACCAGTCCAAGCGCGCCCATATCGCCCAGGGTGGTGTTATCGTAACCACTGACGAAGTAATCCGCGTGCACGGCCAGTGCAACAACGCCGGAGGCCTGATTCTGGTTGCTACCGACACCTCGAGCAAAATAAAGGAAGGTACCGGCGTCAGTGTCGATGGGGCGGCTGAGCGTCAATTGGTTGGCATTCAGCGCCTCCTGAAAGAAGGTGTGCTCTTCAGGGTGTTGTAGCCTGAAGTTGCCATGGGTCGCCAGAAGGTTCCCCTCAGGACTGAGAACGGCTATGGAGAAGAGTAGACTTGGAGGCAATAGGTCCCGTTCACTGAGTTCGCGCATGGCGGCTTCGGGTGTCTGACGCTGGGTGTCGTACCGAACCAATTTGAGTGTCTGGTCGATTTCGCGAAGGGCGCGAATCACCTGGGCTTCATAGGTGTCGGCCACATCGGTTGCCATGGAGGCCGTGTTCCGGGACGCGGTACTCATAACGTCGTCCGTCAGGTGGACGGTGGCGGCCCAAATGAGACTCAAACCCAGGAGCGCGAGTGAGCTGATCAGTACGGGGGCTTCCAACCATTTAGACGCTTTTTTGCTGGAGGCCAGGTCAGCTTGGGTGTCTGGATCAGTCTCATTCATAGGGTCATGACCCTATGGTGAGAATGCGCAGGCTATCGGGGACAGCCTCCGGGGCCATGTAGCCAATGGTATTGGGGTTGCGGCTCAATTCTTTGGCCACATCGGCATTGCTGCGCACCGCTTTGGGTGGCTGGCCGCGGCCGGTAAAAATCAGACGGGACCAATGTGACCGAATCTGTGCCGCCGTTCGACCGAGGTACTGCTGATAAAATTCACCATGAGCCGGGCTCTGCTCCGTCTGATCAATGGGGTTGATGGGTTCGCCACCCGGCAGCTGAGTGAGGCGCCCGAGGTAGATGTCGCTCAGTTGCAGCGACGTCAGCTCCTGTATGGGGCTTTCGTTTGGAACCACCACAACGACTTCAGCGTAGACGAAGTTTCCAAGCGTACTCAACAGCCCGGTCATTATTATCTTTTTGAGAAATAGTGGCATGGGCAAGTAACCTAGAAGACAAAGTCGACAGTGGTGCTGAATACAGAGACGGGCTCGTCTCCCTCAAAGCCAGGCTGCGTGTTCGATAGTACGCCGCGCGTTCCGCGTCTCAGGTCTATGCGATCGTACTGAACTTTCAGAGCAACGCTCGGAGCGAAATCCCAGCGTGCACCGACCGCAATGCGGCTCTGGTCGGAGGTGTTTTGGGACAGCAGCAGGTTCAGCGTTTCGTTCAGAGGCTGGGCCTGTGGGAAAGGCAGGCCCGGATGAGATAAATCACCTTTGGCTCGTTGGTCTGCGAAGGTCAGGTAGGGGGTCAATGACGCGATCCGAACCCCGCCCGTCACATACCAGCCCCGGTGCTCGCCAACGAAAGATCGGGACCTGTTGTTGGCCCACTCTCCCAGAATAAACCAGGTGCCGGGGTCGTACCGCCCGCCGACACTGACAATGCGCACGGTCGTGTCATCGAGATCAAATCGGTCCGCGATGTACTCGCCCTCGGGGCCAAACGCGCGGAATCCGTCAAAGAAGGGCGTCAGAACGTCCACGGTCAGGTCTGTCTGCGAATAACCTGCGAACAAGGTTGTGTCGCGCCACTCCAGCGTGTTCGCCAGGGTAAAAGAATCGTCCGATTCCATTTCAAATCCGTCGGGCAGGTCGGTGGTCTTCTTGCCGAAAAGCAGGTGCAACGTGTTGGTGACCTCGTTGAAACGGCTTTGGTAAGAGACGTCGATACCATCGGAGTTGGTAACGGGAACCAGGTTGTAGACCTCGGCGGGCGGCCGAACGGTAGGGTTGGCATAGCCGACTTTTCGGTACTCGGAAGTCATAAATGACGGCTGTACCGTTCGCCCGATGCGAACGGTGAGCTCGGGCGTAATGTCGTAGCTCACATTTGCCCACTCAATCAGTGGGTCAAAGGAGCCATCATGCCGCTGTTCCGAAACCACCTGAAGGACGGCTTTGAATTTCGAGGAAAAGTTGGCGGTCAGCTGAACGCCCACTTTACTGTCTACTTTCAGACTCCATTCATCACTGTACCCAGCTCCTTCATC
The DNA here is from genome assembly GCF_000463525.1 of Marinimicrobium sp. LS-A18. Lineage (NCBI taxonomy): Bacteria > Pseudomonadati > Pseudomonadota > Gammaproteobacteria > Cellvibrionales > Cellvibrionaceae > Marinimicrobium > Marinimicrobium sp. LS-A18. The sequence continues at coordinate 157,620 of NZ_AWEP01000002.1, forward strand.
GGCGAGTAGCCCTGTGGTGAAATCCGCCTGGTCTTCATCGGAGTGCGCGATCCCGAGCGTGCCGAAACCATTGATATTCCAGGATGGAGCGGTGACGTCGCCGCGCACAGGAAGCGCGATAAAGGACACGATGAGCAGCACGTGGCTCAAGCGTATAGCCGGGAGTTGTTTCATTGAAAGCCTTGTACTGACGGTACTGTTATTGGTTTCAGGCAACATGCGGAAATCCATGACGCCTTTTTGTATATGTTCAATAAGGATTGACGAAGGACTTGCGCTTGAAAATCCTGGCACGTCAGGGTGAGTATAGCATCCAGCCGAGCCGGTGCCAGTTGACTGGGCCCGCCACCAGGGCGGGCTTCAGCACGCGGGCGGCGTTAGCGCTGCTCCCGCTCAATTGCCCGATAGGCAATGTCCTTACGGTAGAAAACCCCATTCCACTGGATGCGATCGGCCAGGGCATAGGCGCGTTGTTGCGCTTCGCTGACGGTATTGCCCAGGGCGGTGGCACACAACACTCGGCCGCCGCTGGTGACGACTTTACCGGAGGCGGTCTTGGTGCCGGCGTGGAATACGCGCTCACCGGGGGTCTCTTCGGTAGGGAGACCGCTGATTTCGTCGCCCTTGTTATAGCTGCCCGGGTAACCACCGGCGGCGAGCACGACGCCGACCGCGGCACGCTCGTCCCATTCGGTATGGGCCTGATCGAGTTTGCCGTCCAGTGCGATCTGGCACAGCTCGGCCAGGTCGGATTTCAGGCGCAACATGATCGGCTGGGTTTCGGGGTCGCCGAACCGGCAGTTGTATTCGATCACTTTTGGCTGGCCGTCCGGGGTGATCATCAGGCCGGCGTACAGGAAGCCCGTGTAGGGGTTGCCTTCGGCGGCCATGCCCTCCACGGTCGGTACAATCACCTGCTGCATGATGCGCTCGTGCACCTCGGGGGTGACCACGGGGGCCGGGGAGTAGGCGCCCATGCCGCCGGTGTTGGGGCCGGTATCGCCTTCACCCACACGCTTGTGGTCCTGGCTGGTGGCCATGGGCAGGATATGTTTGCCGTCCACCATGACGATAAAGCTGGCTTCTTCACCGGTGAGGAACTCTTCGATCACCACACGGCAGCCGGCGTCTCCAAAGGCATTGCCTGAGAGCATGTCACGCACGGCGTCCTGGGCCTGATCCAGGGTTTCCGCCACGATCACGCCTTTACCGGCGGCCAGGCCGTCGGCCTTGACCACGATGGGTGCACCTTTCTCTTCCAGGTAGGCCAGGGCGGGCTCCACCTCGGTGAAGGTCTGGTAATCCGCGGAGGGGATCTGGTGCCGGGCCAGAAAGTCTTTGGTAAAGGCCTTGGAGCCTTCCAACTGGGCGGCGCCCTTGGTGGGGCCGAAGCAGGGCAGATCGCGCTCGGCGAAGTAGTCCACCACGCCTTCCACCAGCGGCGCTTCCGGGCCGACGATGGTCAGCGCCACGTCATTGTGCTGGGCGAACTCTGCCAGAGCCGGAAAATCCATCACGTCGATATCCACGTTGACCAGGTTTTTCTCCAGGGCCGTGCCGGCGTTGCCGGGGGCCACAAACACTTTATTGACCTTGGGGCTCTGGGCCGCCTTCCAGGCGAGGGCGTGTTCACGTCCGCCGCCGCCGATGACCAGTAGGTTCATGCTTTAGACCTTTCGTGGTTTGGATTGACTTGGGTTACGGCGGATGCGGCCTTTGGCCTTATCCGCCCTACGGCCGAGCGCAGCGGTATAAATCCGCGTAGGGCGGATAAGCCGAAGGCGCATCCGCCGTAACGGAATCCCGCCGTTGCCGATTAATGCCGGAAATGGCGCATGCCGGTGAATACCATGGCGATGTTGTGCTCGTCGGCGGCGGCGATCACTTCCTCGTCGCGCATGGAGCCGCCGGGCTGAATCACCGCGGCAATGCCGGCGGCACCGGCGTTGTCCAGGCCGTCGCGGAACGGGAAGAAGGCGTCTGAAGCCATCACCGAGCCCTTCACTTCCAGGCCGGCGTGCTCGGCCTTGATGCCGGCGATGCGCGCGGAGTTGACGCGGCTCATCTGGCCTGCACCGACACCGATGGTCTGGTTGTTTTTGGCGTAGACGATCGCGTTGGATTTCACAAACTTGGCGACCTTCCAGGCAAACAGCAGATCGCGGATTTCCTGCTCGCTGGGCGCACGTTTGGTGACCACTTTCAGGTCCGACTCGGCTACCATGCCGTTGTCGCGATCCTGCACCAGCAGGCCGCCGTTGACGCGCTTGTAATCCAGCCCGTCGATGCGCTCGGTGCCCCACTGGCCGCAGGCCAGCAGGCGGACGTTCTTCTTGGCGGCCACGACCTGCACGGCCTCATCGGACACGGTGGGGGCGATGATCACTTCCACAAACTGACGCTCGACGATCGCCTGGGCGGTGGCACCGTCCAGCTCGCGGTTGAAGGCGATGATGCCACCAAAGGCGGATTCCGGGTCGGTGGCAAAGGCCAGGTCGTAGGCGTCTTTCAGATTGGCCGCGGTCGCCACGCCACAGGGGTTGGCGTGCTTGACGATCACACAGGCGGGCTGCTCAAAACTCTTCACACACTCCAGGGCGGCGTCGGTGTCCGCCACGTTGTTGTAGGACAGCTCTTTGCCCTGCAACTGCTTGGCGGTGGCGATGCAGGCTTCAGTGGGGTTCTGCTCCACGTAGAAAGCCGCCTTCTGGTGCGGGTTTTCCCCGTAGCGCATTTCCTGGGTTTTCTGGAACTGACTGTTGAAGGTGCGCGGGAAGTGCTCGCTGCCACCCTCGACCTTGCGGCCGAAGTAGTTGGCAATGGCGCCGTCGTAGGCGGCGGTGTGCTCGTAGGCCTTGATGGCCAGGTCAAAACGCAGGTTCAGGCTGGTTTTGCCGTTGTTGGCATCCAGCTCGGCCAGAATGCGCGCATAGTCGCTGGCGTTGACCACGATGTTGACGTGGGCATGGTTCTTGGCGGCGGCTCGGACCATGGTGGGGCCACCGATGTCGATGTTCTCTACGGCATCTTCCAGGGTGCAGCCGGGCTTGGCCACGGTCTGCTCGAAGGGGTAGAGGTTGACCACCACCATGTCGATGGCATTAATGCCGTGTTCGCCCATGACCGCGTCATCCTGCCCGCGCCGGCCGAGAATGCCACCGTGCACTTTCGGGTGCAGGGTTTTGACCCGTCCGTCCATCATCTCAGGGAAGCCGGTGTAGTCAGAGACTTCCACGGCGGGAATGCCGTTTTCCTTGAGCAGGCGGAAGGTGCCGCCGGTGGACAGGATCTCCACACCGCGCTGGTGCAGTGCCTGGGCAAATTCCACAATGCCGGTTTTGTCAGAGACGCTGATCAGCGCACGATTTACGGGTGCTAGGTCGGTGGTCATGGTCGGTGAGTTTCCCCCAATGCCGGTGTCAATTCAGGTGAGTTACAAAAGCAGAGGGGGTGGTTTTATGCCACCCCCTCGGAATTCGGGTTGTCGCGCTCAGAGCAGGTCGTACTGCTTGAGCTTCTTGCGCAGCGTGCCACGGTTCAGCCCCAGCACCTGGGCGGCGCGGGTCTGGTTGTGACGGGTGTACTTGAGGACGATTTCCAGCATGGGCGCTTCCACTTCGGCCATCACCATGTTGTACACGTCGCTGACGGGCTGGCCGTCGAGGTTTTGAAAGTAGTTCTCCATGGCCTGTTCCACGCAGCCCCGCAGGGACTGTCCGTGGGTGAGCGTATGGGTATGGCCCGTATCGCCCATGGGAGCCAAAAAGTTTTCTGCTGTGTTCATGCCGCTTGATCCTCTTGTTCTATCAGCTGTTCAAAGTACTTCAGAACGCTGTCCAGTTGTTCTTGTGCGTTGTCCATACGGTTAAACGCCTGACGAAACGGGTCGCTACCGGGTACCGTCTGCAAGTACCAGCCCAGGTGCTTGCGAGCGATGCGCGGGCCCAAATAGTCGCCATAAAATCCGTAGAGGTCACGCAAATGACTGCTGAGAATGTCCCTGACTTCAGTCAGTGACGGTTCGGGAACCGTTCTACCAAAACGCAGGTAGTGATCGATTTCCCGAAAAATCCAGGGGCGCCCCTGGGCGGCTCGACCGATCATGACGGCGTGAGCGCCGGTCTGGTCGAGTACCTGTTGCGCCTTGTACGGACTGTCGATATCACCATTGGCAAATACCGGGATGGTTACCGCATCCACCACGGCGGCTATGGTGTCGTATTCCGCTTGGCCCTGATAGCGATCGGCCCGCGTCCGGCCGTGTACGGCCAAGGCCTGAATGCCGATATCCTCCGCCATCCGTGCCACGCGCACCGCATTGCGATTATCCCGGTCCCAGCCGGTGCGTATTTTCAGGGTGACCGGCAGGTTGGTCGCCGCTACCACTGCCTGCAGTATATCGGCCACCAGAGGCTCATCTCTGAGTAGAGCGGAGCCGGCGGCCTTTTTGCACACTTTCTTGGCGGGGCAGCCCATATTGATGTCGATGATCTGGGCGCCGTTGTCCGCGTTGAGTCGGGCGGCGTCGGCCATCATGGCCGGGTCGCCTCCAGCAATCTGCACTGAAATCGGTTCCGCTTCGCCGGCGTGGTCCAGGCGCAGCCGACTTTTGCGACTGTTCCACAGGCTGGCATTCGACGTCACCATTTCCGAGACCACCAGACCGGCGCCCAGTTTCCGGCACAGCTGCCGAAAAGGACGATCCGTCACACCCGCCATGGGCGCGAGAATCACCCGACTGTCTATTTGATGGGTACCGATCCGAAACACGCGACTCACCTGTTCGAGGGTCTCAATGGCCGTTACCGACAGCCCCGGAAAAGGTTGGCTATGATACCCGTTTGGCCCCGGATTGGGAACGAGCAAAACCGCCGAATTGATGTTTTTTTGATCGGTTTTGGATCGCCCCGACGGGCGGGGGCCGGTCAGTGGGGGATGTAGGCGCGGTAGTTGACGGCGCTCGGGCCGGGGTCCACCAGCTCCAGTGTCAGGTGGACGGGCTGGTTACTGGGCATGACGGTGCGGCCTGCCAGCTCGCCCGAGAGGTACTCTTCGGGGGTGAATTGACGCGCCGCCACCACCTCGCCATTGAGGTCACTGAACTCCAGCACCAGCCCGGGAAAGGGTTGGTCAAAGCGGGCGGTGTTAAGCAGTATCGCATCGACCATTAACGCGCCCTCACGCTCCGGGTGATTGCGGACCACCAGGTTGTAGGCGCGGATCTGGCGGCGATCGACCAGTTCGGGCAGTTGGCAGCCAATCAGGGGGCATACGGTTGCATAGACAGTGCGGTAGGGCTCCACCCGGCTCCAGCGGTCAAATTGCAGCCAGGCTACCTGAACGAGCAGGGCGACCGCCGCCAGCGCAACCAGCGATGGCCAGAGCCAGCGCCGGCGGCGGGTCTGTCGGTGAGTCCAGCTCATCTCGACCGGCTCGGGGTCGATATTCATCAGCAGTGCCGAGCGCTCGGGATCGTGGGCGCGCATGCGCTCACCGCCCTGGTAGTCGTCGACCTGCTCGGCATCGCTGCTGGCGAGGTGGAACTTGATGTGTTCTCCGGGGGGCGGAGGTTCCGGCTCGTCCATCAATTCAAAGTCGGACGGTACGTCCGAGGCGGGCTCAGGGGCCGGTTCGACCCGAACACTGGCGGCCTGCTCTTCCTCTTCTTCGAGCAGGCTCATGGCCCAGGACTCGTCGGTGTCGTCACCAGACTCCGAGGCCTCCTCTTCCTCGGGACGAGGGGTTCGCTCGAACAGCGAGTGCGTGCTGTGCGAGCGGGATTGTTCGCCGACACCGAACGGATCGTCTTCGCTCTCGGGGCGGGACTGATCCATATCATCACTGATCAGAAAGTCATCGTCATCCAGCGCGCTCGACTCTTGGTCGATTCGCGACTGGTCAAAGCGCAGCCCGGCCTCCTTGGGCTTCTGTTCAGCGCGCGGATGCGCCTCTTTCGGCGCAGGGGACGGCGCCTTGGGGGCGGCGGGTTTGCGCTCCGCTTTGGTGGTGGTTGGCCTGTTCTGGGAGGGTTTTTGGGGTGAGCGGCGCACCAGAGCCGGCTCGGCCGCCGGCGCCTGGGGCCCCACCAGATGGTCCCGCGCCTTGAAGATATGCAGGCAGGCTCCACAGCGCACGGCCCCGCGCGCTGACTGTAGCTGCGCCGGGGTGATCCGGAACGAGGTCCCGCATTGCGGGCAGCGGGTCACCATGTTAGTCGGGGCCATGATCGTTCAGTGTTCTCCTCACCCGAAACGGGGTCGTTACGGGCGTGTTTTGGTGCCGGTCAGTCTCACCCAGCCGTCTTGTTCGGCCACCGGGTCAAAGTCAAACCAGGGGCGATAAGCCGCCATCACGGCTTCGGCCTGATTGGCCAGAATGCCAGAAAGGCAGATCTTGCCGTCAACCCGGGTCATGCGCTGCAGTTGTGGTGCCAGCTCAACCAGGGGGCCGGCAAGAATGTTGGCCAACATGATGTCGGCGGTCACCTCGGGGCATTGCCCGGGTAGAAAAACCGGCATGGCATTTTCGGGCAGCGCATTGCGAGCCGCGTTGTCCCGAGTGGCGGTGAGTGCCTGGGGGTCAATATCCACCCCGGTGACCCGGTGGGCGCCGAGGAGCAGGGCCGCAATGCCGAGAATGCCCGAGCCACAGCCAAAATCCACCAGATCCAGCCCTTCGATGGGCTGTTGGTCCAGCCACTGCAGGCACAAAAACGTGGTGGGATGGGTGCCGGTGCCGAACGCGAGGCCCGGGTCGAGCATCAGGTTGACCTTGTCGGGCTCCGGGGGTTCCTGCCAGCTGGGGCAGATCCACAGGCGTTCGCCGCAGCGAATGGCCTGGTAGTGGCTCATCCACTCCCGCTCCCAGTCCTTGTCTTCGAGCTGTTCCCAGCGGTGCTCGGGCAGCGGCCGGTTCCAGGCGGAAGCCAGCCGCTCGCTGATTGCGCGCGTGTCGATGTTGGCATCGTACAGGCCGGTCAGGCGCACCTGGTCCCACAGCGGGGTTTCCCCCAGTGCGGGCTCCAGGATGGGCTGATCGGCGTTGTCTTCCAGCGTAACCGACACAGCGCCGCTGGCCAGAAGAAGATCTTCCAGCGCCTCGGCGCTATTCCGGTCCGTGGTCAGTTTCAGTTGCAACCAGGGCATAGGGCGTCAGCTGGACAGCTTTTTCTCCAGGTAATGAATGTTGACGCCACCTTTGCGGAACTCGTCGTCCCGGACCAGCCACTGCTGCAGCGAGATATTGGTACGGATGCCGTCGATGATGGTCTCATCCAGGGCGTGACGCATGCGGTTCAATGCCTCTTCCCGGGTCTCGCCGTAGGTGATGATCTTGGCAATCATCGAATCGTAATTCGGCGGTACCGTGTAGCCACTGTAAAGGTGCGAGTCCACCCGCACACCCAGACCGCCCGGCGGATGGAAATTCTTGACCTTGCCCGGGCAGGGCATGAAAGTTTTGGGATCTTCGGCATTGATGCGGCACTCGAAGGAGTGACCGCGAATCACCACGTCTTCCTGCTTGATGGACAGCTTCTCGCCCGCACAGACGCGAATCTGCTCTTTGATGATGTCGATACCGGTGACCATTTCCGAAACCGGGTGCTCCACCTGAATACGGGTGTTCATCTCGATGAAGTAGAAGTTGCCGTCTTCGTACAGGAACTCGAAGGTACCGGCACCTTTGTAGCCCATCTTGATGCAGGCGTTGACACAGGCCTGAGCGGTTGACTGGCGAACGTCTTCCGGGATACCGGGGGCCGGCGCCTCTTCGATCACCTTCTGGTGGCGGCGCTGCAGCGAGCAGTCGCGGTCGCCCAGGTGGATGGCATTACCCTGGCCGTCGGACAGCACCTGGATCTCCACATGACGCGGGTTCTGCAGGAACTTCTCCATATACACCGTATCGTCACCAAAGGCGGACTTGGCTTCGTTCTGGGTGATGTGGATGGAGTTCATCAGCGAGGCTTCGGTGTGCACCACGCGCATCCCGCGACCACCGCCGCCGGCGGCCGCCTTGATGATGACCGGGTAGCCAATCTGCTTGCCCATGGCCAGGCATTTCTCGCGGTCATTGGCGGGCAGCGGGCCATCGGAGCCGGGTACGGTCGGCACACCGGCCTTTTTCATGGCGGCAATGGCGGCGACCTTGTCACCCATCATGCGGATGGTGTCCGGGTCCGGACCTATGAACACGAAACCGCTTTTCTGTACCTGCTCGGCGAAATCGGCGTTTTCGGCCAGAAAGCCGTAGCCGGGGTGTACCGCTACCGAATCGGTCACTTCCATCGCACTGATGATGGCCGGGATGTTCAGGTAGCTCTGGGGCGACGGGTTGGGCCCGATGCACACCGACTCGTCCGCCAGGCGAACGTGCTTCAGGTCGCGGTCGATGACAGAGTGAACCGCGACGGTTTTAATGCCCATCTCTTTACAGGCGCGCAGAATGCGCAGGGCAATCTCGCCGCGGTTGGCGATCAAAACTTTATCAAACATAAACCAAATCCTCGGTGCTGGATTTATACAATCGTGACCAGGGGTTGGTCGAATTCAACCGGCTCGCCGTCGTCGACCAGAATGGCTTCGACCACGCCGGCTTTGTCCGCTTCGATTTGGTTCATCATCTTCATGGCCTCAACGATGCAGATCACATCGCCGACCTTAACGTGCTGGCCCACTTCCACAAACGCCGGGGAGCCGGGGCTCGGGGAGCGGTAGAAGGTGCCTACCATGGGTGACTTCACCACGTGGCCGTTGTGCTGCGCGGCGGGGGCGGCATCGCTGCTGTCAGCGGCCGGAGCCGGCGCGGCGGGCGCGGCGGCCGGTGCGGGCGCGGGTGCCTGGGCCGGTGCGGCGGTGAAATACTGAGCGTTCGGGTTATTGCGGCTGATGCGGACGGATTCCTCGCCCTCTTTGATTTCCAGCTCGCCGATGTCGGATTCTTCCAGCAGCTCAATCAGTTTTTTAATTTTGCGAATATCCATTGGGGCCTCTCTTTAAAGCAACGGATGAATGATGAATTGATCCCGGCGCACCGGGTTCGATGTCAGGGTGTAGATACTTCTATTCTATTCGGATGTCGATGCCTTGCCTGTCTGCGCGGCGCGCTCCAGGTGGTGCAGTGCCGCGGTCAGGGCCAGCTCATAGCTCTGGGCGCCGAAACCACAGATGACGCCCTGGGCGACATCGGAAAAATACGAGTGTTGGCGGAACGGCTCGCGGGCGTGCACATTGGACAGGTGCACTTCAATAAAAGGAATGGCTACGCCCAGCAGTGCATCGCGCAGGGCGACGCTGGTGTGGGTGAACGCAGCAGGATTGATGACAATAAAGTCCACTCCTTCCTGGCGCGCATCGTGAATGCGTTCAACGAGCTCGTATTCCGCATTGCTCTGCAGGGTCAACACATGATGGCCAGCGGCATGGCCCTGTTCGGTCAAGGTCCGGTTTATGGTGTCCAGGGTCTGGGCACCATAAATGCCGGGCTCGCGCTGTCCCAGCAGGTTCAGGTTGGGGCCATGTAGAACCAGAATGGTTGCCATGAAAAATCCTGTGTGACCGTGGTTTTCTTGACCGGGTGTTGTGTTAATACGCGAAAATCGGCGTTTGCACGTTATGGGGGCGAGTTTGCCGCAAAAAAGCAACAGTGTCCACGGTCTATTCGGGTTTTTGCTAAATTGTCCTCAAATGGCGACAAGATGCCAGACGTTCGGTCTGTTATGGCGCATAAAGCCGTGTTTGAGTGGGTTGGCAAAACCCGTTAACAGTCATTTTGAGCGACAAACCCGGCGCAATACAGGCAAGATAACAGAGGATGGCAAAAAGTCGGCAATATTGCTGCTAACGTCGTCAATTTTGGCTCAATTGTGTTTCCGTGCCATCCTCGAGTCGCTCAAGCAGGGCTTTTTTGCGAAGAATCTGCGGTAACACGATGCCCGGGCCCTGATGGTCGGCGGGAAACCAGAGATAGAGCGGCACCCCGCTGCGGTTGTACGCCTCCAGCAGCCGGGTGATGGCCGGGTCGCGGTGGGTCCAGTCTCCTTTGAGGGTCGCTACGCCGTGGGCGTCGAAAGCGCGTTCAACGTCTTCGGTACCCAGAGTGACGCGCTCGTTGGCCAGACAGGTCAGGCACCAGTCGGCGGTCAGATTGATAAATACCGGAGTTCCTTCGCGGCGCAGGGTGTCCAGGCGGGCGGCGGAGTAGGGCTCCCAGCGGGAGTCCTCGACCGGGGCGTTCAGCGTTTGCCAGGGCAGGGCCAGGGCGGCGGCCCAGGCGAGTAATACCAGGGCCTTCTGGCCGAATCGGGCCGGCGTCGAACGGGGCTGCCGGGTCAGTAACCATCCCGCGAAGGCAATCGCGACGGCCCCCACGCCAACCGCTGCCACGGCATTGGGCCCGGCCTGGCGCCCGAGCACCCAAATCAGCCAGATGGCGGTCAGGTATAGAGGAAAGGCCAGAAACTGCTTCAGGCTGTCCATCCATGGCCCAGGCTTTGGCAGATGGTTCACCAGTGATGGCAGGTAGCACAGCGCCAGCAGAGGCAATGCCATCCCCAGACCCAGTGCCACAAACACGCTCAGGCTCACCAATGTTGGCTGGGTCAGGGCAAAGCCAAGCGCCGCACCCATAAAGGGGGCGGTGCAGGGGCTGGCGACAATAGCGGCGAGCACGCCGGTAAAGAAGGAGCCGCTCAGGCCGCCGCTCTGGGTCAGCTTCTGTCCTACCCCCATCCAGCGTGTGCCAATGGTCAGCAGGCCGGACAGGCTCAGCCCGAGAATAAAGAACAAGTACACCAGTGCGGCAATGAGCAGGGGAGACTGTAACTGGAAGCCCCAGCCAATCGCCTCTCCACCGGCGCGTGCGGCCAACAGTACGCCGGCAAAGGCGACAAAACTGACCACTATGCCCGCGGTGTAAGCCCAGCCGTGGAGCGGCAATCGCTGGCGGTCGGCTCGAGCCAGGCTCATGACCTTGATCGACAGCACGGGGAAGACACAGGGCATCAGGTTCAGAATGATGCCACCGAGCAGTGCCAACACCAGAATATAAGGGAGCCAGGTGGTCGTGGCCTCGGAGGTGGCGCCGCCGTCGTCGGTATTTGCGGGTGTGTTTGCGGGAGGCGCCGAGGCGATGCTGGCGCTCTGGTTGGCGGGGTCCACCTTGACGTAATCAACATGGGGCGGGTAGCAGAGCCCCGCGTCCGCGCACCCCTGAGACTCTACTCGCAGGGTGAAGGGTTGGGCGTCGTCGGCCACGGCAAGGCGGACAGTGGCGCTGCCATAATACACCGCCATGTCTTTTTCAAAGTACTCGTCGTACTTGTCGACCGTGTTGTCGCTGAATCGGGGGGCAAACGGTTCCGGCTCCGGGTCGGCGCTCAGCCTGAACCGCTCCTGATACAGGTAGTAATCCGGGGCCACTTCCCAGTGAAGCACCAGCTCGCCGTCGTACAGTCGGGTTTCCAACTGAAATGCCTCAGTGACCGGCAGAAAGTCATCACCGCCCCCCAGCAGGCTGGTGTTCTGGGATTGGCCGCCCAACAAGTCCTGAGCGGCGGCACCGTGACTGAAAACGCAGAGCAGGGTGCTCCAGAGTAGCAGGCGCCAGAATGACAGAAAGTCGTGTCGGGATGCCGATAATTGCTGGGTCAACATAGGTCGCTTGGTTCCGGGTTGGGTGACGTTTTCTGCGGCGAGAGGGTATCATGGCCGCTAGATGCCAAAGCAGTCTCTTTTCTCGGACTGCGGCAAACCACAATAATTCGGATCAATCCGGGTCGCTAGTGTACCGGACTTGGACCGCAAAAACTGCCAACTGGCTCTCCTGGAGTCGCTGTGAGTAAGGTTATTGTCATGCATGAGTTGGGTCATCCCGCGACCGATCGGGCGAGATCCCGGGGGTGGATGCTGGGTGGTATGCTGGGGCTCGCCCTGTTGGTCGGGTGCAGCAGCCCCGCGCAGACACCCTCTTCGACACAGGCACCCCCGCCGGCGGTTGATACCATGCCCGAGCCCGAGCCAGCGCTGACGCGGGAGCAACGTATTGAGCGCTGGCTGGAGGAGGGCGATCGGGCCCTGTCTGCCGATCGACTGCTGTCACCGCTGGGCGACAATGCCCATGATCGCTATCGGGCGGTGCTGATTTATGACCCCGATAACACCCGCGCCATTTCCGGGCTCCAGGCCATTGCCCTGCGCTATCTCGATCTGGCCCGCTCTGCTGCCGCACGCAGTGCGCTTTCTCAGGCCCAAGGCTATCTGGACCTGGCCGAGTCCGTGGATCCGGGGAATCCGCTGGTGGCCGAGTTCAGCGAGAAGGTCAGCGACCAGCGGGCGCGTTTGCAAAATACCTCCCCCCTGACTCAGGATGGGAAAGTGGTTCAGCTCAATGGAGAGCTGCTTCGTCAGCGGGCGGACGAGCTGGTGGTTGATCTGCAACAGCTGGCCCGGCGAGTAAAAGACACCGGTGAGTTTCTGCTGATCGTGGCGCGCACGGACGCCGAGGGCCGGTGGATCTACCAACAGATGCGCGATGGTGTACCCAATTATCTGTTGCGCGGGGATATCCATCGGGGCTCTCCCCCGCGAATCGAACTACAGCCGCCGTTGTAACCGGGTTGTACGACGGCACAATCAATGTTCTGGAGAAACCTGTCATGTTGCGAGCCATACTGTTTGTGCTGGCGTTGGGTGTAGCGCCGGTCTGGGCGGAGGCGCCCACTGTTACCGTTACCGATGCAACCGTGCGCGTGCCCTTGCCGGGTAAAGACCTCACCTCGGCCTACTTTCTGTTGCATAACACGGGTGAGGAGGCGCGGTCGTTGGTGGCGGTGTCCGCCGAGTTCGCCGAGCGTGCGGAGCTGCACGAGCACCGCACGGAGGATGGCATGATGCGCATGCGTCAGGTGGATGCGGTGGAGATTCCCGCCGGCAAGAAGGTGCGCTTTGCCTCGGGGGGCTACCACGTAATGCTCTTTGGGCTTGAGCGACGCCCCCGCACCGGAGATCCGCTACAATTGATATTGACGTTTGATGATGGCAGTGAGCAGACCGTGAAGGCCTATGCGGTCAGCGTGTTTGACCGGCCTCATCACGACCATTAACGCATTTCACCGATCAGGAAGTCGCTATGCCCATGTCCAAAGCCAAGCAGTTCTGGGTTCACCTGCAGCGCAAGCTTCGGGACACCTTTGCCGATACCCGTGACGATGTCTCCCGATTGGGAGTGCGGGTGAAAATCGGTATAGCCGTATTGGGCCTCTACTTGTTGTTGGCGCTGGTAGTGGGCATTTACTGGAGCATGACCCCCGGTTTCTTCACCGTGGAAGACTATGTGACGACGCAGGTGGAGGAGCGCGGCGGGACCCGTGAGCGCGGCGCTGTGATGACCTCGGCGCTGATTGGCGTGGCGGAAACCCTGCTGGAAAAACCCGGCGGCTACCTGACCAATGACATCACCCCGCCCGGCCTCTGGTTGGATAACATGCCGAGTTGGGAGTACGGCGTGGTCATTCAGGTGCGCGACGCCAGCAAAGCCATGCGCGAAGCGTTCAGCCGCTCCCAGTCTCAATCCCGCGAGGATCAGGACCTGGCCCTGGCCGAGTCCCGCTTCAACTTCAATACTGATAGTTGGATCATGCCGGCCACCGAGGGACAGTACCGCGAAGGCATTCAGTACACCCGTCGGTACCTTGATCGATTGACCGGCATCAGTGATCAGAATGCCGAGTTCTACACCCGCGCTGATAATCTTCGCTATTGGTTGAGCACCGTGGAAACCCGCCTGGGCAGCCTGTCGCAGCGCCTCAGTGCCAGCGTTGGGCAGCGCCGACTGAATACTGACTTGCCGGTAAGCATGGGCGAGCCTCAGGAAGTGGCCCCGGGGGAGGTGATCGTCAAGACGCCCTGGACCGAGCTGGATAATGTGTACTACGAAGCCCGGGGCTCGGCCTGGGCCCTGATCCATCTACTGAAGGCGGCGGAAATCGAATTCGCCGACGTGCTCGATGACAAAAATGCCCGGGTCAGCCTGGGGCAGATCATTCGTGAGCTGGAAGCCACCCAGCGCTCGCTGATGAGCCCGATGATCCTTAACGGCAGCGGTTTCGGTCCGCTGGCCAACCACTCTCTGGTAATGGCCTCCTATATCTCCCGCGCCAATGCGGCGTTGATTGATTTGCGGAGTTTGTTGGATCGGGGGTGATTCTATCCGATCAAGAATCGGCGTCATTTTTGATTCAGCGCAAAGGTAGTCTTAATGCAGGAGATAAATCCCGTTTAACGGGTTGCGAAAACACCACCGTCGACAACACTTAAAGGATCTCGAATCGGGTTGTAAGGATTCAGACTTCGTTCGATGTCGGCTAGAGGTGGTCACCATGAGATACTCATTACTCTTTGCGTTCGTGTTTTTTCTGACAGCGTGCAGTCAGGGACCGGAATCACCCCGGGGGTTCAGTTTGCCGGAAGGGGATCTTGAGCGGGGCGAGCAGGTGTTTGTCCAGTATGATTGTCTGTCCTGCCATCGGCTGCAGGGCTATGATGCGGTGGTGACGGAACGTGAGCTGGACACGCCGATCATTCTCGGTGGCACCGTCACCAAGGTCAAAACCTACGCCGAACTTCTGACTTCCGTCATCAATCCCTCCCATCGGCTGGCCAGCGGCTATCAGGATGAGCAGATCACAGATGACGCCGGGCAGTCATTGATGCGCAACTACAACGATGTCATGACCGTAAGTGAGCTGATTGATCTGGTGGCGTTTCTTGAGTCTTACTATGAGCTGAACCCCTACGCGCAGAGCCACTATCACATGTATTATCCCTGATGGTTCCTACGGACGTCCCGTAGCAGGGCTTCAAAGTCATCGGCTCCGAGGGGGCGGCTGTAATAAAACCCTTGGGACTGATCACAGTTGTTGTCGCGCAAGAAGGACTCCTGTTCTGAGGTTTCCACACCTTCAGCGATGACCGTCAGGCTCAGGGTTTTCCCCATGGCAATAATGGCTTGGGTAATGGCCTTGTCCTCAACGCTGTTGGGAATGTCCTTGATGAAGGAGCTGTCGACTTTCAGTGTGTCGATGGGAAAACGCTTGATTTGAGCCAGCGAGGAATAGCCGACGCCAAAGTCATCAATGGCGAGCTTTACGCCCAGGGCTTTGATGCCTTTCAGAATCTCGATTGCGCGCTCAGTGTTCTGCATGACCATGCTTTCGGTAATTTCCAGCTCCAGGTCTTCGGGGTTCAGTCCGGACTCTGCCAGTGCCAGGCGTATGTCCTCAATCAGATGCTCGTCATAAAACTGTCGTGGAGAGAGATTGACCGACATGCGCACGGGCGGCAGTCCCTGGCGTTGCCAGTGGGCACTTTGCTGGCAGGCTGTGTTCAGCACCCAGCGACCAATCAGCACAATCAATCCGGTTTCTTCGGCGAGGGGAATAAACTCCCCCGGAGGTACAACACCTAATATTGGGTGTTGCCAACGTACCAGAGCTTCTACGCCGGCCACAGTGCCGGTTTTAAGGTCCCGCTTAGCCTGATAGTGCAGAAACAGCTGGTTGTGTTCCACCGCCTGACGAAGATGGTTCTCCAGGTCCATTCGCTCCAGGGTGCGCGCCTGCAGATTGGGTGAGTAAAACTGGTAGGTGTTTTTACCTTCTTCCTTGGCGCGGTACATGGCGATATCGGCATTCTTCATTAAATTTTGGCTGTCGCCGGCGTCTGAGGGGTACATGCAGATACCGATACTGGCGGTAACCCGGCACTCCTGCCCCTGAAGCGAAATGGGCTCTACGGCGGCTGTGATCAACTTCTGCGCGATCAAACTGGCATGCTGCTCCGAGTAAACCTCCTGAAGTAGCACGACGAACTCGTCGCCGCCGAGGCGAGCGACCACATCACTTGCCCGTAGGCAACGGGTGAAACGCTGAGCAATGGTTTTCAGCAACTGGTCTCCAGCGTCGTGTCCCAAGGTGTCGTTGATATTTTTGAAGCGGTCCAGGTCGATAAAAAGCACCGCCAGAGATCGTTGGTGGCGCTGGGCGGAATGAATAGTCACGTCGAGGATCTGGTTGAACATGAACCGGTTGGGCAGCTCGGTCAGGCTGTCGTGAGTGGCCAGAAAATGTACTCGCTCTTCGGACTGGCGGCGGGCTGTGATGTCCTGGCCAATACCGCGATAACCGAGAAAAATGCCATGGTCGTCAAACACTGGCAAACCGCTGAGGCTGATAAACCGGGGCTCTTGATTAGAGCGTTGACAGCGCAGCTCATACTCCCGGAATGGCTCGCGCTCTCGGAGTGTTGCGGTCAATTCTGCCCAGCAGCTGCTCAGGGGTTCGCAAGCGGGCAGTTCCGAGACGCGTCGTCCAATGAATTCTTCTCTGAGAAACCCGGATTTGCAATTTGGATCGGTCAGGTCGGTAAACTGCCCCTGCTCGTTTTGCTCCCAATACCAGTCCGAGGAAAGTTCTGTCAGGCTGCGAAACCGAGATTCACTTCGTTTAAGCGCCAGCTCGGCTTCTCGACGCAGGCTGATATCACGGCCGATCCCCACCAGACCGACCACCTCGCCGTTCGGGCTGCGAAATGGCACTTTGCTGGTAAGTAACCAACGGGTTC
Source organism: Marinimicrobium sp. LS-A18 (assembly GCF_000463525.1). NCBI lineage: Bacteria > Pseudomonadati > Pseudomonadota > Gammaproteobacteria > Cellvibrionales > Cellvibrionaceae > Marinimicrobium > Marinimicrobium sp. LS-A18. The sequence goes on from NZ_AWEP01000002.1 coordinate 174,239, forward strand.
TTCCCGTCACTTTATCGACGGTGGGTTCTTCCTGCTCCAGCATGGGGTTGCCGCTGTGCAGTATCCGCTGCTCGTCTTCGTAGTACTGCCTGGCGAGCTCGGCAGGGAAGTAGTCGGAGTCGCTCTTTCCCAGAATTTCCTCAGGGGTGGTGCCCATGCTCTCGGCCACTGAGCGGTTGGCCAGCAGGAACCGGCTGCTCACATCTTTGGCGTAAATGTTATCGGGAAGGGCGTCTATCAGCGTTCGCATCAACTGACGTTCCTTTTCCAGCGTGGCCGCCAGTTGTTCCAGTTCGGCGGTGCGACGGGCGACACGGTCTTCAAGTTCGCGATTCAGCGCCTGTGTTTTGAAGGTGTTGTCCCGGCTGGCGGAGATGTCCCGGGTGATGCCCAAGAGGCCGATGACATTGCCCTGCTCGTTTTTCAGGGGCACCTTGGTGGTAGAAAACCAGCGCGTCTGTCCGTTGCTGCTGTCGATCATTTGCTCTTCTCGGTCGACCACTGGCGTTCCGGACTGAATGACGCTCTGGTCGTCCCGGTAGTAACCCAGTGCCAGGGACTCCGGGTGGAAATCAAAATCGGTCTTGCCCTGCATTTCGTCGGTGGAGGCGCAGCCGTAGAGGTTGGCGAGTGCGGCGTTTACAAATACAAATCGACTGTCCCGATCCTTGGCGTAGATCAGATCCAGGGAGTGCGCTGCAAGGGTCCGCAGTAGCAGACGTTCCATAGGTGCGTCTTCGAGTGTGTTCATGGGCGATCCCATTTGGCACGTTAATTATCTTATGCTTTCATTATAGAGGTCTTTTAGTCAAATCGTCCATAAGGCTGTATGGGCTCCAATTGACCGTGCGTTGCCCGGAGTTCTTGCACAGTCCAACTGTTAAGAGCGCGCATGGCTTGTCACGCGCGAGGTTGGGCGCTAGCATTGACGGCCCTTTCGCAATGCAAGAGCCCACAATGGAAGAGACCCTGGAACGACTGAGGGCGGCGCACCAGCCGGTGCCGGTACCCCTGGAGCTGCCCAGTCACGAAGACCTGGTGGATGTGGAGGAGGAGGTGCTTCTGCCCATCCCGCGGGAGATGCGCCGTTTCCTGCTTCTGGCCAGCGACGTGGTGACCGGTTCGTTGGAGCCTGTGACCGCTGCTGACCCCCATGCCCATACCTACCTGCCCGAGGTGGCGGCGGTGGCCTGGTCGATGGGCCTGCCCCGTTACCTGTTGCCGCTGTGTGAGACCAACGGCAACTATTACTGCGTTGAGCCGGAGGGTGAAGTCCTGTTCTGGCGCGATGGCGATCTGACCGATGAGAGCTGGGATGATGTCTGGCGCTGGATTGATGAGGTGTGGCTCGAGAGCTGATAAGCAGGGCATTAAAAAAGGGAGCAGACGCTCCCTTTTTTAATGCCGGGTTTAAATACCGGTGTGGGCGGGTCAGTGGGCGCTGGGGCCGCTTGAGCCCTGAGGGAAGCGGATGCTTTCCACCAGGTCCTGGACATGCGGCGGGGCATCCGGGGTGAATTGGCGCACGGTCAGAGCCACGGCCAGATTCAGCAGCATGCCGACAAACCCGATGCCCTCCGGTGAGATACCCAGCAGCCAGTATTCGGCGGTATTGGGCAGCAAGGGTTCGAAGAATACCCCCTTGAATACCAGAATATAGCTGGCGGTGAACACCAGCCCGGTGAGCATGCCCGCGACGGCGCCCCACTGGTTCATGGGTTTGAAGAAAATCCCCATGATGATCGCCGGGAAGAAGCTCGCCGCCGCGAGGCCAAAGGCGAAAGCGACCACCTCGGCGACAAAGCCCGGCGGGTTGATGCCCAGGTAGCCCGCCACCCCGATCGCCCCGGCGGCGGCCAGGCGCGCCGCCATCAGCTCCTGTTTCTCGGTGATCCGGGGCATGAGGTTGCGTTTGAGCAAATCGTGGGAGATTGAGGTGGAGATCACCAATAACAGCCCGGCGGCGGTAGACAGCGCGGCGGCCAGGCCACCGGCGGCCACCAGGGCGATTACCCAGTTGGGCAGCTCGGCGATTTCCGGGTTGGCCAGTACCAGAATGTCCGGGTCGATGGTCATTTCATTGCGGCTGTCATTGCTGTAAAACAGCCGCCCATCGCCGTTTTCATCCTGCCACTGGATCAGCCCCGTGGTTTCCCAGGTGTCCACCCAGGAGGGCATGTTTTCCCGGGCTACCCCCTGGCCCTCGGGGCCATTGATGGTCTCGATCATGTTGGTGCGGGCAAAGGCCCCCACGGCCGGGGCAGTGGTGTAGAGCACGGCGATGAACAGCAGTGCCCAGCCGGCGCTCTTGCGGGCGTCGCGCACCTTGGGGACGGTGAAAAAGCGCACGATGACGTGAGGCAGGCCCGCCGTGCCCACCATCAGAGCGGCGGTAATGCAGAACATGTCGATGGTGGACTTTTTCCCCTCGGTGAAGGCGGTAAAGCCGAGCTCCCGGGATAACCCGTCGAGCTTGTCGAGCAGGTGGGTGCCCGAGCCGTCGGCCAGGGTATCGCCAAAGCCCAGCTGTGGAATCGGGTTGCCGGTGATCATCAGGCTGATGTAAATCGCCGGTACCGTGTAGGCAAAAATCATCACGCAGTACTGGGCCACCTGGGTGTAGGTAATGCCCTTCATACCGCCGAGCACCGCGTAAAAGAACACCACGCCCATACCGATCAGCACGCCGGTGGTCACATCCACTTCCAGGAAGCGGGAAAACACCACGCCGACCCCGCGCATCTGTCCGGCCACATAGGTGAACGACACAAAAATGGCGCACACCACGGCAACGGTGCGGGCCATCTGGGAGTAGTAGCGATCGCCAATGAAATCCGGCACGGTGAACTTGCCAAATTTGCGCAGGTAGGGGGCCAGGCATAAGGCCAGCAGCACATAACCGCCGGTCCAGCCCATGAGGTAGACGCTACCGTCATAGCCGAGAAAGGCGATCAGGCCGGCCATGGAAATGAAGGATGCTGCGGACATCCAGTCGGCGGCCGTGGCCATGCCATTAGCCACGGGATGGACGCCACCGCCAGCAATGTAGAAGTCCCCAGTGCTGCCGGCCCGGGACCAGACCGCGATGCCAATATAGAGCGCGAAGGTGGCGCCAACCACCAGGTAGATGAGCGTTTGGGCTTCCATGAACTACTCCTCGTCTTCCCGGACACCAAAGCGGCGGTCCAGCTGATTCATTTTGTACACGTAGACAAAAATCAGGACCAGAAAGGTGTAGATGGAACCCTGCTGGGCAAACCAGAAGCCCAGCTTGAAGCCACCCATGCGAAATTGATTGAGCCAGTCCACCAGCAGGATGCCCGCACCAAACGAGACAATAAACCAGATGCTGAGCAGCACCGCCAGCAACTTGATGTTCGCCCGCCAATACTCTCTGGCGGCTTCCTTGGACGCAAAAGCCATAGTAGAACTCCGGTTATTATGCTTATCGGTAAGTCTTCAAGTGAAAAGGAAAATAAGGGGTCTGTCAATTCCCGATATCGGTAACCTCAAAGCGCAGCACGCCAATCATCTGGCGCGCTTCAGTCACCACCTGTACTTGCCAATGGCCCACCGCCTGTTTCGGGAAGTGCTGCTTGTGGGTCCAGGCCCGGTATCCCTCTTTGCGCCCGCCCTGAATATCCAGGGCAATGGTGTCGACGATTTCGCCGTTCAGGCGCCAGACATGGTAAATCCGCTCGTTCAGCCCGCGCGGCGCGCGGATCGCCGTGTAGGCATAGAGCCCTTCCTGGTGTAGCTTGGTTTCGCTCAGTTGCGTCAGGCGGTTTTCCGGTGCCTTGTCCTGAATATCGATATCGGTGCTCACCGCCACCTGAGTCAGCCAGAGGGTGGCCGGGGGCACCCAGAGGCGTCCGTACCAGCCCGCGAGGCCGAGGGCGGCAACCACCCCAATCAGAGCCAGGCTGCGCCACCAGCGCCGGGGCGGCAGCGCACTGATGACACTGGGAATGGCCAGCAGCACGGCAATGCCCAGCGCCAGAGGGTAGCTCTGGGCGGTACTCAGATGCAGGATGATCGGCAGTGCGATGAGCATGACCGCGAACAAGGCCAAGGCGTGAAAGCCGAGAAACAGCCAACGTCGCTTGGCCAGATGGTTGTAATAGAGCGGGTCAATGACCGAAACCAGCGCTGCGGCACACAGCAGCCCCATAAACAGCGTCTGCCCGCTGTTCCAGGTGACCGTGAAAAAGAAAAACGGCAGGACGAAAAACAGACTCTCCTGGTGCACCATCTGGGTGATGAAGTGCAGAGCGGGGCGCGGGACTTTCAGCTTCAGCAGGCGCAGCGCGTTGCGCCGCAGTGTGTTCTCGAACATCAGCCAGAGCCAGCTGGCCATCATCAATACCGCGACCACCTGGGCAAGTGCGGGTTTGCGCTCGACCAGAACAAAGCTGCCAAGGCCGAACAGAAAACCCGCCAGCGCCAGCACTTTGGGGTAGCGCTTGAGGGTGGCAATCAGCCTGTTCAGCGCCCGGCGAGACCAGGCAGGGCGTTCAATGGTCTGTGCGGGTGTTTCGCCGGGTTGTTCCATAAGTATCCGATGGGACCGCTAACGTCTGGGTGAGACGGAGGTCAGTGCGGCTGGAATCGTGTCAGCAGTTGGGTGTATTCCGGATCGGGAACACCCCCCAGGGTCAACCATTCCAGCAGCAGTGATTCCGCTGTGTCAGACCGTTGACCCAGGCCCTGCTGTAATTGTTCCATCTGATAGGCCATTCGGCGCGCCTTGTCGGACTCGGGGGAGTCCTGACCGGTCGCGATTTCCTTGCGGATACACAGCAGACGCAGGGCCTCCAGGTTCTCCGTCTGGACCGCGGGCGTCAGGCTGGCCGCCCGTTCCAGGCGTTGATTCAAAATGGCCTGGCTGTCGCCGGGCCAGTGCTCCACGGCCTCCAGCGCGATGCTCGCCTCTTCCTGGGCTGCGGTGGTATCGCCGCCTTCAAGGCTGGCCAATTCAAGCGCGCGCACCGCTTCGGCGGCGTTGAACAGCTGCTGGCGCTGGCGTTCTTTAGCCTGACGGCGAGCGTTTTTGTGCTGTTCATCCAGGGCTTTGAGCGTCTGGTAGAAGGCGTCATTGAGGGCCTGCGCCTGCTGGCGGGGAAGCTCTTTCAGGGCCTGGAACTGGCTCTTGAGCTGATCGATTCGCGCCCGCTGAGCCCCGGGGGTATCCAGTGGCTGCTGTTGCAGCGTCTTGAGCGCATTGATCAGGGACTCGGCTTCCTCGGCCTGGGCCTGGCGCGCCTGATCGGCCGCTTCAAACTGGGCTTGGCGGCGGGCGAAAATGGCGTCGCAGTGTTCGCGGAACTGCTTCCACAGGGCCTGATCTTCTCGGGGGCGGCACTGGCCGACCTGTTTCCACTGGACCTGAAGGTCTTTGGCGCCTTCAATGGCCTGATGCAGGTCGCTCTGCTCGCGCAATTGCTCGGCTCGTTGTACCAGTAATTCTTTTTCAGCCCGGTGCGCATCGTAGGCTTCCCCCAGCTTGGCGTGCAGTTGATCCATCAGAGGCTCAAACCGCTCTTCCTGGGCTTTGACCGCCTGGCGCGGCACCGGCCAGGCATCGCGCCACTCGCGCCGTGCCTGCTTGAGGGTGTGCTCGACGTCTTTCCACACCGGGCTGTCCCAGTGGTAGCCGTTCAGGTAGAGCTGCACCTGCTCGATCAATTCCTCCCGCTTGGCCTGGTTGGCTTCGCGCTCTTTGGCCTGGGCTTCGAAGAACTCCTTGCAGGGCTCGAAGGCGCGATGCGAGGCCTCCTGAAACTGGTGCCACAGGTCCTCGTCGTGATGGGGCACGCCCTTGCTGACTTCCCGCCAGTCATCCTGGAGGTGATGAATCTTGCGGGCCAGCTCTTCCGGATTCATGGTGCTGTGTTCCAGGGCCTGCATGGAACGAATGAGTGCTTCTTTCTTGGGAGTGACCGCGAACTCATGCCAGTCACTCAGGCGTTCAATCGCCTGATCCAGCTCTTCCAGCTTGCTCGCCAGGTGGGCCGGGATGTGCTCCAGGGTTTCCCGCTTCTCCTGGCTGGCGCGATGCAAACCCCGCGCCCGCCGTACCTGGCCGCGCTGTGCGGCACTCAGCCCCTGGCGCACCAGGCCTTCGACCTCACGAATGTGCTTGCGCTGGGATTGTTCTTTGGCCTTTTCCTGTTGCTCCAGCGCATTCAGGGCGTTTATCGCGTCCTGAACGGGGGCGGGGCGATCGTTCTCCGGCCACTGGCGGGCGGTTTTCACCAGTTGTTTGAGGACCTTACGGGCCTGTGCGCTCTGCTCCGGTTGATTCAATTGGGGGGTCCACTGTTCCAGAGGGCCGTGCTCGCGCAGAAGCGCCAACAGCTCGTTCAACTGGTGAATCTGGCGCTCCAACGATTCGCGCTCGCGCTTGGGTAAGGCATCGGTTTCCAGGGCTTTCAGCGATTCGCCGGCGCTATTGAGCTGCTCGGGCCACTGGTCACCGAGCAGTGTCTCCCTGTCGGCGCTGTACAGGGCGCTACCGAACTGCTTGAGTTGGGCGTGAAGCTCGGTCAGTCGGTTTTGCGCCTCGCTCTGGCGGGCCTGCTCGGCTTCTTCCCGAGCCGCCAGTTGTGCCTCCAGCTCGGCCCGTTCGGTCTGTCTGTCGCCATACTGATCCAGTGCCTGCTGGTAGCGTTGGGCAAGTTCCTGCGGCGGGGTAATGGGCAGAGCGGTCCAGTCCTGGTGCAGCTTGTCGAGCTTGGCGTCGAACAGCGGGTCCTGTTCGGTGCGCAGCAGTTGCTCGAGCTTCTCACAGATCACCAGCGCGTGGGCTTCGGCCTCGGCACGCCGGGCGTCCTCCGCCTTGAAGGCCTCCAGACGCTGTTTGGCGAGCTTGTATACGGTTTTGTCCCGCCCCTGGGCGGCTTTGTGCAGTTTTTCCAGCTCCGGGCGGGTGGTGATTTTCTCGGCCGCCGCCCGGCGGATCTGGATGCTGGCCCCGTTCACCGCCAGCTCCAGCAGCAGTTCGGGCTCGTTGATCTGTTCGAGCACCGCCTGGCCGGCCCGGGATGAGTAGCTGCTCAGGGCCAGTAACTGGGCCTCATCGGACACCGCTTTGGACAGTTCTTCCAGACTCAGGTGCTCTTCTTCCAGTAATTGGCCGATGCGCTTGCGCGCGGCCTGCTGCAGGCGCCCATTGCCGTCACCGAGCGAGAGGTTGAGCAGGGTCTGGTTGTAGCTCAGGTGGTTCAGGGCCGCCTCGCGCAGCGCTTCCTGGGTGTCGCTCTGTACCAGCGCCAGCAACTCCGACTCGGGGCGGTCTTCCAGCGCCTTGATCTGCTCGTCCAGAGAGGGTTGCTTGTTACGGGAACCAAATAGTCGCTTCAGTGGTGACATAAGAGTACAGGCTCGTCTGGGAAGTTCTTGGTTATTGTACGCTGTAGGGTGGATAAGCGAAGCGTCATCCACCATTGCCCCGGGACTGTCTCAGTCCCTGATCAACCCGTACTGGCTGCGCAGGGTGTCGATAATCTCCGCCCGCGGGTTATCGGACAGCGCCAGCGGGCGGGCAATGATTTTCTCCGCAATACCCACATAGGTGTCGGACACGCGCATCATCACTTCCCGGGGCAGCTCGGTCTGCTCGGCCAGGGCGGTCCGCTCATCCATACGGCTTTTATCCAGCAGCACGTCCGGGTCTTCGAAGTAGTGTAGCAACTCCTGCCGGAACGCTTCTTTAGACTGCTCGACAACTTTACCGTCCCGGTATTGGGCGCCGTCCCAGATACGGGACGAATCCGGCGTGCCGACTTCGTCCATATAGATCAGCTTTTCCTGTCCCTCGGCATTGCGGACATAGCCAAACTCGAATTTGGTATCGACAAAGATCTGGTCGATCTTGGCCAGATCGTCGCTGATCACCCCAAAGCCCTCTTTGAGCAAGCGCTCGTAGGCGTCGATATCGCCCGGTGAACGGAAATTGAAGGCCTGATAGTGCCGCTCCAGATCGGCCCGGCTGATGTTGACGTCATCCGCCTCCGGCACGCCGTCCAGCCCTTTGAGAATCCCTTTGGTGGAGGGGGTGATCAGCAGCTCGGGCAGTTTCTGGTCCCGCTCCAGCCCGTCGGGCAGGGTGATGCCGCAAAAGGTGCGCTCACCCTTGGCGTAGGCGCGCCACATGGAACCGGTAATGTACTGGCGGCAGATGGCTTCGATCATCACCGGTTGGGCTTTCTGCACGATCCAGACCAGAGGGTGGGGGATATCCAGAATGTGGCTGTCGGCCAGCCCTTCCTCGCGAAAGCGCTGAAACCAGTGATTGGAAATGGCGTTCAGCGCCGCGCCCTTGCCGGGTACGCCGTTCATGCCGCCTTCGCCTTTCCAGAGGCATTCGAAGGCGGAAATTCGGTCGCTGATGACCATGATCGCCAGGGGGGTGTCCGGGGCGACCGGGTAGCCTTTTTCCCGGATCAGGCGCTCGCTGTCGGCGGCGGTCAGCCAGTAAACCGAGCGGACTTTTCCGCTGTGCACGGGCCGATCGGTCCGGATGGGAAGGTCGTTGTTTACTGCCAGTACTGAATCCGCAAGCCGCATAGTAGAAGATCCGAAAGTCTGTTGCGTTGCCCGGGCAGGGCATGGGTAAGTGCGGCGGCAGGGCCGCGCCAAACGCCGGATGATACCAGATTTACCTGGGACCGGCAGATTCTGCCGGTGAGCTTTTCAGCGTGGGCAAGGACGGAAATGCGGTGTAAGATAGCTCGACAGTGGCGGAAAAATTTGCATTAGGTGGCTCTGTGTGCCCGAGAGCTGCTACCGATGGGGCTTAACCAATAATGAAAGTAATCGGATGGAGAATGAGCCTGTTGGTGGTGGTCGTGGCGCTGGTAGCCTGCGCCGGGCCATCTACCCGCTCGCTCTCTTCAGACAAACCTGACACGCCGGCGGCCAGCGATGGAGCCTCGCCGGTTGAGGTAAGCGAAGCGCCGGCTCCCGGCGCGCCGCAGCCGCCCCCCTTGCTGCGTCTGCCTCCGCCGCCGGATGACGAATCACTGATTCTCGGGCCCCAAGCGCCCATTCGCATTGAACTCCCCGAGGCGGTCGATGACTGACGGACGAGCCCAGCGGTCAGCGCTGCGCTGGTCGGCCGTCATGCTCGCACTGCTGGCGCTGTATCTGATCCCGGAGTTGATTTTCAATGCCCAACTGGTGGCGATCGCCGGCAGCCGGGCCAGTGATCATGAGTCGCTGCGTGGTATCGAGCTGTTTGGTCGCGCGGTCTCGGGCCTCGGTGTCACTTTGCTGGTGGCGGATGGCTGGATTCGCGGGCGGCGCGCTCAGGGGACGCTCAGGCCGTTGGGTTGGTTGGCCCTGTGTGCTGTTCTGGTTTGGCCTCTGGTATTTTTCGGGCAGAAAGGGTTGGTCGATCGCTGGTTGATTGAACCTTCCTCGGCGGAGCAGCGCCAGCGGGCGGTGATCAGTCAGCTGCTGCGCAGCAGCCTGGCCGACAACACCATTGCCATCGACGGTTTGCCGGTCAATGGCGAGGCGCCGCCGAGCGCGGCGGAAATGACCTTTTTGACGGTATTCGGCGCGCTGGCCTACGCCGACCCCGAGCTGATTCGCCAGGTGGAGGGACAGCGGGGCACGATTGCTCGCCAACTGGTGCGCAACCGGGCGTATCGGGACTTTGAGCAACATTACCAGCGGTATCGACAGTTGCGCGATGAGGTGCGCGAGGGCTACTCAGCGTACCTGGAGGATTACGGGCGTTACCGGCAGGCGTTGCAGAGCGTGCCCGAGCGCGCCGGGGCACTTTGGGCTCAGGCTGAGGCGCAGGTCGAGGCAGGATGGCTTGAGTACCAACAGGCGCAGGCGCAAGTGGATCAGCGTGCGGCGGATCTGGCGGAGCAGATGGGGCCGTCGCTGTTCGAGTATTTTGACCGACGTAACCAGTGCAGCAGCGATGGCTGCCGTTCGCGCCTGGATCAGCGTTACCAACGGCAGATGGAACGCAGCCCCGTGGGTTATGTGGAGCCCGACTATTGGCTGATTGAGACTGAGGTATCGACGTCGGAAAACCTAGTCAAGACAGGCCTGATGGCGGCCTTGACGGCCGGCGTGTCGCTGGTTGCTCAGGGGGTGAATAAGGCCGCCGGAGGCGACGGCGGTTGGCGCAATAAGCGCTATCAGTACACCCGGGATCCAGACCATTACCGGGCGCGGATGCGCGGCTTACTGGAGCCGGCGTTCATCGAGCAGTCCGGTTACCCGTCCACATTGACCCGTGCGTCCGAGTTCCGCGGACAGGTGGTCACCGGGCGCAAGGTAGTTCAGTGGGCGAAGGATGAAGGGTTGAGCTTGCCCGAGGATTGGACCTTCAGCGATCAGGGCGCCTTTGATCGGGCCGCTCGGGAAACGGTGCGTGCGCGCATTCAGGCGCAGTGGACGGCGCAGTCTGATGGCCTGGAGCCGGGGTTGAGTTGGCCGGCGTTTCAGCAGCACCCGCGTATTCAGGGCCACATCCAGCAGGCAATGGGCGGTTACTACATTGAGGGCGCCCGGGCGGACTGGAACAACCGCGAGTTCAAAGAGCGAGTGCTCGACCCGGTGGTGGACCGTGAAGCCCGGCGTCTGGTGGCCGAAGTGGAAGCTCAGACCGCGACCTTTGCCGACGGTGGTGAGCACGAGGTGCTCGCCAAGCGCGCTTTGCGCGCCACGCTCGTGCCGCCGATTTCCATGACACTGTCCCTGGCGCTGGTGTTGATTACGCTGGTGAAACTGCCAGTGAATGCTTGGGCACTGTGGCGCCAGAGGCGGGGCTTGCCGTCCGCGGGGTCGGCCGGCCAGCGTCTGGCGCTGCGCGGCGCCCTGGTGGTAGCTGTCCTGATGTTGCCCGTGGGGCTTGGTGCCCTCGGGGTCGGCAACCCCTACGTGGAGGAAAACCGCGCCACCCATTACTTCTTGACCCAGGTTCGCCATCACAGCCACCCAGTGGCGGAACTGGCATTGAACTGGGCGTTGCGAGCCCAGCCGGTTCTGCTGCCGGTAGGGCTGACTTTCGAGCGGCACCTGCCCCTCTACCACGGCTTTAACGCTTCACTGGCGCCTGGGCTGGATGCCTGGGATGCCTCCCTACAGGGCGTGTCCGAACGCTATCAAACCCTGAAAAACCGCGGAGTACCCCAATGACCATGACACATCAACGCATGTTGCGGATCTGGGCCTTGCTAGTGGCCATCGCATTGGTCGTCTATGCCCTGCTCGGCAGCGCCGATCGCCCCGCGCTGTCCTTTGCCCAGGAGCCGATTCGCCGCGTGGCTGGTGCCGTGCACTATGTGCTCGCGGGCGATCGTGATGCGGAGCCAACCCCATGACCGACGACTTACTGACGCGCCAGATTCAGGCTTCAGCGGATCGGCTTCTGTGCGACCAATTCTATGTCAGCCAGAGCGGTATCCGTGTCGATAACGCGATTGAGCAGGTGGCGCGACTGCGCTTGAGCAAAACCTGGTGTCTGCGGGCGGAATCCCATCGCGAGCAGCTTGTGGGGACCCCCAGCGGCAACCGCCTGAGCTCCGCGGCGGCGTGTCAGCGAGCCGCACGAGAAACCGTGGGACGTATTGAGCGCGGCGAGCTGGATACTTATGTGAACAGGCTGGAACACCACGTGATGGACGACCTGAAAAACGCCCTATGGTCATCAAGTACCTCGCTGGGCAAGTACCCGGATACCTGGCAGCACAGCTACGCCTGTTCCCGCTGCCACGGGCGGGGCGAAAATACCTGCGGCGGCTGTGGTGGTCGCGGGCGCGTGCGGTGCGGGGCCTGTTCCGGCGGTAAAATCACATGCAGTAGCTGTGCGGGCAGTGGCTATTCGGGGACAGCGCCGTCGCGTTACGCCTGTGGTGGGTGCGGTGGGGCGGGTCGGGTGAACTGCTATCAGTGCGCCGGCCAGTCCGAAGTGCGCTGTGGCCGTTGCGGTGGCGGCGGAACCGAATCCTGCACGCCCTGCCGCTCCACTGGGCAATTTACGGATCGATATTCGGTGACGGTCACCGGCGAAGGGCAGCTTGATGTCACCCCTGAGACCGAGCTGGCGCCATGGCAATCGCGCTACCTGCAGGCGGCGGTCAACCAGCGGGTCGACTGGGTGCCATTGCGCTCCAGCTGTCGGGTAGACCTGGATCAGGCGACCCGGCATACGCCGGCCTATCCGATAGGATTCAGCGCCGAGGCTCAGCTGCGATTTGCCGAGGCCGACCTGGCTCAAGGTCGTGTACGAGGGCACGGGTTCTTCGTCGGGGAGCACTACCAGGGATACGACCTCGCAGGTATTGGCGATGGCATGCTCGGCGCGGGTGCCGAGATGCTCGATAAAGAGCACAGCGTGGATAACCTTGCCGTTGGGCTGACCAACGGCGTTGCCGAAACGCTGCTGGCGCACCGCGCCGAGCCGGCCCGGTTGGGGCAGACCCTGTTGGTGAAAGCGAATCTGGTCAGCTCGGAGGCAATCAACGGTTTCTTTGATCGCTACCGTGCGCTGCTGGAGCGGCTACAAGCGCGTCGCGCGGAACATTCCGTACGCGACTGGTCGAAAAAAGCCGGCGCTTTCACCCTGGTGTTTTTGGCCGTGGTCGCCGTGTTGGATGCGCTTTATGGTAATCAGGTGGGCTGGGAATACGGTGGGCTGCAGGCCATCGCCGGACAGCCGCTGAACTTTGTCATCAGCCTCGGCGTTTACACCAGCTACATTTGGGTGTTGGGCCTGATTCCCACTTTTGGCCTACCGGCGCTGATCATTATCGGCGTGTACCTGCTACTGAGACGCTGGCTGTTTCCCCGGCGCAAGAGAGGCAAGCTGCGTTTCTTGATCGGGCTGCTGGCGACGACATGGGTATTGATCACGTTGTATTGGCTTCTGGGGCCGCTGCTGTCGGCCATCTTCAGTCGCGCCCCGGCGTTACCCGGCCCCGCCAGTCTGGTTACCGGCGCGGTGCACAGCTTACTGCTGCTGCCCGAGGCCATACTGTGTGGCCTGCTGGCATCCGCATTGCGTCTGCGGGCCAATAAAGATCAGGCGATAAAGCGCTATACGGCCCAGATCGCGTCCGAACCGTTGATGGAAGACCTGGGCTACCGATAACCCCACCCGGCACCACATGGGTGCCCTACGGTTTGGGGCGTCGACTGTCGTGGGACGGCACCGCGTGGGTGTCTTGCGGTTTGGGTGGCCGAGGGGTAGGGCACCCATGTGGTGCCGTAGAGTTCACTCCGTGGTTCGCAGGTTGACTACTATCTCCAGGGCCCGCATCCGCACGGCCGGGTCGTACACATCAATGGTGAACATAAACTCATCAATCGGCAGCTCCCGGCACAGAGCTTCCAGATCTTCCCGCACGGTGTCGGGCCCACCGACGACCGCCAGGCCCAGAAAGTCTTTAACGGCGGCCTCTTCCTCGGGCGACCACAGCGGTGTCATCTCCTCTACCGGTGGCTTCAACCACAGCGGCTGACCGCGCAGCAGGGCCAGAATGCGCTGATGGCTGGTTGTGGCCAGGTACCGCGCTTCGGCATCGGTGTCTGCCGCAATCAGTGGAATCCCCAGAATGGCGTAAGGTTTGTCCAATACCTCGGAAGGCTGAAAATTTTCCCGGTAGACATGCAGGGCTTCACGGACCAGGCGCGGGGCGAAGTGGCCGGCGAAGGCGTAGGGCAGGCCTTTCTGCGCGGCAAGCTGTGCGCTGAACAGACTGGAGCCCAGCAGCCAGATGGGCACTTCGGTGCCGGCGCCGGGAATGGCTTTGAGTTTCTGGCCGGGTTTTAGGGGCGCGAGCAGTTGCTGTAGTAACCCGACCTCCTGCGGGAAGTCGTCGGCAGAACGCATATCCCGGCGCAGCGCTCGCATGGTAATGGCGTCGGTGCCGGGCGCGCGGCCCAGGCCGAGTTCAATGCGCCCCGGGTAGAGGCTGGCGAGGGTGCCAAATTGTTCGGCGATTACCAGCGGCGGGTGGTTGGGCAGCATGATGCCGCCGGAGCCGACCTTAATGCGTTCGGTACCTCCGGCGATGTGGCCGATCAACACGGAGGTCGCGGAGCTGGCAATGCCTTCCATGTTGTGGTGTTCGGCCAGCCAGAAGCGTTCGAAGCCGAGTTCGTCCGCTTTTTGGGCGTAGCGAAGCGTGTCCCGCAGTGTTTCCGTGATGGAGCCGTCTTCTCTGACCGAAGCGAGTTCGAGTAGCGAGAATGTCTTTTCTTGGAGCAGCATACATCGGTCTCCAATGGGGTGTTAGTGGGGTGACGGCGGATGCGCGCTTGGCGCTTATCCGCCCTACGCAACCTGCCGTGCTACCCGTAGGGCGGATAAGCGCCAAGCGCGCATCCGCCGTTTTCAGGTGCTATTTCCCGAAACGTTACGCTGGCACTGCGGAGGCTGGGTGTACCCTTCCGAGACCGTCACCCGCCTGGATGGCGGGTGTCGAGCCTACAGGGATGTATTTACGGCGTGTCTCGGAAGGGTACACCCAACCGCAGCACTCCACGACGAAGCGCCATACCACTTCACATCTGCGCCAACAACACCTGCACAGGATGGGGAATGGCGACATCGTCAATGCGTTTCACCTGAGAACGGCAGGAGTAACCGGTGGCAGTCAGTTTTCCCTCGTGTTCCGGATTTGCCAAGACCTCTGCCCATGATAGACCGTAAATTCTCTTCGACGTTTCAACGTTGCTGGCCTCGTGACCGTAAGTGCCTGCCATGCCGCAGCAACCCGTGTCGATTACCGTCAGTGTCTGCCCCAAGGCACCGAACACTGCCTGCCAATCCTTGATCGATCCGGCCGCGTTGGTTTTTTCCGTGCAGTGGGCCAACAGGGAATAATCTCCCGGCTGCAACAAATTCGCGCGCGCTTCGAGTTGCGCTTTCTGCTCTGCCAGCCACTCCTGCAACAGGGCCACCTCAGGCGCCTCTTTGCCCAACACCTTCTGGTACTCGCTGCGATAAGCGAGGGTCATGGACGGCTCCAGCCCCACCAGCGGAATACCGCTGCGGGCGAGATCGTTCAGGTGCTCGGCGTTTTTCACCGCCGCCTTGGCGAAGGGGCCGAGGAAACCGTGGACGTGGAGTGGTTTGCCATTGGGTTTAAAAGGCGCCACCAGCGGCGTGAAGCCCAGCTTGGTCAGCAGGTCCAGGCTGTCCAATACCAACTGGGTTTCAAAATAGCTGGTGAAGGCGTCCTGCACCAGAATCACTGCTTTATCCCGCTGCTCCTGGGTGAGTGCGGCGATGTTCTGGGTGCTGGCGTAACGGATTTTGCGTGTCTGCAGTTCGTTGTCCAGGGAGACGCCGGTAAGCAGCGGGCTGTCCACCATGCCGGCCACCTTGGCCATGAGGGCCTGCATAAACCGGGGTTTCATCAGGCCGTTGTAGAGCCACGGCACCTTGGCCAAGGTGGGCACCATAAACTCCAGGCCGCCGATGAAATAATCTTTCAATGGGCGCAGGTAGCGACCGTAATACAGCTCCAGAAACTTGCTGCGGAAGCTGGGTACGTCCACCTTGATGGGGCACTGACCGGTGCAGGACTTACAGGCCAGACAGCCCATCATGGACTCGTGGACTTCGTGGGAAAAGTCGTATTCGCCGCGCTTTTTGCCGATGGTGTTTTTGATACGCATCGGCAGGTTCAACAGGAACGACTGCTGGCGCGTCGCTTCGGATTCCTCGATCGCGTTCACGTCCCGCTCGCTCAACTGCTTGAGCCACTCGCGTACCAATGAGGCCCGACCTTTGGGGGTGTGGGTGCGCAGGCGCGTGCCTTTCCAGGAAGGGCACATGGCGTCGTTGGGGTTCCAGTTGTGGCACTGACCATTGCCGTTGCAGTGCATGCCCTCGCTGTAACCTTCCCAGACCTGCACCGGAATTTTCCGGTCCTGCTGACCGCGGGTGGTCACCCCGTCGATCTTGAGCAGTTCCAGCTCCGGCGCGGGCGTGGCAATTTTGCCCGGATTCAACTGATTGCGCGGATCGAAGGCGGCTTTCAGTCGTTGCAACTGCGGGTAGAGTTCGCCGAAAAATTCCGGCGCGTATTCGGCGCGCACGCCCTTGCCGTGTTCGCCCCAGAGCAGGCCTTTGTATTTTTTGACCAGCTCAACCACTTGGTCGGTGATCGGGCGGATCAGGGCTTCCTGTTCCGGATCTTTCATGTCGATGGCGGGGCGCACGTGGAGTACTCCCGCGTCCACATGGCCGAACATGCCGTAGGTCATGCCGCGCTCATCCAGTACCTGACGGAACTCCATGATGAAGTCGGCCAGGTTTTCCGGCGGCACAGCGGTATCTTCCACGAAGGGAATGGGACGGGCTTCACCTTCGGCATTGCCCAACAGGCCTACGGATTTTTTGCGCATGGCCCAGATTTTCGCGACCGACGCCGAACCCCAGGCGAGGCTGTAACCCAGGCGGCCTTTACTGGCATCGGTGTCGGCATCCAACTGATCGGTCAGCGCTTTGACCGCGGCTTCCAGTGCTTCCTCGCTGTCGGCGGTGTACTCCACCAGGTTGATGCCCTGAATCGGCTCGCCGCTCTCCGCTGGCGGAAAGAACTCGGACACGCTGTGCCAGACGATGTCGTTCATCGCCAGGTTGAGCACCTTCGAGTCCACCGTCTCGATGGCGGTGGGTTCGGCTTTCATCAGCTCGGTGGCATCGCGCAGCGCCGCGTTAAAGTCCCGATAGTTAACATTCACCAACGCGGAGACCTTGGGGATGGGCAGCAGGTTGAGTTTGGCCTCGGCGATAAAGCCCAGGGTGCCTTCACTGCCGCAGAGCACGCTGTTGAGATCGAAGCGACCCTCGGGGGTGCGCACATGGGCAAAATCGTAGCCGGTCAGGCAGCGGTTGAGCTTGGGGAATTTGGCGTCGATCAGCTCGGCGTGATCGGTGTGAATCTGGTTGAGTGCCTTGTGTACCTCGCCCACGCGATCCTCGCGCTGGCTGACCTCGGTCAGCTCGGCGTCGTCCATGGGGCGGGAGGTCCAGTCGCTGCCGTCGAGCAGTACGGTGCGCAGCTCAAGCACGTGGTCCCGGGTTTTCCCGTAGCGGCAGGAGCCCTGGCCGGAGGCGTCGGTGTTGATCATGCCGCCGATGGTGGCCCGGTTGCTGGTGGACAGGTCCGGGGCAAAGAACAGCCCGAAGGGCTTGAGGGCCGCGTTCAACTGGTCTTTCACCACGCCGCATTGGACCCGCGCCCAGCGCTCCTCGACGTTGATCTCGAGGATCTGGTTCATGTATTTGGAGGTGTCCACCACCAGTCCGTCGGTGAGGGACTGGCCATTGGTGCCGGTGCCGCCACCGCGGGGGCTCAAGACGATGTCCTGATAATCGGGCTGGTCGCTGAGCCGGGCCAGGATCACCAGGTCGTCCACGTTTTTGGGGTAGATGACTCCCTGGGGCAGGACCTGGTAGATGGAGTTGTCGGTCGCCAGCACGGTGCGGTTGGCGTAGTCCGGGTTCAGGTCGCCCTGAAAGTCGGATTGGCGCAGGGCCTCAATAAACGCGAGGTAGCGGCTCTGGACGGGGGAGGTGTGACGTATGCTCGGTATCATCTGGGTCGTTACAGCTCTCGACAGTGGGTGCAATATTCTACGGGTTTGGGGTGGGTTTCTCCAATTCTCGTATGGTGATTTTGGAGCTTCGTAGTGGGCGCTCCAATTGGTTAGCCAAAAGTACTCGTCTCGTCCGGGCCGGGAAGGGGAAGCCCTTTCAAGACACGCCGTAAACCCATCCCTGGGGGCTCGACGCGCGGAGTCCCTCCGCTTACGGTCTTGAAAGGGCTTCCCCTCCCCGGCCCTCCGTGCCATACGGATAGTGTTGGTGCTAGTTCCCTGAACTTTATGCCGCCACTGCGGAGGCTGTGTATACCCTTGTGAGACCGTCACCCGCCTGGATGGCGGGTGATCGAGCCCCCATGGGCCGCTCTATGGCGTCCATGCCACCGCGGCATTCGTGCATCCATGCACATCATGGGTTTACGGCGTGTCTCACAAGGGTATACACAGTCGGAGCGCTCAGCGACGAAGCTCCATCTGAAGCAAGGGCGGAGCGCTCGCCGTTAAGCCCGACTCCCCAACTGCAACGCAATCACCACCCAAATGGCCACCAACAACAGGTTGCTCGCCATAAATGCTATGAACCTATGCATTACGTTGTTGTAGCCCATATGGATGAGACCGTGCACCACCCGCAGCGCCACAAACCCCCAGGCCAGCGCCACCGGGCCATTGAACCCCATGGCCAGGCTGGTAATGCAGGCGAAGTAAAACAGGATTGGCACCTGAAACAGGTTGTCATAATGACGCGCCGCCGCCAGCGCCCGTGCCGGCGCGGCCTGATCCGGCGGATAGAGCCGAAAATAGCCGATCGACACCGTGCCCTTACGCACCGCCAAGATCCGCAGGGTCAGCAAATAGAGAGCGACGCAGAGCGTCCAGAACATCAGGGCGAGCATGGGTTGTAGCATGATTTCTCCTCAAAAGCCCATCTGCTGGTACAATGCCCGTTTTTCGCCCCGAATCTGAGTACTGGGGCGGTTGAACGGCCGTTGACAGCACGTAACGACGGTCAGGGCAGCGACCAAACAGACCAGACAAGAGTAGGACTTTACATGATTATCAAGCCAAAAGTACGCGGATTCATCTGCACCAACGCCCACCCACAGGGCTGTGCCGCCAACGTGCGCGAGCAGATCGACTACACCAAGGCCCAGGGGCCCATCAACGGTGGCCCGAAAAACGTACTGGTCATCGGCTGCTCCACCGGCTATGGCCTGGCCTCACGCATTACCGCCGCCTACGGCTCTGGCGCCAAAACCCTCGGGGTCTGCTTCGAAAAACCGCCCACCGATAAGCGTACCGCCTCCGCCGGCTACTACAACACCGCCGCCTTCCACGAATTTGCCGAAGCTGATGGCCTCTACGCCCACACCATCAATGGGGACGCCTTCTCCGACGAGATCAAGGCCCAGACCATCGAGCAGATCAAAAAAGACCTGGGCAAAATCGACCTGGTGGTCTACAGCCTGGCCTCGCCCCGACGCACCGACCCCAAGACCGGTGAAACCTACACCTCCGTGCTCAAGCCGATTGGTCAGGCCTACACCTCCAAGGGCCTGAACACCGATACCCTGAAAATCACCGAGACCACCGTCGAGCCGGCCAACAACGAAGAAATTGCCAACACCGTCAAAGTGATGGGCGGCGAAGACTGGGAACTGTGGATCGACGCCCTGAAAGACGCCGACGTGCTGGAGCAGAACTGCCAGACCACCGCCTACACCTACCTGGGCGACAAGCTGACCTGGCCGATCTACGGCAAGGCCACCATCGGCAAGGCCAAAGAAGACCTGGATCGCGCCTCCCTGGCCATCGACCAGAAACTGGATGACCTCAACGGCACGGCCCACGTCGCGGTACTCAAGGCGGTCGTCACCCAGGCCAGCTCCGCCATTCCGGTGATGCCGTTGTACATGTCCATCCTGTTCAAAGTGATGAAAGAGCAGGGCACCCATGAAGACTGTATTCACCAACTGCAGCGCCTGTTCGTGGAATGCCTGTACAGCGCCAACCCGCGTCTCGACGACGAAGACCGTTTCCGCGTAGACGAGCTGGAGCTGGACCCCAAGGTACAGGCCAAGGTGGAAGAAATCTGGCCACAAGTGACCGAAGACAACCTCTTTGAACTGACCGACTACAAGGGCTACAACGAAGGTTTCCTGAAATTGTTCGGCTTTGGCGTCGACGGTGTGGACTACGAGGCGGATGTCAGTCCGCTGGTGAAGGCGCCGTTCTAAGCGTTCAACGATGTGTGACGGTGCCGTTGAGTTAAAGCCCCGAGCTGCCAGTGGCATGCGGCACCTCTGTGTCGGATTACGCGCTTTGCGCTAATCCGACCTACGTGAGAGCTTGTATGCCAATAATCTACCCCCTCGTGGGCATCCTCAGCCTGTCGCTGTACGTGATCACCATCGCGGGCGTGTTCCTGTTGATCATGCCCGTGGCGCTGGTCAAACTGATCATCCCCGCTCTGCGACGCCCCTGTAATGCCGTGCTCGACAAACTGGCGAGCGGCTGGATTACGCTTAATGGCTGGCATCAAAAGCTGTTAACCCGCACCGACATTCGCGTCAGCGGAGATATCGACCAACTCAGTCGCAACGAGTGGTACATGCTGATTGCCAACCATCAGTCCTGGGTCGATATCATGATCCTGGTTCGGGTATTGAACGGTCGCATTCCCTACGTGAAATTTTTCTTCAAGCGCGAGCTTCTCTGGGTGCCCATGCTCGGGCAGGCGCTGTGGGCGATGGACTTTCCGGTGATGCGCCGGCGCAGCAAAAAAGACATCGCCCGCAACCCGGCGCTGGCCAACGATGATCTGGAGCGTACCCGCCGGGCGTGCGAAATGTATCAGCACAGCCCGGTCACCATCATCAACTTTCTGGAAGGCACCCGCTTTACCCCGGCCAAGCAGCGGGCGCAAGCCAGCGACGACGGCGCGCCGGAGTTCGGGCACCTGCTCAAGCCCAAAGCCGGTGGCCTGGCCTTCACCCTGTCGGCCATGAACGGTCAGCTTCGACAGATGCTGGATGTGACCCTTTACTACCCCCACGGCCGCCCCACGTTCTGGGAATACGCTTGTGGGCGAGTGCGCCGGGTGGACATGCACATCCAGCAGCGCCCCATCACCGACGACATGGTGGGCGACTATCCGAACGATGAGGCATTTCGAGCCCGGTTTCAGGCCCGCGTCAACGAACTCTGGCAGGAAAAAGACGCCCGTCTGGAGGCCATGGCCCAGGCCGCGGCCGATACGCACTGAGGTAAATAGATAGCCTATGGCTGAAACATCCTTCCCCAAACAACTGCTCGCCCCCCGTCACTGGCCCTCCTGGTTGGGTGCCGGGCTATGGTTTCTGATCGCCCAACTGCCTTACCGGGTTCAGTGGTGGCTGGCCAAAGCGCTGGCGCCTTTGCTGCGGCTGAATAAAAAACGGCTGAACTTTGCCCGGCGCAACATCGAGCTCTGTTTTCCGAATCTGTCAGAGGACGAACGCGAGCGTCTGCTGAAACAGAACCTCACCTCCACCGCCATGACAGTGTTCGAAACCGGCATCGCCTGGTTCTGGCCGGGCTGGCGACTGCGCCGACTGTTCACCGTCACCGGCCTGGAACATCTGAAAGCGGCTGAAGAAGCAGGGCAGGGCGCGCTGCTGCTCAGTCTGCACATGACCACCCTGGACATAGGCAGCGCCATGCTCGGTCAAGTGGTCAACTTCGACGGCATGTACCGGCCCCACAGCAACCCGGTGTACGACTACCTGCAAATGAAACGCCGCAGCGCCTACTCCCCCGGCGCCATGACCATCCCCCGGGACAACGTACGCGCCATGATCAGCCGCCTGCGCAAAGGCCGCTTCATCTGGTACGCCCCGGACCGGGACCTGGGCTCAAAAAACAGCCTCTTCGCCCCCTTCTTCGGCGTGCAGGCCGCCACCGTCAGCGCCACAGGCAAGCTGGTGAGCATGGGCAAAGGTCGGGTGATTCCGTTTACCCAGTACCGCCTACCCGGCGGGCGCGGTTACGAACTGGTCATCCGGCCGGCACTGGAAGATTTCCCCAGCGGCGACGACTATGCCGACACCGTGCGGGTCAATCGCTACATGGAGGAGGCCATCGAAGAATGCCCACATCAATATTTTTGGGCACAGCCACGCTTTAAAACCCGCCCTGAAGGTGAGCCATCGGTGTATTGAGGTTTACGCCTCGGCGATTGCACCTTTGTTCATACCTTCATAGGCCTGCACACGAATGGTACTGGTCGGGTACTCGGACTTGGTGGTTTTGGCGATGTGATCGGCAATCAACTCCACCGTAGTATCCGTGTCCATAAGGTAACAACAACGCTGGGGCAGGGTAATCTCAAAATCCCCCTGGGGCGCCGTATAGGCAAAGCGGAAATAATCCCCTTCCTCCGCCACCAGATCCTCACGCGTCGCCAGATAAATATCCCGGAACCGACTGGCCCACTCACCCTCCAGGGCCGGAGAAGGAATATCGTCCGCCCAGATCGCAATCTTCGAGCGGTGACCGTGGGCGATTCGCTGACAATTGCCATCGTGCTTCTTCAGCCCGTGGCTATAGTGATAAAACACACTCTCAATGTATTCGGTGGAAAAGCTCAGGTGCAGGCGCGTGCCTTCGGGGAACAGCTGCTCTTCGTTAAGGCGTTGAATGCACCACTCGGCGACGCTTTCACGGGTCAGCTCCTCGGCATTCACCAGCGCCACCGCCTCTTTGGGGCAGCGAAGATCAATCGTCTCGCTGCGGTCCCCAAAGTGCCAGCGCAGGGACAGAACGTCGCCTTCGTCTTCAAGCTCCAGTTGGTGGGAGTGGCGGGGCACCAGAAGGCGGTGATCAAGCTCGTTGTCCAGCCACGCTTTCAGCGTCTTCTTGACCGTACTGAAATCACAGACCATACCCTGTTCATCCAATGCGCCCTCCAGTTGCACATCAGCCAGCCAGGTTTCCCCCAGCAGGCCGCGGCGGGCATCGAGAAAGCTGAAATCCACGGTGGCGAGGTTGTCGACAAAAAGCAGCATAAAACGTCTCGGGGTTTGGAGTAAGTGAATGAGCTGGCGCTGTTGGCGCCGATCATGTCTTTTGGGAAGTATACCGGTCTGGGATCCAAAGCGAAAACTGTGTAGAATTCTGGCGCCGAATTCTTTGTTCTCTGAAGAGAGCAAGATTCGGTGGATAGCTTGTTTACATACAAATCTACAATAGGGATACTCACATGATAAAGAAAATGGTGGCGGTTTCCGCCCTTACGGCTAGCTTGTTCGGTTGCGCCAGTATCGTTAGTGACAGCCAGTATACGGTGGCGCTGAATAGCTCCCCGGATAATGCGAAGTTTGTTGTCACCAACAAAAGTGGGCAGAAAGTCCATAGCGGTCGCACCCCCTCGTCAATCGTACTGAAGGCATCTTCTGGTTTTTTCCAGGGCGAAAGTTATGCCATTGAAATCGAGAAAGAGGGATTCCAGGCCAAAAGCTATGCTTTGACGAGCACGGTAGATGGCTGGTACTTCGGGAATATCCTGCTGGGCGGATGGCTCGGGATGCTGATCGTTGATCCGGCGACCGGGGCCATGTTCAAGCTGCCTGAGCGGGTTGACGTTTCGCTGGATGAGTCGGTTGCTCAGAGCGCGGACGCTGATCTGACAATCGCGACAATCGACTCTTTGAGTGCCGAACAGCGCGAAAGTCTGGTGCCAGTGCAATAAGCGCCTTGTGTTTTCAGGAGACTGAACACTAAAAAAGGCCCGTCCAGTTGGACGGGCCTTTTTTGTGAGCGACCTTCGGCAAGGTGTCAGTAAAGATAAACCGCGCCGGAATCGGTGCCTTCGTTGTTGTCCCGGTCACCGTTGATGCCCTGGGCATCGCTGTCTTCGCGGTAGGCGCCGATGGCAAGGGTGTCGCCTTCGGCCGAAAGCGCCAGGCCAATGGCGAAACCGTCCCGCGCTTCGGTGTTGGCGGCCTTGATGTAAGAGGCTTCGCGCCAGCGACCGTCAATGATTGAGAAGAGGTAGGCACCACCGGCACGGGGGGCCGAGTTGTCATCACTGACGCCGTCTATACCGGTCTCGGCGCTGGGCTCGCGCGTGCTGCCTACCACCAGATGACGGCCGTTGCGGGCAAAGGCCAGTGTTTCGCCGAAGCGCAGTCCCTGAAGGTTGTTGGAGGCCTTCAGGAATGAGGTCTGTTCCCACTCACCGTCCACCTGGCGGAACAGGTAGACCGCACCACTGTTGGTGGCGACTGTGGTGCCGTCCTCAAGGTCGTAATTGTCCGGGCTGGAGTTGATCCCGGGCTCGGCCGTCAGGTCACCGGTGCTGCCCACCGCCATGCGGGCTCCGTCGCCAGACAGGGCGACACTGGCCCCGAAGCTTTGGGCGTAGCCGGTCAATTGCTCTTCGGTGTAGGTGTGGCTTGGTTTGATATAGGCCGACTGCGACCATTCACTGCCGTCGCGCATGAACAGATAGACCGCACCGGCGTTGATCACGGTCCGGTTGTCGTCCTCCCCGTTGATGCCGGTGGAGCGACTGGCATCACCGGTCGCGCCCACTGCCAGGGTGTTGCCGTCGGTGGAGATGGCCAGGCTGCTGCCAAACAGGTGGTACAGCGGGGTGCCGGTCGCGGTGATGGCGGAGAAGGTATTCGAGGCTTTTACATAAGCCTGCTGTGCCCAGCCGCTGTCCGAGTCGGTGAATACATAGACGGCACCGGCGTTGGGTGCATCATTGTTGTTCTCGTCGCCGTTGATGCCAGTGGCGTCGCTCGATTCGAACAGGGCGCTGACCGCCAGTGTCTGGCCGTCACCGGAGAGGGCGACGCGGTGGCCAAAACGGTCGTTGACGTTGGTCGGGATGGTGACTTCGCCGTCTTCTGTTTCGTCGTCCGCTGCCGGGTCATCGGTGCCATCGTCTTCGGCCGTCTCGTCGGCTCCCTCTTCCTCTTCTTCCGGGGGCTCGGCATTGGAGGCCTTGAGAAAGGCGTCCTGCGCCCAGCCTTCCTCCCCGCGTTTGAAGACATACACCGCACCGGTTCCGGGAGCGCCATTATTGTCCTGCTCGGGGTTTACGCCGGTTCCATCGCTGTCCTCCAGCGTCGCACTGACCGCGAGCACATCGCCGCCGTCCGACAGGGACAGCGCGAAACCGAAGCGGTCGTTGTATCGGGTGGTGTTGTCACCGTCGTCGTTTTCGCTGGGCGCTTCAGTGTTGGAGGCTTTCAGGTAAGCCTCCTGTTGCCACAGGCCGTCCACCAGGCGGAACACGTAAACGGCGCCGGCACCGAATACGGAATTGTCGGAGGCATCACCGTTGACGCCCCGTGCCTGACTGGCTTCGCGGGGCGCGCTGACCGCCAGGGTCTGGCCATCGGCCGAGAGGGCGACCGCCCAGCCAAACCAGTCGGCGGCTTCGTTGCTGTCGGCTTTGACAAAGCCGATGGTGTCGAGCATGACGTTCAGGGTCAGTTGCTCGTTGGAATCGTCGTATTCGGAGCAGTCGGCGTTCAAACAGGCGGTGACGGTATACAGGGCGTTGTGCCAGTCATGTTGGTGCACCGCGACGGTGTCGCTGGCCTCTGTTTCGGTCAGGTTGTCAGCTACCACCTCGTAGCCACTGCCGTCGCCTGGTTTCTTCTGCAGCTGGTAATACTCAGCACCTTCAACGGCGGTCCAGGAAAAACGGATCTTTTTGGGCTCTACTGATTCGACATTGATTTCCGGCCACTCGGCGTCGCTTACGCCTCCGGTATTGCCCGCGTTATCAATACCCCCGCTGAAGCTGCTGGAGCTTGAGCTGGAGCTGGATGAGGTGTTCTGGTTATTGTCGCTGTCACTGCCACAGGCGCCCAGAGTCAGGGCGAGCAGCAGGGGCAGGCCGAAGCGGGTGACGGAGATCAAGCCGTTGTCTCGAGTATTACGCATGCCTTTGTGTACCTGAGATTTTGGGGAAGCCCGCGATTCTCGGCGCCTCGGGGCTTCGTGTCAAATATTGGCGCAAATGCTCCGCGGTTGGACCGACATCTTGCGGATAAAATCCGCAGGACGGGCGGAAACGGGTCGAATATCGTCCGGGTGTGCCAGAAAACCGACAGCCGGTAGATGAATTCGGCGCCAACCGTGGTAACATGCACGATTTTTGGCGCTCCGGCCGATTCAGCCGGAAGCAAAGTAAGAGTGGTTGACTGACGTCGGAAGCGGAGTCCGTGATGATGACCGTTCAAGAGTTGATGACCCCGGTGGGCACCCAGGTGAATGGCGGCCAGAGCCTGATCGAAGTACTGGCTCTGATGCGCCGCAATCAGCACTCCTGTGCCGTTGTGATGGACGGCGACCGAGTGGCGGGCCTGATTCGGGAAAAAGATCTGGTGTCGGTGCTGGCCCAGGTGCTCGAATCCGGCCGGGTTGAGGTCGGACGGGCGGCGGATGTGATGACCGTCAATCCGGTCTGTGTGCCCGCCGGAGCGTCGCTGCTGGAGGCGCTCAAACGCGCGCAGGAATATCGTCAGCGCCAGATGCCGGTGCTGGACGACCGGGGGGCACTGGTGGGCATGATCACTCACACTGACATGGCACAGGCGTATATTCAGATATTGGAGCGCCAGACCGAGTTGGTCAGTGTCAATCGCGTACTCAGGGCGGAGTCCCTGCAGGATTCCCTGCTCAATATCGGCAATCGTCGCGCGATGGAGCGCGACCTCAAGGTCCTGGCAACGCATCCCAAGCGCCGTTTTGCCCTGGCATTGCTGGATCTGGACTGGTTCAAGAAATACAACGACTATTACGGTCATCAGGCGGGAGATCGGGCGTTGCAGCGGGTCTGCGAAACCATTACCGGCCATCTGCGTCAGGGCGATACCCTCTACCGGTACGGTGGTGAGGAGCTGCTGTTGTTAATGCTGGATACCGACTTGGAAGGGGCCTGGCTCGGCGCCAGCCGGGTGTGCGACGCGGTGCAGAAGCTTCGCATCGAACACGCCCCGAGTCCGCTCGGTGTACTCACTCTGAGCGCCGGGGTGGCCTGCGAGCCCGGAGCCGGCATATCTCAACTGATTGCCTCGGCCGATCAGGCGCTTTACTACGCCAAAACCCATGGGCACAACAGTGTTATTCGTGGGCGTCCTGTTGCGGAGCCGGACATCACGCCCTCTTTATGACCGCCATGGGCCAGCGGGTGATTGCAACCGGTTACTCCTGGGGCCAGATCAAATGTCACGCAATTATCACTTGTAGTTCCCCTGTGGATCCGTACACTGCGCCGCTTTGTGGATAGTCGAGGCGGATGCCTCCTGGACGTGAGCCGTTATGCCCCATCCCGCTGTTGAACCCCTGTCCCTGACCAACCGTCTTGGGCAGCCCGTTGTATTGGGTGTGAAGTTTTTGCCCGGGGAACACCGCGATACCCTGTTCGTGAGTGCGCCCCGCCAACAGGCCTCCAGTTTTTTTGGCAAGAATGCCGAACCGTTTCTGATGCAGTTGATGGAGCAGCTCCCGCTGGTTCCCGACCGGTTGAGCATCATCGAGTTGCGCGGCGACCCGGAACATCCGGAGTTCTGGCGTTGGCGTGCCGAGTGGGTCGGGCGCTCCCCCATGGCGCTGCGCGCCGAACCGGTGGCCAGCAATGGCTCCCGGTCGGCGCTTCAGTCGCTGCTGGAAGGGCGGCGGCACGAGGGCAGCGGGCAGGCCCGTGCTCCCCGGCGCCGCCAAGCCTGAGGGCCCGATTTAGGCAGCGTCGCTCGAACGTTCGCGCAGGCGTCGGGCGGCGCTGACCATGTTGGCCAGGGCGGCCTCGGTTTCCGCCCAGCCCCGGGTTTTCAGGCCGCAGTCCGGATTGACCCAGAGACGTTCCTTCGGTAGCCGTTGAGCCGCCTGCTCCATCAGGGTCACCATGGCCTCGACCGGGGGCACATTGGGTGAATGAATGTCGTATACGCCCGGGCCAATGTCATTCGGGTAGGAAAACTGCTCGAAGGCATCGAGCAGCTCACCCTGGGAGCGTGACGTCTCAATGGTGATCACATCCGCGTCCAATGCCGCAATGGCATCGATGATGTCGTTGAACTCTGAATAACACATATGGGTATGAATCTGGGTTTCATCGTTCACGCCACTGGCGCTCAGACGAAACGCCTCTACCGCCCAGTCAAGGTACTCACCCCAATCTTTCCGCTTCAACGGCAGACCTTCGCGCAGGGCAGGCTCGTCAATCTGGATGATCTGAATGCCGGAGGTCTCCAGATCTTTGACTTCGTCCCTGAGTGCCAGGGCGATCTGTCGTGCTGTCACAGAGCGGGGTTGGTCGTTGCGCACAAAGGACCAGAACAGCATGGTAATCGGGCCGGTCAGCATCCCCTTGACCGGTCTGCGGCTCAGGGACTGGGCGTAGCGGGCCCACTGGGTGGTCATGGCCCGGGGGCGGGCCACATCACCGTAAATGATGGGCGGCTTCACACAGCGGGAGCCATAACTCTGTACCCAGCCAAACTGGGTGAAAGCGTAGCCGTCGAGCTGCTCACCGAAATATTCCACCATGTCATTGCGCTCGGCTTCGCCGTGCACCAGTACATCCAGCCCCAATTGCTCCTGGCGAACAATGGCATCGGCAATGGCCTGGCGCATACGATTGCGATACTCCACTTCGGACAGTTGTCCCTGCTTGTAGGCTCGGCGTGCCTGACGGATATCATCGGTCTGGGGAAAAGAGCCAATGGTCGTGGTCGGAAATTCCGGCAATTGCAGGAGTGCCTGTTGTTTGGCCGACCGCTGCGCAAACCGGCTCTGGCGCTGACTGTCGGTGGGAGAAATGGCGCTCAGGCGCTCCTGCACCGCCGGGTTGTGGACGCGGCGGGATTCACGCCGGGAGCGCACCGACTGATCGCTGGCCTCAAGTGCAGCCAGTGCGGATGGAGCCGGCTCGGGCGCCAGTAACTGTGCCAGAGTCACCACTTCGTCGACCTTCTGCAGCGCGAAGGCCAACCAGCTTTTCAGCTCTGGCTCCAGGGCCTGTTCCCGTTTCAGATCCACCGGCACGTGCAGTAGTGAGCAGGAAGGGGCCAGCCAGAGTCGCTCTCCCAGCCGCTCAGTGAGTTCGGCGAGCGTTTCCCGTGCCGCTCTCAGGTCGGTACGCCAGATATTTCGCCCGTCGATTATCCCCACCGACAGCACCTTGTGTACCGGCAGGCGGTCGACGACGTTCAATAGCTGCTCCGGTGCGCGCACCGCGTCGATGTGAAGGCCGGCGACCGGCAACTGCACCGCAGTGGACAGGTTCTCGCCGAGGGCGCCGAAATAGGTGGCCAGTAGCAGTTTGACCGCTCGGTTCTGCAGGCGATGGTAAGTCGGCTCGAAGGCCTGTTGCCAGGCAGCGGGCAAGTCCAGCACCAGAATCGGCTCATCAATCTGCACCCACTTGGCGCCGGCATCGGCCAGAGCATCCAGCAATTGCTGATAGGCCGGCAGCAGCGCCTCAAGCAGGCTCAGCCGATCAAAATTGTCCGCTTTTTCTTTGCCCAGCCACAGATAGCTGAGCGGACCGAGAATCACCGGCTTGACCTGGTGCCCGAGGGCGATGGCCTCCCGGGTCTCATCGATGATCTGCCGATAGCTCAACTCAAAGGTCTGGTCGGGGTGAAATTCCGGTACAAGGTAGTGATAGTTGGTGTCGAACCACTTGGTCATTTCACAGGCGCTACTGGCCGCGCCGGTCGGTGCTCGCCCCCGCGCCATCCGAAACAGCGTGTCCAGGTCCACCTGTCGGCAGGGCCCTTCGGGCGCCTCCGGGGCGTCAATCGGCTCGCTGCAGCCACATTCGGAGTGGGAGCCCGGTTCAGCGCCGGTGTTTCGGGCTTCCGCCCGGTGGCGCACGGGAACATTACCGAGGGTGGCGGACAGGGTCAGGACCTGGTCGTACCAGGCAAAGTCACCGGTGGGAATCCAGCTCAGGCCGGCATCCGCCTGTTGCTGCCAGTGTCGGCGGCGCAGTGTCCGCCCAGTGTCTTCCAGAGCCTCCTTGGAGAGGTCGCCGCGCCAGTAGGCCTCCAAAGCCCGTTTGAGTTCTCGGTCGGCGCCGATGCGGGGGAAGCCCAGATTGTGGGTGAGTATCGGGTGCATAAGGTCCTCGGGATAAAGTGATGGTCGACAAAAAGGGGTTACGAGTCAGTCTCGATGTAGTGGGCGCATTCTCGGTAAAGTGCTACTATGAATCAAACGGAGTGTTTTCAGGTTTACTATGAATTTTATTAATGTTGGTCCGCTGGCAGTGTTCTCCGGGCCGATTGTCGAGGAGTGAAACCCAATCGATGTTGGAAATACGTCATCTGAAAACCCTGGTGGCTCTGCGAGAAACCGGCTCCCTGGTGGATGCGGCCGAACGGGTCCACCTGACCCAGTCCGCGCTGTCGCACCAGTTGAAGGACCTGGAGAGCCGTCTTGGCGGTGAGCTGTTCGTGCGCAAGAGTCGGCCGGTGCGCTTTACCCCGGCGGGTAAGCGCTTGCTGGCGCTGGCGGACGATGTGCTGGGCCGGCTGGAGGACGCCGAACGGGAGGTGCACAAGCTGCTGCACGGCGAGGCCGGTCGGCTCAATATGGCCATTGAGTGTCACAGTTGTTTCAACTGGTTGATGCCCACCATTGAGCGGTACCGGAATCATTGGCCGGCCGTGGAGCTGGATTTCTCCGGTGGCTTTACGTTTGAGCCGCTGCCGGCCCTGGTTCAGGGGGATATTGACCTGGTGGTGACCGCGGATCCGCAACTGATTCGTGGGGTGGAGTATGTCCCGCTGTTCGCCTACGAAATGCAGTTCGCCCTGGGGCGGGAGCACCCGCTGGCGGAGCGTCCCTGGATCGAACCCGAGGACCTGCTGGAGCAGACGCTGATCACCTACCCGGTTGAGCGCAGCCGTCTGGACGTGTTCAAACAGTTCCTGGAGCCCGCCGGGGTTGAGCCCGCGTCGGTGCGTACCGCCGAGCTGACATTGATGATGGTGCAGTTGGTAGCCAGTGGACGGGGTGTTTCGGCACTGCCGAACTGGGTTCTGGCTGAATATGTCGATCAGGCACTGATCACGGTCCGCTCCGCCGGCCCCCGAGGTGTCTGGCCCATTCTGTATGCCGCAGTGCGCGAAGCTCAGTTGGATGCGCCGTTCATGCAGGATTTCCTCCGCTTGGCTCGCGAGCACTGTCTCAAGCATTTGACCGGGGTGCGTCGGGTGTCGTCCTGATCCAAGTCCCGCTGTGGCGCGTAACAACACGGAACGTCAATAATGACTGAGGCACCAACAGCGGACTTTCCCTATGACAGGCTCCTACAATGCGATTCTGGTAATCGCGTCCTACTGCGTGGCGGTGATCGCGTCCTACACGGCCATCTATTTCGGTACCCGGGTATTTCATTTCGACGGGGCTCAGCGGCGTAACTGGTTGCTCGCTGGCGCACTCTGTCTGGGCACGGGGATATGGTCCATGCACTTTGTAGGCATGAGTGCCTTTGAGATGCCCATGGAAATGACCATGTCGTTCAACGCCGGGTTGACGGTCTTGTCCTGGCTTCCGGCGCTGGTGGCGTCGGGGCTGGCACTGCACGTGATCACCTTGCCCCGGGTCAGCGCGGCGGCCATCGCGGCCGCGTCACTGATTATGGGGGCGGGTATCTTTTCCATGCACTATCTGGGCATGTATGCCATGCAGATGCAGCCGGCGATTCAATACGATCCCGTCTGGGTATCGATCTCCGCCGCGATTGCGGTGGGAGCATCCGGGGCAGCGCTGATGATCTGTCGCAAAATCCGCGACGTGCCGGTCCAGTATGCGGTGTGGGTCAAAGCCCTGGCGGCCCTGGTGATGGGGGCGGCCATTTGTGGCATGCATTACTCGGGGATGGTCGCGGCCATCTACCCGATGGACGGCGCCATGGACCAGGGTAACCACCTGCAGGGGAACTGGATGGGGGTGCCCACGGCGATCGTCGTGAGTGGCTTGCTGCTGTTGGCGATCTATGTTGCTTACAGTGATCTTCGGGCGCGGGACCGGGCGCGGCAAGCGCAGGAACGGGCTCAGGATCAGGCCCGGCAGGCGGCCTTCTACGATGCCGCCACGGGGCTTCCCAATCGCAGTCACCTGGAGCGTCAGCTTCTGGAGCGGCTGACCGTCACCGCGCGGGGCGCCCAGCCCGAACCTTTCCTGCTGTTTTATGTTGAGCTGCAGAATCCGGATGACGCGCAGGTGCTGGAAGTGGCTCAGCAGCTCAAACGCAGTTTCAGTCGCGCCGAGCAGGTGGTGCGCTACAGTAGTGACAGCTTTATGGTTTTGCATCAGCCCTTGTCGGGGGAAGAGGTCAAGCGGAAGCTGGTGACCCTCAACACTGCGTTCTTGAGTAACGCCTCGATCGGTCGATGGGGGTGGGGGGTGAGTCAATACCCGGCATCGGCGAGTAACAGTCGCGGCCTGATGCAGGGCGCGCAGCGAGTGCGGGAGTGGTTGACGCCCGAGGATGCCGCGCCGGGCGGGCGTCAGGTCGCCTGAAGCGGGGTTAACGGCAGCGTACAAAAAAGCCAGCACTCAATGAGCGCTGGCTTTTTTGTTGGGGCAGGGCCTTAGCGTGTTGCCTGGGCCCCGGAGCTCGCCGATCAGCCAAGAGCCTGAATCGCGGCGTCGTAATCCGGCTCGTCCGCCACTTCGCTGACCAACTGGGTGTAGCTGACCTTACCGTCCTGATCGACCACGACCACCGCGCGGGCATCCAGTCCGGTCAGCGGGCCCTCGACCATGCGAACGCCATAGCTCTCGGCAAAGTCGGAGCGGAAGGCGGAGGCGGGAATCACCTGGTCCAGTCCCTCAGCGCCGCAAAAGCGAGCCATGGCAAAGGGCAGATCTTCAGAGACACAGAGAACCACGGTATTGTTCAGGGCACTGGCCTTTTCATTGAACGAGCGGACCGATTGCGCGCAGGTGGGTGTATCGACGCTGGGGAAGATGTTGAGCACCACTCGCTTGCCTTTAAAGTCACTCAGATTGACTTCTGACAGGTCAGTCTTGACCAGAGTGAAGTCAGGCGCCGCACTGCCTTTCGCGGGCAGTTCACCACTGGTTTTAAACGGGTTACCTTTCAATGTAACAGTTGCCATGCTGTGCTCCTGCTGGATGGTGACATGAGAAATCGAACCGGCCTGTGCGCTGGACAGGCCGTAAAACATGCATTACAACGCTGGTGCGGTGTGATTGCAAGTGCCGCTTACCATTCTTTAACGCAACCGGAATTGTTTATGAGCGTCACTGAGCCCGCTTCTCAAGCCACATCTGGCCCCTTGGCGGCCATCGCCCGCTGGGGCAATCGATTGCCGGCACCTGCGATGCTGTTCCTGTGGCTCACTCTGTTATTGGTACTGGTATCCGCGGTCGTGGCCGCCTTTGATGTATCCACCCGCCTGCCGGGGCAGGATGAGCGTATTGCGGTGCGCAGCCTGTTGAGTGCCGAGGGGATTCGCTGGGCGCTGACTCACACGGTTGAGAACTTTGTTTCCTTTGCGCCGGTGGGCACGGTCCTGGTGGCCATGCTGGGTTTGGGGGTGGCCGAGCACTCCGGGCTGTTGCGGGTGTTGCTGGAGCGCCTGGTGCGGTCCACTCCGCAGGGGCTGTTGAGCTGGATGGTGGTCTTTGCCGGCATTCTGTCCAACCTGGCCATGGATGCGGGCTACGTGGTCCTGATTCCTCTGGCGGGCCTGATGTTTGCCGCCGCGGGGCGACCGCCCTTGGCGGGTATCGCAGCGGCATTTGCGGGGGTGTCCGCCGGGTACAGTGCCAACCTGCTGATTGGTCCGGTGGACGTCATTCTCAGCGGAATGAGTACCGAGGCGGTCGCCATCGTCGCCCCCGAATACACAGTGGGTATTGAGGCCAACTATTACTTTGCCGCCGTGTCCACCCTGGTGTTGAGTGTGCTTGGAGCCTGGGTGACTGAGCGATGGGTGATGCCCTACCTGGCCAGGAGCGAGGGCCCAGAGCGGCTCGCGGAAACGGCTCCCGATGAGGAGCACACCCTGTCAATTGCAGAGCGTCGAGGCCTCTGGCTGGTGGCGGTGTGGACGCTTCTGTTTGTTCTGGTTGTTCTTGTGGCGGCGGTTCCGGAGGGGGCGCCGCTGCGTGACCCGAATAATCCGGGGTTTCTCGGTTCAGCGGCAATGCAAGGCATCGTGGTGTTGATTGCATTCTATGCCGGTGTGGCCGGCTGGCTGTTCGGGCGCGTCAGCGGCCGGTATGGCAGCAGCCAGGCGTTGGTGGAGGCCATGGAGGGAACCATGGCGACCATGGCCGGTTATCTGGTGCTGATGTTCTTTGCCGCTCAGTTTGTGAATTATTTCTCCTGGAGTCAGTTGGGCACCTTGCTTGCCGTCAGCGGTGCCGAGGGACTGCAAGGTCTGGCGGTCCCGAACAGTGTTTTGCTGTTGGTGTTTGTACTTATGGCGGCGTTTATCAATCTGTTTGTCGGCAGTGCGTCCGCCAAGTGGGGGCTGTTGGCGCCGGTCTTTGTTCCCATGCTGTTTTTGTTGGGGATCAGCCCGGAGGCGACCCAGATGGCCTTCCGGATTGGTGACAGCAGCACCAACATCATTACCCCGCTGATGCCTTATTTCGGCGTGGTGGTGGCGTTCGCTCAGCGCTATAAGCCGGACCTGGGTATCGGCACACTGATGGCGATGATGTTGCCCTACAGCCTGGTGTTCCTGCTGGGTTGGAGTGGACTGATGCTGGTGTGGTTCTGGCTCGGTTTGCCCCTGGGGCCCGGTGCGCCGATGCTGCTCAATTGAGGTTGCAATAGGGGGGCAAACTGCGCATAATGCGCCCCACTCGACCACAGCCACCGGCTGTTTCAGGGGGATTCCCCCGGCGTCGAGCGACTATGGTGGCCTTTCCGGTCCCCTCGCAATGATCAGCTGTGAACCCCGCCAGGCCCGGAAGGGAGCAACGGTAGCAGTCAGTCATGTGCCGGGGTGTGGCTGGTCAGGTCACCACCCATCTCCCCCCTTGTTTGTATAATTCTGTCGTTCCCGTAGGGGCCGAGCACAGCGGTGTAGACCTGCACCCGCCGTATATATCACCGGGCATCTTCCGGTATACTCCCGCCCTGGTTTTGATATTCTGATCCACTGAGGAAGGCATGAGCTACCAAGTCCTGGCCCGCAAATACCGCCCCCGCACCTTTCGGGAAACCGTGGGGCAGGAGCATGTGCTCCAGGCGCTGATCAACGCCCTCGACCACAACCGGCTTCATCACGCCTATCTCTTTACCGGTACTCGCGGTGTGGGTAAAACCACCATTGCCCGGATTCTCGCCAAATGCCTCAACTGTGAGAGCGGCGTCAGCTCCGAGCCCTGTGGTCAGTGCTCCGCCTGTACGGAAATTGCCGAAAACCGCTTTGTCGATCTGATTGAGGTGGATGCGGCCTCGCGCACCAAAGTGGAAGACACCCGTGAGCTGCTGGAAAACGTCCAGTACGCGCCCACCCGGGGCCGCTATAAGGTCTACCTGATCGACGAAGTGCACATGCTCTCCGGGCACAGCTTCAATGCCTTGCTCAAGACTCTGGAAGAGCCACCGCCGCACGTCAAATTCCTGCTGGCCACCACCGATCCGCAGAAACTGCCGGTGACCATTCTGTCCCGCTGCCTGCAGTTCAACCTGAAAAACATGAACCCGGAGCGGATTGTCCAGCACCTGCAGGAAATTCTGGAAAAAGAGCTGGTGCCGTTCGAGGCCAGTGCGCTGTGGCTGTTGGGACGATCCGCCGACGGCAGTATGCGCGATGCCATGAGCCTGACCGACCAGGCCATTGCCTACGGCTCCGGGAAAATCACCGAGGCCGAAGTGCGGGCCATGCTGGGCACGATTGACCAGCGGGCCATTTACGACATGCTGGCCGCACTGGCGGTGCAGGATGGCCGGGCGCTCCTCGCCGCGGTAGAGCAGATGTCCGAGCAGGCGCCCGATTATGCGGCCGCGCTGGCCGAGCTGCTGGCGCTGCTGCACCGGATTGCGATCGCCCAGGCGCTGCCGGAAGCGGCGGATAACAGCCACGGTGACCGGGACAAGGTGCTCGAGCTGGCCCAGCAGATGCCGCCAGAAGACATCCAGTTGTTTTACCAGACCGCTTTGCTCGGCCGGCGAGACCTGCCACTGGCGCCGGATCCGCGCGCGGGGCTGGAAATGGTGCTGTTGCGGATGCTGGCGTTCAAACCGCAGGGATTGGCCGATATTCCCAAGAAAGCATTACCGCAAGGCGCCAGCGACACACCGGCCAGCCCGGGTGAGCGCCTGGCCGAGCAGATTCCCAAGCCGGCTCAGGCGGCCGAGACACAGACGGCTCAGACGGCCGAGGCAACGCAGGCTCAGCCCGCCGAACAGACCATGACGCAGGGGGCGTCGGAACCAACCCCGACCCCAGCGTCGCCCCCGACCCCTGAAGCGGCTGACCAGCCCGGTGCGTTGGAGGAACCCGCCCAGGCCCCAAAGTCGGTCCCTGACAGCGTCTCCTCGTCGGCCTCCGAGCCGGCCAGCGCCGCTCGTGAGCCGGTCGAGGCTGAGGCCCCGAAAACGCCTGAGCCGGTTCATAGCGAGTCTCCCAACGCATTGGGCCAGGCCGCCCCGGAGGCGAGTGCGGCTGCCGAAGAGCCACCGCCCTGGACCGAGGAGGAGGTGCCGCCGTTCGATGGCCCTTATCAGTCGGCACCCACCGCGCGGGCGCAACCGGCGGATCAGGTACCGAATAAAGCATCAGCGCCGACGCCGCCGGCGGCACGGCCGAATAATACCGGCGCTGCAGCCCCCGCTCTCGAGCCCGCCAACGCGGCCCGGACCAAACCGGCGGTGCCCAAGGTGGCCCTGGAAGAGACCCGTCCGGACAACTGGGCCCAGGTCTACCTGGGGTTGAGCGCCACCGGTCTGTTGCAAAGCACGGCCGCCAACTGTGTGCTGGTGGGGCGGCAGGGCAATGAGCTGAATTTTATGCTCGATGAACGTCACAGCGCCATCTACGACGAGAGTCAGCAACAGCGACTGGCGGATGTGCTCAGTGATTACTTTGGCGAACCGGTGCGGGTGCGTATTCAGCCGGGCACGGTCGAGGCCGAGACACCGGCGGCGCAGGCCATGCGGTTGAAGGAGGAGAGTCGGGTCGAAGCGCTTGAAGCCATGAAAAGGGACCCCATCGTGCAACAACTGGTCGAACACTTTGGCGCAACGCTGCGCGAAGACACGGTACAGCCCCTGGAATAGGGGCGCTATTGATGAGGTGAATTATGAAAGGTTTGGGCGATTTGATGAAGCAGGCCCAGGAAATGCAGGCCAACATGCAGAAGATGCAGGAGGAGTTGGCCCAGGCGGAAGTCACCGGGCAGTCCGGCGCGGGTCTGGTCTCAGTGGTGATGACCGGGCGCCACGACGTGCGCACCGTCAACATCGATGACAGCCTGATGAGCGAAGACAAAGAAGTCCTTGAGGACCTGATTGCCGCGGCGGTGAACGATGCGGTACGTAAAGTGGAAGCCAACAGTAAGGAAAAAATGGCCAACATGACCTCCGGCATGGGCATTCCGCCCGACTTCAAAATGCCGTTTTAAGAGGCGACTATGGCATCGGTATTCAGTCCACTGATTGACGAGCTGATCTCCTCGCTGCGCTGTTTGCCGGGAGTCGGCCCCAAATCGGCCCAGCGCATGGTGTTGCATCTGCTGGAGCACAATCGCGACGGCGCGGCGCGTCTGGCGCGCAGCCTGGAGCAGGCTATTGATGGCGTAGGGCGCTGCCAGCGCTGCCGCACTTTAACCGAACAACCGGTCTGCGGTATCTGTGAGAATCCGCGGCGGGACGGCTCGGTCCTGTGCGTGGTGGAGACACCGGCGGATGTGGTGGCCATCGAGCAGGCCGGTGGCTACCAGGGTAAGTACTTTGTGCTCCTCGGCCGCCTCTCGCCGATCGACGGTATCGGGCCTGAAGACATTGGCATCGATCAGTTGGTCAACCAGCTGAAAACCGGTGAGGTCAGCGAAGTCATCCTCGCGACCAACCCGACCATGGAGGGGGAGACCACCGCCTTCTACATCAGTGAGCGGGCCAAGGATCTTGGCGTCACCGTATCCCGAATTGCCCACGGGGTGCCGCTGGGGGGCGAGCTAGAGTTCGTCGACGGCGGCACGCTAGCCCACGCATTTTCCAGTCGAAAGGCCTTATGACGACCATACCCACAGAGCCCATCTGGATTGACCAGGACGCCGAACTGGCTGAGCTGTGCGAGCGGTGGAGCCAGCAGGGCGCCATTGCGGTGGACACCGAGTTCATGCGCTCGGAAACCTTCTACCCGATCGCCGGACTGTTGCAGATCGGTGATGGCCGCGGCTGTTACCTGATCGATCCGCTGGCCATTGAAGACCTGGAGCCGCTCCGCGACCTGTTTCAGAATCCGGCCGTGACCAAAGTGCTGCACGCCTGCTCAGAGGATCTGGAAGTGTTTCAACGCTGGTTGGGGGTGGTACCCGAGCCACTGTTTGATACCCAGATCGGCGCCGCGTTTGCCGGTTTCGGCTTTTCGTTGGGTTACGCGAATCTGGTTCAACAACTGTTGGGCATTGAAATACCCAAGGGAGAGACTCGTTCGGATTGGCTACAGCGCCCCCTGTCGGTCCCCCAGAAAAAATACGCGGCGCTCGATGTAGCGCACATGCTGGTCATCTATGGCAAATTATTGCAGCGCCTGAGAGAGCAGGGGCGCCTGGATTGGGCGCGAGCGGACAGCGCTGATCTGGTGGCGAACGCCAAGAGCACGCCAGACTTCAATGACTATTACCGAAAGGTGGGGTCGGCCTGGAAGTTGCGCCCGCGGGAGCTCGCCGTGCTGCGCCGGCTCAGTGCCTGGCGTGAGCGGGAGGCGCGGGAGCGGGACCGGCCGCGCAACCGACTGATCAAGGAAAATGGCCTGTGGGAATTGGCCCGCCGTCAGCCCACGGACCAGGCCCAGTTGCGCACGCTCAAGGAGGTGCCCGCCCACACCCAGAAAGAGGAGGGCGAGGCGCTGATGGCGGAGATTCGCCTGGCGCTGGAGGAACCGGAATCGGCCTGGCCCGAACGTTTGGACCCGCCTCTGGGTAAGGCCGAGGCGCCCTTGATGAAAGCGCTCAAACGCTACGTCCGTGAACTGGCGGAAGCCCAG
This sequence comes from Marinimicrobium sp. LS-A18, assembly GCF_000463525.1. Taxonomy (NCBI): domain Bacteria; kingdom Pseudomonadati; phylum Pseudomonadota; class Gammaproteobacteria; order Cellvibrionales; family Cellvibrionaceae; genus Marinimicrobium; species Marinimicrobium sp. LS-A18. The sequence goes on from NZ_AWEP01000002.1 coordinate 213,037, forward strand.
GATTTACCGCCGGAGCTGCTGGTGCGCAAACGTGAATACGAGGCCATTGTCCGCTCCGGCCTCAACGGCGGGTCCTTCGAGCTGCCTGAGCGGCTGCAGGGTTGGCGCCATGAGCTTCTGGGACAAGGTCTGCTCGAGACGGCGGAAGCGCACCGGGCGGACGTCGAGCCGCAACAGGAGCCCTCATGAAACAGTTGGTTGAGATCTTTCGCAGCCCGAAAGAAGAGGGTATGTACCTCTACGTCAAACGCGAAGAGGGGCTTGAGCGGGTTCCGGAAGACCTGCTCCGGCGGTTCGGCAAACCGCAATCGGCCATGGTGCTGGCGCTGACCCCGGAACGTAAATTGGCGCGTACCACCGCCGAGCGTGTGCTGGCCTGCCTGGAAGAACCCGGTTATTACCTGCAGATGCCGCCCAGTCCCCACGCGGATGCGGAGGCGGCTCAGGTTCGCCTGCACAACTCCAAACTGGGGCATTGAGGCTTGGCACAGCAGGCTTTCTGGGAGCGCAAATCGCTTGGAGAGATGACCGCCGAGGAGTGGGAATCCCTCTGTGATGGCTGCGGTAAGTGCTGCCTGCACAAACTCGAGGACGAAGATACCGGGGAGATTCTCTACACCGATGTCGCCTGCCGTTATCTAGATTCGGCCACGGCCTGCTGTAGCGACTACCCCAACCGCCAGCGCAATGTCCCCGACTGCACCGTGCTGCGCCCGAAGGATGTCTCCGACTTCCACTGGCTGCCCTCGACCTGCGCTTACCGGCTACTGGCGGAGGGTATCCCACTGCCGGACTGGCATCCGCTGATCTCCGGCGACCCCGCGTCGGTGCGACGGGCTGGGGTGTCCGCCGCCGGACGTTTTGTCTCGGAAACCGAGGTGCCGGAAGAAGATTGGGAGGAGCGAGCGGTGCTCTGGGTCTGATCCCGGACCGCTATCGACAGTGATGAATACTCAAGAGCTGAACACAGGAGCCGACAACCTATGACAACGGGATATACCCTGGCCTGGATCGTGTATTTGATAGGAGCCATGGCGCTTCTGGTCACCGCCTGGCGGGTGACCCGGGGATTTCGGCGCGAGTGGCGGCACCTGCTCCTGGTGTCGGCCGCGGCACTGTTGCTGACACCCGGTCCAATAATGGTCGACGACGCCCTGTTCCTGGCGCCGGCACTGTTTGTGCTGGTGCTCGACGGCCTGTTCGATACCCTGGACAGCGCCTCGCGGTCCGGACTGATCATGTTGGGCGTCTGGTTGGTGGCACTGGTCATATCGCTGATCTTCCAGTTGCTCGTGCGCCCCCGACCCGCCCAGCCCGAGGCGGACTGAGATTGCCGTCTGGGGCAAACCTGCTATAACTAAGAGTAATTAAACGCTCACACCGATTGCCTTCTTTGAGTATTGAGGGTGGGGCGTTTGCATAGGAGAACTTCATGGCAAATCACATTTTCATTCTGGCGGCGGTAATGAGCATTGCCGGCGTCTTCGGCGGGCTGATCAACTACTATCAGCTGACCCAGGAGCGCGATGACGAGGCGGCTCTGCCCCGCTGCATCGTGCTGGGTATCGGCGCGGCGTTCCTGGTACCGGTGATTCTGTTCTTTGTTCAGAGTGATCTGATCACCCAGATCCAGGAGGACCCCTCGCGGCTGCTCATCTACACGGGCTTCTGTCTGATCGTGGCGATTGGCTCCCGCCTAGTACTGACCAGTACCCCAAAACGCATTCTGCGTGAGGCACAGGTGGCCCGTAATCAGGTCGAGGCCATGCAGCACGAGCTGCGGGTCATGCAGGAGGAGTTGTTGCCGCTGCTGGATACCGAAACCGAACAGGATACCGAAATCGATGACAACGCCGGCCCCCTGAATCCGAACGAAGAGCTGGACATTGCCGCCAGTAAGGTTCTCAAGACGCTTGGCGTGGGGCGGCATATCTATCGCTCCATGGCGGGGCTGTGCCGCGAGGCCGGGGCGGACGAGACGACCATCCAGAAGTCGCTGAACGTGCTGGTCAACCGGCAACTGGCGGGCAAACTCAATACCCGCAAAGGGGTGCGCTGGTACCTGACCGAAAAGGGCCGCCGCGCGCTGGACCTGCTGGTCTGACCATGAAAGCCGGGGGCCGGACGGCGCTGTTGATCCTGGGGTTGGTGCTGCTGGTACCGCTGTCCGCCCAGGAGCCGCAGACCGAGCAGGCCGATATCCGCCTGGTGGTGGATATCTCCGGCAGCATGAAACGCACCGACCCGGACAATCTGCGCCGCCCGGCGCTCTCTCTGCTGGTGCGTCTGTTACCCCCGGGCGCTCGGGCGGGGGTGTGGACCTTCGGGCAGGAGGTCAACGCCCTGATCCCTCACCGGGAGGTTGATGATCGCTGGAAAACCCGAGCGCTGGAGCGGGTCGGGGAGATCAACTCGGTTGCCCTCTATACCCATATCGGGGCGGCGCTGGAAGGTGCGGCCTACGATCGCGCCGAGCGTTCGGAGGGCACCGCCCCGCGCACCGACATCATCCTGTTGACCGACGGGGTGGTGGACGTCAGCCCGGACCCTCAGATCAGTGCCCGGGAGCAGCAGCGAGTGGTGAATGAACTGGTCCCCCAGTTGCACGCTCTGGGTTACCGGATTCATACCATCGGCCTTTCGGATGAGACCGACGAGGCACTGTTGCGCGATATGGCTCGTGGTTCGGATGGTCTGTTCAGCAAAGCGCGCAATGCCGAACAGCTGATGGACAGCCTGCTGCAGATTTTTCAGCAGACGGTGCCCGCCGAGCGTCTGCCAATTACCGGTGGCCTGTTCCTGATCGATGACAGTATCCAGGAGTTTACCGCTCTGGTGCGCAAGGCGCCCGATCAGGACGCCACCGAGCTTACCTCACCCGACGGCCTTCGCTATCATGCCGCTTCCGAACGCCCCGATCTGCACTGGTACGGCACCCCGGACTACGATCTGATCACGGTGACCGATCCATCCCCCGGTCGCTGGGAGATCAACGCGCAATTGCAACCGCACAGCCGGCTGACCATCATCAGCAACCTGCAACTGGTGGTAGAGCCCCTGGTCAACAACATCAATGTCGGCGAGCCGATTCCGGTCAACTTTTATCTGCAGGACCAGAGGGGCATTGTCAGCAACCCGGCACTGCTGGATCTTTTGACCTTGACGCTGGAGCTCAGCGGTACGGTCGAGAGTGAGTTGGCCCTGAAAACCTGGCAGGGACCTCCTCCCGAAGACGGGCGTTATGAGCTGGTGTTGCCCGCACCCCGTCGCCCCGGAGATTATGAGCTGCGGCTGACACTCGATGGCAAAAGCTTTGAGCGACTGTTCACGCACCGAATGACCGTGGCCTCCCAGTTTGACGTGAGCCTGACCAAACGGCTCGAGGGAGAAAGTGTGCACTGGGATCTGCTGGTAGACGGCAAAGACACCATCAACCCCGGGCAAACCGATGTGGTGGCCCACATCCGCCACTCGGGCGGGCACAGTGAAGTGATCACCCTGAAGGCCGAAAGCCCCGGCATCTGGCGCCATACGCTGAGTCCAGAGGAGCGGGCCAACTACCGGATTTCATTGCAGGCCAGCGGTCAGACAGTGGACGGGCGAGCGTTTGAAGAGCATCTGCCGACCCAGTACTTTACCTACCCGGAAGAGGGTGATCCGAAGCCGGATCCGCTGGGCGATGCGATCGGTTCGCTGCGCGAAGAACTGGATGACAGTGTGGCCGCCGCCGAGCGCGCTCGACAGGGACAGGACAGCGAGCCACCGCCCTCGACCTTGACGTTGGGTGAACCCAGTGTGGTCGCGACTGAACCCGCCGGCCCGGAAACCGCAACCGCCGAGCCGCGGGAGCCTACGCACCCGCTGCTGCTGGCCGGCAGCCTGGTGCTGGCCAACGGCCTGCTTCTGGTGCTCGCTTATTTTGGCTATCGCGCCATCATGGGTGGGCGCAAAACCCAGGTGTTGGATGACACCGACGATGAACCCACGCCGTCTGACACCGGCGCACCTCCCCCCATGCAGCAACTCGAGTCGGAACTGGAGTCGCCCAGCGATTCACCCAACAAACCCGCGCCGGCACAACCGACGCCGCCCAAGCCGGCGTCAGCGGATGAGGAAGAGCCGCTTTTCCCGTTGGGTGACGATCAGCTGTTTGATGACAATAGCGATGACCCGAACGGCCGGTGAAATGTCGCATAGCGCGATGCTATCAATGTGATAAAAGCGTATTTACGCCCCGGCCTTGAAAAGGTGCTGTTCTGCACGCATATATTCAATCAAGCTAATTCAATCGGGGCCCCGTCAGGCGGGGCCGCTATTCATCCATTGAGGAGAAGGTCATGGAAATCGATATTGGTATCAAACAGAGTGATCGTGAACAGATTGCGGAAGGTTTGTCGCGGTTGCTGGCGGACAGTTATACCCTGTATCTGAAGACCCACAATTTCCACTGGAACGTCACCGGCCCGATGTTCCAGACGCTGCACATCATGTTCGAGGAGCACTATACCGAGCTGGCCGAGGCGGTGGATGTGATCGCGGAGCGTATCCGCTCGATCGGTTTCCCGGCGCCGGGTACCTATAAGGAGTTTTCCGAGCTGAGCAGCATCAAAGAGGAGCCGGGTGTTCCGAGCGCGACGGATATGATCAAACGTTCCGTCGAAGGGCATGAAGCGGTGGTCCGCACCGCCCGCTCGCTGTTCCCGGTGGTCGAGTCAGCCAGCGACGAAGCCACCGCCGACCTCCTCACCCAGCGCATCCAACTCCACGAAAAAACCGCCTGGATGTTGCGTAGTCTGCTCGAATAATGTGAACCTTGAGCGTTTGGGAACGGCGGATGCGGGCTGTGCCCTTATCCGCCCTACGCCGACCTCCGCACCATTCGTAGGGCGGATAAGCGAAGCGCATCCGCCGTTACCCTATATACCACCCGCAGCATATGATGCGAAGCTGCCATCTGACACCTCTCTACTGGCACCCCCTGCGATACAAGGCCCCTCTCTGCTATCATGCCGTGCTTAATCATCCGAGCTGGCTATGTCTGAATCCGAAACACCGACCCTCGATCAATTTCCCCAACGCCTCGACCTCAGCCGCGTACTGAGTCGGGACCGGTTTCGTCTGTCCAAAGGCTGGCAGGCCATCCAGGAGCGGATCAAAGCCGGCCAGCCGGTCGACAAAGACCAGAGCAAATGGCTGCAACAATGGCAACGCTCCCAACAGCGGTTTGAGCAACGCGAACAACACCGGCCACAGACCATCGTCTATCCGGACCTGCCGATCAGCGACAAGCGGGACGAAATCGCCGAACTGATTCGCGATAATCAGGTGGTGGTGCTGGCCGGGGAAACCGGCTCCGGGAAAACCACCCAGCTGCCCAAAATCTGTCTGGAACTGGGGCGGGGTGTCAGCGGCATGATTGGCCATACCCAGCCCCGGCGGGTGGCGGCGCACACCGTCGCTCAGCGTATTGCCGAGGAGCTTCAGTCGCCCCTGGGCGAACTGGTAGGCTACCAGGTGCGGTTTTCCGATCAGACCAGTGAGCAGAGCCTGGTCAAGGTCATGACCGACGGGATACTGCTGGCGGAAATCCAGAACGATCGTTTCCTGTCCCGCTACGACACCCTGATTATCGACGAAGCCCACGAGCGCAGTCTCAATATCGACTTCCTGCTCGGGTTTCTCAAACAGCTGCTGCCCAAGCGCCCGGACCTGAAGGTCATCATCACCTCCGCCACGATTGATCTGGAGCGGTTTTCCCAACACTTTGACGATGCCCCCATCATTGAGGTGTCCGGTCGTACCTATCCGGTGGATGTCTGGTATCGGCCGCCGCTGGACAGCGAGAGCGAGGGGGATGACAGCTACCAGCCGATACTCGACGCCATTCACGAAATCGAAACCCACGAGCGCAGCGTCGGCAAGGGCGCCCGCGGTGGTGACATTCTGGTGTTTCTCAGTGGTGAGCGGGAAATTCGCGAGGCCGCGCGCAGTATCCGTCAGGCGGGTTTTCAGCACCTGGAGGTGCTGCCGTTCTACGCCCGCTTGAGTATGGCCGAACAGCAAAAGGTGTTTGCGCCCCACAAGGGGCGGCGGGTGGTGCTCGCCACCAACGTGGCGGAAACGTCTATCACCGTACCCGGTATCCGCTATGTGATCGATCCGGGTTTTGCCCGACTCAGTCGCTACAGTTACCGGACCAAAGTGCAGCGCCTGCCGGTCGAGCCGGTGTCCCAGGCCAGCGCCAATCAGCGCAAGGGGCGCTGCGGTCGGGTAGCGGAGGGGATCTGTATCCGCCTGTACAGCGAAGAGGACTTCCTGGCGCGCCCCGAATTTACCGATGCGGAAATTCTGCGCACCAATCTCGCGGCGGTGATCCTGCAGATGCTGCAACTGCGCATGGGGGATATTCATCGGTTTCCGTTTATCGATCCGCCGGATCGGCGTCTCATCAACGATGGTTTCAAGCTGTTGGAAGAGCTGCAGGCGGTCAATGGCAAGGGGCGCCTGACCCCCACCGGTAAACAGCTCACCCGCCTACCGCTGGATCCACGGTTGTCCAGAATGCTGATGGCCGCCAGTGAGCTGGGCTGCGTGCGGGAGCTGTTGATCATTACCAGCGCCCTGTCAGTACAGGACCCACGGGAGCGACCGGCGGACAAACAGCAGGCGGCGGATCAGTCCCATCGTCGGTTTTGGCACGAGCAATCGGATTTTCTCGGCTTTGTGAATCTGTGGGACTATTTCGAACAGTTGCGCCAGGACCTGTCCCAGAATCAGATGCGCAAACAGTGCAAGAAAGAGTTTCTGAACTACGTTCGCTGGCGTGAATGGCGGGATATTCACCACCAATTAAAGGTCAGTCTGCGGGACCTCAAACTCAAGGAGAACAGCGAGCCGGCGGACTATGAGGTGGTGCACCGCGCGCTGCTGACCGGTCTGTTGGGCAATCTGGGCTTCAATGTGGAGGACCGCGAATACCTGGGGGCGCGCAATCGCAAATTCATGATTTTCCCGGGCTCGTCCCAGTTCAAGAAAACGCCCAAGTGGTTGGTGGCGGCCGAGCTGTTGGAAACCTCCCGGCTGTACGCCCACACGGTGGGCAAGATTGATCCGCAGTGGGCCTTGAGCGCGGCCAGACACCTGGTCAAGCGTCATTACTTCGAGCCCCACTACGAGCCGAAAAGCGGGCGAGTGAAGGCCTACGAAAAGGTATCCCTGTACGGACTGGTGTTGGTCGAAAAGCAACGCGTCGACTTCACCGAACTCGAACCGGCCACCTGTCGCGAGGTGTTTATTCGCTCCGCGTTGGTGGAGGGCCGTTACGCGAAGAAATCGGAGCGGGGCGGGCCGGCAAAATTCTTTGTTCACAACCAGCGTCTGGTGGCTGAACTGGATGAGCTGGAGGCGAAAAGTCGGCGTCGGGACATTCTGGCCGATGATGAGGCCCTGTATCAGTTTTATGACGAGCGGATTCCCGATTCGGTGGTCAGTCGCGCCAGCTTCGATCAGTGGCGCAAAGCCGTAGAGCAGGACCAGCCACGGTTGCTGTTTATCGAGCGCGAGCAACTGATGCAGCGCGATGCCGGAGAGGTGACCGAGGCGCAGTTCCCCGACGCATTGACCTGGCGCGGCGTCAGCTTCCCGCTGAAATATCAGTTTGAACCCGGTCACGAGGACGACGGGGTGAATCTGCAGGTGCCGGTCAGCCTGCTGCATCAGGTTCCGGAAAAACGCCTCGAGTGGTTGGTGCCCGGCTTGCTGCGCGACAAGTGCATCAGTCTGATCAAGGGGTTGCCCAAGCAGTGGCGCAAGCACTTTGTGCCGGTACCGGATGTGGTGGACCGGGCCTTGGCCGGCATGCAGCCGGACAACACTTCGCTGGCCGACGCCCTGGCTCATCAGCTCAAGCGCCAGACCCTGGTCGAGGTGCCGCCCGAGGCCTGGGACGACACTCGTATTGACGATTTTTACCGGGTCAATATCCAGGTGCTGGACGAGCGGGGGCGCTGTATCGCCCGAGGTCGGGATCTGGCGGTGTTGCGCGAGCGCTACCGGGAGCAGGCCCAGGAGAAGATTCAATCAGCGGCGGTGGGCATCGAGCGCGACCAGCTGACCCAATGGGACTGGGATACACTGCCGGAGGAGGTGCAGCTCAAGCGCGGCGGCATCCAGTTACGGGCTTACCCGGCACTGGTGGACAAGCGCGATTCGGTGGCCATTGTGGTATTGGATGAAGCGGCGGATGCCGCCTATCAGACCCAGCGCGGGCTGGCGCGGCTGATTCTGTTGGAACTTTCCCAGACCCGAAAGTACCTGCACAAAGAGCTACTGAAAAAAGACGAGCTGGCTCTGTCGGTGGCGGAGATGGGTAAGCGCGATGCGGTGGTCGATGACCTGCTGCTGGCGGCGGTGGCTCAGTGGTTACCGCTGGATGACTTGCCTCGAACCGCACCGGCCTATGAGCGCTGCAAGCGAGTGGTGCGCGAAGGGCTGGTGATACAGGCCCAGGCCCTGGCGGATGTACTTTCCACCAGTCTGCACTCCCTGGTGAAGATCAAAAAACAGCTCAAGCAGCACCGCACCCAGCTGCCATTGGCGTTTACCCTGTCGGATATCCGCACCCAGCTGGCCCACCTGTTTTACCCGGGCATGCTGTATCGCACCCCGGAGGAATGGCTGCGCCAGTACCCACGGTATATGCAGGCGCTGGAAATTCGGCTGGAAAAGGCGCCTCTGGACCCGAACAAGGACCGCCGCATGGTGGATGAGCTGGCGCCCTTCTGGGAGCGCCTGGAGCCTTTCTGGACGGATCGCGACGGTCAGGCGTTGGCGTTGAATGAGGCGCTTCAGGGGTACCGATGGAGCCTGGAGGAGTTCCGGGTGTCGCTCTTTGCCCAGACACTGAAAACGCGCATACCGGTATCCGCCAAACGTCTGGAGAAGCAGTGGCAGGCGCTGGAAGCGGAGCGCACCTGATCCGAAGCGGAAAGGGCGCGCTCGATACCGGCCGGCTCAGGGCTGGCCGGAACAGAGGTTGGCTCAGGGGGTGAGTCAGGGATTGTGGCGTCGTCCCGGCTGGGTGTTGCTGGACAACCAGTACTCGCTGACCTGCTGCAGCAGGTCGGCAAAACTTTCAAAATCCACGGGTTTACACAGGTAACTGTTGACGCCCAACTGGTACCCCTGAAGGATGTCTGACTGCTCATCGGAAGTGGTCAGTATGACGACCGGTGTGTAGCGGTATTCCGGGGTCGAGCGGATCTGTCGAAGCACTTCAAAGCCGCTCACCCGGGGCAGATCCAGGTCCAGAATCACCAGGCTGGGGGCCCGCTCGGTGGCGCGGTCCGCATGGCGGCCCGTGGCGAAGAGAAATTCCAGGGCTTCTTCCCCGTTTCGGACCAGTTGGATGTCGTAGTGACGGCCAACCTCGCCAAACCCGAACAGCGCGAGCTCGGCCTCGTCCGGGTCATCCTCAACTAATAGTATGGTGTCCCTGTTCACGGTCAGTGTTCCTTTCCCACAACGTGAAATAAAAGGTGGCTCCTTCACCCGGGCGGGACTCCGCCCAGATTCGTCCACCGTGTCGGGTGATGATACGCTGAACCGTGGCCAGTCCGATACCCACTCCCTCAAATTCTTCCGCCTTGTGCAGGCGGCTGAAGGGCGCGAACAGACGGTCGGCGTATTGCATGTCGAAGCCATCGCCCCGGTCACTGACAAAGTAAATGCGCTCGCCGTCCTCCTCTCGAAAACCGAACGCGACGTGCGTCTCCGGGAGATGACCGGAATATTTCCAGGCGTTGTCAATGAGGTTACTTAGTAGCATATCGAACAGATGACTATCAACCGGGGCGCGTACATCATCCTGAATTTGCGGGTGTACCTCACGTTCTGGCTCGCGCTCTTGATACTGATTGATCAGGTGATGCACTTTGGCGGACAAGTCGACAATCTCGACCTTCAGTTCGCCCTGGGTCGCCCGGGACAGGCGCAGGAAGCTGTCGATCATCTCGGACATTTCCCGGGTGCCGGCGGCAATGCGGTCCAGGTAGTGCCGCCCCTGGTCGTCCACCTGCTCGTGGTAGCGGTCATTCAGAATGCGCCGAAAGCCCTCAATGCGCCGCAGTGGCGCTCTCAGGTCGTGAGAGACGGAGTAACAGAAGCTGGCCAGCTCGGCATTGGCCGCTTCGAGCTCGGCGGTACGCTGGCGCACGCGTTGTTCCAGCACCGAGTTAAGGCGTTTGACCTCCTCCTCGGCCTGACGGCGGGCGACGATATCTTTGGCCAGGGCATTGTTGACCTCATGCATATGATCGTAGGCCTGGCGCAGGTTTTTACTCAGCGTGTTGAAGGCGGTAACCACCTGGTCGAGCTCATCGGGTTCCGGTGGGGGGTGCCGGTTCAGCGCAAGAGGCGGCTGTTGCTGGCTGATCTCAAACCGACTGACCCGATCGGAAATGTGCACCAGGTGCGAGGTGATCAGTCGGGCCACAATATAAAGAATGAACAGCGAGACCAGAAAGGTTTTCACGCCCTGACTCAAGAGAATGACCACGGCCTTCTGCTGCAGGCGGGCGTACACTTCGCTCAGGGAGGCCTCTACCGTCAGCGTGCCGATCTGGCGGGGGCCGGAGGCGAGAATATGGATCACCGGATAGTGCCGGGTGATGACGTTTTTGCTGTTCCCTTCGCCGCGGCTCAAAGCCAGGGGGTCGGCGACGTTATCCGAACTCTCCCGCACGGATACCGACTGGATATCCGGTAGTTGATGGATTCCCTCAAGTTGCAGACGCAACTGCTGTACGTCCAGGTTCCAGAGGCTGGCGCTGATGCTGCCGAGGTAGCTGCCCTCGATATCATCCAGCCGGTTCTTGATGGTGCCCACGTCGCGGTGATAGTCGGTGTAGAGCTGTATCAGGGTAGCGACCAGAGTGATCAGTGAGCTGAACAGGATGATCTGCACCAACAGGCGCTGCCCGATGCCCGAACGCTTCAGGTCACGCAGGCTGGCAAGGCCGGGAATCCGAAAAAGCATGGAGTGATAATCCGTTAAAAGTGGTACAGATCGGTGATTTCTTCCAGACGGCCGGATTGTTTCAGGGTTTCAATAGCCGCATTCAGCGCGGGCATCAACGCCAGTTGGGTGGATTGGCGTGAGCACTGGAACACCAGCGGAATGTCGGTCAGTTTCAGGGCTGGCGCCAGCATATCCCCCAGCCCGTTTTCGTTGGCCAGGAACTTGAGCGTGGGGATGGCACCGGCGACGCCGGCGACCCGCTGACGATCCAGCTTGCGCAGCGCGATCAGATAGTCGGTGTCGTACACCTTGTTGATGGCCTCGTCCTGATCGAACTCCGGTGATATGGCGGAACCACGCAGCAGAGAAATGGTGGTGCCCTGTAGGTCGGCATAGTCATCAATGGGGTTGTCTTTGTGGGACAGAATGCCCACGTCATGATCCGCCACCAGCTCGCCATGAATCACAATGGATTCGTCCCGGGGAACCAGGATGGTGCAGTCATGAGTACCAGCCTCCAACTCCCGATCGACACGCGCGAAGGGCGTCAGCGTGGTCTCGATGGTCAACCCGGTGAGCTCGGACAGAGCGTCCACAATCGCCACGAAGGCGCCTTCCTTTTGCCCGGTTTCGGGATTGTTGGATGCCCAGGGGGCGACGTCAATGGTAATAAATTTCAATGGGGTCTCGGGGGGCTCGTCCGATACACTTTGGTCCGCAGCCGTAGGTAGGGCGAGTAGCAGCGCGACTCCGCTCAGAGTAAGGGTAATAGGGCGAAGGAATGTACGGAACAATGGCGTTTTTTTCACCGAAAACCTCATTTGCACGTTGTTTGTAGGCAGGTTTGTCTGAAAGTTGTCACTTCTTTCGGGTTTGAGTGTTGACAATTCCGGGAACGTCATAATTTTGACTAATTATTGATCATTTTGATGATTTTGTGGCCAGCCTGGTGGCCCGTTCCGTCTGAATCCTAGCACAGCCGTTCCGGCACGGCGGGGATTTTGCCGGTCAACGCCTGAAACGAACTCAAAAACCTTCGATTTAACAACCGGTTATCTTCATCTTGTGAGTCTGTCAAAAATTTCGACTTCAAAAAATAACGCGAAGCGTACCGAAAGGGTCGCATTTTTGCACTGAGCTATTTGATGCCACACCGATCTGGTGGGCACATTTCATTAAATAGCTGAGGTGGAAATCATGAAACAGCGTATTGTACTTGTCGTCGGTGACAAGTTTTCAGCCTACGTCCAGGGCAAAGATGCCATAACCTACTCCAACTTGCGCGGCCTGTTGAGTCTGTCCATTCCATTGGTCCCCGGTCAGGGGCGAACCGTGTTGGTTCCCGGTCAGGGGCTGAGTGATGAAAATGTCAGGCAGTTGCTGGAGCAGGCCGCTCAGTCGCCCAACTTAGGTCAGTTTGATTTTACCCTGTGGCACAGTCTGCCGACTCGCGCCCCGGCCAGTCTGACCCACAAGCATCGTCCGGAAAATACCCTGATTTCCGTTCCGGTCCGGCAGACCGTGGACTCCTTTACCATGCATTTGCTGATTGATGAGCAGTGCGAGTTGATGCAGGACCACCAGAGCGGTCAGCACGTCCAGGGTATGATTCTGATCGAGGCGGCCCGTCAGGGGATGTTGGCCGTTGTCGAGCAGTATTTTCTTCCCGACAACGAAGTGGACTACGCCTTTGTTCTGAACGACATGTCCGTCAAGTACAACAACTTTGCCTTTCCGGTGTCCGCCACCATTGAGTGTCGGATTCTGGAGCAGAGCACGGATAATCCACGGAAATTGAGCTTTGTGACTGAGGCGGTGGTGCAACAGTGCGGGATGGACGTCTCCTCACTGACCTTCACCTTTGCCGCCATGGACAAGGCCCGGATCGGCAAACGCGAAGCGACCATGGCGGCCAAGGCGCAACAGGCGCATCTGGCGTTTGTGGACGGTCAGCTCCAGGCGCAGAGTGCAGCAGCTGCCTATGCCGAGATGTTGCAGCGCGTCGATAACTTCTGAGTCGCAGGGAGGTGTTTTCATGACGGCATTACCGACATTGACACAAGAGTATGTGTTTTTTGATGTAGACGACACACTGATCTCGATCAAAAGCATGCTCAGCTTTCAGACCTTCTGGTATCAGCGAACCGGTGACGATGAAGGGCAGCGCGCTTACGAACAGGACCTGCGCCAGCACTTGCACCCCGGGGCCTCCTGGGAGTTTCTGCACCGCCTGTATTACCGCCATTTCAAAGGCCGATGTCCTCAAGAGGTCCGTGCCATGGGGAGGGCCTGGTTTGATGAAATGCGCCACGGCCAGGCGCCGTTTTATCACCCCCGTCCACTGGCCGAACTGCGCGCCCATCAGCGGGCGGGGCGAGAAGTGGTGTTTGTATCCGGTTCTTTTCCGGCACTGCTTGAGCCGATTGCGCAGGAGTTACAGGTGCAGCATCTGCTGTCGACCCGCCTGGCGGTCCATCAGGGGCGCTATACCGGTGAAATTCTCCCGCCCCAGACCATCGGCTCCGGCAAGGTGGAGGCGCTGACACAGTTCCTGGAAGCTCAGGGCGCTGTGCCTGAACACTGTTTTGCCTATGGCGATGATGTGTCGGACTTTCCGATGCTCAGTGCCGTCGGTCAACCGACGGTGGTCAGTGGTGGACGGGAGTTGGAGGCGAAAGCGAGAGCGATGGGTTGGCGGGTGATTGCCCCTGCCTGAGGCGCTGGTTGAAATAACAATTCAGCATTCTCTTGAGAGTGAACCTTTGACTCCCGCAGCAACCCCTGCGGGAGTTCTTTTATCCGTCGGGCTGATTTTCTGAAAACGACGGCTGTTCCTGAACCGCTTTTTCGAGCAGCGGACGAAGCTGCTCCAACGGCAGTGGATGACTGAACAGATAGCCCTGCCCCTGGTCGCAGCCATGAGCTTTCAGAAACTGACGCTCAAGATCCGATTCAATCCCCTCCGCCACAATCTCCATACCCAGGCCGTGTCCCATGGTGATGATGGTGTCAATCAGCCGCGCCGTATGCGTATTAATTCCGATGTTGCAGACAAAACTGCGATCAATTTTCAGTGTGTGGAATGGGTAATTCTGAAGGTAGCCCAACGAAGAGTACCCGGTACCAAAGTCGTCAATCGACAGGCGCACGCCCATGTCACAAAGGCGCTGTATGTTTTCCTGCGTCGAGTCGGAATTATCCACCAGCATTCGCTCGGTGATTTCCAGCTCCAGCTGTGAGGGCATGACACCGTTGGCGGTCAGTTGTTCGGCAACGTATTGATGGAACCCGGGCATCTGCAATTGCTGGGAGGAGATATTCAGAGCCAGGCGAATGGTTTCGTTGCTATCCGAAAGCCAGGGCGCCATCGTCCGTAGGGCACTGCGCAAAACCCAGTTGTCGATCGCGTGGATCATTCCGATCTCTTCCGCCAGTGGAATAAACCGGTAGGGTCCCCACAGGCTGCCGTCGGGCTGGCGCCAGCGGACCAGAGCCTCGACGCCGGTGACAAAATGTCCCTCGAGTGAATAGATGGGCTGGTAGTGCAAGGTCAGCTCACCCTTTTCCAGAACCCGCCTCAGTCGTCCCTCGAGCTCCAACCGTTCAATCAATTGCTGATTGATCTCTTCGGTGAAGAAGTGATATTGGTTGCGCCCCAGGTCCTTCGCCTTGTACATCGCCAGGTCGGCATTGCGCAGAACCAGGTGGGGGTTTTTCCCGTCTTCGGGGTAGAGCGCAATACCGATGCTGGCGGTGACCCGGTACTGCTTTCCGATGATCGTGAAGGGGCGCTCAAACTGCTGGATGATCTGCTCGGCCACTTTCTGGGCCTCGCGGGCGGAGTCGACTTTGGGCATGATCACTACAAACTCGTCGCCGCCCATCCGTACCAGCGTGTCGCCGCCGCGGATGCAACCGCTGAGGCGCCCGGCGGACTCTTTCAGAAGGTTGTCGCCAATACTGTGTCCAAGACTGTCGTTCACATTCTTGAAGTGATCAAGGTCAATGACCAGCAGGGCACACTTGTGATCATCCCGCTGGGCCGCCTCCAGGGCGACGCTCATCCGGTCGATCATCAGCACCCGATTGGCCAGCCCGGTCAGTTGGTCGTAGTGCGCCTGGCGCAACAGTTGTTCTTCATAGCTGCGCCGAACCGTCACATCCTCTTTGATGACCACGTAGTGGGTGATCCGGTCTTCGGTGTCGGTCAGGGGGGAGACGCTGACCTGCTCCCACAGCAGTTGCCCGTCCCGGCGGGCGCTGCAGAACTCGCCACTCCATTCCCGGCCACCACTGACAGTCGACCACAGCTCGGATAAAGCCTGGGCGCTGTCCTGGTCAACCATGGAGAAACCCAACTCGCGGCCGGTGGCTTCCTCGGCGGAATAGCCGGTCAGTTCCTCAAACCGGGGGTTCACGTACTCGATGTTGCCGCCGGGGTCAGTGATCACGACCGAAACCGGGCTTTGCTCAACCGCACGGGACAGCACTCTGACCCGCTCTTCGGCCTTGCGCCGTTTGGCGCGAATTTCCGCCTCCCGAAGTTCCCGCTCGACGGCGGGCAGCAGGCGGGCCAGGGCGTACTTGTCCATGAAGTCGTGGGCACCCTGCTTGAGCAGGTTGACGGTATCTTCGGCTTGCACGGCGCCGGACATGATGATGAACGGGAGGTCCTGTCCGCTTCGCTTCAGCGCGGCCAGCGCATCCTCGGCGCTGAAACGCGGCAGGCGATAGTCGCAGATGATCAGGTCCCAGGGTTGCTCCAGCGCCGCTTCTAGCTCTGGCGCCGTTTCGACCCGATGGCAGTGAGGATCAAAACCGCCGCGAACCAGCTCAGCGGTGGTGAGCTCGGCGTCTGCTTCGGAGTCTTCAATAAACAATACTTTCAGCGATGTGGCCATGAATAATCCGTAAGTGCCGACGGAAATTGGTATTTTACAGGCATCTGGGCTATTTCAAGAGTAAGACATCAAGAGAATAGCCGCACAATCGTTGATGCGTCAGTGGTCGGGACGCCAATCGCGGCCTGACACTAATTACTGTAGTCGGTTCGCCGGGAAAAAGCGAAGCCCGGCGGTGCCGGCCCGGTCAGGACGGGGGCGGCGCGCAATGAATCACAGATTGTCATAAAAATGTCATTTTTACGACATAAAATGTTCACGTAACGGACATTGAACCGACACCAAAGTGACATATTTGAGCCGATTTTCGGTAGAATAGCCCGGTTTTCAAATGACGTGGTAGTGACTCTGGTTGTCTTTGCAACCCATTTAAACACCCGACTGTGAGTTAGGAGTATTCATGAAAAAGATTGTGATGCCAATGGCTTTGGCATTGAGCCTTCCGGGCCTGGCGATGGCGGATTTCCGCGTTTATGGCAAGGCCAACGTCTCTCTGCAGCATGCGGATGAGTCAGGCGACAGTAAAATGGAGCTGGTCAGTAGCGCTTCACGCATTGGCGTTAAGGGCTCGGAAACGCTGACCGACGAGCTGGAAGCCATTTTCCAGTTCGAATACGAAACCCAGGTGGACGATGGCGACAAGGGCGGTCAGACCTTCAGTCAGCGGGATATCTATGTGGGCGTGCGCGGCAAGGCCGGCACCCTGATGGTGGGTAAGGTGAACACCCCACTGAAAAGTGCGCAAGACAAGGTCGATCTGTTCAACGACCTCGAAGGGGACATCAACTACCTGTTCGCCGGTGAAGTGCGCGCCAACAACGTGGTGCAGTACAAAAGTCCGGTGTTTGGCGAGTACTTTGCCGGGTCGGTAGCGTACATCGCCAGTGAAGAAGACGGCGTTGATCCGGGTGTTTCCGCGACGATCAGCTATCGCAATGCGGGTCTGTACCTGGCCGTGGCTCAGGATACCGACGTGCAGGTAGAAGGCGCGGACCTGACCCGCCTGGTGGCGCGTTATTCCATTGACAATATCCATGTGGGCGCCCTGTTCGAAACCTATGAAGACGCCACCACCGATGAAGATGGTGCCTTCGTCTCCGTTCTGTGGGAGGCCACCGATGTCTGGTCTTTCAAAGCGCAGGCCGGGAGCTCCGACATCAATGAAAGTGGCGGTGAGGCCATCAGCCTGGGTGCGGACTACAAACTGACCGACAACACCAAGCTGTACGGCTACTACACCAACGAGACCAGTGACTTGCTCGTGAATGGTGCCGACCGTGACGATCAGTATCTGGGCGTTGGCATGAGCCTGTCGTTCTGATCATTTTGTATGACCAGGCCCCGGCGCTACCGCGCGCTGGGGCTAACACTTTTTTACAGATCAATGTTAGCATCTACCGTTACACTGACGTCTTGGAGGCGTTGACCGCTGCCGTATAAGGAACATGCATCCGGCCCTCCCGCACGACACCACATCCCAGCCTTCGATGCGTTCGAAGCAGCCGACAGAGGTAGCTTGTAGTGATTGACCCCCGCCGTGTGGCCCTGAGATGGATCAAGGTTCCCGCCGTGCTTTTGTTGTTCAGCCTGTCCGGGCTGGCCCTGGCCGACGACGAGTTTGAGGACCCCTGGGAGGACTTCAACCGCCGTATTCACGCCTTCAATATGACCGCCGACCGCTTTGTGCTCAAGCCGGTCACCCGTGGCTATCGCTTCATTACCCCGAAATTTGTCCAGGCCGGGGTCCGCAATGTCTTCAATAATGTGCTGGAAGTGCCCAGTGCGCTCAACGGTGTGCTCCAGGGCAAGCCCGGGTCGGCATTTCACGACTCGGGCCGCTTTCTGATCAACAGCACCGTGGGTGTGGGCGGGCTGTTTGACGTGGCCAAGCACGTGGGGCTGGAAAATGGTGACCATGAGGACTTCGGGCAGACCCTGGCGGTCTGGGGCTTTGACCGGGGGCCTTACCTGGTGTTGCCGATTCTGGGGTCAAGCACCGTTCGCGATACCCTGGCCCTGCCGGTCGACTGGCTATCCGACCCGCTGTTTTATGTGGATCACACGCGCACCCGGAACAGCACAGTCGCACTGTATTACATCAATAAGCGCTCGGAGCTGATGGAGCTCGAGAAGCACCTCACCGGTGACCATTACATTTTCATTCGCGATGCCTATCTGCAGCGTCGTGACTTCCTGGTCAACGACGGCGAAGTCGAGGATGACTTTGGCTCGGATATGGATATGTCCGAATACGGTGATTTTGACGAAGAGGGCGGCGACCCCTTCTAAAGAAAGGTCGTCACCCGGTGTCGGCCGTCCGGGGTGGGTCAGTGGAGGATTTCCAGAATTTCCAATCCGACCCGGTGTACCTTGCCGTCGGTCTCCGTCCGGACCACATGGGTTTTGGCCTTCAGGGTAGGGGCCTGGCCGTGTTCGGAGGAAATGGTCACTTCCAGCTCGGTACCGGGCTCCAGATAGTGCTCGGTGGCCAGTTGCATGCCGCCACCGCTCAGTTCATGGCAGAGCCCTTCTGCCGCTACCCCCTCGCCACTGATCTGCGCCCTGAGTGGGGTATCGATTTTCATGCGGATGAAATCCCGCTTCTCCTGATGCGCTCTGTCGACGGTCATCTCTGGCCCTCCGGATGGGTTTGACGTCAGTGGGAGAACCGCTCGGCGGTCGGTTTCCCCGGTTAAACTTAGTCTATAAAACGCCGTTTGAACAGCTTGCGCCGACCCGGAGAAGGGAGTAGTGTATTGCGCCTTATGCAACCCATGACTTTTCCGGCACCCGGACCGACAACGAGATGACCGACGCGAGCAGAAAACTGCTGATCATCGACGACGACGCGCCGGTCCGCCAGAGTATCGTGGCCTATCTCGAAGACAGCGGGTTTGAGGTGCTGGAGGCGACCGATGGCCCGTCCGGGCTGGCGGTGTTTCGCGAGCACAAGCCGGAATTGGTCATTACCGACCTCAGAATGCCCGGCCTGGACGGTCTTCAGGTGCTCCAGGCACTGCACGAAGACGCGCCGGATCTGCCGGTAATCGTGGTCTCCGGGGCTGGAGTGATGGGCGATGTGGTCTCCGCCCTGCGGCTCGGTGCCAGCGACTATCTGATCAAACCCATTGTCGACATGGAAATGCTGGTGCACTCGGTGCGCCGGGCGTTGGAGCGGTGCGACCTGCTGGTCCAGAATCAACGCTACCGGGACAAGCTGGAGTTCGCCAACCGGGGCCTGCGGGAGAATCTTCGGGTGCTCGAACGCGACCAACAGGCGGGGCGCCAGGTTCAGCAGCGGTTGTTGCCGGTTCCCCTGGATACCCCGGAGGGCTATCACGTCGCCCACCACATAGCGCCATCGCTGTACCTCAGCGGGGACTTTGTGGACTATGCCTACCTAAAACATCGGTATCTGGCGTTTTATCTGGCCGATGTGTCCGGCCACGGCGCCTCCTCGGCATTTGTGACCATCTGGCTGAAACACCTGGTCAGCCGTATGGTGCGAGAAGAGGGGTTGTTCTGCGATGCCCAGTCGTTTGAGGATGGTGCGAACACCATGTTGCAGCAGATCAACCGCGAACTGAATGAAACCCGGCTGAACCACCATTTGACCTTTTTTGTCGGAGTCATTGATACTCAGACACGGGAAATGCGTTATGTTGTAGCGGGCCACCTGCCGATGCCCATTCTGATCACCCCGGAAGGGGCCGGGTTTCTGACCGGGAACGGCAAGCCGGTGGGTATCTTTGCCCATCCTGACTGGGAAATTTACCAGACACAGCTGCCGGAGCAGTTTTCTCTGGTGTGTTTTTCGGATGGAGTGCTGGAAGTATTGCCGCCGAAAGTGCTCAAAGACAAGGAGGACAGGTTGCTGGAGATCGTGCGAGATCACGGCGACAGCCTGGAATCTGTGTGTTCGGCGCTGGGTATTGAGGATGTCAGTGAAACGCCTGACGACATCGCGATTATGACGGTTATCAAGAGGTAATTACGCATGCGTCCCGGTCAGATTTTGGTTGCGGATCACGCGGGAGTCTACGTCATCAAAATGGTTGGTGATGTGAGGCTGACGCTGTGCATTTCGTTCGACCAGTTTATTGATACCATGTTCAGCCGGGACGATTTCTGTGATGTGATGTTCGATCTGTCCGAGGCGGAAGCCATCGACAGCACCACCTTGGGGCTGATGGCCAAGATTGCCCTGCAGGGGCGCGAGGAGAAAGGCATTACGCCGGTCATTTTCTCCAATAATGACAGTATCAACCGGCTGCTGCAGACCATGGGATTCCAGGAAATCTTCACCATCGTGAGTGACCTGGAAGCACCGGTGCAGCCTGAGCAGCCCCTGGCGATGGATGCCACCGAGGAGCAGCAGGTAAAGGAAAAGGTGATTGAAGCCCACAAGATATTGATGGGGCTGAACCAGGACAATCGCGAAACCTTCCGGAATCTGGTAAAAATGCTCGAAGAGCGCTGACTGCCGCGCGAGGTTATCGCCTCCCGGGCAGCAGAAAATCAACCGAGTCCGGTCCCGGCACCCTTGGCAACGCATGCAGATACCCGGCTATAAAATCATCGACACCCTGGGCGAAGGCGGTATGGCCCGGGTGTATCTGGCGATCCAGGAAAGTTTCGAGCGCGAAGTGGCGCTCAAGGTTCTGGACCCCCACCTCTCCCGCGACCCGACCTTCGGCGAACGATTCCTGCACGAAGCCCGTATAGTCAGCCGTCTGGTTCACCCGAATATTGTCACGGTCTACGATGTCGGTGTGCATCGGGGCAACCACTTTCTGTCCATGGAGTACGTTCCGGGCCGGGACCTGAAGCACCGCCGCTTTGAGCTGAGCCTCTATGAGTGCATCGGCGTGATCAAGGATGTCGCCCGGGCGCTGGATTATGCGGGTCGCAAGGGCTGTGTGCACCGGGACGTAAAACCCGACAACATCATGCTGCATGCCGAGGACGGGCGCGCGGTGTTGATGGATTTCGGTATCGCCCGCATCGTGGATCAGACCTCCGCCATGACCCAGACCGGAACCACGGTGGGCACGCCGCACTACATGAGCCCCGAGCACGCCCGGGGCGCGGCCGTGGACAGTCGTTCCGACCTGTACAGTCTCGGGGTGGTTCTCTTCCTCCTGTTGACCGGACACCTCCCCTACGACTCGGACTCCGCGGTCGCCATAGGCGTGATGCACATTTCTGACAGCATCCCGCGCTTGCCGGAGCATCTGGCGGCGCTTCAGCCCCTGATAGACCGGATTCTGGCCAAAGCGCCGGAGGATCGCTTCCAGACGGGGGATGAGCTGGTGGAGGCCCTGGAGGCTTTCGATCGGGACACGCTGGACGCCCTCGAACGGGCGGGAGAGCGGTCCCTGCTGCACGAAGCCGACGGTGAATCGCCCACGCTGGTTCAGCCTCAGGCGGTCATGGCCGAGTCCTCGAGTGGCGGTGAGGCGGGGGCTGATGCGGACCTCGGCGTTTCCGGTGATTACCTGGCAGTTCACGATGAGGACCGTATTGACCGGGAGAATAATGCGGGCGAACCCCGCCAGGGGGTGTGGGGCTGGGTCCTCCTGTTTGGGCTGCTGGTCGGTATCGGGGTTTATGTCTGGCAAGAGCCTTTGCGCGCCGAGTGGGAGCGCCGAGTGGCTCCACGGCTGTCAGAGGGAGAAACTCCCGGCCTAGTGGCTGAAGAACCGGAGCCGGTGTCCAGGGCGGCGGGTGACTCCAATGCTGGTCAGACGGTGGCACAGACCGATGATAGGTCGTCGCCCGAGCTTGACGTCGCTGAGGGGCAGCAGGAAACCGCCCCCAACGATCCGGAGACGGCGCTTGCCGAGGAAATGACCGCTGAGCGCTCAGTGGGTGACGCATCTGAAGAGCCTCAGGTCCCTGAAGAAGACGCGGCGTCCGGGACGGACAGAGACGAGCCCCCGTCGGATCCGGTCACGGTGAATCTGCCGCAATCCGATGAGCCTGTAGCGCAGCCGAGTCGGGATGAACGAATTGCGGCGGTGAGCGACGCGGCGGAGGCATTGGCCGGGCAGGGCGATTTGGCAGCCGCGCTGCTGGAAATCGATCGGGCCATGACCGAATTCCCGGACAGTGAGAAGCTGGCCCTGCAGCGTGAGCGACTGGAGGCACAACAGTCCCGCCTTCAGGAGGCGGAAGCCGAACGCCGGGCCCGGGCGGCTCGAGAGGCGCGGTTACAGGAGTGGATCAGCGCGATCGAAACCCGGCTGGCCAATGACGACCTGGAGGGCGCGGGTGAGCAGTTGCGCGAAGCGCGCAACGAATTTGCCAACAGCAGCGCCCTGCTCGCGTTGGAGGTCGAGTGGAGTGAGCGTCGGGACCTTGCCCAGCAGCCGACCATTGAGCAGGCACAAGTCAGCTCTGAGCCCATGGACAACCTGCAGGGAGAGCAGCAGGGAACGCTGGCGCCAGCCCGAGTGCTCTATGCGGGGTTCGCCTACCGGAATTTCGGTGAGACAAGCTCGGTCATACAGGCTATTCTGTATGACGGCTCCCGCCAACTGCAGATTGCACTGGTACCGGTGATCGTCCAGGGGGATGAGGGAGCCCGGTTTTTTCGACTTGAGCGCCCGGTGACCGGTTTTGTCGAGGGCGGCTATCATCTGGACCTGGTCTCGGATGGAGAGGCGCTGTCCAGCGTGTCATTTCAGATCGGCGGCTGATCAGGGAAAACCATCCCAACACGGCCGTAACGACCCAAAAGAGAGAACAGCATGAAATCAGCGGTGATCGCCAGACGAATCTCGCCTTTGATCGTGACCCTGAGCCTGACGGCCTGCCTCACTCAGCCCAATGTGAAGGCGCTGAGGGATGAAAATAACCAGTTGCAGAGGCAGTTGGATCAGGCCAGCGATGAAATCACCGACATGCGGGTACGCGAAGAGCAACTGCGTGCCGAGCTGGAGGAGCGCAACCGGGTGATCGATGTGTTGTCCACGGAAAAGAGCTCGCGCGCCCAGGAGTCGTCCCAGCTTCGTGGCCTGGTACGGGACTTTGTACAGTCCCAGATCGACAGTTACCGGGATTTTCTGTTGCAGTCCGACCTGCTCGACTACGTTGGCGGGGAGCTGGTCAGTCGCGCTCACCGGGGGGAGGAATCCCGCACGCTGGTTGATCTGGCCAACCCGATTCCCAGGTCAGGCACCCTGACGGGGGTGGCGGGCTACTTCGAGTCGCCGGGCCAACTGGTGGTGAAAGTACTGCGCCCGGTGGATGACAGTCTGGTTGTGGTCTGGGAGAGTCTGCCGGTCGAGGCGGAGCAGTCCGGGGTGGTCCGTCTGAGTTTCCCGGTGAGCGTCGGTGTGGATGAAGGCGATATCATCGCCTATCAGTTCGACGGCGTGGTGCCGGTGAGCTTTGATCGGGGGACTGGCGATACCCGCTTTCAGCGCGAAGGGCTCACGCTGGGCAGCCTCGTGGAGCCCGAAGAGCTGGCCGGCGCTGAAGAGCGCCGGGCCTACTCCATCGGTGTGCTGGGGTTGTTGAACTGACCAATCAGCCGTCGCTGTCCATTTTGGACTGCAGGTAATTCTGGATGCCCACCTTGTCGATCAGTGACAGTTGGGTTTCCAGCCAGTCCACATGCTCTTCTTCCGAGGTCAGGATGTTCTTCAGAAGGTCCCGGCTGCCGTAGTCCTGTACCGACTCGCAGTAGGCGATCCCGGCACGCAGGTCGGGAATGGCCTTCAGTTCGAGCTTCAGGTCGGATGCCAGCATTTCCTGGGTGTTCTCACCGATCAGCAGCTTGCCCAGATCCTGCAGGTTCGGGAGCCCCTCCAGAAACAGAATCCGCTCAATCAGCATGTCGGCGTGCTTCATCTCGTCGATGGACTCTTCGTATTCGTGATCGGCCAGCTCTTTCAGCCCCCAGTCCTTGTACATGCGAGCGTGAAGAAAGTACTGGTTGATGGCTACCAGTTCATTGCCGAGGCAGGTGTTGAGAATTTCGATGACTTTAGCGTCGCCTTTCATAGCCGTCTCCGTCGATAGGTGGGCGAATGGGATATTCAACCTTCGAGTCTGGGCTGAGACGGTGACGCTGTCAAGTAATGACTAACCCCTAAGTGCTTGATGTGCAAGGGAAAAGTGAATCTGAATAAGACTGATTTTCAGTGCGCTTGAAGGGCCCGGAGTTACGCCACCGCGTAGTGCAGCGGTTGGGCTTCGACGTATTCGGCCTGGGGCAGGGTTTCGTCGATCAGCTCACGGGTCAGGCAGGTGCACTTGCCGCACTGGGAGGCGACGCCCAACGCTTTGCGCAGCTTGCCCAAGGTGGTGGCACCTGCGTAGATTGCATCTTTGATCTGATGGTCGGTAATGCCTTTGCAGACGCAGACATACATAGCCAAATACCCCGGAGCACGATTGACGAACATTTGCATGTTAATGCTAATGAGAATTTGTGTCAATAATGCGTGAGAATAATTAACATTTGTGTTGCTATCTGTGAGGCTCGGGTGATAGTCAGATTTTATATAGTTCAGGCCTTTCACGGTCATTTATAAAATCAATAGAACACAAACCTTTCGGTCTGTATGATGTCGGCCTGCGATCTCATGCGAATCAGCGGTGACCACAACCCGAGCTGGTGGCCGCTAAATCATTGTTTTGTCGAGTATTTGTGATCTGGCATCTCACCTCGAGCCAATGCCGGAGCCACAGATACGGGCGTTTTTCACCCTTAATGTCAACTTAATCAGGAGATTAAATATGGGCGTATTAGTTGGTAAACCCGCACCGGATTTCACAGCCGCCGCCGTTCTGGGTAACGGAGAAATTGTTGACGAGTTCAACCTGGCTTCTGCCATCAAGGGCAAGAAAGCGGTCGTTTTCTTCTACCCGCTGGACTTCACCTTCGTGTGCCCGTCCGAGCTGATTGCCTTTGACCACCGCGTCGAGGAGTTCCAGAAGCGCAACGTGGAAGTGATCGGTGTCTCCATTGACTCCCAGTTCACCCACAACGCCTGGCGCAACACCCCGGTGGATCAGGGCGGCATCGGCCCGGTCAAGTACACCCTGGCCGCCGACGTGAAGCACGAAATCTGCAAGGCCTACGACGTTGAATCCGAAGGCGGCGTGGCTTTCCGCGGCTCCTTCCTGATCGACGAGGACGGCGTGGTTCGTCACCAGGTAGTGAACGATCTGCCCCTGGGCCGCAACGTTGACGAGATGCTGCGTATGGTTGACGCGCTGGCGTTCCACCAGGAGCACGGCGAAGTATGCCCGGCAGGCTGGAACCAGGGCGACAAGGGTATGGACGCCTCTCCGGAAGGTGTGGCCAAGTACCTGGGCGAGAACAGCGGCAAGCTGTAAGCATCGCTCGGCGATCCCGAAAAACCCGGCTCTGAGAGCCGGGTTTTTTTTGCCCGAAATTCACGTAAACCCTTGTGGTTCCTGACTTTGCGGGCGGTTGGGCGGAGCGGTGAACTTGCTTTGAGCTCTAAAGGTTTGTAAACTATGCAATTCTTTTCAGGCGGATTTGCTGCCCGGTGCAGTGGATCTCGTCCGCTGGCGAGGTCGTTTTTTGCCCGGATGAAGCCATTCACCCAGTGATGATAATGAGGATTATTCGATGAGAATTTTTGAAGAGATGGAGTCTGAGGTTCGTGGTTATGTACGTTCCTTCCCCGTCGTATTTGACAAGGCCGAAGGGTCGGAACTGTTCGACGAAAACGGCAATCGCTTCATCGACTTCTTCGCCGGCGCCGGTACCCTGAACTACGGGCACAACAACCCGAAAATCACCGAAGCGCTGATCGAGTATCTGCAGCACAAGGGCATCGTGCACGGTCTGGACAAGGCGACCATGGCCAAGCGCGAGTTCATGACCAAGTTCCGCGACACCATCCTGGCGCCCCGCGGTCTGCAGTACAAAATGCAGTTCACCGGCCCCACCGGCACCAATGCCGTGGAAACCGCGCTGAAACTGGCCCGTATGATCAAGCGTCGCTCCAACGTGATTGCCTTCACCAACGGCTACCATGGCCTGACCATGGGTGCGCTGGGCGTCACCGGTAACTATTTCTATAAAGACGAATCCTACGGTTCGCGCGCCAATACGGCCTTTATGCCGTTCGACGGTTTCCTGGGCGAGGGCGTGGATTCCATCGAATACATGCGCAAGTTCCTGTCCGACCCCAGCAGTGGTGTTGACCTGCCGGCGGCGGTGATTGTGGAAACCGTACAGGGCGAGGGTGGCATCAATGTCGCCAGCGTCGAATGGCTCAAGCGTCTGGAAGAGCTGTGTCGCGAATTCGATATCCTGCTGATCATCGATGATATTCAGGTGGGTAACGGTCGCACCGGTACCTTCTTCAGCTTTGAACGTGCCGGAATCCACCCGGACATGGTCACTCTGTCCAAGTCCATCGGTGGTGGTCTGCCCATGGCTCTGCTGCTGATGCGTCCGGAGCTGGACCAGTGGTCTCCCGGTGAGCACACCGGTACCTTCCGCGGTAACAACCTGGCCTTTGTGGCCTCTACCCAGGCGCTGAGCTACTGGGACAACGACGACATGGGCAAAGTGGTCGAGTACAAAGGCAATATCATCGAGGAAGAGCTGAAGAAGATGGCAGCGGACTTCCCCGAGCTCGAGCCGCAGGTTCGCGGTGTCGGTATGGTCTGGGGTTTGGAGCTGGCCGCCGGTATGGCCAATGAAGCCTCCCAGGAAGCTTTCACCCGTGGCCTGGTGATGGAAACCGCCGGCGCCGATGACCAGGTGCTGAAGTTCCTGCCGTCGCTGTTGATTGAAGAAGACATTCTGCGCGAAGGCCTGCAGATTGTGCGCGACTCCCTGACCGCTCTGGTCGAGAAGCAGCGCAAAATGATCACCGGCGAAGAGAGCTAAATTTCGTCCGAGATCACGGCCCGCGCGGGTTTTCCCGCGGGCCGACTCCCTTCCTGAACCCTTTCTGCAGAATCCCGCCCCAGGGTCTAAAATAGTGCTTGCCAAGTGGCGAAAACGTGTATTAAATCGCCGCCCGCGATCCCCGGCGCGCCTTGCCGGATGACGCTATTTTCGACGCCCAGGGGGTGCCATGACCGATTCGCACATTCAGCTGCAGGACTACTACAGCCCGGAAACCTTTGCTCGCCTGAAAAGTTTTGCGGATACCAAAGACACGCCGTTTGTCGTGATCGACACCGCGACCATTGATGCGGCCTATCAGGAACTGGAAGACAACTTTCCCTACGCCAATATCTACTATGCGGTGAAAGCCAATCCGGCACCGGCCATCCTCAAGCTGTTGACCGAGCGTGGCGCAAACTTCGACATCGCCTCCATCTACGAGCTGGACAAGGTCCTGAGCTTTGGTGTCGGACCGGAGCGGATCAGTTACGGCAACACCATCAAGAAAAGCCGCGATATTCGCTACTTCTACGAGAAAGGTGTACGCCTGTTTGCCACGGATTCCGAGGCGGACCTGCGCAATATTGCCCGGGCGGCCCCGGGTGCCCGTATTTACGTACGCATTCTGACCGAGGGTACCCTGACCGCCGACTGGCCCCTGTCGCGCAAGTTCGGCTGTGAAATCGACATGGCCATGGACCTGTTGATTCTCGCCCGTGATCTCGGGCTGGAGCCCTATGGTGTGTCCTTCCACGTGGGTTCCCAGCAGCGCGAGATCAGCAGTTGGGACGCTGCGCTGGGCAAGGTGAAAGTGATCTTCGAGCGCCTGAAGGAAGAGGATGGCATTGAGCTGAAGATGATCAACATGGGCGGCGGCTTCCCGGCCAACTACATGACCCGCACCAATGATCTGCAGACCTACGCTCAGGAAATCACCCGTTTTCTGGAGGAAGACTTTGGCAAGGACTTCCCGGAGATCATCATCGAGCCGGGCCGGTCACTGATTGCCAACGCCGGTATTCTGGTCAGTGAAGTGGTGCTGATTTCCCGCAAATCGCGCACGGCGCTGCACCGCTGGGTGTTCACGGATGTGGGCAAGTTCAATGGCCTGATCGAAACGCTGGATGAGGCGATCAAGTTTCCGATTTATGTGGAGAAGAAGGGCGAGCTGGAAGATGCGGTGATCGCCGGCCCGACCTGCGACAGCGCGGACATCATGTACGAGCACCACAAGTACCCGCTGCCGCTGAACCTGGCCATCGGCGACCGCCTCTACTGGCTCTCCACCGGCGCGTACACGACCTCCTACAGCGCCGTAGAATTCAACGGCTTCCCGCCCCTGAAAGAATACTGCATCTAGGCTATCTCACTCGCTACCGCCCCTATGCTCTGCGTAGGGCGCGGTAAGCGCAGCGCACCCGCCGTCTGTGCGCTTGATGCTGGGGCGGTTTTCTCGGTAGGGGATCAATGCTAAATTGATGCGCTGACAAAACAGCTTGGGAAACGTTATGGCGGACGCGCAAAAGAAAATCGATCTTGAACCCAGTTGGTTGAGCCACCTGGAACCCGAATTTCAGCAGCCCTACATGCAACAACTCAAGCAGTTTCTGCGCGGCGAAAAACAACAGGGCAAAGTCATCTATCCGCCCTCCAGACACATCTTCAACGCCTTCAATAGCACGCCCCTTGAGCAGGTCAAAGTCGTCATCCTCGGGCAGGACCCCTACCACGGCCCCAACCAGGCCCATGGCCTCTGCTTCTCCGTGCAACCCGGCATCGCGCCACCGCCGTCGCTCAAAAACATCTTCAAAGAACTCGAACGCGACCTCGGCTGCCCCGCACCCAACCACGGCTGCCTGCAACACTGGGCCGAGCAGGGCGTCCTGCTCCTCAACGCCACCCTGACCGTCGAGCAGGGCAGGGCGGGTTCGCACCAGCGCCAGGGCTGGGAAGCGTTCACCGACCGGGCGATTGATCTGGTCAATCGGGAGCGCGAGGGCGTGGTATTTCTATTGTGGGGCAGCTACGCCCAGAAAAAAGCGGCCTTTGTGGATCGCAATAAACACCTGGTTCTGAAGTCGGTCCACCCCTCACCCTTGTCCGCTCACCGAGGCTTTATTGGTTGCGGGCATTTTTCGCAGGCGAATCGGTATCTCGTTGAGCGAGGTGAGACGGAGATTGATTGGTGTTTGCCTCAGGTTTGATGCCTTTTGTCCCTTGGTCTTGAGCTATGAGGTCTCGAGGTTGAGTTGCATCGCGTGTATTTACGGCGGGTGCGCTGCGCTTACCGCGCCCTACGCGGACTTGGCAGGAAATTGTCGGATTACGGCTAAGGCCTAATCCGACCTACTGATTACCAGTTGTGGCACAGAGTCGGATGCGGGGAAGGCTGACTGCAGACTCTCGGAGGCAGGGAGCCGACGAGAAGCCCCCAGGGATGGGTTCACGGCGGGTCTGCAGTCAGCCTTCCCCGTAGCCGACGGGCGTTCTACAAGGTGCCCAAGTCAAGTACACTACATGGATGCTCTAGGCTTTTTTGAACCAGCGGCGTTTGGGTTGGGTGAAGTGTTCCAGATGCGCCTCGCGCTGTTCGTCCGAGACGTAAAAGTAGAAATCGTGCTTCGGCTTGCGGGTCAGCAGAGGGTGAACCGTCGCAATATGCTCCACCGACAGTTTCGGTAATCCCGCCTTACGGTCCGCATTAAAACTCTGATTCCACTGCACCAGAATATCGCGCTTGACCGTTGCAATCGCCAGCTTCTCCGAATCCGCTTTCAACAGACGGCAAGTGACAAAGCCCATCACCGGTTCCGGGCTGCCATAGTGGTCCACCAAAATGCCGCTGCCCGTCAGGACAATCTTGTAATGCATCATAATCTGAAAACGTCAATCCAATTCGGCGTCGCGCTTGCCGTTGTTCAAGCCCGGATACAGCGGGGCAGTGGCCGGTAATTGCTCAAAAAGCTTGCTGAAATGCTGCTGCACCCGTGCGATGTTCATCAGCGACAGACTGCTCGAAAAACCGAACCAGACATAAAGCCCATTCAGATCGCGGAACATCGGCGGCAAATGCCGGGGGGCGGAGATTACACCTTCCAGGTAGCGTTCGTACAGTAGCGGCAGATCATCCAGGGTCACTTTACCCACAAACAACATCGGAATGATCTCCGGAACCCCGGACTGAATGGCGCTGCGGATAAAGTTTACATTTTCCACAAAACCTTTCACATAAGAAATATCCTTGGTGAAAACCGCGCCCCGATCGCCACTGACCTGGCCGCCGCGAAACACCCGTTGGGTGACCCGATAGCTGTCGTGCTCACTGACCCCGCGCTCCAGAAAATAGCGATACACCTCGCAGAAATCCGCCCCCTGTTCTGCCAGGTCCACCGCCACCACCCGGTCGCTGACCCGTCGGGCCCGCTGCGGGAAAGAGCTGAAGGTCAGGGTTTCCATCAGGACCGCCATGCCCTCCTGGATGCCGGTTATCCGGGGCGAGCCCACGCTCAGCCAGGTGGCCCAGGGCTGCTCACGGCCGTTGAGAGTCGTGCCAATATGCACCCAGCCCTCATGGACTTCCAGCACCTGAATGTCCAGCTCGGAGAATGAAGCGCGTCGATTGACCTTGATGGTATCGCCCCCGGCGGCGGCATCGGAGACAATGTCATCGCTGATGCTGACCTTCACCTGGCCCGGGCCAAAGTAGCGGTCCATCCGTTGGCGCAGCATGGCGACGGCGGTTTCCGCGCCAATATCCCGGGGGTAGGGCCGGTTCAGGTGCTCCACGGCGGGCAGAGAGAAAATGTCGCACAGTCGTTCGCCCAGGGTGCGCAGGGTCTTCCGGTCACCCCGGATGCGGTCACTGGCGGAGCCGTAGAGCTGACGGCTGTAGTCCCCGAACTCGGCACGCCCGCGGTGGCGCAGCAGCTGTACCACCAACTGATACTGCTCCACCGTGGATTTGAGAATCTTGCCCAGGGCATCGCCCCGGCCCAACTGGCGCTTGATGTCCCGATCCAGGGCCAACAGTTCGCGGTCCAGGCGCTCGGGGTCAAACCCCAGGGCCTGGCGCTGGTAATACTCCGGGCCTACCTTGGGCAGGGCCTTGCCGCCACTGGCGTGGAAGGCCTGTTCGATCTCGGGCGTCCACTTGATGGCATCGAGGATACGGATCGGCTTCTGCAGTGCCACCAGCCGGTTGGACAGGGTTTTGAGCTGTTCCAGGTATTGCTGGGAGGGCATGGCGAGGCTCGCGTCGGTCGGGTGGTTCAACAGTTTGGCGTACGGGGTGTGCTAGTCTAGCGGAATTGATGGCTCTCGGGGGCAAAATCATGGCGTATCAGGCATTGGAAACTCTGCACCAGCTCTACGATGGCTACCGCCGGGTCTTTCGGCTCGCGGGGCAGGAGCTTCTGTTGTTGCAGGAGGAGGGGCGGACCTACCTGCTGGTCAACCGCTGCCCGCACATGGAGGCGCCGCTGCATAAGGCCAGCGTCCAGGGCGAGGTGTTGCGCTGCCCGGTCCATGGGATCGAATTTGACCTGCTCTCTGGACGGGCGCTCAACGGCCCCGAGGGGTGTGTGGGCCCCCTGGCTTTTGTCCCCATCGTCTACGAGGGCAATACCCTGGGCGTAGACCTTTAAAACCGCCGCGCCGTCCCTATTTATATCTGGCTTTGCACCGAGTCGCCGCGCGGCCCATTCCGGGCGGCCACGGCGCAGTGTAAAACAGCTTACCCGGTTCTCGCTGGCGCCCCATTGGGTTATAATCGCGCGTTTTTTGGCCCCTGTGGGCATTGCTGGCGATGGTTGCTCTTGCAGAGCATTTGATTGAGGAACACGACAATGCCCATCTACGAATACCAGTGTCAATCCTGTAACCACAATATGGAAGCACTGCAGAAGCTCAGCGACGAGCCTCTGGTAGACTGCCCGGCCTGTGGTCAGACGAGCCTGAAAAAGAAAATCTCAGCGGCGGGCTTTCGCCTGAAAGGCAGCGGCTGGTACGAGACGGACTTCAAAAAGTCCAACCAGAAAAACCTGGCGGGCGAGCGCGGCGGCAGCAAAAGCGCCGAGAACAGCTCCGGAGGTGACAAGGCCTCCAAACCCGCCAACTCCAGCGCAGCGTCGGCCTGACAGACAGACGGCGCCGCGACGACTTTGAACCGAGACGGCAAATAACGGGAAAGCACTATGCGCAGTGATTACTGTGGCACACTGACAGCCAAAGACATTGATCGGGAAGTGACCCTGTGTGGGTGGGTTGATCGCCGCCGTGACCACGGTGGTGTCATCTTTATCGACCTGCGCGATCGCGAGGGTATTGTACAGGTGGTGTTCGATCCGGATACCGGCGATCATTTCAATCTGGCTGACCGGGTCCGCGGCGAGTACGTGCTGCAGGTGACCGGTAAGGTGCGCGCTCGGGATGCCGCCACGGTCAATCCCAACATGGCCACCGGTGAGGTGGAAGTCTACGGCACCGGCCTGACCATCCTGAACGAGGCGGAAACCACCCCCTTCCCGCTGGACTCCCACGCGTCCGTGGGCGAGGACGTCCGCCTCAAGTTCCGCTACCTGGACCTGCGCCGGGCGGAAATGCAGAAAGGCCTGAAATTCCGCTCTAAGGTCACCAATCTGGTGCGTAACTACCTGGACGACCAGGGCTTCCTGGACATCGAAACCCCGATTCTGACCCGCGCGACCCCCGAGGGTGCCCGGGATTATCTGGTGCCGTCGCGCACCCACGAGAACAAGTTCTTTGCACTGCCCCAGTCGCCCCAGCTGTTCAAGCAGCTGCTGATGGTCTCCGGGTTCGATCGCTACTATCAGATCGCCAAGTGCTTCCGCGATGAAGACCTGCGCGCCGATCGCCAGCCGGAATTCACCCAGATCGATATTGAAACCTCCTTTATGGACGAAGAGGGCATCATGTCGGTCACCGAGGGCATGATCCGCACCATCTTCCAGACACTGAAAGAGGTGGACCTGGGCGACTTCCCGCGCATGACCTATGCCGATGCGATGCAGAAGTACGGCTCCGACAAGCCGGACCTGCGTATCCCGCTGGAGCTGGTGGATGTAAAGGATCTGATGGGCGAGGTGGACTTCAAGGTCTTCTCCGGCCCGGCCAAAGACCCCAAAGGCCGCGTCACCGCCCTGAAAGTGCCCGGCGGCAACGAGAAGCTGACCCGCAAGCAGATCGACGACTACACCAAGTTTGTTGGCATCTACGGTGCCAAGGGCTTGGCCTACATCAAGGTCAATGACAAAAATGATCTGGAAGAGGGCCTGCAGTCGCCGATCGTGAAGTTCCTGCCCACCGACGTGCGCAAAGCCATTCTGGAGCGGGTAGAAGCCGACAATGGCGACCTGATCTTCTTCGGTGCCGATAAGGCCACCGTGGTAAGCGAAGCCTTGGGCGCGCTGCGCTGCAAGCTGGGTGAGGATCTGGACCTGTACACCTGCGAGTGGGCTCCCCTGTGGGTGGTCGACTTCCCGATGTTCGAGGAAGAAGACGACGGTTCTCTGAACAGTCTGCACCACCCGTTCACCGCGCCTTCCTGTTCCCCGGAGGAGCTGGAGAAGAGCCCTGAGACGGCCCTGTCCCGCGCCTACGATATGGTGCTCAACGGCACCGAACTGGGTGGTGGCTCTATCCGTATTCACAACCAGACCATGCAGCAGGCGGTATTCCGCGCGCTGGGGATTGGTGAAGAGGAGCAGCGCGAGAAGTTCGGCTTCCTGCTGGATGCCCTCAAGTACGGTGCACCGCCCCACGGTGGCCTGGCCTTCGGTCTGGACCGTCTGATCATGCTGATGATCGGCGCCGGTTCGATCCGCGATGTGATCGCCTTCCCGAAAACCCAGAGCGCCGCCTGCGTCATGACCGACGCTCCGGGTGCGGTAGACGAACAGCAGCTCAAAGACCTGCACATCCGTCTGCGTAAAAAAGAGAAGCCCGCGAGCGAGTAGTTTTTAGAGCGTGAGGCAGTGAATTGACGCCTGGGTTCGGGGCAATACTTCCGGGACACGCCGTGAACCCGGTCCTACGCGCTCCCGGCGCTTACGGACACTTCCCACATCCATGTGGGTTGTCCACGGGGGCTCGGATCGCGGGTCCCCCGCTCTACGGTCCCGGAAGTATTGCCCCGAACCCAGGCTCGCTTGGTCACTCTGTAAGCAGTCTGAGTAGCGAGTAGGTCGGATTAGCGCGCAGCGCGTAATCCGACACACAAACACACAAGAAAATTCGGTGCCTCAATTGTCGGATTACGGCCAAGGCCTAATCCGACCTACGGGACGACTGAACTATGTAGCAGAATGGACAAGACGTGCTACGAAGTACAGAGGGCCGGTGTGGGGTCCCAGCGAAGCGGTATTACGCCGTGGAGCGGGGGACCCGCGATCCGAGCCCCCGTGGACAACCCACATGGATGTGGGAAGTGTCCGTAAGCGCCGGGAGCGCGTAGGACCGGGTTCACGGCGTGTCCGGGAACCCTTTGCCCCACATCGGACCGGACGTGACAAAAACGACATACTCCGATCAAAAAGCAACTAAACCCGACTTATAACAGACCAGTAAGTGGAGAATATTCATGGCTGGCCACAGTAAATGGGCTAACATCAAACACCGCAAAGCCGCCCAGGATGCCAAACGCGGTAAAGTATTCACCAAAATCATTCGCGAACTCACCGTCGCTGCCAAAGGCGGCGCCGCGCCTGAAGACAACCCCCGCCTGCGCACCGCCATGGACAAAGCCCTTGGCGCCAACATGAAAAAAGACACCATCGACAAGGCCATTGCCCGTGGTGCCGGGGCCGGTGAGGGCGACAACTATGAAGAAGTCACCTACGAGGGTTATGGCGCCAATGGTATCGCCGTGCTGGTCGAATGCATGACCGACAACAAAAACCGCACCGTGTCCGAAGTACGCCACGCCTTCAGCAAACGCGGCGGCAACCTTGGCACGGACGGCTCGGTAGCCTACCTGTTCACCCGCATGGGCCAGATCAGCTTCGAGGGCATCACCGAAGAAGACATCATGGAAGCCGCACTGGAAGCTGGGGCCGAGGACATCGTCACCAATAGTGACGGCACCATCGACGTACGCACGCCCTTCGAGGAGTACTTCGCCGTGAAAGA
Source organism: Marinimicrobium sp. LS-A18 (assembly GCF_000463525.1). Lineage (NCBI taxonomy): Bacteria > Pseudomonadati > Pseudomonadota > Gammaproteobacteria > Cellvibrionales > Cellvibrionaceae > Marinimicrobium > Marinimicrobium sp. LS-A18. The sequence goes on from NZ_AWEP01000002.1 coordinate 247,988, forward strand.
GGCGCTGGTGGCCGCTGGCTTCGAGCCGACCAACAGCGAGATCATCATGCTCCCGTCCACCACCATTGAGGTGGACAAAGAAGGCGCTGAAAAGCTGTTGGCGCTGATTGACATGCTCGAAGACCTGGACGATGTCCAGAACGTCTATACCAACGGCGACATCCCCGATGAGGTGATGGAGCAACTGAACGCATAAAGGGGCGTCAAGCCCCAGAGGTGGCCATGACCCGCATACTGGGTATCGACCCGGGTTCGCGCAAGACCGGCTTTGGTGTGATCGAGCGCATCGGCGGCAAAGTGGCCTATATCACCAGCGGCGTGATCCGGGTGCCCGAGGGCAGTCTGCCGGAGCGTCTCAAGGTGATTTTTGACGCCATCACCCAGATCGTCCAGCAACAGAGCCCGGATGTGGTGGCCATCGAGCAGATTTTCATGGCCAAAAACGCCAGCTCGGCCCTCAAGCTGGGCCAGGCCCGCGGCGCGGCGATCACCGCCGCGGTGGTGCAGGATCTTCCGGTCTACGAGTACGAAGCGCGCAAGGTCAAGCAGTCGGTGGTAGGCACCGGCGCGGCGGACAAGGCGCAGGTACAACACATGGTCAAGGCCTTGCTGCGCCTACCAGGCACCCCCCAGGAAGACGCCGCCGACGCCCTGGCGGTAGCCCTTTGCCACGCCAACACCCAAGACCAATTGATCGCTCTGGCAGGCAAACGCAGTTTCCGTCGGGGTAGGGTGGTGTAGTTGTTTCAGGAGACCTCTCAAATAGTGCAGAGGTTTCAGAAAGCCCGGCCTGGTTGGTGGTAGGGGGTTCCCAGACACGCCGTGAACCCATCCCTGGGGGCTCGCATCGCGGGTCCCCCGCTCCACGGTCTGGGAACCCCCTACCACCAACCAGGCCTCCGAGCGCTGTAGAGATTTTTGGTGATCTAGACCGCTTGATAGCAAGGCGTAGGTCGGATTAGCGAAGCGTAATCCGACATTGGGCACGGAATCCCAGAAAACGTCGGGTTACGCTTCGCTAACCCGACCTACGGCTGTAGGTATTTAGGTGTGGGGTGAAAGAACGTGAGGCTTGAATTTGGCACTGAGGACCGCTGCCGGGTAGAGCCTTCGGGGACTCTCGGAGACATGGATGTCGACGAGAAGCCTCCAGGGATGGATTCACGGCGGGTCCCCGAAGGCTCTACCCGGCAGCGGGCCGGGCTGAATGGAGCTTTCGGAAGTTAGTTCCACGGCCAGCTCACGAAGGGGTTACCCCGTAGCGGGCCGGACTAGACGCTGCCTCCACCGTTCGATGAGCGGAACGACCAAAAACGACGAATTTATTAGGAAAAATACAATGATCGGACGCTTACGCGGCACATTGCTCGAAAAACAACCGCCTCACCTGCTGATAGATGTGCAGGGCGTGGGGTACGAAGTTCAGGCACCCATGACCACCTTCTATCGGCTGCCCGAACTGGGAGCCGACGTCACGCTCCACACCCACCTGGCCATCAGCGAAAGCGCCCACCAACTGTTCGCCTTTGCCGACCAGCGGGACCGGAGTCTGTTTCGCACCCTGATCAAAGTCAACGGCGTCGGTCCCAAAATGGCCATCGCCATCCTCTCGGGCATGGAAGCCGACGACATTGCCCGCTGCGTGCGGGAAGACAAAGTCTCCGCCCTGACCAAAGTGCCGGGAGTCGGCAAAAAAACCGCCGAGCGGCTGGTCATCGAGCTGCGCGACCGCCTCAAAGGCTGGGAGCTGCCCCGGGAAGACCTGGCCGGCGACCTGCTGCCCGAACCGGAGACCTCCAGAGACGATCACCAGGAAGAGGCCGAGAGCGCGCTGATTGCCCTGGGTTACAAGCCTGCCGAAGCCGCCCGTATGATCAGCGCCGCTGCCAAACAGGACCCGACCGCCGGCAGCCAGGAACTGATCCGCCTGGCGTTAAGAGCCCTCAGCGTATAGATAAAGAGCCCTCAGCGTATAGAAAATAGCCCTCAGCATCTAGGACGAACACGTCACTGGCACTTGGCCACAAATTAAGCCTCAATAGAGCCCCTCCCGTCCGGTCTGATAGACTGTGCTCCGGATTGTGACCACTGAGTAGTTCCCATGATTGAAACCGATCGCCTGATTGATGCGGCACCTCGCGAGCGCGAAGACGTTATCGACCGCGCCGTGCGCCCCAAGGCGCTGGCCGACTACATTGGCCAGCCTGCCGTGCGCGAGCAGATGGAAATATTTATCGGCGCGGCCCAGAAACGGGGTGAAGCGCTGGATCACACCCTGGTGTTCGGCCCGCCGGGCCTGGGTAAGACCACCCTCGCCAATATCATCGCCACCGAGATGGGGGTCTCCCTGAAAAGCACCTCCGGCCCGGTGTTGGAAAAAGCCGGTGATCTGGCCGCGCTGATGACCAACCTGGAGCCCGGCGATGTGCTCTTTATCGACGAAATTCACCGCCTGAGCCCGGTAGTGGAGGAAATTCTCTATCCGGCCATGGAGGACTTTCAGCTCGATATCATGATCGGTGAAGGGCCTGCGGCCCGCTCCATCAAGCTGGATCTGCCGCCGTTTACCCTGGTGGGGGCAACCACCCGGGCCGGTCTGCTGACCTCGCCGCTGCGGGACCGATTTGGCATTGTCCAGCGCCTGGAGTTTTACTCGGTGGCGGACCTGACCCGCATTGTGCTGCGCGCGGCGGAGCTGATCGGGGTCAATATGGAGGAGTCCGGCGCGGTCGAGGTGGCCAAACGGGCGCGGGGCACCCCCCGGGTGGCTAACCGCCTGTTGCGTCGGGTGCGCGATTACGCGGAGATGCGCGGCGACGGCGTGGTGACCTCGGAAATGGCCGACCTGGCCCTGAACATGCTCAAAGTGGATGAGCGGGGCTTCGATCATATGGACCGGCGCCTGCTGCTGGCGCTGATGGACAACTTTGATGGTGGCCCGGTGGGTATTGAAAGCCTGGCTGCCGCCATCAGTGAGGAGCGGGGCACCATCGAGGATGTGATTGAGCCCTACCTGATCCAACAGGGGTTCATGGCACGCACGCCTCGCGGCCGTATTCTCACTGCCAATGCCTATCTACACTTCGGAGTGGATTTACCAAAGCGCCTCAGGGAGAGTGACTGAGATTATGAGTCTGATTTCGAGTCGGAGTGAGACGGAGGTCTCAGAGTCAGCAGTGGCGGGTGAATTTTCCTTGCCGGTCAGGGTCTACATCGAAGACACCGATGCCGGCGGGATTGTCTACTACGTGAACTATTTAAAGTTCATGGAGCGTTGTCGAACCGAATTTCTGCGCCAGTTAGGGTATGATAAACCGGCCATTCTGGATGACGGCCTGTTATTGGTCGTACACAAGGCCGAGGTGCAGTACCATCGTTCCGCCCGGCTCGATGACGCGTTGCGCGTGACCGCGCGGATCGAGAAACTGGCGCGCACCAATGTCGTTTTTCACCAGTCCGTCTGGCGAGGGAACGAACTGTTGTGCGACGGTCTAATCCGGATTGCCTGCGTGTGCGGTGAGAGTTTCCGCCCGCGCCCGATTCCAACGGAAATGCAGAAAAAAATCGCATCCACTACTGAGAGCTGATGATCTTATGCCTCAAGAAAATAACATGTCCATCTGGAGCCTGGTGGCTGAAGCCAGTCTGTTGGTTCAGTTTGTCATGCTGCTCCTGTTTCTTGCCTCTGTCATCTCCTGGGTCATGATCGTCCAGCGGGGGCTGTACCTGCGCAAGGCTCGCGGTCTGTTTCACGGGTTTGAACGGCAGTTCTGGTCCGGCATTGACCTCAATCAGTTGTACCGTCAGGGCAACGGCAAATCCGCTGAGGGGGCCGAGAATATTTTCCGGGCCGGCTTCAAGGAGTTCACTCGCCTGCGTCAGCAGAGCGGAGCCAGCTCCGAAGCGGTGATGGAAGGCAGCCAGCGGGCCATGCGCGTGGCGCTGTCGCGCGAGGAAGAGAAGCTGGAGCTGCACCTGCCGTTTCTGGCCAGCGTCGCTTCGGTCAGTCCCTATGTCGGGCTGTTCGGTACCGTGTGGGGCATCATGAATTCGTTCCGGGGCCTGGCCAACGTCCATCAGGCGACCCTCGCCACGGTCGCGCCGGGCATTGCCGAAGCACTGGTCGCCACCGCCATGGGCCTGTTTGCAGCGATTCCGGCGGTTCTGGCCTATAACCGCTATTCGGCGCGGGCCGAGGCCATGCTCAACTATTACCACACCTTCGCGGAAGAGTTTTCGGCCATCCTGCATCGGCAGGTCCACAGCAAACAGGTTTCATCCTGATCAAGCGAGGTTGCCGACATGTCTCCGTTTGGGCGTAAACCCAAAAAGAAGCCCCTGGCTGAAATCAACGTGGTGCCCTACATCGATGTGATGTTGGTGCTGCTCATTGTGTTTATGGTGACCGCGCCGCTGCTGATGCAGGGCGTCCAGGTCGAATTGCCTCAGGCGCCCTCCGAGCCGCTGGAAGACGACGACGTCGAGCCGTTGATCGTGTCCATCAAAAAGGACGGCACCTACTACATCAACTTGGGCGGGGATCAGGAGCAGGCGCGCCCGCTCGCGGAGATCAAGGAAACGGTCGGAAAGGTGCTGCGCCAGAAACCCGAAACTCCCGTGCTGGTATGGGGCGATCAGGAAGTGGGCTACGGCTTGGTCGTGCAACTGATGACCGAGCTGCAAAGTGCCGGAGCTCCCTCGGTGGGGCTTGTCACCGAACCGCCACAGTGATCACAGATTTATGACCCTGAAGGCCTATACACTGCCCCTGTTGATCAGCCTCTCGCTGCACGCTCTGGTGTTTGCCCTGGTATTTTCCACCTGGGACGCGCGCCCCGAGCCGCGGGAAGTGCAGAGGCCCCGTGTGGTGCAGGCCAAGGTGGTTGAGTATACGCCCAAGAGTCAGCGCCAGGCCGAGCAGCAGGCGGCGCAACAGAAAGTGATTGATATGCGCCAGCGCCAACAGGAGCGGGAGCGGCAGGAAGCGGAGCGGCGCCGCCAGCAGGAGGAAGCCCGACGGGCGCAGGCTCAGCGTGAGCGGGAGCAGAGGGCGAAGGCGGAGCGGGAACGCCAGGAGGCCGAGCAGCGCCGTCGTGAGCGGGAAGCCGCCGAGCAACGGCGCCGGGAGCAGGAGTTGCAGGCTGAACGCGAGCGGCTGGAACGGCAGCAGCAGCTCGATCGCGCGCTGGCGGAAGAGGCCGAATTTTTTGAAGAACAGCAGGCCCAGGAAGTGGCCCAAAGCTACGTCGATGTCATGGCACAGCGCATTGAGAACAACTGGAGCCGTCCGCCGTCCGCCCGCACGGGTATGCAGTGTGTTCTGGAGATTCAACTGGTGCCCACCGGGCAGGTGGTCAACGTCACCGTGGTGGAGAGCAGCGGCAACAGTGCGTTCGACCGCTCGGCGGAGCAGGCGGTCAAGCGTATCGATCGCTTTGAGGAAATTCAGGGGATGCCCTCCCACGTATTTGAAAGTCAATTTCGCCAGTTGCGGCTGGTGTTTAAACCAGAGGATTTGAGATTGTGAGACAGTGTCTGGCATTGGTTTTTTTGTGGGCGCTGTGTCTGGGAGCCCAGGCGCAGTTGACGATTGAAATCACCCGCGGGGTGGACAACCCGACCCGGATTGCGGTGGCGCCTCTGGAAATGGTCGGTGGTCCCGGCCTGCCGGAGGACATCAGCCGGATCATTGAAGATAACCTGCGCCGTAGCGGGCAGTTTTCCCCCATTGCCCGGGAAGACATGCTGTCCTTCCCGCACCGGGAGCAGGATGTGCACTTTCGCGACTGGCGGGTGCTGGACGCTGAATATCTGATTGTCGGGCGGGTTGAGAACGTCTCCGGCCTCTATCAGGTGCATTATGACCTCTACGATGTGCTCAACGAGCGCAAAATTCTCAGCAAGCAGATTGTCGAGGGCTCTGAACGACAGTTGCGGGATATTGCCCATGCGATCAGTGATCGTGTCTATGAGTCCCTGACCGGGATTCCCGGGGCCTTCTCCACCGAAATCATTTATGTCGAGGTTCTGCGCAATCGTACTCAGAGTGGAGAGATCAACGATACCTTCCGCCTGATGCGCGCCGATGCCGATGGTGCCCGTCCGACCATGTTGCTCGAGTCCGACCAGCCCATTCTGTCGCCGGTATGGTCCCCCGATGGACGCCGGGTGGCCTATGTGTCGTTTGAAACCACTCGTCCGGCCATCTTTGTGCAAAACCTCGCTACTGGGGAAAGAGAGCAACTGACGGACTTCCAGGGGCTCAACGGTGCGCCGGCCTGGTCGCCGGACGGCAAGAAACTGGCGCTGACCCTGTCGAAGGACGGTAACCCGGAAATCTACACTCTGGATATTGACTCGGGAAATTTCACTCGCATGACCCAGCATTTCGCCATCGATACCGAACCGAGCTGGACGGCTGATGGAAAAGGCATTATTTTTACCTCTAATCGGGGTGGAGAACCCCAGATTTACCAGGTAACGCTTGCCAATGGCCGTGTGGAACGCTTAACCTTTGAAGGTGATTACAACGCCAGAGGGCGTATCTCCCGGGATGGTCGCACCATGGTTATGGTGCACCAGCGCAATGATGTATTCCATATCGCTGCACAGGATCTGGAGACCGGAACGCTGCGTATCCTGACAGAGACGTATCTGGATGAATCGCCCAGCATTGCGCCAAATGGTGCTATGCTGATTTACGCGACGAACCGCAACGATAAAGGTGTCTTGGCGGTAGTGTCGCTGGACGCCGGAACACGCTATTTTCTGCCTTCTGAACAAGGGGATGTGCGGGAACCCGCCTGGTCGCCCTATTTCGACTAGGATGCAGGAGTCGTAAACTGGTTTGTAAACCGCCCATCGGGCGGACTTGAGAAGATCAACAACTGATGATGGAGTCACACATGATGACCAACGTAAAAAAGCAGGGTTTGAGTCTGGCATTTGTACTGGCGTTTCTGGCCGGTTGTTCGAGCACCGACACCACCGAGGACAGCGATGGCGCCATGGGCGCTGATGGCCAGACCGGCAGCGGTGTGACCACCGGTACCGCCGATCGCGACGGCGTCAGCTCACGTTCTGGTGCTGATGATGACGCTATGGAAGAACTGGATACAATCATTTACTTCGACTTCGACCAGGCCACCCTCAAGCCGGAAGCCCGCGCCTTGTTGCTGGCCCACGCTGAGCGTCTGAAAGAGTCTCCGGCAGACGTTCGTCTGGAAGGACATGCCGATGAGCGCGGTTCGCGCGAGTACAACATGGCCCTGGGCGAGCGTCGCGCCAACGCCGTGCGTGACTTCCTGGTGCTTCAAGGCGTGCGTCGTAGCGATCTGGAAGTGGTCAGCTACGGTGAAGAGCGTCCCCTGGCCATGGGCAGCAGTGCCAGCGCCTGGGAAAAGAACCGTCGCGTTGAGATCAAATACTGAGAGTCATGATGAAGACCTTGATAGCCGCCACGGCGTTCACCGTGATCGCCGTGGCGGCGCCGGTACTGCAAGCTCAGGTTCGGGTGGTTGAGTCTCAGCCGCTGGGCAACAATCAGTCTGCCAATTCCGGTGATGCCCAAGGTGCCTCCAACATGCAGGCGGAGCTGTTTTATCAGTTTCAGGCACTGCAGCAGGAAGTACTGGAGTTGCGCGGCCTGGTGGAAGAGCAGGCGCACGAAATTCAGCGTTTGAAGCAGCAGCGAATGGACGACTACCTCGACCTGGACCGCCGAATCGGCGAGCTGAGTCGCTCCGGTGGTGGCGACCCGGGTGCCAGCTTGGGCAGTGGCAGCTCCGGTGAGTCAGGTGAAACCGGTGATCGGGTGTCTGAAACCCAGATGTATCGCGACGCTTACCAGTTGTTGCGCGATCGGGAGATCGAGCAGGCCATTGAGGCGTTCAACGCTTATCTCGATGCCTATCCCCAGGGTAATTTCGCCGGTAACAGCCATTACTGGCTGGGTGAGATCTACCTGCTGAACGAGGATCTGGATGCCGCACAGGAGTGGTTTGAAAAACTGTTGCGCGAATTTCCGGACGATCGAAAACGTGCCGATGCCCAGTACAAATTGGGCCGCGTTTACCATCAGCAAGGTGATGAGCAACGAGCTCGGCAGCTGCTGCAGGATGTTGCCTCGGGTACCAGCGATGCGGCCCGTCTTGCTCGCCAGTACCTGCAGGATAACTTTCAGTAGGCAAAACAGCGACAGACAGCCGGGGTGATTGTCCTTCGGGGCATCATAAAAACGGGGGTCAGTGCATGCACTGACCCCCGTCCGGCTCGTCCTAAGCAAGCTCCCTTGACGCTCAACGAGCGCTCCTTGGCCGGCGCTCCGCGCCGATATTTCTGACGTCCTGTCCCGAGCCCTCCTGGCCCGGTGAAAATAGGCGCTTCCCTTGACCTTTCCTGGTCGACGTCACGTCACTGTGTACCTCCCTGTTGATGAGTATTCTCTCGAATCACCCGCTTTGGCGATAGTCGCCATCGTCGGTAATGTTTGTGAGACATTGACCATGGCTTACCGCGGCTCTTTCGGACACGCCCGGGCAATCGCCCGCGAAATCAGATGATCCGGTAACAGGGGCGATAGGTCCGTCCCGGCAGTTTCATACGGTTTTGCGCCACGAAGGAGGCCAGTAACTCGTCCACCGGGAGCATCACCTCCGGGTCGCCGTGAATTTCAAAATGCCCGTGCTCCTCAATCGCGCGGATGCCTTCATCCTTCACATTACCTGCCACAATGCCGGAAAAGACCCGTCGCAAATTTGCCGCCAGCTCGTGGGAGGCCTGATTTTTATGCAACTCCAGTGAGCGCATGTTCTCGTGGTTGGGCACGAAAGGACGCTGAAAGTCCGGGTCAATCTTCAGTTGCCAGTTGAAATAAAAGGCATCATTGGTGTGCCGGCGGAACTCGCGCACATGCTTGACGCCCTCAAGCATCTCCCGGGCGACTTTGGGCGGGTCATCCACAATAATCTGGTAGCGTTGCTGGGCCTCTTCTCCCAGGGTGGTGCCAATGAACTCATGGATGCGCTCGAAGTACGCGGCCGAGTCTTCCGGCCCTGTAAATATGACCGGAAAGGGAATGTCACGATTGTCTGGGTGCAACAAAATCCCCAGTAAATAGAGGATTTCTTCCGCCGTGCCGGCGCCGCCGGGAAACACCACGATGCCGTGGCCAGAGCGAACGAACGCCTCCAGACGCTTTTCGATATCGGGAAGAATGACCAGCTCATTGACCATGGGGTTGGGCGCTTCGGCCGCGATAATGCCCGGCTCGGTAATACCCAGGTAGCGACCGGCCTTGATACGCTGCTTGGCATGACCGATATTGGCGCCCTTCATGGGGCCCTTCATCGCGCCCGGTCCGCAGCCGGTGCAGATATCCAGCCCGCGCAGGCCCATCTGGTAGCCCACCTCTTTGGTGTAGTCATACTCCTCGCGACTGATGGAGTGGCCGCCCCAGCACACGATCAGCTTGGGTTCCACGCCGGATTGCAGCGCCATGGCGTTGCGCAACATATGGAATACGGCGTCGGTGGTGCCCTCCTGGGTGTCCAGGTCGAACTTTGGATTATTCTGAATCTCCGCGCTGGCGTAGAGTACATCGCGCAATACGGCAAACAGGTGCTCGGTAATCCCGCGAATCATCTTCCCGTCTACAAATGCGCTGGCCGGCGCCCCTTTGATATCAAGTTTGATGCCCCGCTCTTCCTGCAGCACACGGATGGAAAAATTCTTGTAGCGCTCCAGCAACTCCTTACCGTCATCCATGTAGTTGCCGCTGTTCAGTACCGCGAGGGCGCAGCTGCGAAACAGGGAATACAGGCCGCTCTGACTGGCGTCCAGGAGCTTGGCCATTTCCACTTTGGAGAGCACTTTCAGTGGCCCCACCGGGGACACGACGGCATCAATGGTCTGGTACTTTCTCTGCGAGTGGTCCAATACGGACCCCTGATACGGCTGCTGAGAATGAGTCATAAAATTGTGTATTCCTTGTTATCCATGGTTACCCTGAGTGTAGCGGGATTTGGCGGCGTGTGGGTAGGGCTTATTCTGTTTTTGCCAGACGCGTATACTGGTGTCTGAAACCCTGCGCCGTCAAAGAATCAGGAACTGTTTTATGAGCTACTTACCCTGTGTGGAAATTGAACCCAACGAGCCCGCCGACAGCGCGGTCATCTGGCTGCATGGATTGGGGGCCGACGGTAATGATTTTGCGCCGCTGGTACCGCAGTTGCGGTTGCCGGACACCTGTCATACCCGGTTTGTATTTCCCCACGCGCCGCAAATACCGGTGACCATCAACGGCGGCATGGTCATGCGAGCCTGGTACGATATTCGTGAAATGAGCATCGACCGGAAAGTGGATGTCGATACGCTGAGGGCGTCGGCGGGCGACGTTCATCGTCTGATCGAGCGGGAGTTGGAGCGTGGCATTGCGGCCGAGCGCATTGTGCTCGCCGGCTTTTCCCAGGGCGGTGCGGTGGCCTATGAAGCGGCGCTCAGCTATGAACAACGGCTGGGAGGGCTGTTGGTTCTATCGTCTTATCTGGCCACGGCGGACTCACTGGTGCGGGCGCCGGCCAACCAGACCCTTCCGGTACTGATTCAGCATGGTGTCCACGATCCGGTGGTGCCCGAGGTGTTGGGGCAGCGCGCGGAGGCGCAGCTTGAAACCTGGGGCTATCCGGTCCGCTACGAGCGCTACTCGGTGGAGCATGGTGTCTGTGCGGAGCAGATTCCGGTGATCAGCCGCTGGCTGGGCCAGCGGCTGTGTGGGGAGTGAGGGGTACACTGTCTCAGGCGCCCAGAATGCCCTCAATGGTGGTTAGCTCGTCATCGGAGAATTCCAGGTTATCCAGAGCCGCCACCGAGTTTTCAATCTGCTCGGGCCGACTGGCGCCAATGATGGCACTGGTCACGGCGTCGTTGTTCAGCACCCAAGCCAATGCCAACTGGGCCAGGGATTGGCCTCGGGCCTGCGCCACCTCGTTGAGTGCCTGGACCTTACTCAGGTTCTCGGCGCTTATGTCATCCTCACTGAAGTAGATCTGTTCGCTGCGCGAGGCCCGTGAGCCCTCGGGGATGCCGTTCAGGTATTTGTCGGTAAGCATTCCCTGAGACAGCGGTGAGAACACGATAGAGCCAACGCCCTCGTGTTTGAGCACATCGGTCAGGCCGTCTTCAATCCAGCGGTCGAGCATGTTGTAGCGCGGCTGGTGGATCAGCAGCGGGGTGCCCAGGGATTTCAGGATCGCCACCGCTTCCCGGGTCTTCTCCGGCGAGTAGTTGGAAATACCGGCGTAGAGAGCACGACCGGAGCGGACAATGGTGTCCAGGGCGCCCATGGTCTCCTCAAGTGGGGTGTCCGGGTCCATGCAGTGGGAGTAGAAAATATCAAAGTACTCCAGCCCGGTACGTTTCAGACTCTGATCGCAACTGGCGATCAGGTACTTGCGCGAGCCGCCGATGCCGTAGGGACCGGGCCACATGTCATAGCCGGCCTTACTGGAAATGATCAGTTCGTCGCGATAGGGCGCCAGGTCCTGCTTCATGATCTGGCCAAAGGTGGTTTCCGCAGAGCCGTAGGGCGGGCCGTAGTTGTTGGCCAGGTCGAAGTGGGTGATGCCCAGGTCGAAGGCCCGCTGAACCATGGCTCGGGCATTGCTCAGTGAGTCCACGCCGCCGAAATTCTGCCACAGGCCCAGAGATAGGGCCGATAACCGCACGCCACTGCGCCCGCAGCGGGGGTAGGGCATCTTCAGGTAGCGTTCGGAGTTGGGACGATAGGCCGGATTGGGTTCTGTTGTCAGCATAATATCGCTCTTTTTTGGTGTTGACCGAGCTGACTATGGTAACGCAAAACCAAATTCGTGGGGTAATGAGCGGGTGGGCGGGTTGTACTCGGTAAGCGAGTTGAAGTGGGGTGAGTTGAAGCAGGAGAGTACAGAGGGACGGCCGGAGCAAGCGGGCTCCGGCCTTGGGGGCACTCAGCCGCGAGCGGCCCACACATTGCACCAGCCGCTGGCCTTGACCTGCTTGCCCGGGAACAGGTTGCAACCCACCCATTCGGCTTCCAGATCGCCCTTGGCGTGGATGCAGTTATTACAACGCTGGCCCTCGGTTTCGCTGGTCTCCATGTAGTTCAGCGCCTTGGCCTGCGCATCATCCGGAGATAGCTTTTCGTCCTGAGCTGACACGGTGTGTACCGGGATCAGGGTGGCACCGGCTGTCGCTGCCGACAGCTTCAGAAAGTCTCTGCGCTTCATGGTTTTCTCCTGTTAGTACGGTTAATCACGGTTTTGTTTGATATTGTCTGGCGAACTTTAGCACAATTAATGTATTCAAGTTTTACGTGACGCGGATGTCTTTGGATTCGTTGCGTCCCTGAAAAGGCGGCTTACCGGGGCTCTTGCATAAATTTCCGTGCCAACTGCGCAAAGTGATCACTGGCGAGCCAGGCATCGCCGCCGGGCAGGGTGTAGTCCTGCTTGCCTCGGGCGCTGTAATCCACACCCACACCGGGCTCCCGGCCCATCTGGTAGTAGCCGTTTTTGACGATGGCCGGATTGGTAAAGACGCCCTCGTGCACACTGCGCTCCTCCTCCGCCACAAACTCCAGAATGTCCGGTACCCCGGCCAGGTTGTTGGGCCCGAACCAGGCCTGCTTGATCGCCTGGACGTTGCGCATCCCCTCGCACAGGCCAATGCCGCCGGTGTGAGGGCAAATGCGCACATCTCGCCCTTCCTCCCGGGCTTTCTGGGCCATCAGCAGAATCGCCAGGTTGTCGCCGATACCGCCCACCCGGGAGTAGTCCATCTGGACGACGTCGATGGCGTATTTGTCCCGGGTTTTACCGCTCAGATCCGGGGCGTGCAGCAGGTCTTTGAAAGTGGTGGGGGAGGCGCCCTGCTCGCCGGTGGAAATGGGTATACGCAGGGGTGGGGCGTAGTCCTCGAAGGCGCGGTCAAGCGCCTGCTGGAGCTCCACATGGGCCATGGGGCTGTGCTGATTGCAGGGCTCCTCAAACCACTCCACCCGGTATTCCGGGCTGGCCTGGTAGAGTTTCAGGCCAAGCTGATGCGCGAAAATGAAGGCCGAGCGGGTATCGAACACCTGATTGCTGTCGATGGCCACTTTCATTTTGTCGGGCCGGGGGTCTTCCCGCTCGATGGTCTGGTACACCAGAATCATCCGCTCGGCATCCTCGTTGGCCGCCTCCAGGGCCATACGATCGATATCCTCCCGGGTCAGCAGGGTGCGTGCTTCGTCGGCCTTCATGCGCGCGGCGGAGTAGCTGGCGCCCACCTTGATTTTGATCTGGGGCCAGCCCGCCTGCAGCATTTTGCGGGTCTGATCGACCAGTCCTTCCTTGCTGATGCCGCTCCAGCCGGCGGTGTTGTACGCCAGCAGGCCCTGTTGGTAAATCTGGTGCACTCGCTCCTGTTTGCCGTCCTGGGCCCGCTGGAGCAGGTCCAGGGCCTCGGCGGGGCTCAGTACATCGCCAATGGGTTCGAAATCGATGAATTCGAGCAGATCCCGTGGTTCCATATCCACAATCAGTTGCCAGGCCGGTACCTGCTGGATTTTTGCGCTCAGGTCCCAGAGGGCGTTGGCAACGGCGCCGATGGCCATGCGTGAGACGCCCACACCGCCCAGCCAACTGTAGTCGGAGTCCTGCAGCATCCGTTTGCAGAAGCGGCCCAGATTGCCGTTTTTATGCAGCTCGGTGGGCGCCGGTAGCCAGTCTTCCTGGAGCAGGAAGCGGTTGGCCACCATCCGGGTGACTTCGCACATTTCCTTGAGACCATGGCCGTTGGTGAAAATCACGCTGGTGCCGCGCAACTCCGGGTGGTCGGTGAGAATCTCCAGTACCGCATTGGCGTAGGTGGGGCCACCTTGGGCAATATTGCGGGCGTCACCGCCAAAACCGGTGGGTGGGGCGCCGATGGGCTGAACGTCGATGCCAGTGATAGCAACCATGCGATTCATCTCCTGGTTTGGTTGATGGAAGTATTGTCGTTGTCCGTTTGAGTATAGTCCGGGAGGTGGGTCTTGCGGGTTAGTGGCAGGGTGTTCGGACCCAGCAGGGGGTAAAGGGAGTGAATAAAAAAGGCACCGCCGGGGTGCCTTTTCGAGTGTTTTCACAGAGATGTGGGGTTACTGGTCCCACTGCGGGGCGAAATCCGGGTTGGCGATCCGCTCACCAGCGTCCAGGGCATTGATTTTTTCCATCTCGTCGTCACTCAAGCGGACATCCAATGCGGCCAGATTGGCTTTCTGGTGCGCGGGCTTGGTGGAGGAGGGGATGACCACGATGTCCTGTTGGGCGACCCATGCCAAAGCGACCTGGGCCGGTGTCACACCGTGGGCCTTGCCGATGTCTTCCAGCACCGGGTCTTTCATCACTTTACCCACCGCCAGCGGCATATAGCCGGTGACCTGCAGTCCTTTGTCCTGACAGTGCTTGACCAGCTTTTTGTTCTGCAGGTAGGGGTGAACCTCAATCTGGTTGGTGACGATGTGTGCTCCACCGGGCGCGGCCAGGGCCTCATTCACCTGGGCGATAGTGAAGTTGGAAACCCCGATATGCTTGGCCAGCCCCAGTTCCCGGGCTTCGTTCAGCTTGCCGATATAGTGCGCCATGGGGACCGCATTGTCGGGTGAGGGCCAGTGGATCAGCGCGAGATCGACATAGTCTGTGCCCAACTTCTGCAGGCTTTCCTTGAGACTCTCGACGGGTTTATCGCCGTCCAGGAAGTCGTGCCACACCTTGGTGGTGATGAACAGCTCGTGCCGGGGAATCCCGCTCTCGTGAATGGCCTCGCCGACGGCTTCTTCATTGTCGTAAAACTGGGCGGTATCGATGTGTCGGTAGCCCAGATCCAGCGCGGATTTTACGGCGTCTTTCACTTCCTGGTCTTTCAGACGGAAGGTGCCCAGACCAATGGCGGGTATCACGGGTGCCTGACTCATGCAGATCTCCTCTCGATTCGTTTTGGGGTGTACTTGTCTCATGTCGCTTAAATGGTTTGAGAGACCTTATCTTGTGCCGTGGCGTCGGGATTTCAACCGAGCTCTGTCAATCATCCCCATAGCCTCGCCTTATCACAGGCTCACGGGGGCGCCCCATGAGTGCGACAATTTGTCACTGTTGGAGCTGCCGGCCCTGTTTATATACTCACGGCTTTTGTGCATTCCCGTGAGAAACCACTATGCTCAACGCCCACCGTTTTGCCCCCTTACCACTGTGTCTGCTGTTTGCGCTGCCTGCCCTTGGTTTCGATCCGACCGTTGAGGAAATTGAAATTACCGGGCGGGTGCTGTCGGGCGAACCGTCGGCCCAGTCCACCGAGCGCCGGCTGACGAGTGAGGGCGTGGACTTTTCCGCCGCTGGCGGCGTGTCCGCGTTACCCGTGCTCAATGGCCTGGGGGCGGATCGGGTCAAGGTGCTGATCGACGGAGCGGAGTCGGGAGTGGCCTGCGCCAACCAGATGAATCCGCCGCTGTCGTATATTTCCGGCAGTCAGATCGAAACACTTGCTGTAATGGCCGGCATCTCCCCGGTGAGCGTGGCCGGTGACAACATTGCAGGTGTGATCAGTGTCAATGCTATCGAACCTCGCTATACGGATAGCGATCAGTTGACTTGGCAGTCCGGTTATTTGGCCGGAGCGTATCGAAGCAATGGCGACGCGCGCCAGATTTCTCTCGGGGCCCGTGCGGCGAGCGACAGCATCAGCCTGGCTTACAGTGGCGCTTTCGACGACTCAAAAAGTTATGAGGATGGTCGGGGCGAGCGGGTTCTGGATACCCTGTACCGTGCTCAAAACCACAGTCTGGTCGGTGCCTGGCGGGACGATAGCCAACAGCTGGCGATGAAGCTCTCGCACCAGTACATTCCCTATCAGGGCTATCCCAACCAGTATATGGACATGACGGAGAATCGCAGTACCGGGCTGATGGCGCACTATGAACGCAAGGCCGACGACGGGCGGGAATTTCACGGCCAATTGAATGTTCAGCAGGTTGAGCACGCCATGGGTTTTTTCACCGAGGAAAAACCGGGCAGCATGCCGATGAACACCGAAGCGGATGAGGTGAGCTACAAGCTGCGCTGGCATAAGCCGCTCAATGACCAGCATACGCTGTTGCTGGGCCATGAGTATCATTATTACCAGTTGAACGATTGGTGGCCGGCGGTGGAAGGGTCGATGATGATGGGGCCCAATGATTACCGGAACATCACCGATGGAGAGCGCGAACGGGTCGCGGGCTATGCCGAGCTGCGCAGCCGGCCCGGCGATGCGTGGACGCTGATCAGTGGTGTGCGGGTTGAAGGCGTTCGTACCGATGCTGGCAAGGTGCAGGCTTACAGCAGCATGCCCATGATGGGCATGCCCAACGTCGATCACCAGGCGGCCCAGGCGTTCAACGCGGCGGACCGTGAACGCCGGGATACCAATGTCGACCTGACGCTGCTGGCGCGTTTTCAATGGAGCGAGGCGCAATCACTGGAAGCGGGTATCGCGCGCAAGCAGCGCAGTCCGAACCTGTACGAGCGTTACTCCTGGGGGCGCGGTGTCATGGCCTCCACCATGGTGGGCTGGTTCGGTGACGGCAATGGCTATGTGGGACGTATCGACCTCGAGCCCGAAACCGCTTACACCCTCAGCGCCCGCTACCGCCTAGGCGCGGAAGACAGTCCCGTTCAACTGTCCATCAGTCCCTATTACACCGAAGTGGATGATTACGTCGACGTCGACCTGATCGGAACCTTCAATCGCGGTGACAGTTCAGCGTCTGAACGGCATCTGCTGCAGTTCAGCAATCAAGATGTGACGCTGTATGGTCTTGATGTTGATGCCCGCTATCGACTGACGTCCCTTGCCATCGGCCAGTTTTCGCTGGAAGGCGCTCTGGACTATCGTCGTGGCGAGCGCGACCGAGACGGCGAGCCCGTCTACCAGATTCCGCCGCTCAGTGTTCAATTCGCTCTGGCGCATACCCTGGATAACTGGGAAAACCGCCTGACGGTGGAGTGGGTGGATGAAAAAGACCGCGTGGACAGACTGCGCAAAGAAAACACCACCGGACAGTACACTCTGGTCAATCTCTCGACCCGCTATGAGTGGGAGCGGGTGACCCTGTCGTTGGGGGTGGATAACCTGCTTGATGAATATTACGAGCAACCTCTGGGGGGCGTCAGTATCGCCGCGTTCAGAACCGGAGCGAGCGAGGGGTTCGACCCAGTCCCTGGCGCTGGACGGTCGTTGAATGCGGGGGTCCGCTACCGGTTCTGATCCTCACCAAGGGGTTTGTCTGGCCCCTTTGTGTACTGCATACGTATTCATCCCTATGCATACGTATGCAGTGTGTTGTTCGTTCCGAGCCCCCCACCTACCATCACTTCGGATAATAGCGCATAACATAAAATCCTGGAGTGACAATAATGAAAACCCTATCAAGACAGTGGTACGCACTGGTGCTCAGCGCCCTGGTGTTATCCTTTTCCGCATTGGTTGGTTGTGGTGGTTCCTCCTCGGGAGATTCCGGTCCCGATGTGGTCAATCCCGATCCCGACGACGATAACGACAACGACGATGATGATACCGGTGACGATGACTCCGACGGCGATGATACCGACGGAGATGGCGACCACACCGCCGAGCCGCTCACCTGTGACAACCCCTCCTACGCCGAGGCCATGAACCTGCGCATTTATCAGGTGATGACCGAGTCCTTCATTGATGGCGATCCGGGCATCGGCCATGGGGTGGGTTATGGAACCAGCCACCACAGCGGAGATATTCGCGGCATCATCGACAGTCTGGAGTACATCAAGGGGCTGGGCTTCAATGCCATCTGGCTGACGCCGGTTTTTGACAGCGTTCCTCTGTCCGGCCAGGACCTGGCCGCCGACCGGCTGGATGCGACCGGGTACTACGCGAGCAACTATTTTGCGATTGATCCCAATTTCGGCTCCATGGACGATGCCCGGGAGCTGGTGGATACCGCCCATGAGCTGGGGTTGTATGTGTTCTTTGATGGTGTGTTCGGTCACTTCAAAAACAACGCTGAGGAATACCCGTCTGTTGAGGGGCGCACGGTTACGACCGGAGGTGCGAGCGTGGCCGGTACCGGCCGTATTGCCGAGTACCCGGATGACCTGGAATTCTTCAAAGAGGTTGCTACCTACTGGGTGGAGGAACTGAAAATCGACGGCTGGCGTCTGGACCAGGCCTATCAGGTGCCCCTGGGTGCCTGGGTCGAGATCCGCCGCGCCGTGGAAGACGCCTCGGCATCGGTCACCTATACCAACGCCGACGGTGAGGCAGTGAATCCGCTCGGCTACATGGTCGCGGAAATCTGGAAAGGTGAGGCGGACATTGCCGCCGAGGCTTACGGAGCGGATGACAACCCGGCACTGTGTTCGGCGTTTGACTTTCCGGTGCGCTATGCACTGGTTCAGGCTCTGGCCGTGGAGGAGAACGGGGCAAATAACCCAAGCGCCGCGCGGCTGAGAAGCGGCTTCAATTCCTATGACGCCTATCCCGATCACGCCATACCCAATGGCTTTATGGGCAATCACGATCTGGTGCGCTTCGGGGATCTGTTGCAGCGCGGCGACATTGCCGACCCGCAAGACGATCTTTATTGGGCGCGCCACAAGGCGGCCTACAGTTTCCTGGCGGCGTATACCGGACCCATCACTCTCTATTACGGGGAGGAGATAGGTGAGGAAGTGCCGGATTACGCCGATGAGGTTACCGCTAACTGTGCCGACCAGGGGCTGTGCGATGACCACGTTGCCCGCACCAGCGGAAAGGTCGAAGGTCTGCCCAGCGGGACTGAGCGAGAGGTGTTTGTCGCCAATGAGAAACAAGCGGAGCTGCGCGACTATCTGACGGAGTTGATGGAACTGCGTGCGGCGCAACCGGCACTGTATCGCGGTGAACGCACGGCGATTGTTGCGCCCATTGACGTGGCCGGTGCGCTCTATGCGGATTACAAAACCTATGCCGACGATGCGGTCCTCTACCTGTTGAATGTGAGTGATGAACCCATCGAAACGACGTTTGAAGCCTGCGCGCTGGGAAGCACCGGAGCCTTGACCAACCTGCTCACCGACGAAACCATCAACGCTGACCAGGAAGGGCGTTATCAGATCCAGATTCCGGCCAGCGCTGCATTGTTTCTGAACGTTGAGTCACCTGCTGAGGACGGCCCGGGTTGTACCACCAGCGATGGGCCCGTCGGGTCTGGCCCCCTGGCAGCGTGCGATACACCCGATGCGGACGGCACCGGCCCACTCGCATCCGATATGTACATTCGCGGTTCTTACGCGGGAGGTGATGGGTTCGGTGCCACCCCGAGCGATCGTCGCTTTGGCTATAAAGGCGATAACCTGTATCAGGTTGTGGTGAACGAACCCTCGGCAACCAGCTACGGCTTCAAGTTCGCGAACGCGGAGTGGACCTATGAATTCGCCGTTGCGGGCAGTGCCGATGTCGTTCTGGGGGCAGAGCAGGCCATGGCGGTTGCGTCCGGGCCCGGAACCGAATCGTCCATCGACATTCCCGAGTCGGGAGACTATGTGTTCAGTTTTCAGATCAACGACGCACTCGACGGCGGCACCATGATGGTCAGTCAGTGCGCTGAGTGACCGCCGTTCGAATCATGGCAAAAAGGGCGCTTCGGCGCCCTTTTTTGATTATTGACAGAGTCGAGCGAGTCATCGGGGTATCGGGGTAGACTTGCGAGTTGGATCGCGTAAAATTCAGATTCATACTACAAATAATTGCAAGGACCTTTCATGACTTTTCGACACGGTGGTATTACCCTCGGAATCTTGTTAGTCGTTTTACTGGCCGGCTGCGAATCAACCCCCACTTCTGATGATGCTTATGTCTTTTCCTCTTTTCGGGGCAACGGTGAGGGCGGTTTGCACCTGGCATACAGTCACGATGGGCTGACCTGGAAGGCGTTGAAAAACGATACGACGTTCCTCGAGCCCGAGGTCGGTCAGGGGCTGATGCGTGACCCCTGCATCATTCAAGGGCCCGAGGGGACCTTTCACATGGTGTGGACCACCGGTTGGTGGGATCAGGGGCTGGGGGTGGCGCACTCCGATGATCTGGTGAACTGGTCCGAACAACAGTTCGTCCCGGTAATGGCTCATGAACCAACGGCGAGAAATACCTGGGCGCCGGAAATCATCTGGGATGATCAGAATGATCAGTATGTGATTTATTGGGCCAGCACCATCCCGGGACAATTCCCTGAAACCGCCGATAGTGGCGACGACGGCCTGAACCACCGGATCTATTACACGACCACCAAAGATTTTCAGACCTACAGCGACACCAAACTGTTCTATGAGCCCGGGTTCAATGTGATTGACTCCACCATCATTCCCGATGGGGACGGTTATGTCATGATCCTGAAAGATGAGACTCGTCATCCCGCCGAGAAAAATCTGCGAGTGGCCCGCAGTGACAGTCTCTATGGGCCCTGGACGGAGCCGTCCGAGCCGTTTACGCCAGAAGGCGTGTGGGTGGAGGGGCCGACCCTGCTCGATCTGGGTGAAGAGGTTATCGTCTATTACGACGAGTACACCAACAAACGCTACGGCGCGATGCGCACCCGTGATTTTGATACCTGGACGGATATTTCAGACGAGATCAGCTTCCCGGAGGGAACCCGACACGGGACGGTACTGCGCGTATCAAACGCGACGTTGGAAGCGTTGTTGGAGGAAGTTGAGTAAGATTGGCGGCACCCTGTGGTGCCGCCGTCGCTCGTTGCGAGCGTTTTATTCCGCCTGGCTCACGTCAACCAGAATCACTTTGATGTTCTGATCTTCAAAAAAGCGCACGGTCTTTGGATCGGCTTCGCTGTCCGTGATCAGAATGTCCACATCCGCGAGCGGACACAGAATGAAGTTGCTGCGCTTGTTGAGCTTGGTGCTGTCCGCCAGGATGATCAACTGATCCGCCTGCTTTTTCAGTTTCTGCTCGGTCTGGATCAACAGCGGGTCTGATTCCATGACCCCAAACTCGCCAATCCCCGGCGTTCCCATGAACATTTTACTGGCGTGGTAATACTGGATGGTGTCGTTCTCAAAGGCGCTCAGGATGATGCCCTGTTTCCGGTAGAGCTCCCCGCCGGGCAGGGTAATCTGGTTGTCACTGACTTCCGACAGGTCCTGGGCCAGCACAAAGGAGTTGGTCAGCACGTTCAGGTGACGGTCGGCCAGAAACTCCTTCATCATGTAGGTCGAGCTACCGCCGTTGATGATGATGAATTCACCGTCCTCACACAACTTCACTGCTTCCTGTGCGATCAGCCGTTTGACGTCGGCCCGCTGTTCCTTGGCCGCGAGAAACGCCGAGCCTGAAATGTGCGGGCGACGGACTCTCCGGTCCTGGACTTTGAGCACCTCGGCCCCACCCCGGATTTTGCGCAGTTGGCCCTGATTGGACAGCTTGGTGATGTCCCTCCGGATGGTGGCTTCAGAGGCGTTCAGTTGCGTGGACAGGTCATTGACACTGACAAACTGTTGTTCGTCGAGAATGTCCAGCAGCAGTTTGTGGCGTTGTTTTTCCAGCATGGAAGTCGAGGCCCCGAGATGAAATGATCATGTAAAGGAAATTTGACGGAAAACTAGCATAAAATTGCCGAAAAAACAAACAAAATCAGTCATAACCTTTCACTAAAAGTCTTGATAGTGGACGTTTTTCGTGGATTTCGTTTCGGGCTTGGGCGGTCGGGTCTGAGCGGCCCAGCAGATGTCCAGAAAGTCGGCGGCTTTCAGGGAGGACCCGCCAATCAGACCGCCATCGACATTGGGCAATGAAAAGATTTCCTCACTATTGCCGGGTTTGAGACTGCCGCCATAAAGCAGGGTGACGTCATCGGCGTCCAGGCCGTTATCGGATAATTGCGCTCTGATCAGGGCGTGGGTGGACTGAATGTCCGCCAACTCGGCGGATACCCCGGTACCGATCGCCCACACCGGCTCATAGGCGATGACCGCGTTGCGCAATGCGTGCGCACCACAGCGATCAATCACCGTCTGAATCTGGTGGGAAATGACCGATCGGGTCTGACTCTGTGCCCGTTCCTGTTCCGTTTCACCAACACACAACACTGGAGTGAGCCCCGCAAGGGACACCAGTTTGAATTTCCCGGCAACGTCCATATTGCTTTCTCCCATGCGAGCCCGTCGTTCGGAATGTCCGACGATCACGTAGCGGCACTGGAGCTCCTTGAGCATGTTGACACTGACTTCACCCGTGAAAGCGCCAATACACTCCGAGCTGACATCCTGGGCGCCAAGCTGCACGACATCGGGCAATATCGAACGAATGGATTGCAGGTAAGGAAAGGGAGGGCAGACGGCGACCTCCACGTCCTGAAGCGTCTGGGATTTCAGTCCGTGGCGAAAGTGGGTCGCCCAGAGAACATTGTCGGCCAGGCTGCCGTTCATCTTCCAGTTGCCAATCACCAGGCGTTGTTTCACGGTCTACTCCAAAATAATTCAACGGATTCGATATCAATCAATAGGGTTTGGTCACTGGGGCAGGGACTCAACAATCAGGTAATCGGTCCGGCGCGGTCCATGGGCGCCAATCTGAATCTGTTGCTCGATATCGGCGGTCCGGGACGGGCCGGTGACCAGGTTGACTGTTCGCGGCAGAGGCTGACCGTCGTGCAGTCTCTCCCAGGCATCTTCCTGAAAGCGGACAATGTCCCGCTTGTCGATCAACACAATCAACCGCTCCACCAGAAACAACAACCTGCTCGGGCAGTCACGACTCAGGGACATGATGGTCCCGGTTTCAGCCATCGCCGAGTGGGCGCGCACCAGCCCCCAACTCTGAACCGGCTGTGGTGTGTCGTCGGAAAGGGTCAGTGATCCCCAATCGGATTGGCTCGCGGCGATTTGGGGGGACAGCGACAGGGTGGGGGGAACGCTCTGACTGTCCGCCTCACGCTCCAGCCAGTGCTGAACCTGCTCCAGACTTTCCAGCTCGGTCACCACGGCGCCGTTGCGTTGGGCTTCACTGATAAAGCGCGAGACGGTTTCCACATGGCTGAGTGCCGGTTGGGCCGGCGTGTCGGCCTGCGTCTCACACAGTGTTTTGAAGGCCGCTTCCAGGTCCTCGTCCGCGTGGTCGCTGCCGATGGACTGACGAATGCGCTCGATAATACGGGTGCGACTATCCATGACGACGGTTCTCCGGGTGTGATTGACGCTGCTGTTGCCGCCACTGAGTCTGGAAGCTGGACCCCTGCGGCGCAGAGAAATCCCGGTACCGGGTCCAGCCGGACATCATCGGCAGTGAGCGGAAGCGTCCCCGGCTGCCTGCCAGCCAGCGCAACACCTTCACCGCAGGACTGGTCAGCCGCCGGTAAAGTCCGGGGCGGCGGCTGAGTCGGCAAAACAGTTTAACGGCCATCGTTGATGCCTTGGAACGGGTCGCTTCACGCTGCTCTTTGTCCCGTAACTTGCGCATCAGGCCGGGCAGGGGAATGCGCACCGGGCACACCGATTCGCAGCGACCGCAGAAGGTACTGGCATTGGGCAGCTGATAGTCATCTTTGCCGTGGCGCAGCAGGGGGGTGAGCACGGCGCCCATGGGGCCGGGGTAGACGCTGTTATAGGTGTGCCCGCCCACAGATTGGTAGACCGGGCAGTGATTCATACAGGCACCGCAGCGAATGCAGTGCAGCATGTCCTGGAATTCCGTGCCCAGAATTTCCGTGCGCCGGTTGTCCATCAGGACAATATGAAAATTCTCCGGCCCGTCTTTATCCTGGGCGCCCTTGGGGCCGGTAAAAAAAGTGGTGTAGGTGGTAATGTCTTGCCCGGTGGCGCTGCGGGCCAGTACCCGGAGGATGGCGCTGGCGTCTTTCCAGGTGGGAATCACCTTGTCGATGGACGTGGTCACGATATGGGTTTTGGGCAGCGTCGCCGTCAGGTCGCCATTGCCTTCATTGGTCACAATCGCGGCGGTGCCGGTCTCGGCAATCAGCATATTGGCGCCGGTGATACCCACATCCGCCTGCAGGAACCGCTCGCGGATCACGTCCCGGGCTTCGTTGACGATCGACTCGACGGCGTCAAGATCCCGCTCGCCCAGCGGATGATTGTCCCGGAACAGGGCCTGAACCTGCGCCTTGGTTTTGTGCAGTGCCGGGGCGACGATGTGGCTGGGGCGTTCATGTGCCAACTGGATGACATATTCGCCCAGGTCGGTTTCCTGAGGTTCGATGCCCGCTTCTTCGAGCGCCTCATTCAGCTCGACCTCTTCGCCCACCATGGACTTGCCCTTGGTGACAGTTTTGGCCTCGTACTGACGACACAGTCCGACGACGGTCTCGCGCATCTGTTCGGGGGTTTCGACCCAATGGACCTGTCCGCCGGCGTCCTGCACTTTCTTTTCAAAGTGCAGCAGGTAAATATCCAGATTTTTCAGCGCACGCTGGCGTGCGCGCAGGGCGCGATCGCGCATGGCCTCGAAGTTGGGTACGCGCTCGATCGCCGCCTGGCGTTTGTGCACAAAGCCTGAGCCGGCCTTTTCCAGGGCCTGCTGCAGGTTGTCATCATCCAGGGCGCCCCGGGAGCGGGCGATGAAGTCCGGTTCCTGTATCTGGACGCCGCTCATGATGTTTCCCCGGAGTCGGCGGCGGCTTCGCCGATAGCGGGCGCGGCGAGATCACCCGCCAGCACTTCGGCAATATGACGCACCTGAACCACAGAATTGCCGGAGGCCGGGTCGGCATCCCGTTGCAGCTTGCCGGCGATATTCAGCAGGCAGGACAGGTCCCCGCCCAGCACCATGGAGGCGCCGGATTGTTGAATGTTTCGGGTTTTGTCGCCGACCATGCGGTTGGAGACATCCGAGTACTTGACGCAGAAGGTGCCGCCAAAGCCGCAGCAGACATCGGTGTCGGCCATCTCGGTCACCTCGACCCCTGAGCACTGCTTCAACAGACGGCGTGGCTGCTGCTTGATGCCCAGCTCGCGCAGGCCCGCGCAGCTATCGTGATAGGTCACTTTCTGTGAACTCAGGTCGATATTGGGTGTGTCCGGGGTGTAGTCCAGCACATCCGTGAGAAAACTGGTCAGCTCAAACACCTTGCGGCAGAAGGCAACGACCTCTGCGCTTCGGGGGTCCCCGTCGAACAGTTCGGGGTAGTGTTCCCTGATCATGCCACCGCAGGAGCCGGAGGGCGCAACGACGTAATCAAAGTTTTTGAAACTCTGCACAATGTTCCAGGCCAGTGCGCGGGTCTCGTCGGGAAGCCCGTTGTTGAATGCGACCTGCCCACAGCAACTCTGTTCCGGCACGCTGACGATGCAACCGGCCTGCTCCAACAGCTTTACGGTCGCAAAGCCGATGCTGGGCCGTATCAGGTCCACCGGGCAGGTAATAAACAGGCCGACATGAGGGCCTTGTGATGACTGGTTATTCGACATAATTATCCGTCTGATTCACAGCGACCGGGAAGGGTAAAAACGGTGCCGGCCGACACATTGAAGCCGGCACCCAATGCGCTACACAATACCGGAACGGCTGCCACCGGTATCCGGGCGAGCCACCGCCGCCTGCTCGCGGTACTGGGAGGCCCGGTAGGTGGCGAGCGGATTGATCGCGGCGTTTTTCCGGAAACGGGCCATGGCCAGGATCGGAGACACGTCGACGTTGAACGCTTCTTTCAGCGTGTTGCTTGCCATCAGGGCATCATTGTCCTGCTGATAACCTTCCAGTGCCGTGCGGTCAACCAGCAGAGCCTTGATGTAGGAGCGCTGCACCTCAATTGCTGAATTGATCAGACTTTCGATCGGGTCGGTGACATTGTGCGATTGATCGAGCATATAGGCCGGTGAAAAACCGGGCTGTTTGCGGTGCTCCGCATCCACCAGTTCGTTGAAAATCAGGAACTGCTGGTAGGGATGAATGGAGCCGCTGTCCAGATCATCATCGCCGTACTTGCTGTCATTGAAGTGGAAGCCGCCCAGCTTCTTGAACTGAATCAGGCGGGAGACGATCATTTCGATATTGACGTTGGGCGCGTGATGGCCCAGATCCACCAGAGACTTACAGCGTTCGCCGGTTTCCATGGCCGCCAGGATGTTGCTGCCCCAGTCCTGAATGACCGTGGAGTAGAACGCCGGCTCAAACATCTTGTGTTCCAGGTGCATTTCCCAGTCGCCGGGCAGGGCGGCGTAAATGGCTTTGGCGCTGTCCAGGTAGCGCTCAAACGCGCGCTGGAAGTGTTGTTGGCCCGGATGGTTTGAGCCATCGCCGACCCAGACCGTCAGCGTGTCGGAGCCCAGCTTTTTACCCCACTCGATCACCTGGATGTTGTGGGCGATGGCCTGCTCGCGTACCGCCGCACTGGTATGGGTGAGGCTGCCGTACTTGTAGGACTGTGCCTGGTCCGGCTGATCCTGAAAAGTATTGGAGTTCACCGAACTCCAGCTCAGGCCGTAGCTGTCGGAGTGGGCTTTCAGTTCACTGAAGTCATCCACCACGTCCCAGGGAAAGTGGGGCGAAATGGCGCTGGCACAGCCCGAGAGCTGATGGATGACCGCGCAGTCTTCCACTTTCTCGAAAATGTTTCGCGGTTCACCGACGCCGGGAAAGCGGGCAAAGCGGGTGCCGCCGGTGCCGGTGCCCCAGGAGGGCACGGCGATGTCGAAGGCCTGAGCTTTTTCGGTCAGGGCATTGATATCAACTCCCTTGCGGGAGAGCTGCTCGCCCAGAACCTCGAAATCCCGGTTGAGATCGGAGGCCAGTTTGTCGTTATGCGCCGAGACGACGTCAGGCTGAATGGCGTATTTCATGATTATTTTCCTGCTGGCTCGGGTTATCGGGTAAAGGACGGCGCGTGACCGGCATCGACGTTGATAATATTGCCGGTGGACTTGGCCGACAGATCCGCCGCGAAGAAGTAGGCGGCCTCGGCGATGTCTTCCGGCAACACCGAACGCTTGAGCATACTGCGCTGGCGGTAATGCTCTTCCAGTTCTTCGTTACTGATATCGTACGCTGCGGCACGCTCCTGGCGCCACTCGCCGTCCCAGATTTTGGAACCGCGCAGTACCGCGTCGGGGTTGACCACATTGCAGCGAATACCCAGAGGGGCTCCCTCCAGCGCGATGCAGCGGGCCAACTGGATTTCGGCGGCTTTGGCTGTGCAGTAGGCCGACGCACCGGGAGAGGCCACCAGGCCATTCTTGCTGACGATAAAGACCACGGAGCCGCCGGTGCTCTGCCGTTTCATCAGTTTGAAGCCTTCGCGACCGACCAGGAAGTAACCGGTGGCCAGGATGCTGATGTTCTTGTCCCACAGGTCCAGGCTGGTTTCATCCAGCGGGGCGGAGCTGGCAATGCCGGCGTTGGACACCAGAATGTCGATGCCGCCGAACTCCCGGGCAACCTCGGTCATGGCGCCGGCGACCGATTCGGGTTTGGTCACGTCGCAGTGCACCTGGCGAATGACATCTTTCCCGAACGCCTGAGTCAATTCGCTCTGTGCGCGGTCGAGACCGGCCTGGTCAATGTCGGCCAACATGATGCAGGCGCCTTGCTCGGCCATACGGATGGCCGTGGACTTGCCGATACCTCCGGCGCCACCAGTGATGAAGGCGATGCGGCCGGCCAGAGACTTGGGCTTGGGCATGCGCTGCAATTTCGCTTCTTCAAGCAGCCAGTATTCAATATCAAACGCTTCCTGCTCCGGCAGGCCCACATACTCGCTGACGCCGTTGGCTTCGCGCATCACATTGATGGCGTTGACGTAGAACTCACCGGCAATGCGCGCGGTGGCCTTGTCTTTGGCAAAGGTGATCATGCCGACCCCCGGCACCAGGTAAACCACCGCATTGGGGTCGCGCATGGCCGGGCTGTTGCCCCGCTTGCAACGATCGTAATACGCCGCGTAGTCCTCGCGATAGGCTTCAAGTTGCTGATCCAATCCCTTCACGCAGCGTGCCAGTTCAGCATCAAGGTCCTTGGCGGTGGGGTCGAAATCCAAAACCAGCGGGCGGATCTTGGTGCGCAGGAAGTGATCCGGGCAGGATGTGCCGAGAGCGGCCAGTGGCTCCAGGTCTTTGGAGTTCACGAACTGCAGCACGGTATCGGAATCGTTGAAGTGGCCGATTTTGCGTTGCTCGTTGGTGATTTTGCCGCGAATCAGGGGCATCAATTCGCTGATGACGGTTTGCCGACGGCTTTCATCCAGGGGGTTGTCATACTTGATGCCGCCGAAGGCGTCGGTTTTGTTGTTCGCTTCCAGCCAGTCCTGCGCGCGCTGAATGATGTTCAGCGTGGTCAGGTAACAGTCTTTGGATGTGGGACCCCAGGTAAAGATACCGTGACCTTCCAGCATGATGCCCTTCAGGTTGGGGTTGTCTTTGGCCACTTTTTCCAGCTTCAGCCCCAGGTCGTAGCCCGGGCGCTGCCAGGGCAGCCAGCCCATTTCGCCTTCGAAAATCGTTTCGGTCAATTCCTTGCTGTTCTTGGTGCAGGCAATGGCGATGGCGGCATCCGGGTGCATGTGGTCGACATGCTTGTGAGGGATGTAGGCATGCAGCGGCGTGTCGATGCTGGCCGCGCGGGGGTTCAGGTTGAAAGTACAGTGGGGCAGGTAGCCCACCATCTCGTCTTCGTGCTCCAGGCCCCGGTACAGGTCCTTCAGTTGGTGGAGCTTCTCCATATAAAGGGTGGAGAAACCATCGAGTTTGATCGAGCCCAGATCACCCCCGGAGCCTTTTACCCAGAGCACCTCGGCGTCCTGACCGTTCAGTGGGTCCTTCATGGTGAGTTTGGCCGAGGTGTTGCCTCCGCCGAAGTTGGTGATGCGCAGGTCGGAGCCGAGCAGGTTGGAGCGGTACTTCAACAGCTCGGGCTCGCTCATCTTGGCGGCTTCTTGATCATTCCAGAGGTTATCTAATTTCGAGGCCATGGTCGTCGCTCTTATTTCAGGTGAATAATGGATTCATAATCCGAATTTCTGATTGAGAGTGATTATAAATGAGCAAAAATGGAGGGTCAAGGTGAAGTTGATCGAATCTTTATGGGTTTTGAGGTTGTTTAAATGCTATTTTGACGTTATTGTTCATAACTGATCATTAATGTTCAGTTCGAGCCTGCCTGTCGCGGCCCGAACCCTCGAATACCGTCAACAATACAAATAAGTATAGTGAACATGCCGTCCCACGATGAGTTTGAGCAGGCGCCCTTGCGGCCCGATCAGTTGAAGCCCGCCCGCCATTTTGCCGCCAGTTATGCCGGTGAGCATGTGGCGGGCACGGAATTTGTCATTGGCGCCAGCTTTGTGGCCTGGGGCGTTGGCGTTGCCGATGTGCTCTGGGGGCTGCTGTGGGGCAATCTGGCCGCGGTGCTGACCTGGGGCCTGGTGTGTGCACCCATCGCGGTGGACACGCGTCTGACGCTCTACGCCTACCTGAAGAAAATTGGCGGCAAGGGACTGATCAACCTTTATAGCGTGGTGAATGGCCTCCTTTTCTGTGTGCTGGCGGGCGCCATGATCACGGTATCCGCCTCGGCGGCCCGAATTCTGTTCGGTATCGGCCCGCAGGTTGAGTGGTACCCGACCGATCCCGCCTTCGTGGCCGTGGCCCTGCTGGTGGGTGCTGTGGTGACCATTGTCTCTACCAAGGGGTTTCGCCGTCTGGCGGTGTTTGCGCAAGTCTGCGCACCCTGGATGATCATGATGTTTGTGGTGGGCGGCTTGACCATGCTTACCGTTCTGCGTGACGCGACTCCGCTCGCGCCCGAGTCCTCTTTTCTTCAGCGGCTGCTATTGATCGCCGATTCCCATATATGGCGCGGTGACGAAGACGGGCTCGGGCTCTGGCATGTGGCGGCTTTTGCCTGGGTGGCCAACCTGGCCATGCATGGCGGCCTGTCAGATATGACCATACTGCGCTATGCCAGAAAGTCGTCCTACGGGTTTCTGTCTGTGTTGGGGATGTTTATTGGCCACTATCTGGCCTGGGTGTGCGCCGGCGTGATGGGCGCCGGTGCGGCGCTCGTTCTCAATACCTCCATTGAGAAACTGGATGCGGGCTCGGTGGCCTATCAGGCCCTTGGCGCGACCGGGATTTTGGTCGTCATCATCGCCGGTTGGACAACGTCCAATCCGACCATTTACCGGGCCGGGTTGGCGTTTCAGTCATTGCATCCCCGGTGGCGTCGCACCACGGTCACCGCCATTACCGGTGCGGTGACTACCGTCATCGCCTGTTTCCCGTTTGTGTTTACCCAGTTGATGAGTTTTGTGGGCCTGATGGGGCTGATCCTGGCGCCGATTGGCGCGGTCATTGTGACCGAACACTGGATCTTTCCCCGGATCGGCCTGACCCGATACTGGAACCATTATCGACAGGCTTATCTCAATTGGTCCGCATGCTTGGCCTGGCTTCTGTCCCTCTGTGCGGCATGGGTGTTCCACTGGCTAGGCTTACACCTGTTTTTTCTGCTCATCCCCACCTGGATGACGGCAACCGCCGTGTACACCGCTTTGGCGGCCTGGAGTGGGGCGGCGGCCTCCTACGCGCTATCCTCCGTGCACGAGGCCGACGAGGTACGGCGAAAGCGGGCGGAGCAACAGTATCTGAATGCGCCACAGGCGCGAGTTCGCGGTGAGCAAGCCCATTTCGATTCGCCCGCCATGGCCGCATCCGCGGTGGTGGCGATCGGCTCGTTGTTGGTTTGCTTGGGGCTCGGGCTGTATAGCGTAGATTCGGGTAACATTGACCCGGTCGAACACTGGGTCTTTCTTCCAACGGTGACCTATATGCTATCGGCGACCCTCTGGTCCCACCTGAAAGAGAAGCACGCCCAACGTTAACCGGAACACTTGACTTGAACCGGGGTGAATCATGCAGACATCCCGGCGACAACACGACATGGTGAATTTGTCCCAATGAGTAACATTCTGATTCTGGATATTGGTAAAACCAACATTAAAGTGCATGTTCTCGATGAGCATCTCGAGAGTCGGTTCGAGAAAACCAGGCGCAATGCCGTGGTTGAGAATCCGCTATATCCCCACTTCGATGTGGATGCCATATGGGACTGGTTCTGCGAGGCGGTTCGCGAGGTGACGGACAGATTTTCCATTACCGCGATCAGTGTCACCACCCACGGCGCTACGGCGGCCCTCGTCGATCGGCACGGCTCCGGTAATGGGCTGGTGCTTCCGGTGTTGGATTATGAATACGACGGCCCCGATGCAATAACACAAGACTACACGGGTGTTCGACCGGACTTCTCCGAAACCCGCTCGCCCGATCTGTCGGCGGGCCTGAATCTGGGGCGGCAACTGTTCTGGTTGCAGCAACGGTTTCCCCAGGCGTTCGGGCAAGCCACTGATATTCTGTTGTACCCCCAATACTGGGTGTGGCGGATGACCGGTAAGCGCTGCGCCGAAGGAACCTCGCTCGGTTGTCATACCGACCTTTGGGCTCCGGAGCGAAACGATTACTCATCGCTGGTTGACCGGATGGGGTGGCGTGCACTGTTCCCCGAGCTGAAAGCCGCCGACAGTCTGGTGGGTCCGGTCTGCTCCGATTTCATCGCCCGAACCGGTTTGCCCGCTTCCTGTCAGGTTGCGGTGGGCATCCATGACAGCAACGCCAGTTACCTGCGGTATCTGCTTCAGAATGATGGCCAGCCGTTCTCTGTGATTTCTACCGGGACCTGGGCAATCACCATGACCAACAGCGGGGGTAACGCCGAACTCGACGAATCCCGGGACATGCTGATGAATGTCGATTACCGGGGGACTCCGGTGCCCTGTGCCCGCTTTATGGGCGGGCGGGAATACGAAGCCATCTGTTACCGCTTGGGATCCTATCCGGAGGAGCGCTTCAGTGTTGAGGATATCGAAACCGTCTTCGCGGATGCCGTCTACGCGCTGCCCCAGTTCTGTGATACCTCGGGCCCGTTTTCCGGAACGCCGGGGCGAATAGAGGGAAGTACCGATCGAATAAATGGGGCCGCTCTGGCGTCGGTGTACAGTGCATTGATGCTGGACCTTGAGCTCGATCTTCTCAAGGCTCGGGGCGCGGTGTTTGTTGAAGGGGCCTTCTTGAAGAACAGCCTGCTGTGCCGAATGCTTGCAACGCTGCGCGGTGATAATCCGGTGTATCTGTCCAATGACTCGACGGGAACCGTCAAGGGCGCGGCGTCCCTGGCGCTTTCCGACCCGCAAAGTCCCGAAGGCGGAACCCTTTGTGAGCCATTGTCGATCGACGGTCTGGATCACTACAGGGCGCAATGGCGGAACTATTGTCAGGCGTTGGCAGTGGAGTCTTCGGCTGCATCGCTCTGAGAAAAGTCGCATCGTTTCTATAGCCAATCAACCTTATCGACCAAATGCAGGTTCAATCATGAAAATAACGTTGCATAACACCAAGCGTTCATTCCGTCGGGCCCCGCTGGGACTGCTGTTGCTCGCCACACTGCCCGGTTGTGGTACCGCATTGAATGACAGCGATCCATCGGTGGCGAAGGGAGCGGATCAGAAGGTAATAAAACTGGCCGACGTAAAATCCGGAAGCCAGGACGGCCGGTTCCTGGAGCACCTGAATCGCGGATTGGTGGCGATACCTTCTGATAAGGGTGTGCTTGTTTCCTGGCGACAGTTGTATCAAGACCCTGACGGTCTCTCATTTTCAGTGTATCGGAACGGTGAATTGATTTCGGAGCAGCCCATTAACGGGCGTTCCAACTTTATGGACCCGGAAGGAAAAGCCGGTGACGAGTATCAACTGAAAGCCGATGGCCAGATCGTTGATGTGGCGACCACCTGGAGCGCCCCTTATCTTGAAATTCCGTTGGATGTGCCGAAAGACGGTGTGACGCCCGACGGTGATCGCTACCACTACACCGCCAATGACGCCAGCGTTGGCGACCTGGATGGCGATGGCCAGTATGAAATCATTCTCAAGTGGGATCCCTCAAACGCAAAAGATAACTCCCAGGGCGGCTATACGGGTAACGCCCTGATCGATGCCTATACGCTGGATGGTGAACGACTCTGGCGGATCGATCTGGGCCGGAATATCCGCTCCGGTGCCCATTACACCCAGTTCATGGTGTATGACTTTGATGGCGATGGCCGCGCGGAGATCGCCATGAAAACCGCCGACGGAACCGTGGATGGAGAAGGCAATGTGATCGGGTCGGCGGACGCCGATTGGGTCTCTCACAGCGGGAATCCTGAGGTGAGAGACCGCACGGGATCTAAGGTGACTGAAGACGGGCGCTATCTGGGTGAACTCAAAGGACGAATTCTCGAAGGCCCGGAGTACTTTTCCGTGTTCGATGGCGAAACCGGTCGGGTTATGGATACCAAGCCCTATATTCCCCAGCGGGCTCCGGGCAACGATAACCCGACGATGGCTGAGATGAAGTCCCTGTGGGGGGATGGTTATGGCAATCGGTCCGAGCGCTATCTTGCCGGTGTTGCTTTTCTTGACGGCGAGATGCCCAGTATCGTCATGGCCCGTGGCTACTATGAGCGCACCGTCATTGCCGCATACGATTTCCGGGATGGCGAAATTTCTACCCGGTGGACCTTTGATACCCTGTCAGAGGAGATACCTGACGAGTACGCCGGGCAAGGTAATCATCAGCTGTCCGTAGCGGATATCGATGGCGACCGAAAAGATGAAATCATTTATGGTGCCATGGCTGTCGATCACGACGGTTCCCCGAAATGGAGCACCGGGTTTGGACATGGCGACGCCTTGCACGTATCGGATCTGGACCCGGAAAACCCCGGCCTTGAAGTGTTTGGTGTTTATGAGGACATTCGCGGAAACGGCGGTATCGGGTCGGCTCTGATCGATGCCGAGAGCGGCCGGGTTCTCTGGACGAAAAGCGCCCGGAAAGACAATGGCCGAGGGCTGGCCGCCAATATTGATCCGCGTTTCCCCGGCGCTGAGGTCTGGGCACTGAACGCACCGGAGCTGTTCGATATCAACGGGAAATCCACTGGCGCCCAGCGTCCTGGGCCGGTCAATTTTGCCCTCTGGTGGGATGGTGACCTGCAGCGTGAGCTGCTCAATCACAATACCGTTCATAAATGGAATTGGGAGACCGAGCAGGTCGACACTCTGATGGAGGCCAGTGGTATGACTTCCAATAACGGAACCAAAGCCACTCCGGCGTTATCGGGTGATATTCTTGGTGATTGGCGCGAGGAGATTGTATTGCGCTCGGAGGATAATCAGTTTCTCCGGATCTACTCCACCCCTATCCCCAGCGAGCACGGATTCACCACGCTGATGCATGACCTGCAATACCGGCTCGCCATTGCCTGGCAGAACACGTCCTATAATCAGCCTCCCCATCCCAGTTTCTATATTGGAAGCGATAAAGAGTGATGGCCGTCCAGGGGAATCACGGGATAGTCGGTACCGCAATGCTGGTCGCGATTGCACTGGGTGCCTGCAGTTTGCATTCGCCCGAGGAGTACTGGCCGGGGTCGCAGGCCGCAGGGATCGATCAGATCCCACTTGGGCCTGAGGCCTTCTCTGGAAGTTCGGTCAATGTGGTGGCCGGAACCCGCCAGATGCTCTTTACTCACGGCGGGCACCAGTACGCCGGGTACTACGACCCCGAAGGCCGGGTGATCCTGGCCAAGCGTCCCCTGGGCTCGTCGCAATGGCACAGGACGCCGACGCCGTTTTTCGCCAATACGCGGGATGCGCACAACTCCATCAGTCTGATCGTGGACGGAAAAGGTTATCTGCACCTGGCGTGGGGGCATCACGATTCGCCGTTGAGCTACAGCGTTTCTGAAGCCCCTGGCAGCCTGGAGATGATGGATCCCGTGGAGATGGTCGGCTCTGAGGAGGATAAAGTCACCTATCCGCAATTCTTTCGGCTCAGCAACGGCGATCTGTTGTTTGTTTACCGGGATGGCGCGTCGGGCAGAGGCAAGGTGGTTCTGAATCACTACGATATACAGCGCCAACGCTGGACCCGCAGACAGGATAACCTCATCGACGGAGAAGGGGAGCGAAGCGCTTACTGGGATATGGTGGTTGGCCCCGACGATACACTGCATCTGGCGTGGGTGTGGCGGGAATCGCCCGACGTCGCCACCAATCACGATCTGCTGTATGCGGAATCAGTGGATGGTGGGGAGACCTGGCAGCGTCGCGACGGTACGCTGTACAGGCTCCCGATCACCCAGCGTACCGCAGAGGTCGCCCACGCCATCAAGCAGAACAGCAACCTGATGAACCCTCCCGCCCTTGCAGTCTCGGCAAGCGGCGTTCCTTTTGTGACCTCCTACTGGTCTGAAAACCCTGGCGACAATCCGGGGTTCAACATTGTGTACCCTTCGTCAGAGGGCTGGAATTTTATTGCCGGACCCAAGGCGGCGCAGCCGTTCACTCTGGCGGGAGGCGGTACCAAGAAACCGCCGATCTCCCGGGCGGCGTTGCTGGTGGAGGAGAACGCGGCGCGAATTCACCTTGTATACCGCAGTGACCATCACGGTGGACGCGTTTTAGGCGCTTCGTTAGCGAATCTCTCCGGGGCTGAATGGCGTTACCGGTACCTGACTGAGAGTTCGGTTGGCGCTTGGGAGCCCTCCATCGATCCGGCGCAATGGTCTGGCAATCAACAAGCTCATATTTTGTTACAGCGTGTGGCGCAGGTTGACGGTGATGACGCCGTTGGGAAACAGCAGGAAGCAACCGCCATTCATGTATTGGAGTGGCGCCCCCGCTGAGAATAGACGCGCGGAAGTATTTTCCGGTGACGTGAGTACAATCCGCGATCTTAAATGATTTATAAAGATCGTTATTGATTTAAAATGATTGACGGGTTGACTAAAAAAACCTACCATAGTGTGGAAGTTGGGATTCAGGTTGCTCCGTTGATAGTACACCCGGCGTCGCACAGAGAGCATTCTCTCACCCGGCCCTTCGAGTCCGCTCAACAGCTTTGCTCAAGTCCGGTGTTCTCCTGTCTTCTGGTTTACCAGCGCCGACTACCACCGAGCAATCACGACTTCTGATCTCCTCCTCGGCTTGCTGCTGATTCTCCAATCAGCAGCTTTTTTTTGCCTGACGTTTCCCCCTCAGTCGAGCACAAAAAAAGGCACCCAAAGGGTGCCTTAAAGGGGGTGTTGCTTTAGGAGAGCACTTACATCCGGTAGGTGAAACCAGCGGAGAACATGCGGCCAGACCACTGCAGGTCGTTGGTCCGTCCGACGCCGGAGGTTTCCAGTTTCACTTCTTTACCCAGGTTCCGCGCATCGACGTAGAACTTCAGGTTTTCATCATAGGTATAGGTGATTTTACCGTCGATGTAACCGCTGGCATCCACAAATACCGGCAGGCCGTCAAACACGCGCGAATAGAATTCATCGCGGTAGTTGTAGGCCAGCTTGAGGCTCCAGGTGTCGTCCTCGTAGAAGGCTTCGAGGTTGTAGGAGTTCTCTGACTGACCACGCAACGGCATCTGCTCGCCGGTCAGCGGGTTGAAATCATCCACGTTGTCGGCGGTGATATAGGTATAGTTGGCTTTCGCACCGGTATTGTTGAAAGGCTCGGGCAGGAAGTCAAAGAAAGTCGAGGCCTGGAATTCAAAGCCTTTGGTCGTGATACCCTCTTTGTTTACTTGCTGACGAACATCCCACAGGGTGCCGTCGTTGAAGAAGTCCACGTCCTGCTGGGTTTCTGCACCGAAGATGTAGCTGGTGATGTCCTTGACGAAGTAGGCGCCGGACAGAATGGAGCTTTCATTCGGATACCAGGTCAGAGCCACCTCACCCTGAGTCGCGCGGTAGGGATCCAGGTCCGGGTTACCGGCGGTACAGGTGTTCGGGATCATCTGATCACGTGCGAGCGGATAATCGCGCAGCGTACAATCGGCGTTGATGTTCAGGTCGTTGATCTGCGGGCGAGCCATCACTTTCGCCACGCCCAGATAGGCTTCCAGCCCTTCAATCATTTCCAGGGTCAGGTTCAGGCTGGGCAGGACATCCACGAAGTCTTCCTCGACGGTCTGGCGACCTTCGAAAGCGCGCGGATCATCCGGATCTTCGACACCGGCCAGGTCTTCGCCGTTGGGGCCGTAAATCGGGTTGCCATCTTCGTCGGTCTGCTCTACGAGCACCCGGATGCGAGTGAAGCCTTCCGATTCGGTCTGAGTGCGGGCGACCCGAACACCAAAGTTACCGCGCAGTACCATACTACCCACATCGGTCTCGAAATCGGCCTGTACGTAGGCGGACTGAGTCTGGACATTGATGTCGTAGCGGCTGTCGATGGGCTGTAGGTTACCACGCGCCGCCTCGGCAGAACTGAAACCGCTGCGTTCAAGTAGGGCGGCCAGGTAAGGCTCGGTATCAACGGCCATGTAACTTTCGATGATGTCCACGCCCGGGTTGTAATCCCGGAAGAACTTATCGGTTGCAAAACGGTTTCCAAGCAGTACCGCTTCGTGATCGTCCTGGGTCCAGATGCGGGTTTCACCGTCGACGGTATAGGGGTTGCCTACCGTCTGCATCAGGTTGTAGCCCCAGGCGTTGTTGGCAAAGTCCTGGTCGGTGGCAATGAAACCGGTGCGATAGGCGGTGAAGAAGCTCTGCTCGGGACTGTAGGTTACATCAAATTTGGCAATATTCTCAGATGCCTCGCTTTGGGAAGGCGCGTATTTGAAACGGTCCAGAGAAGTGTACTGAGTGCCGTCATTGTAGTTGAAGGTATTGAAGGTATCTTCAACATCGTCCTGGTTGATGATGTAGGCGTCGGTAAAGTCGATTTCCGGAAGGTCATTGACCTGGGTAACGACAATGCCCCCCACGTTGTTCTGTGCGGTCTGGGTATCCCGGGAATCAATATCCTCAAACGTGGTTGACCGTGCGATATAACCATCGATTGCCAGGTTATCGTTGACATAGTCAAAGCCGGCCCGCATTACTTTGCGTTCCTGGTTCCAGTCAAAGTTCAGGGTCCGGTTTCTGATGGTGGCACCAATAGGTGTGCCGGCCGCGTTCATACCATTGGTTACGAATTGGGTAACGTTCTTGTTGGCATCGACCACTGCGCTGTCGATATCAAAAGCCGAACCGACTTCTACCTGGAAGTTGCGGTCGGTCGCCAGTTTTTCACGCTCACCGTCGGTATAGGATAAGTCGAAAGACAGGTTGTCGGTTACCGCGTACTGCATTTCGACGTTGGCTGACAATCGGTTTTCCTCGCGACCCCAGATACTATAACGCGGGGTGCTTGGGCTGTATTCGTGCCACTGCTCCAGGCAAGCTGTTTCGCTGGCTGAATCGAGCCCCGCATCCATACACTCCTGTTGGGTGGAGTAGTCTGCATAAAGCTGGTCGACTGAGGTTTTGCTGGCGACCCCGTCAACATCGTGGTATTTCTGCCAGTTGGTGTTACGCAGGCCGTGCAGCATGGTGTGCACATCAGAGCCAGTAATATTCACCAGGAAGCCCAGACGATCGGATGCTTTGTAGACGCCGGTCAGGTTGTACTTGGGCATAACCTCATCAATCATGGAGTTATACTGGGCTTCGCCATTGATTGATAGGAAATTTTCTTCAAATTCGTTGGGTTTGCGCGTGTTGATCTGAATGGTACCGCCCACGCCACCTTCGGTGAGTCGTGCCTCAGAGCCCTTATAGACGTCAATTGACTTGACCAGCTCTGAGGCCATGTCCCGGAAGTCTACACTGCGGCTGCCGCCCATACCCATGGCGGTCACACCGTTCAGCTCAACTCGCACCAGGCCTGACTCAACGCCACGAACACTGACGGAGGTACCTTCACCCATATCGCGGTTGAGCTGAATGCCGGAAATTCGCTGCAGTGCTTCACCGATGTTCTTGTCGGGGAATTCACTGATGTCTTCGGCGACCAGGGAGTCCATCATGGTGCCGGCTTCGCGCTTCCGATCCAGAGCACTTGTGTAGCTCTGACGGATGCCGGTGACCAATACCTCTTCAAGCACGGTATCTTCGGACGACGCGTTGTCGTTCTGAGATTGGCTTTGCTGTTCGTTGTCCTGTTGCTCTTGCGCGTAGGCGTTGGTCACCATAAAGGTGCTGTATGCGGCCCCGGCCAGAACAATGGAAGCAATACGACTGGCTAGTGAATTCTTTTTAAAGAGTGGTGTTGTTTTGGTGCAATCAAGCTTTTCAGACTGATTGTAGTTATTCATTATTAAATCCCGCCTTAAATGTTAGTAAGTGGAAATTTTATGTAATGGTTACTTTGCTAACAGTCCCCATAGTATAACCAAAAAAAATCAAATTCAACAAAATGTAACCACAATAACCCTGCGTTGCAGTCACTAGCAGTCATTTCAATCTCAAATAGATTTTAAAACTGACTTTATTATTCCGTTTAAGAATAATGTTACGGTTTTAGGTGCATATATAGAAGTGCCTGGATGGCTGTGCCTGGTGGCGCTGGAGTAATTGGCCGTCAGTGCGATATCCGGCAGTGCGCTCAGTGGTTCCCCGGGGTGCCGCCCCATAGCGTGGGCCTGCATGACACCGTTCCCGGAAGGTATATGGTCAATAGAACCTTATGTGGCGTAGGCAGGATAGCCTCGTTTTCTTTGCAACCCTGCCTTGGCGGAGAGAGGGAGGTGTGGCTTTTAGAAGTTTGAAAACTATTGGAAAACAACGACGAAAAGCACTAGAATCGTGATTGAAGCTGATGTAATATGATCATTGATGGTTTTTTGTTAGCAGTTACATAATGATAAATGACTAATTCCGTTGGTCTTTTCACCCTAAATAAGAATTCAGTTTCATCGCCATGTAGTTTTAACCGCTAATTCTACATCTCTTTCGTAAGATCACTTTCGGAGATTGC
This sequence comes from Marinimicrobium sp. LS-A18, assembly GCF_000463525.1. NCBI lineage: Bacteria > Pseudomonadati > Pseudomonadota > Gammaproteobacteria > Cellvibrionales > Cellvibrionaceae > Marinimicrobium > Marinimicrobium sp. LS-A18. The sequence goes on from NZ_AWEP01000002.1 coordinate 287,893, forward strand.
ATAATGAGAAAAGACGGAAGTTACTCCAAAGGCAAAATACGGGCACTGGCGGTACCGCTGGTACCTGTGTTGTTATCCACGATGCTGGCGGCCTGTGATGACGAGTACACACCGGCAGAGCCCTTCAACGCTCCACCACTGACCGACGCTGAGCGCGACACCAGCGGCAGCTCCAATGTCGAATACCTTGATCGCGGGTTGGTAGTAATGCCTGGCGAGGAAGAAGGCAATGTCCTCAGTTGGCGCTGGTCCGGCCTGGACGAGCAGCGAATCATCTTTGCCGTCTACAAGAACGACGAGTTCTTCCGGACGGTTCGCCCCGGAGAGCCCACTTTCCTGGAAGACCCCAACGGGATGCCGGGCGATACCTATCAGATCGAAGCTCTGGTTGACGATGAGCAGAAAGATGTCTCGGCGGTCGTTGCCGCACCAGAGACGCCTTATCTGAGTATCCCCCTGAACAAACCGGCCAATGGCTTTGTCGATGGAGAAGAGTACAGCTACTCAGCCAACGATGCCTCTGCCGCTGATTTGACCGGTGACGGCCAGTATGAACTGATCGTCAAGTGGAACCCCGACAACGCCAAAGACAATGCGCAGTCCGGCAAAACCGGTGATGTGCTCATTGATGCCTATACGATGGAAGGCGATTTCCTCTGGCGCATCAACCTGGGGCCGAATATTCGTGCCGGCGCTCACTATACCCAGTTTATTGCCTACGACTTTAATCAGGACGGCCGCGCCGAAGTGGCGATGAAGACCGCCGATGGCACTGTCGACGGTCGCGGTACCGTGATTGGCGACGCCGAAGCTGTTTATCGCAACGATGGCGGTTATATTCTGGATGGTCCCGAGTACCTGACCATGTTCGATGGCATTTCCGGTGAAGCCATCAGTACCGTTGATTATATTCCACCTCGCGGTGAGGATATCAACGCAATCTGGGGTGACGACTACGGCAACCGGGTTGACCGTTTCCTGGCGGGCGTTGCGTATCTGGATGGCCAGACGCCCAGTCTGGTAATGTCCCGAGGCTACTACACCCGTGCTGTAGTGGCGACGTTCAACTTCGATGGAAGCACCCTGACTCAAAACTGGGTCTATGACTCGGCTGAGGATGAGTCTGGTCCAAGTCTGGCGGGGCAGGGCGCGCACAGTCTGAGTGTGGCCGATGTCGACAGTGACGGTAAAGATGAGATCATCTTCGGGGCGGCGACCCTGGATGACAATGGTACTCCGCTATACAGCACCGGACTCGGACATGGCGACGCTGTGCACGTCACGGACATTATTCCGGACAACCCCGGTCTGGAAATCTTCATGGTTCACGAAAGTTCCAGCGCCTACATCACCGAAGACGGCAATTTTGGTGTGGAAGTTCACGATGCCGCAACGGGCGAGATTCTGATCTCTCAGCCCAGTAATGGCGAAGGTGATGACGTGGGTCGTGGTGTGACAGGCGATATTGATCCAAACTATCCCGGAATGGAGAGTTGGGGGTCCCGCGGTGGCCTGATGGCGTCCGATGGTTCCGTCATTTCCGAGAACAAGCCGGCCATGAACTTTATGGTCTGGTGGGACGGCGACCTCAACCGCGAAATGCTGGATGGTACCGAAATCACCAAGTGGAACCCTGAATCCATGCTGGTGGAAGAGCCCTTGCTGAATGCGGGTACTTTCGCCAATGGTCTGGCGGTGTCCAACAATGGTACCAAGGCGACCCCCGCTCTGTCCGCCGACCTGTTGGGCGACTGGCGTGAAGAGGTGGTGTTGGCGAATGAGGCCAGCACCCGGTTGATGGTTTACTCCAGCAATATTCCCACCGATGTCCGCTTGCCCACCCTGATGCATGATCGTCAGTATCGTACTGCCATTGCGTGGCAGAACGTTGGTTACAATCAGCCTCCGCACCCCAGCTTCTATATGGGTTCGGATATGAAGCTGTACGATCATATCGTGAAGGAACTTCCGCAGTTCAAAACCCAGGCGGTCCCGGCCGAGCCTGTCAGTGCCGCTGTAGTCCAGGGCAATAATGACAATGTTCTGGTCAAGGTGATTCCCGGTGACGCGGAGCTCGACTCCTTTGAAGTGTTCCGGAGTGAATCCGATGCGCGCGATTCCGCGACCAGTGTGGGTGTGGCCGAAGGTGGTGAGACATCGTTCGTTGACGATTCAGCAAGCCCGGATGTGACCTACTACTACTGGGTTGAAGCCACCGATCTGGATGGCAATGCAATCGCCGGCATTGATGGCCCCTATCAGACACGACTGACATCCACGCAGATTCCCCGTGTCGAGGCGGCCAGTTCCAACAACTACGTCGACCTCACTTGGGTGACCGACCTCGAGTTGAGCGATATTTATATTTATCGCGCTCAGACCGATGATGTCGAGAATGTGCCCGAAAAACCTTCTATGGCATACGCAGAGGTTAATCCGGACGCAAAAACCTGGACCGATGGCGATACAGAAGAGGGTGGTAAGTACTACTACTGGGTCGAGCTGACCACGGTAGAGGGTAATATCATTGACGCGGCTCCAGCCTTCGGGGAAAACCTGGTGGTAGAAGCCTCCAACCTGAGCGCTACCTATGCCGATGGTGTCATGACAGTATGTTGGGACCTTGAGAACGTTGCGCCCGGTGCGACTTATAATGAGCTGTACCGCAACGATCAGAACCAGGCCAGTGGCCGCTCGCGGATCTACCCGATCAGCGATCCAGCGGTGATCTACGAGGGCTGCTTTGAAGATGCTGGGCCTGAGGGTGGCTTTATCGAAGGCCAGGGGTACTGGTATATGTTCAAGCAGGTCGCCAGTGCGGAGATCGTTGGTCCCTTCGGTTTTGGTCTGGAGAGCAATGTCACCAACCTGTCAGCCGAGCTTGACCCGGCGCTGGGTACCATCAATCTGACCTGGAAGCTGTGGAACTTTGGCCAGAATATTGTCAATGTTGACCTGTACCGCAACACCAGTGCCTCGCTGACTGGAATGACTCTGGTGCGTGAAGACGTGAGAGCGCTTGACGGTCGCCTGCGCGATACCGGCGGTGAAAATGGGTTTACCCAGAATGAAACCTACTGGTATTCCTTCGAGGTAACTCTGCAGGATGGCACCGTCATCAATACCGATCCGGAAGGTGAAGTTTTGTTCGAGCTGCCCGAGCCGGAAACCAATATCCTCACGCGTCTGGAAGATGGTGGTATTCGCATCGACTGGAACCTCGAAAACTTCCAGGGCGAAATCAGCCAGATCGAAATCCTGCGCAATACCGAAGCGTCCGCGGAAGGTGCCACCGTGGTGGTGTCCGAAGGTCTGGAGCTGCGCGGTGTGTACGCCGAGTACGAGGGTCTGGTGGAACTGCAGTCCTACTGGTACTTCATGCGGGTCACCATGGCCAATGGCGATGTCATTGTCGGCGAGCCCTCCACGGAGCTGGTCTATGAGGAAAACCCGAGTACCACCAGCCTGACCATCAATGAGAACGAAGATGGTTACTGCGAGATGTCCAATGGGTTGATCGAGAGCAACTGGGCCGGCTTTGAGGGCGATGGTTTCTCCAATACCGATAATGCCGAAGGTGAGTACATCACCTACAAGGTCAACATTCGGGATGCGGGCACCTACCGTCTGCTGGTTCGTTACGCCAACGGTGCGGGGGATAACCGCTTCGCCCGTGTGGATATCAACAGCCAGATCGGCGTGGCCCAGATCGATATGGAGTCCACCTCGGCCTGGGATACCTGGATGGAGTCCAGTGTTGATCTCGAGCTTGAGTCAGGCGAGACCGATATTACCCTGTACGCCGGCTCTGGCGGCGGTCTGGGCAATGTCGACTACCTGTACATCAATGCGCTGACCACGGAAAACGCTCCGCAAGCGATTGCTTGTACACCGTAATCGCGGAGCTCTGGGGCGTTTTCGCCTCAGTTCGTTAACACAAAAAAGGGCCAGACGTCAGTCTGGCCCTTTTTTGTGTTGCATTAGTTTCGTGCTCAAGCGGATCAATGAGCCGTGTCGCTTCAGAGGCTGTCCAGCAGTTGGGCTTCCTGCGCGGATAGGCCTACATAAGTGTCGATCGCTTCGGCACAGCGCATGACTTCAATGGCATTTTGATAGGCTTCCGCCGTCAGGCGAGAGCCCTTTTTGCTTTGACCCAAGGCAATCAATCCAACACCGGGTATCAGGCAGACCGCGGGCACTTCGCCTTGGGTGCTGGAACCGGCGCGGCCGCGACGCGTGTCCCGGTAGCGCGCAACGCCCTGTTCGAGCTTCTGCTTAAGTGTCTCCAGGGTATCGCCTTCAGGGTTCCAGGGAATGTACAGCGGTTTCAGTTTGGTGTGTCTGAGGTGATGCAGGCAGGCGACGCCTTTGGCTGCCAGACGGGGAGCATCGACCGAGTTGACGAAACGCATCACGTCAGCCCCCGACTCGACGGTCCCGACCACCGGGTTTCCATCGGATACCAGATCGGTCATAAACGGCAGAATTCGCTTCAGGACATTCTGTCGCGTTGGTGCGCTCAGGTCGCTATGGCGCGGACCGCCGAAGGTTTTATCGCCCTTGTCCCGTGCGGCGATGTAGCGGGATGCCACCTCAATGATGTCCAGCGTCTGTCGGTAGCAGAGTCTGTTGTCATCGGACCAGGTGGCGATGCCGTTACCGGCCAGTAGGGCACCTTTCGCGTCGGGGTTGCGATTCCAGGCCGCTTGCAAAGGGATGCCCTGCTCGAAGCCCGGGCGTGCCCGGGGTACCCAGAGCATCGTGTGGCCCCAGATGCGTTGCGTCAGCGCCCTGGAGTTTTTACAGGCCCCCACGGCAATCGCCGCACAGGGATGAATGTGGTTGACGTGGGCGTAGGGCATCAATGCGTGTAGCGGCGTGTCCACGGAAGGGGCTGGCGCGGCCCGGTTGAATGTGGCGGCCTTGAAGGGCTCGCTGGCCGTGGGCCGAGTGTTTGCGCGGCGTAACCGTTGATAGTGGTGCCTCAAGGCCATCAGCCTCTCTTGGTACAGAGGAGAGAACTGACTTCTGCGGGAGGTTTTCAGGTCCGTCCCGGCGCTTTTGATCCATATGACCTCCACGGGCTGACCGCTGACCGGGTCTTTTTCAATAACCTTCAGCGAGGTGCTGCCGCCGCCGGTCGGGGTGATCCGGTGATCCTCGCCAAGCCGGTTTGAGCGATACACCAGTGCCTCCAGCGGCGAGAGCCGGTTGGCAAGCGCGTCGTCCCAGGTGTCATGAATGTGGGTGTAATGATTGTTGCGGTAGGACATGGTTAAACCCTGAATCTGGCATCATCATTGGGGGCAAAAGGGTAGCCCAGGAATCACAAAAAGTCATTATAAATCAAATATTGTCAATAATCGTCGGTTGTGATAACGTTTCGTGGATGAGAGGGTGGGGCCTGTGCGGCCTGACAACGATAAGACGAACGCAGATCAACGTTAGAGTGCTCCTGCAATGAATCGACGAGAGTTTCTTAAGAGAGGTGGTGTGGCCGCCTCTCTCCCCCTGACTTTGCAAGCCCTGTCCAGCGGTTGTGCCACCTCCGGATCCTCCCTGGTGCCGACGCGCCAGGCGGGTCATTTAAGTTGGCTTGAAGGAGACGAACCGGCGGCCAAGGCCGGTACCACCTGGGGTCAGCCCTGGGCCGAGGGTGAACTCTCCGTCAACGACTCACTCTGTCTGAACACAGAAGATGGACGCCGGGTGCCCCTGCAGAGTTGGCCTACCGCTTACTGGCCGGATGGCAGTATCAAGTGGACGGCCCACGCCGTGCCGGCGGGCGTCACGCTCGGAAAGCAGTTCCAGGTCACCAAAGGTCGTAACGCCGCGCCGGAACGGCCCGTTCGCGTGACATCCGGAGCGGGCACCATTGAGATCGACACCGGTCGGGTCAAGGTATCGGTACCCACCTCGGGGGATTACCTGATTCGCTCAATGACTCGCGATGATGCGATGGTTGCCCGGAACGCTCGTCTGGTGGGCCTCGTGCAGGATCAGGTAGACCCGAGTGAGCCGGTCTCCCGGGTGGAGACCTTCCAGTCCCGAACCGATCGGGTCACGATCGAGCAGGAAGGCCCGGTGCGTGCCGTTGTCAAAATCGAGGGCAAACATAAGGCGGAGTCCGGGAAAGAGTGGTTGCCCTTCACGGTCCGACTCTACTTTTACAGCGGCGCCGAGTCCCTTCGAATCAGTCATACCTTCATCTATGACCTGGATGACCAGAAAGATTTTATCCGCGGTCTGGGTTTACGCTTTGACGTGCTCCAGCGCGACGAACTGTATGATCGCCATGTGCGCTTTGTGGGTGAGAATGACGGCCTCTGGGCCGAGTCACCCAAAGGCATTACCGGGCTTCGTCAGGACCCGGGCAAAGTCGTCCGGGAAGCACAGCTTGCCGGTCGCAAGACGCCGCCCTTGAGCGAATGGAACCCGAGGGTAACCGGCCTGCTGCACTATGTGCCGGTCTGGAATGATTTCACGCTGTCGCAACTGAATGCCAACGGCTTCACCATCAAAAAGCGCACCCAGAGTGGCCACGCCTGGATCAATGCCGATCAGGGCCGGCGCGCCAGCGGTGTGGCCTATGTGGGTGGGGCCTCCGGCGGCGTACTGTTCGGGATGCGGGACTTCTGGCAACTGCACCCGGTTCAGGTGGATGTTCGCAACGCCGGGCGCGACGTATCGGAAGCCACGCTCTGGTTCTGGTCGCCCGAGGCGCCACCGATGGACGTGCGCTTCTATCACGATGGCATGGGGCAGGAGACCTACGAGCAGCAGTTGGATGCGCTGAAAATCACTTACGAAGATTATGAACCCGGCTTTGATACCGCCTACGGCGTAGCGCGGACCACGGACTTTGTTCTGTGTGTGCTCTCCGCGACGCCCTCGCGCACGGAGACGGTGAACTGGGCAAAGGAAATCAGCAAGGCCGCGCAGGTGGTTGCCGCCCCCGAGGACTATTTGAAATCCGGTGTCTTTGGTGCTCTCTGGAGCCTGCCGGATCGTTCCTCGACCCGCAAAAAACAGATCGAAGATCGGCTGGCCTGGCAGGTCGAGCATTACTGCCGACAGGTGGATCAGCACCACTGGTACGGTTTCTGGGATTACGGCGATGTGATGCACACCTACGATGTGGACCGCCATGTCTGGCGCTACGACATTGGCGGGTACGCCTGGGACAACTCCGAGCTCTCGCCGGACCTGTGGCTCTGGTACTCCTTCCTGCGTAGCGGCGATCCCGACACCTTTCGGTTGGCCGAAGCGATGACCCGGCATACCCGGGATGTCGACATCTATCACCTCGGACGATTCCGGGGGCTGGGCACTCGACACAACGTTCAACACTGGGGCTGTAGTGCCAAGCAACTGCGGATCAGTACCGCCGCCTATCGACGGTTCCACTATTTCCTTACCGGGGATGACCGGACGGCGGATGTGCTTGATGAAGTGATTGATGCCGGTGAAGCCTTGCGCCGTGTCGATCCCACCCGAAAGCTTCCAAACCGCGAGCCGGTCCCCGGCCCGGATCGATTGCAAGTGGGCACCGACTGGGGTTCGGTCGCGGCCAACTGGCTCACCGCCTGGGAACGGACCGGGGATGACCAGTATCGGGATCGACTGGTAAGCGCCATGCGCACCATCGGTCGTCATCCCGACGGCTTCTTTGCGGGTACCTATGGCTTTGATGCCGACACCAAAAAACTCCTGGCGCCCCCAGAGGGTGACATTGAGGTTTCGCATCTGAGCTCGGTGTTCGGGCTGGTGGAAATCAACGCTGAGCTGATTCAACTGCTCGATGTGCCCGAATACAAAGCGGCGTGGTTGCGCTACTGCCGCCTGTACAATGCCAGTGATGAACAGAAAGTGGCGGCGGTAGGGCGTGCCTTTGGCACGCATCTGGAGGCACCGCATTCGCGCTTGACCGCCTACGCGGCCGCTCAGGAAGGCGACGCCACGCTGGCGAAACGCGCCTGGCAGGAGTTTCAGCTACCCCAGGAATTTGCTCGCCAGTGGACCGGTGATTTTCAGGCGATTCTGGAGGTGAAACCTCCTCAGGTGCTCAATCCGGTGGTGGAAGCGCCCTGGTTATCGACCAATGACGCGTCGCAATGGGGATTGGCGGCCATCCAGAACCTGGCGCTGATCGCTGACGAGCTATAATACCGGAAACGTTTTTTATTGATTCATACGCTAGAGGTTTTAAGAAGTATGCCAACTGTTGCACATAACATCGAATACGCCCAGGTCCGGAACACCATCGATAAGTTGATCGATAATCTGGTCAACATCAAAGATGAAACCGGTGAGTTCCTGCTCAAGCTCGACGATGGTCGGGTGATTGATACCAAAGGCTGGGCCGGCTGGGAGTGGACTCACGGCATTGGACTCTATGGCTTGATGAAATACTGGGATATTACCGGCGACGAAAAGCCCAGGAAGATCATTGAAGACTGGTTCAGTGACCGGCTCAAGGAAGGTACGCCCACCAAGAACGTGAACACCATGTCCCCGTTCCTGACCCTGGCCTATATGCATGAGCGCACCGGAGAGCGCAGCCATCTTCCGTACCTGGATGTCTGGGCGGAGTGGGTCATGCGGGATATGCCCCGGACCACCGAAAATGGTCTTCAGCACATCGTCTACAACTCGGTGAACTATCAGCAGTTGTGGGACGACACGCTGATGATGAGCGTCATGCCGCTGGCCAAAATCGGATTATTGTTGGACCGTCCTCACTATGTGGAAGAGGCCAAGCGGCAATTCATGTTGCACATCAAATATCTGGCGGACCGTAAAACGGGTCTCTGGTTCCACGGCTGGACCTTTGACGGTAACCACAACTTTGCCGATGCCCTGTGGGCACGTGGCAACAGCTGGGTGACCATTTCGATTCCTGAGTTTATTGAACTGCTTGATTTGCCCAAGACCGACGGTCTGCGCATGTTCCTGGAGGAAACCCTGGAAGCCCAGGTCAAAGCGCTGGAGGAAACCCAGCACCAAGACGGCCTGTGGCACACCCTGTTGGATGACCCCGATTCTTACCTCGAGGCTTCGGCCGCCGCCGGGTTTGCTTACGGCATCCTGAAGGGCATTCGCAAAGGCTATCTCGACAAAAAGTACGAAGCGGTTGGCCTCAAAGCGGTTAAAGCCGTGCTGGATAATATCAGTGCGGACGGCGAGCTCCAGCAGGTGTCGTTCGGCACGCCGGTCTTTGACGACCTTCAGGGTTACCGGGATATCCCGCTCACCTCCATGCCCTACGGTCAGTCCATGGCGATTTTGCTGTTGGTCGAATACATGAACTATTACATCTGATCGTCCTTCTCTCGGGCTGCTTCCGTCGGAGGCAGCCCAGAGTGCCATTCTGGAGTCACTGGACAATGGAAAAAATAGCTTTCGTCATGCAGCTTAAACCGGGCTGCGAGCAGGAGTATGAGAAACGTCACGACGAAATCTGGCCCGAGCTGGTGGCCCAGCTAAAGGCCGCTGGTGTTTCGGACTACTCCATCTTTCTGCACCCGCAGACGCTACAGTTGTTTGGGGTACTCAAGCGCACGGATGATCATGGTATGGACGAGTTACCCCAGACCGAGATCATGCAGAAGTGGTGGGCTTACATGGCGGATATCATGGATGCCGAGGCCGACAACAGCCCGGTGTCTACGCCACTCAAGAACGTCTTCCACCTGGAATAGTGAGGCCTCTATGAGCAATAGATCATGGTCTTTATGGGTGAGCCTGCTGCTGGTGTGTCTGATGGCAGGCTGTTCCATGGTATCGCCGGAGCGCAAAGCGAGTTCTACGGCGGACTCTCTGCCCGAACCGGGTCAATTGCTCTACCAGGCCAGCTTCGACAATCCCGAATCGGTAGCCGGCTGGGTGATGGAGGGCCCGGGTGAAATCGCGTTCGAGGACGGATGGATGGCAATGCACTCCCCGGACGAGCAGGGCCATCACGTATTCTGGTGTCCCGAGGATTTCCCGGAAAACTTTATCGCCCGCTGGGATGCGCAGAATCTGGATGACGAAGCGGGGCTGGTGATCGTTTTTTTTGCCGCAATCGGGGTTGATGGCCAGGACATCTTTTCGCCCGATTTGCCGGAACGGGATGGCACCTTTACCCAGTACACCGAAGGCGAGATCAAAAGCTACCACATCTCCTACTATGCCAACGCCGCCCATAACCCGGGCCGGGGCCATGCCAACTTACGCAAGAACAATACCTTCAGTCTGTTGCAGAAAGGCGAGGTCGGAATTTCGACCGAATCCATGCAAGAGCATGAAATCACCCTGGTGAAACAGGGCGAGCGAATTCGACTGTATATCGACGATCGAAAGGTGATCGACTATACGGACAATGCCCCGATGGTTGACGGTGTCGATACGGGCGATGCCCTGGGAAGCGGAAAAATCGGCTTCCGGCAGATGAAGTGGAGCCAGTTCCGCTACAAAAACTTCCGCGTTTACGAATTGCCCCAGCAATAACGGGCAAAGCCCATCCCTCGATATAACCAGCGATAACGGACGAGGAAATCCAATGAAATACTGCTTACTGGCACTTCTGTGTCTGGCAGCCTTTGCTCAGGCGACTGACAGCCAAGCTACTGAGTTGCCTGAATCCTCAAAAGCTCGGGACGCGCTCGGCCCGGGCACGGTTCAATCGTCGCCCGTCAGGGAGGGCAACAGAGTGCTCATCTCCGCCGAGCATGCGGATGTTCAGATCGAGTTCTGTACCGCCTCCATGGTGCGTGTGCGCAGCAGCTGGGATCGGGAGTTTGACGAGAACGCGGCGCTCGGACTTATGGTCACAAAGCGGGATTGGCCGCCCGTCGTAATCAATACCGCGGAGGAAACTGATTTCTACGAACTGGAATCAAAGCAGTTGCTCGTCCGAGTGTATAAGTCGCCATTGCGATTGGAGTTCTATGCCTCTGATGGAACCCTGCTGTCCACCGAGCGGATTGAAGCAGGGGGTATGGCTCAGGAAGCGGCGGGTGTCTCGGTCCACAAAAAGCTGCAGGATAATGAGCAGGTGTTTGGCTTTGGCCAGCGTATGGACTTTATCAACCAGCGGGGCAAACAGCTGGAGCTGACCGTCGGGCGTGGCATGGGCCGCCCCCATATCATCGGGGCCTACAATATTCTGGAGGCCAACTACAGCCCGGTGCCGTTTTTCATGAGCACGCGCGGCTACGGTATTTTTCTCCATACACCCTATACCTCCCACTGGGATATGGGGCACTCCACACCGGGTGTGTACTCATTTGAGGCGGAAGGCGGGGAGCTGGATTACTACTTCATGGCGGGCGCTGATTTTCCTTCGCTTCTGGACCAATATACCGCTGTGACCGGCAAGTCACCACTCTTACCCAAACCGGCTCATGGTCTCCACGTCGGGACTTACAGTGGCGGCACCTGGGGCTACGAGAAGCATACCTCCACCGATTACGTGGTCAATCTGGGGCGGACATTCCGTGAAAAGGAAATCCCGGTGGATATCATTCATCTGGATTCCACCTGGCGGATGTTCGGTGAGCAGGGCGGCAGTGGTGCCACCACCTTTGAATGGCGTGAAACCTTTGATGACCCGGAGGCCATGTTCGATCAGCTCTACGACATGGGTTACAGCATGGTGGGCGTTCACGTCCGGCCACGCTATGACAATGGCAGACAGTACAAACTGTTGGATCAGGCACGGGATGCGGGGATGGTCTATCCCGAGCCCAATAATAGCGGCGAGTTCGTCAACTTTTTTGACCCGGACGCGGTGGACTGGTGGTGGGAGAACGGCGCCATGAAGGTGGCCTCCCAGGGCGCCATGTTCTTCAAGACCGATGAAGGTAGTGCCTTTGGACGCAAGGCGAATGAGAGTGACAAGACCGGACCGACCGGGCCGGAAGCCGAGCGCCTGCACAACCTATTTCCATTGGCCTACGCCAAGGCGCCGTTTGAGAAATTCAGTGAACACAATCAGATGCGCGGTTTCAACGTGACGCGGGAAGGCTACGCCGGTATTCAACGCTACCCTTATCTCTGGGCGGGCGACTGGCCGAGCGAATGGCAGTACTTCAAGCCGGTCATTCGCGCCGGGCTCAATATGGGCCTGTCGGGGGTGGGCTATTGGTCGCACAATATGGGCGGGTTCGAACACGACCCGGATCCCGAGCTCTATATCCGCTGGACCCAGTTTGGGCTCTTCAGCCCCATCGCGCACCTGTTCGGAATGGATCACCCCGGTTACAAGGAGCCATGGCGTTATGGAGAAGAGGCCGAGCGGATTTTCAAGCAGTACGATCGCATGCGTTACCGGTTTATTCCCTATATCTACAGCGAAGCCTACCAGATGCACCGGACCGGTATACCCATGATGCGGGCGTTGGTGCTGGAGTATCAGGAGGATGAGAATACCCACGACATTGATGATCAGTATCTTTTTGGCCGCAATCTGTTGATTGCCCCGGTGACTACCAAGGGCGCGCAAACGCGGGTGGTCTATCTACCCGAAGGTACCTGGTATGACTACTGGAGTGGTGAGCCCTATGAGGGCCAGCGCTATCACAACATTGTCACCCCGCTGGACCAGTTGCCCATCTTCGTCAAGGCCGGTGGCATTCTTCCTCAACAGAGAGTGATGAACCTGGGCCAGGAAACAGCGGAAAACCTCACCCTGGAAATATTTCCCGGAGGCGAGTCCTCGTACCCGATCTACGATGATGATGGTAAAACCAAGGCGTACCTGTCCGGTGACTACGCCATCACCGACGTCACCGTAAAGGCTGAGTCGAATCGAACCCTGATCCGTATTGAGGCTCCTCGTGGCGACTACGACTTGGCGGAACGTTCCTACACACTGAAAGTTCGCCGCGACGGCCCCCCGGAGTCTGTTGTGGAAGGGACCACTCCTCTTCGCGTCTTTGCCTCCTCCGTTGAGTACGAGGAAAGCCAGTCACAAGCCGGTTGGTACTTCGATGATAAAGCGGGCGCACTGTACGTGAGGTTGGCCGGAACGAGCCTGAGCGATATTTCCGTGGCAATCAATCAGTAGCGTTGTTTGCGAATGTACTAAAAAAATGTGAGAGAACACCAATAACAGGATCCCCGAGACCATGAAACACTCCAGACTAATTTCCCTATTTGCCGCCGCCTTATTGTCGTCAGCCTGTTCCGTTCAGGCCGAGCCGGAGGTGCAGGTACAGTGGTTGAACGACGGCACGGACCGGGAACCGGTAGGTGCGACCTGGGGTACGCCCTGGCCGCAGGGCGAGGTGGACGCCGCCAGCGAATTCACTCTTGAATCCGAATCCGGAACATCGTTGCCCGTACAGAGTTGGCCGCTGGCCTATTGGCCCGATGGCTCCGTGAAATGGACCGGACATGCGATTGCCCCGCTTGAGTTGAATGTCGGTGCGCTGACCTTGACGCCCGGCGACGCGGTGAGGTCCGAACAGTCCTTACGGATTGTAGAAAACAACGGTTCCATCCGTGTGGACACCGGCGTGATTCAGGCGGTGATTGCCAAATCCGGTGATCGTCTGATTCAGTCCATTACCCGCGATAACCGGCAGACATTGAACGATGGTCGTCTCGTTATTCTGTCTCAGAATCAGGCCGAACCTGAAGTAGGGCAGCCGTTAACGGTAGAGTCCTTCACCGGACAGCTCGACCAGGTGACCCTTGAGCAGAGTGGACCGGTGCGCGCGGTGGTCAAACTGGAAGGTAAGCATGTCGGAGAGAACGGCCGTGCCTGGATTCCCTTTGTGGTGCGCCTTTACTTCTACGCCGGCGATGACTCGGTGCGCATGGTGCACACCATGATTTACGACGGTGACCAGAAGACCGATTTTATAAGGGGTGTGGGCGTCCGATTTGATGCGCCGCTGGACGGCCCGCTGCATGATCGGCACGTGCGCTTTTCCGGTGAAGGCGATGGCCTTTTCGGTGAATCCGTCCGCGGTATCACCGGCTTGCGTCGCGACCCAGGCAAGGCGGTTCGCGAGGCACAGATTGAAGGGCGCGCTACTCCGCCGTTGAGTGAATGGGCGACCAGTGTGTCGGATCGTCTCGAGATGATTCCCGCCTTTGGTGATTACACCCTCTCTCAATTGAGCGCCGATGCGTTTGAAATCCGCAAACGTACCCAGCCCGGCCTGTCCTGGCTGGACTCCGCCGAAGGCACCCGATCCAGCGGGTTGGGTTATATTGGTAGCCCGAAGGGCGGCGTGGCGTTTGGTATCCGGGATTTCTGGCAGAGTCATTCGTCTCAGCTCGATATTCGCAACGCGCGTTCGGACGAGGCCGAAGTCACCCTATGGTTGTGGGCTCCAGAAGGTCGGGCCATGGATATGCGCTTCTATCACGATGGTATGGGGCTGGATACGCATGAGAAGCAGCTCGATGCTCTGAACGTGACCTATGAGGACTACGAACCGGGCTTTGACCATGCCACCGGCGTGGCCCGCACCAGCGAGCTGCGCCTTTGGGCCTTACCGGCCACACCGGACCGCGATACCACGGTTGAGTTGGCCCGAACCCTTGCCCAGCCACCGCAGATGGTTGCCCGTCCCCAGGACTATGAAGCGGCCGGCGTGTTCGGTGCCGCCCTCTGGGATCTGCCGGATCGCTCCACCCCCGCCAAAGCCGCGATTGAAGATCAGGTGGATTTTTATCTGGACCACTATCTGACTCAGGTGGAAGAGCACAACTGGTACGGCTTCTGGGATTACGGTGATGTGATGCATACCTATGATCATGACCGGCATACCTGGCGTTACGACGTGGGCGGTTTTGCCTGGGCCAACTCCGAACTCTCGCCCGACATCTGGCTATGGTATTCCTTTTTGCGCACGGGCCGTGCCGATGTTTTCCAGATGGCCGAGGCGATGACCCGCCACACCGGTGAGGTCGACGTGTACCACCTGGGACGGTTTGAGGGGCTAGGCTCCCGCCACAACGTCAAGCACTGGGGCGACAGCGCCAAACAACTGCGCATCAGCACGCCCGCCAACCGTCGCTTCTATTACTTCCTGACGGCGGATGAGCGCACCGGTGACCTGATGCGTTCTCTGCTCGGGGCTGAACGGCGTCTGCTGGACGTGCCTCCGCTGCGCAAACTGAATCGTCCGACGCCCGACTTTTCGGGAAAACCCTATTCCATGATGATGGGCTTGGGGACCGACTGGAGTTCGGTGGCCGCCGCCTGGCTGACCGAGTGGGAGCGCACCGGTGAGCCCACCTATCGGGACAAACTGGTCACCGCGATGCGCAGCGTTGGCAATTTCGATAAGGGATTGCTGGTCGGCAGTGCGGCACTGGATCCGGAGACCGGGCAGTTTTATCGGATCGGGGAGGGCGTGTCCGTCTCCCATTTGTCCATGGTATTTGGCGGTGTCGAAATCAACGCAGAACTGATTCAACTGCTCGATGTGCCCGAATATGAGCAGGCGTTTATTCAATATGGGCGCTTTTATAATGCCCCTCGGGACGAGAAGGCCGAGATCATCGGCCAGCCCTATGAGCGAAACCTGAACCTGGGGCAGGCGCATTCGCGAATGACCGCCTACTCGGCCTGGAAACTCAATGATGAGGCGCTGGCCGAACGTGCCTGGGAGGAATTCTTCAGCGGCCGGGCCGGTATCCCGGTGTTCGGATTACCCTATCCGACCAAAACGGTCATGCCCCCCGAGGTGCTATCCCCGGTGACCGAAGCGCGCGGGGTTTCCACCAACGCGGTGTCCCAGTTCGGTCTTGCCGCGATTCAGGTGATGGCATTGGTCGGAGAGGAGGCGCCGGAGCAGGTTCCGGAGCGGGATTAATATGGATGATCGAAAGATGACTACGCGTTCAACGGGCACGACCATAGGGCTGAGACTCATACTGCTGTCTCTACTGTTTCCTTTGATCGTGCAGGCGGCCGAGATTCGGCCGCTTCCTGCGGAGGGGGCTGAAACATTGCAATCTACCGCGTTTCCGCTGGTGGTGGATGATCATGCCGCGCCATTGGTGGTGGCCAGTGACGCGCCCGAAGTGATCCGGATTGCGGTTCAGGATTTCGCCGACGATGTTGAGCGTGTGACTGGGCATCGCCCGGCCATTCGCCACCGGCCGCCGGGTGGCGGAGCGCCCTATGTCCGGGTGGGTATTCAACCGGCGTTGGAGAATCGATGGGAAGCGTTCCAGCTGTCCTCCAGTGCCCAGGTGTTGGCCGTAGAGGGGGCGGACCCGCGCGGCGTGGCCTATGGCGTGTATGAACTGTCCCGTCGTATCGGCGTTTCGCCCTGGTACTGGTGGGCCGATGTGCCGGTTCAACCTCTGGACGAACTGTATCTGAGCGTCGCTCGCGAACCGATCGATGAGCCGGCGGTGCGCTATCGCGGAATATTCATCAATGATGAATGTTGGGGCCTCGGTGCCTGGGCCCGCAAGACCTTTGATCCGGATACCGGCACTCTCGGCCCGAAAATCTATGAGCGGGTGTTCGAGTTGCTGCTGCGCCTGCGGGCCAACGCTCTCTGGCCCGGCATGCACCCCTGCACCACGCCGTTCCATCAAGTGGAAGGGAACAGTGAACTGGCCGACGACTACGCGATTGTGGTCGGCTCGAGTCACGCCGAGCCCATGTTGCGCAACAACGTTGGTGAGTGGGATCACCCCAAAGATCATTACAACTTCCTGACGCACCGTGACACCGTCATGAATTACTGGGAAGAGCGGGTGAAGGAGCGCCGTTCGGGCGAAAGCCTCTGGACCCTGGGCATGCGCGGCATTCACGACAGCGGCATTATGGGCCCGGAATCCCAGGAAGAACGTTTGGACCTTTTGGAAACGCTGTTTGACGCGCAGCGCGGCCTTCTGGCCAAACATCTTGGCGATGGTGATCCCACCAAGGCGGCACAGATTTTTGTGCCCTATAAAGAAGTGCTCAAGGATTACAACGCAGGCCTGGACGTGCCGGACGATGTGATTATCGTCTGGCCGGACGACAACTTTGGTTATGTGCGTCGTTATGCCACCCCCGACGAACGGGCACGGCCCGGCGGTCTGGGCGTCTATTACCATCAGTCTTACCTGGGCTCACCCTTGTCCTGGCTCTGGTTCGATTCCCAATCGGTATCGTTGGTCTGGTCGGAGATGACCCGCGCTTACGAACAGGGGGCCGAGTCCTTCTGGGTGACCAACGTGGGCGACCTCAAAGCGCACGAACTGAGTGCGGAATTTTTTCTCGACCTCGCCTGGAACGTGGATCGGACCAGCCCCAAGGCACCCATGCAATTTCTGCAGGATATGGCCGCCCGGGACTTCGGGCCCGAATACGCTCATGCGATTGCCGGTATCTGGAAGCGCCACCAGCACCTGGCCTTTGCGCGCAAACCGGAACATCTGCAGTGGCATTTGTCCCTGGAGCCCTACCAACCCACCGAGCTGACCGACGCGGAGATTTATCATCGCCTGAAAGCCTATCAGGATCTGGTGGCGGAGACGGCGCGGGTCGCGAACGACCTGCCGGGCACCGCCCGGGATGCCTTTTACCAACTGGTGGAGTATCCGGTCCGGGCGGCAGCTGCGGCCAACGAGCGCTACTTTCTGGTGGAGTTGGCGCGTCGCCAGAATGCCCGGGGGGTTGAAGCAGCGGAAACGACTTTTGCCAGAGCCGAAGAGGCCGCACAGCGGGTCGAGGCGCTGACGCAGCGATACAATGACACGATGGCCAATGGCAAATGGCGGCATATTATCACCGCCGGCGGGGTGTCCCCGGACGATTGGCTTCGCTTCCAGCCCGAACCCATTCCACCCCTGGGTTCGCAAAAGGATGCAGTGAGGAAGTCGCTGTCGGAGTCGGACGACAGACAGTTTGAAGCCAACGACGCACCGCTGGATGCGCAAGCGGGCGATTTCTTTGAATCGGAAGGTGTGGTGTCCATCAACGCCGGACACTTTACCGGCCGCGACGATCAGGCCGACGGTGGCTGGCGTTCGGTGGAAGGACTGGGCCGTACCGGTTCAGCCGTCACCCTGTTGCCCTCCACTCTGAATATCGAACCTGGCAGCGCGCCCCGACTGAGCTACCGTTTCCACGTTGCAACCGGCGGCAAAGCGACGGTTCATGTGCGACTGCTGCCCACGCACCCGATTAGTCCCGGCAATGATCTGCGCCTGGCGCTGGCCGTTGATGATGGTGAACCCCTGCCGCTCGCGGTGACCGAGGGCTTCGATACCTATAGCGAAGAGTGGAAAAGGCGAGTCCTGTCCAACGCTACCGAAGCGACGCTTGAGCTGCCGGAGGCACTGGAGCCTGGCTGGCATACGCTGCACCTGGTGGCGGTGGACGCGGGTGTCGTAGTGGATAAAATCGTGATCGATTTCGGAGGGCTCCAACCTTCCTATGACGGTCCTCCCGAAACACGGGTAACGAAACCCGCCGCATCTTCTTACAAATTCGATTTTGGCTCCGGCGCTGTGGCTGAAGATTACGTCGGCATTGGCCCGGATACGCGCTACTCCCCCGAACGGGGCTACGGCTTTGCCAGCGCCAAGACGCCCGAGTGTACAGTGACAGAGCCAGCGGACGAGGCGCTGCGAGGCGATGCCTGTGTGTCTGACGAGGCATTTATGTTTGCGGTCGACGTGCCCGAAGGGAACTATGAGGTAACCCTCCTGCTAGGCTCGCCCGATTCCGCCGCGCAGACGACCGTAAAAGCCGAGGCACGCCGCTTGATGTTGCGTTCGGTTTCGACCAAAGCGGGAGAGCAGGCGAGGGCGACCTTCACCGTCAATCGAAGGAGCCCGACACTGGGAGATGATCGCCGTGTTGCATTGAACTCGCGCGAACAAGGCCCACCAATAATCGCGCACTGGGATGAGCATTTGACCATCGAATTTCTGGGTAGACCGGCGGCGGTGTCGGCAATGACGATTGAACCGGCGCCGGAGGCGACTACCGTCTTTGTGGCGGGGGACTCGACCGTAACGGATCAACGTAACGAGCCCTGGGCCGGCTGGGGGCAGATGTTGCCCGCTTTCTTCAAGCCGGGTATCGCCATTGCCAACCACGCGGAGTCGGGGCGGGCTCTGTTCAGCTTCGAAGCGGAAAACCGTCTCGAGAAAATCCTTCGCACCATGAAGCGCGGGGATTACCTGTTGATTCAGTTTGGCCACAATGATCAGAAAGACCAAAGCGAGAGCGCCGGCCCCTTTACCACCTACGCCGATGATTTACGCGAGTACATTCAGGCGGTACGCGCCAAGGGCGGTATTCCCGTGCTGGTCACACCCATGGAGCGTCGTCGCTGGCGTGAAGGAAAGCCCGCTGCAACTCTCACCGATTTCGCCATCGCGGTGCGTCAGGTCGGAGAAGAGCAGGGCGTACCGGTTATCGATCTGCACGAGATGAGCCTGGCGCTTTACGCCGCTCTGGGAGAGTCAGGTTCCAGAAAGGCCTTTGTGCATTATCCGGCCAATACCTTTCCCGGTCAGGAGCAGGCGCTGAAAGACGATACACACCACAATCCCTACGGCGCTTACCAGTTGGCTCGCGCTGTCGTAGAAGAGATTCGGAAAAAGTTGCCGGGACTGGCCGATCACTTGCGTGACGATGTGCTCTCGTTTGATCCCGCGGAGCCGGACTCCTCGAGTGCTGTCAGAATACCGGCCAGCCCGGTGTTTCAGCTCGAGAAGCCGGAAGGCAACTGAGCGCTCCGGTAGGAGCGCTACTCTTTGAGCTGCAAGGAGCTATCGTTGATTTCGAACTCATTGTTCTTAAGCAGCAGAATGACCTCGGCACCGGCCAGTAAAACGGGGCCGTAGCCGTGCGCGGCGTATAGATGAACCGGCCGGTAGTAGTAAAAGGCCGGGTCAAAGCCCATACCGGTGCCAACACAAGTGCCCTCGACCTGGCCGGCTTCATTGACCTGAGTTGCAACCGCGTTCCAGGCAAGAAGTACCGCCGGAGAGTAGGCTTTTCTGTCGATGTAGCCCCGGTTGATCGCTCGCGCCATGGAGTAAGCGAAGATCGCCGTGGCGGAAGTCTCAAGGTAAGTATCATTTCGATCGAGCAACTGGTGCCATAAGCCGGTCCCGTCCTGATACTTAACAAGCCCTCTGATATGCGCTTTCAGTTGATCCAGTACACCGGCGTAACCGGGGTGATCCTCCGGTAAAACCTCAAGTAACTCCACCATGGCCATGACGGCCCAACCGTTGGCTCTCCCCCAATAGAACTCCGGGTGATCTTCCATGCCCTGCACCCAGCCGTGCATATAGAGTCCCTTGTCTTCGTTGAACATCCTCTCTGAAAACTGCTCTATCTGCTTTACGGCATCATCAAAATATCGGCGTTCTCCGGAGTAGTGCCCCATTTGAGCCAGCGCTGGAACACTCATGAATAGATCATCCAACCAGAGCGTGTTGTCCTGAGGGCGATTCCGGGCCAGGGTCCCATCGTCAAGGCGAAATTGCTCCTCACTGATATACTCAAGAAAGTTGCTGATAAGCGGCTCTACCGGTGCATCCAGACCGTTCATTTTTGCCTTGATCATTGCCGCGGCCAAAGAGCCGGAGTCATCGAGCGAATCGGGGCTCAGTACGCTGCGAATCGGAGAGCGCCGTAGGTTGTCTGCGTCATGGTTTGCAGCAATATCGGCAATCAGTTTCAGGCGGGTGTTGGTGTAATCCGCATAATAGGGTTCTCCCGTCGCCTCGGACGCCAGCAGCATGCCCGCGTAGGTGACGCCCCACTCATAACCGGTGATGTGGAAATTACCGTCGCCGAGGGCAATGTTTCCTTTGATGGCTTCAGGATCGGCAATTACCTTTCCCGTATCGGCGTCCACAACGATGGAGGCCGAGTTTTCATCCAGAAAGGTATGGACCCGGTCCAGAACCGCCTTGACGCTCTCCACTTCTGGTGCGCCATACGGGCTTGGATATTCGGCGGGAAGAAGGTGAAGCGGAACTGTCGCGTCACCGGTGGCCTGAGCGCCTGACAGGCACAGAACGCTGAGTGCAAAACACCTGAAGGATTGGTTGGAGATGATTTTAGTGGTTATTTTTCTAATGGGTAGATGCATGGTAAAAACCTCTACAGGCTATTTTGCGGACCGACGCAAAAACTCCAGAATACCCTGAACATTCTCAGGGTTGGTGCTCTCGAGAATGGTATGAATGCCGGGCTTGAGTTTCTGAATCAATGACATCAGATAGCGGTGATCCATTTCGCCGGTGCCGGAGGGCAGGTCTCCCTCCTTCATTCCATCCTTGATCACGAAGTCTTTACTGTGTATCGCGACTATACGGTCTCCGAACAGCCTGAAGGCTTCGTTCATCAGTTCCTGTTGTCGATGGCACTGGTCCAGAGGGAAAAAGTTCACAGGGTCGTAAATGACCTGAACATTGGGTGAGTCCACAAGCTCCAGCATGCGTACCATCTTCTCGTAGCTGTGTACCGTATGGTGGTGTGCCACGCCTTCAATACCCACAATGGTGCCGTATTTCTCGGCGGTATCGGCCAGGCGTCGGACGGAATCGACCAGCTCCAGAAACGAGGTTTCCTTCTGGCTGTCGGGGTGGTAGCTACAATCGCCGTTCTTGGAGCCGGTCTCGGTACCGACAATAGCGCAGCCGAAGTCACCGGCGAAGCGCAGGTGCTCTTCAAAACGCTGCAGCGCCTGTTCTTTGGCGTCCGGGTCCGGGTGGATCGGATTGATATAGCAGCCCAGCACGGCGATGTTGATCCCCTGTGCGGCAAAGACATCGCGCACATGGTTGGCGAACCCCGGGGTCAGCTGTCCGGGTTGTTCTGCCAGGACCGGAAACGACTTGGCGGGTGCGAGCTGCACGCAGGATACATCGTATTGCCCGAGCTTCGCCGCAATCTCCGCCGGTGTGCCCTGGCCATAGTCGTGTGCTCTCAAGCCCAAATTCAGCATAAAATGTCTTCCTGTGGTTGATCCGTTCGGTGTTTTGGTGATGCCGTTACAGAATGCCTTCGAGCCCCTGGGCGACAATTTTGGCATTCAGCTCGGCCCCGTCGCGGGACGTGTGGGTGTGTTTGTCGGCAAAAAAGGCTTCGACCTTTTCCGGCCCCAGCTCGTCATAACGGTCGGCGACCAGTTCGTGCAGATCGATCAGAGCGACACCGCTTTCCGCCGCGACCTGTCGAGCCCACTGGGGATAACTGTCGTCCGGGCGGGCAATCTGCTCTCCGCTGTCGTCCCAGATTTTCCGGGGCACCGGGGTGGCGAGAATGGGCGTCACACCCCGGGCATAGGCTTCGCCAATCATTTTGCGTAAATACCAACCGTAGGTGTGAACCGTTTCCGGCTGGCCGGTCAGAAGGTTGTCGATGTCCTGCTCGGCGGCGCCGACCCCCTTGATGGTGCCCCGGGCACGCTCTTCATCATTGAGGGGAGCGGAGTCATTGTGACCAAACTGGATCACCACATAATCCCCGGGGCGTGCCATATTCAGAGCTCGCTCCCAATGGCCGCCGGTCACAAAGGTCCGGCTACTGAAACCGCCGATGGCGCGATTGACAAAGTTGTAGTCCTCGGCGCTCAGGTAATCGTCAATGAAATCACCCCAACCCCACTGACCACCGGCGCCATCGCCCCAGCCGTTGCGCACGGTGGAGTCGCCGACCATAAAAATGCTGGTCTTCTCGGGGTGGGCGATCACCGGCAGGCGCAGAAACGTCCAATCGTAGGCGGTCACTTCGCGGCCTTTAGCGGAGTACAGCTCTGCCGCCAGGGTGGGACGCAGCCCCTTCAGCGCCGATACGATGGTCTCGGCATGAAGCTCGGCGCCGGCATCGTTAAAGTGGGTATGGTCTTTCGGGTAAAGCTCGGCCACTTTCTCAGCACCCAGGCGGTCCAGCTTGTCCGCCACCGGGTTGGTCACATCGATAAACGGGGTGTCCAGTTCCCAGGCGAGCTGGTGCATCCAGTAACCGTAGCGGCCGTGGCGACGCTCAACACGGTCATGTTCCCACCGGTTACGGACCGTCATCGACAAAAGGATCGGCGTGGCGTCCTTGGCTTTCACGTCCGCCACCATCTGACGAATATAGTGTCCAAAGGTATACACCGTTTCGTCCTTACCGGTCACCTGGTTGGCGATGTCGGTCTGCTCATCACCCAGACCGGGCAGAGAGCCCCGCGCCCGGCTGTCGTCATTGATCGCCCCGGCATCGTTGTGCCCGAATTGGATCAACACCAGATCGCCGGCCTCGACGTCCTCGATCAGAGACTGCCACAACCCCTCGGTAATAAACGTCCGGCTGCTCCGACCGCCCCGCGCCCGGTTATCCACGACCACTTTGTCCTCATCCAGAAAGCTCTGCAGGGTGGCGCCCCAGCCCTGGTGGTCCTTGTTCTGGTAAGACGCCGCCGTGGAGTCCCCGGCAATAAAGAGGGTCTGGGGGCGCAGCTCTTCGGCGAAGCAGGAAAATGACAGGAGCAGCAGTGCAATCTGGGCGAATCGGAGGGGTATTCCCGGTTTGGTCATAGTGGTGTATCTCTTTATTGGCATGTCTGGCCTTGCTGGATTCAAGGCACTTTCTAGAATTGGGTGACCACTATAGACTCAAAATGATCAAATATGCAATATTGTTGTCGTTCTTGCTGAGTGTGGACTGTGTCTTGCCAATCGATATTAACCGTTCTGCTAGTGGGGCCTGCCAGCGGGGCTAACGGGGCTGACGGGGAAAGTGCCGAGCATTCCGGGCTGGGCTGAGTTCCAACTCCTGTCGTCTGGAATACGCCAGATAGATGGTTTCATTGACTATATGGCTTGGGCTGGTTAACGTAAGAACCTTGGTCTACAAGGTTGAAACTTATGACAATAAAACGCTTGTTCCCTTCGTTTGTGCTCCTCTTTCTTTTGAACGCTACCGCAGCCTGTGCTCAGGAGGTGACGCTCGTCTACGACGAGACGGTGCCGCAGGAGGCCTATGCCGCCCGGAAGCTGGGTGAGGCCCTGGAAGAGCAGGGCTATGAGCTCGGATCGGATCGGAGCGGTTACGATCATCTGATCAGTCTGTCGGTGCATGAAGAGAAGCTGGGTTCTGAAGCCTTTGCGATTGTGCCCGAGGACAGGGTCACGAGCGTCTATGGAGGCGACCACCGGGGGCTGATCTATGGCGCGCTCGCCCTGGCCGAAACGCTGCGCAATGGCACGCCGCTGACAGCGGTGGAAGCCTCCGAGCAGAGCCCGAATCTGGCGTTTCGCGGCATTAAATATAATCTGCCCTGGGAAACCTACCGGCCCAGTTCGGCGCTGGGCCAGCATTACGAGACCGCACGGGATCTCGATTATTGGGAGGCGTTTCTGGATATGATGGTGGCGAACCGTTTCAACGCCATCAGCCTGTGGAATCTGCATCCTTTCACGTTCATGATCCAGCCGAAAAACTTCCCCGAAGCGAGCCCATGGTCGGATAAAGAATTCGCCCAGTGGCAGCGTCTTTACCGCGAGATCTTCCGGATGGCGAAAGAGCGCGGGTTGGACACCTATCTGGTCCACTGGAGCATTTTTGTCAGCCGGGAATTTGCCGAGGCCCACTCCGTCGCGGAGCAGAACTTTTATCCGCACTACTATGTGGAAGGCGACACCTCGGAGATCGTGCGGCGTTATCTGCGCGAAAGCGTTACCCAGGTGCTCGAGGAGTATCCCAACCTGGATGGGTTTGGTATTTCCCACGGCGAAGGCATGGCTGGCATGACGCCCCTTGAGCGGCAGAAGTGGATGGATGATGTGTTGATCGCGGGGATGCTGGACGCTGATCGTCCCGTGAAACTCATTCACCGCGTTCCTTTTTCCTCGGGAACCGGTTCGGAGCCGGGCGTCAGCAAGAGTGTGGAAGTGGTTACCCGCGATGCGATGGAGAAGCTGGAGGATCGCTTTGAAGGTCCGATCTGGGTGGAAATGAAGTTCAATTGGTCCCACGCCCATTCCACACCGGAGCTGGTGAAGGTCCACGGCGGCAAGCTGGGCGACACTTATTTCAAACCGACGCCCAAAAACTACAAGGTCACTTGGCAGGCACGCAACGAAGACTTCTTTGCCCTGCGCTGGGGCGTGCCCGATTTCATTCGTCAGCATATCGCTCTGAATGGCGCGGCGGACTATGTGGGCGGCTACTTTGTCGGCTCGGAAACCTACATTCCGGCGCTCGATTACTTCACCGCAGTGGACGAGCCGGTCGACTGGAACTGGGCCTTCGAACGCCAGTGGTTGTTCTATCAGCTTTGGGGCCGTCTGCTTTACGATCCTGAAACACCCGACTCGGTGTTTCAGGCGGCATTCAACCGCCGGTACGGGGCCAAGGGTGATAACCTGTTGAACGCATACTCTCTTGCCTCATCCACCCAGCTGCGTCTGGCCTCGCTGTATGATTCGCGCTGGGATTTCACCCTCTACAGCGAGGGCTTTCTGGCGCTGCAGGGCGACTACACCCGTTATATTTCGGTTGACCACCTCATCGACCATCCCACCATGGACCCGGATTATGTCTCGGTGGCGGATTTCGTAGAGACAGTGCACGAAGGCGGCTCTTTCGGCGTTGACCGCATTACTCCGCCGATTCTGGCCGAGCAGCTTGAGCGCGATAATCGCGAGGCGCTTCGGCTGATAGAAGGTATTGATACCGAGGGCAATGCCTCGCTCATGTACGAAGTGGCCGACGTCAAAACCTGGGCCCATCTCGGTCTTCATCTTGCGGAGAAGCTGAAAGGCGCCGTGGCGCTACACCGTTACCGTCTGTACGGTGATGAGGAACAGCAGCAGTTGGCTATCCGGCATTTACAGCAGGCTCTGGCGCACTGGGATCAGGTGGTGGCGATCACCCGGCCGATTTACCGCGACATGCCGCTGACCCACTACAACCACAATTTCTTCGAGGCCAATGAGGATAATCTGTTTCATTGGGCGTTGGTTCGAGATGAGGTGGCGCAGGACGTGGAGATTGCCCGCAGCGCCGAATCTGAACGCTCGGACAGATGAGAGAATCCCGTTACTGATTTTCCTTTCGGCACCCATGGGGTGCCGAAATTTCCCCGCTTTTCCTACCGGTAATCCTCAACACTTGGACACGAACAAATGAGATTCCGGTCCCCAAACACATTATCAATTCGGTTCACCGTCGGCCACACCTTGTGCTCCTTCAGCCAGCTTGCCGGACGTGAGGCGGTGTCGCGGCTGTAGGGGCGCTCCCAACTCTCATCCATCATATCGTCTTGCGTGTGCGGTGCGTTGCGCAGCGGGCTCTGCTCCACGGTGTACTCGCCGCTTTCGATCTGGGCGATTTCCTTGCGGATGGTGATCATGGCTTCGATAAAGCGGTCCAGCTCTTCTTTGGACTCGGATTCGGTCGGCTCGATCATCAGAGTGCCGGCCACCGGGAAGGACATGGTGGGGGCGTGGAAGCCGAAGTCCATCAGGCGCTTGGCGATGTCTTCCTCGGTGACGCCGCTGGCTTCTTTCAGGGGGCGCAGGTCCAGCAGGCATTCGTGGGCGATAGTGCCGTTTTTGCCCTTGTACAGAATGGGGTAGTGGCCGCTTAGCTGTTTGGCGATGTAGTTGGCGTTCAGGATGGCGTATTCGCTGGCCTGGCGCATGCCGTTTTTGCCCATCATCTTGATGTACATCCAGCTGATCGGCAGGATGCTGGCCGAGCCCCAGGGGGCGGCGCTGATGGTGCCGTTGGCCGGGTCGGTCTCGGGCACGCCCTGCACCGGGTGGCCGGGCAGGAAGGGGGCCAGGTGTTCGGCCACGCCGATAGGGCCCATCCCGGGGCCACCGCCGCCGTGGGGAATGCAGAAGGTTTTGTGCAGGTTCAGGTGCGAGACGTCGCCGCCGAACTGACCGAATGCGGCCAGGCCCACCATGGCATTCATGTTGGCGCCGTCGATATACACCTGGGCACCGATGCTATGGATCAGCTCGCACAGCTCGGTCACGCTCTCCTCAAACACCCCGTGGGTGGAGGGGTAGGTGATCATGATGGCGGCGATGCGGGTGCCGAACTCGTCCACCTTGGCCTTCAGGTCCGCCATATCGACGTTGCCGTCTTTATCGCAGTTGACCACTTTCACCTGCATGCCCACCATCTGGGCAGAGGCCGGGTTGGTGCCGTGGGCCGAGGCGGGAATCAGGCAGATGGAGCGCTCGGTTTCACCCTTGCTCTCAAAGTATTTCTTGATCGCCACCAGACCGGCGTACTCGCCCTGGGAGCCGGCGTTGGGCTGCAGGCTGATGGCATCGTAACCGGTACAGGCTTCGAGCATCTGCTGCAGGTCTTCAAACAGTCGCTTATAGCCCTGGGCCTGCTCCATCGGCGCAAACGGGTGCAGTTGACCAAATTCCGGCCAGGTGACCGGGATCATTTCCGCGGTGGCATTGAGCTTCATGGTGCAGGAGCCAAGCGGAATCATCGACTGATTCAGGGCAATGTCCCGGCCTTCCAGGCGGCGCAGGTAGCGCAGCATCTCGGTTTCACTGTGGTAGCGGTTGAACACCGGGTGGGTCAGCACCGCGTCCTGACGCTCCAGCGCCTCGGGAATGGCCGGCGCGCGGTTGTGGCTGGCCAGTTCGTGGTCCAGTTTGGGCAGGTTCAGGGCGTGGTCGCCGGCGCAGAAGACGTTCAACAGCAGGTGCACGTCATCCAATGTGGTGGTTTCATCCAGGCTGATACCCAGACCGGTCGTGCCCACCTTGCGCAGATTGATTTCGCTGAGCAGGGCGGCGTTGTACAGGCCGTTTTGCTTTTTCTCGCTGTCCAGCTCCACCACTAGGGTGTCGAAGTAGTGATCCTGGCGCAGCTTGAAGCCTTTGTCCTTCAAACCTTCGCCGGTCAGCCGCGCCAGGCGGTGAATGCGCTCCGCAATGCGCCGCAGGCCTTCCGGGCCGTGATAGACGGCGTAGCTGCTGCTGAGCACCGCCAGCAGCACCTGGGAGGTACAGATATTCGAGTTGGCCTTTTCCCGGCGGATGTGTTGTTCGCGAGTCTGCATGGCCATGCGCAGGGCGGTTTTGCCCCGGCTGTCCACGGAGACGCCGATCAGTCGACCCGGGGCCGAGCGCTTGTAGGCGTCGCGGAAGGCAAAGAAGCCGGCATGCGGGCCGCCAAAGCCCATGGGAATGCCAAACCGTTGGTTAGTGCCCACCACCACGTCGGCGCCCATCTCGCCGGGGGATTTGAGCAGCATCAGCGCCATCAGGTCACTGGCAACGGTGATCAGGGTGTTTTTCTCGTGGGCCCGGGTGATCAGGTCGGTCAGATCGCGCACTCGGCCGGTGGAACCGGGGTAGGAGAGCAGGGCACCGAAACACTCAGTGTCGGCCAACTGCTCGGCGGGCGCGATCACCACCTCAAAGCCAAAATGCTCGGCGCGGGTGCGCAGCACGGCGATGGTCTGCGGGTGGGTGTCCTCGTCCACAAAGAATACATCGGACTTGTTCTTCTTGTTCTGACGCTTGCACATCGCCATGGCTTCGGCGGCCGCTGTGCCCTCATCAAGCATGGAGGCGTTGGCCAGCTCCATACCGGTCAGGTCCATCACCATCTGCTGGAAGTTCAGCAGCGCCTCCAGGCGGCCCTGGGAGATTTCCGGCTGATAGGGGGTGTAGGCGGTGTACCAGCCCGGGTTTTCCAGAATGTTGCGCTGAATGACCGGGGGCAGGTAGCTATTGTAGTAGCCCATGCCGATATAGCTTTTGTACAGACGGTTCTTGCCGGCAATGGCTTTCAGCTCCGCCAGGGCCTCGTGCTCGGTCACGGGCTCGCCCAGCGCCAGGGGTTCGCGCTGGCGAATGGCCTCGGGCACCGTCTTATCGAGCAGTTCATCCAGCGTCTCGGCGCCCAGGGTGTCCAGCATGGCGCGGGTCTCGGCGGCATCCGGGCCGATATGACGGTGGATGAATTCATCGGCGTAGGCCAGTTGCGCCAGGGGCGCGGAACGGAAATCAGCGGACATAGGATGACTCGTGTCGGGGTTGTGCGAACGTGATCGTCGGGCGTGTGGAGGGCAGGGTAAACCCGGGCCTCCAAAGGGCGCTAATGGTAGCAATTGCCGGCTCTGGCGGCAATTGCTGAATCCTCTGCTAAATCCTCTGAGTGGACCGCTTTGACCACCGCCTCCGGGCACCCGATTATAAGTAAAGATACGTCAGTACTCGGCCTCTGGATTGTCCGCGGCGCAATATTCAGTTTATACTGCCAAGCTTATAGTAATCTTAACTATATACGCTGGCTCCGGGAGTCGGGTACACTTCCGACTGACGCTGGTAGTGTGAGGGGGCGGAGAGCCACCCTTGAACGTTAACGACTCAACAATAAGACTCTGAGCGCTATGAATAATCAGTCACAAATACTCTCAGTCAAAGAGAAAGTAGGCTACAGCCTGGGCGACCTGGCGGCGAACCTGGTGTTCCAGACCATGGTGACCTTTATTGCCTACTACTATACGGATGTGTACAAACTCGAGGCCAGCACGGCTCAGTGGGTGATTGCCACCTGCGGCATCATCGGCGGGGTGCTGTTTGCGCCCATCATGGGGGCGATTGCGGATCGCACCCGTACCCGCTGGGGCCGCTACCGTCCCTGGATTCTGTGGACGTCCATTCCCTTCGGTGTGATGGTGCTGCTGACCTTCACCACGCCGGATGTCAGTTACGACATGAAGGTGGTTTACGCCTTTGCGACCTACCTCGCGCTGGTTACCCTCTACACCGCGAACAACCTGCCGTATTCATCGCTCAGCGGTGTTTTGACCGGCAATATGTCCCAGCGTAACAGTCTGTCCGCCTACCGTTTTGTGGCGGTGATGGTGGCCCAGTTCACCGTGCAGGTGCTGTTGCGCCCGATCGTGTTGATCCTGGGTGATGGTGATGAGGCGGTCGGTTTTGAGAAGATCATGATGATCTTCGCCGTGGTCGGGGTGATTTTCTTCTTCATCACCTTCTTTACCACCCGTGAGCGCGTCATCGAAAAGCCGGGCGAGACCAGCACCCTCCGCCAGGACCTGGGCGACCTGCTGCTGCGTAATATTCCCTGGGTGATTCTGCTGTGCGTCACGGTTCTGGTGTTTACCAACCTGGCGCTGAAAGGCGGTACCTATGTGTACTACTTCAAGTACTACGCGAGCCAGGCCGCGATTACCGCTTTCCTGAGCGACATTGGTTTTACCGGTCTGATCGCCAGTATCCAGAGCGTTTGGCCCAACTTCGCTTGGCCGGAAGATCCCGACGCCTCGGCCTTCGCTCTGTTCAACGGCGCCGGCATCATTCTGATGATCGTCGGTATCGGTTTTGCCCGGCCTCTGGCGGACCGCTTTGGCAAGCGCAATATTTTCGGTGGCTTCCTGTTCCTGTCTGCCTTGCCGTTGATCGCGTTTGCGGTGGTACCGCGGGAGTCCATCGGAACCATGTTCGTGTTGCAGATCCTGCACGGCTTTTTCTACGGCGTGACCATTCCGCTGCTGTGGGCCATGACCGCAGACGTGGCGGATTACTCCGAGTGGCGTAACCATCGCCGTGCGACCGGCATCATTTTTTCCGCCATGATTCTGGGCCTGAAGGGCGGCCTGACCCTCGGTGGTACCCTGGTCGTGACCTTCCTCGCCGCCTACGGCTATGAGGCTGGAGTGGCGGATCAGACGGCTGAATCGATCCTGGGTATCAAGCTGACGATGAGTGTCTACGCGGCGATTCCGTTCCTGATCGCCTGTGGTCTGCTGTTCTTCTACCGGATCAACAAGTCGCTGGAGACGGAGATTGAGCAAGAGTTGGGTTCACGTCGCACCCAGCCGACGCCGGAGCCGGATGAGCCGACCCTGTAAGGGGTTGGTTTGATCGGCCAACAAAAAAGGCGAGCCATTTGGCTCGCCTTTTTTGTTGGGGGGCGTGATTTTGAGCTGGGCGACGGCGGATGCGGCCTGCGGCCTTATCCGCCCTACGCGAACTGCCGTGCTATGCGTAGGGCGGATAAGCGAAGCGCATCCGCCATCACCGAACGTTACTGCTGCCCATCCCTCACCGAATTCCGCGCATGAATAAACATCGAATGCGACACATAAATTAAATCCGCCACTTTACGGATCAGTGCCTCCTCGTATTTATCCAGCTCACCGTCGGCATAGGCCACTTCCCACATCGCCTTGACCAGCTCGTACTTCTCGTTATCGCTACAGGTCTGATTGATCTGATAGGTGAACTGGTGCAGCGAGGTGGCGTCGTCCTGTTCGGAGCGGGCCATTTCGCTCAGTTCATCCAGCTGTGCGGGATCGAGGTTGTACTTGCGGTGCAGGATGTTGCGGAGGGTGGCCAGCTCGGTGTCATCGAGCAGGCGATCGGCGGTGCCAACTTCGATCAGAAGGGCGGCGACCGCCAATTGCTTCTGCTCGGAGGACAACGCGGGGGCGTTGTCCTCCGGCTGAAGGTGCTTTTCAATAAACTGCGAAATTTTATTAAGCACGTGACTTCAACAGATCTTCCAGCTTGACCTGGTCGGCGGCAAAGTTGCGAATGCCTTCGGCCAGTTTTTCGGTCGCCATGGGATCTTCGTTCAGGGCGAAACGGAAGCTGGACTCGTCGTTGCTGGGCTTGGCAATCTTCTCGCCGGTGTTTTCCGGAGACAGTTTGCGCTCCAGGGTACCGGTGTCGTTGCTCAGCTCTTCCAGCAGCTGCGGGCTGATGGTCAGACGGTCACAGCCGGCCAGGGCTTCGATTTCACCGATATTTCGGAAGCTCGCGCCCATCACAACGGTCTTGTAGCCGTGCTGCTTGTAGAAGTTGTAGATGTGACGCACGGACAGAACGCCGGGATCTTCTTCCGAAGCGTATTCGCTCTTGCCGGTGTCTTTCTTGTACCAGTCCAGAATGCGGCCCACGAAGGGGGAGATCAGGTAAACGCCGGCTTCGGCGCAGGCGGCGGCCTGGGCGAAGTTGAACAGCAGGGTCAGGTTACAGTTGATGCCTTCTTTCTGCAGAACTTCGGCGGCACGGATGCCTTCCCAGGTGGAGGCCAGTTTGATCAGAACGCGGGACTTGTCCACGCCGCTTTTCTCGTACAGGTCGATCAGGTGGTGTGCCTTCTCGATGCTGGCTTTGGTATCAAACGACAGGCGGGCGTCCACTTCGGTGGAGATCTTGCCCGGAATCAGCTTCAGTACTTCACAACCTACGGCGACCGCCAGGTGGTCGCAGGCGTAGCTGATCTGCTCAGCTTCGGTACCACCCTCTTTTTTGCCGGCAGCGATGGACGCATCCACCAGCTCGGCGTATTCGGGGATCTGGGCGGCCTTGAGCAGCAGCGAGGGGTTGGTGGTCGCATCTTGCGGCTGATATTTTTCGATGGCGGAGATGTCACCGGTATCCGCGACCACATCGGTCATTTTCTTCAGCTGTTCGAGTTTCGTAGTCACTGTTATCCCGTCCTATATTTAACGTGTTGAGTGAATGGTTGGCGGCCAGCGGCCGGCCATCTTGGGGGCCGGGCCTGTCTGTGGCCGATTGTGTTCGATCTGTGTCCTTATTGTATTACAAATTGCTTCCCGCTTGTAGTTTTGGCTTTTGCTCTCCAGCTTGACGCTCTTTTTACGGCGGATGCGCTTCGCTCCGAAGCGTCGGACCGATCCGCCCTACGCGACTAGCGTTGGGCCGTGTTACGGCGGATGCGCGCTTCGCGCTTATCCGCCCTACGCAAACTCCAAAGCAACGCGTAGGGCGGATAAGCGAAGCGCATCCGCCGTAACACAACTCACCGGTACGGCACGAAATGGCATCTACACCGCTATTATATCAGGCTCGACGCGGGCTCTGGCTGCATCGAGCACTTCCAACCCGGCGCCGGGCTTGAACGCCCGCTCGCTGATGATGCGGCGAAATTGCCTGCCGCCGGGCTGGCCCTGGTACAGGCCCAGAATATGTCGGGTCATATACTTCAGGGACACGCCCTGGGCCAGCTCAGTTCCCATATAGTCCCGGAAGGCGTCCAGCACCTCGGCCCGGCTCGGGACCGGTCGGGTGGCGCCAAACAGCTGTTGATCGACCCTCGCCAGGAGGTAGGGATTGGTGTAAATCTCCCGACCGATCATGACCCCATCGAGGTCTTCCAGCAGGGTTTCCGCCTGCTCAAGGGTATTGATGCCGCCGTTGATGATGATTTCAAGGTCCGGATACTCCCGCTTGAGCTGACGGACCCGGTCGTAATCGAGCGGCGGAACGGTGCGGTTCTCTTTGGGGCTCAGGCCTTTGAGCCAGGCCTTGCGGGCGTGCACGATGAAGGTGCGGCAGCCCGTCGCGGCAATGGTGCCCACAAACTGTGACAGCCCCTCATAGGCGTCCATATCGTCCACCCCGATACGGTGCTTGACGGTTACCGGGATGGATACGGCCTGTTGCATGGCATCGATGCATTCGGCTACCAATGCCGGCTCGGTCATCAGGCAGGCGCCGATTTTGTTGTTCTGTACCCGGTCGCTCGGGCAGCCGCAGTTGAGGTTCACCTCGTCATAGCCCCAGTCTTCCGCCATGCGGGCACACTCGGCCAGCTCGGCCGGGTTGCTGCCGCCCAGTTGCAGGGCGAGGGGGTGTTCCACGGCGTTGTAATCCAGGTGCCGGGCCCGGTCGCCGTGAATCAGGGCGCCGGTGGTGACCATTTCGGTGTAGAGGAGAGTTTCACGGCTGAGCAGCCGCCAGAACGTCCGGCAATGTCGGTCAGACCAATCCATCATCGGAGCGGCGCAGAAGCGCCGGCTGACCGGGGCTGGTGTCGCGTTAGGCCGGTGGTTCTGAGTCATGAGTTCCCGGGGAGTAAAAAAGTGAATTATATCACTCTTTTAGCTACGACGAAAAATCGACCCGGCGGGAAAACCCCGGGTGAGTGGTGTAAACTAGGCGTTTTTTCCGAACAGTAAAGGATGAGGTTTTATGAAGTTTCGACTCACAGCACTGGCGGCCGGTCTGGCGGCATTGAATGCGGCACCGACTCTGGCCCAGGATGAAGAAGCAGCGAAGGTGTGGAAGGCGACCGCCGAGCTGGGCATGATTGTGACTTCCGGTAATACCGAGACCACCACATTTCAGGGCAAAATGGATGCCACCCAGGATCTGGAAATGTGGAAAAACCAGTACGTGATCAGCGCGCTGTTCAAGGAAGATGAAATCACCCAGGCGGATGGGACCAAGGAAACCGAGAAAACCGCCGAGAAAATTTCCGGTTCGGTGAAGAGCGCCTACAAACTGGATAAAGACAACGCGAACCTGTTCATCTTCGGTTCTCACACCGACGACAAGTTCGGTGCCTACACCAAGTACAGCACGCTCGCGGTCGGTTATGGTGATCGCCTGTTTGAAACGGACACCATGCAACTCGACGTGGAAATCGGTCCGGGTTATTTCTGGGCCGAACAGGAACTGGATGACGGCACCACCGTCGACGAAGAAGGCGCCATTATCCGTGCGGCGGCTCAATACGACTGGCAGGTCACCGAGAGCGCCGACTTCCGTCAGACTCTGGCCGTTGAATCCGGTCAGGACAACACTCGTACCACCTCCGACACATCACTGAGTGCCCGTATCAACGGCTCCATGCAGATGAAGGTCGGTTTTACGGTTCAGTCGGACTCCGACGTGACCGAGGGTAAGGAAAAGACCGACACCACCACCTACGTCACCCTCGTGTACAAATTCTGATTTGCCTCAGCGATCCCGGTCCTCGGGGTCGCACACCCGGCGGGCAATGCCATAGCTGGGGCGCTCGGTGCAGCGTTCCAGCCAGCGGTGTACCGCCGGGAACTCTTTCAGTTTCAGATGTTTTCCCGCCTGATAGAAGGTGTCCAGGCAGTCCACCCAGGGCGCAATGGCCATATCGGCAATACTGAAACTCTCCCCCAGCAGGTAATTCCGGTTATCCAGGTGATGCTCCAGCACGCCCAGCAGGCGTCGTGTTTCATTGCTGTAGCACTGGACCGGGTAGGGGTGATCGCATTTGTCCCGGGCATAGACGAAAAAGTGTCCAAACTGGCCAAACATGGGGCCAATGTGGCCCATCTGGAAAAACAGCCATTGCAGGCAGGCGCTTTTACCATCCGGGTCCAGGGGCATAAAGGTGCCGGTTTTCTCGGCCAGATACACCAGTATGGCGGCGGACTCCATCAGGCTGATCGGGCGCCCATCCGGGCCGTCCGGGTCGTACAGCGCGGGAATCTTGCCGTTTGGGTTGATCCACAGGAACTCCGGCGTGTGCTGATCCCCCTCCAGAATGTTCACGGTGTGGGGCTCGTAGGGCAGGTGCATCTCCTCCAGCGCCTGTGCCACCTTGATGCCGTTGGGCGTGTTCATGGAGTAGAGCTGGATCAACTCCGGCTCCCGCGGTGGCCAGCGACGGAAAATGGGTGGCTGGGACATGTCGGAATCTCCTGTATCACGCGCTCTGGGCTGCCTGGTGGGTGTAAACCTGTGCAAAGAGGGCTTGGATTAACAGCATAAGGCCCCATATGAATTTAAGAAAGCACATTTGCCCCACTCGTGCGAACGGAAACCCCGGTGCCCGCTGGCGCCCCGGGCCGCGATGGCCTAATCTCTAAAGCAGTGATGGATTCATTTTTCAGTAAACCGTGAGGCAGTTATGGCAGATTCCTATCGGTCCGTCGACACCCTGAAGGTGGGCGGCAAAGACTATCGTTATTATCCCTTCACGGAAGTCGAAAAACGCTTCCCGGTCGACAAGCTTCCCTATTCCCTCAAGATCCTGCTCGAAAACCTGTTGCGCCATTCCGACTCGGGGCTGGTCAGCGAGGCGGATATCGAAGCGCTTGCCCAGTGGGATCCTAAAGCCCAGCCCTCGCAGGAGATCGCCTTCGTACCGGCCCGGGTGGTGCTGCAGGACTTTACCGGGGTGCCGGCCATTGTGGACCTGGCCGCCATGCGCGATGCGGTCAAGAGCCTGGGTGGCAAGCCCGAGCAGATCAATCCCCTGTCGCCGGTCGAGCTGGTGATCGACCACTCGGTGATGGTGGATTTCTTCGGCGGTGAGGATTCGTTCAAGAAAAACACCGCGCTGGAGGTGGAGCGCAACCGCGAGCGCTATCAGTTCCTGCGCTGGGGCCAGAAGGCCTTCGACAACTTCAAAGTGGTGCCGCCGGGCACCGGTATTGTCCACCAGGTCAACCTGGAGTATCTGGCCCGCGGTGTGTTCACCCGCGAGCGCGATGGTCAGCTGGAAGCCTACCCGGACTCCCTCGTGGGCACCGACTCCCACACCACCATGATCAACGGCCTGGGTGTACTTGGCTGGGGTGTGGGCGGCATTGAGGCCGAAGCGGCCATGCTCGGTCAGCCCATTTCCATGCTGATTCCCCAGGTGGTGGGCTTCAAACTCACCGGTGAGCTGCCCGAGGGCGCCACGGCCACCGACCTGGTGCTGACGGTCACCCAGATGCTGCGTGAGCTGGGTGTGGTCGGCAAGTTCGTTGAGTTCTTCGGCCCCGGTCTCAAACACCTGACCCTGGCCGACCGCGCCACCATCGGCAACATGGCGCCGGAGTATGGCGCCACCTGCGGCATCTTCCCGGTGGACCAGCAGACCCTGGATTACCTGACCTTTACCGGCCGCTCCAAAGAGCAGGTGGAGCTGGTGGAGGCCTATATGAAGGCCATGGGCCTTTGGCACGACGACAAGACACCGGATGCCGAGTACAGCGATGTACTGGAGCTGGATCTGAGCACCGTGGTGCCGTCCATTGCCGGCCCCAAGCGCCCCCAGGACAAGATTGCGTTGACTGACGCCAAACCGGCCTTTCACGATGTACTGAATGAAATGGACCGGCACCGGCGCAACACCATTGCCTCCACCGAACAGGACTTTTCCTCCGAAGGTGGCGCCGCGGCGGTGGGTGGCGTGCCCCTGTCCGATCAGGGCGCCGTCCGGGTTGACTACGACGGTGAGAACTTCCTGCTGAAAAATGGCGCGGTAGTCATTGCCGCCATCACCAGCTGTACCAACACCTCCAACCCGGCGGTTTTGATGGCGGCTGGCCTGGTAGCCAAAAATGCCCGGGCCAAAGGTCTGAAGTCCCGGCCCTGGGTCAAGACCAGCCTGGCACCCGGTTCCAAGGTGGTGACCGACTACCTGGAAAAAGCCGGCCTGATGGATGAGCTGGAAGGTCTGGGTTTCTACCTGGTGGGCTATGGCTGCACCACCTGTATCGGCAACTCCGGACCGCTACCCAAAGAAATTCACGAGGCCATCCACGAGGGCGATCTCACGGTGACCTCGGTGCTCTCGGGCAACCGCAACTTTGAAGGTCGGATTCACCCCGACGTGCGGGCCAACTACCTGGCTTCACCGCCTCTGGTGGTGGCCTACGCGCTGGCCGGTACCATGGATATCGACCTGCAGAAAGAGCCTCTGGGCTATGACAAAGACAATAAACCGGTCTATCTAAAGGACATCTGGCCTACTACGGCGGATATCCAGAAAACCATTGCCGACAACCTGGATCCGGCCATGTTCTCCGAAAAGTACGCGGACGTGTTCAGTGGCGACGAGAGCTGGCAGGCACTGCCGGTGGAAGAGAGCCAGCTCTACGCCTGGCCGGACTCCAGCTACGTGCGCAAGCCGCCGTTCTTTGATGGCATGGGCAAAACCCCGGGGGATATCACCGATATCAAGGATGCCCGCTGTCTGGTGAAGGTCGGTGACAGCATTACCACGGACCATATCTCTCCGGCCGGTGCCATCATGCCGGACAGCCCTGCCGGCCTGTATCTGCAGGAGCAGGGCGTGGACCCGAAGGACTTCAACTCCTACGGCTCCCGGCGCGGCAACCACGAGGTGATGATGCGCGGCACCTTCGCCAATGTGCGGCTGAAAAACCAGATGGCGCCGGGCACTGAGGGCAGCTGGACCACCTACCTGCCCAAGAACGAAGTCATCAGTATTTTCGATGCCGCCGAGCGTTATCGCGAAGACGGCACACCGCTGGTGGTGCTCGCGGGTAAAGAATACGGCTCCGGCTCCTCCCGGGACTGGGCGGCGAAAGGTCCGTCACTGCTCGGTGTGCGTGCGGCCATTGCCGAAAGCTACGAGCGCATTCACCGCTCCAATCTGGTGGGCATGGGCATTCTGCCGCTCCAGTTTGCGGAGGGCGAGTCCGTTGAGTCCCTGGGGCTGACCGGTGAGGAAGCGTTCGATATTCCCGCTGTGCAGGCAGACACCAAAGAGGTGGAAGTGACGGCCAAAGGGGCCGATGGCAAAGCCAAGACCTTCAAGGCCAAAGTGCGCATCGATACCCCCAACGAGTTCGCCTACTTCCAGAACGGCGGCATTCTGCATTACGTGTTGCGTAACCTCGCCAGCCAATAAGCGGACGCAGTACCCCAAAGCGCCTACCCACTCACGGGAGGCGCTTTTTTTCGGGTATGATGAAGGACGATTTGAACCGCAACAGGATTCCCATGAGTTTGACTCACACTGACGATCAAGGGCGCGCCAGCATGGTGGATGTGTCGGACAAGCCCGCTACCGTGCGCGAGGCACGGGCCAGCGCGTTCGTCCGGATGCAACCCGCCACCCTGGCGCTGATTCGTGAAAATGGCCTGAAAAAAGGCGACGTGCTGGCGGTCTCCCGCATTGCCGGCATTCAGGCGGCCAAGCAGTGTTCCAACCTGGTACCCCTCTGTCACCCACTGGCACTGAGCAAAGTGGGGGTCGAATTTGCGTTTCAGGAGGAACCGGCGGGCGTGGCGATCGAAACCTACTGCAAGCTGTCCGGCCAGACCGGCGTGGAAATGGAAGCGCTGACCGCTGCCAGCGTGGCCGCCCTGACCATCTACGATATGTGTAAAGCCGTCGATTTGAGTATGGTCATTGAAAATATCGCGCTGCTGGAAAAATCCGGTGGCCGTCGCGGTCATTATGTACGCGCTGAAGATGAGACCAAACAATCATGATTCAGATACTGTTTTTTGCCCGCTTGCGCGATCAGCTCGGCTGCGATTCGCTGACGCTGGAAACCGTTGAGGGCGACAGTGTCACCAAGGTGCGCGAGCGGCTGGTGGCCGAGCATCCCGACTGGCGGGAGCCCCTGAGTGCCTCCGGCGTGCTCTTTGCGGTGAACCAGTCGCTGGTGAAATCCGGCCATCCGGTTCATGATGGCGATGAGGTGGCCTTTATGCCACCGGTCACCGGAGGCTGACATGATATCCGTCCAGACCGCGCCCTTTGATGTGGCCCATGAATACGCCCAACTCACCGCCGATGATGTGGATGCCGGCGCGGCCGTGTTTTTTGTCGGTCGGGTGCGTTCACACAATGACGGTCGCGCCGTTACCGGTATGACCCTGGAGCACTACCCGGGCATGACCGAAAAGGCCCTGGAGCAGATCCTGGCCGATGCCCGCCAGCGCTGGTCGCTGGGGCGGGTGAGGGTGATCCATAGGGTTGGTTCGTTGGTATTAGGGGAGGCGATTGTGTTCGTCGGCGTCACCAGCGCCCACCGGGATGCCTCCTTTGAGGCGGCAGAATTCATCATGGATTACCTGAAAAACCGGGCGCCTTTCTGGAAGCGCGAAGACACCGAAGACGGCTCAGTCTGGGTCGACGCCCGGGACAAAGACCTGCGCGCCCTCGCGCGTTGGAGTTGAATACCTTAATCGATAATAAACGGAGCCAAACCATGAAAATCCTGAAACTGGTCGCCTGCCTGGCGGCTGCCACCGCGCTGACCGCTTGCGAGCAGGCGGAAGAAACCCAGACATCAACCCCTGAGCCGGAAGCCGAAGCGACCGTCGCGGAAGGCGCTCCTTTGGCAGCGCCGGGCGCCAGCATCCTGGAAATCATGGCCAGCGCTCACCGCAGCGACGACAATCGGGCCCGGGACCGCTATCGCAACCCCGAAGAAACCCTGTTTTTCTTTGGTGTGGAGCGGGATGACACCGTGATTGAAATCAATCCCGGTGGCGGCTGGTACATGGAAATCATCGCCCCCTTCGTCAATGAGGACGGGCAATACATCGCCGCCACCCCGAACCCCGAGCTGGAGGGCATGCCGTCTTACGTGGTCCGGCAGGCCGCGCAAATTCAGGCCCGCATTGAAGATCAGCCCGAGTTCTACGGCAACGCCGAAGTGCAGCTCTATGACCCCTCGGCGCCCGTGCTCGGCGAGCCGGGCAGCGCAGACTTCGTGCTGACCTTCCGCAATGTCCACGGCTGGATCAACGGTGGACAGGCCGAAGGCATGTTCCAGGCCTTTGCCGAGGTCCTCAAACCTGGCGGCGTGCTGGGTGTGGTGCAACATCGCGCCGTCGACGAGGCGGACCCGTCGGAAAGCGCCACCACCGGTTATGTGTCCGAAGCGGCGGTCATCGCCTTGGCGGAAGCGGCGGGACTGACCCTGGACGACCGCAGCAACATCAACGCCAACCCGAAAGATACCCGGGATCACCCGGAAGGCGTCTGGACCCTGCCGCCTTCACTGCGTCTGGGTGATGAAAATCGCGCTTCCTATGAAGCCATTGGCGAGAGCGACCGGATGACTCTGCGGTTCGTCAAACCCGAGTCGGAAGAGTAAGCCGGTCGATAGACGGGCACGGAGAAAGGGGCTTCGGCCCCTTTTTTGTGGGCGGGTGGTTTTCTGAAAGGGCGGTCAGCGGATCAGGGTGGAAGCCAGTGTCACCAGCGCCAGAACCACCAGGCCAACGGCGAACACCTGCTGCAAGCGGGCGTTGGCAATGTGATGGCTGATCTGTTGACCCACCACCATGCCGCCCACGCCGCCGAGTGCCAGCCAGCCGAGCAGAGACCAGTCCATGGGGGTGCCGGCCTGTTCGCTGAACAGCCAGTGGCTGATAAAGCCCGAGCTGCTGATCAGGGTGATGATCAGCAGGGAAATCGAAACCGCCTGCACCATGGAAATGCGGCTTAAAAACAGCAGTAGCGGAATGATCAGAAAGCCGCCGCCCACACCGAACACCCCGGAGAGCAAACCCACCAGTGCGCCTCCAATCGCCAACCCGGAAATGCAGCGCGGCTTAAGCTCAAACTGTCCGGTGGGGCTCAACATGCACAGCATCTCGGGTCGCCGGTGTTCGGCCCTGCTGGCGCGGACCACATTAGCATGCTCCGGGTTGCGCTGGGCGTCGCGCCACATGCGCACCGCAATGATCAAAGTCAGCACATTGAAGCTGACCAACAGCAGGGTGTCGGGCAACTGATTGCCCAGCCACTTGCCCAGAGGCGCGACCAGGGCACCGG
This sequence comes from Marinimicrobium sp. LS-A18, assembly GCF_000463525.1. Classification (NCBI taxonomy): domain Bacteria; kingdom Pseudomonadati; phylum Pseudomonadota; class Gammaproteobacteria; order Cellvibrionales; family Cellvibrionaceae; genus Marinimicrobium; species Marinimicrobium sp. LS-A18. Next base: position 329,144 of record NZ_AWEP01000002.1, read on the forward strand.
TCACCGCCAGAATGATGGTGGGTGGCCAGAGCACCAGATCGCTGTGCCAGCTGCGAAAGCTGCCATACAGCGCGCTGATCGCCACCGCCCCCAGCGACAGTCCGACCGCACCGTTGACGCTCATCCCGCCGAGCAGAATCAGCAGCGGCACCGCAAACACCGAACCGCCCGCGCCGGTCAGGCCCAGTACCAGTCCAATGAGTACGCCGATCAGCAGGAACATGGGAGCTTACCGGTTCCAGGGCATGTGCAGCAGGACTTTGGCCATGGCGCAGGTATCGGTGATGCCTGAAAAGGTCAGGCCCGCACCGACCGCGCCCGAGAGCCAGAAAAAGCCCGGATTGACTGTAAAGCCCAGCACCACGCCGGTGAGAATCAGCAGTCCGGCGGTAATCCGCACCTGACGCTCGATCGAGACCGCGCGGCGCGGCGTCTCAGAGCGCTCAAGCTCCACCGGGGCGTGGCGCATGGCGTTGACACCACCGTCGATAATGCACAGTGAGCAATCGACCTTGCCCGCCAGCTTGTCGACCGCCATATCCGCCCGGCGACCGCTCTGGCACAGCAGGTAAACCGTACTCTTGTCTCCACCGCGCTGGCTCAGCTCGGCCTGCAGGCGCTCGGCGCTGAGCTCCTGTACGGGAATATGCAGGGCACCGGGAACCCGCTCGTTTTCCACCTCGGCGGTGGTGCGCAGGTCCAGAATGCACAGCTCCTCCGGTCGGGTGTTGGCAAACAGTTGTTGGGGCGTTACGCGGGTTGCACTCATCGTGTGGGTATCTCTTGATTGAAAAGGGGATACCTCATGGTAAGCAATCCGAGTAAATTAGTAAACTCTAATCAAGTGGCGGCGAGACTCAAAGGTTCATCGCAGATCCGCCCCCGCTCACGTATAATGCCGGCCCATATCGCATTCACGTTCACCAACTTGCGGAAGTTTTCTATGACCGTTCGCACCCGTATTGCGCCTTCACCGACGGGCGATCCCCACGTCGGTACCGCCTACATTGCCCTGTTCAACCTGTGCTTTGCCCGCCAGCACGGCGGCCAGTTCCTGCTGCGCATTGAAGACACCGACCAGACCCGCAGCACCCCGGAATCCGAACAGGCCATTCTGGACAGCCTTCGCTGGCTGGGCATCGAGTGGGACGAGGGCCCGGACGTGGGCGGCGAACACGGTCCCTACCGCCAGAGCGAGCGCATGGACATCTACCGGGGCTACGTCGAACAGTTGATCGAAAAGGGCCACGCCTTTTACTGCTTCGCCACCGCCGAAGAACTGGACCAGATGCGTGCCGAGCAACAGGCCCGCGGGGAAACCCCCAAATACGACGGTCGCGGCCTGAAGCTGAGCGAGGCGGAAGTCAAACAGCGCCTGGACGCCGGCGAGCCCTACGTCATCCGCATGAAAGTGCCGGAAGAGGGCACCTGCAAAGTGCAGGACATGCTACGCGGCGAGATCGACATCGACTGGTCCCAGGTGGACATGCAGGTACTGCTCAAAGCCGACGGCATGCCCACCTACCACCTGGCCAACGTGGTGGACGACCACCTGATGGGGATCACCCACGTGATTCGCGGAGAAGAGTGGATCAACTCCGCCCCCAAACACCTCAAGCTGTACGAATACTTCGGCTGGGAAACCCCCGTGCTGTGCCACCTGCCGCTGCTGCGCAACCCGGACAAATCCAAGCTCAGCAAACGCAAAAACCCCACCAGCATCCTCTACTACCAGCGTGCCGGATTCCTGCCCGAAGCCCTGCTCAACTACCTGGGCCGCATGGGCTGGTCCATGCCCGATGAGCGTGAGAAATTCACCCTGGAGGAAATGCAGGCCCACTTCGACATCAACCGCGTCTCTCTGGGCGGCCCCATTTTCGACGTGGAAAAGCTTTCCTGGCTCAATGGCCTGTGGATTCGGGAAGACCTCTCCACCGAGCAGCTGGCCGACCGTCTGCAGGCCTGGGCGCTCAACCGGGACAACCTGCTCAAAGTACTTCCCCATGCCCAGCCCCGCATGGAAACCCTGGGCGACTTCGCTCCCCTGGTCAGCTTCCTCGCCTCCGGCAACCTGGGCCTGACCGAGAGCCATTTCACCGGCAACAAGCTGGAGCTGGACGAACAGAAGCGGGTCCTCCAGTTCGCCGTCTGGCGCATGGAAACCCTGCGCACCTGGGAGCGTGACGCGATCTTCGCCGAGCTCAAATCCCTGGCCGACGCCACCGGGATCAAGGTCAAAGACTTCCTGGCCCCGCTGTTCGTCGCCATCGCCGGCACCACTGCCTCCTTCTCGGTCATGGACGCCATGGTCCTGCTCGGCCCGGACATGAGCCGCGCCAGACTGCGTCAGGCCATTGAAGTACTCGGCGGCGTGGGCAAAAAGCAGCTCAAAAAGCTGGAAAAGGCCTACCAGACGCTGGGTACGGAAGCAGAGGCGTCAGCAGAGAATTCGTAAAAACTGCCTAATAATCAAAGAATTAGGTTTTTTTGCCGATTTATTGTTGACAGCTCCGAGCGGGGTGCTACAATGCGCCCCGCTTCCAACGAAGCACAAGCAGTTTTGGGGCCTTAGCTCAGCTGGGAGAGCGCAACACTGGCAGTGTTGAGGTCAGCGGTTCGATCCCGCTAGGCTCCACCAAACACAAAACCCTCGCACCGAAAGGTGCGGGGGTTTTTTGTTTGGCGGACCCTCGCCGGGTGAGAATCGCTGATGCGGTTCACGAGCAGCGCCAGGAGCGCTGCCGAACGCCCGCATGGGCGGCCCGCAGGGTGGAGCACAAGGAAGTGCTCCATACCAATCGGCAGGATAGCCGATTGGCACAGCGAAGCTGCCCGAAGGGGCAGTCCGCAGGACGACAAACTGCGCCATGCATCCCGCCGTTCCGCAGTCTCCGAACTCTGCAACACCCACCGAAAGGTGTGGTTTTTTGTTTGACGGCCCCCGGACGAGTTCATCCCGCCCCTCGGCTGGTGCCCAAGTGGCTACCCCACTTACCTCTCAGACGACAAAATGTGCAGGCTCAATAAACATCTGTAAGCCTAGCTCTTGATGCTTATACGTCAATGACGTATATTTGGTTTATGTACACCGTTATAGAAACCCCCACCTTTACGGAAGACGCCAAAGAACTGTGGTCTGAGGAAGACCGGGGCGCATTTTGTGCTTGGTTGGCAGCAAACCCCGAGGCTGGGGATGTCATTCCGGCCAGCGGTGGCTGTCGGAAGGTACGTTGGCGTAGGCAAGGCACTGGGAAAAGTGGCGGTGTACGGGTTATTTACTTCACTCGTCTGGAAAGCGGTGAATTGTGGTTACTGGTGATTTACGCAAAGAGTGTTCGCGGTAATATCCCGGCGCACTTGCTGAAATCCATCCGAGAGGTAATTGAAAATGGCTAAGCAACCTACCATGACCGGGGAGGAGCTAGGCAAAAAGCTTCTACAGTCCGTGAATGAAATGAAGGCGGGTAAAGCAGCACGAACAACGCAGGTTTCACCAAATGAAGTGGCGGCGGCTCGTTATAAAACCGGGCTTTCCCAGTCACAGTTTGCAGAAGCTCTGCATATATCTCCTCGCACTCTTCAGGAATGGGAGCAAGGGCGTCGAAAACCTTCAGGTGCCGCCCAAGCTCTCATTCAAATTGCCTTTAGGCACCCTGAAGTCATTACAGAGTCCTTAATAAAAGAGGCAGGCTAGCAGGCAGATTATATATACGCGCGTTTCAAGAGCCGGACACCTCCCAGCGCCGGGTGCCGTATATGTGGACGTTAGCCTGACTCAGCATTCCTTGAAGTCTATACGTCAAGGTTTGTAGTTCCCCCGGTTTCATTATAAAAAATATGTGCTCAAAGAATTACAACAGGAGTCGTAAGCTATGCCATTGTTCAATCCCTCAATCAAAACCCAATGTACAGTCACAAAGCTTTTTTCATATGCCGCTGCGGCTGCTGCGTTCTGTGTGCTTGCGGCCTGCAGCGCTCAAACCACTAGCCCACAAAACACCGACATTGCCTCCGTGCAATGGCAGCAGCACAAGGTAAGCACGCCACCCAGTGCACGCCACGAAAACGGCTTTGTGGCTCTGGGTGAACGTTTGTATCTGATCGGCGGCCGAGGTGAACGGCCTTTGGATATTTTTGATCCGGCCACGGGAAGCTGGAGCCAGGGCGCCAAACCGCCGTTTGAAATTCACCATATGCAGGCCATCGAATACGACGAAAAGCTCTACGTGCTGGGCGCCATGACCGGTGGTTTTCCAGAAGAGCCCCCGCTGGCCAATATTCTGATTTACGACCCCGCCACTGACGCTTGGTCGGAGGGGCCAGAAATCCCCGCCGATCGTCGGCGCGGTGGCAGCGGCGTTGTATTGCATGAAGGTCTGATTTACCTGGTGGGTGGAAACACGCGCGGCCATATGAGCGGCTATGTCCCCTGGGTGGATGTGTTTGATCCAGAAGCTGGGCGCTGGACGGAGCTGCCTGACGCCCCGCATTCCCGAGATCACTTTCATGCCGCGGTGATTGATGGACATATTTACGCAGCCGGAGGGCGAACCTCATCCCACGACACGGGCGAAAGCATGTCGCTCACCGTTGCGCCCGTCGATGTGTACGACATTGAAAACCAACGCTGGCACACGTTGGAAGCGCCTTTGCCCACCGAGCGTGCTGGTACGGCAACGGTGGCCTTTAATGGATTGTTGGTGGTCTTGGGCGGTGAGAGTATCAGTCAAGTTGAAGCCCACCGCGAAGTGGAGGCGTACAACCCGGAAACTGAGGAATGGCTCAGCCTGCCGCCTTTACCCGTTGGGCGCCACGGGACCCAGGCCACGCTGTTTAATGGGGAACTGCATATTGTCGCGGGCAGCGAAAATCGTGGTGGCGGTCCTGAGTTGAATGATCATTGGGTTATGGAGATGGGTGAGTAGGTATCCGTACACACTCAGTCATTAGCCAATTACGTGGGCGGTTTGTGCCCCGGGGAAACAGCGAGAGCGATGCTAAATGGAAACGCAGCCTAAACTTCATACCAAACGATTGACGCTACGGCCATTTTCATTGACAGACGCTCCCCGAGTCCAGGACTTGGCTGGCGACCGTCGGGTATCAGAAATGACGGCCAACATACCGTATCCCTATAAAGACGGTATGGCGGAGAGCTGGATAGCGTCCCGGGCCGTCGCGTTCTCGCGTGGCGAAGCAATCGTGTACGCGGTCACTCTTTCGGAAACGTCAGAACTGGTCGGGACAGTGAGTCTAACCGAACTCACAGCTACCGACGGTAATCTCGGTTACTGGATTGGGTTTCCATACTGGGGTAACGGGTATTGTACCGAGGCCGCAGGCGCTCTAGTGGAGTTCGGACTGAAAGAGTTCGGGTTGCCACTGATTTATGCCAGACACCTGAAAGAAAATCACCCTTCAGGGCGTGTCATCCTCAATATCGGCTTCCAGCATATGGGTACGGTGTCTATGGATGTTAATGGCGAAAGGCGCGTGCTTGAACATTACGAAAGAAGGAAGTGATTGTCCCCTGACGTTGCGTCGACACGGGGCATTAGGTATCGCTTATTATTTAAGTCTGGAGAGACGTTAGTGAAAATAATAGTTGCCGCAGTCCTTCTGATGGCATCGAGCAATGGGTTTACTGCCGAGTGGACGGATAGCGCGGACATTGAAAAGTTGTTTTCTGATGCTGAGGTGGCAGGGACCTTTGTGCTATACGATGTGGCGGAGGATAAGCTCGTGGGTTTTGATCGGGCCCGTGCTGAAACGCGATTTATACCTGCTTCAACTTTCAAGGTGCCACACACGCTCATCGGGCTCGCCGAGGGAGTGGTTGCTGACGTAGACGAGGTTTTGCCATACGGAGGGGAGCCCCAGCCCTATTCCTCATGGGAACAGGATATGTCACTGCGTGATGCGTTGCCCATTTCAAATGTGCCCGTTTACAAAGGGCTTGCTCGCCGAATCACGCGGGAGCGGATGACTGAGAATATTTCATTGATGGGGTACGGTAACCGAGAGATCGGGGCCGAGGTCGACAATTTTTGGCTGGTCGGCCCGCTCACGATTTCGGCTGTCGAGCAAGTCCTTTTTCTGGCTGACCTGGCTCAAAACAAGCTCCCATACCCGGTTGATCTTCAAGGGCAGGTCCGCGATATAACGCTGGTAGAGCAGGGCAAAGACTGGGCACTGCATGCCAAGACTGGTTGGACCGATGCCCCGGATCCCGAGATCGGGTGGTGGATCGGGTGGGTCGTGAAGCAGGGTAAGGTTTACAGCTTCGCCGTGAATATCGATATCATTGATGATTCCGATGCCGAAAAGCGGATTCAACTGGGTAGGGAGAGCCTTATAGCGCTAGGGGTGCTGCCCTAGATCCGGGCTTTGAACTATTTATGAATAAATATTACAACGAAAATGGCTATCTCGTTCTCAGAGGCATCTTTGAAGATAGTGAGCTGCAGGTGCTACGGAAAGTGATCGTTCAGTTTCATCAGTCATGGAGACAGGAAAATTCCAAGATTTACGCTGAAAAGGCGATAAACTCTGCGTATTTGACAGCCAAAAAGCACTTGAAGGAGGCTGAAAGAGAGTCACTATTCAAGTTCATCGGTTCAGCTAAACTGATGGATGTGGTGACGTCAATAATGGGCAGTTGCTCCACGTTCATGAATACCCAGCTGTTTTTTGATCCGGTGAATGAAACCCAGAGAAATTATTGGCATAGGGATCCTCAATACCATATGTCCGTTGAAGAGCAGAGGGAAGCGCTTCTGGGGCCAAATGTCATTCATTTTCGAGTCCCGTTATTCGATGAACCAGGTGTCGAGTTGATACCTGGAACCCATAGACGCTGGGATAGAAATGAAGAGCTCGATGTGCGCTTGGAGCAGAATGGTCGTAAAAACTATGAAAACCTCGCTGCTGGAGTAAGAGTTAGCTTAGATGCAGGGGATATTCTGGTATTTAATGCCAATATGATTCATCGAGGGATATATGGTATGGATCGTCTATCACTTGATATTTTGTTCTGCGATCCGGTTCCCGAGTTAGTGAAATTTGTGGATGTAGATTGTTTGCCCGATCCTGAAACACTGGGAAAACTAGAAAACGCTAGTGCATTTGAGCGTGCGATAAATGCCGTGGGGTAGCAAAGGTATGTCGATTGTCGACCCATTTGGTAATCGGCTCACTTTTACCGCTGCAATCAGTACTTGACGAGGCAACGCACACGAGCGTGGCAAAGCGGTGGAGCACCCTCGTCCGAATAGCACCTATACTGTGTAGTAACTTCTCAATACTGATTTAAAGGCAAAGGTTCCCCGCACCATGGATTTGACTCTTCAGGACAAGCTTCCCGCTCCCGTAAAACACTGGCTCGGCATCTTCCTTGCCGCGATCCAGTATTGGCTGGGGAGCCAGGCCTTCATCTATGCCGCCGCACTGGCGTTTTTCACCGTTTTTTCCATTGCGCCGGTCCTGGTGGTGGTCGTCATGATCGTCGGGCTGGTGATCGGGGAGAGGGCGGTTCAGGGGCAGCTCTTTGAACAACTGGAGGGGACGATTGGTCCGGAAGCGGCCGGGGTGGTTCAGACGGCCGTGGTCAATTCCCAGATTGACCAGAGTGGTATCTGGCCGGCGCTGATCGGGATCGTCGCCACCATACTGGGGGCCACCACGGTTTTCGCCCAGATGCAGCAGTCCCTGAATGGGATCTGGAGCGTCGCACCTAGGCCTTCGAGGAGTAGCGTGTGGATCTTTATCAAAAGCCGCCTGCTGTCGCTGACTATCATTCTGGCCATCGGCTTTGTTCTGCTGGTCTCACTGCTGTTGTCCGTGGCCTTGCGTACCATCATGGCGTTCGCGGAGGAGTGGTTGCCGGTGCCCGGCTGGGCCATGGTCGGGTTGGAGTTGTTTCTGTCGCTGTTTGTGGTAACGGCGCTGTTCTCTGCGATGTTCAAGATTCTGCCGGATGTCGTGCTGTCCTGGCGGGATGTGGTGCTCGGTGCGTTTATTACCGCCGTGTTGTTCACGGTCGGACGATCGTTGATTGCGATCTATCTGGCGTATACCGCGACCGCGTCCGCCTATGGTGCCGCCGGGTCGCTGGCGCTGCTGCTGTTGTGGGTGAACTATTCCTCGATGATTCTGCTCTTTGGGGCGGCGTTTACCCGCGCTCATCTTGAAGGCAGAGGGCTGACGGTTCGGCCCAGAAACACGGCGGTTTGTGTGCACCGCGAGTTGATCGATGATGTGAAAAGCGCCTGAGATTTGGCGTCAAAAACGGCTGTTTTGCCAGCGGCAGCTGCTGGCGTACCATTGAGTGATGCTGACTTAAAAAACCTTTCTCAGCCCGGTCTTTGTCGCCCTGGCAGCGCTCTGTTGGGGGCTGGCCGGCGGTATTGGCGGTGTGCTTACCCGCGAGGGCTGGGCGCCGCTGGTGGTGTCGTTTTACCGCGGCGCGATCGGGCTGCTGCTGATTCTGGTGACGGTCACCGCGCTGAGCGTCTACTCGAACGTTCGCCCCGGTTACCGGCATCGCGCTGCATGATGCTCAGGGTGCGCTGCGCTTCCTTCCGATAATTTAGCCTTCACTATATTTCAATCACGCACTTTCTGGGTTACAATTGCCTAAATTTGATCGAAAATGATTTATAATGAAATCAAGTTGGCGCCCGTTTCGTCTGTAAAGGCTCGTATTCTGCCGATGTATTCTTGATGGTAGGAGAATAATAATGACAGCTCGCCCCCCGTTGTCCCGGGCGCTGAAAGCGCTCTGCGTGGGCATTATCGCGTCCCTGGCGGTTGCCGTGATTGCGGCCTCCGGCATTTTCTCCGGCGCAACCCGTGGTACCACCCTGTTTATCGCCTATGCCCAGAACAGCCAGCCGGTGATTGATGCCCTGCACCTGCTCGGTCGGCGGATTGAGGAAAAAACCGGAGGCGAGGTGAAGGTCCGCTTTTTCCCGGACAGCCAGCTCGGCGGTGAGCGCGAGCTGGTGGAATTGCTGCAGGTGGGCGCGGTGGATATCACCAAGGTGTCCGCCGGCCTGATGGAGAGTTTTTCACCCATCTACGGTGTGTTTTCCATGCCTTTCCTGTTCGAGGATACCGGGCATTTTTACCGGGTTATGGACAATCCCGACATCATGCAGCCCATCTATGCCTCCACCCGGCAGAACGGGTTTGTCGGTATGGGTTATTACGACTCCGGCTCACGCAATTTTTACGTGAAAGATGACCCGATTCGCTCCGTGGAGGACCTTCAGGGACGGAAGATTCGGGTCATGCAGAGCGAGGCGGCCATCGAGATGATGCGCCTGTTGGGGGCGGTTCCGGTGGCCATGGGCCAGGCCGAGGTGTACACCGCCATGCAACAGGGCATCCTCGACGGGGCGGAGAACAACGAGTTTGCCCTGACCATTGCCCGACACGCCGAAATCGCCAAGCACTACACCTACACCATGCATACACGGATTCCCGATGTGGTGGTCATCAGCAATATGACGCTGAACAAGCTCAACGATGAGCAGACGGCGGCGGTGTATGAGGCCATGGCGGAATCGATTGCGTTTCAGAAGCAGGCCTGGAACGAGGCCGTGGCGGAAACCCGGCAGTTGGCGATTGATGAGTTCGGGGTGAACTTTATTGACGTCAAGCTCGCGCCGTTCCGCGAGGCGGTTGAGCCCATGTATGAGGCCCTGAAACAGTATCCCGAGCAGTATTCGCTTTACCGCGAAATCAGGTCCACAGCAGATGAGACGGAGTAGGGTATGCGCTTGATCAACGGGATTCGAACCGTGATGGACCGTGTGGTTGAGGTGGTGTGCAGTGTCTGGTTGTTGGTGATGGTCGCAATGACCTGCTGGCAGATTATCAGTCGCTATCTGTTGGGGGCTCCCAGCACCTATTCGGAGGAGTTTCTGCGTTTTTCACTGGTCTGGGTGTCCATGCTCTCAATGGCCTATGTGGCCGGTCTGCGCAAGCATGTTGCTTTTACCCTGTTTTCGGACAAGGTATCCATTCACTGGCAACACTACTGGCAGATACTGATCGAGCTGGCCTTTCTGGCGTTCGCCATTTTTATTCTCGTCCAGGGCGGATACAACGCCACCAGCATCACCATGAACCAGGTGTCGCCATCGCTGGGGCTGGCCATGGGGTATGTTTACTCGGCCTTACCGCTGGCCGGGGGAATTCTGGCGGTGTACAGCGTGTTGAATTGCATCGATCTGTTGGAAAAAGAGTTGCGCTCGGACGAGGAGGCACCACAGGATGTTTGATGCGGCGCTGTTATTGATCGGGTCTTTTGCGTTTTTATTGGTCCTGGGTATTCCCATTGGCATCTGTATCGCGGTGTCCTCCGTGATCACCATCGCCTCGGTGTTGCCCATGGATGTTGCGCTGTTCACCACAGCGCAGAAAATATTTTCCAGCCTGGACAGCTTCTCTCTGCTGGCGGTGCCCTTTTTCATTCTCTCCGGGGTGATCATGAATTCCGGGGGCATCGCAATGCGGCTGGTGAATTTTGCCAAGCTGTTCAGCGGGCGTATTCCCGGCTCTCTGTCCCACACCAATATAGCCGGCAATATGATGTTCGGGGCCATTTCCGGGTCCGCCATTGCGGCGTCCACCTCGATTGGTGGCGTTATGGTGCCCATGAGCAAGAAAGAGGGTTACAGCAACCCGTTTGCCGCGGCGGTCAATATCGCCTCGGCGCCCACGGGGATGCTCATTCCCCCGACGACCGCGTTCATTCTGTATGCCCTGGCCAGCGGCGGTACGTCGATTGCGGCGCTGTTTGCGGGCGGCCTGGTGGCCGGAGTGCTCTGGGGTGCAGGGTGCATGCTGGTGACCTATGTGATTGCCCGTCGCCGGGGCTATCGCTCCGTGGTACTGGTGGAGAAGGGCGTGGCGTGGCGTGTCACGATGGAGGCGCTGCCCAGCCTGTTGCTGATCATCGTGGTGGTGGTCGGTATCGTCGGCGGTGTGTTTACCGCGATTGAAGCCTCGGCGGTTGCGGTAGCCTACACGGCCTTTCTGACCATGGTGGTTTATCGCACGGTGTCCTTTGGGGACCTGCGCAATATTCTGGTGCAGTCACTGGTGATGACCGGCATCATCATGTTCCTGTTGGGAACCTCATCGGCAATGTCCTTTGCCATGGCGATTACCGGGCTTCCGGATCTGATCAGCAGTGTAATTCTCGGGCTCTCGGAAAACCCGGTGATGGTGTTGTTGATCATTACGCTGTTTCTGTTGATCATTGGCACCTTTATGGATATTGGCCCGGCGATCCTGATTTTTACCCCCATACTGTTGCCCATCGCCCTGAAGATTGGCGTGGACCCGGTACATTTCGGTATCCTCATGGTCTATAACCTTAGTATCGGCACCATCACGCCTCCGGTGGGGAGCGGTCTGTATGTGGGCGCCAGTGTCGCCAATGAGAGGGTTGAGAAGATACTTCCGTCGCTAATGCCCTTCTATGGAATCATTGTTCTGGTGTTGATCCTGATTGCACTGGTTCCGGAGGTCACCCTGTTTTTGCCAAGGCTGATGGACTTATAGGGGCCGCGTGCACTTGAGGTGCTGCGCCTGTCATCGATTTTATTTACACGGGACAATACATGATCCGACATATTCTGCTGGTCAAATTCAAACCGGAGGCAACCGCTTCGGAAATCGAGAAGGTCCGTGCTCTGTTTGAGGCCATGACCACCCGGGTGGAGGGGGTCGAAGCGGTGGAGTGGGGGCTCAATGACAGCCCCGAAGGGTTGAATCAGGGTTTCACCCACGCTGTTTTGATGACCTTTGCCGATGAGCAGGCACGGCAGCGCTACCTGCCTCATCCGGAGCATGACGCGCTTAAGGCGGAGTTTGTGCCGCTGGTGGCAGACATTGTTGTGTTTGACTATTCGGTCGCGTAATTGCCACGTAACTAAAGGAGCGTGCCATGGAGTTTTTAAATAACCGCATCAACCTGATTCGGGTAACGGGCCGAGCCGCCGGTGCCTTGCTTTTTGTCGGGCTGACGGCCTGCAGTGCCACTGAGCAGAACCGGGACTCCGGAGAGTGGCAGTCGCTGTTCAACGGAAAGGACCTGGATGGTTGGGTGGTCAAAATCCATCACCATGAGGTCGGGGATAATTACGCCGATACCTTCCGGGTGGCGGATGGCGTGATTCAGGTCAATTATGATGGTTACCAGGACGGTTTTGGCGAGCGCTTTGGCCACCTGTTTTACGAGCAGCCGTTCTCGTCCTATCACCTGAAATTCGAGTACCGGTTTACGGATCAGTGGCTCGAGGATGCACCGGGCTATGCCTACCGCAACAGCGGCATCATGTTCCATGCTCAGGACCCGAACACCATTCTGAAAGAGCAGGATTGGCCCATTTCCGTGGAGTACCAGATGCTGGCAGATCGGGACGATGGCAACCCGCGCCCTACCGGCAATATGTGCTCCCCGGGTACGGACGTGGTGTATGAAGGCAAGATTGATGAGCGCCACTGCATCAACTCCACCTCGGCGACCTATCCGCCCGGTGAGTGGGTTGAGGGTGAGCTGGTTGTTTACGGCGACTCGCGGGTGGTTCACCGGGTCAATGGCGAGAACGTACTTGAGTACACCCAGCCGCAGATCGGTGGCGGTGTGGTCAGTGGTTATGACCCGGAACTGAAAGTCGACGGGCAGCCATTGACCCGGGGTTACATTGCCCTGCAATCCGAAGGGCAGGGCGTTGAGTTCAGAAACATAACGATCAAACCCCTGTAATAAAGCTCAGCCTCTGCCTCGCACTCAGCGAGGGATTCACTTCTCACGTCACCCGGCCAAGTACAGTGGCCGGGTGACGTCTGGCGCTCTTCCTGGGAGCGCCTCTCTCCTTCGTTTCTCACGTCCCACGCCGTTTTGGCGGCTCCAAATACAAAAAAGTGTAAAGCGGTTGCACTCGGGTTTTATTAGTAATATGCTCACTTTCGCCTGTAATCGGTTACAAAAATGGTATTCAGGTAGCTTGATAGGGGTCCGAAACACGGCCTATTTCGCCCAAAAATGGTCAGAAAGCCATCGATTTAAGCCTATAAGATGAATTTAGTGCCACATTTTGGTGCGACTCTGATGAGTATCGATGATCATTTTAGCGTCACCCCCGGGGTTCAGCCCCGACGCTGGCCGGGTATTCGGACCGATATAAAAACCCAAAGCAAGTGATAGGAGAGTTCCATGTCATCCAGAACAACGTCTTTTCAGAAGCGATTCCTGCCGGCGGTTATGGCCGCCTGCGCGGCGGGCAGTCTGGCTGCGCCGACGCTGGCGCAGGACAATATGCAAATGCTGGAGGAGGTGATCGTCACCGGTGTCCGCAGCGCCCAGGAAACGGCGGTCAACGTCAAGCGCGATTCCGACTCCATTGTCGATGCCATTTCAGCGGAAGATATTGGCAAGCTGCCGGATGTAACCATCACCGACTCCCTGCAGCGCATCAGCGGTGTTCAGGTTCGCCGCAACGCCGGGGAAGGGGGATCGTTGAACATTCGAGGCCTGGGTCAGGTCTCCACCACCTTGAACGGCGAGTCCTATCTGGGGGCCAATTCCATCACCACGGTCCAGCCGGATTATTCGGACATTCCCTCACAGTTGTTTTCCGGCACCCAGGTGATCAAATCCCAGACGGCCGCCAACCATCCGGGTGGCATCAGCGGCGTGGTCAATCTGGAAACCTATCGCCCGCTCGATAGCGGGTTTGACGATGGCTGGGCCCTCTCCGGGGCAGCGCAAGTCGGGCGGGGCAAGGAAACCGGTGAAACCGATCCTTCCGTGAACTTCCTGGCGAACTGGCGCACCGACACGGTGGGCTTTCTGGTGTCGTTCGCTCATCAGACCTCCAACCTGGCCAATACCTACTCGGGCATGAATGGCGATGCCGGCTGGACCGGTTTTGCGTCGGAGCGCGATGGAGCGGAATACAGTTGGGTCAGCGCCGATACGCAGCTTGGCGGCATGGGTGATCGGGTGACCGCTGATGGTGTGGATGTGAACGATAACGGCGTGGTTGGCGATACGTTCTGGGCCTATCAGGGCCACTCGGCGTTCAACCGAGCCTCCGAGCGTGAGCGCGACGGGTTGAATGCGGCGTTCCAGGCGGATCTGGGGAATGGTTTTGAGCTGGTCGCCGAAGCCTTCTACACCAAAATGGAAGACTACGATCGCCAGATGGGCGTCGCCTTTTCCGATAAGTGGAACCGGTGGGGCTGGGCCTACCCGAGCATCAGTACACCCAAAGGGGTTGAGATGAGCGGCGGGGAGCTGCACACCGTTCAGGAGTTTACCGGCAACGGCATGCGTCTGAAGTCCTACTCGGATGTGGGCGTGACCGAAGCGGAATCCCAGAACTTCAATCTGGAGCTGAATTACGACAACGGTGGCGCCTTTACCGGCAGCGCGCGGTTGGTCAGTGGCAGTGCCGAACAGGAGCAACTGAACAGCTACATGGATATCGACCTGGCCAATGGCAGCCAGTGGGGTGTGGACTGCCAGCTTTACCCGGCGGGTACCGCCGGGGAGCAGGGCGACTGCGCGGACGGGCGCCTGCAGACCAATCCGGATGGCTATCAGGGCTGGCCGGTGCTCACCGTGAACTACCAGGGGGACAACCCGCACTGGAGCGGTTGGGACAACAACGCCAACCTGAATCGCGATGGTCAACCTCAGGCCGGTATCGCCAGCCGCAGTCTGCAGAGCTATGTAGACGATGTGAACAGCTATTCGCTGGGTGCTTTCGCCTCAGAGAACAATTTCCTGCGCGAAGGGGATGTGGATGTGGTCCGCTTTGACGGAAGCTACGAAATTGCTCGCGGTATGCTCGATAGCGTGGACTTTGGGGTGCGTTACAGCCAGCGCAGCGTGGACAACTTCGAGTTTGATCTACTCTCGCCGGTGGGTGGTTGCGATGTGAAGTGGAAGGCCACCGACGTGGTTTTGAATGGCGGCGGTATCGAAGGTGCCTGCACCTACGGTGAGGACGGCGAGTATTACACCGCCGGTGTGCCCACTCCCATCTCCGGCCTCGATCCCATTCAGGTCAGCGACTTTGGCAGTGCCACGGGCATACCGCCGGTCTGGACCGTCAATCCGGAGTACATGGATGACGTGGAAGGTGTACACAACCAGTTGTATCCGGGCACCCGCCGGGCGATCAATCCGGGGCGTTCCTATGGGGTCGACCTGGATGAGATGAGCACTTACGTCAAAGCCAATTTCTCCCGCGGCATCATGAGCGGTAATGTTGGCGTGCGGGTGGTGGAAACCGACCTCACCGTGGATCAGAACCAGGTGGGCAGCCCACAACCCTATGGTGCCGCCAACGAGTTCCTGGGCCAGGTCAGTACCGAGCGTTCTTACAGCGATGTGTTGCCCTCGTTGAACCTGCGTTTTGATCTGACCGACGAGTGGGTATTGCGTGCCGCGGCCACCAAGACGATGGCGCCGCTGGATCTGGCCCAGTGGGGTGCGGGACTGGCTCCCAACTACGCTATCGATGGTGAGGCGAGTAGCGATACGTACCAGCAGTTTATCGTGATAGGTGGCAACTCCGACGGTAACCCGGAGCTGGATCCCTGGCGCGCGGACAACTACGATCTGTCGCTGGAATACTACCTGGGGCCCGCCAGTGCCTTGAGTGCCGGCCTGTTCTACATCGATGTCGAAAGTTTCATCGAGAGCGGTTCGGTGCAGATGGCATTGCCGGACCAGGACGGTGTGGTGCGTCGGGAAGTGGAAGTGTCCACCAGTGTTCAGGGTAGCGGCGGTGAGCTGAAAGGGCTCGAGTTGAGTGCCAAGCTCGCCTTCGGTGACTTCCTGTATGACAGTGTGCTGGAGGATTTTGGTGCGGACGTGAACTACACCTACTCACCCAGCGAGTCTGGCAATCAGGATCTCAATGGCGGCGACCTGCCGTTCCAGGATAACTCCGAGCATGTGTTCAACCTGGTGGGTTGGTACGAGTCCGGTCCCTTCCAGGCACGGGTGGCGTACAACTACCGCAGCGAGCGTGTGGCGGGTTACAACCAGACTTGGGGTAATGGCGCCCTGTGGCAGGAGGCGACCGGCTATGTGGACCTGTCGGCCAGTTACGATATCAATGACGCGGTCAATGTGTTCTTAAACGCGTCCAACATCACCGATGAAAAGGAGCAGTACTACCTCGAATTTGAAGATCAGTTCGCCTGGCAGTACGAGTACGAAGCCCGGTACTCCCTGGGCGTGCGCGCGACCTTTTAATCGTCAATAAAAAAACCGGCCGTCAACGCTGTTGGCGGCCGGTTTTTTTTATGCCTCAGGTTTCCTGAGATGGGCGTGATTTACTCCGCGGAAGCGGGGGCGTCCGTCCAGGCTTTCAACCGCTCGGCGGTGGCTTCATCAACCACCTCCAGTATTACCCGCTGGCGTTCATCGTCCACGCCCTGAATGATCACATGCACCTGCTGATCCAGTTGGTACTGTTGGGCTTCATGGGTGATTTTCAGGCGCCGTGAATCAAATGCCGGCTTGACGTCATCTTTGGCCAACCGGACAAAACCTTCAATACCCCAATCGTCCAGACGCACCCCGAAGCCCATGGAGTTCACCAGGGCGATGGTGCCCGTGTGTACGCTGCCAATTTTGTCGCGCACAAAATCACAGGCCAGCCACTGCTCCAACTGACGACAGGCCTGACGGCCTTTCTGAAGCTGACTCTGCAGGCTTTCAAGCAGCGCAGGTTCCGGTGGCTGGGCGGGTTGCTCGCGCAGTATCCGCTTGATGGCCCGGTGATTGTAAAAGTCGTGGTAGCGCCGGATCGGCGAGGTGACTGTGGCGTAATGGGGAAAGCCCAAACCAAAGTGCTCGCTGGCATCGGCGGACAGGGAGGCGGCCTGCAGCATCCGTTGGACAATAGGCAGCAGGGACTCGAATTCCGGAGTATTGTCCGGGTTGACCCGCAGATCGCGCAGCAACTGCTGGAAGTGACGCAGCGCGGTCAGGTCGCCCACCTCGTAGTCCGGAACGTCTTCGTTCAACAGGCTGACGGCATCGTCCAGTCGTTCCGGGCGGAAGCCGACGTGGTTGGAGAAAATGCCCTGCCCGGGGTGCCGGGTGAACAGTTCTCCCGCACAGATGTTGGTGGCAAGCATGGACTCTTCTACAATCCGGTGCGCCTTGGTGCGCTCGCGTTTCTCGATGCGTTCGATTTTCTTCTGATCGTTCAGGACGAAGTAATAGTCCGGACGGTCTTCCATCATCAACGCGTGCTGATGACGGTAGTCGCTGCGTGCGGTGGCGCAGGCGTACAGGGCTTTGAGCATCTCGACCCGCTCGGCGGGCAAGTCAGCGGGGGCGTCCCCACCGTCGAGCAGCTCGGTGACGCCGGTGTAGCTCAGCTTGTGGTGAGAGCGGATCAGGGCCTCGGAAAACCGGTAGTCGGTAATGGTGCCGTCCTGCTGGATGCGCATCTGGCACACCAGGGCCGGGCGGCGCTGATCCGGCACCAGCGAAAAGGTGTCGTGGGACAGCTCCGCCGGCAGCATGGTCACGCTCTGGCCCAGCAGGTAGACGGTGCTGGCCCGGCTTGCGGCGGCCTGGTCCAGGGGGGTGCCCGGTTCGATGTAGCGGCTCGGGTCGGCAATGGCGACCCAGAGGTCCCAGCCGTCCTCGCGCGCCTCCAGGTAAACCGCATCGTCCATATCCCGCGTGGTTTCGGCGTCGATGGTCACAAAGGGGCGATCGGTCAGGTCTTCCTGGTGGTCATCTGCGGTAATGGGCGTCAGGTTGATGGCCTGGGCCTGATCCCGGGCCTTATCGGACCAGTCCGTCGGCAGTTCGAATTTCGCGGTGATGTAGCGGCTTTCCACGCCAGGCTCGCCGGGCTTGCCAATGGCGCTGAGAATGGTGACCTGGGCCTTGCCGTCGTGATGAAATGGATGGCGGCTGAGTTTGCAGTGAATCAGGTCGCCATCGTCGAAGCCTTTGCGCTGATTTGGAGGAATAAACAGCCAGCGGGTAAACTGGGGGACGTCAGGCTCCACAAAATGGGCCTTGCCCTTGACGCGATAGCGACCCACAAAGGTGGTGAATTCGCTGCTCAGCAGTCGCTCCAGTTGCGCTTCCAGTTGATCTTTGCGGTTGGTGGTCAGTTGGACTTCTACCCGATCACCGGGCATGACCTTCATGGTTTCATCGGGCGGAAGAAAGGCATCCCGCCCATCATCGAGGTGGACGAACGCAAAGCGACGGGTAGTGGTGCGCACGGTTCCTTGAGCCAGGTCCTTCTCCGAGCGAAGGTTGGATTTGAGCTGAGACAGCTGTTGCAGTGCGTTCTGATCAAACATGAGAGACAACTTCAGGTTGGCAGGTTCGGTTTCGGGGTCAGGCGCGATCATAACAGGAAACCCGCTGTGACGTTACCGGGGCCGGCACAATTGGCCGGCTCCATTCTCTGGATATGTAGTAGTATTGGCGCCCTATGGATACCTTGAACCAGCTCATTCTGTTTGGCGGAATGCTGTTTGTGATCAGCATTCTCGCCAGCACCCTCTCCCCGCGCATGGGCATGCCTCTGCTGCTGGTGTTTCTTATTATCGGTATGTTGGCGGGGGAAGACGGTCTCGGCGGCATTCGTTACAACGATGTTCAATCGGCGTACTTCCTGGCCACCCTGGCGCTGGCGGTGATTCTGTTCGATGGTGGCTTGCGCACCGATCGGCACAACTTTCGCGTCGGGCTGCGCCCGGCCTTGCTCCTGGCCACCGTCGGGGTGGTGGGTACAGCGGCCCTGACCGGCGCCTTTGCCGCCTGGATTCTGGGCATCGGTTGGGTCGAGGGCTTGCTGATCGGGGCGATCGTGGGCTCCACCGATGCGGCGGCGGTATTCTCGGTATTGAACATGCAGGGGCTGGCGCTCAAGACCCGGGTGGGCGCGACGCTGGAAATCGAATCCGGCCTGAACGACCCGATGGCGATCTTTCTCACCATTATTCTGGTGGAGTTCATGGTCAGCCAGCAGAGCGGTTTTGACGCCCTGATGCTGGGGCAGTTTGTCTGGCAGATGGGGCTGGGGGCTGGCATTGGTCTGCTGGGCGGAAGGGTTCTCGCCTATGGTGTCGCCCGTCTGGCCCTGAGCCCGGGGTTGTACCCTCTGTTGGCCCTGTTTGGTGGCATCTCCATTTTCGGCCTGGCAGCGGTCCTGCAGGCCAGCGGGTTCCTCGCCGTGTATCTGGCGGGCCTGGTGGTCGGCAACCGGCTGTCCCGGGGACTGTACAACATCCAGCGCTTCCATGACGGTATCGCCTGGTTGGCCCAGATCAGTCTGTTCCTGATGTTGGGCCTGCTGGTATCGCCCCGCGAACTGATGCTCTATGCACCCAGCGCCGTGCTGGTGGGGCTGTTTCTGATTCTGGTCGGGCGCCCCGTGGCGGTCTGGCTGTGTCTCATGCCGTTTCAGTTCGCCTGGCGGGAAAAGCTGTTCATCAGTTGGGTGGGGCTGCGCGGCGCGGTGCCGATTGTGCTGGCCATGTTTCCCTGGTTGGCAGGCTTTGAGAACTGGCCGTTCTTTTTCAATATCGCCTTCTTTATTGTGCTGGTGTCTCTGGTGATGCAGGGCTGGACCGTGGCGCCCCTGGCCCGCTGGTTGAAGCTGGATGTGCCCACCACCTCGTCGCGGGTCCAGCGGGTCGAGTTGGGCGTGCCGGGGCAGGTGGGCTACGAATTTGTCGGTTACAAGCTTGCTGAGGGCAGCCCGGCGCTGCGCTCGCCCACCGATAAACTGCCCTTGCCGGCGGGCGCCAGCCTGTTGTGTGTCTTGCGGGAGGATCAGCCGCTGTCGCTCAAGGAAAGTCATACCCTGGAGCCGGGCGATCACGTCTACTTGCTGGCCTCCGCCACGGACTTGCCCGCCCTCGACAAGCTGCTGGTGGGCGTGGACGAGCCGGACCGGCTGTCGGCTCAGGCGTTCTTCGGGGAGTTTGTGGTCACGTCTCGGGCCAAGCTGGCGGACCTCGGCATGCTCTATGGCTTTGAAGTGCCGGAGGAGATGGCCAATTGGAGTATTGCCCGGTACATCTACAGCCAGTACCGCCAGCCGGTGGTGGGCGACCGGGTTCGCCTGGGGGATGTGGAGTTTGTGGTGCTGGATATGCGCGACTCGAAGCTGACCCAGGTCAGCCTTAAACTCCACCGGTAAAATCCCACCCGAATTTTCCTTCAGGATTTTTGCGCCTGGCCGATGATTAACGGACAGGCGTGGTTTTTGCCCTTTCTCGGCTACACTTTAATAACCAATCCCGATGACGCCCAACGCTATATATGGTGGGTGGGGGCTGAAAATAGGTATTTCGATACGGTCTGCTAAACGCCGGATTTTCTTATATAGGTCTTGTTGAAGGGTTCGTTATGTTGAGTTGGTATAACAATATAGGCTTTCGATGGAAGCTGATGCTGCCTTTATCGCTTCTGGTTATTATCTTTATCGCCGTTAGTGTTTACTCGGTCCGAGCGGCCAAGCAGATGGGCAGCTATTCCAATACCATTGGCACGGTGAACCTTCCGGAAATCCAGCTGCTGATGCAGGCCGATCGCGACCTTTATCAGGCGTTGACCGCGGAGCGGGCCATGTTGTTAGCCGATCCCGGAAGTAGTGCGATGGATGCGCTGTATCGGGAGCACCAGGATAACGCTCAGCAGACCTATGACCGCGCCATGCAGTCGCTGGATCTCTCCGAGATTGCGACGGGCGAAGAGCGCGAGACGTTTCAACAGCTCTACGATCGTTGGTTGGAGCTGAGTGAATCCATCGTCGAGGATGCACGCAACGCTGATCAGATGACGCTCGGGTTTTTGGAAGACCGGTCATTCGGTGAGGTGTCGGAAGCGTTTGACGCGTTAAGAACCCACCTGGATGTCGTATCCGAGCGACGATTACGACAGGTTGATGAGCTCAACCAACGTGTCGATGCCGAAGAGGCTCAGATGAGCTCCATTCTCACCCTTTCGGGTGTGGCCGGCACTCTGATCGCCGTGTTGGCCGCCTTATTCTTGCCTCTGGTTGTTACCCGTCCTCTCAATGAAATCAGCGGCCGGATTCACGACATCGCCGAGGGCGATGGAGATCTTACCCTGCGCATCAACCTCGATCGGCGCGATGAGCTGGGACAGCTTGCCGGGCATGTGAACCGCTTTATGGACCGGTTGCAGCAATTGATTGGCGATATTCGTCACACCACCGAAGACGTTTCCGTTTCCAGTGAGCAGGTGCTGCAGGCCTCCACCAGCAGCCAGAAAGCGGCCGACGATCAGGGCCAGGCCATCAATATGGTGGTGGCGGCCGTGAATGAGCTGACCGCCGCCATTCAGGAGGTGGCGCAGAATACCAACGAGACCGCCGACAGTGCCAAAAACGCATCGGGCACCACCGATGTGGGGCGCGAGCGCATTGAGCGGGCCGTGGCCCGGGTGAACAGCCTCTCGGCCCACATTGGCGAAACGGCGGAGAGCATGCGCCGTCTGGAAGAAGAAGCCAAGAACGTCACCTCCGTCATTGATGTGATTCGCGGCGTTGCCGAGCAGACCAATCTGCTCGCGTTGAATGCCGCCATCGAGGCGGCGCGGGCGGGCGAACAGGGGCGCGGTTTTGCCGTGGTGGCGGATGAAGTTCGCACCCTGGCCAGCCGCACCCAGCAGTCCACCGAGGATATCCGCACCATGTTGACCCGGCTTCAGTCCGGCGTGCAGGAAGCGGTTGAGGCCATGACCTCCAGCAGCGAAATGACCGAAGAGGCCGTCACCGCCGCCGGGGAAGCCGGGCAATCCCTGGAGGATATTGCCGAGGCGGTACAGCGGATTACCAATATGGCGATTCAGATTGCCAGTGCCGCTGAAGAGCAGAGTACCGTCACCGCCGATATCGACAAAAACATGGTGGAGATCAACGAGCTGGCGGCCCGGACGCAGGATGATGCGGCGACCACGGCGAGCGCCAGTGGACGCCTGACCGATCTGGCTTCCAGCCTGAGAGAACTGGTGGTAAGGTTCAAGGTCTGACGTTAACGAGCCGGCCCGTGTTTCCGGGCCAGGCGTGATACGAGGAGACTTCCGTGAGCGAGCCGATTGGCAACAGTCTGATACTGGTCGGTATGCCCGGCGCGGGCAAGAGCACCGTGGGGCTGCTGCTGGCGAAAGAGTTGGTCAAGGCCTTTGTGGACACCGACATTCTCATCCAGACCCAGGAGGGTAAGGCGCTTCAGGACATCATTTACGATCACGGCTACGAGTATCTGCGTAAGGTGGAAGAGCAGGTGTTATTGGAGTCGCAGTATCTCAACCATGTGATCGCCACCGGCGGCAGCGTGGTTTACAGCGACCCCGGTATGCAGCATCTGAAAAAAGCCGGCCGGATTGTGTTCCTGGACGTTCCCTTGGAGGAGCTCGAGCGGCGGGTGCACAATTTTTCCACCCGGGGCATCGCCTGCGCGCCGGGACAGACTCTGGCCGACCTATTTGAGGAGCGTCGGGCCCTGTATCAGCGCTATGCCGATATCACGGTGGACTGTGCGACCAAGCACCAGGATGAGGTGGTATCGGAAATCATTTACCAGGAAGCGGAGCAATTCGCTGAAATGGATGCCTGAAGCGTCCCTGCCTCTTTTTCCCGACCTGACTACAGCGGCAGCTCGGTGGTGTATTTCACCTGCTTGAGCGCGAAGTTCGAGCGAATCGAGGCAACATGGGGCAGGGGGCGCAGCTTTTCATTCAGCAACTGCTCGTAATGCTCGATGCTATTGACCACGACCTTCAATAAATAGTCGCTGTCTCCGGTGCTGGCATAGCATTCCAGGACCTCGGGGACGGCCTGTATCCCCGCTTCAAACTCCGCCAGGGCTTCACTCTGGTGGCCGGTCAGACGCACGGCGCTGTGCACCACCACATGCATTCCCACCTTTTTCGGGTCCAGCAGAGTCACTTTCCCCCGGATGATGCCTTCGGCTTCCAGCCGTTTGAGGCGGCGCCAGCAGGGAGTATGCGACAACCCGATCAGGTTGCCCAGATCGGCCATGGAGTAGTCCGCACTGCCCTGGAGGGCGCGCAGAATTTTTCGGTCGTAGTCATCCAGATCAATGGAATCAGAGGCGGTTGATACAGACATAGTTTTTATCCTGATTATGAATTTCTCTCACTACCTATTGTAGGGGGCGCGGGCGCGGCAATCAATTAGGGCGAGTATGATCAATCAGGGGACGGACAGCGGGCGGTTGGCGCTTGAGATCAGACCTCTGCCTGCGGTGAGCAAAGGCCTGATTTGACGACGGTTTTTGGGTGTTTCCTTATTAGGAAGAGAGGCTGCCGCGCCCCCGGCGCCCGGCCGCAATGGGCGTGGCCGGTTCGGTCGTTTCCAGGCTGTCGCTCAAGGGTTCGGAATCCGTCAGGGGCGCTTCCGCCGGTGCAGGCGGCGCCTGTGTCTGAGGGGCCCGGACCTGCTCAAAACGTGCCTTTATACGGGTCAGTTCCTCCAGTGAGGTGCTCAGCTCCGCCAGTTGTGACTGCTTGTCATCTATCTGCTTCTGGAGGGCCGCAATATCCTGCTCGATACCCTGGTGCTCACGGCGAATCCGCTGCTCTTTCTGCTGAGCATCCTGGAGCACATCGTCGGTCCGGATACGCGCGGATTCCAGGGTTTTACAGATGACCTCCATCAACCGGTCATCCGGCTCGTCGGGCAATTGGCGCATCAGCGCCATGGCGTCGTCAATGCTGTATCGGGTTGCGTTGCGGGCTTTGGGCTCATCCACCAGAGGCGCGTGGAAGTCGTCTCGGGTGGGCAGGTCCAGGTCATCGTCTTCCGGTGCATTGTCCTGCTCGTGTCGGTTGAACAGTCCCATAGTCGTATCCTCTGCTGTTGGCAGGTGTCACAAGACCTAAGCATAGTCTACCGCGGACGATTTTTCCGGCGTTGCCAGCCTGATTCAGGCTGGCTCTCCTTTCAGCTTCTGGAGGTGCTTCTGGCTCAACGACAGAAACCGGGGGGTGGGGCCGGAGTCGTTGTAGATCGGATCGCCCAGTTCATCCTCCGCCACGACGGTGCCACCTTTTATATAGGGCATGCCGGATTCCAGCTCGCTCAAGGCGGCGGAGAGCAGGTCAGTGATCAGGCTTTCCGGGGTTTTTTTGGGGTACATCTCGCACAGTGCTTCGATGCGTGCCGCATCTTCCATCGGCAGGTGCACGGCGTAGGCCTGCTTGGTCAGTTCGCCGCGGGCATTTTTTTCCCAATGACTCATGAGTTCGCTGACTTTCATCGATAAAACCTCATTGCTGGTCAGTGTGGGCGGTCGACCGGACCCCCTCAAATTCAGTATAGAGCAGCTTTTTGCGGCCAGCTAACTCCCGATAGGGAAAAGTGGCCACCCGATGTCGGTTCCGCTACGGAACCTCCCGGTTACAGCTTCTCTATATAAGGAATGTGGGTGAAAGTCGCCAAATCAAGGGTTTCCGGGGGCTGATTGTCGTTATATTGTGCTCCCGGGGCCGTGCGTGTATCGTATGCGGTTTTTCATTGGCCATCAGTCCGCCAATCCGTACTGCTTTAGAGGAGCAACCCATGAAAGTAATCCTGCTCGGTGCCCCGGGAGCCGGTAAAGGTACCCAGGCTCAGTTGATCATGGATAAGTTCGGTATTCCCCAGATCTCCACCGGTGATATGTTGCGAGCGGCCGTCAAGGCAGGCACACCGTTGGGTTTGCAGGCAAAAGACATCATGTCGGCGGGCGGTCTGGTGCCGGACGACCTGATCATCGCCCTGGTAAAAGAGCGTATCAAGGCCCCGGATTGCGCCAAGGGCTTTCTGTTCGACGGTTTCCCCCGCACCATCCCCCAGGCGCAGGCGCTGCTGGATGAGGGGATCAAAATCGATCACGTGATCGAAATCGATGTGGATGATGAAGAAATTGTTTCCCGTCTGGCCGGTCGTCGTGTGCATGAGCCCTCTGGTCGGGTCTATCACATCAACCATCAGCCGCCCAAAGAAGAAGGAGTGGATGATATTACCGGCGAGCCCCTGATTCAGCGCGAAGATGATCGGGAAGATACCGTGCGTAAGCGTCTGTCGGTCTATCATGAGCAAACCAAACCGCTGGTCAACTTTTACCGCGACCTGGAAAAATCCGGAAACCCGGACGCACCTCATTACACTCGCATTGAAGGTGTCGGCAGCATTGCGGACATTCGCGCACAGCTGGAATCGGTGCTGAAATAAGCGAAGCGTTACACCTTAGTTTTTGCGATTTCATCAGGGCCCGCTTGCGGGCCCTGATGCGTTTGGGAGCAACGAAAAATTACCCGCGTTGCATTCCGGCAACACCTGAAACGGTTCAGTTTTACCAAAAACGTGATAAAAATTAAAAAAAAGCCGAAAAATCATTAAAAAATTTGCTAAAAACTCGCAATGTGGCTAATTTTTACATAGTATTTGTGTGCAGACTGGAAGCACATAGACTGTGCTCGGTTTATGATTCAACTGATGTGCAAACAACGATACGAAGTTGAGGAGAAACGTTTATGGCCAGAGTAGCAAAAAAGCGTAAGGCAACCGCCAAACGCGCCACCGCAAAACGCACCACTTCAACCACCAAAACCGTTGACGCGGCCGTGGCAAAAGTGGAAGCGAAAATCGAAAAGCTGCAGAAAGATGTTGCTGATCACGCTAAGAAAGTAGAGGCCGCTCGCAAGAAAGCGACGGCGGCAAAGTCGAAAGCCGCTACTTCCAAGCGCGCGGTCGACAAGCGTTCGGCAAAATCTGCCACCGCCGCGGTCAGTAAGGCCAATGAAAAGGCCAAGGCCGCTCGAGCCAAGGTCGCGGAAGCGCGCGTAGAGCTTGCCAAAGCCAAGGCGATGGCAACCGCAAAAGCCGCCGCCGAAGCGGCTGAAGCCAAGATTACCGAGTTGCGCGAAAATCTGGCCAAGCGTGCCGAAACCGATCTCGAGAAAGCCAAGGCTTCCTTCGAGCAGCGCTGGAGAAAGTCCCGCGAGAAAGCGGATGAGCGTAAGGTGAAGGCCGCACGCAAAAAAGCCGCTGCCAAAGCCAAAGCCGCCGAGAAGAAGGCCAAGGTGAAAATGGCGCAGGTCGAGCGTAAAGCTGCCGCCAAAGCCAAGGCGAAAACCAAGAAGAAGGCCACCAAAAAGCGGGCTACCGCCAAGCGGACCACCACTGCACCGGCGAAAACCCGGGCTCGCAAAGCGACCGCCAAGCGCTCCGGTCGTTCGCGTAAGAAGTAAAACGCGAGTCGGCACCGCTCACTCGTCCAGGACGGGCCGGGCGGCCGCTTAGGCCAGGCGAAGCCCTGTAAAGGGATCGCCTTTAGTAAAAACCCGGAACTCCCGGCCAGAAATGGGCTGGGAGCCGGGTTTTTTTCGTTGTGGAGGCTTACGTGAGGTAGATCGATGCACGGCGGGGTGAAATCTGGCAGAATGCGGCGTCTTCTCTCTGGACCCACATGACACTATGACCCGACTTCTTGCCCTAGATACCTCAACCGATGCTTGCTCCGTCGCGCTGCAGGACGGAGAACGGATCATTTCCCGATTTGAGCTGGCCGCCAAGAGCCACACCCAGCGTCTGCTGCCCATGGTGGACGAGGTGCTCTCGGAGGCCGGGTTGGCGTTGGCCGACCTGGATGCGCTGGTGTTCGGTCGCGGTCCCGGGTCATTTACCGGCCTCCGAATCTGTTTGGGGGTGGTTCAAGGGTTGGCGTTTTCGCGGAATTTGCCCGTCGTGGGCGTGTCCACGCTCGAGGCCATGACGGTCGGTTATTATCGGCGGCATCCCGACCTGGCCAGCGCCTCCACGCCGTTGCTGGTTGCGCTGGATGCGAGAATGCAGGAAGTGTATTGGACTCTGGTCAAACCCCAATCCGGTGGCGGCGGTGTTGAAACCTTGACCGATGAAGCCGTTTCTCCCCCGGAGCGGGTCGTCGAGCTTGCCGCCGGGCACACCGGGGAGGCGGGTTTTTATGGCGTGGGGCCGGGATGGCACTACCCGGCATTGGAAAAGCTGGCGCCATCGGCGGTGGATATGGACGTACAGCCGGACGCCCGCGATATGCTGCCGTTGGGTGCCTTTGCGCTCGCGCAGGGGCAGGCGGTGTCCGCCGAGCAGGCCCGGCCCGTTTACCTGCGCGATGAAATCAGTTGGAAGAAACGCGAGCGGATTCGTTCCTGAGCCTCATTATAGTCACGGAAAGCGCTATGGACCTGTTGCAGATTGTTTTTCTGGCCCTGATCCAGGGCATTACCGAATTTCTGCCCATATCCAGTTCGGGGCATCTGCTGCTGCCATCGGAGTTGCTGGGTTGGCCGGATCAGGGGCTGGCCTTTGATGTCGCGGTACACGTCGGCACGCTCAGTGCCGTCGTACTGTATTTTCGCCACAGTCTGGGCGCCATGGCGCGCGACTGGTTGGGGCAGGTGTTTGCCCGTCGCGAAGGCACGGAAGACAGCCAGCTCGCCTGGTATCTGATTCTGGCAACGGTGCCGGCGGCGCTGGCCGGACTGGTGTTTGATGGCGCGATCGAAACCCATCTGCGCTCGGTGTGGGTGGTGGCAATTACCACGATTGTATTTGGCCTGGCGCTGGGCTGGGCGGACTGGCATGGCGGGCGCGCGAAAACCGTATTGGACATTACCTGGAGAACCGCTTTGATCATCGGCCTTGCCCAGGCGCTGGCCCTGATTCCGGGAACCTCCCGCTCCGGCATCACCATAACCGCGGCGCTATTTCTGGGACTCACGCGAACGGATGCGGCCCGCTTCTCGTTTCTGTTATCGGTGCCGGTGATTGCGCTCAGCGGTGGCTATAAGGCCTTACAGTTGTGGTTGCAGAGCGAGCCAGCACCTTGGGGTGAACTCTTGGCAGGCGCGGCTATCGCCGGGGTCAGTGCGTTTGTGTGCATCCACTATTTCATGCACTATATTCGGCAAATTGGCATGATGCCGTTCGTTGTGTATCGGTTGCTCTTGGGGGCCGCGCTCATCTGGGTGGCGCTTTGATTCCCACCCCAAGCAAATCACGCTGTTGTCTCGATTCATTTGGATAGATGTCGTTTATGGTTGATCAATCCTCCCAAGCATTCAATCGGGGCCTGCTGGAATTTCTGCAGGCTTCGCCCACGCCGTTTCACGCGGCGGAGAATATTGCGGCCCAGTTGACCCAGGCCGGCTTCCAGCCCCTGGTCGAGGGTGAGCGCTGGAGTCTCAAACCCGGCGGCAAGTACTGGGTCATGCGCAATGGCTCCTCCGTGATTGGTTTCATTTACGGGCGCGAGCCCATGGAGACCGACGGTATCCGGATGGTCGGTGCCCACACCGACAGCCCCTGCCTGAAAGTGAAACCGCAGCCGGACCTGTCCCGCCAGGGATATGCTCAGCTTGGCGTGGAAGTGTACGGTGGTGCGCTGTTGGCCCCCTGGTTTGACCGGGACCTGTCCATGGCGGGGCGGGTCAGCTATCGCGATGGTGAAGGCCGAATCCGCAGCGGTCTGGTGGACTTCAAGTTACCGGTAGCCGTGGTGCCCAGCCTCGCCATTCATCTGGACCGGGAAGCCAATCGTCAGCGCAGCATCAATCCGCAGAAAGAATTGCCGCCGCTCCTGCTCAGTGAGATGGACGGCGTGGATCAGCCGTCCTTTCGTGA
Organism: Marinimicrobium sp. LS-A18; assembly: GCF_000463525.1. Lineage (NCBI taxonomy): Bacteria > Pseudomonadati > Pseudomonadota > Gammaproteobacteria > Cellvibrionales > Cellvibrionaceae > Marinimicrobium > Marinimicrobium sp. LS-A18. Next base: position 357,862 of record NZ_AWEP01000002.1, read on the forward strand.
TCGGCTCAAGGCCCAGTTATTGGCTGAACAACCGTCGCTGAATGTGGATGAGGTGCTGGACTTTGAAATCAGTCTGTACGACACGCAGCCACCGGCACTGATCGGTCTGGCCCAGGATTTTCTCGCCAGTGCCCGGTTGGACAACCTGTTGAGCTGTTATGTGGGCCTGCAGAGCCTGCTGCAGGCCGATGACCGGCACAGCACGCTGTTGGTGTGCAACGATCACGAAGAAGTGGGCAGTGCCTCCGCCTGCGGTGCCAAGGGGCCCATGCTGCAACAGTTTCTGGAGCGCCTGGTGCCCGAGACGGAAACCCGTATGCGGGTGCTGGATGCCTCCCTGATGATTTCCGCGGACAACGCTCATGGCGTGCACCCGAACTTTGCCGATCGCCATGACGACAATCACGGCCCGCGTCTGAACCGGGGACCGGTGATCAAGGTCAACGCCAACCAGCGATATGCCACCACCAGTGAGAGCAGCGCCCTGTTCCGTGACCTGGCCGAGCGGGCCGACGTGCCGGTGCAGACCTTTGTCTCCCGCACTGACATGGAATGCGGCAGCACCATCGGGCCGATCACCTCGGCTGAAGTGGGCGTCAAAACCCTGGACGTGGGTGTGCCCACCTTTGCCATGCATTCCATTCGCGAACTGGCGGGGCGGGACGATGCGGCCTATCTTCATCAGATCCTCAACGAATTCTATCGCTACCCGCATCCGCCGGGGCAATCATGACACCAGCAGGAGGGTTTATGTCCGGGAGTTTCTATCGTTCAACGCTGGGGCGAGCGGCCTTGCCACTGATGCTTGCGGCGGCTTCGATACTGATGGCCGTCAAGGCAGGCGCCAATGGTGGCCACTTTCTGGTTGATGACGCGGCCACAACGCCACCACAAACCTGTGCCCTGGATACCTGGATCACGCGGATCGATCCGACCACCCGCGCAACGGTGGCACCGATGTGCAATATTACCGGCGCCAGCGAGTGGACCGTGCCACTGGAGTACAACCTGTCCAATGACGAGCTGACCACCATCGGGCTCGATTACAAGCGGGTGTTGTGGGCCTCGCGCAGTGGCCCGGCGCTGGCCGGCAGTGCGGGGTTTCGCTACAACCGGGTGACCAGCGAGATGGACACCTACTATCTGAATATTCCCCTGAGCTTCCAGCCCATGGACAGCCTCACGCTGCACCTCAACGGTGGGGTGGAGCACGATCGGCCACTGGATGACACCTACGCCACCTGGGGCGTGGCGGCGACGTTCAAACCGGTAACCGGACCGATCTGGATTCTGGAGATGTATGACAATGATCGCCGTCAGGATCCGATCATTGCCGGCGGCGCGCGCATGAATGTCGGCAGCACCCGCTGGACACTGGACCTGGGCCTGGCCCGCGATACTCAACTGGACGAGACTGCCTATACGCTGGGGATCAACATTCCCCGTTTGTTTTGATTGCACGGTAGAAACGTTCTATGAGTCTCCAACGGGACACTTTACGGGTTTTTTCCCCTTTCGATCGCCTGTCTGATGAGTACCTGGACAAGGTGCTGGAAAAGGCCGAGTGGGTAGAGATACCCCGCGGCACACTGATCTTTAAACGGGGCAAAACCCTGGATGTGCAGCACTATCTGGTATCCGGCCGGGTCGACCTGATCGATGCCCAGTTTCAGAGCAGCAGCCTGGAGGCGGGATCGGACAATGCCAGTTTCCCTCTGGCGGATCACTCCCCCACGCAAGTCTCGGCCGTTGCCAAAACGGACGTCGAGCTGATTGTTCTGGAGCGCGATTTTCTGGATCTGGTAATGGCCTGGAGTCAGAGCGGCGATCATCCCGAGGGAGACAGCAGCGGGGCGGATGATCATGACTGGATGTCCTACCTGCTGGAGTCGCCGCTCTTTACGCGAGTACCGCCGGGCCATATTCAGCAACTGTTTGTCCGCTTCGAAGAAATCGACGTCGAAAAAGGCGAGTCGATTGTCCGCGAAGGCGAACCCGGTGATTATTTTTACGTACTCGAATCCGGGCGCGCGTCGGTAACCGACAAGGCCGGTCGGGTCTTGGCGGAATTGGGCGCGGGTTCCTACTTTGGTGAGGAAGCGCTGGTCGGTGATACGACCCGCAATGCCAATGTCGACATGCTGACCGCCGGGCGGCTGATGCGCCTGGAAAAAGCGGATTTCAAAACCCTGTTGCAGGAGCCGGTGGTCAAGACCATCCCGGCGTCGGAGTGGCGCGAGCGCTCCGCCTCTTTGGGCGAGTTCGTCATTCTCGATGTCCGTCTGGTGGTGGAGCGGCGTTTCGGTAAGCTGGAGGGCAGTCGCAATCTCCCGCTCGGACAGCTGCGCGGTGCCTTGGGCGAGCTGGACAGATCGACCGCTTATGTCGTTTCCGATGATGCCGGGCGACGCAGCGATGTCGCCGTGCAGTTGCTGGCCCAGGCGGGTCTTGAGGTCTACCTGCTGACAGACGCGGCTCAGTTGCACGGTCAGCCGCTCACCTGATGCGCGTCCTGCTCCTGTCCGGATACGATGCCCCCAGTCATCGTCGATGGCGGGAGCAACTGGCCGCCCGGTACCCGGATTGGCAGTGGACACAGTTGAGTCTGCCCCCGCGTCACTTCAAGTGGCGCATGCGTGGCAGCGGTTTTCTCTGGGCGTTTGAGCAGGCGCACTGTCTGCGTGAACCCTACGATCTCCTGATTGCCACCTCGATGGTGGACCTGTCGGCTCTGCGCGGATTGGTGCCCGAGGTTGCGCGCATTCCCACCCTGGTTTACTTTCACGAAAATCAGTTTGCCTACCCCCAGCGCAAGCAACAGCGGGCCAATGTCGAACCTCAACTGATCAACCTGTACACGGCCCTGTGCGCCGATCAGGTGGCGTTCAATTCCGATTACAACCGGCAGACCTTTCTCACCGGGGTGGCGGACCTGCTGGCGCGGTTGCCGGATCGGGCGCCGGATACCGTTCTGGCACAGCTGCACGCCCGCAGTCGGGTGATGCCCATACCGATCGAGCGCGACTGCTTTGTGCCGGACCGGGCACCAGAGGATGGCCCTCTGACCCTGATCTGGAACCACCGTTGGGAATACGACAAAGCGCCGGATCGGCTGCTCAATGGTCTACGCCGTTTTTTCGAGTTGTGTCCGGCGGGAAAAGCCGGTGAGCCGGCGATTCGAGTGCATGTGGTCGGGCAGCAGTTCCGCCAGCAACCGCCCGCGTTTGACGCGCTGAAGTCCCTGCTGGACGCTCATTACGCCGGAGGCGCCTGGGGTTATGTGGAAAGTCGGGAAGCCTACGGCCGCCTGCTGGCCGAGAGCCATGTGGTGCTGTCCACAGCGTTGCATGACTTTCAGGGTTTGTCGGTACTGGAAGCGGTGGCGGCGGGCTGTCGCCCCCTGGTGCCGGATCGTGAAGCCTACCCGGAGTGGTTTGCGCCCGAATACCGTTACCTGAGCGATCCGGAAAATCCCGAGGTTGAGGCCCAGGCGTTTGCGGAACGGTTGCTGAGTTGGTGTCGGGCGCGGGCCCAGGGCGAATGGCTTGCTGTACCTGATATCGATTTTCTGCATGAGCGGCGCTGGCATCCGGTCTATCGGGATGAGCTGATTGGGCTGTCGCGGACCTCAAAAATCTGAGTGTCGGGTGCAAAACCGGTGTTTCAGCCTGTATCATAGCGGCCTTCCGTTCCCACCACTGAACAGCGATACGATAACGATCATGAGTAAACAGCGGGTTCTAACCGGTATCACCACCACAGGCACGCCTCATCTGGGCAACTACGTCGGCGCCATTCGCCCGGCCATTCGCTCCAGTGAACGGGACGATGCCCAATCCTTCTATTTTCTGGCGGATTACCACGCGCTGATCAAATGTCAGGACCCGGAGCAGGTGCATCAGTCCACCCGCGAGATCGCGGCCACCTGGCTGGCACTGGGTCTGAACACCGACAAAGCGGTGTTCTATCGCCAGTCGGATATCCCGGAAATTCCCGAACTCTGCTGGTTGCTGACCTGCATGGCCGCCAAAGGCCTGATGAACCGCGCCCACGCCTACAAAGCGGCCGTCGCCGCCAATATGGAAGCGGGGGAGGATCCGGACTTCGGTGTCACCATGGGCCTGTACAGCTATCCGGTGCTGATGGCCGCCGACATCCTGATGTTCAACGCCAATGAAGTGCCGGTAGGCAAGGACCAGACTCAACACGTGGAAATGGCCCGCGATATCGCCGCGCGCTTCAATCACCATTACGGTGATCACTTCGTGTTGCCTGAAGCCAAAGTGGACGACCATGTGGCGGTGTTGCAGGGCCTGGATGGTCGCAAGATGAGCAAGAGCTACAACAACACCATTCCGTTGTTCCTGCCCGAGAAAAAACTCAAAAAGCACATCAACAAAATCAAAACCAACCTGCTGGAACCCGGCGATCCCAAGGATCCGGACGATTCCACCGTGTTCCAGATCTGGCAGGCCTTCGCCACCCCGGAGCAGACCGATGAAATGCGCACCGCCTTCGCCGAGGGTATCGCCTGGGGCGAAGCCAAGAAGCAGTTGTTTGAATTGGTGAATGGCCAGTTGGGTGAAGCGCGTGAGCGTTACGAAGCCTTGTTGGCCAACCCGGCCCACATCGAAGAGGTGTTGCAGGCCGGCGCCGAAAAAGCCCGCAAAGAAAGCCGCGAGTTTATTGGTAAACTCCGCGAAGCAGTGGGTATTCGTCCCATTCGGTGATTGTTATGAACGTTCCGGTGTTGCATGACGTCCGGGCCGCTACGGGGTAAGCCCTTTCAAGACACGCCGTACATACATCCCTGTAGGCTCGAATCGCGGGTCCCCCGCTCCACGGTCTTGAAAGGGCTTACCCCGCATCGGCCCTCCGTGGCATGGTTCGCGCTGGACGGATCGGCCCGACGCATCGGAACGAAAATTAAACCGATCCATTGGACTGCTGCGTTACTCTGATGGTGGCACGGAGGCCTGGGGTGGGGTGGACCCTTTCAAGACCGTAAGCGGAGGGACTCCGCGCGTCGAGCCCCCAGGGATGGGTTCACGGCGTGTCTTGAAAGGGTCCACCCCGCCGCAGGCCGGGCGAGATGCGCCATCCATCACCCCAACTCCGCAACCACTTTATAAATTCCTTTGGTCAACTGCCGCAACTCCTCTGGCGTGCTCACAAACGGCGGCATGATGTACACCAATTTACCAAAGGGCCGTACCCAAATCCCTTCCTCAACAAACCGCGGCTGCACCTTCGCCATATCCACCGGCTCGTGCAACTCCACCACACCAATCGCACCCAATACCCGAACATCGGCTACCGCCGGCAAATTCCGACACGCCCCCAGCTCCTCTTTCAACTGAGATTCGATACGCCCAACCTGTCCCTGCCAATCGCTATCCAGTAACAGATCAATGCTGGCATTGGCCACCGAACAGGCCAGCGGATTGCCCATGAAAGTGGGCCCATGCATAAACACCCCGGCTTCACCCCGGCAGATGCCGTCACTGACTTTATCGTTGCACAGCGTCGCCGCCAAAGTCATATAACCGCCGGTCAGGCCCTTGCCCAGACACAGAATATCGGGGCTGATGCCCGCGTGTTCGCAGGCGAACAGTTTGCCCGTGCGACCAAAGCCGGTGGCGATTTCATCGGCAATCAATAGCACATCGTGTTCATCACACAGTTCCCGCACCCGGCGCAGGTAATCGGGGGAATAAAAGCGCATGCCGCCCGCGCCCTGCACGATGGGCTCGAGAATGACTGCTGCGAGCTCGTCTTTGTGCGTCACCAGCAGGGCTTCAAAGTCCGCAATATGGCGCTCGTCCCAGGGTTCATCGATGCCGCATTCCGGCTGGGGGGCAAACAGCTGCTGTGCCAGGGTGTGACTGAACAGCTGATGCATGCCGGTCACGGGGTCACATACCGACATGGCGCCGAAGGTATCGCCGTGGTAACCGCGCCGCAGGGCCAGAAAACGGTGCTTGTCCGGGCGCCCTTGGGATTGCCAGAACTGCATGGCCATTTTCAGCGACACTTCCACCGAAACCGAGCCGGAGTCGGCCAGGAACACTTTGTTCAGGCCCTCCGGGGTCAACTCCACCAGTCGTTTGGCCAGGGTGACGCCGGGCTCGTGGGTCAGGCCGCCGAACATCACGTGCGCCATCTGCTCCAGTTGGTCCTGAATGGCCTGATTCAGGCGCGGGTGGTTGTAGCCGTGAAGCTGACACCACCAGGAGGACATGCCGTCCACCAGCTTTCGGCCGTCGGACAGGTGCAAGTATACGCCCTCGGCCCGTTGCACAGGGAACACAGGAGTGGGGTTCAGAAACGAGGAGTAGGGATGCCAGACGTGCTGACGGTCGATCTCCAGAATCTGTTCGGCGCTGAGCGGGCTGGGGTGGTTGGAGCTGGAGGGATTGGAACTGGACATGCGGGCCCTTCAGAAGTTGCGTGAGTGGAGTGGAAAGGCGCTCACGCTAGCAGAAAAGCCGTTAAAAATCAGCTGTCTTGAGACCATCGGGCCCGGCGCTGGCCGGGCCCGATGGCGGAATGGTGCGATCAGTAGGCGCCGCGAATGTGCTGCTGTACCTGGTCCTGATAGAACCGATACAGGTCTTCATGCAAGCCGTCTTCCAGGGGCTTGAGCGCGCTGACGTTGGCGTTTTCCCGCACTTGCTGAGCGGAGCTGGCGCCGGGGATGATGCTGGTGACCGCGGGCTGGTCCAGAATCCAGCGCATGGCCATCTGCGCCATGGTGTAGCCTTCGGGCACCATGCCTTCCAGTTCGCGCACCAGTTTGACGCCGGTTTCAAACGGAATACCCGCAAAGGTCTCGCCCACATTGAAGGCGTCGCCATCGCGGTTGAAGTTCCGGTGGTCGGTTTTGTCGAACTGGGTGTTCTCGGTGAACTTGCCGCTCAGCATGCCGCTAGCCAGGGGCAAGCGAACGATAATGCCAATGCCCTTGTCTTCGGCCCGGGGCAGCAGTTCGTCGAGCAGTTTCTGGCGGAAGATGTTGAAGATGACCTGCAGTGAGGTCAGGTCATCGTGCTCGGCACAGATCAGCCCCTCTTCAACGGTTTCCACGCTGGCTCCGAAATAGCGGATCTGACCGTCCTGCTGCAGTCGGCGCAGCCAGTCGAAGATTTCGCCGTGGCGCATGACTTCGGTGGGCACACAGTGCAGTTGCAGCAGGTCCAGGGTGTCGGTCTTCAGGCGGTCCTGGGCACGCTTGACCGAGTCCTGCATGTGGGTCAGGGAGTAACCGTCGGGGTAGGCGCCGTCGCCGCGGCCGTATTTGGTGGCAATGACCGGCTTGGGGTTGCGGTTGGCCAGGTGTTGGCCCAGGTAGGTTTCGCTGGCACCACCGCCGTACACATCGGCGGTATCAAAGAAGGTGATGCCTTCGTCCAGAGCGGTCTGAAGGATGGCTTCGACGGTGTCGGCGGTGATCGGGCCGAAGTCGCCACCGAGCTGCCAGCAGCCCAGGCCCACTTCGCTCAATACCAGTTCGCTGTTGCCGAGTTTTCTCGTCTGCATAGTCGCTCCTGTGTTTGCGATACATCGTGATGGGCGGGATCGCCGCCCATAATTAGTCGTTCTGACTATTTACAGTTTAACACTCTGCTGTGGTCAGTGTGTCTTGTGGGTTGATGGGGTCTGGCCAGTCAATCGGTCAGGCACGCCGGGTCAAACGCATAGCCACCGTTGAGCCAGTCCAGCAATTCCCGGGCCTGAGGTTGCCCCGCCTCGGCGAAGGGTTGATAACGGTCTTCCAGGCCGCGTCGCTCGGCGTCCGTGAGCGCATTCAGCCCTCGTTCCTGCAACAGTGCCCGGTCGGCGATCAGGTGTCTGGCCAGCTCGGGCGGGGTGCAGGCCCGGGTCGCGCTCATGAACGCCGCCTCCGGCCGGTAGTCGCCGCCTGCCCGGTAGGCTTCCGGCAGGGAGTGTAGCGGAATCTGCGACAGGTAGGCCTGGTTCATCGGGTTTACCGCGTGGCCCGCGACCTGTCCGCTCAGTCTGGCATGGCTGGCGGGGTAGGCGTCCAGGCGCAAATAGGGGCTCAGGCTCGCACTGTCATTGACCGGGTAATTATCCCAGAGAAAGGGGCGCCGCTGCAGGTATTGGCTGACTTGGGTGAGGTGGTCATCGGGGTAGGTCCGGGAGCAGACTTCCGGCCCGGTCCAGAACAGGTCGATCGACGGATCGAGGTTCTGCCCGAGATGCTCCCAGTAGCCGGCCGGACGCGTTCCGAAAACCTTCTCCAGAACGGGGTCAAAGCTGTAATAGGTCGGGCAGAGGATCAGGTGCTCGGCGCTGCTGGCCTCGGCCGCGACATGGGCCAGGGATACCTGGCGTTCAGCCAGCTCGGGCAGGTCGCCGCGCATATCGTCGAATAACAGTCCCATCAGGTCCGGTTCGAGGCGGTTCAGCGCCTGGAGTTTCCGCGTCAGGGCCTCCCGGCTCTGCGACCAGGGCTCCCGGTAGAGCTCCAGGGGGCTGAGTCCTACCCCGAAGCGGATACCCAGCGCCCGGCAGGTGTCGCGCAGCGCGCACAGGGCCCGCCACTCGTCTTCCGGCCAGGGTGTCTGCCAGTGGCGGCGCAGGTGGGGGTCCGCTTTCGGGGCATAGAGGTAAAAATCGTAACCCTGTCGGGCCAGGAAGTGGACCATGTCGGTCCTGGCCGCCCAGGACCAGGTGCGGCCGAAGAAACCTTCAATGATTCCCAGCGGCGGGGTGGAGTGAACGTCAGCGGATGGGGACATGGCGCAAACTCGGCCTCGACAAATAAGCCAGCTTACCCTGTGAGACCAGCGCTGGAAAGCCGCTCAAATTGACTTTTTCACCCTAAGTGCTTATTATGCCTGCCTTTTTGAAGCACGCTCAATTTCTCGCCAGGCCAGAGGCGGCGGTGCTTTGCAGCGCTCAATCGGCACCTTTGACACCCGGCGCAGCGGCGGTGTCATCGCTAAATACCTACGCAGTCTTTCGCGTCGGTCAACCGAAGCGGCGGTTGGGCGGGCAGGCGACCTGATGCACCGGACGCCGCCAAAAAACCACAATTGCTTCCAACACAAGTGACCCGCTCTGCGGAAAAATGAGGTCGATACATGGCAAGTCCTACCCAGTTACCGAGTTGGCAATCCCTGGCACAGCATGCCGATACCCTGCGTCAGCGGGAGCTCAAGTCTCTGTTTGCCGAGGATCAGTCCCGGTTCGACAACTTCTCCATTCGCGCTCCCCACATCCTGTTTGATTATTCCAAGAATCTGATCACCGAAGAGACCCGTAAGGGGCTGCTGGCATTGGCGGAAGAGTCCAAGGTGGCGGATTGGCGCGATCGCATGTTCGGCGGTGAGCACATCAACCGGACCGAAGATCGTGCCGTCATGCACGTGGCGCTGCGGGACAAGTCGGGCAAGCCGATCATGGTGGACGGCAAGGATGTTCGCCCTCAGGTAGAGCGCGAGCTGAATCACATGCGCGAGCTGGTCACCAGCGTGCGCTCCGGCGAGTGGAAAGGTTTTTCCGGCAAGTCGATCACCGATATTGTCAGCATCGGCATTGGTGGTTCCAACCTCGGGCCGCTGATGGTCACCGAAGCGCTGAGCGCCTACAGCGACGATACGCTGCGCACCCACTACGTCTCGAACGTGGACGGTTTCCAGATCGCCCAGGTGCTGGAGCGGGTCAATCCCGAAACCACCCTGTTTATCGTGGCCTCCAAGACCTTTACCACGCTGGAAACCATCACCAACGCGAACACCGCCCGGGCCTGGTTCCTCAAAGGCGGCGGTTCCGAGTCCACGACCAGCCAGCATTTCGTGGCCGTATCGTCCAATGTGAAGAAGGCGGTGGAGTTCGGTGTAGCGGAGAAAAACATCTTTGAAATGTGGGACTGGGTCGGCGGTCGTTTCTCGCTCTGGTCCACCATCGGGTTGCCCATCGCGTTGCAACAGGGCTTTGATGCCTTTGAGGAGTTGCTGCAGGGCGCCTATGAAATGGATCGCCACTTCTGCGAAGCCCCCTTGGCGGAAAACGCCCCGGTCATGCTGGCCCTGGTCGGTATCTGGAACCGCAACTTCCTCGGCTATCCCTCCCATGCCCTGCTGCCTTACGACCAGTGCCTGCACCGCTTCCCGGCCTACATGCAACAGGCCGAAATGGAAAGCAACGGCAAGTCGGTCAACTGGGAAGGTGAGACCCTGACCTACGGCAGCGTGCCGCTGATCTGGGGTGAGGTGGGCATTAACGGCCAGCACGCCTTCTATCAGTTCCTGCACCAGGGAACCGACATCATCCCCGCCGACTTTATTGGCTCGGTGAAGCCCACCATTGAAGTGGAAGGGCATCACGATGCGCTGATGGCCAATATGTTCGCGCAAACCGAGGCGCTGATGAAGGGCATCGACGCCGATCAGGTGCGTGCGGACCTCAAGGCCAAGGGTATGGATGAGGCGCGGATTGAAGAAATCGTGGCCCACAAGGTGCACCGTGGCAATCGCCCGACCAACACCCTGTTGATGGACAAGGTGACGCCGCGCTCTCTGGGCGCCCTGATTGCACTGTACGAGCACAAGATCTTCACCCAGGGCATCATCTGGCAGATTCACTCCTTCGATCAGTGGGGTGTGGAGCTGGGTAAGGTGCTGGCCGCCGGTATCCAGCCGGAGCTGGCAGACGGCGCCGAGGTGAGCGACAAACATGATGCCTCGACCCGCAGTCTGATAAACTACTACAAACAAGCAAAGTAACAGCGGAAACAGTACGGCCGCCAGCGACCCTGGGTCTCTGGCGGAAAAATCATTTATAACCGCTGCACGGAGACGTGTGAGAGAGCCTCGGGAGTATTGTCCGGCAATGTATCGGATGAGCCCTGAGGAGCATTAGACCGTGAATATAGCAAGTCAGACGAGGCTTGGCGGACTGGCCCTTGGCGGACTGACCATGGTGCCGTCCCCCGGTGCTGTCCGGCCCCCAACGCCGGGTCAGCCCACCCGCAAGCGGGGTGACAGCGCCCGGGGCAGGCCGTCCGACCCGATAAATCGCTCCCGCGGGTGGCGGGCGAGGGCGTCTGGCTGGATGTAAAGTAATCAATGGTGCTGAAATGACTCACAAAAGACTCTCCGATATTACCCAGCGGATCATCGACCGAAGCCGAGATACCCGGGCGGCCTATGTTGAGCGCGTCAATGCGATGCGCAATGATGGCCCCTCCCGCCAGCGCCTGTCCTGTGGCAACCTGGCTCACGGATTTGCTGCCTCTTCCGAGAAAGAGAAACAGCAGCTGATGGATACCGGCGCGCCCAATATCGGGATCGTGACCGCCTACAACGACATGCTGTCGGCGCACCAGCCCTACGTTGATTACCCCGAGAAAATCAAAACGGCCGCTCTCGCCAACGGTGTGACCGCCCAGGTCGCCGGTGGCGTGCCCGCCATGTGTGACGGGGTTACCCAGGGGCGGGATGGTATGGATCTGTCGCTGTTCAGTCGCGACGTGATCGCCATGTCCACTGCTGTCTCCCTGTCCCACGACATGTTTGATGCCGTGCACTGCCTGGGCATCTGCGACAAGATCGTGCCCGGCCTGATGATCGGCTCGCTGTCGTTCGGTCATCTGCCCACGGTTTTTGTGCCGGCGGGCCCGATGCCTTCCGGTCTGCCCAATTCGGAAAAAGTGAAGGTCCGCCAGCTGTTTGCCGAGGGTAAAGTCGGCCGTAAAGAGCTGCTCAAGGCGGAAATGGATTCCTATCACAGCCCCGGTACCTGTACCTTCTACGGCACCGCCAACAGCAACCAGATGCTGATGGAAATGATGGGCATGCAGTTGCCGGGCAGCTCCTTCGTGAACCCGGGCACCGGGATGCGCGATGCGCTGACCACCGAGGCGACCAACCAACTGGTGAAACTGACCCAGAGTGGCGATCAGTACACGCCGATTGCCGATGTGATCGACGAGAAAGCCGTGGTCAACGGCATTATCGGCCTACTGGCTACCGGTGGTTCGACCAACCACACCATCCACCTGACCGCTATCGCCCGGGCCGCCGGCGTGATCATCGATTGGCAGGATATGGCCGACCTGTCCGAAATCATCCCGCTGATGTGCCGTGTCTACCCCAACGGTCTGGCGGATGTGAACCGCTTCCAGGCGGTGGGGGGCATGGGCTTCCTGATCCGAAGCCTGCTCAGCGAAGGGCTGATGCACGAGGACGTGACCACCATTATGGGTAAAGGCATGTCCCATTTCGCCAAGGAGCCGTTCCTGGAAGGCGACAAAATCGAATGGCGCGATGCGCCGGAGAAGAGCCTGGATGAGGACGTCCTGCGCCCGGCCGGCAGTGCCTTCGGCAAAACCGGCGGCATGGCGCTGCTCAAGGGCAACCTGGGCCGCTGTGTCATCAAAGTGTCCGCAGTCAAGCCCGAGAATCGTAAGGTCAAGGCGCCCGCACGGGTGTTCTACCGTCAGGAAGACCTCCAGGCGGCGTTCAAGGCCGGCGAGCTGGACCGGGATTTCGTTGCCGTGGTGCGTTTCCAGGGCCCGAAAGCCAACGGTATGCCGGAGTTGCACAAACTGACTCCGCCGCTGGGCGTGCTCCAGGACCGCGGCTTCAAGGTCGCGCTGGTCACCGATGGCAGGATGTCCGGTGCCTCTGGTAAAATCCCCGCGGCCATCCACCTGACCCCCGAGGCGCTCGATGGCGGCCCCATCTCGCTGGTGCGCGATGGCGACATGATTGAGCTGGATGCCGATGCAGGCAAGCTGGAGCTGCTGGTTTCCGAAGAGGAACTGGCCAGCCGTCAGCCGGAGCAGACCGACATATCCAACAGCCACTATGGCATGGGCCGCGAGCTGTTTGCCCCCTTGCGTGCCGAAGTCGGCCTGGCCGAAGAGGGAGCCACCGTCTTCCGTTGGTAGTGAGAGCGTTCGAGCCCGGTGATCGTGCCGGGCTCAATGTATAACCGCAAATACAGAACACAAGGTTTTAGTCCATGCTGAAAGCATTTGATTTTGTGATTTTTGGTGGTGCCGGTGACCTGGCGCTGCGCAAACTGATCCCGGGCCTGTATCGCGCCTATTGCAATGACGAGTTGCCTGAGGGCACTCGCATTTTCGGTACCTGCCGTCGTCAGGAAGCCGTGGCCGAGTACCAGGATAAGGTTCGCGCTGCCGCCGAACAGCACCTGCGCAAAGGCGAGTTTGTGGCTGAAACCTGGGATCGTTTCGCGAAAATGATCCACCCGCTGTTCCTCGACATCTCTTCCCGGGATGAGCACTGGGAAAAAATGGCGGAAATCCTCAAGTCCGGAAACGACAATCGCGTTTTCTACCTGTCGACGCCTCCGAGTGTGTTCGGTGTCTGCTGTAAGCACATTTCCGAAAGTGATCTGATCAGCCCGACCACTCGCGTGGTGGTGGAGAAGCCGCTGGGTTACGACGCCGCGTCGGCCGATGCGATCAATACTGAAATTGGTGAATACTTCGACGAGAAGTCCATTTACCGGATCGATCACTACCTCGGTAAGGAAGCGGTTCAGAACCTTCTGACACTGCGTTTCGCCAATGGCATCTTCGAGCATCTGTGGGATGCCAAAACCATTGACCATGTGCAGATCAGCCTGTGCGAAACCGTGGGCCTGGAAGGGCGCGCGAGTTTCTACGACGACGCCGGTGCCATGCGCGATATGGTCCAGAACCACCTGTTGCAGTTGCTCTGCCTGGTGGCCATGGAGTCGCCCAACAAGCTGACCGCCGACAGCATCCGCTCCGAGAAGATCAAGGTGCTGGAGTCCCTGCGAGCACTCCAGGGTGATGCGGTCAAGTGGCATACCGTGCGCGGCCAATACGCGGCGGGCGAGATGGATGGCAAAGCGGTACCCGGTTACCTGGACGAGCTGGGCAAAGACAGCAATACCGAGACCTTTGTTGCCATTCGCGCGCACATCGATAACTGGCGCTGGTCGAAAGTGCCGTTCTATCTGCGCACCGGTAAGCGACTGAAAGAGCGTTTTGCAGAAATCGTCATTCAGTACAAAGACGTCTCCCACGAGGTGTATCCCGAGTCGGCCGGCGGAGTAACGCCGAACCGTCTGGTGATCCGTCTGCAACCGGAAGAAAGCATCCAGATGGTGCTGATGTCCAAGAACCTGGAAAAGCACGAAACCGAGCTGACGCCGGTGGTGTTGAACCTGAACCTGGCTGAGAAGTACAAGCACTTTGTCAGTGACGCCTACAAGCGCCTGATGCTGGATGCCGCCGCCGGTGACCCGAGCCTGTTCATTCACCGCGCGGAAGTCGACGCGGCCTGGGGCTGGGTGGACCCGATCATCGAAGCCTGGCAGCGCCCGGAAAACAAGCCCATGGCGTACCCGGCTGGCTCCTGGGGTCCCGAAGCGTCCGAAGAGCTGCTGTCCGGCGATGGTCGCAGTTGGTTCAACATGGATGAGCTGCTGACGGAGGATCAGGACTGATGTTGGACGAAAAGATTTTTGACAGCCGCGAAGCCCTGTTGGCGGCGTTGCAGGAAGATTGCGTGGCGGTACTGGACGAGGCGCTGAAAGAGCGTGATCAGGCCAGTTTCCTGGTGTCCGGTGGCAGCTCTCCGGCGCCCCTGTATCAGCGACTGAGCCAGATCGCTCTGGACTGGAAACGGATCCAGGTGGCCTTGGTAGATGAGCGTTGGGTCGAGCCGGGCCACGCCAAAAGCAACGAGACGTTTGTGCAGAAAAATCTTCTGCAACACGCTGCCGGTCAGGCGCCGTTTCTGGGCATGAAGAACTCGGCGGAAACTGCCGCCGAAGGCCTCGCCGCCTGCGAGCAGGCCTATCAGAAGCTGGCCCAGCCGTTCGATCTCACCATTCTGGGTATGGGGCCGGACGGTCATACCGCGTCCCTGTTCCCCAACGCCGAAGGGCTTGAGGAAGCGCTGACCACCGATTCACTGTGTTCGGCGATTACCGCGCACCAGAGTGAAGTGACCGGTGAGTACACTGAGCGTATGACCCTGAGCCTGGCGGGTATCGTCAATTCCCGTCGTCTGGTTCTGCTGATCACTGGCGAAGAAAAATTGCAGGCCCTGCGTGCCGCGCAAGGTGAAGGTCCGGTGGGCGATATGCCGATTCGTGCCGTTCTGCGTCAGAACAAAGTGCCAGTGACACTGTATTGGGCTCCCTGAGGCGTCGCGCCCGGGATCGCTCGTATTAATCAACCCAGTTACCGAATCAAGAGGAAAGCATAGTGGCATTAAGTATCGATAAAATTGTTCAGGTGGCTCCGGTCATTCCCGTCATGGTCGTGGAGCGCCTGGAAGATGCGGTACCGCTGGCTCAGGCACTGTACAACGGCGGCCTGAAGGTACTCGAAATCACCTTGCGTACCCCGGTGGCGCTCGATGCGATTCGCGCCATGGTCGATGCGTTGCCGGAAGATGCCGTGATTGGCGCGGGCACCATCGTCACTCCGGACGATCTGAAGAAAGCCGTCGAAGCCGGCTCCACGTTCCTGGTAAGCCCCGGCACCACGGCGGAGCTGATCGAAGCCGCCAAGGCCAGCGATGTCCCTCTGCTGCCCGGTATTGCCACACCCAGTGAAGCCATGAACCTGTTGGCGCACGGCTTTACCCACATGAAGTTTTTCCCGGCGGAATCCGCCGGTGGTGTGTCCATGGTCAAATCAATTGGCGGACCCTTGCCGCAAATCACTTTCTGCCCGACCGGTGGCATCAACCTCGCCAAGGCGCCCGAGTACCTGAGCCTGCCCAACGTGGCCTGCGTAGGGGGTACCTGGATGGCTCCCAAAGAGCTCATCGCCGAGAAGCGTTGGGACGAGATTGAAAAACTGGCTCGTGAAGCGGCCCAACTGGCACGCTGATCACGCCTGAATGCGTTTGTAATTTCTCTTTTAGATTGTCCGAATTGTAACCAGGAGATGTGTAATGACCATTAAAGTAGCAATCAACGGCTACGGCCGCATCGGCCGCAACGTGCTGCGTGCGCTGTACGAATCCAACTATCGCGACCGCATTCAGGTGGTCGGTATCAACGACCTGGGCGACGTAAACCTGAACGCTCACCTGACCAAGTACGATTCGGTCCACGGCAAATTCCCCGGCGAAGTATCTGTCGACGGTGAGAACATGATTGTAAATGGTGATGCAATCCGCATTACCTCTGAGCGTGACCCGAGCAAGTTGCCCTGGGGCGAACTGGGTGTGGACGTGGTGTATGAGTGCACCGGTATCTTCACCAGCAAAGAAAAAGCCAGTGCCCACCTGGAAGCCGGCGCGAAGAAAGTGATCATTTCCGCACCGGGTACCGATGTGGACGCGACCGCTGTTTACGGCGTCAACCACAAGACCCTGAAGGCGACCGACCAGATCATCTCCAACGCCTCTTGCACCACCAACTGCCTGGCACCGATTGCCAAGGTACTGAACGACAAGTTCGGCATCGAGCAAGGCTCCATGACCACGATCCACGCCTACACCAACGATCAGAACCTGAGCGACGTGTATCACACCGACGTATATCGCGCCCGTTCGGCCACTCAGTCCATGATCCCGACCAAAACCGGTGCCGCTCGCGCGGTAGCGCTGGTGCTGCCGGAACTGAAGGGCAAGATCGACGGTATGGCGGTTCGTGTGCCGACCATCAACGTCTCTCTGGTTGACCTGAACGTGCTGGTTTCCAAAGACGTGACCGTCGAGGAAGTGAATGCCGCCATGAAGGAAGCCGCCGAAGGCGAAATGGCGGGTGTACTGGAGTATTGCGATGAGCCGCTGGTGTCCATCGACTTCAACCACAACCCGGCCTCTTCCAACTACGACTCTCTGCAGACCAAGGTTTTCAACGGTCGTTGGGTAAAAGTCATGTCCTGGTACGACAACGAGTGGGGCTTCTCCAACCGCATGTTGGATAACACCCTGGCGCTGATGCAAGCCAAGTAATAAATACTGAGAGAGAGTTATGTTAAGACGTACCAAAATTGTCAGCACCCTGGGGCCCGCCTCTGAAGCTCCGGAAATGCTGGAAAAACTGATTCTGGCGGGCGTGAACGTCGTTCGCCTGAACTTCTCCCACGGGTCGCCGGAAGAGCACAAGCAGCGCGCGGAAAACGTGCGTGCCATCGCCGCCAAGCACGACCGTTTTGTGGCCGTGCTGGGCGACCTGCAGGGTCCGAAGATCCGTATTTCACGCTTCAAGGACAAGAAAATCGAGCTCAAGCTTGGTGACAAGTTTGTTCTGGATGCGGACCTCGGCCGTGACGAGGGAGACCAGAACCAGGTTGGTATCGACTACAAGGAGCTGCCGGGCGACTGTAAGCCGGGCGATAACCTGCTGCTGGACGATGGCCGCGTGGTGCTGGAAGTGGAGAAAATCGAAGGCAACCGCGTGTACTGCGTGACCCGTATTGCCGGTCCGCTGTCCAACAACAAGGGCATCAACCGTCAAGGCGGTGGCCTGTCGGCTCCGGCTCTGACCGAAAAAGATCTGGCCGACATCAAAACCGCGGCGGATATCGACGTCGACTATCTGGCCGTGTCTTTCCCGCGCAGTGCGGACGACATGAACAAGGCTCGCGAGTTGATGCGGGCCGCCGGTGGCGAGCGTGCGGGGCTGGTAGCCAAAGTTGAACGTGCTGAAGCGGTTGCGGACGACGAAACCCTGGACGCTATCATTGAAGCCAGTGATGCGGTCATGGTTGCCCGTGGTGACCTGGGTGTGGAGATCGGTGATGAGTCCCTGATCGGTGTACAGAAGCGCATCATCGAGCGCTCCCGTGCCCTGAACAAGGTGGTGATCACCGCGACCCAGATGATGGAGTCCATGATCAAGAACCCGATGCCGACCCGCGCGGAAGTGTTCGACGTGGCGAACGCCGTACTCGATGGCACCGATGCGGTGATGCTGTCCGCGGAAACCGCCGCTGGCGACTTCCCGGAAGAGACCATCAAGGCCATGGTGCGTATCATTCTGGGGGCTGAAAAGCACCTGAGCGGCAGCCAGAGCACCTATCGGGTCGAGGAGACATTCCAGACCATTGACGAATCCATCGCCATGGCGTCGATGTATACCGCCAACCATCTCAGCGGTGTGAAGGCGATTATCTCTCTGACCGAGTCCGGTGCGACCCCGCGTCTGATGTCCCGCATTGGTTCTCAGTTGCCGATTTTCGCCTTCTCCGGGCGGATCGATACCCAGCGTCGCGTGGCGCTGTATCGCGGTGTCCAGCCGGTACCGTTCGAAACCGACAGCTCGGCACCGGGCCATCAGGATCATATGCGCGCGATCGAGATCCTGAAAAGCAAGGGTGTGCTGAGTGACGGTGATCTGGTGATTGTCACCAACGGTGACTCCAACCAGTTGGGCGGCACCAACACCATGAAAATACTGCGGGTGGGCGAGCAGTAAGCTCAATCCTCAGTCATGGTATAAAACGAAAACGGCAGCCCTGAGGCTGCCGTTTTCGTTAACGGCGGATGCGCCTTCAGCTTATTCGCCCTACGGATGGCACGGCAGTACCCGTAGGGCGGATAAGCGAAGCGCATCCGCCGCTCCCACAGCACCCCATCCCCGCACCACATGGTTACCCCAATCACTTAAGTTCGTGCTAACCTGCTCATTAAATGATCCATTGATGATGTCAGAGGCATTACATGCTCAGAAAATTCGCCGCACTCCCGCTCACCCTCCTGGTGGCCCTCTCGGCCCAGGCCCTCGAAATCCACCACGGCGACTGGCAGCAGGGCGCCGTCATTCGTGGCGGGGTGACACCGGGTAGCGAGCTGAAACTGGGGGATCGCACTGTGCGGATTGCCGACGACGGCCAATTTGTGATTGGTCTCGACCGGGATGCCGAGTCGCCCGCCAGGCTGACCCTGATACCCCCGGCAGGGGAGCCCGAGCACTTTGAATTCCCCGTCAAAGCCCGGGATTACAATATCCAGCGCATTGAGGGTGTTCCACAGAGTACAGTGACTCCGGACCCGGAGCAGGTCAAGCGCGCCCGGGCCGAAGCGGCTCTCGCCTGGAAGGCTCGCCAGCATGATCTGGCGCGTACCGATTTTGCGCAGTCTTTCCAGTGGCCACTGGTCGGGATCATTACCGGCGTTTACGGCAGTCAGCGGTTTTATAACGGTGAGCCCCGTTCGCCTCATTACGGGGTGGACATCGCCGCGCCACAGGGCACCCCGGTGGCGTCCCCGGCGCCGGGTGTAGTCACCCTGGTGCACGAGGATATGTTCTTCTCTGGTGGCACCCTGATTGTGGATCACGGTCACGGTCTGTCGTCCACCTTCATTCATCTGCACCGGATTCTGGTGGAAGAGGGGGAGGAAGTCGGTCAGGGGGATATCATCGCCGAGGTGGGCGCCACAGGGAGGGCGACCGGCCCGCATCTGGACTGGCGCATGAACTGGTTCGACCGACGGGTCGACCCGACCACTCTGGTAGGGCCGATGCCCGAGCCGGAAGACGTGGCCCGCAACTGATTTGCGGGGCCGCTCAGTAGCGTTGGAGTCGCGCCCCGGTGTAAGATAGCGGCTTTTATCTCATTCCCCGAGGGGCGCTATGATCGACAAAAAACTGCTCAGTCTACTGGTCTGCCCGGTGAGCAAGGCTCCACTGGAGTACGACGCTGAAAAGCAGGAGCTGGTGTGCCGAGCCAGCCACTTGGCTTACCCCATTCGCGATGGCATCCCGGTGATGCTGGAGAGCGAAGCGCGCCAGTTGACCCAGGAAGAGCGGGAACAGCTCGACCGCCCCTGAATCGCCCCATTTTGATCTCGATAACCACGGATACGCTATGAAAAGCGCAGAAATTCGCGACGCCTTCTTGAAGTACTTTGAGCAGCAGGGGCACACCGTTGTCCCCAGCAGCTCCCTGATTCCGGGTAATGACCCGACCCTCCTGTTCACCAATGCCGGCATGGTCCAGTTCAAGGACGTATTCCTCGGCGAAGAACACCGGGATTACCGCCGTGCGGCCAGTTCCCAGCGTTGTGTGCGTGCCGGGGGCAAGCACAACGACCTCGAAAATGTCGGCTATACCGCGCGCCACCACACGTTCTTTGAGATGCTGGGCAATTTCAGCTTTGGAGACTACTTCAAGCGCGACGCGATCAAGTTCGCCTGGGAGTTTCTGACCGATGTACTCAAACTGCCCGAAGAGCGGTTGTGGGTGACCGTCCATATCAGCGACGATGAAGCGGCCGATATCTGGCAGAAGGAGGTGGGGGTCAGCCCCGAGCGCTTCTCCCGCCTGGATGAAGACAACTTCTGGCAGATGGGGGACACCGGCCCCTGTGGTCCCAGCTCGGAAATCTTTTATGACCACGGCCCGGATGTCCCTGGTGGCCCACCCGGCAGCGAGAATGACGATCTGGACCGGTACATCGAGATCTGGAACCTGGTGTTCATGCAGTATGAGCGCCACAGCAATGGCGAGTTGAAGCCGCTGCCCAACCCCTCCATCGATACCGGCATGGGCCTGGAGCGGATTGCCGCGGTCATGCAGGGCGTGCACAACAACTACGACATCGATCTTTTCCAGCACCTGCTCAAAGCCGCGGCCGACGCGACGGGTGCCACGGATATGGAAAACAAGTCACTGCGGGTGATTGCCGACCATATCCGTTCCTGTGCGTTTCTGATCAGCGACGGGGTGCTGCCCTCCAATGAAGGGCGCGGTTATGTGCTGCGCCGCATTATTCGCCGCGCCGTGCGCCACGGTCACCAACTGGGCCAGACCCAACCGTTTTTCCATCAGTTGGTGGTCGCGCTGGCCGAGGTGATGGGTGATGCGTATCCGGAGTTACGCCAGCAACGGGCACAGATCGAAAAGGTGCTGCTGTTGGAAGAGGAGCAGTTCGCCAAAACCCTGGATAAGGGGATGGTGGTCCTCGAAGGGGCGCTGGAAGATCTGAGTGGCACCGAGATTCCCGGCGATATCGTCTTTACTCTGTACGACACTTACGGTTTCCCTGTCGACCTGACCGCAGACATTGCGCGTGAGCGCGGTCTGACGCTGGATATGCCCGGTTACGAACAGGCCATGGACGCCCAGCGCGCCCGGGCCCGCGCGGCGGGCAGCTTCAAGGTGGATTACACCTCGGCCGGGCTGGACCTGCCGGCCACCGAGTTCCTGGGCTATACCCAGCTTGCGGAGCAGGGCAAGATCCAGGCGTTGCTGAAAGACGGCCAGCTCGTGGACCAACTGGAAGAGGGCGATGAGGGCGCCGTGGTGCTCGATCGCACGCCGTTTTACGCCGAGTCCGGTGGTCAGGTGGGCGATACCGGCTACCTGGAAGCCGATGGTGGTCTGCGCGTTGAGGTGCGTGACTGCAACAAGCAGGGGAGCAGCCATCTGCACATTGGCCGGGTATTGCACGGCCGTCTGGCGGTGGGCGATACGCTGTCGGCCCGGGTCGACGGCAATGTGCGTTCGGCCACCGCCCTGAATCACTCGGCAACCCACCTGATGCACGCGGCGCTTCGTGAAGTGCTGGGCGAGCACGTGACCCAGAAAGGGTCACTGGTGGATTCCGAGCGTCTGCGTTTTGACTTCTCCCACTTCGAGGCGCTCAAGCCCGAAGAGATCAAGGCGATTGAAGCGCTGGTCAACGAACAGATTCGCGCCAACACCGATGTTCAGGTCGAAGAGATGGATATCGACAGTGCCAAGACCAAAGGCGCCATGATGCTGTTCGGTGAAAAGTACGGTGATCAGGTGCGCGTGCTGACCATGGGGGATGGGTTCTCGGTGGAACTCTGCGGCGGTACCCATGTGCGCCGCACTGGTGACATCGGCCTGTTCCGGATCACCTCTGAATCCGGCGTGGCGGCGGGCGTTCGCCGCATCGAGGCGGTGACCGGAGCGGGTGCCCTGGCGCTGTTTGATGAGGTAGAGGCGCTCGCCGATCGCACCGCTCAGGCCCTGAAGACCCGCCGTCCGCAGGTGCCGGAGAAGGTCGAGCAACTGCTGGCCCAGAACCGCAAGCTGGAAAAGGACCTGAGCGCGCTCAAGGCCAAGCTGGCCACGGCAGGCAGTGGCAGCCTGCTGGACCAGGTTCAGGAGGTCGCCGGGGTCAAGGTACTGGCGGTCAAGCTGGAGGGGGCCGACAGCAAATCCCTGCGCGAGAGCGCCGATCAGCTGAAAAACAAGCTTGGCAGTGGCGTATTGCTGGTCGCGGCGGTAGAGGGTGAGAAGGTCTCATTGGTTGCCGGGGTGACCAAGGACCTGACCGACCGGATCAAGGCCGGTGACCTGATGCGCGACGTGGCAGCCAAAGTTGGCGGCAAAGGCGGCGGCCGCCCGGATATGGCCCAGGGCGGTGGAACTGACCCCAGCGGGCTGGACAGTGCCCTGAGCGCCGTCCCCGAGTGGGTCAAAGCCCAACTCGCATAACGCTTTTCGGGTCGGTTACGGCGGATGCGTGTCATAACGCTGCGCTCGGCCCCTACGCATAGCACGGCAGGTCGCGTAGGGCGGATAAGCCGAAGGCGCATCCGCCGTAACCAAACCGCTAAAAAAGACTTTTACGGGCCTGAAAAACTATTTCGCTAAAGCGCGATTTACGCTTTAATAGCGGGCCGCGCATGGCGCGCAATGTTGCAACTGAGCCGGTTCTCCGGCGTACTGGTCGAGGAAGCGTTCGGGCATGAGTTTGTTCGTACAGAAATACGGTGGCACCTCCGTGGGCACCGTCGAGCGGATTGAAGCCGTGGCTGACAATGTGGCGAAATTTCGTGACCAGGGCCACGATATGGTGGTGGTGCTGTCCGCGATGAGCGGCGAGACCAACCGCCTGATTGCCTTGGCTCAGCAGATACAGGACAACCCGGACCCGCGCGAATTGGACGTGCTGGTGTCGACCGGTGAACAGGTCACCATTGCCCTGCTGTCGATGGCGCTGAAAAAGCGCGGCTACGATGCCCGGTCCTACACTGGTGGCCAGGTGCGTATCCTGACCGACAATGCCCACACCAAAGCCCGCATCCAGGCCATTGACGAAGCCAATATGCGCGCCGACCTTGAGGCCGGGCGTGTGGTGGTGGTCGCCGGTTTCCAGGGCGTGGACGAGCAGGGCAATATCACCACCCTTGGACGGGGTGGCTCAGATACCACCGGCGTGGCCCTGGCGGCGGCGCTGAAAGCCGATGAATGCCAGATCTATACCGACGTGGACGGCGTATATACCACCGACCCACGAGTGGTGGAGCGCGCCCGGCGGCTGGACCGGATCACCTTCGAAGAAATGCTGGAAATGGCCAGCCTCGGCTCCAAGGTGCTGCAGATCCGGTCGGTTGAATTCGCCGGCAAGTACAAAGTTCCGTTACGGGTGTTGTCGAGCTTCCAGGAAGGCCCGGGCACCCTGATTACACTCGATGAGGAAGACGACACTATGGAACAACCCATTGTCTCGGGCATTGCGTTCAACCGCGATGAGGCAAAAGTGACTCTTGCCGGTGTGCCGGACACGCCGGGCGTTGCCGCCCGTATCCTGGGCCCGGTGGGCGCGGCCAATATTGAAGTGGACGTGATTGTCCAGAACGTGGGCGCCGACAACACCACAGACCTGACCTTTACCGTCAACAAAGGCGATCTGAAAAAGACCGTCGGTGTCCTGGAAACCGTGGCCCAGTCCATCGGCGCCCGGGAAGTTCGCGGGGATGACCGGGTCGCCAAGGTGTCCATTGTCGGGGTTGGAATGCGCTCCCATGCCGGGGTGGCCTCCACCATGTTCAACGCCTTGGCCGAAGAGAACATCAATATTCAGATGATCACCACCTCGGAGATCAAAATCTCCGTGATCATCGAAGAGCGTTACCTGGAACTGGCGGTTCGCTGCCTGCACACGGCCTTCGGACTCGACAAAGAGCCCGAGGAAAGCCGGGACCGGGGTTGACCGCCGCTGGGCCGGGCGTGGGGCGGTTGGTTAGCGATCGCTCAATAAATCTGGTACAGTTAGCGCGCGTTAATACAAGCAGGGAGAACAAAGCACATAAAAGGGTGGAAAATGTTTGTCCTAATCGCCAACTATGGTCAATACTTCAAGGGGGTTTGTAGTTTGACGCCCATTGGCGATCGGGGTTAGCCGAGAAGCGGCATCGGACGATGGAGTCTACGCCGTGTTCTTACAGGATGAGTGAAGGAGATTTATTATGTTGATTTTGACCCGCCGTATTGGCGAAACACTGATGGTTGGTGATGAAGTGACAGTCACTGTACTTGGCGTGAAAGGCAATCAGGTCCGTATCGGTGTGAATGCACCCAAGGATATCGCCGTTCACCGCGAAGAGATTTACCAGCGTATTCAGCGTGAGAAACAGAACCAGGATGAGCAACTGGACTGAAACCAGACTCGTCAACGGGCCTCGGGAGCGTAATCAACCACCTCCCGAGCCGCTCTTCCCTCTGGAAATTCCGGTCAAGTTCTGACCAGACGCGATTTTGATCGCACTTTTTTGCATCCAACCACTCTCAACCCTTTGATTTTTCGTGAGATATGGTATGATGCGCCGCACTTGTCGAGAGGCAGGTGACAAGTTGTTTTGGAGAGGTGGCCGAGTGGCTGAAGGCGCTCCCCTGCTAAGGGAGTATACCCTAATCCGGTATCGAGGGTTCGAATCCCTCCCTCTCCGCCATATAC
Source organism: Marinimicrobium sp. LS-A18 (assembly GCF_000463525.1). Lineage (NCBI taxonomy): Bacteria > Pseudomonadati > Pseudomonadota > Gammaproteobacteria > Cellvibrionales > Cellvibrionaceae > Marinimicrobium > Marinimicrobium sp. LS-A18. The sequence goes on from NZ_AWEP01000002.1 coordinate 382,515, forward strand.
AAAAAAGCCCGGCATATGCCGGGCTTTTTTGTATATGGCGGAGAGGGCTGACTTGGTTCGAACCCTCCGGTTCGACCAATCGCCTGGAGCGATTGGGACCGCCGAAGGCGCCCGAAGGGCGAGGCGCATGGATGCGCCTCGGTCTATCCCGGCCCCGCCGCAGATCCGGAACGATCAGTACCGCCGAAGGCGTCCCGAAGGGACAGGGAACATGGATGTGCCCTGGTATATCCCAGCCCCAGACGGACCACCCATCACCCCACGTAGGGCGGATCGGTCCGACGCATCGGAGCGAAGCGCATCCGCCGTAAATGCACGTAATGCCTATGTGGTAAATGCGACTATTTTGGGCAACGGCGGATGCGCGCCTCGCGGCGCTTATCCGCCCTACGCGGATTTATACCGCTGCGCTCGGCCGTAGGGCGGATAAGGGCGCAGCCCGCATCCGCCGTAACCTAACCCAACCCAAATGCACCCGCCGGAAATTTTCTTGTTCGCCCCAAAACTTTGATCGACCTCTCAGTCATAAGCCACGTTGTCGCTTGATGCCGCTATCGGCTTGGCTCCGTTCGTCCTATTGGATACCCTTTGTGGCGACATTATCCAAGGACTGGAGCCCGCCATGCCCAACTACCGACGCACTTACATTCCCGGTGGCACCTATTTTTTCACGGTAACCCTGCAAGATCGGCAATCCGATTTTTTGACTCGCTATATCGATACCCTCCGCGACGCCGTGCGCCGGGTGCACCAAACGCGTCCTTTTGCCATCGATGCCTGGTGCGTCCTGCCGGATCACTTGCATGCTATTTGGACCTTACCGCAATACGATACCGACTACTCCGGCCGCTGGAGGGAGATCAAGAAGGTGTTTTCAAAAACGGTGATTGCGATGGAGGGATTGGCCCGAGATGCCACAATCTGGCAGCAGCGATTTTGGGAGCACGCCATCACCAGCGAGCAGGATTTTCGCAATCATATGGATTACGTGCATTACAATCCCGTCAAACATGGTTGGGTAAATGCGGTGCAGGATTGGCCGTATTCGACCTTCCATAGAGCGGTAAAAGAAGGCATTTATCCGAAGGATTGGGGCGGGAAAGGGGGATCGATCTCCGTGCTGGCGAACGATAGGTGGCGTAGGGCGGATAAGCGCGAAGCGCGCATCCGCCGTTCCCCAAGGTTGCGTTAATCGATAATGTCACGGGTATTTACGGCGGATGCGCTTCGCTTATCCGCCCTACGCAAAGTCGAGGAAAATTATCAGAGACTCTCGATTCGACGTACCTGCTCCTGCAACTTACTCAACGCGGATTTCAACCCGTCCAACCGATCGCGCTCTTTATCGACCACCTCTTTAGGCGCCTTGTCGACAAAGCTCGCATTGCCCAGCTTGCCTTCGGTTTTCTGGATGTCTTTTTCCAGCTTGACGGTTTCTTTGCTCAACCGCTCAAGCTCGGCGTCCTTGTCGATCAGGCCGGCCATGGGTACCAGCAGCTCAAGATTACCCGCCAGTGCTGTGGCGGACACCGGGGCTTCGTCCCCCGGGTTCAGCCAGGTGGCGTCTTCCAGGGCGGCGAGTTTGATCAGGTACTGGCGGTTGTCGTTCAGGCGGCGCTGATCCTGACCGGAGCCGTTGTAGAAAAACAGCGGCAGTTTTTTCGCCGGGGAAATGTTCATTTCCCCGCGAATGTTACGCACACCCAGAATCACCGCCTTCAGCCATTCGATATCGGCTGAGGCCTCGGCATCCACCTTGCCCTCATCGGCCACGGGGTAGGGCGCGAGCATGATGGTCTCGCCCTGGGCACCGGCCAGCTCTTTGATCTTCTGCCAGATTTCCTCGGTGATAAAGGGCATCAGAGGATGCGCCAGGCGCAGGGTGGTTTCCAGCACGCGGATCAGGGTGCGGCGGGTGCCACGTTTCTGTTCGGCGCTGGCATTCTCGTCCCACAGGACAGGCTTGGACAGCTCCAGATACCAGTCGCAGTACTCGTTCCAGATGAACTCGTACAGGGCCTGGGCGGCCAGATCGAGGCGATAGGTGTTCAGTGCCTCGGTGACGGTTTGCTCAGCGTTCTGCAGGCGGGAGATGATCCACCGGTCCGCCAGCGACAGCGCGACGTCACCGCCGTCCTGCCCGCAATCCTCGCCTTCGCACTGCATCAGCACATAGCGGGTGGCATTCCAGATTTTGTTGCAGAAGTTGCGGTAGCCTTCCACCCGGCCCATATCGAATTTGATGTCACGCCCGGTGGACGCCAGGGAGCAGAAGGTGAAACGCAGGGCGTCGGTGCCATAGGCGGCAATGCCGTCCGGGAATTCTTTGCGGGTCTGTTTTTCAATTTTCTGGGCGTCTTTCGGGCGCATCAGGCCTTTGGTGCGCTTGGCCACCAGGCTTTCCAGATCAATGCCGTCGATGATGTCCAGCGGGTCCAGCACGTTGCCTTTGGACTTGGACATTTTCTGCCCGTAACTGTCGCGCACCAGACCGTGCACGTAGACGGTTTCGAACGGCACCTGCGGCTTACCGTTTTCGCCTTTGATCAGGTGCATTGTCAGCATGATCATGCGCGCGACCCAGAAGAAAATGATATCGAACCCGGTCACCAGCAGGTCGGTGGGGTGGAACTTCTTCAGGAAGTCGGTCTGTTCCGGCCAGCCGAGTGTGGAAAAGGTCCACAGACCCGAGCTGAACCAGGTATCCAGTACGTCTTCGTCCTGCTCCAGCTTGACGCTCTGGGGCAGGTCGTACTTGCTGCGGATTTCCGCCTCGTTGCGGCCCACATACACCTTGCCGTTTTCGTCGTACCAGGCGGGAATCCGGTGGCCCCACCAGAGCTGACGGCTGATACACCAGTCCTGAATGTCGCGCATCCAGGAGAAGTACATGTTTTCGTACTGCTTGGGGACAAACTGGATGCGACCGTTTTCCACGGCCTCAATGGCCGGCTCGGCCAGGGGCTTGGTGCTCACATACCACTGGTCGGTGAGCCAGGGCTCGACCACCACGCCGGAGCGGTCGCCGCGGGGCTGCTTCAGGGCGTGGTCTTCGATCTTGTCCATCAGGTCGGAGGCCTGCAGGGCTTCGACAATCGCTTCGCGCGCGGCATAGCGGTCTTTACCCGCCAGATCCTCGGGCAGAGCGGTGTCGATATCGGTGCGCGACTGACCGGCATAGTTGAATACCTGGGCGGTGCCCAGAATGGCCGCGTCTTTGTCCAGCACATTGATCAGGGGCAGGTCGTGACGTTTGCCTACTTCGTAGTCATTGAAGTCGTGGGCCGGGGTGATCTTCACGCAGCCGGTGCCGAAATCCTGATCCACATAGTCATCGGCAATGATCGGAATGCGACGGCCCACCAGGGGCAGTTCGATGAATTTGCCCACCAGTGAGGCGTAGCGCTGGTCTTCCGGGTGCACGGCCACGGCCGAATCGCCCAGCATGGTTTCCGGGCGGGTGGTGGCCACCACCAGGTGGTCTTTGCCGTCGGCGGTTTTTTCGCCGTCGGCGAGCGGGTAGCGCATGTGCCAGAAAAAGCCTTTCTCATCGTGGTTTTCCACTTCGAGATCGGAAATGGCGGTGTGCAGTTTCGGGTCCCAGTTGACCAGGCGCTTACCCCGGTAAATCAGGCCGTCTTCGTACAGGCGCACAAACGCTTCCTGAACGGCTTTGGACAGGCCCTCATCCATGGTGAAGCGCTCGCGGCTCCAATCCAGAGAGGAGCCCAGACGGCGCAGCTGGCGGGTGATGTTGCCGCCAGACTCGGCCTTCCACTCCCAGACTTTCTCCAGGAATTTTTCCCGACCCAGATCGTGCCGGTCCCGACCTTCGGCGGCCAGTTGCCGCTCCACCACCATCTGGGTGGCGATGCCGGCGTGGTCGGTGCCCATCTGCCACAGGGTGTCGTCGCCCTTCATTCGGTGATAGCGGATCATCGCGTCCATCACCGCGTTGTTGAAGCCATGACCCATGTGCAGGCTGCCGGTCACGTTCGGCGGCGGAATCATGATGCAGTAGGGGTCATCTCCGCCCTGGGGCTTGAAGTAACCTCGATCTTCCCAGGTCTGATACCACTCGCGCTCGATGGCGTGGGGGTTGTACGTTTTTTCCAAAGACATGCGGTAACCTGTACTAAGCTTCGTGTATGACGGGCTGGCGTGAAACCCGCGATTATACAGCTTCCAGACCCACCGGCCTACCGGGAGGTGACCATGAGCGAGCCCCACTCGCGCGATTCCCAGACAGAGACTCATGAAGTGTTCAACGTGCCGCCGCCGTTGGAAGGCTATGACGCCTACCGGGAAGATGTGGCGCTGCAGGAGTTGATCAAAACCGGTGGGGCGGGGTGGGCCGAAGCCGCGCTGCATGAGCAGGGGCGGGCACTGGGTGATCCGGGGTGGATTCAATGTGGTTTTGACGCCAATGCCCATCCGCCCGAACTGCGCACCCACGATCGCTGGGGCCATCGGCTCGACTGGGTGGACTATCACCCGAGCTATCACCGGTTGATGGGCAAGGCCATTGCCGAGGGCCTGCACGCGAGTCCCTGGCAGAACCCCCAGCCCGGCGCCCATGCAGCCCGGGCCGCCAGCGTCTATCTGCAGACGCAATTGGAGCAGGGTCACGGTTGCCCGATCACCATGACCTTTGCGGGTATCCCGGTGCTGAAAGCCCAGGAGGGCCTGCCGGCGACCTGGGTGCCCAAGTTGTTGTCCGGGGAGTACGACGGCAGCAATCGGCATTTCAGCGAGAAAGCCGGGCTGACCCTGGGCATGGCCATGACCGAAAAACAGGGTGGCTCGGATGTGCGCGCCAATACCACCCGGGCGCGGGCCCAGGGTGATCATTATCGGTTGACCGGCCACAAGTTTTTCATGTCCGCCCCCAACTCCGATGGCTTTCTGACGCTGGCGCAGACCGATGCAGGCCTGTCCTGTTTTCTGGTGCCCCGCTGGCGTTCCGAGGGCGGCAAGAATGCGCTGCTATTGCAGCGGTTGAAAAACAAGGCCGGCAATGTTTCCAATGCCTCCAGTGAGGTGGAGCTGCGTGGGGCCGAGGGCTGGCTGCTGGGTCAGGAAGGGCGCGGCGTGGCAACCATCATCGAGATGGTGGCCCTGACGCGATTTGATTGCACCGTCGCCTCGGCCGCCGCCCTGCGTCAGGCGGCGGTGCAGGCCATTCACCACTGTGTGCATCGCCGGGCCTTTGGCCGGGCGTTGGTGCAACAGCCGCTGATGCAGAATGTGTTGGCTGACCTGGTGATTGAAAGCGATGCGGCCGTGACCTTGGCGATGCGCTTGGCTCAGGCCCTCGACCATCCACAGGACTCTCAGGAACAGGCGTTTCTGCGCCTTGCGACGGCACTGGGCAAATACTGGGTGTGCAAACGGGTGGCCGGGCACAACGCCGAGGCGATGGAATGTCTCGGTGGCAGCGGGGTAATGAACGAATTCATGACGGCGCGGCTGTACCGGGAGGCGCCGATCAACGCCATCTGGGAGGGCAGCGGCAATGTGCAGTGTCTGGACATTCTGCGGGCATTGGACAAGCAGCCGGAATCCCGTGAGGCGCTGTTCAGCGAGTTTCAGCGCAGCCGGGGGGTGGACAGCCGGCTGGATCGTTATGTGACCGACCTCGAGGCGGCGCTCAAGGTGCCGGACGCGCGGGAATATCGGGCCCGGAGCCTGGCCGAGGCGATGGCGGTGGCCTTGCAGGCGTCATTGTTGTTGCGCCACGGCGATCGGCGTGTGGCGGAGGCGTTCATCGCCAGCCGGATTGAGCAGCCGCACGGGTTGTACGGTAATTTGCCCAAGGGGGTGCCGGTGAAGGAGATTATTGCCCGGGCGTTGCCGATGTATGGGTGATGTCACCCCGATCATGCGGCGCATCCAACCCCAACTCCGGCCCCACCGGCACAATCCGGGTCGGGTTAATGGTGTCGTGGCTGTAGTAATAATGATGCTTGATATGGTCCATATGCACCGTCTCTTTCACCCCGGGCACCTGGTACAACTGGCGCAGGTAATTCGACAGGTTCGGGAAATCCGCAATCCGGTTCCGGTTGCATTTGAAATGGCCCACATACACCGCATCAAAACGCACCAGCGTGGTAAACAGCCGCCAGTCCGCCTCGGTCAGGGTGTCCCCGGCCAGAAACTTCTGCTGTCCCAGTAGCGCTTCCACATCATCCAGCGCGGCGAACAGCGACTGAAAGGCTTCCTCATACTTGTCTTGCCGGGTGGCAAAACCGGAGCGGTACACCCCGTTGTTGATGTTGTGGTACACCTTCTCGTTAATCGCATCGATCTTTGAACGCAGCGCTTCCGGATAAAAATCCCGGGGTGATTTTGCCAGGTCCCAAAAGCCGCTGGAGAGCATGCGGATGATTTCGGCGGATTCGTTGTTGACGATGGTTTCTCGCTGCTTGTCCCAGAGCACCGGAACGGTCACCCGGCCGGAGTAATCCGGTTGTGCTTTGGTGTACACCTGGTGCATACAATCAAAACCGTATAAGGGCTCCGGGCCCTCAGTGCTGAAGGTTTTATCGGCCCGGAACTCCCAGCCGTTTTCCAGCATGTGCGGGTGCACCACCGAGACGCTGATGACGTCCTCGAGCCCGAGCAGAGCGCGGAAAATCAGGGTGCGATGAGCCCAGGGGCAGGCGTAGGACACATACAAGTGATAGCGCCCCGCCTCGGCTTTGAAGCCGCTCTCACCGCTGGGGCCGGCGCTGCCGTCCCGGGTCACCCAGTGGCGGAACTGGGCATCTTCCCGAATGAATTCCCCACCGGTTTTTTCGGTGTCGTACCACTGATCATGCCACTTGCCTTTGACTAGCAGGCCCATGGTTGTGCTCCCCAAGTTGATGTCAATTGATTCAAGGCTAACGGCCTTTACGAAAGATATCCACGGGAGTGTTAAGTGAGATAACCAATCTTTACATTTACTGTTCGGCCCGCAACCCCCGTTATCTCGTCATTTGTATGATTTTAGCGTAGGCTGTAATGCTTCCGAATGATCGTTTGTGATAACAAAGCAGTATCCCTGACATCCAGGGAATTCCCGACCTTAATTGACCTAAAAACCATCAGACGCTTATGAAAATTTCGATGTTTTGCTCTCGTGCCAGTCGCGCCCTATTGGGTGTTCTGGCGGTCTCCGTGACCGTTGCCTGTTCCGACTCCGGTGAAGAGCCGGGAGGCCCCGGGGGCGGACCGGGGGAGCGTACGCCGCAGCCGGTGTTGACGGCGGCGGCAGAGTACGGCTACGAGACCACATCGCTGGAAGCGGTGGGTACATCCCGCGCACTCAAGTCGGTCACGATTGAATCGGCAGTGTCTGGTGAAGTGGTGGAAGTCAATTTCTCGGCCGGGGATAAAGTAGAGCAAGGGCAGGTGCTGCTTCGCCTGGACGACCGGGACGAACGCCTGGCGGTGCAGGCGGCCGAGTTGGAATTGGCCGATGCCGAGCGTCAGCTCGATCGGTATCAGCGCTCGGTACAGAGCGGTGGCGTGACCCAGTCCGACCTGGATGATGCTCGCAGTGCCGTTGAGCGCGCCCGTATTGCGCTGGAACGTGCCCGGGTCGATCTGAACTACCACACCATCCGCGCGCCGTTCAGCGGCTACGTCGGGCTGACCGACCTGGACCCGGGCGCCTGGATTGATCCGGATACCGCCATTACAACCCTGGATGATCGCAGCACCCTGCTGGTCCGGTTTGAATTGCCCGAGTTGCTGCTGGGCAAGCTCCAGCGCGGTGAGGAAATCGAAGTGACTACCTGGAGTAATCGTTTCGCCCAAGCGAGCGGCACCATTGTCGACGTGTCGTCCCGCGTGGATGAAACCCGCCGGACATTCACGCTGCGCGCCCATGTCGATAATGCCAATGACGTGTTGCTCCCGGGAATGAGCTTTCGGATCAACCTGAGTCTTCAAGGCAACCGCTACCTTTCAGTACCCGAAGTGTCGGTCCAGTGGGGTGGTGAAGGCGCCTATGTGTGGACCATTGCAGATGGCAAGGCGCAGCGGGTTGCAGTCAACCTGATCGAACGGAATCAGCGCGGTGTCTTGGTGGAAGCGAACCTGCAAGAGGGTGACCCGATCATTACCGAAGGTGTGCATATCGTTCGTTCGGGCATGGACGTTCGCCCCTTGAACGCCGAACTGGGCGAGAATGACGGCGCCTATCGGGACTCTGGAGAATCAGAGGAAGGAGAAGAGTCGTGAGCGATGAAAAAAACCGGGCTGACATTCAGGAAGTCAATGACCTCCCCAGTCTGAGTATTCGCCGCCCGATTCTGGTACTGGTCATCAACCTGTTGATTGCCCTTGCCGGCGCAGCGGCCATTCTCGCGGTGGAAGTGCGTGAGCTGCCGAACATCGATTACCCCTATGTCAGTGTAAACGGCAACTATCCGGGTGCCTCACCGGAAACCATGGACGCCGAAGTCACCTCCGTTGTGGAGGGGGCCGTAGCGCGAGTGACCGGTCTGCGCTCTGTCCGCTCGGACAGTGAAGAGGGCAACTTCCGGATGTCGCTCGAGTTCAATGCGGGCGTGGATCTGAATGATGTGGCCTCTGAAGTCCGCGAAGCGGTCAGCCGTGTGCAACGCGAGCTGCCGGAAGATGTGGAACAATTGACGGTGGTCAAGGCCGACCCCGATGCCCAGTCGATCATCAATATCGCCGCCATCAGTGATTCACTGAGCGAGACGGAGCTGACTCAGCGGATTGAGCGGGACATCATTCCCGAATTGATTTCGGTCAACGGAGTCGCCGATGTTCAGGTGTTTGGGGGGCGTGACCGCATTGTCCGGGTGGTGATGGACCCAATGAAACTCGCCAGTTTCGGATTGGGCGTCACCGATGTCGCCAATGCCCTGCGCAATGCCCCCTACGATGTGCCCAGCGGTAGCTATCGCTCCAGCGATCAGGAATTGCTGGTCCGGGCCGACGCGACGGCGACCACGGAAGAAGATATTCGAAGTATTATCGTCGAGGGCAACACTCGGGTCGGGGATATCGCCCGGGTGTTTTATACCCCGCGTGATGCTGATTCACTGGTGCGGTTCAACGGCCAGCCGGTTGTGGGTATGGGTGTGATTCGACAGGCCCAATCGAACACGCTGGAAATTTCCAATGGCATTCGCGAGATCCTCGGACCACTGGACGAACGCCTTACCGACGTTGAGTTGACCATCACCGAAGATAATGCCACGTTCATTCGCGGCTCGGTGAAAGAGGTCATTACCAGCCTATTGCTGACGGTGGCTATTGTGATCGGCACCATCTGGCTGTTCATTGGCTCCTTCCGGGTCACCCTGGTGCCGAGCCTGGCCATTCCCATTGCGCTGGTGGGAACCGTGGCCGCCATCTGGGCGCTGGGATTCTCCATCAATATTCTGACGCTGCTGGCCTTGGTACTGGCCACCGGGCTGGTTGTGGATGATGCCATTGTGGTGCTGGAAAACATTCAGCGCCGTCGCGGGCAGGGCCTGGGTGCGCGTGCCGCCGCCGTGCTCGGGACCCGCCAGGTGTTCTTCGCAGTGGTCGCGACCACGGCAGTTCTGGTGTCGGTATTTGTGCCGATTGCCATTTTGCCCAGTACTGCGGGTCGGCTGTTTCGGGAGTTTGGTTTCGTTCTGTCCATCGCCGTTGCGATATCTTCCTTCGTCGCTCTTTCACTGGTTCCTGCGGCGGCTGCACGGATATCCCCAGAGCGTGAGGGTCAGCCCCATCCATTTCGTAATAAACTCACCGAGTTTGGCAATCTGATGGTCGGTGTTTACAGCTGGATGGTCGATCATGCGTTGCGTTATGCCTGGACCACCTTCGGTATCGCCGTGCTGATTGTCGCGCTGGCCGGTTATGCCTACACACAGGTACCCAAAGAGCTGGTGCCCAGCGAAGACCGGGGGGTGATTTACATTGGTCTCAACGGCCCTGAAGGCGTTGGTTTGGACTACATTGAGCGTCAGGCCGGGCTGGTCAGTGAAATCGTTCAGCCGATTGTGGAGTCTGGGGAAGCCCGGTTGGCCTTTTCCATTCTCGGTTGGCGTGACCCGAATCGCGCCCTGTTTGTTCTGCCCCTGGCGGACTGGAGCGAACGCAGCCGGAACCAGCAGGCCATTGCCGCCGAAATTGAACCCAAACTGAAAGAGCTGCCTGGTGTGACCAGTTGGGTTGGCGCCGGTAACAGCCTGAACATTCGTGGTGGCGGTGGTCAGGGAGCAACCATTCAGTTGGCCCTGACCGGGCCGGACTACGATGAGATTTACCAGGCGGCGCAGAGTTTTATCAAGGAAGTGGAAACCCGCTACGATCATATCTCCGACCCGGATATGGACTACGACCCCAACAAGCCGCAGCTGTCCATCAATGTTGATCGACGCCGAGCCTCTGAGCTAGGTGTTGAGCTAGCGGATATTTCCGCCACCCTGCGGGCAATGGTTGATCGCTATGACCTGGTCGACCTGAGCGTGGGCGATGAAGCCATTCCCATTATTCTGGAGTCCGCGACTGGTCAGATTCGCAGCCCCGATGATCTGTTGAATCTGTACATCAGCTCGAGTACCGGCGAGTTGCTGCCGCTGTCCAGCGTCGTGACCCTGACCGAGGAAAATATTGCCGCAGAACTGGAGCGCAATGCGCAGCGGCGCTCGATTGAAGTTGAGTTTCAACTGGACTCGGAATACCCCCTGCAGACCGCGGTGAACGAGGTGCGAGCCGTCGCGGCCGATACCTTGCCGCGGGGCATCGGGTTGATTTTCCAGGGTGAAGCTCAAACCCTTGATGAAACCTCGCGGGAGGTGGCGCTGACCTACATCATTGCACTGGTGGTGGTATTCCTGGTGTTGTGCGCCCAGTTCGAAAGTTTTACCAGCGCCCTCATTGTCATGGTCACGGTACCGTTCGGTATTGCGGCCGCGATTCTGGCGCTTCTGATTACTGGCACCAGTATCAATATCTATTCCCAGATCGGGCTGGTGATGTTGATCGGCCTGATGGCCAAAAACGGTATTCTGCTGGTTGAGTTTGCCGATCAGTTGCGGGATCTGGGACACGATGTGTACAGCGCCGTGCGTACCGCCGCCCTGGTGCGTCTGCGGCCCATCGCCATGACCCTGATGTCGACCGTGCTCGGGGGCCTGCCGTTGATTCTCAGTTCCGGCCCCGGGGCGGAATCCCGCTGGGCCATCGGCTGGGTCATTTTTGGCGGGCTGGGCTTGGCCGCGCTGTTCACCCTGTTCCTCACGCCGGTGGTGTATCTTGGCCTGGCGCGCTTTGCCAAACCCCGTGCCGCCGAGGGTGAGCGTCTGCACGGTGAACTGGCCGATGCCGAAGCAATTCCCGATAGTGACGCCGAATGGCGTGCCTCCTAGGAACCTCCAGAGGACTTTGGTGCCGAAAGGAAACGTCCCGGTCCTCTCGACCGGTTTTGAGGTGGGGTGCTCACACTCGGGCCCCAAAAAGGTGTTAAGCTAGTCAATGGAGCCCTTCGGTGCTGCGCGTGGTTCTCATCTCATGAGTGCCTCGCGTAGAGCGCCGCAACGGTCACATTACTGGCTGCCACTACTCTGGCATGACGCCAAAAGGAGGCTGAAATGGCAACATCATCCAAAAGTACCGCTGAAAAAAGCACCACCGAAAATGGCGCCGAAACGGGCGCTCCCTTCACCGAAAAAACCGTTGCAGCGGCACACGAAGCGATCGATCGTTTATCCGAGCGTGTGGCCCAAACGGAAGAGCGCTTGCGCGGTGCCGCCAGTCAGGGCCAGCAGAGCTGGACTGAAAAGCAGGAAGAGGTGCGGGCACAGGTGGAAGGTTCGGTTTCCAGTGCACGCGACTACGCTCGGGAAAATCCGTTGATGACGGCAGGTATCGCTTTTGCGGCGGGCCTGATTGTTGCCAACCTGCTTCGCCGCTAGTCCGGGGCACTGAATGCGCGAAGGCGAACAGACAAGATCCCGGGACCATGGCGGAGCAGGACCCCAGGCAGGCGGCGAAGAGGGTAACGCAGAGTCGGTAAACGATGCGGCGAGTGAGCCACCTCCGGAGTCGTCTTTGCTGGACCTGGCGACCGCCATGGTCATTCTGATTCGCCAGACCTGGATCGACCGCTGGGCGCTGTTCAAAGCCGAGGCCCGCCTGGCGGCCAGAAGTCTGGCGCTGATTCTGCTGGTGAGCATTCTGTTGGCCATGACCCTGATGCTGGTCTGGGTGCTGTTGCTGGCGGTGGTCAGCTACCTGGCCTGGCAGGCCGGTGTGCACTGGGGCTGGATTGCCGCCGGGTTGATGCTCGCCCAGTGCGTCATGGTGGTGTATCTGCGCGGGCAGCTCCGTCGCTTGTCGCGCTGGTTGCGTTTTCCGGAAACTCGACGCGCCTTTGCGCGAGTGGCCAGTGATGACGAAACCCCGGAAACGTCCACAAAGGAAACGGAAGCCGCGTCATGATTACCGCATTATTCCTCAAACGCCAGACCCGGGAAGTGGCTCGCTTGTCCTCCGCCATTCACCATGAACGCCGGGTGCTCAATGCACTTCGTCACGAGGCGCGTACGGGGCTGGAAACGCATCTGCAAGGGGGCTGGGCAGTGGCAGGCTGTTTTTCGGCCGGCTTCCTGACCGGGCGTTTTGGCGGCCGGATGGCCAAGGCAGTACGTACGCTTCCGCTGATGCGACTGGCCCGCCAATTGTGGGCCCACCTGCTGGTGTAAGGATTCATCCACCTCATGTTCAAACCCTTTTCCTCGCACTTTGGTCTGCCCCATTTCCAACTGATTGCCTTACTGGTGCTGGCGACGATCGCCTTGGTGGCGGCCCTGCATGTTGCCTCTCCGATCCTGATCCCGATCACCATGGCGTGGTTGCTGAGCGCGCTGCTCGCGCCGGTCATCCGCTATGGTCAGCGGTACGGCATTCCGCCCACGCTCTCGGCTCTGGTGTTGATGGGGCTGTTGGTTTACGGCGTGGTGCTGATCTTCCTGTTGCTGATTGAACCGGCCGAGCAGTGGTTGCAGGATATTCCGGAAGTGGTGCGCGGATTTCGCGAAAAGCTCTCGGAGTTCAGCGGGCCGTTGTCAAACCTCCAGGCGGTGACCGAAGAAGTGCGTCAGCTGTACATCCTGGGCGATGGCGACAAGATGACCCCGGTTGAAGTCAAGGTCGAACGGGAAAGCACCTTGGGTTCGTTTGTCCTGGCCAATCTGCCGACGCTGTTGGCCGGGCTGACCATTGTGGTTTTTCTGACCTACTTTCTGCTCGCTGCGGGTGACCGTTTTCTGCGCAAGGCGACACAACTGGGGGCCAATCTCGGTTCGCGCCGCCGCATAGTGCGCATTGCGTATCGCATTCGTCAGGACATTTCCCGCTATCTGGCGACCATCACGGTGATCAATATACTACTGGGTGCCTGTGTGGCGCTGGCCATGAAGTTGCTCGGCGTGCCCAACGCCCTGCTGTGGGGAATCATGGCCACCTGCTTCAACTTCGCGCCTTACGTCGGCGCGGTAGTGATGGCCGGGATTCTCGCTCTGGTCGGACTGGCCACCTTCCCGAGTATTCCCCAGGCACTGCTGGTGCCGGGGGTGTATATGGCACTGTCGGTTACCGAGGGGCACATGATTACGCCAATGGTGATCGGGCGGCGGTTGGCCGTTACCCCCACCGCGGTGTTTATCTCGGTAGTGGCCTGGGGCTGGTTGTGGGGCGTGGCCGGGGCGCTGATGGCGGTTCCGTTGCTGGCGAGCTTCAAGATCGTCTGTGAAAATGTGCCGCAGTTGATGCCGATTTCACGACTGCTCGATAACAGCTCACCCAAGCGTCAACGCCGGTTTTTGCGCGCCCGCTGACGGCGCAGCTTGGCTTTTTCTTCCTTTTCGATTTTGGCCCGTTCGTCGGCCTCCCGGGCTTCGGCCTCTTCGCGTTCGGTCATCTCCGGCGTTTCCAGCGTAATGGGGCCGAGAACCCCGTCCCGCAGTTCACTGATCAGCAGCGCGGAGACTTTCTCCAGATCCACCTGGCCGCCCTTGCGCACCGTACCCCGAGCCCGGCCGATGCTTTCCAGCAGCTCCAGGTCGTCTTCGGGAAGCTCCGTGAGCCGGTAGCGGGCCTTGAGCGCCTCGGGGTATTGCTGGCCCAGATAGGCCACGGTAAACAGCGCCACTTCCGGGTAGTCAAAGATCTTCTCCTTGATCGCCCCGGTGGCGGCCAATCGGTATCCGCAACTGGGCGGATTCAGTTTGGGCCACAGAAATCCGGGGGTGTCGGTCAGCACCACCCGGTTGTCCAGTTTGATTCGTTGCTGGGATTTGGTGACCCCGGCTTCGTTGCCGGTTTTGGCAATCTTGCGCCCGGCGAGGATATTGATCAGGGTGGATTTGCCCACGTTCGGAATCCCCATGATCATCGCTTGGGTGTTGCGTGCGCTCAGGTTCCGGTCCGCCAGAATGTCCTGAATCTGAACCAGCAGTCGACGAATGCTCTCGGGCTTGCGGTGCGTGACGGGTAGGGCGGTTACGCCCTGTTCCTGCTCCAGGTGGGCCACCCAGCGCTCGGTCATGGCCGGGTCCGCCAGGTCGGCCTTATTGAGCAGTTTGATGCACGGCTTGTCGCCGCGCAGCGCGGGAATCATCGGATTCTCGCTGGAGTAGGGGATACGGGCATCGAGCACCTCAATGACCACATCCATATGGGCCATCACCTCCGCAATCTCCTTGCGGGCCTTATGCATATGTCCGGGAAACCAGTTAATCGCCATTCAATTCTCTACCAGGCTGTGTGTTCATCGGCGGGGGAGGGCGATTGTGCCCGCAATCCACCCTAACCACAACCAGCTAGCCAGTCATCGAATACCCGCGTAGGGCGGATAAGCGCGCAGCGCGCATCCGCCGTAACCCAACGAGCCAACCATCGAATGCCACATCAGATTGCGTAGGGGCCGAGCGCAGCGGTATAACCCCGCATCCGCCGTAACCTAAACCCGTTTCCAGTTGTGCCACCCAAAATTATCGAAATAACAGATACCACCAACTATTCAAAAATTGTATTACAAATCCTTGGCGACCCAATCCCAACCTTGATACCCTCAATCACGCACGATAATAGGATAATAATACGAATGGACCCACTAACCATAAGCATAAATAGGTGACCCATGAGAACAACGATACTCCGTCTACTACCGACCCTGCGCCGCCTCGGCCTGGTTGCCCTGCTGTTGGGTGCTCCTCCCGCCCTGGCACTGGACCTGACCGGCATTACCAACTCCCATGACCCCTCTACGCTGGTGCGTGATGGGGATACCTACTTCCATTTCACCACCGGTAACGGCGTCTGGTACTCCCGGTCCACCGATCTGGTCCACTGGGATAACCCCGGCGATATCTTCGGCAGCTCCTGGCCGGCCTGGATCAACGACGCGGTGCCCGGCTTTGAAGGCCACTTCTGGGCGCCGGATGCCATCCAGATGGGCGACTATTACTACGTCTACTACTCCGTCTCCACCTTCGGCAGCTCCCGCTCCGCTATCGGCGTAGTCCGCACCCCTTCGCTAAAGAACCCCAACTGGCAGGACCTGGGTGTGGTGGTGCAGTCCTATGGCGGATCGGAGGAAATTAATGCGATTGATGCGGCCCTGTTCCGCGATCACGACGGCAAGGTATATATGTCCTACGGCTCCTGGTTCGGCGGCCTAGGCGTGGCGGAAATCAATCAGAATACCGGTAAGCTCGCCAGCGCTGTCACCAAAATTTATGGCGGCGGCCACCAGTCCATTGAAGCGCCGTACATTACCCGCAACGGCGATTACTACTACCTGTTCTTCACCCGTGGCCTCTGCTGTCGGGGCGCGGACAGTACCTATGAAGTGCAGGTGGCCCGCTCCACCAGCGTGTTTGGCCCCTATACCGGCGAGCGCAACCTGTTGCCCAACGAAGACGGCAAGCGCAAAGGCCCCGGCCATATCGGCGTGCTCAAGCAGGACGGTTGTAACTACGTCACCACCCATTACTACGATCTGAATGACGGCGGCAATGCCAAGCTGGACATTCAGCGCATGACCTTCTCCGGCGGCTGGCCCTCAATGACCCACAACTTCAGTTCCATCACCAGTTGTGGTGGTGTGAGTGAAGGGCTGTATCAGTTCGAGTCCCAGCTCAGTGGCAAACTGTTGGAAATAGCCAATGCCGATACCGCCAACGGTGGCAACGTCGTGCAGTACGATGACAATGGTGGCCTGCACCAGAAGTGGTACGTGGTGGATCACGGCACGGGCGAATACAGCCTGATCAACGGCCTGAGCCTGAAGGGTATGGATGTCTGGGAAGGTAGCACATCGGCGGGTACGAATATCGCCCAGTGGGACTACTGGGGCAGCGCCGGTCAGCGTTGGCAGATCAACCCGGCGGGTAACTACGTGGAAGTTGAATCGGTACTGAGCGGCATGGTGCTGGATGTGGAAGGAAAAAGCACCGCCAACGGTGCCAACATCCTGCAGTGGAACAGCACCGGCGGCACCAATCAACGCTGGACCATGATCCGTCAGTATTAATCACCAACCTTGTTACGGCGGATGCGCCTTCGGCTTATCCGCCCTACGGCCGGGCGCAGCGGTATAGACACGCGTAGGGCGGATAAGGGCGCAGCCCGCATCCGCCGTAACCCAACTCGAATCGCTCACCCCAAACAAGCCGCAATCGGCTGATCCCCATGAAACAGGGGATAAATCTTCCCGATCGTCCCCGGCGACCCCAGACAATGCTCAATCGCCAATGCCACATCCGCGCGGGAAATCCACTGGTCCTCGGCCTTCTCCGGCCAATGGTTGATCACCCGTCCCGAGGCCGGGTCATCGGTCAAGCGTCCAGGCCGCAGAATGGTGTAGGGCACGCCGCTCGACAACAGGTGATCATCGGCAATTTTCTTGCACACGGTGTAATGCTTGATCTTGGCTGGCCCCGCTTCCGGATCTTCCGCGCCACGCGAGCTGACCATCACAAACTGTTGAATACCCCGGGCCTTGGCGATATCCACCGCCTTCATTGCGCCCCACATATCCACCAGAATGGTCTTGTCCGCCCCGGTTTTGGCGCCCGAGCCGGCGGTAAACACCACCTTGTCACAGCCTTCAAACGCATGGCTGAAGTCGCCTTCCAGATCCGCAATCACGGGCTCGGCACCCAGAGAGCGCACCGCCTCGGCCTGCTGCTCGTTACGCACCATGGCGCGCGGTTTCTGGTGGTGGTCCGCCAGTTCCTGGACCAGTAACTGGCCAATCTGCCCGTGAGCGCCAATAATCAAGGTAGTCATTGCGTGTTTCCCCTCATCTCCAGTGCAATGACAACACCTTACCATGAAGACAAAAAGTCTGGCATCATCCGAAAAGAGCCGTCGATGCCACT
Organism: Marinimicrobium sp. LS-A18; assembly: GCF_000463525.1. NCBI lineage: Bacteria > Pseudomonadati > Pseudomonadota > Gammaproteobacteria > Cellvibrionales > Cellvibrionaceae > Marinimicrobium > Marinimicrobium sp. LS-A18. The sequence goes on from NZ_AWEP01000002.1 coordinate 399,920, forward strand.
GGAGGCCGCCATGAACGACACCCGCATCAAAGCCGTATTTTTCGATCTGTCCGGTGTTCTGTACGAGGGTGATCGGCGAATCGACGGCGCCATTGAGGCCGTCGCGGCGGCCAGAGACCGAGGCCTGGTACTGCGGTTTGTCACCAACACCGCCACCAAGTCACGTGAACAGTTACTGGAGAAACTGCAACAACTGGGCTTTGATGTGACAGCGCAAGAACTCTTCACCGCCCCCGATGCGGCACTGGCCTACGTGCGGGAACACCAGTTGACCCCCTACGCGCTGGTCCACCCCAGCATCAAGCCGCTGTTCGAGCCCCAGAGTGACCGCGAACCCGACTGCGTGGTGCTGGGCGATGCGCGGGACGAGTTGAACTACCGTAACCTCAACCAGGCGTTTCGCATCGCACAGGCCCACAAACGGCTGATTGCCATTGGCGAGAACAAATACTTCAACGACGGCGATGCCCTCTGTCTGGATGCCGGCCCCTTCGTCCGGGCGGTCGCCTGGGCGGCGGATGTGGAGCCGGTGGTCATGGGCAAACCCAACCCGGAATTCTTCCACCAGGTAGTCGCCTCTACCGGCCTGGCACCCGACCAGTGCCTGATGATCGGCGACGACGTATTTGGGGATGTGGAGGGGGCACTCAAAGCCGGTTTGCAGGCCCGGTTGGTGAAAACCGGAAAATATCAGGCTGGGGACGAGAAGAAATTGAGCCCGGCCGCGATAGTTCTGGATTCTGTAAAAGTATTACCGTCGATGCTATAACGAAGGTATTCGAGTGCGAGTATCAGGAGGCTTGGTGAACAAAAGTGTTACTCAACTATCCGATTTTCTACTTCAACTTGACGGCCTGAAGTCCGTGAACCGTCGGACGTATATCAATGGCGGTGAGCGCGTAGAAAATTCGGCTGAACATTCCTGGCACCTGGCGATGGCGTGTTGGGCGTTCTCGGAGTTGTTGCAAGATGATTTTGATGTTTTGACACTTATCAAGCTGGCGTTGGTTCATGATCTGGGTGAAATTGATGCTGGTGATACGTTTCTTTACAGCGCCAATCGAGAGACTGCCCACCTTGAAGAGCGCAAGTGTGTTGAGAGGATTGCATTCCACCCTGGAAACCCCATCCAGAACTTATTGACCCTGTGGGACGAGCAGGAGTTTGGGCAAAGCAGGGAGGCCAAACTGCTGAAGGTTATCGATCGACTGCTGCCGTTTCTGCACAATATCTCCAGTAACGGGCGAGCATGGCAGGAGAACGGGATCTATAAAAGCCAGGTGTTGGAAATGCATCAGTTTGTTAAGCAGGAACAGCCGGACATCTATCAGTGGGTGGTTGCAAAGGTAGATTACGCGGTCGAGCAGGGGTGGCTGAAGGAGTCCTGAAACCGCTTATTTTGGCTTTGTGTTCGAGGCGGATAAATGCTCTAATAATGGTCATAAGGACCACTACTGACATTCAAGCTCCCGTGCACCTCAGGTATGGAGGTCTCGCCGGGAGACAATAAGAGGACCGAGCTTTGAAAACCCATCGTCTTACGAATACTGCACTGGCTCTCGCCTTGTTTGGCGCTGTGGGCTGTGCTACCGAGCAACAGACTCCGGATTCCAGCGCTACAGCTTCCGCGGCCGGTATCGAGAAATTCAAGGCCTATACCCAAAAATTCACCGACGACACCGTGATTACCGACAGTCATGCCACCGGGCACGTGGGGGATTTCTTCTTCACTCACTGGAAGGACGGCGGTGCCACTACTCTGGCGCTGGAAACCGACGGGTCCTTCAAAGTGGAGTGGGAAGGCGGCGGTTATAACTACGTCGGCGGCCCCGGCTGGCACTATGGCGATGAAGATCGGGTGATTGGATATCGGTTTGACGAGGACAGCGGTGCGAGCTATATCACCCTGTACGGCTGGGGCTACGATGAAACCATGCCGAAGGACGATCCGGCCCACCTGGTGGAGTATTATATTCTCCAGCGCTGGACCTACGACCCCAGTCAGGACGGTGAGTACGGGAAGACCTTTGTCAGTAACGGCGTCGAGTACTCTACGTATCGCTCAGTACGCGAGCAGAAGCCGTCGATCAACAATACCTCCACGTTTTACCAGTACTGGAGCAAGCCGACGGAGCAGCGCGAGTTGGGCAAGGACTACGAAATCAACTTCGCCGATCATGTCAAAGCGTGGGCGGATACCGGCTGGATTATTCCGGATATGAATAACTTTGACGCCAGCGATGACCCCACCTATCAGGTCATGGCGGTCGAGGTGTTCAACCCCGCCAATGACGGTGTTGGGTCCGGTCAGGTTTGGGATGCGACAGAACGGTAAAGTCTATATTGAGCAATGACAACTTCGAACCCGTCGACATTCAAAGCCAAACTTCAACGCCCGGCAAAGCCGGGCGCTGATGCTTCCTGGACTTTCCTCGTGTTACCCAAAGCGGTCAGCGACACGCTGCCTCGGCGCGGGCGGACGTCGGTGTACGGCACCCTGAATGGTCATCCTTTTCAGGCGAGGCTTGAGCCGGATGGGCAGTTGAGCCATTGGCTCAGGATCTCTCTGGCATTGCGAGAGGCGGCGGGTGCAGAAGTGGGCGACACGGTAACGGTGACCTTGGCACCCGTTGAGGTGGAGCCCGAACCCGAGCTGCCGGGTGATCTTCAAAACGCCCTTGCGGCGGCTCCGTCGGCAACGGAAGCCTGGGAAAGTACTACCACTCTGGCACGAGTAGACTGGATACACTGGGTCGAGTCGGCCAAGCAGGCGAAAACCCGGGCGCGGCGGGTAGAGAATGCCTGCGACATGTTGGCCTCAGGTAAAAAGCGGGTCTGCTGTTTTGACTCGTCGGGGCATTACAGCAAAAGCCTGAGTGCACCCGAGGCCGATCAATAATGACCGAGACGTCTTATTGCTGTCCCTCGCCTTGTTCGCTCCGCTGCTCCCTGATGTAAGTCATTAACTGCTCGACCTGGTCGGACCTCAGTATGCGGTTCAATCGTGATTCCAGAACAATATCGGAATAGACGGTTGTAGCGCTGATCTCTTCCTGCGGCGGCAGGGTTTCGCTCAACTCCTGTAACGCCTCGTCCGCTTTTTCCCTATCTTCCCGGAACTGATTCATTACCTCCATGACGTCGTTACGCCGACGCAGGGTCAGGTCCATCTGTTGGAAAATATCGTCCAACTGGATGTTTTCGTAGAGGTCGCCGTGATTGTCAGCCAGGGCTTGGGGCAGCGATAGCGCGATGAACAGGGCAGATACAGAGAATAGTGCACGAATCATGACGTTTTTCCTCAGGGCCTGTGGTTGGTTCGGTATCCGAGGAAGCCATTGGCTTCGCCTTAGTTACAGTATTGATCATGGCGCACTGTTTTGGGGCCGGTTATGGTGGATTTATAGACGATTTGGTTTGTGGGCGGTGACTGCTTATTGCGTTTGGGGATTTAGAGAGGGGGGGACCGTCGCAGACGGCTATTCTGCGACGATCTCGTTGATCGGTTTACTGGTAGACCCGCACGTAATCGATATACATGCGCTGGGGGAACTGGCTGGTGCCGTCGGGTTCGCCGGGCCAGCTTCCGCCAATGGCAATGTTTAGCAGAAAGAAGAAGGGGTGATCGTACACCCAGTTGCCGTATTGTTCCACCTCCGAACGAGTCACACTGTAGAAGTTGATGTCGTCCACATACCAGTCGATGCCGTTTTCATCCCACTCCACAGCGTATACATGGTAGTTGGCGTCGGCGGACTCGCCCAGGTCGTGGGTGCCGTTGATCGGGGTGTCGCCGGAGTAGCCCGGGCCGTGCAGGGCGCCGTGGGTCAGGTTGGGCTCGAAGCCGACATGTTCCATGATGTCGATTTCGCCATTGTTGGGCCAACCGACCTGGTCAAAGTCATTGCCCATCATCCAGAAGGCAGGCCAGATGCCCTGGGTTTGGGGTAGCTTGATGCGGGCTTCCATGCGCCCGTACTCGAACTCCTGCTTGCCTTTGGAAATCATGCGGGTTGAGGTGTAGCTGCAGTAGCCATACCAGCACTCGTAACCTTGCGGGTTTTCCTGGCGGGCCTCCAGAACCAGTACATTGCTGTCCACGTCGGAGTCGTACTGAATAAAGGCGTTGTCGCCGCCGGTATAGTACTGCAGCTCCTGGTTGCCCCAGCCCCAGCCACCGGTCTCAAACGTCCAGTTATTGCTGTCGATAGTGTCGAACTCATCGCTCCACACGGGCTGAGGGGCTGGATCGGTGCCGCCACTGCCCGGTTCGAAACGCACCCAATTGAGGTTGAAGTTTCCGCTTTGAACCTTGACCCGCACGGTGTGCTGCCCCGCCGGCAGAGCGATGGGCCAGGAGGTCAGGGTAGTCCAGCTTTGCCAGCCACTGGTATTGCCGACGTTCTGGGTACCAACGATTTCAGAGCCGTTCAGGTCGATGGTGAACTGGCCACCGCCGATGTCCGAGGCGACGCGGGAGCTCACTGTGTAGGTGTCGGCGTCCAGGTTGATGGTGTATTCCAGCCATTCCCCGGCCTCGATCCAGCCGACATTGTAGCCGCCACCGTCGTCGGTACTGGCTTCAATGTCGACATCGCCGCTGCGATAGGCGCCACCCGTGTTGCCTGCCGTGGTGTCGTAGGCGTTGATATAATCTTCGGCCTGCAGTGTTTGCACGCTGCCTGCCCCGCCGCTCTGGCCGTAAATTTCCAGCTCCCAAATGGAATAACCCCATTCATTACCAGCACTGCGGCTGATGCCGTTCATGCGCACGTAGCGGAAGTTGCCCGCGACATTGATGGTATCCGTTCGGTCTCCGAATGTGCCGCCGGTTTCTGTGGCCAGCGTCGTCCAGTTACCTCCGTCGTTGGAGCCAAGTATCTGGTAGGTGTCCGCGTTAGCCGCTTCCCAGTGAATGACGACGCTGGACAGGGTGTACTGTTGTCCGAGGTCGATGGTGATGTGGGACGGGTCAGTCTGCGCCGCTGAAGCCCAACGGGTGTTGGGGTCGCCATCAATAGCGTTGCTGGCCGCTAAATCCTGGGTGCTGGCGGAAGCAGTGGCATTTTGTGCCAGGTTGTCGTTTTGTGCCTGAACGCTGACGCTGATCATGAGTAGCAGTGCGCTGAAAAGCGCGGGAAGGTGTCGATACATCATTATTATCCTCGCTGTGCAAGTGAGTTTTATTGAGATGGCCGTTGAACGGCATTGCCAGCTAAGCACAGGCGGGTGATGTGGGTATCTCACTTTGGGGGCGGGGCGTAAAGTGGGACGGGGAATCTGGTCAGTTTGTGGGGTGGATCACAGGATGTGGTGTGGTGGATATCGGTGGATGACGCTTCGCTCCGAAACGTCGGACCGATCTACCCGACAGGGACTCGGCAGTTGCTGCCGGGTTAGTAGGGTGGATAAGGGGCCAAAGGCCCCGTCATCCACCGCTTTCCATCGTTCAGCTTAAAACTCGCTGGTGCAGGTCTCGCCACGGAATGCCTGAGCGACGCCTTCGAGGGCGGGCTTGGCAGTCAAGTCGGCGTTGAACAGCAGAGGCCAGACATCGTCGTAGTCATTGCCGGTGGCGTTGGCGAACTGGTTCATCAGCCAGCTTTCGTCATCGGTAAGGCCCCAGACGGTGAAGCCGCCGCGTAGTTCTTCCGGAACAACCTCCAGGTAAACTTCGGCGATTTCACAGAACCGCAGCTTCTGGGCGCCTGCCAGTTCGGCGTCATAGGTCAGGGTGTCCGGCGCATTGCCACCGTAGGGATTGACCACGGCAACGTCCAGTTCGGTGACTTTCACTTTCAGGTCCATGTCCACCACGTCCTGGAACGCGTCCCGGAAGTTGGTGATGCTCGGGTAGTCCATGTACACATGCATCTGGAAGCCGACGCCATCGATGAGGCCCAGGCCGTCGAGGTGCTCGGCAATTTCCAGGGTCTTGGCCAGGCGACCGGCATTGGCGGTGTTGTCGTAATCGTTGTAGTACAGATCAACGTCCGGCTGGGTATCCCGTGCGGCCTGGTACATCACTTCAATATACTCGGGCACTTCACCTTCAGCAGGCGGTGCGTAGTTGTAGAACAACGAATGGCGCCATCCGTCTTCCGTACCGGTATCTACCGCTTCGTTGACCACGTCCCAACTGACCACCACTTCGGGGTCGAAGTGGTTGAGAATGCCTTCGACGTGGGCGGTCAGCATGTCTTGCCAACCTTCGCCGTAATCCCGCATAAACTCGGGCACCTGATAGTCCGGATGCCAGAGCAGGGCGTGGCCGTGTACGGTCATACCGTTGCTCTGGGCGAAGTTGACCAGCTGATCGGCATCACCGAAGGTGAAATTGTCTTCGGTCGGATGCAGGTAACTCATCTTCATGATGTTGCCAGCGGTAAGCTGGTTGAAGTGAGTGGCGATGACATCCTGACGTTCAGTAGCATCGCTGTGGTTGAAAATACTGTAGTTCTCGTTGGCGGCCGAAACGGCGACGCCGACGGGGAAGCTGGTGGGTGCTTCCGCATACAGGTTGTAATCAGCAGTCACGCTGAAAACACTAGGTTCGCTACTGCTGCTGGAGCTTTCGCTGCTCGATTCACTGGATGAGGAACTGGAAGAACTCGAGGAAGAGCTTGAAGGCCGGTCGGGAAATTCCAGTTCGGGTCCGCTGTTGCCGCCGCCGCAGGCGGACAGGCCCAGCGCCAGCAGGGCGGTGGTGAGCAGAGTAAAGCGGTTTTTCATTGCGATTGGCATGGGATCACCTGGTTATGGTTATTGAATCGGTCGGGCTCTGATCGCTTTATCGGCCCGTTGTAGTCAAATATACCACAAGAGTTCAGGTTGACCAATGGCTGTTGAGTGGACGCACAAAAAAAGGGGCGCAGCCGCGCCCCTCAAGGGTTTCAGCGCAATAATCTGCCTAGGGGGCGCTCACCCCGCAATTTGATAACGCTGTCCATTGCCCATTTTGGTAGCAGGTGTTGCCGCCGGTCATGGTCAGGTCGGGGGTCTGAGCGCCGCCATTGTCGTTGAATACAACATTGAGGTCGGTGAGCTCAGCGCCGGTGTCGTAGCAGTAAAATCCATTGTTGGCTTCCAGTGCGACCCCGGGCCAGTTGCTATCCGCCAATACACCGCTGGGGCTGGCATTCCAGAAGTGCATGTGCGGGTTGCTGTAGCCGTTGGCGTTGTCATAGCAGACGTAGGTGCTCTCGCTGGGCGAGGGGCTCGTCTGAGTGCCGTCGTCGACCGTAAAGCCGCACTGCTCCAGGCTCTGCCACTGGCCGTTGCTGTAGCAACCGTCGCCGGTGTAAGTCAGGTCGGAGGTCTGGGCACCGCCGTTGTCGTTGAACACGATGTTCAGGGAGCTGAGTGCCGCGCCCGGATCAAAGCAATGGTAGTCACCCTGGGCAGTCATGGCTTCGCCGGGCCAGGTCGTGCTGGCCAGGGCGCCGCTGGGGCTCGGGCTCCAGTAGTAGATGTGCGGATTGCTGTAGCCTGTCTGGTTGCTCAGGCAGATGCTGTTGGCGTTGATGGTGTCAGGTTCCGGCTCGGGTTCCGGTTCGGGATCGGTACCCACGCGCGCATCGCGGTGGATGGCGGCGGCGGTCATGCCGTCCAGGCTGACGTCCACCTGACCCTGAGCGTTCACCCAGAGGATTTCGCCGGAGCAGCTACCGTTGTCGAAATCGCCGTCGATCACGTTGCAATACTCACCTTCCGGCAGGTTGGTGCTGAAGGTGCGAGTCAGTTGGTTGCCTTCCCGGTTGATGATGACAAAGCCGGCATCGCCACGCCCGAAGGCAATCTGATTGCTCCCGTTATCCCACCAGTTGTTGACCGGCTGATCGCCAACGGCGGAGCGGAAAGCCACCATGTTGGCGATGGGGCGCCAGCGGTGTTCGCACTTCCAGTCGGAGCCATAGCAGTTCAGGTTCCCGTTGTTGTGCACCGGCGCGCTGGGCGGGCCCGCCTCGCTGTCCGAGAAGTCAAAGCTGGACATGACTTTAGGGTAGCCATAGGGCCAGGCGAGCATGAAGACGTTGCTCAGGTCGTACAGTGAGCCGTCTTTATAGGTCAGCACATTGCTGCCGCCGGCACCGTGGCCGCGCTGATTGTCGTGATTGTCGGTAAAGACCACCGCGGAACCACCGCTGATAAAACCCCAGCTCTCGCCGAAGTTCTGCAGCCAGTTCAGTTGGCCGTTTTTAAATTGATTACCCAGCTCGGCGCTGTACCGGAATTCGGTCACGTCGCCGCCACTCAGGTATTCACCGGCACTGACCGCTTCGCCGCCCAGATCAATCACTTCCTGAAAAATATAGGGGTTGCCATTGAGGCGGCTGGTGATGGCGTTAATGTCCGTCGGGCTCATATGTTTGGACGCATCCAGACGAAAGCCTTTGACGCCGATGTTGATCAGGTTATTCAGATAGTTGGCCAGGGTTTGCCGGACGTACTCTGCTCCCGTGTCCAGGTCCGGTAGGCCTACCAGCCGACAGTTGCGCACCGCCCAGGCATTGCTCGCGTAATCGCTGCCGCTGATGTCGCAGGGTGCGTGGAAGTCGTTGGTGGAAAATTCCGGGTAGCTGGTGCCGTAGGAATAATTGCTGCCGTTGGTGCCTACGCCGGAGCCTGCAGCGGTGTGGTTGATCACGGCATCGACATAGATATCCACGCCGACAGCGTCACAGCGTTGCACCATGTCGATAAATTCAGCGCGGGTGCCACTGCGGCTGTTGTCGATGGTAAAACTCACCGGTTGATAACGGGTCCACCAGGCGTCGCCCTGGATGTGTTCCTGGGGTGGTGATACCTGGATGCCCGCGTAACCTTTTGGGCCCAGGTGCTGTTCACATTCGGTGGCGATGTCGCTCCAGCGCCATTCAAACAAGTGGACGAAGGTGTCGCCGGGGGCGGGCTGGGCAAAGGCGCCAGAGATACTGAATAAAGTGATCGACAGGGCACCGGCGAGCCAGTGACACAATCGCGGAAGTAAGGGGTTATTGTGGTTTTGCATAAAACCTCCATTCTCGAAATGTCTATTGGTGTTATGGTTTTTTTAACTTGCCACATCGCGCAAGTTCGGGAGGTTGGGATGACATCAGCGACTGATTATTGTGGTCTGTGTCGCTCAGTTTCATTGGAAAGCCTTTTGGGTCGCCTGGGCAAGATGAATACGTATGCAGATTCGGGACGATGGGATGTAATCGACCTCAATGTGCACTGCATCACGTTGGGTGAATCGTCCGTTTGACGGAGGTCTGCCGGGAGGCGGTGGTTTCGTTTTTACATGTAAAATTTCTGTGGTATCTTTGAGCGATAATTTGCACTCAGGAGTGACCATGGCCAAGCCTTCTACCGCACAGGATTCACCGGGTAGCAGTTCCAATGATGAAACCGAACGCAAGTATCGTGCACCGGCCCTTGAAAAAGGTCTGGATGTGCTCGAGTTGTTGGCGCGTGAGGGCGTACCGCTGACGACCTCTCAAATTGCGTCGCAGTTGGGACGTTCGGTGAGTGAGTTGTTCCGGATGGTGTTGACGCTGGAGTATCGGGGTTACATCGCCCAGTCTGAAAACGGGGAAGGTTACGAGCTTACCAATCATCTTTTCACTCTGGGTATGGCTCAGGCGCCGACTCGCACCTTGCTGGATGTGGCATTGCCGATTATGAAGGAGTTGGCTCAGGACGTGGGGCAGTCCTGCCATCTGGTGGTTGCCTCGGGTGATCAGGTAGTGGTGGTCGCACGCATTGAAAGCCCCCGGGATCTGGGCTTTGCCGTGCGCCTGGGGTATCGACGCCGGGTCATTGAGGCGGCGTCGGGGCTGTTGCTGTACGGATTGCGCTCGGAGCAGGAGCGGGACGCCTGGCGCCCCGCGCTGGAGGCGTCGGACGAACAGGGGCGGAGAATGCCGTCGTTTTTGGCTGAGGCTGAGCAAGCGGCGGCTCAAGGCTATATGTGTCGGGCCAGTGATTTCGTGGATGGCGTGACCGACGTCGCCTGTCCGGTGATGGGGCGGGAAGGCCCGGTGGCCGCACTGATCGTGCCGTTTATTCAGTGCAAGCCCTTACCCTGCACACAGGAAGAAGTGTTGGAGCGGCTGAAAAACGCCACCCATCGCATCGGCAGTCAACTTGGCGGCGTATAGAGCCGCCGGTCGCGTTTATCAGGGTGGCTTACGCCCAGAGTTTTCCGGCCTGAACCAGTTCGCTGAGGAGTGCGATATCCTGCTCGGACTGAGCACTGGCTTTCAGCTCACGGGTTTCCGGTGCAATGTCAGCGCACAGGCATTCAGCCAGTGCACGTGAACAGGCATACTGTTCTCCATCCACATAGAGAGTCGCCTGATCGCCGTCGGCGCAGTAGGCAAAGCGACTGGCCGGGTGCCGCTCCAGTTGCGCTGTGTGGGTCCAGCCCTGTTCGGTGTCATCGGGAGCTTCCGTTTCCAGGTCGGGATATTTGGGAGCGGTCATATACCGGCCGAACCAATCCTGAATGGCCTCGGGCGTCAGGTGGCTCTGAATCAATGCGTCCAGTGCGTTCAGGGTGTCCGCCGGAATTTCGCCGGGGTTTTCCGCAGGGGCCAGTGCCGGGTCCCGGTACCGTTGGTCGTTTGTCAGCCGGCTGGCGATATCCTGGCTCAGCTCAGTAAAGATATCCGCCACGCTCGGAGCGCGAAAGCCGATGGAGTAGGTGATGCAATCGTCGCCTTCCGCGGTACCCCAGTGAGCGACACCGGGCGGAATATAGAGCATGTCGCCCGGTTCCAGCACCCAGTCTTCCGTGCCCTCAAAGTCTTGCAGAATATTCAGCGCGGTACCTTCCACCTTGGGACTTTGGCTGTCGCACGTCTGCCCGATGCGCCAGCGGCGCTTGCCGTTTCCCTGTAGCAGGAAAACATCGTAGTAATCGAAGTGCGGGCCGACGCTGCCCTGATCCACCGCGTAGCTCACCATGATGTCATCCAGCCGCCAGTCGGGCAGGAAGCGGAAGTGGTGCAGCAATTCCTGAACCTCCGGCACCCATTGATCCACGGCCTGAACCAGCAGAGTCCAGTGGCTGGGGGGCAGGGCAGCGAAGTCGTCTTCCTCGAAAGGCCCCTGGCGGAGTTCCCAGGGCGTTTTTCCCTTTTCCAGCACCAGGCGCGATTCCACCTCGTCTTCCAGTGCCAGGCCGGCGAGTTCATCGCCGTCCAGGGGCGATTCAAAATCCGGAAAGGCGTTGCGGATCAGTAGCGGTTTCTGTTGCCAGTAATCGCGCAGGAAAGTTTCGACGGGCATATCGCCCAGGTGGGTCAGGGGCATGGTGGGGGAGACCGTTGTTGTGCAGGGTTGATGGTTGGGTTACGGAGTTTGGTTGCGGCGGATGCGGGTTATACCGCTGCGCTCGGCTCCGCCCTACGCAACCTCTGTGCTATACGTAGGGCGGATAAGCGAAGCGCATCCGCCGTTACCTGAACTAGATTTTCTTCGCCTGCGCCTCGGCATTCCCAATGTAATTCCCCGGCGTCAACGCCCGCATGGCAGCCTTGGCGTCTTCGGGAATATCCAGCCCGTCGACAAAATCATTCAACACCTGCTGGTTGATGGTCTGCCCGCGAGTCAACGCCTTGAGCTTCTCGTAAGGCTCTTCAACGTTATAGCGACGCATGATGGTCTGGATGGGCTCGGCCAGCACTTCCCAGGCGTTGTCCAGATCCGCTGCCAGGCGGGCGCGGTTGATTTCCAGCTTGCCGATGCCTTTGAGGGTGGAGGCATAAGCGATAAAGCTGTAACCAAAACCCACACCCATATTGCGCAGGGCGGTAGAGTCGGTCAGGTCGCGCTGCCAGCGGGAAATTGGCAGCTTCTGCGCCAGGTGGGTAAACACCGCGTTGGCCAGGCCCAGGTTGCCCTCGGAGTTTTCAAAGTCGATGGGGTTCACCTTGTGGGGCATGGTGGAGGAGCCCACCTCACCGGCGATGGTTTTCTGCTTGAAGTAACCCAGGGAAATATAGCCCCAGACGTCCCGGTCGAAATCGATCAGGATGGTGTTGAACCGGGCGATGGCATCGAACAGCTCAGCGATGTAGTCGTGCGGTTCGATCTGGGTGGTGTAGGGGTTCCAGGTCAGGCCCAGGCCTTCGACAAAGGTCTGGGCGTTGGCGGCCCAGTCGATGTTCGGGTAGGTAGCCAGGTGGGCGTTGTAGTTGCCCACGGCGCCGTTGATTTTGCCCAGCAGCTCGACCTGCTCAATCTGCTTGATCTGACGGCGCAGGCGCGCCACCACATTGGCCATTTCCTTGCCCACGGTGGTGGGGGAGGCGGTCTGGCCGTGGGTGCGCGAGAGCATGGGGTCGGCGGCGTAGTCGTGGGCCAGCTTGGCGATGGCATCGGTGATCTGCTGTGCCTGAGCCAGCATCTGTTCGCGACCAGCCTTGAGCATCAGGGCGTGGGACAGGTTGTTGATGTCTTCACTGGTGCAGGCGAAGTGCACGTACTCCAGTACCGCTTCCAGCTCCTTGTTGCCGGCGAACTGCTTTTTCAGAAAGTATTCCACGGCTTTCACGTCGTGGTTGGTGGTCCGCTCGATCTCTTTGATCTGCTCCGCTTCGGCCTCGCTGAAATCGGCCACAATGGCATCCAGCTGCTGATGGGTCTCTTTGCTGAAGGCCGTCACTTCGGCGATGTCGGGGTGTTCGCTCAGGCGCTGCAGCCAGCGCACTTCCACCGCCACTCGGCAGTGAATCAGGCCAAATTCGCTGAAAACCGCGCGCAGATCAGCGGTTTTGCTGCCGTAGCGGCCATCGATGGGGGAAACAGCGTTCAGGGGCGTGAGTTGGTCGAAGGTTGCGGATGCCATGGGAGTCTCTTGCTTGGGTTCAAACGGATTGGAAAAGGCGGGCATTGTACCGGAAAATGGGTGGTTTTGCGCGTTGTATGGGCCGAGCGCAATGGTGACGGCGGATGCGGCGGGGGTTGGTTACGGCGGATGCGGCCTTTGGCCTTATCCGCCCTACGCGACCTGCTGTGCTATCCGCATTCGCCGTTACCCATACTAAACGGTCAATGCAACTCCGCCTTTGCCTCACGCAACAACCGGTCAACCGTCTGGGCCAACTTTTTGCGCTGAAAAATCAACTGCCACCGGCTGCCACCCACCTGCCGCCACAAGGTGGCCGAACGGATGCCCGCCAACAACAGGGCGCGGACCTGATTGGCGATACGGGCCTGTTGCAGATACCCCTGATCCCCGGTTACCTGAATGCGAAAGCGGAAGGTGCTGATGGTCTCCTTGTACAGGTCCCCCAGGTTACCGATCACATTCTCGTGGGTGCTGGAGAACAGCTCAGCCTGTCGGGCGGCCTGCTTCAGACGTGTGCCCAATACGCCCAGCATGTCCTTGCGCGCACTGAGTTTGCGCTGCAGGTGCAGTACCCCAAGGCTGTAACGCAGGGCGTCTTTGTGTTGCTGGTTGCCGGGCTCCAGGGTGGCCTGGAGGATTTCCAGCCCGGGAATGAGGTGGGCGAGGGTGTTCCCGTACACCGCCCGGGTGTTGGGCGGGTCCATGGCGAACAGGCTCTCGATGGTGCAGCGATAGGCGTCGCTGGGTACGTAGCCGGTTTTGGCCAGTTGTTCCACGAGGCCGGCGGCCTGGAAGAGGCCCGCCAGGGCGATGGTGGCGTTTTCGAGCTTGTCAGTCACGGGGGTGTTGGGTCCTCGTTGGTGGTTAAAATGGTAAACGCATCATTTTTGGTGGTTGTTTGGGGTGTTGGTTGCGGCGCGTTGGGTTACGGCGGATGCGCTTCGTTTATCCGCCCTACGCATACCTCGGTGGTTCGCGACAACCCGCGATCGGTGCGGGTCCCGCCCACTGCGGGTCGCGTAGGGCGGAGCCGAGCGCAGCGGTATGACTCCCATCCGCCGCTCCCCAAACGCGAATTACACCGCCCGCTCAATCACCGCGCCCCCCAGGCACACATCGCCATCGTACAACACCACCGACTGCCCGGGGGTAATGGCCCGCTGAGGTTCACCAAAGGCAATACGTAACCGGTCGCCCTCAACGGTGACCTCACACGCCTGGTCGGCCTGGCGATAGCGGGTTTTGGCCGTGCAGCGGAATACCGGTGCGGGCGCTTCGCCGTTGATCCAGTGAATCTGGCTCGCCTCCAGCCCGTCGTTGTACAGCAGCGGGTGCTCGCCCTGCACAGCAATCAGCACATTGCGCTCCAGGTCCTTCTGCGCCACAAACCAGGGCGCTTCGCTCGCACCGGCCACGCCGCCAATACCCAGGCCCTGGCGCTGGCCGATGGTGTAGTACATCAGGCCGGCGTGCTCGCCGATGACCTGGCCTTCGGGCGTCTCGATGGTGCCGGGCTGGGCGGGCAGGTATTGCTGCAGAAAGTCCTTGAAACGGCGCTCGCCGATAAAGCAGATGCCGGTGCTGTCTTTCTTCTTGGCGGTGGCCAGGCCGTGTTCTTCGGCAATGCGACGCACCTGGGGCTTCTCGATATCCCCCAGCGGAAACAGGCTGCGGGCAAACTCGGCCTCACCGACCGCGTGCAGAAAGTAGCTCTGGTCCTTGTTGGGGTCCAGGCCTTTCAATAAATAGGTGCGCCCGTCCCGGTCCTGACGGCGCACATAGTGACCGGTGGCGATCAGTTCACCGCCGAGCATTTCGGCGTATTCAATAAAGACTTTGAACTTGATTTCCCGATTGCACAGGATATCCGGGTTGGGAGTACGTCCGGCTTTGTATTCGGCCAGGAAGTGCTCAAATACATTGTCCCAGTACTCGGCGGCAAAGTTGGCGGTGTGCAGCTTGATGCCGAGCCGGTCGGCCACGCGCTGGGCGTCCGCCAGGTCGTCCTTGGCGGTGCAGTATTCGGTGCCGTCGTCTTCGTCCCAGTTTTTCATAAACAGGCCCTCGACCTGATAGCCCTGCTGCTGCAGGATCAGGGCGGTGACCGAGGAGTCGACGCCGCCGGACATGCCGACGATGACGCGGGGTTTGGTGTCTGCTGTCATGAGAATCCGGTGTTGTTCAATCAGTTGTGCTGCTGACGGTGCAGAAGCTCCAGCGGATAGCGTTTGCCGCTGAGGTACTCGTCGACGGCGTCCAATACCATGGGGCTGCGCCACTGGGCTTTACAGGCCAGAAGCTCATCCCGGGTCAGCCAGCGCGGCTCAATGATGCCGTCATCCAGGGGTTGCTCGGGAATTTCCTTCAGGGCCTCGGCCACAAAGGTGTGCCTCAGGTAGGTCACGCCATTGGCCGGCGCATTGTACAGGCTGATACTCAGCAGGGCGGTGGGCTTCACCAGCCAACGGGTTTCCTCAAGGGTTTCCCGAATCGCCGCCTCGACCAGACTTTCCCGGGGTTCCAGATGGCCGGCCGGTTGGTTGTAGACATCGCGCTCATCGGCGTGTTCATACACAAACAGGAAACGGCCGTCCCGCTCCACCACAGTGGCCACGGTCACGTGGGGTGCCCAGGTCATAAGAATCCTTGTCGTCGGGGAATTTGCAAGCGAAAGGCACAGTTTACCGGATTTGACGCCCGGCGGCACGGGGGCGAGTCAGGTTGATGGATGGGGAATCGGTAAGGGCGGGTAACCGCGAAAAGTGAAAAGACGGGTAAAGTCCTTGGGACCTTGCGGTTGGAACCGCTAATATCCAAGTATAAAAACACATCCATTAACAATAATTACGATGACAACAAGGTGAGAGAGATGATTCGCATGACCCGAACTCAGCTACTTCGGTGGCTGGTCGTACTGCTTTCCGTGTACCCGCTGTCCGCACTGGCCGACGCCCCATCCCGTTCCGAAATTGAAGCGACCATGAAAGACGCCACCCGCTTTATGCGCGAGGAGGTAAGTTTTCGTGGCGGATACCTCTGGTCCTACCTGCCGGACTTCTCCCGGGTCTGGGGGGAGCTGGAGGCCAAGCGCACCATGATCTGGATTCAACCTCCGGGCACCGCCACAGTGGGGCATCTCTACCTCGATGCCCTGGCCGCAACGGGGGACCGCTATTACTACGAGGCGGCACAGGAGGTGGCCAACGCCCTGATCTGGGCACAGCACCCCTCCGGCGGCTGGAACTATGTGGCGGACTACGCCGGGGAGGAATCCCTGAAGCACTGGTACAATACCGTGGGGAAGAACGCCTGGCGGCTGGAGGAGTTCCAGCATTATTACGGCAATGCCACCTTTGATGACGCGGGCACCATGGAGTCGGCGAAGTTTCTCCTGCGCCTGTATATGATTGAGCGGGACCCACGCTATCGCCCGGCTCTGGAACGGGCGATCCAGTTTGTCCTCGACAGCCAATACCCGATCGGTGGCTGGCCCCAGCGCTATCCCCTGCGTTACGAGCACTCCAAAGATGGCCAGCCGGATTACACTTCGTTCCTGACTTTCAATGATGATGTGGCCCAGGAGAACATTGAGTTCCTACTGCTGTGCTATCAGGCCCTGGGCCGCTCGGACTTGCGCGAGCCGGTAATCCGGGCCATGAACAGCTTTCTGGTCACCCGGATGGGGCCGCCCCAGCCGGGCTGGGCCATGCAGTACACGCTGGAGTTGGAACCGGCCGGGGCACGCACCTATGAGCCAAAATCCCTGTCGCCGGGTACCACGGCAGCCAATGTCTATCAGCTGATCAAGTTTTACCGTCTGACCGGTGATACCAAGTTTCTGGCGCCGATCCCCGCCGCGCTGGATTGGCTTGATCGGGTGCGCCTGCCCGAAAGTGAGCAGCGAGATGGACGCACCCATCCCACCTTTGTGGAAGTCGGGACCGGAAAAGCCCTACACACCCACCGGCGGGGCTCCAACGTGACCAACGGCGAGTACTATGCCGATTACAGCCCGGACGGCGCTCTCTCCCATTATCGCTCCACCCGGCATATCGATGTCGAGGCGCTGTGGTCCCTCTATCGGGCGGTCAAAATCATGCCCCGGGAGGAGGCCACCCGAGGCTCACCGTTGCTGGAGCCCCAAAGCGCCGACTTGCCCCGCTTTTTCACTCTGGGCAATGTCAGCGTGTCCGACCTCAATACCCGGGCTCAGGAGGCGGTGGATACCGGTGACCTGGCCGCCGATGCGGCCCGGGTGCGCGCCGGCCTGAACGACCAGGGCTATTGGCCGACGCCCCTGCGCTTTACCTCCAACCCCTATATCGGGCCGGCCCCGGAAGCGGTTGCGGCGGGCGATTTTGGCAGCCGACACGTGGGGGATCAGTGGGATACATCACCCTATCGGGCGGAGGAGCCGGTCATGGGAATTTCCACGGGGGCGTTTATCAGGAACATGGGGGTGTTGATTCGCTACCTGGAGGCGCAGAGCGAGTGATGGCGCGGCTCGCGTCATTTGCGCGTACAGGGAAACTCTGGCAAGGTTGACGACCTTAATGATCTCGGCCCGCGGGCCAGCCGTAGCAGGCGTAGGTCGGGTTAGCGAACCGTAACCCGACAGACAAAAGTAAGTCGGATTAGTGGAGCACAACCCGACGAACCACCGCCTTGTGCCTTTTTGTCGGATTACGCGCTGTGCGCTAATCCGACCCACTGGCGGGCCGGGTAAAAAAAGGTTTGCAATTGGGGCCGGTTTGGGCAAAATTGCGCGCCTTTCGCACATCTTCTCCCTCCGGCTCCCGGGGGTCTCGCCAACGTTAAACAGAGGTAGGTTGCTGCATTGACTGAATCCAACGAATCCCAGGCCTGGTCGGCACGCCATTCATCTGAATTGTATGGCATCGAAGAGTGGGGAGGCGGCTATTTTGGCGTCTCACCCGAGGGTGAAGTGGTGGTACGCTCACCCAGCAATGGCCAGGCGGGAGCGACGGTATCCCTGATGGATATCGCCCACGGATTGCAGCAGCGCGGGCTGGAAATGCCGGTTCTACTGCGGTTGGAAAACCTGGTGGACAGTCGGATCAGCATCCTGAACGAATCCTTTGCCCAGGCGATGGAAACCACCGGCTACCAGGGCTGCTACCGCGGTGCCTTCCCGATCAAGGTGAACCAGCAGAGCCATATCGTGGCGGAAATTGCCCGCTTTGGCGAGCGCTACAACCACGGGCTGGAAGCGGGCAGCAAGGCCGAGCTGATGATCGCCCTGTCGACCCTGCAGAACCGGGAAAGCCTGATCATCTGCAATGGCTATAAAGACGCCGAGTTTATCGACCTTGGCCTGCAGGCCCGCAAACTGGGCTTCAAGTGCTTTTTCGTGCTGGAAACCCCCGCCGAAGTACCGCTGATCATCGAGCGCAGCCGCGCCCTGGGCGTTGATCCGCTCATCGGTGCGCGCCTCAAACTCTCGACCAAGGTCGAGGGACATTGGAGCGAGGACAGCGGTGATCGCAGCCTGTTTGGTCTCACCGCCATCCAACTGGTGGAGGTGGTGGATAGCCTGCGCGAAGCGGGCCTGTTGCACTGCTTTCAGCTGCTGCACTTTCACCTGGGCTCCCAGATTCCCAATATTCGCAGCATCCGGGCCGGTGTGTTCGAAGCCTGCCGCTATTACATCGACCTGGTAGCCGAAGGCGCGCCGCTGGGCTATATGGACCTCGGCGGCGGTCTGGCCATCGACTACGACGGCACCTGCAGCACCAGCGGGCACAGCCGGAACTACTCCGTTCAGGAGTATTGCGTGGACGTGGTGGAAGCCATCCAGCAGGCGCTGGACCCTCACGATATTGAGCACCCGGTGATTGTCACCGAATCCGGGCGGGCCACCGTGGCCCACACCTCGGTACTGCTGTTCAATATTCTGGATGTCGGACATTTTGACCCGGCGCCGCTACCGGAACACCTGCCGGAAGACAGTCATGCCCAGTTGGCCAACCTGTGGCACGCCATTCGGGTGATTGCGCCCAACAACCTGCAGGAAAGCTACAACGACGTCACTTATTACCGGGATCAGATCCGCGATATGTTCCACCGGGGCGAAATCAGCCTGCGGGAACGAGCGTTCGGGGAAAACCTGTACCTGGCCGGTCTGCAGAAAATTGCCGCGCTGCTGCCGGAGCTCAAGCGCATCCCGGCGGAGCTGGAAACCCTTCCGCAGCAATTGGCCGATATTTACTATGGCAATTTCAGCGTATTCCAGTCGCTCCCGGACTCCTGGGCGATTGAACAGGTGTTTCCGGTCATGCCGATTCATCGGCTCAATGAAAAGCCCACGCGCCAGGCAATCATTGCCGATCTGACCTGCGACTGTGATGGCAAGCTGGATCGCTTTGCGGGTCCGCACGGCAATACCGAAACCCTGTCCGTGCATCCGGTCAAAGCCAGCGAAGAATATTATCTGGGGGTGTTCCTGGTGGGCGCCTATCAGGAAACCCTGGGCGACCTGCATAACCTGTTTGGTGACACCAACGTGGCGAGCATTCGCATCAACAACGAAGGCGGCATGGAGTTTGTGCACGAGCTGCACGGCGACAGCATATCCGATGTGTTGAGCTATGTGGAATACGACCCCCAGGCGATGTTCAAGCAGTTCCGCGCCACCGCCGAACAGGCCGTGCGCGACGGGCGCATTACGGTATCCGACCGACAGGAAATGTTGGCGGCGTTTACCGATAGTTTGCGGGGTTATACGTATTTTGAGCGGTAGCTTAAGGTAACGCCGGGTGGTGTAGGGTAGCGGCGGATGCGCTTCGCCCTCTGATGCGTCGGACCGACCCGCCCTACGTTCGCTACTGTGGTATTGGCGGTGTATCTGGGGTTTGGTTACGGCGGATGCGGGCTTCGCCCTTATCCGCCCTACGCGGGTTTATACCGCTGCGCTCAGCCGTAGGGCGGATAAGCGAAGCGCATCCGCCGTTGCCACAAGATCTTCCTTCTCGACAATTTGAATATTGCTTTCAGGAGCCAACACTATGGCAAAAGTACTCATCATTGGCGCCGGTGGCGTCGGCGGCGTGGTTACCCACAAATGCGCCCAGGTCCCCGAAGTGTTTGAAGAGATCGTGCTCGCCAGCCGCACTGAAGCCAAGTGCAAGGCCATTGCCGAGCAGCTTGATCGGCCGATCAAAACCGCCCAGGTGGATGCGGACAATGTCCCCGAATTGGTGGCACTGCTGAACCAGGAAAAGCCGGACCTGGTGATCAACGTGGCCCTGCCATACCAGGACCTGACCATCATGGACGCCTGCCTGGAAGCCGGTGTGCACTACCTGGACACCGCCAACTACGAGCCACCGGGCGAAGCCAAATTCGAGTACAGCTGGCAGTGGGCCTATCAGGAAAAATTCGTCAAAGCGGGCAAAATGGCACTGCTGGGCTCGGGGTTCGACCCGGGTGTGACCAACGTCTATACCGCCTATATCAAAAAGCATCATCTGGATGAGATTCACACCCTGGATATCATCGACTGCAATGCGGGCGATCACGGTCACCCCTTTGCCACCAACTTCAACCCGGAAATCAACATCCGGGAAGTGACCGCCAAGGGGCGTTACTGGGAAAATGGTGGCTGGAAGGAAACCGATCCGCTGAGCGAAAAGCGCTCCTTTGATTTCCCTCACGGCATCGGACCGAAAAACTGCTACCTGATGTACCACGAAGAGCTGGAGTCCATCACCAAGCACTTCCCGGAAATCAAGCGGGCCCGCTTCTGGATGACCTTTTCCGACAACTACCTCAAACACCTGGAGGTGCTCGAGAACGTCGGCATGACTTCCATTGAGCCGGTCAACTTCGAGGGCAAAGAGATCATTCCGTTGCAGTTCCTGAAGGCCCTGCTGCCGGACCCGGCCAGCCTCGGCCCTCGCACCAAGGGCAAAACCTGCATCGGCTGTCTGGCGCAGGGGATGAAAGATGGCAAGCCCAAGACCGTTTACATCTACAACATCTGTGATCACGAAGCCTGCTACGCGGAAGTGAAGTCCCAGGCCATTTCCTACACCACCGGTGTGCCCGCCATGATCGGTGCCAAGATGATGCTGGAAGGCAAGTGGATGAAAGACGGGGTGTGGAACATGGAGCAGCTGGATCCGGATCCGTTTATGGATGACCTGAACCAGTACGGTTTGCCTTGGCAAGTGGAAGAAGTCACCCAGAAAACGGGCATGGAAGACTGATGACGGCGTCGTTCAAACACTTTGATCCTCAGCGCGTTCCATCCCCCTGTTTCGTGGTGGATGTCGCCGCGGTGGAGGAGAACTTGAAGCTCCTCAATCGTGTGCAACGCGAGAGCGGGGCCAAGGTGCTGGCGGCGCTCAAGGCGTTCTCCTGCTGGCGCCTGGGGGACCTGACCGCCCGCTACCTGTCCGGCACCTGCGCCAGTGGCCTGCATGAAGCGCGCCTGGGACGGGAATACTACGGCGGTGAGGTGCACACCTACTCGGCGGCGTTCCGGGAGTCGGATCTGAAGGAAATCCTAGAGATCTCCGATCACGTGGTGTTCAACTCCTTCAGCCAGTGGCGCCGGTTCCGCGATCTGGCCCTGGCCGCCCAGCAGCGTCGCCCGGAGCTGCGTTTTGGTCTTCGGATCAACCCGGAACACTCGGAAGGGGAAGTCCCGCTGTACGATCCCTGTGCGCCGGGCTCCCGCATGGGGGTGCCGGCCAGTCGCTTTGAGCCTGAGCTGCTTGAGGGGATTTCCGGCCTGCACTTTCACACCCTGTGCGAGCAGGATCTACCGCCCCTGGCGCGGACGGTCAAAGCGGTTGAGGAAAAGTTTGGCCCCTGGTTGGAGCAGATGGAGTGGGTGAACTTCGGCGGTGGCCATCATATTACCCAGCCGGGTTATCAGGTGGACGCCCTGATTGAGCTGATCAAGGACTTCAGTCGTCGTCACGATGTGCAGGTCTATCTCGAGCCCGGCGAAGCCGTGGCAATCCACACCGGTGTGTTGGTAGCCGAGGTTCTGGACATCACCTGGAATCAGCTGGACCAGGCCATTCTGGACACCTCGGCGACGTGCCATATGCCGGACACGCTGGAGATGCCCTACCGCGCGGATATCTGGGGTGCCGGAGAGCCCGGCGAGCTGGCCCATACCTATCGATTGGGTGGCATGACCTGCCTGGCGGGGGATGTGATGGGGGATTACAGCTTCGCCGAGCCGCTCAGGGTAGGGCAGCGGTTGCTGTTTGACGATATGTCCCACTACACCATGGTGAAGACCACCACCTTCAATGGCATTCCGTTGCCATCAATCGCCTTGTGGGACTCCCGCACGGATGAGCTGGAAGTGGTGCGTCAGTTCGGCTACGAGGATTTCAAGACCCGCCTGTCCTGATGGGCTCGGCGGGTCTGTGATCCGGCCTGTTACTCGTTGTCGCCATCCATGGTGTCGCGCATTTCATCGGCCGCTTCACGGCTCTTTTCCTTGGTGGTTTCCCAGCCTTCCTGCATGGTGTCACCCGCCTCTTCTGCACCTTCGCGAATAGCGTCTCCGGCCTCGTCAGCCTTCTCCTTGGTGGCTTCCCAGGCATCGCCGGTCGCTTCCTTGGTTTCGTCCCAGGCTTCGCGGGTGGTTTCGCGGGTTTCCTCGGCCGCTTCTTCCACGGTATTCTCGGCTTCTTCCTGTGAGCAGCCGGTAACCACTGCGGCCATCAGGGTCAGACTGGTGAGCCAGATAAGGGTTTTCATAGCATCAACTCCTGTGATTGGGTTCTTGTTGGACGTGGTTTTACCGGAAGCGCGACATCGCGCCCCCGGACAGTGTGACGACGCTGAACCACAAGCGTTCCGTCGGTTTGTGTGAACTGGCCTGCAAAAGCGGCCAATAGCCGCGAACAGGCTTATTGAGTGTAGTTCCTCCGTTGCGGCTTGCAAGCCTTTGCTATCGGTAGCGGCGTTTTTTTTATACAATGTCGCCAGTCAATAGATCGGTCATTTGAGGTGTTTTCAGGTATGACGATTGAGCAGTTTGAAAGTTGGTCACTGGTGCTGGGAATTGGTGGCCTGATTCTGTTCATGCTATTTATCGTCTGGGACCTGGCCAAAGAGTCCAAAGCGGGGCGGTTCGGCACCTTCATCCTCTTCCTGGCCCTGGCACTCGGGTTGGCCGGTTTTCTGATCAAGACCATTCTGGTTGAAGTCATCAATCCATAATATCGTTCGGGAAGGTCGCGCATGCTGCAACTGTTCGTTCCCACCTCCAAAGTCCAGAAAGACCGCCAGATCATGCGCGACACCGATGCCCGGGTTGCTAAGTACAGCCGTCGCGGGCTGGTGCTCAACTTTATCGTCGCGGTCTCCTGTCTGGTGTTTGGTGACTTTTTCCAGAACTACCAGAATCTGTCGATTGTCCTGATCGTCGGCCTGCTGCTGGTCACCTTGCTGCGCGCTTATTACCTGTTCCGCTTTGACACCCTCTACGCCCGGGCGCCGGCGCGCTGGCGCAATCAGTATTTCTTCGCGTCGTTTCTCGGCGCCGGTTGGTGGGCCTTTATCCTGGTCAGCCTGACCTGGCTGAACGGGATGCGGGATGAAACCCTGATCATGTGGCTCTACTCGGTGGTGTTCTACTCCAGCGTGGCCAACGTGTTCGCGCCCTATCGGCGTTTCCTGACCACCTACCTGTTTATTGGTCAGGTGCCCGCCGCCCTGACGGCGGTGTTGTTGTTCAGTGTCGAAGGTTACCTGTACGGCAGTATTATGCTGGTGTTTTACACCATGCTGAGCCACCAGGCCAAAGTGACCTCCAATACATACTGGGAGCGGCTGGAAGCCAACTACGCGCTGCGCGAGCGGGCCAAAGGGCTGGAGTTCGAGCAGCGCAGTTCCAAGGCGGCCATCGAGCTGAAGAACGAATTTCTGGTCAACCTGGGGCAGGAGTTTCGCTCCTCGCTCAACGACATTCTGGGCACTCTGGCTCTGGTGGACGACGAGCAGATGTCCGAGCGCCACCGGGAACTGTTGTTGCTTGCCAGCAAGGCCGCCGAGCGGCAGCTGGATCTGGTGAACAATGTGGTGGACTTCTCCAAGATCACCACCAAATCTCTCGAGCTGGAAAAAGTGCCGTTCAATCTACGCCGCCTGTTGGAAAAGCTGGTTCAGGACTTTGCTCTGGAGGCCCACCAGCAGGGGATTGAGCTGAACTACGTGTTTGACCAGGAGTTGCCTCGGCGAGTCGAGGGCGATGCCACCCGGTTGGGGCAGATTTTCGGCACCCTGATGACCTATGCGGTCAAACATTCGGGTATGGCACAGATCTTCGTGGAGGCAGTGTTTCACCCCGGTGAGAATGAATCCGGTGAGCTGCAACTGGTGATCAGTGATGCCTCCCGGACCGCACATGATGAGGACACTGACGAGCGCTCCGATCAGAATCTGCGCGGTATCGGTCTGTCCATCTGTAAAGGCCTGGCCGAATGCATGGGCGGCAGTGTCAATCTGGTGGAGAACCGGGAGTCCGGCAAGCGCATTGTCATCAATGTGCAGTTGGACGTGGTGGCCTATCAGGATGTTGGCCAGCAGGAACAGCGCCTGCGCGGCAAGAGAATCCTGCTGGTGGATATTCCGGAAGTGGTGGCGCTGGATCTCGTGGACCAGCTTGCGCGCTGGGGCATGAAATCCACCCGGGTGTATGGTCACACCCAGGCGATCAAGCAGTTGAAAGCCAGCGCACAGAGCGAGCAGCTTGAAGACCTGGTACTGATCTACAACAAGCTCGACAGCTTCGATGGCCTGGTCCTGTCTCGGAGTATTGCCACCGAGCCGGCCCTGAGCGGTCTGGCCCAGATCATTGCGATGAGTCTCCTGCAGCGAGACAGCGACGAAACCAAGAACCACTTGCACGAGTATCCGCAGGTGAGTTGTATCGAAAAACCCATCATGCACCGCAAGCTGTACGAAACGCTGGTACACCGGCTGCTGAGCCACGATACCTCCGAGGCCTTGTTGGCCGAAGAGGAAGACGATGGCATCAATCCGGTGGCGGGGCGCCGCGTCCTGTTGGTGGAAGACCAGCGGGTCAGTCAGATGGTGGTATCCGGCATGCTCAAAAAATTGGGTTGCCAGGTCCATGTGGCGAGCAATGGCAAAGAGGCCTTGTCGGCCATTGGGAAAGAAAAGTTTGATTTGGTATTGATGGACTGCGACATGCCGGAGCTGGACGGGATAGCGGCCACCGAGCGTATCCGGGAGGCGGAGGCGGATGACGGTGGCCGCCACCTGCCGATCGTTGCCATGACTTCATTCACCGCCGACGAAGACCAGGACCGCTGCCGCGCGGCGGGTATGGATGATCACATCAGCAAGCCTCTGCGCTATGAAGCGCTTCAGAGTCACCTGGAACAGTGGCTGGGGAAGGGGAGGTAAACCTTCCCGGTATCGCGGTCAGTCCGGTAACGAAGGCGACTCGGGCGGCGTGTCCGTCTCAGGGACCGGCACCTCTTTCGAAGACTGGTCCGCCGGTACCAGGCTCAGCAGCACTGAGCCACTCTCTGGTGTTTCCTCCCGTCCCGCCACAAAGGGGCGCAAGTCCCCATCTTCACTGATGCTGAACAGCAGCAAAGTACCGCGGGTTTTACTCTTCTTGAAGGCCTCGAAGGTGAACTCCTCGGTCAGCCGGGTAACCCGAACTTCAGCGCCCTCGCCAATCAGGCTGGCGAGCTTGGCGTAGGTGGCGCGCTCGGTGAACAGGGTAGCGCCTTTGAGGTCGTCGGCCACGTGATGCTTCTCCGCCTTGTGATTTTCAGACGTGTGGCGAATGGTGTAGACGTTCTCGCGCCCGAACTCGTTGCGATAGTGCATACAGGCGATCACGTTCAGTTCACGCAGTGGTGACAGAGCCAGCAGTTGTCCAATGCCAGTCAGTTCCAGACGCTGGCTGGCGTATTCCGAGGTGGGGTTGCCGTAAAAGGTGCGCAGCCCGGCCATGCGGGCGGTGCGGATATTCTCCCAGTTGGAATCGCACACCATGACTGGCAGCTTCTGTTCCATCAACGCTTTGCCGATGGTTCGCGCCACGGCGTTGGCACCGAGAATCAGCACGCCCCGCGGTTCCGGTTCCACCGCTTTGAGGGCGCGGGCCAGGGGGCGGGCAGTGGCACTCTGGAAGACCACGGTGCCGAGAATGATGGCAAAGGTCAGAGGCAGCAGCCAGTGCGCATCCGGGTGTCCCTGCTCCTCCAGGCGCAGGGCAAACAGGGCGGACACCGCAGCCGCCACAATACCCCGCGGGGCGATCCAGCTGAGCACAATGCGCTCGCGCCAGTTGACCGGTGAGCCCAGGGTGGCGAAAGCCACCGACAGTGGCCGTGCAACAAATTGAATGACCAGCAACAGGAGCAGTGGCGCCAGGGTAAAAATACCAATGAGCTGTTCCTGGGGCAGGCGGGCGGCCAAGATGATGAACAGCCCGGAAATGAACAGAATAGTCAGGTTTTCCTTGAAGTTGAGGATGTTGTGAATGCGCACATCCTTCTGGTTTCCGAGCCACATGCCCATCACCGTAACCCCCAGCAAACCCGACTCGTGTGCCAGGTGATTGCAGAAGGTAAACACCATGAATACCAGGCTGAGCGTGGCAAGGTTGTGCAGATACTCCGGCAGCCACTGACGGGCCAGAATTTTACCCAACAGATAACCGGCCGCCAGCCCGATTACCATGCCGACCACAATGATTTCCAGAAACAGCAGTACGCTGTGGCCAAAGGCGGCCGCCTGGCTTTGAGTGGCAATGAACTCGTACACCACAACCACCAGCAGGGCACCCACCGGGTCGATCACAATCCCTTCCCAACGCAGAATGTTGGCCACCCGCTCGGAGGGCCGGACACTGCGCAGTAGCGGCGTGATGACCGTAGGGCCGGTCACCACCATCAGCGCCCCGAAGAGAATGCTGAGATCCCAACCAATGCCGAACAGATAGTGGGTGGTGACCGCGACAATGGCCCAGGTGATGGGGGCGGCGACCGTGATCATGCGGCGCACCACCGTGCTCAGACTGCCAAGCTCGCGGAAGTTGAGGGTCAGGCTGCCCTCAAACAGAATCACCGCGACCGCGAGCGACACCAAGGGGAACAGCAGGTCACCAAAGAGCGCGTCCGGGTCCAGCCAGCCGCCGACCGGGCCCAGAATCAGGCCGGTAACCAGCAGAAACAG
This sequence comes from Marinimicrobium sp. LS-A18, assembly GCF_000463525.1. Classification (NCBI taxonomy): domain Bacteria; kingdom Pseudomonadati; phylum Pseudomonadota; class Gammaproteobacteria; order Cellvibrionales; family Cellvibrionaceae; genus Marinimicrobium; species Marinimicrobium sp. LS-A18. The sequence goes on from NZ_AWEP01000002.1 coordinate 426,966, forward strand.
AATCGCCGGCAATCGGGCCTGCCAGGCCGCCCACTGGCAAAATAAAGCGACGATCCCGATCAGGGCAATCGCGAGTCCGGCGTTTTCCATAGTGGCTATCCTTTTGTTTTTTTGGCCTTTTAAATCGGGCCTTCAGTGCTTTGGGCGTGGTCGTCCGCGATCAGGGTTTGCAGTTGTTCTTCAGTCAATGAGGAAAGCCGAGCCCGCAAGCGGGCCTCAATGTCGGGCAGGCTGGCCTGTACCACTTCCTCAATCAGAGCTGCGCGGGATAGAGGTCGGTCGGTAGGAGACTCGGTCCGGGGTTGCGCAGGCGGGTTCGCCGCGAGCTCCTCCACCAGCGGCGGTGGCCGGTTGCCGTGCAGGCGGGCCCGGATATGCTCGGGCAGAAAAGGGTTTTCGCCCGTGGCCCGGGTAATGCTGGCCGGACGGGGTTTAGCCGAGTGCACACCGGTTGCGTTGGAAGACTGAAACAGCGACGGCTGCCGTGGGCGATCCGCCGGTAGCGGCTCAATGGCCTCGATCACCTCGCTGAGTATGGGAATATCATCTTCGTCTTGCAGCAGTCCCTTGATGGATTCCAGCTCATCCAGGAGCGTATCTTTGGTATCGCCTTTGCGCTCGGCCATGGCTGTACGCTCGATTACAGTTGTTGGTGGCGAACAGGATAACCCCGGGACTTGTAAAAACTGAAGTGCTCCCGGGTGGTTTTGAGTACCTCCGGCGCCTGAATCACTACTTCGGCCAGTCGTTCAAACTGCTCAAAGTGGGAGGGCACAGCGGTACGCAGGTTGATCAACACATCGCGATGATCACCGCATTGCTCGGAGTCGGTGATTTCCACGGGCGCCGCAGGCGCGTCGGTATCCCCGAGACGCCGGTGGGGCAGAAAGCTGTCCTCCGGTTGCGCCCACAGGTGCTCGTCCAGGGCCTTGGCCTGCTCGGTATTGTCGACGGCAATCAGCACCCGGTGCCCGAGACGCGAGGCCTTGTCGGCCAGGCGGCCGACAAAATGCCAGCGCGCCTCGGGCGCGTCCGACGGCAGAATGTAAAAATCGATCCGGTTCATGAGGCCTGACTGAGCAGGTAGTGCATCAGCAGCGGTACCGGCCGACCGGTTGCGCCTTTGGCCGCACCGGAGCGCCAGGCGGTACCGGCAATGTCCAGGTGCGCCCAGGCATACTTGCCGGTGAAACGGGACAGAAAGCAGGCGGCGGTGACACTGCCGGCTTCGCGGCCACCGATATTGGCCATATCGGCGAAATTGCTGTCCAGCTGCTTCTGGTACTCATCCCAAAGGGGCAAGCGCCAGGCGCGGTCGCCGGCGGTTTCACCGGCCGAGAGCAGGGCTTCCGCCAGTTCGTCCCGGTTGCTGTACAGGCCGGTGGCGTGGTTACCCAGCGCAATAACGCAAGCGCCGGTGAGCGTGGCGATGTCCACCACGGCCTTGGGCTTGAAGCGCTCCACATAGGTCAGTGCGTCGCACAGCACCAGACGGCCTTCCGCGTCGGTGTTCAGCACTTCAATGGTCTGGCCCGACATGGAGGTGACGATATCCCCGGGCTTGGTGGCGCCGCCGCTGGGCATATTTTCGGCGGCGGCCACTACCGCGACCACATTGAGTTTGGGTTGCAGCTCGATCAGCGTCTGCATACAGCCGAACACGCTGGCCGCGCCACACATGTCGAATTTCATCTCGTCCATACCGGCGCCGGGCTTCAGGCTGATACCGCCGGTATCGAAAGTGATGCCTTTACCTACCAGTGCCACCGGCGCTTCGGTTTTGGCGGCGCCCTTGTATTCCATGACAATCAGCTTGGCCGGTTCGTCGCTGCCAGCGGAGACGGATAGGAGCGAGCCCATGCCCAGCTCTTTCATCTGTTTTTCATCGAGCACTTTCACACTCAGCTTTTTCTGGTTGCGCGCCAGCTTGCGCGCCTCGGTGGCGAGGTAACTGGGAGTGCAGATGTTACCGGGCAGGTCACCCAGCTCGCGGGTGAAGTTGGTGCCCTTGGCCAGGGCGACGCCTTCGCTCAGGCCGGCATTGATTTCCGCCGCCTGGGATTTTTTGGCGCAGCCGAGTGTCACTTTGGTGGGTGCGAAGGGCGAGGCCTCACCTTTCTGGCTTTTGCAGCGGGTAAACCGGTACTGGCTCAGCCCCAGCGTGTAGGTTACCTGACGGGCCGTCCAGCGCAGATCCCGGTCCTCGACGGTCACGCCGTTGAGGCACAGGGTCAGGGATTTTGCTGGTGTGGTTTTCAGTGCCTCCACCGCTTTGCCCAGGGCGCGCTGGAAGCTGGCGGCCTTGGGGGCTGCACTGCCCAGGCCGAGCACCAGGACGCGTTTGGCCGTCGTTCCCTCCGGTGTGGGCAGCAGGAGCGTTTCGCCCTCCTTGCCCTTGAAGCCGTCGCGCTTGCACAATGCGGCCAACTGCCCGGCCTGCTTCTCCAGCGCCTCGGCGGCGGGAGACCACTGCTGATTTTCGAAAGCGGTCACAATCAGGCAGTCACTGCGGTCGGTAAGGGCATTGACGACTTTGGCCGTGGTTTGCATGGCGGTACTCCATTGCGTTGGGGGTCGAGACAAATGCGGTCGAGTAGGGGATAATGCCACCCCTCGGAATCGGCCGCAGGCTGATGTCTCAAGTTTACGCGATCCGCGACGCAGGGCAAATTGTGTCGGGCGGGTTGCCGATCTTTTTTTCGCGGTCGCTCATGGCGAGAGTGACCGCTTGAGCGACAGACGGGATGCGTGTGTGATTATTTTTCGCTATCTCAATCGTGAGATTCTGGTGACCACTCTGGCGGTCAGCAGCGTGCTGCTGCTGATTTTCATGAGTGGCCGCTTTGTCAAATACCTGGCCGATGCGGCCGCCGGTGAGCTGGCGGTGGATGTGCTGTTTACCATCATGGGCTACCGCCTGCCGGGCTTCCTCGAGCTGATCATCCCGCTGGGCTTTTTTATTGCCATCCTGTTGGCCTACGGTCGGCTCTACACCGACAGCGAGATGGTGGTGCTGTCGGCCTGTGGTATCAGTCAGGCGCAGTTGGTGGTCATTACCCTGATTCCCGCCTTCATGCTTTCTTTGTTGGTGGCTCTACTCAGCCTCTGGATCAGCCCCACCGGCGCCCGCGCCACCGAAACCATCTTGGCCGAGCAGCGAACCCGCAGCGAGTTCGACACCATCCAGCCCGGGCGCTTTCAGGCGCTCGGTGATTCCAACTCCATGGCCTACATTACCGAAGTCAGCGATGATCGCACCCGATTGCAGACGCTGTTTGTGGCCCAGGGCGGCCGGGAAGCGGGGGCCGAACGGCACTCGGTTCTGGTGGCGGAATACGCCGAACAGGCCATGCACCCGGAGTACGAGCAGCGCTACCTGTACCTGCACCAAGGCCGTCGCTACGAAGGGCAGCCCGGCGCGGCGAACTATGAAGTGACCGAGTTCGAGACTTTCGCCCAGTACATGAAGCCACCGAATATCGAAGCGAGCATGCGCGGCGAGTCCGACACCTGGAGCACGGCGGAACTGATCGGGGCAGAGGACCTGGAACGACGCACCACCCTTCAGTGGCGGCTGTCGCTGCCGGTGCTGGTATTGGTGGTGGCCCTGATGGCGGTGCCTTTCAGCCGCACCGATCCGCGCCGCGGTCGCTACGCCAAAATGTTGCCAGCCATTGTGCTGTACATGTTGTACCTCGGGACGCTGAGCGGTTTGCGTGGCGCATTGGAATCCGGTAGTTTCCCCTTGATGCCCGGGTTTTGGCTGGTACACGGGGTGTTTCTCGCCATTGCCCTGCTGATGCTGAGCTGGCAGAACCTCAAACTGGGGCGTCAGAAACGGCGGTCAAGGAGGGCAGCACATGCGTAAAATCAGTCGCTATATCGCCCGGACCGTATTCGCGGCCATCGCTCTGGTCCTGCTGGTGGTTCTCTCGCTGGATCTGATCGGTGGCTTTATCGACGAAGTGGCCGACCTGCGGGCGGACTATGATGTGTCCGAAGCGCTGATCTATATCGCGCTGACCATGCCTGGGCGCATCTACGAATACATTCCCTACGCCAGTCTGATCGGCTGTCTGGCCGGCCTCGGTCTGCTCGCAAGCTCCAGTGAACTGGTGGTGATGCGGGCCGCCGGTGTATCGGTGGTCCGCATCACCTGGTTGGTACTCAAGCCCGTATTTGTGTTTATTGCCATCGGGTTGATGCTGGGCGAGTACGTGACCCCCTACACGGATCAGGTGGCCGAGAGCCGGCGCGCGGTCGCGTTGGGCGGGCAGCGGGCCCTGAATACCGAGCGCGGCCTCTGGCACCGTGAGGGCAACGAGTTTCTGTATTTCAACGCGGTACAACCGAACGGGATCCTGCACGGCGTCACCCGCTACCGGTTTGATGATGAGCGGCAATTGGAGCAGGCCAGCTACGCTGAGCAGGCAACGTTTCAGCAGGGGTACTGGCAGGAAGAGGGCGTGTCGGTCACTCACTTCGAAGAAGAGGGCACCCGGGTGGACGCCTACGCGCTGCGGCGCTGGAAGACTGACCTGACCCCGGATCTGCTGAATATCATCGCCTTGCCACCGGAGGGGCTGTCGATCCGCAATCTGGTTTATTACGTGGATTATCTGGCGGAGCAACAACTGGAAAACAGCGAATACCGGTTGGCCTTCTGGGAAAAAGCCCTGCAACCTCTGGCGACCATCAGCCTGGTGTTGGTGGCGATTTCGTTCATCTTTGGTCCGCTGCGGGAGGTGACCATGGGTCAGCGTATTTTTACCGGGGTGGTATTCGGTATTGCCTTCCAATTGACCCAGAGCCTGCTCGGGCCTTCCAGCCTGGTGTTCGGCTTTCCGCCGCTGCTGGCGGTGCTGATCCCCATCGCCGCCTGCGCGGCCTTCGGCCTGTTCCTGCTAAGCCGCACCCGATAGGCACCTATAGTCACTTTGACTTTTTCTGGGTCGAAGGTTAGGCTCTGAACCGCCATGGAGGGCGGTCGTGATCCATGGCACCAAAAATTACATGACAGAAGGACTCGGCATGCTAACTCTACGTATGATACCCACCTCCTGGTTCTGCGCGTGGTTGATTTGGTCAACTCTTTTGTTGACTTTGATGGCCTGCGGTCATCAAGCGCCCATTATTGTCGATAAAGGCGCCAACGATCCCCGCGAGTATCGCTACCTCGAACTGGATAATGACTTGAAAGTCCTGTTGGTGCAGGCGCCGGACACTGAAGTGTCTGCCGTATCGCTGTCGGTCAACGCTGGCAGCTACCACAATCCCGATACGTTTCCCGGCCTGGCCCACTATCTGGAACATATGCTGTTCCTGGGTACGGAGGCCTACCCAGAGCCCAATGCTCTGCAAGAATACCTCGAATCGAATGCCGGTTTTGCCAATGCTTACACCGCAAGCGATCACACCAGTTATTTTTTTCAGGTGCCCAATGACCACCTTGACCCGGCGCTAGATCGTTTCAGCCACTATTTCAAAACCCCGCTGTTTGATCGCGAATACAGTGACAAGGAACGTACTGCCATCCACAACGAGTGGTCCATGGGCAAAAGCCAGGATTCACGCATTCTGCATCAGCTCATGGGGTTGACCGCCAATCCCGAGCATCCGGCGGCGCGCCTGAATGTCGGGAATCGAGAAACCCTGCCTGGCGATCCGGATAGCGGCCTGTATGAGGCGATGTTGGCATTTTACGAGCGTTACTACGGCGCACGGAATATGACCCTGGTCTTGGTGGGGCATAAACCGCTAGAGGAGCAGGAATCGTTGGTCCGCCGTCATTTTGCTGCGGTGCCCCAAGGAGACGCAGTGGATATGTCAGTTGCGGTGCCGGGTTTGCCACCGACGACCCACGGTAAGCACATTTACTATCGGCCCCAGAAGGATCTGAAGCAGTTGGTCATTGAGTTTCCTATCGATAATAATATGGATCGGTGGCGCTCAAAACCCAATGAATACCTGATTAATCTGATCACCTCGGAAGAGCCGGGCACGTTAGGGCACTACCTGCGAGAGGAGGGGCTGGCGAATGTTCTGACCGCCGGTGCTCAGCCAAATTTCTATGGCCCGGATGGTGTCTTGCGTATCAATATTGATGCCACCGAACGGGGCATGGAGCAGCGTGATCGCGTGATTGCTGCGACGCTTGCCTATCTGGCACTCATCGAGCGCGATGGCTTGCAGGAGCACTACTACGAGGAGGCCCGGCTGCTAGCCAAGCGGGAGTTTGCTCGCCAGTCGCCACCCCAGCCCATGCAGCAGGCGGTGCATGCCAGCGCCCTTATGCACCGGTTCCCGGTTCAGTACGTCAATAGCCTCGGGGCCCGCTATGCTGATTACCAGCCGGAATGGATTCGTGCGGTACTCGCGCAATTGACGCCCGAACGCATGCGCCTGTGGCACATCAGCGACGGTGAGCCGGTTGATACCGACATTCCTCACTATGTTGGCCGTTATGCCGTGCGTGATATCACCCCAACAGATCTGACACGCTGGCACGAAAAGGCACAGAACATTGAGCTAACGCTGCCACCAGCCAATGAGTTGGCTCTGGGGGACGACAGTGAAGACATCAGTCATGACATTCAACGCTTCACTCATCTGATTAGTGAGCCCGGCGTGGACGTCTGGTTCCGCCATGCCGAACATCACCAGGATGGTAACGGACTACTGCACTATGTGTGGAATACGGACCTGGGAATGACCGATGCACATCACTACGCGCTGGGCGCCTTGGTGAATGGATTGCTCTCTGAAATGAGCACCAGTCTGGTCGATAGGGCCGGGCGCGCGGGTATTCATATAAAATTCGACCGCTCTGAAAACAATATGCAGACGCTGACGTTACGCGGGCCTACCGAAAAGCACCCTGAGCTCGCCAATCAGCTGGTCGACAATATGGCGGCGCTGGACTTTACCGAGAGTGACCTGGAGCGCGAGCGTGATCGACTGCAGGAATGGCTACGCGGCGATCAACAAGATCCGCCCATGCAGCAAGTTCAGCGTTGGCTGGGCTGGCAGGTGCGTACTCCGGAGTGGGACCGTGACGAGATACTGGTTGCCAGCGAGTCGGTCACGGCTGAGCAGGTGCGCCAGTACCTACAGACAGTTCGTCGGGTGAGTACTCTGCGGCTGTATGCCTACGGCCATTACACCCCTGCGCAGGTCAAGACTCTGGCGCGCCACGCTGAGCGGGCTCTCGGGCCGGATCGACAGCCGGGGCCGGTCTACGTGCAAACCGCTACACCCCCTGAGCCAGGTGAGCGCATGTCAATCAAACGGGAAATTCCCCACAACGATGTTGGCTGGTTGCGTGCCTTTATCAGTAGCGATACCGATATGGAAACCCGGGCATCACTGTTGCTATTGAATCAGTTCATCAACAACCCGCTGTACACTCAATTACGTACCGAAGAGCAGTGGGGCTATGTGGTAGGTGCGGGCATTACGGTGTTTGCGGAGCATCCCGCTCTGATGGTATTGGTGCAAAGCTCGGATAAAGCACTGCCCGAGATTCAGGCTCGGGTGGAGCGCTTTCTGGTGGAATTCGAGCCGACGTTGGCCCAGGTACAGCCATCGCAATTGGAGGCGCTGCGCAACTCCATTATTGCGCAGGTAACCCAGAAACCGAATGACTTTGGCACTGAGGCGGGTCGTTACCTTGGAGACTTTTATCGCAATGATGGACGTTTCGACACCATCGACCGGCTAGTAACGGCCCTGAACTCGATTGACGTGGAGCGTCTGCGGGAGGACTACCGCACACTGGTTCTGGAAGAAGGTGCCGGTGTCGTTACCGTTCAGGCCAAGGGCAGTGGTTTCACTGACAGTGACTTTGCAGCCCCTTAGGATTTGGGCTCTTTGGGCATCAACCAAACGCGGGTGCCACTCAGGCGCCCGTGCAGGGTGTGGCCTTTCGGGTCCACCCACAGCCAGAAATAACCCAGCCCCGCAAGAAATAGCGACAAGGGCGCAAGCAGTCCTCGCATCAGCCGTTGCCGGGGCTCTGGCAACTGACCGGAAACCGCGTCGGTCAGCTTTAACCGCCAGGCCCGCATCCCCAGCGTCTGCCCTGAACGGCCCCAGAAGTAATAGAAAAAGCCCACCCATACCGCAATCAGTCCGATGAACACGGGAAGTCGCCAATAACCCCACTCAATGGCTTCGCGCTCGGCCGGCGCGCCCTGAATCAGCACGTTAAGCAGCGTCACCAGCGCACCGTAGGCCAGCCCCACGGCAATTAACAGCAGGCTGTCATACACCATGGCGGCAAAACGGCGAAGCAGTCCGGCGGGGCGCGGTGTGTTTTGGGAATCGGTCACGATGATAGGGTCCGGCGGTCGATGAATGTCAGGTGATTGGAGTTACAGTCGGTAGTGAATCAGCCATTCACCGGCGCGCTCCGCCGGTTGTCCGATGGAGATGGTGCCCGAACCGAACAACGGAAACTCTTCCCGTCGCAGGTACATTTCCGGCTGATCCGGGCCCGAGACGTAGGTGCCGTTGGTACTGTGATCCACCAGCACGAACTTGCCGCGCCGGAAAATCACATGGCAGTGATCCCGCGAGGCCAGCCCGGACTGAATGTGCAGGTGAGCCTTGATCGGGTCTCGGCCGATAATATAGGGCGTCTGCTCGGGGTGAATGGTCAGTTCTTCATTACCGAGTGTCAGGTGTAGTTGGTAGCGGCTCATTTTTCCGGCGATCTCTTCGATCGACATCACCGTGGTGGCGCTGTGGCTCTGGGTCGGGGTTTCCCACTGCAGGCGGTAAATCAGGCTGTGCCGGGTTTCGCCCTTGACCGCCACGCGGTCAAACTCCTGACAGTGCTCCCGGGTGACCCCCTGAAGCGCATCCACCAGCGTCTGGGTGAGCACAATCTGGTTGGCCCGGGCCACCTTGGCGACAAAAGCCGCGTCGTTGACCGCCTCCCCAAACACATCATTGTCATCCAGCAGGGCCGGACCAAAGGCAATACCGATACGTAGCGCCACCCCGGCATGGCGGGCTTCCCGCTGCATGGCAACGGCAGCGTCGCAGGCGGCCTGAGCGGTATCGAAGCGGGCCATCACCTCGTCCCCGAGGGTTTTGACCACATGTCCCTGATAGCTCTCGGTCACGTGCGTCATGATGTCGATGGCACCGTCCACTGAGCGCTTCGCTAACAGGTTGCCAAGACGCTTATACAGGGCTGAACTGCCCGAAACGTCGGCAAACATGATGGCTAGTGTCCGATTGATGGCGGTCATGAGACGGTAGGCTTCTCCAGTACGACTCGTAAAGGTGAATGATAACGCCTGGCGCCCCGAAAACACAGGTACCCGGCAAAATCCCTACCCATCCACCGGATCCAACCTCACCAACCCGTCATCATGCAACCCAACCAACAGGGGCTCGCCTTCCTCATTCACTCGAAACCGCCCATAACGGGCAGCCTCATAACGCTCGGCCTGTCCCTCCTGAAAAAAGAAGGCATTGGTGGCAAACAGAATCCGCCCATTGCGGTGCCGAAAGAACAGGGCTCGCTGATTGTCCTCAAGCGCTGTGTTCGAAGCGGCGAGCCGAACAAAGTGCGCCACACCCCGTTCATCCAGACGCACCACCGCATAACCCTCGGAAATCTCCTCCCGCTCACTGTCTGCCGGGCCATTGGAATCGACGGCGTCACGTATCTGATTGCCGATTTCAAAACGGAGGGTCATGTAATCCCCCTGCATCAGCGAGCGCGGGTCCACCGGGGCGAGCTCGAGATACATGATTTCACCCTGGGCCAGGTGCTGCTCCTTCTCATAAATGGAAAAATTGACGAGCACCAATATGGCCACGGCGGTGACCAGTGCTATTCCCCTACGCATCGGTTACGTCTCCAGGGTGGCTGGCCGACCAACGGTTCAAGCCATAACGCACGGCGAGAAAAAACAGTCCGAGAACCAGCAAAGTGAAAGATTTTTCCAGTAGGGTCAGGTCCAGACGGTAATAGTAAGTGGAAATGGAAAAAAGCAGAGACAGTACGCCCAGCCCCATCACGATCCGGTGGCTGATGGCAAACCCCAGCGCAATCAAGGCCGCGCCCTGTGTCAGACCGAAAGCATAAGATGAGGCCAGACAAAGAAGCACCAAGGTGACCGCACTGATAACCAATGCGCGTCCAGTCAGCGCCATTGGGTTCACGCGGATCACCCGGTAGGCCAGATAGCCAAGCGCGGCGTCGGTCAGCCACTCGCCCAGCCAGTGGGGAAACCAGGCGATTGCGAGGCTGTCTTCCACCAGCTCGGGAAAACGGATCAGGTACTGCATAACCAGCAGCCCGAGCGTCAGTCCCATGGCGATGCTTTTCAGGGCGTTGCGGTGCTGAGGGTAGTGAAATTCGTTCAGCCAAAATACACAGGTGATGCCCAATACGACGGGCGGAATACCGTACACGGCTCCCGTTTCCACGCCGATAAAAAACAGGGATAAGCCCGCAAACAACGCAGAAAATATTCGGTGCAACTGACTCGCCATCAGCACGGCAAGAGCCGAATGCAGGATCAACATGCCAACCCAGAACAGGGCGTTGATGTCATCAAGCCAGTAAGCGATCGCATAGGCGACCAGCAATTGACCCGCGAGGCTGGAGGCCAATACCAGTTGCTCGAGGAAAACACTCTGTCGGTGAAGCAATAACCCAAAAGCGCCACCGATCAGCAGTAAACCCAGCACCAGGGCGATGATCGGCTTATCCAGCGCCTGAATGAATCCCAGGCCGAGAAAACCCAGAAGAAACAGCGCGGCCAGCCAACCACCGATTCCCTGAAGAACAAGCAGATACCAGGGAATCACCGGCCCTTGATCATTGCCCGGCTTAAGGTCGATACCGGCTTCGGCGAGGCGGCGCTTTGCGTCAGTGTTCTGGTTCATGGTGCATAAGCCGGTTCAGATGAATCAGCCACTTCACCAGGGCCGTGGTCGAGCCGATGGTGATGGCGCTAAGCAGAAAGAAGACACCGTCTTCCTGCAGGTCGGTGTGCGCAATGAACAACCCGTCGATGACCACAATCACGGAGAGGCAGCCGCCGGCTAGCATAAACAGGTCAGGTTTGAGGTGCCGGTAAACGCCGTAAATGGCCGCTAACACCAGCGCGTAGATCAGTAGCTCGGCACTGATCAGGGTGTCCGAGCTGCCTATCAACGCCAATATGGTGGCCGCCATCCCGACGCCGGCGGCAATCAGGCGCTGAGCCCATCCGGTATCGAGCCAGGTCAATCGGCGGGCCGCCAGCTCCCACCCAATCAAACTCAGGGTATTGATCACCAGCAACGCCCAGGCCAGGCTGGTTTCCCCGGTCAGAATCCAGACTGAGCCGAAGGTCCCGTGATAGAGCATCGTGCCCAGGTTCCAGAGCCCGGTCACCAATACCCAGAGTGCGGGCAACCGGGCAATCAGCGCCCAGGGCAGAATCATCAGGCTCCAGGTAAAAAACAGCTGCCAGGGGTCCGCGCCGGTCTGATAGGTCTGACCAAACAGGGCCAGTAAACCACCCACCACCAACGCCGCGGCAAACAGTGCCGCTTTCGCCACCAGCCCTCGTCCACCTTTCCAGACATAAGCGCTCACGGCGATAAGCAGCGCCAGCTCAACCAGCGCAAACCTACCCAGATGACCCAGCTCGGTCCAGTTGTAAGCAATAAAAAACAGCAGCGCAAAGCCAAGCGCCAAAGCGCTGAGCCAGAGCAGAAGATGATCGAGGAAACGTCGCCAGCGGGGCAGGGAAGGATATAGGCCGAGCAACGTGGCCGCGTGCTGGTAATCAGCAGGAGCGAGTTCCTCCTGCTCAATCAGATGATCCAATTGTCGGCGCGCCGTATCCATGAAAGCAGGTCCGTGTTCGTTTTCAGGCAGTATCCACAAGCCAACCAACACCGTCAAGCACCCATGCCGCCCGTTGTCCATCGTGCGGCTAACACCCGAAATCTGCGTAGGGCGGATAAGCGCCCAAAGGCGCGCATCCGCCGTAACCCACCCCAACCACATCCACCGCCCCCTCGTAGGTCGGCTTAGCGCAAAGCGCGTAAGCCGACAATCTCCCACCCAAACCCTGCCACCCAGCGGCCGTCATCTCCAAACCCTATGGCAACCCATGCAACTTAGGTACACTCTCCACTCGTTATAAAATGCTCGCTTGAACCGACAGGGATCGCCCCATGCCCCGCTTTCTCCACACCGCCGACTGGCAGATCGGCCGCCAGTACAGCCGTTTCGCCGAAGAGGACGCCTCAATCCTGGCGGACGCCCGCTTCACCGTCATTGAGACGCTGGCTGCACTGGCCACCGAACAGGCCGTGGATGCCGTCCTGGTCGCCGGGGATGTGTTCGATGCTCAGAACTTATCGGATCGGACCATCCACCGCACCTTTCAGGTTATGGCCGGCTTTACCGGCCCCTGGCTGCTCCTCCCCGGCAACCACGACGCCGCCCTGGCGGAAAGCGTCTGGACTCACGCCCAGCGCCTGAGCGCCGTGCCGGACAATGTCGATCTGCTACTGACGCCGGAAGTCCGCGTCTATCAGGACCTGGGCTTTGCCGTACTGCCCGCGCCCCTGACCCAACGGCAGACCTACAACGACCTCACCGAATGGTTTGATCGTGCCGACACCCCCGAAGGCCTGCTACGCATCGGCCTCGCCCACGGCAGCGTCGAGGGCCAACTGGCCGAAGAAATCGACTCCACCAACCCCATTGCCGCCGACCGGGCCGCCACCGCCCGGCTGGACTATCTCGCCCTGGGGGACTGGCACGGCTACAAAACCATCGACGCCCGCACGCGTTACAGCGGCACGCCTGAGCAGGAGCGATTCAAAGACAATGGCGCCGGCCAGGCCTTGATTGTCGATATTGAACGGCCCGGTGCTGAGCCTCAGGTACAGGCCCACACCACCGGCCAGTTCCAATGGATAAAGCACCAGGGCACCCTGGCCGCAGGTGTCGCCAGCGACCTGGATCGGCTGATCGCCGAGCTGGACGCTCTGCCGCCGCGCTCGGTGGTGGACCTGACGCTGGATGGCGAAGTTGACCTGTCCGGCTACCAGACGCTGCTGCACTACCTCGGTGGGGCCGAGGCCCGCCACCGCAGCTTTCAGTCTCACCTGTCCGGGCTGAACCTGATCCCCACCGAGGAGGATATCGCCGCACTGCACGCGGACGGTTACGTGGGCGAGGTTATTGGCGAGCTGCGCGAGCGGCAGGAAGGCCAGGGCGAGGAAGCCGACACCGCCCGCACGGCCCTGGCGATACTGGCCGGCATGCTGCGTGAAAATGGCACGACTTCCGAGAGCGAACAGGTGGAGAGCGCCCAATGAAGTTGACCCGTCTGCGTCTCGACCAACTCAAACAGTTCCGCCAGCCCCTGGAAATCCGCGATCTCACCGACGGCATCAACCTTTTTGTCGGCCCCAACGAGTCTGGCAAAAGTACCCTGGTGCGCGCCATCCGAGCCGCCTTTTTCGAGCGCTACAAATCCAGCAGCGTGGACGACCTTCAGCCCTGGGGCGACACGTCGGCCACCCCGGAAATTGAACTGGAGTTCGACTGGCAAGGCAAACACTGGACGCTCAACAAGCGATTCCTCGGCAAAAAACGCTGCGACCTCAAAGTCGGCAGCCAACACTTCAGTGGCGAAGAGGCGGAAGAAAAACTCGCCGAAATGCTCGGCTATCAATTCCCCAAACGCGGCGGCAGCAAAGCCGAACACTGGGGCATTCCCGGCCTGCTGTGGGTAGAGCAGGGCGCGGTGCAGGACATTCAGGGCCCGGTCAACCACGCGGGCGAACACCTGCAGTCGGCACTGGGCCAGAGCCTGGGCGAAGTGGCCAGCACCGGTGGCGACGAGCTGATCGCGCGGGTGGAAAAAGAGCGCGCCGAACTGCTGACCACCACCGGCAAGGAAACCAAAGACTACAAAAAAGTACTGGAGGACTACCGGCACAGCCAGGAACGCCTCGACGCCCTGAACCAGTCCGTCGAGCAGTATCGCCAACAGGTGGATCAGCTCGGCGTATTGATCGAACAAAAGCAGACCGTAGATGCCGCCCGCCCCTGGGAAGAGCAGCGCCGAAAAGCCGACGCTGCAAAACGCCAACTGAGCGAAGTCCAACGCTGGCAGAGCGAACAGCGACAGGACCAGCAGGCCCTGGACACCTGCCGCCAAAGCCAGGCGGTGTATCGCCAGCAACTGCAAGACTTTGAAAACCAGCAGCACCAACTCACTCAGCGCGCCGAAGACAAAGCCAAAGCCGAAGCCCAGTTGCAGGAATGCCGCGCCCGCCGGCCCCAGTTGGAAAAACGCCGCGCCGACGCCGAGCAAGCCTATGAGCGGGCACGGAGCTTGCGCGAGCAAGCCCGCCACCAGGCGGAACGCGCCCGGCTGCAACAGCAGATCGACGAACTGGCCGAACGCCAGCGCCAACAAGCGGACGCGCTCAAACAGGCCAACGAACTGCAAGCGGCCTTAAAGGAACTGCATACTCAGCAGCCCGCCAAAGACATTGACCCGACCGCGCTGGCCCAACTGAAACGCACCGAGCAGGCGCTGGCGGAACTGGTCATCCGACAGAAAGCCCTCGCGACCCGCTTGAACTACGAACTGGAACCGGAACAATCCATCACCGTCGGCGAAGAGACCGTCACCGGTGAGGGTGAAACCCTGCTGGTGGAAGCGACCGAGCTGCACATTCCGGGCATCGGCCGCTTGCGCATTCAACCCGGCGGCACCGACGTCGCCGACCTACTGCGCCAGCAGGAAGCCCTGCAATCCGAGCAGGCAAATTTACGGCGGCGTCTCGACGTTGCGAGCTTCGAAGAGGGCGAGCAGCGCGCCGCTGAAAGCCAGCGGCTGGCGCAAGCTATCAAGCGCGAACAGGCGCGGCTGGACATTCTCGCCCCCAAAGGCGTCGACGCCTTACGCACGACCGCCGAGCAGGACGTCGCCCGCCTGGAAGCACTGCGCGCACAGTGGGCGCAATTGCCCGAAGTGCAAGCCGACGTAACCTCCGAAGAAAACGCCGAGGCCGACCTGGAAGCGGCCCGCGCCGAACTCAAACGAGCAGAAGACGCCCTCAACCAACACCAACAGCAACAGTGCTTGGCCGAGCAGGCCAGTGCCAACGCCCACGCCGAATGGGACAAACTCAACGCCGAACTGCAAGCGCCGGATCGCAAGGCACGCGAAGAGCGCGCCAATAAGGAACTGACCGAGCTCAAAGCCCGGGAGCATCAACTCACCGCCGCCATCGACGCCCGGCAAAAGCAGATTGATGCCGCGCAGCCTGAAGTGCTTGAGCAGGACATCGAACGCTTTACAAAGTCCGCAAATGCGATGGAAACCCAGGCGCGAGAGCGGGCGCAAAGCATCCGCGACCTGCAAGTGCGCCTGGAAGAGCAGGGCGCCCAAGGCCTGGAAGAAAAGCGCGATGAAGAAGCGCAGATCAACCAGCGCCTGGCCCAGCGCCGGGATGAACTGACCCGGCGCGCCCGGGCGCTGGACCTGTTGCTCAACCTGCTCAAAGACAAACGCCAGGCGTTGACCCGTCAGTTGCAGGCGCCCCTGCAGAAACACCTGAACCACTACCTGAAATTGCTCTTCCCCCAGGCCCACTTGAGCGTGGACGAAAACCTCATGCCCACCACCCTCACACGCCCCCAGGGCACGGGAGAAGAGCAGGGTGATCTGCCGTCCCTAAGCTACGGCGCCCGGGAGCAGATGGGCCTGATCAGCCGCCTGGCCTACGCCGACCTGCTGCGCGAAGCCGGCAAACCCACCCTCATTATCTTGGACGATGCCCTGGTCCACAGCGACGCCCAGCGCCTGGACCAGATGAAACGCATCCTGTTCGATGCCGCCCGCCGACATCAGGTGCTACTGTTTTCCTGCCATCCGGAGAATTGGAGGGATTTGGGGGCTACGCCGAGGGATTTGCAGGGGTTGAAGGTGGGCGATAGTCTTTAGCCTGGCGGAGGCAGCGGGCAGGTTATAGGAGTGTAGAGGACGGGCCTTTTCTTTCAATCGTAAGGCCTGACCCATGATTTGATAAAAGGGAAGCGGCTGTTGGTATTACTGACTCCCGGAATAAAAAGGGAATTTTCTATAACTAATAAATCGTTGTCATATGACAACAAAAAAGCTTAAATAACCCTCGGAGGCAAAGGATGGCAAGACCAAAACACCCGAAACCGGCCATTGAAGCGGCGATCCAATACGCGGAGGGCCGTGGTTGGCGCTATAAGCCGTCAGGGAAAAGCGCCCACGCTTGGGGTGCGCTGCTGTGCCCTCATAATGACGGCGACTGCCGGTGTGGGCGCTTTTGCCGGAGCAGCATCTGGTCGACGCCCAAAAATCCCGAAACGTTTGCCCGACAGGTTCGCCAATGGGTCGATAACTGTATTCACGCGCACCAAGGTTCAGACGATGAAAACCTATAACTTTGTTCTGCATTTCGACTTGCCGAACGCCAAAGCGGACCCGGAAGGCTACCTCGATGCGCTGTTCGAGGCGGGCTGCGATGATGCGCTGGTTGGCACGGGTGAACCCGGTGTCATTGCCCTGGACTTCTGTCGCGAGGCCGAAGACGCAAGCTCGGCGTTGGTCAGCGCGGTATCGAACGTACTCACGGCCATTCCGGGCGCGCGATTGACCGAGGCGGGGCCGGACCTGCTTAACCTGTCGGAAATCGCCGAGTGGATATCAGAACAAGTGCAACCGGTCACCCGGCAAGCGATCAGAAAATACGCCAAGGGGGCCCTGGCCAAAACCACGGTACGATTCCCGGCACCAGCGGTAAGCAGTAGCTCGCCCGTATGGCATCTGGCCGACGTATTGGTCTGGATGAAAGAGAACAACAAGGTCGATGTATTAAAAGCAGCTCCATTACTGGAATCGACCCAGGTCATCAAAACATTCAATGCGGCCGTCTTAGCGTCATCGCTGGATAAAGCACGTGATGCCCGCCTGATAGAATTGGCGCACCGCGTCGCTTCGTAGGGCACCCACGCGGTCCACTTTATTAGAGCTAAAATACCGGAACTTTCGACAGCCTACTAGCTTGTTTCTCTCGACTGTTGGGGGCGCGATAAAAAGGAGCGAAAACGATGAGCCGATTCATGATTGGACTCGCGGCATTGGCTGTCGCGGGATGTGGGACAAACGTGCTTTCCGGCGGCGATGCCTTGACGGTCAACAACGCCTGCTCGGCAATGACCAATCTTGACATGGCGAACACCGAAATCACCAGCGCCGAGGAAAAACCGGTCGGTTCATTCAACTTCGGCGACGGCCCCGCCAGCACGACGGTGGAGCTGCCGGATCACTGCTATGTCGAGGGCATGAGCAATGAGCGCGAGGGCGCTGACGGCAAGACTTATGGCCTCGGTTTCGCGCTGGCCATGCCGGTGGACTGGAACGGCCGCTTCCTGTTTCAGGGCGGTGGCGGACTGAATGGCACCGTGCACCCGCCGCTTGGCGGCAATGCGGCCGGCGACACGCCGGCCCTGGCGCGCGGTTTTGCGGTGATTTCCACCGATGGTGGGCACAAGGGCGAGCACGGTTTCGATGCGTCCTTTATGGCCGATCAGCAGGCTGCGCTCGATTTTACCGGACAGTCCGTGGCCAAGGTGACCGAGCTGGGCAAGGAAATTGTGAAGGCGTATTACGGGCAGGCGGCGCACCATACCTATATTTCCGGCTGCTCGACCGGTGGTCGCGAGAGCATGCTGGCCGCGCAGCGCTACCCCATGCTGTTCGACGGCGCCGTGGTCGGCGCGCCGGCCATGCGCACGGGCAACTCGAATTTCGCCCTGCGCAAGGCGGTGGTGGCCTTTAACGAGATAGCGCCCCGTGACGAGGAGGGCAATCCGCAAGTTGGCCGCGCCTTTTCTCCGGCAGAGCGCCGCGCGGTGCATGACGGGCTTCTGGCGCAATGCGACGGTCTGGATGGTCTTGAAGACGGGGTCATCGCCAATGTCCGTGGCTGCGACTTCGACCCCAACCGGCTTGTCTGCGAGGAAGAGGGGGACGATTCGTGTATCTCACAGGCGCAGGCGGACGCGCTCGACAAGGCCTTCGCGCCGCTGGTCAACAGCGCCGGCTACGAGATCTATCCCGCCTTTCCCGTCGATACCGGTATGATCGAGGGGAGCATGACCTATATTCCCGGTGAGAACTTCTTCTCGCCCGGCGCCAGTGCCCAGCAGACCGAGATCGATATCGATGCCGAAGATGCGCAGCTGCGCAATGATCCGATGCAGTCGCGCACCGACAGTTACGGCTGGACCAACTTTTCCACCTTCATCAATCGCGGTGGGAAGATCCTCTTCTATCACGGCGTCAGCGATGCTTGGTTCTCGGCCTACGACACGCTCGGGTTTTATCAGCGGGCGGGTGAAGCCAATGAAGGCTGGAGCGAAGCCAGCCGTTACTACCACGTACCCGGCATGGGCCATTGCGCCGGTGGGGCCAATACCTACGATTCCGTTGATCTGCTGAGCGTAGTCGTCGACTGGGTGGAAAACGGCGAAGCGCCGGAGGATGTCATCGCCTCCCGTGAAAACCCGGAGCCCGCCAGCCGAAAGCTCTGCGCCTATCCGGAGCATCCGCACTATATTGGCGGTGATGAGGCGTCTGCCGATAGCTATGAGTGCCGGTAAAGGGTAAGCGTTGGTTGTGATGAAAAGAGCTCTGGCAACGCTACTGCTTCTTCCCCTCGGTGCCGTTGCCGGCGATCTTCAACCCTTTGAGACCGATGGGTGTAGCTCCTTTCCGGACGGCACAGTCCAGAATAACGAACTCTGGTTATCCTGCTGCATCGCCCATGACTATGCCTATTGGCAAGGCGGTACCTACAGGGACCGTATGGATGCGGATAATGAATTGAAGCATTGCGTTGCCGACGTAGGTGAGCCAGAAGTCGCGTTGCTTATGCTGGCAGGGGTCAGAGTCGGTGGTACGCCCTTTCTGCCTACCGGGTTTCGCTGGGGGTATGGTTGGCCGTATCTGAGGGGTTACAAAGCGCTGACTGCGGAAGAGTTGGGGCAGATACGCGCACTGGAAGGGGAGGGCGAACCCTTGTAGCCCCAGACGGCTGGCTCTGCCCCTCTCCGGAGCATCCGCACCAGGCTCTGGTGGAGCCTTCACATTTCAGCGACGTTTTAGTCACATTGACGCTGTTAACCTCCGAACGTTTCATCTACCCATTACGGTCGATTCTCGGAGGGAAGGCAATATGAGCAGGCGATATAGCAGTATAGGCAGGCGTTTGAGACAGGTATTGTGGTTGACGCTGTCGGTGTTCCTGATGGGGTTTCCACTTCTGACCCACGCCGCCGAGGCCCCCGGTGCGCTGACGATCGTTGTGAAAGATCAGACTGAGCGGCCGCTCTCGACTGTTCAGATCACGCTCACGGAGCGGGAAACCAACGCCACGCGATCAGTAGAAACCGACGCACAAGGTCGTGTTGTCGTTGAGCAGCTCGACCCCGGCCTCTACACGGTAAACGTCGCTAAAGGCGGGTTTGCTACCGCGTATGAACCCAGCATCCGTGTGATTACGCGCAAAAATGTCCAGATTGGCTTCGAACTCAGGCCGCAGACGATTGAGGAAGTGCTGGTTCGAGCACAGCAAGCGGATAGATCCGCCGTTGCCTCAGCGTCCAGCACCTATCTCGATAGAGAGGCGTTGCGCAGTGCGGTTGGCGGTGGCGCCGATCCGCTCCTCTCGCTGGACGGGTTGCCAGGCCTGGCATCCACCGGTGAATTCGCCAACTTTAGCGTACGCGGCCGTGGCCCTAGAGATAACCTGCTATTCGTAGATGACTTCCCGTTCGATAAGGCGGTGCACTTTGATGCATCGCTGGGTGAAGACGAAGATGTCGGAGGTGGCGGTCGTTTCTCGATCTTCGCGCCGAACGTGATCAGTGGTGCCGAGTTCTCACCGGGAGGGTGGGGGCCAGCCTATGGCGGTAAGGCGGCATCGCTACTGAAGCTGGAAGTGGCCGATGGCAATCCAAGCCCTTCAGCGAGTCTGCGCCTTGACCTTGCGGGCTTTGAAGTTGGCTACGACGGCCCTACCGGTATCACTGAAGACTCTACGATGCTCGTTTCGGCCCGACGACTGGATTTTGGTGCCTTATTTGAAACCATCGAAGAGCTGGATATTGGCGATCCTGTCTTGAGAGACATCATCGTCAAGTCGGTTGTACCCATCAACGAGAATCATACGTTCGAAGTTCTGTTGATGGATACCCACGAAGACTATACTCGCGGCGTCACCCATGTTTTTGAATCGCCCAACTTCGAGGATGCGGCGCTTCAGGATTCTGAACAGGACAGTGATCTGTACGGACTGACATTGCGGTCTTTGATTGGTGAAGACGCCGTTCTGACCAATAAGGTTTACTACCGAAAAAGCGACAAAATCAGTTCAGAGGGCGAAGCATTTCCTGATCAAGTGCCTGAGGGATCACCGGCGTCCAGCTTTCCGGTGCGCGAGGACATTATTACCATCGGTGAAGGTGAAACGGAGACCGGCTGGCGAAGCGATTTTGAGACCGTGAATACATGGGGTCTATTCAGTGCGGGTGTTCGGCTGACGCAAATTGAACTCGATTACAACACTGTCCTCGATGGTGACTGGAGCCGGTTTGTCTACGACAGCGATGATTTCCGGCCAGACCCTGAACAGCGCTATATTGTGCTGACTCCCGAGAATATCAACTCTTCAGTCAATCGGAAAGAAACGAGCTATGCGGGCTACGTGGATCAGGTTTTTGAAGTCGGTGATTGGGATTTTGGTACCGGCGTGCGGGTCGAGCGGGACGGATTTTCTGATGACAGCTTCGCCTCACCAAGGTTCAGCGTCAACTGGCGGCCGAATAAAACGGTTCGGTACTTTGCGACCGCAGGGCTCTTTCATCAGTCGCCGCGGTTCCTGGAGCTTGCCGCCAACGAGTCAAACGATCTTGAGAACGAAGAAATTACGCACAGAAGTATCGGTGTCAAGTATTTCCTGAACAATAATTGGTCGGTGTTGACGGAGGCCTATTATCAGAGTCTCGATAACCTGGTGGTCGACCAGGATCGCACAAGCGGTGTCTTTACCAATAGGGGGGAAGGCACATCGTACGGCGTTGATTTCGTGGTGAACGGTACCCTTCGTGAAGGTATTTACGCGACCGCAACCTACTCGTACAACGATATAGTCATAGACCGGAAGGATGGTCGCGGTGAAGTGGCCGCCGACTTCAGCCGAAAGCATGTTGCGACCTTCGGCCTGACCTGGGAAATCAGCGACCGCTGGAAGGTCGCCGGGCGCTATAAATACCTTTCGGGCCGGCCAGACGAAGAGTATATTATTCACTCAGACGTGCTGGGACCCGGACAGCCTCTGCGATACTCAAAAGAGATCACTGAGCGTAATGTTGGTCGTAAAGACGATTACAGCCTGGTGAACGTTCGCGTTGACTATCGGCGTGCCTTTGTCCCCATAGATGTGACATCTTTTCTCGATGTCATCAATGCAACGGCCGCGTCTTCGAGTGACGAGGCGGAGTTTGACTACCGCCGAGGCGTTGAAGTAGAAGACAGTAGCGAAGCCGAGCCGCTGATTGGTCTGCGGCTGGACTATGCTTGGTAAATGGGCCTGGTAAATAGCGCCAGGTAGCGGAGGGAAAAGATGGTACGCCAATTGGGTGAAGTGCCGATCAGAGCGCTGATTGTCGAAGACAACCGCGATATTTGCGGGAACATTGCTGCGTACCTTGAAAAGCATAGCTACGTCCTGGATTTCGCCTATGACGGTATAAGAGCCATGAACCTGGCGTTATCGAATACCTACGACGTGATTGTTCTGGACTTGATGCTGCCAGGGATGGATGGCCTGAGTTTCTGCCAGAAACTGCGAGCTGACAGCTCAGTAGGAACGCCTGTGCTTATGCTGACCGCGAGAGACACGCTGGACGATAAGATCAAGGGGTTTGAGGCTGGAGCCGATGACTATCTGGTCAAGCCATTCGCATTGCAGGAGTTACATGCGAGACTTCAGGCGCTGTACAAACGCAGTCACCGGCATACGGATAACCTGTTGACCGTAGGTGATCTGACGATGAACAGGTCTACGCTGCAAGTGCATCGGGCGGGGCGTCGCGTCGACCTTACGCCTGCCGGGATGAGACTACTGGAGCGATTGATGGAAGAGGCCCCGGCTGTTGTGGCTCGCGATGAGCTCGAAACGTTATTGTGGGCTGACGAGCGCCCCGATGGTGATGCGCTTCGCTCGCACTTCTACCGGCTTAGGCAGGCTATCGATGGCCCGTTCGACACCCCGCTGATTCATACGGTGCATCGCATCGGGTATCGAATTTCGGAGCGCGATCACTGATGTACCGGCAGAGCTTGCGCAAGCGTGTCGCCATTGCCTTTGCGATATGTGTTGCTACGCTCAGTGTGGTCTGGGGCTTGGCTTTCTTCGCTGCGATCAGGCTGAGCGAAGATCGTGTACTGGTGAATCAGTTACAGCGTGCCGCCGATAACTATCCAACTCTGATGGCGAACCCTCGCGGATACGATGATGCCTCTGGTTTGCCGGAGTCACTACGGGAGTGGGGGCAGACAAACCCCTCTGAGGGGTTGTACGAGTTCACTGCGGAGGAATTGCATGTCGCGGTAGTGTCTGCTGGCAATGAACAGAACAACGCATTTGTGGTATTGGACGTTGCCGGGATAGAGGCGGCATCGTCAGAGGACTGGTGGTGGCTGCTCCTTATCACGAGTGTTGTGGGTGCGCTCGGTGCTATCGGTTTCGGGCTGGGAATCATTGTGATGCGCAGGGCCGTTGCCCCTGTTTGGCAACTCGCCAAGATGGTCGAGGACATCGACCTGGAAAATCTATCGGCTGGAGATCATAAACGTATAGAGGCTAGCCGGTTCGGCGATGATGAGGTCGGCGTGCTCGCTGAGACCATAGAGAAGACGCTTGAGCGCATCAGCGCTTTTGTGGCGAGGGAGCGATACTTTACCAGCTCAGCCAGTCATGAGTTGCGCACGCCGATCACCGTGATAACAGGCGCGCTGGAGCTTCTGGAGCAAAGCGATCTGTCGACGACCGATGTGGAGGTGCTGGATCGAATAAGGCGTTCGACACTGGACATGAAAACCACGATTGAGATGTTTTTGTGTCTCGCTCGCGAAATCGACGACGGGCTGTACGAGGAGCAGTTTTTGGTGATGCCACTGGTAAGGCAAGCGATAGACCAGCAGCGCTACCTGTTGAACGGTAAGTTCGTGGATGTTGAGATCGACTTTATCGATGTTGAAATCGGTGATCTATCAAGATCAGTAGCCTGCGGACATGCACAGGCTTTTTCTATCGCGGTCAACAATTTGGTGCGTAATGCGTTCGAGCACACGCTCGACGGACAAGGGCCGGTCACGATTCACGTCGAGGAGCGAGTGCTATTTATCACCAACCAGGTACGCAGTGACGCTGATGAACAGCATACGCCGACCGAGGCGTCGTCGCCAAACGGGTATGGTTTAGGGCTGGGTATCGTTCAACGGCTGTGTGAGCGCTACGGCTGGTCGTTTTCATTGCGCGCTGATGAGGTGAGTGTGGCCGCCCGCCTTTCGTGGTGACGATGGTGGGGCCAATACCTACAATTCCTTGTGAGCGCCGGGGCGGCAAAAGCGCCCCGGTTACCGGCTTGGTTAGTCGGTCGCATCATCTACGGCATCGCCAGCATCATCGGCGGCGTCATCAATTGCCTCACCCGCTTCTTCTGCCGGCCCTTGCTCGCAACCAGTTATCAATCCGCCGCCGAGCAACATTAACAAAACCAAAGCCCAAACCTTGGGCTGTGTGGAAGACTTGATCGTATCTAGCATAAATAAGCTCCATTATTAAGTGAGCCGACACAATAAGTACAAAATCACGCAGTGGCAATAACCCAGGTTAAGAGCCAGCGGGACAACGTGGCCAATCCACCAGGGAGTCCAGGTACGTCCTGTTAAACCCGGAGAAGTCCACCATGGCATCCAGATCATTAATGGTGACCACGCCGTCGGAAAAATGCATCCACTGATTTTGCCGAAGCTCTTTCAGGGTTCGGCTGACATGCACTGAAGATAGCCCGAGCGCATCGCCGATGATGGTTTGAGTCAAAGGCAATTCAAACTCGTCGTCAAACTGATTCAAATGCACTTTCATTTCGAGGATAAAATGTGCCAGTCTCTGCGCCGCCGGGCGACGCCCCAGGTTGATCACCCGTTCTGTCAGCATAGCGTGCTCCAGGCCAAGAACCAGGAACAGCAAGTCGGTCAAACGGGGAGACTCGGCAAACACTTCGGTAATCCGTCGTTGGGGGAACGGGCAGGCTTCGACGTCGGTCAATGCAATGAAGTCCGACAGGGAACGGTTGAAGCCAATGTCGCGCACGCCCATCAATTGCCCGGGTAAAAAAATGTCTAACACCTGTCGCTGGCCGTCAGCCAGAACCCGGGTAGAGTAGGCCCAGCCTGATTGCAGGGTGAAAAAGCAGGTGGTTGAGCTGCCCGTCTCACAAATCAGATCGCCACTAGCGTAGTGCTTGGGGTCTTTTTCCAGAGTTCTGAGCAGGTTTTTTTCTTTGTCGGTTAAGTCAACAAGTCGACCAAACTGCTCAATAATGCAGCTAGAGTTGCTGTTCAACGCTCTTTCTCCCTTCTATGAGATCACTCACAAATAACCTGGCTTGTTTTCTACTCACTTAACGTAGGTTAACGCGCCCGACTGGACCCCGCCGTAGTATGGAAATACCACTTACGCAATACAAGGATACTAACTATGTTGTCATGGGCTTTAACATTTTTAATCATCGCGTTGATTGCCGGGGCATTGGGTCTGAGTGGCGTGGCGGGTGCTGCCACCAATGTCGCCTGGATCCTGTTCGTTGTTGGCCTCGTGATCGCCATAATATTTGCGATTTCCGGCCGTCGGCCGCCCGGTTGACTAAGGCCTCCAAGCTCGGCCAATTAAGCACTGGCAAGAGTGATTGTCAAATTGACGGGGGACGGCATCGGGCTGGTAGCCGTAGCCGGTCGCGTGGTGTTCGCCTGTTGTGAGCCTATTCACAAAACGGTAACCGGCGGCCACGCGCAACTAGCGGCTTCTCAGCCCGCTGATTAGACTTCGGTCTGGTTTCAAAGTCTGACCAAGGACGATGCGTATATGGACGACGCGCCACAACTCTATCTTTCCGGCATGGGCATGGTAAACGCCATTGGTGGCTCCGTTTCCATGGTCTGGGCGGCGGCCGGTGCCGGTATCAACCGATACACGCTCTCCCGCTTTGTCGACGATAGCGGCAACCCCATCCGGTTGGCGTCTGTGCCCGATGAAGTGTTTGACCACCCGGGCTGGGCGCTGGATGAGGGAGACTTTCACAGCGAACCGCAAGATCATGCCATCAAAATGGCGCTCCATGCCTTGGGGCAGGTGGCGGAGCAGGGCGCCTTTCCCGAGCAGGCGCCGCTGATTCTGGCCATGAACGAGCCCGAGCTGTGCGCCGACTGCCTTCCCCTGGATAAATTCAAAACCAACCTGGCTCTGGCAGGCCACGATTGGCTGCTGCCGGAATTGTTGCGAAGCCGGCACACGGGCCGTGCGGCGGGTCTGGAGGCCGTGGCCTTCGCCTATGACTACCTGGCGGAGGCCTACCCGCAAGGCATGGTCATTGGCGCCAGTGATTCACCGAATAATTACACCCGCCTGCGCATACCGGAACAGCAAAATCGGCTCCTGACCCTGGGCCCAAACGATGGCTACGCGCCGGGGGAGGGCGCGGCGTTTGTAGTGCTGACCGCAGACCCGGCGAGGGCTCTGGAGGAGAACGGGCAAATTATCGTCGTGCATCCGCCGGGTCTGGCACGGGAGATCGGACATTGGTTCAGCGACGAACCCTATCGGGGCGAGGGGTTGGACGTCGCGTTCAAAGCGGCGCTGGCGGACTACAACGGCCCGGCCATTCACAGTATTTACAGCAGCATGAACGGCGAGCGTTACTGGGCCAAAGAATACGGCGTGGCCATGACCCGCAGCGGGGACCGGCTGGGCGATGACGTCCAGCTGGTGCACCCCGCCGAGTATTACGGCGACCTGGGCTGCGCCACGGCCCCTTCGCTGCTGGCGCTGGCGGCAGTTGATCTGCTGAAGAACACCAGGGCGCAAAGCCATCTGGTGTACAGCTCGTCCGATGCCGGCCTGCGTGGCGCACTGATCGTGGAGAAACGCCCCAAGGCAATGGAAATCAGCAAAGGAGGAGCGATATGACACAGGTGGGCGAGGGCGTGTTTGTGCCCCAGCCGCCCATTAGCGGCGGCGATGAGGGTGACGAGGGCAAGAAAAAGCTCAGTGTTCGGCTGCTGTTGTTTTTTGATGGGACGGCCAATAACCGCACCAATGTGGAGGAGCGTGAAAATAACACTGAGGTGTATCAGGAGCTCCAGGATCAATGGCTTGGGCTGAAAGCCTACCAAAGCTACAACAATGGAAGGTCCAATATTGCTCTGTTGGAAGCGCAGGTTGATGACAGGACGCCACCTAAAGGTTTCGACTATGCCCGGAAATTGTATGTCGAAGGTGCTGGCACCGAGGATCGTGAGGCGGACCATCGCAAGGGGTTGGCGATGGGGACCGGCTCTACGGGTATAGAGGCGAAAGTTACAAAAGGGATCCGACTTGCCGTTGGAAACATACGTGAACTGTTTCAGAACTCCGGGGAGGACTCAACTCTGAAACAGTTGACCATTGATCTATATGGTTTTAGTCGTGGGGCTGCGAGCGCCCGCTATTGTATCCATAAGCTCATGGACGCAGGTGGTGAGCCCATATCCGAGCAGCTGGAGATTGAGGGATTCCCTGCCGATCAAATCGAAGTCAATCTGGTCGGGCTCTTTGATACTGTTTCCTCCCATGGGATGTCGTTCAATAACGATGTGAACGCACTCAAGCTGGACTCGATTCGTAGAGCCAAACGCGTTGTTCAATTGGAGGCTTCGGAGGAGTACCGGAGTAACTTTTCCCTGACTACCATTGATAGTGCTGGAGGGAAAGGGCAACGCATATGTCTGCCCGGCGCCCATAGCGATGTGGGTGGAGGCTACCGGTCTGGTCCCGAGGCTCAGATTGTCTATCGGGGGCATCAGCGGGACCGCCACAGCGATCGGGACTGGCTTCTGGCGCAAGGCTGGTATCGCCCGGAGGAGCTGGGGCTACCCACTTCCCGCAATACGTTGAGCCACGTTATTCATGCCGAGCGGGAACTGGTGAAAACCAGCTATAGCAAAATCCCGTTGGAACTGATGGCGGAGTTTATTCAGGATGAGGGGGTGAGTATGAATGAGCAGAAATTTCCGGAGCTCGTTGATTTGAGCGAAGAGTCTGACGAATTGCGGGAGCTGCAGAGTCGCATACAGGCTTACGTGGCATCGGGTAGTGAGTCGAGACCGGAACATTGGCAGGGTCGTGACCCTTTGCTTCGTATTATTCGCCATCAGTATCTGCATCTTTCTGCGCACTATTCGAGTGTGGGTATGGCGCCCAGACTTCACGAGGGCCAACGTAGGCGAAAATACCATGAAGGTTAAAACCCGGCGCCGATATACTCTGTTATCGGCACTGTTACTGTTACTCGGTTGTGAGGATTCTATGACCAAAGCGGAGTGGCTGGCGTCCGAGTCGGCGCCCAATGATTATCCGATGGAGGTGATCTCCGGAACTTTTCTGTATCCAGGCGAAGATCACGGACTTTACGTCCCCGACGGTAAAACGGTTTATCACGGTTGGGGAATGCCCGTATCTACCCACGTGACAGGGACGGATCAAAAGCCATTGCCGGATCGTTTGCGTATTACTTATTACTCCTACCTTGAGGACCAGTTCTATCGGGGTGAGTTTGATCTTCCCTATGAAGCTATTGTGAGGGGTTTCAAAGAAGGGTACAGCGACCATAAAATCCCGGCCGGCCACTTGACGTATCGGCGCATAACGGTGGGTATGGCGCCTGGCGGGAACGTCGCGGTTTGGCTGGTCGGTATTGGTAAAACCAAGGAAATATTTTTTGGAAAAGCTGAGCCCATTGATTACGACTGGAAGAAATACTGGTCCGACGCTTTTATGAGCGATCATCCAAAGCCGAGAGAGCAATATTTCGAGAAGTCACTGACGGTATTCCTGACGCCAGAGCAGCGAAAACGCCTCGAAACCGAAGGCATACCCTTCGACAAATGGGAGCGGATGCGCACCCGCTACCATTGGCGTCCCGAGTTCTTCCGTATGGCGGGGCCGGATTCCCCGGGAACGATCAATTACCTCAACGGCGAGCTCTATCACTTACGTTACCCCCTCAGCGAGGAAGACGCCGCAAAGCCCAGGCCCTTACCCAAGCGCATGAGTTTTCACAGCGGCAAGTATCTTTTCATCATCCATTTCGATGAAGACGAGATGCTGAACGTGTTCGAAAAGATGGCGGAAGGCGATAACCCGCTCTACCTGGATATCGCGCCGGGAATCCCCCGGTCAGAAACCGCCATCCGGGTGAGAAACCGGGACGATGAGCATATTGACCTTGAGAAGTTTACCGTAGAAGAAATCAACTAGCCTGAGGTTGGTCTCTTGGCACGCAATGCGTGCCCCGCGGCATGGGATTACGGCGGGTGGGCTATGGATAGCACCGAGGCCCGCGTAGGGCGGATAAGCGTAGCGCATCCGCCGTAACCCAACTATGATGATCCCTAGCAGAATCTTAACTGAGTTGTACCTTGGAGGCTGATCATGAGTAAGCCCAAAGTTTCAAAAGAAGAGCAGGAATTGCTTGACGCCGTAGAAGCTGGCGAGTTCGAATCAGTGTTGACCGAGTCTCGCAGAGAAGAGCTGGAGGCTGTTGCAGATAACACTTCAAAAAAAGACAAGCGAATCAATATCCGGATTTCCAATAGAGACTTGACGGCCATTCAGTCGCGGGCGTTGAGAGAGGGAGTTCCGTATCAGACCTTCGTGTCCAGTATCATCCATAAGTATATTTCTGGCTCCCTGAAAGATCTCACAGCGGACCAGCCTAAAAAACGGACGCATCGATAGTTGGCACCGCATGGGTACTTTACGGGATAGGAGTTGAGGTAGAGCTATCAAGAAGTGGTACCAGAGGCCGGACTCGAACCGGCACACCCTCGCGGGCGGGGGATTTTGAATCCCCTGCGTCTACCAATTTCGCCACTCTGGCACTGTCTAAGCCGCTATGTGCTTTAGTGCGGGTTTCAGGTCTTTACCAGCGCGTTGCGCTGGCCCTGCGGTCGCTCTCGGGCTCCTGCCCTTCGCGACATTTGTACATCCTGTACGGCATCTACCAATTTCGCCACTCTGGCACAGGTTTACTGCGTTGCGGGGCGGGATTATAGCAGCGTGCGGGGGTTCGTCAACCAAGGATTTTGGTGGTGGAAGGTTTGGGGCTTTGGGTTGCGGCGGATGCGGGCTTTGCCCTTATCCGCCCTACGCGAGGCTTCGGAGGTTGCGTAGGGGCCGAGCGCAGCGGTATTAATAAGCCCGCATCCGCCGTAAAGGCCCGTGATTTTGTGGCCAAATTCGGGGTTTTCCGGTACCCTTGCGGGCTTTTGAACCTGCCTGAATACACGTCTTATGCGCCGCCAGGATTTTTACTACGATCTGCCCGAATCCCTGATTGCCCGTGAACCGGCCGCCGAGCGACGCGGGAGTCGCCTGCTGGGGCTGGATGGCCCGACCGGGAAGGTGACCCACGGTCAATTCCCGGACCTGCTGGAGCAGGTCCGGCCCGGGGATCTCATGGTGTTCAACGACACCAAGGTCATTCCCGCCCGCCTGTTCGGGATGAAAGACACCGGCGGCAAGGTCGAGATTCTGGTGGAGCGTCTGCTCACCGATGCCCGGGTGTTGGCCCACACCCGGGCGAGCAAGTCCCCCAAGATTGGCAGCCTGATCGTGCTGGAAGACGGCACCCGCCTGGCGGTGACCGGGCGGCGCGACGACCTGTTCGAATTGAACTTCCCGCCGGAGGAAGCCGCGCTGTCGGTGTTGGAGCGTCTCGGGCATATGCCGCTGCCGCCCTATATCGATCGGGAGGACGAGGCCCTGGATCGGGAGCGTTATCAGACGGTGTATGGCCGAAAGGCCGGCGCGGTCGCCGCGCCCACCGCCGGTCTGCACTTTGATGATGACCTGCTGGCCCAGTTGCAGGCCAAGGGCGTCAATCTGGCCTTTGTCACCCTGCATGTGGGCGCCGGAACCTTTCAGCCGGTGCGGGTGGACAATATTGCCGAGCATAAAATGCACAGCGAGGTCATGGACCTGAGCGAACAGGTGGCCGAGCAGGTGCGCGCCACCCGTGCGACCGGCGGTCGTGTGATTGCCGTGGGCACCACCAGCGTGCGCTGCCTGGAAACCGCCGCCGCCCGTGCCGAACCGGGGCAGGGCATGGCCGCCTACCAGGGCGAGACCGATATCTTTATTACCCCCGGCTTTGAATACAGGGCGGTGGATGCGTTGCTGACCAACTTCCACCTGCCCGAGTCCACGCTGATGATGCTGGTGTCCGCCTTTGCGGGTTACCGGCACATCATGGACGCCTATCGCGAAGCCGTGGCTCAGGAGTACCGCTTTTTCAGTTACGGCGATGCCATGTTTATCACCCGCAACCCGGCCGCTCCGCGCGACCTTCCGGGTAGTCCTTCCGAGGGATAACAGATGTCTTCCTTTATGCAGTTTGAACTGGACCGGGAAGACGGCCTGGCCCGACGCGGCCGGCTCAAGTTCCCCCGGGGCGTGGTGGAAACCCCAGCGTTTATGCCCGTGGGCACCTACGGCACGGTCAAGGGCATGTTGCCCCGGGATATTGAAGCGATTGGCGCTCAAATAATCCTGGGGAACACCTTTCACCTGATGCTGCGTCCGGGCACCGAGGTGGTCAAGGCCCATGGCGATCTGCACGATTTTATGCAGTGGTCCGGCCCGATTCTGACCGACTCCGGTGGTTTTCAGGTATTCAGCCTGGGGGATATCCGCAAGATTACCGAAGAGGGTGTGTCGTTCCGCTCGCCCATTGATGGCAGCCCGGTTTTTCTCGGCCCTGAGGAAGCCATGCAGGTCCAGCGGGATCTGGGCTCGGACATTGTGATGATCTTCGATGAATGCACCCCGTACCCGGCCACCGAGGACGAAGCGCGCAAGTCGATGGAGCTGTCCCTGCGTTGGGCCAAGCGCTCCAAGGACGCCCACGGCGACAACTCGTCCGCGCTGTTCGGCATTGTGCAGGGGGGCATGTACGAGTCTCTGCGCCGGGAATCGCTGGCGGGCCTGGAGGAAATCGGCTTTGACGGCTATGCCATCGGCGGCCTGTCGGTGGGCGAGCCCAAAGAAGATATGGTGCGCGTACTGTCGGCCCTGACGCCCCATATGCCCAAAGACAAGCCCCGCTATCTGATGGGTGTGGGCAAGCCGGAGGATCTGGTGGAGGGCGTGCGCCGAGGCGTGGATATGTTCGACTGCGTGATGCCCACCCGCAACGCTCGCAATGGCCATCTGTTCACCCACGAGGGGGTGATCAAGATCCGCAATGCCAAGCATCGCCACGATACCGGCTCTCTCGATCCGAAGTGTGACTGTTACACCTGTCAGAACTTCAGCCGCGCCTATTTGCATCACCTGGACAAGTGCGGCGAAATCCTCGGCGCGCAGCTGCAGACCATCCACAACCTGCGCTACTACCAGCTGGTGATGACCGGGCTGAGGGAGGCCATTGCCGCCGGCGAGTTGGAGGCTTTCGTGGCCGACTTCTATCGGGCCCTCGGTAAGGACGTGCCGCCGCTGACGCCATAAATTACCGGGCGGGGTGCGGCTGCGCCCTGTTCATTACCCTACTTTCATTGTTGTCTTGGGGGAAATCGGTATAATCCGGGCCTTCATCCGTATCCGATACCGTCGAATAAGCCACGGAACCGTTTATGCATAACCGCTACCCGCTCTGGAAATACCTCTTGATTCTGGGGGTTGTTACCCTGGGATTCATTTACGCGCTGCCTAACCTCTATGCGCCCGACCCCGCCGTGCAGATCTCCGGTCAATCCGGTGCGACCACCATGGATGCGTCCACGGTAGAGCGGGTAAAAGAACAGCTTCAGTCCCAAGGCATTGAATACACCGGCGTTGAGCTGGGCGAGAATGCCGTTCTGGTGCGCCTGGCCAGTGAGGACGAGCAGATGACCGCCCGTCGCACCCTGCAGGAATCACTGGGGGGTGATTTTGTGGTCGCCCTGAACCAGGCGCCGACCACACCGGATTGGCTGGTATCTCTGGGTGGTACCCCCATGCGCCTGGGGCTGGATCTCTCTGGTGGTGTGCACTTCCTGCTGGAGGTGGATATCGCCTCTGCCATCGAAACCCGTCAGGAAATCACTGCCGACGAAATGAAGGGTACGCTGCGCGAAGAACGTATCCGCTATAACGCTCTGGAAGTGGATGAGGATCTCAGCATTGTGGCGCGTTTCCGCTCGGCGGAGCTTCGTGACCAGGCCCTGGCCCTGCTGGAAGATGAATATGACACGCTGGTATTCCAGACCGAAGATGCCGGGGAAGAGGACTTCCGCTTTACCGCGCAGTTGAGCGAAACGGCGATTTCTGAAATTGAAGACTACGCCCTGGGCCAGAACCTGGTGACCCTGCGCAACCGGGTGAATGAGCTGGGTGTGTCCGAGCCGGTCGTGCAGCGTCAGGGTGGCAACCGGATTATCGTACAGTTGCCGGGGGTTCAGGACACCGCAGAAGCCAAGCGGGTGATCGGCAAAACCGCCAACCTGGAATTCCGCCTGGAGGCGAGCCCGGATACGCTGGTATCCATGAAAGAAGAGTTCCCTTACCGCAGTGAGGCAGATAGGCAGCGCTTTGGCGGTGCCGAGCTGGAGCGTCAGATCATCCTGACCGGCGATCACGTCGCCAACGCCACCAGCAGCTTCGATGCGGAAACCAACATGCCCCAGGTGAACATCACTCTGGACGGCCTGGGCGGTACCAAAATGCACCGCGCCACCCGGGACAATGTCGGCCGACGCATGGGTGTGCTGTTTATCGAGCACAAAACCCGCACCGAGTTTGAGACCAACGAAGCCGGTGAGCAGGTGGAAGTGCGGGAGAACTACGTCGAGCGGGAAATTATCAGTCTGGCCACCATTCAGAGTGCGCTGGGCAAGCAGTTCCGGATTACCGGCCTTGAGTCCCCGGCGGAAGCCTCCGAACTGGCGCTGCTGCTGCGCGCCGGTGCCCTGGCGGCGCCCATGTACTTTGTGGAAGAGCGCACCATTGGGCCATCTCTCGGGGCGGAAAACATTCAGACCGGCCTGAACTCGGTTGTGCTCGGGCTGGCGCTGGTGCTGGTCTTTATGTTGGTGTACTACCGGGTATTCGGCATTTTTGCCAACCTGGCGCTGGGGGCCAATGTGCTTCTGCTGGTGGCGGTCATGTCCCTGCTGGGTGCCACTCTGACGCTGCCGGGTATTGCCGGTATTGTGCTGACGGTAGGTATGGCGGTTGACGCCAACGTTCTGATTTTCTCCCGGATTCGGGAAGAGCTGAAAGAAGGCGCTTCGCCTCAGTCCGCCATTTACAGCGGTTATGAACGGGCCTTCGTCAGTATTCTGGATGCCAATATCACCACCTTGCTGGTGGCGGTCATTCTGTACGCTATTGGCACCGGTCCGGTACAGGGTTTTGCGGTTACCCTGTCCATCGGTATTCTGACTTCCATGTTTACCGCGATCATGGGCACTCGGGCGCTGGCCAATCTGGTGTACGGCCGCCGTCGCAACCTGAAGAAGATCTGGATCTAAGAGAGCGCCACTATGCTACCGGAATCAAAAGTGATCAATTTTATGGGCTGGCGCAAAACCTGCGCCGCCATTTCCATCGTGTTGCTGCTGGCTTCCATCGTCTCTCTGGCGACGCGTGGTCTGGAGTTTGGGTTGGACTTTACCGGCGGTTCCCAGGTCGAGCTGGGCTTCGATCGCCCAGCGGACCTGTCCACTATCCGCTCAGTACTGGATGAGCAGGGTCTTGAGAACCCCGTGGCGATTCTGTTTGGATCGGACTCAGAAGTTCTGATTCGCACCCAGGATGCTCTGAGTGACGGTGTACTGGAGCAGTTGGAAGAAGATCTCGCGTCCCTGTCCGATAGCGCGACCATTACCGAGGTGCGCAACGCCGCCAGCGACCAGACCCAGTTTTCCGAGGTGCTGGTTTTCAGTGGCGTCAGTGAGT
The DNA here is from genome assembly GCF_000463525.1 of Marinimicrobium sp. LS-A18. Taxonomy (NCBI): domain Bacteria; kingdom Pseudomonadati; phylum Pseudomonadota; class Gammaproteobacteria; order Cellvibrionales; family Cellvibrionaceae; genus Marinimicrobium; species Marinimicrobium sp. LS-A18. The sequence goes on from NZ_AWEP01000002.1 coordinate 461,310, forward strand.
CCGCGCTGCGTTCGGCGGACCTGTTTGACCCGCGCTACTACGGTCGCACACAGATCGCCACCGAGGGCGAGGCGGTCACCGTTGCCGTTGAAAATGCCCTGGACAATGTCTACTCCCAGTTTCTGATTGACGCTCTGGAAGAGGCGACCGGGGCGAGTATCAATCTGCGGCGCAGTGAGTTCGTCGGCCCTCAGGTGGGTGAAGAACTACGCGATCAGGGCGGGCTGGGCATGCTGTTCGCCCTGGCCGTGGTGATGATCTACGTGGCGATTCGCTTCCAGTATAAATTCTCCGTCGGCGCGGTACTGGCACTGGTTCACGATGTGATTATTGTCCTCGGTGTGTTCTCGCTCTTGCGCCTGGACTTCGACCTGACGGTTCTGGCGGCAGTGCTCGCGGTTATCGGTTATTCTCTGAATGACACCATCGTCGTGTTTGACCGGGTGCGGGAAAATTTCCGTAAAATGCGCCGGGGCACCACCAACGAGGTGATCAACACGTCCCTGACCCAGACGCTGGAGCGCACCCTGTTGACCTCCTTGACTACCTTGCTGGTGTTGGTGGTGCTCTACTTCTTCGGTGGTGAGTTGATCAGCGGCTTTGCCTTTGCACTGATTGTCGGTGTGGTGGTCGGTACCTACTCGTCGGTCTATGTCTCGGCCAATATTCTGGCGGCGATGCACCTGACCAAGGAAGACCTCATGCCGCCGCCGAAAGAGGGCGAGGAGCAGGAAGAGTTGGCTCCCTGAGCCTCGTGAACCGCTGAAAAAGTGCGGATACCAGTGGTGAGGGTATCCGCCCGATCGATGAGCAGAGCTTATGTCGAAAGGCATCACCATCAGCGATGAAGAACTGAATCAGGCCGACAGCGAGCAGCTGCGCGACCTGGTGGAGCGCTATCGCCGGATTTTCAACGGTAGCGGCTACGGCTTTTGGGAATGGGATCTCACCTCCAACCGTATTGACTGGTCCGGCGGTTTCTGGGAATCACTGGGGTTCAACGACGAAGATAAAATCCGCATCAGCGACGCTACAGCGCTGCCGGATTATATCCACCCCGACGATCGGGACCACATGCTCGAAGCCGTGCGCGAACACCTGCGCAGCGGCGAACCTCTCAACACCGCTTACCGGATCCTCACCAAGCGCGGCAACTACGTCTGGACCCAGGCCCGAGCAAATTCCATTCGCGACAAGTACGGCCGGGTCATGTACATCTCCGGGGTCAACTTCGACATCACCGAGCTGAAAAATGTCGAAGCGGCCCTGCGTGAGAGTGAAGCGCGTCAGGCTCGTATCATCCAGGCGTCCAATGACGGTATCTGGGAATGGTATGCGGACCGCAAGGGCTTCCACTTTTCCAATCGTTGCTGGGAGCACGCCGGCTACGACGAGAAAGACGATGTGGTGATCCGTGGCCAGAACCGCCTGTCGGTCTGGCGCTCTCACATTCACCCGCAAGACCTGCCCAAGTTTGACCAGACCCTGGCGGACCATATGGCCGGGCGGGCACCGTTTGATATCGAGTACCGTATTTTCGGCAAAGACGGCGATATCCGCTGGATTCGCGCTCGAGGGCGAGCCAGTTTTGACACCGAAGGCAACCCGGTGCGTATGTCCGGCACCAACATGGATATCACCGATATCAAGCGCGCCGAAGAGCGGGTGGTGCAGGCGAAGGACGCAGCGGAAAAGGCCAATCAGGCCAAGTCCGATTTCCTCTCCAGCATGAGCCACGAGTTGCGCACGCCGCTCAATGCCATTCTGGGGTACGCGCAGCTGTTTCAGTATGACGACAACCTCACCGACAGTCAGATGGATAACGCCCGCGAAATCCGCAAGGCGGGCGAGCATCTGCTGCAACTGATCAATGATGTGTTGGACCTGGCCAAGATCGAGTCCGGCCGAATGACTTTCTCCCTGGAGCCGGTGTTGGTGTCCCGGGTGGTGGCCGAGTGCTTTACCCTGATTCAACCTCAGGCCGACGCCGGTGGCGTCAAGCTCAGTGCGGATCTCAAACGGTTGGAGAGCACCTACGTGGTGGCCGACAACACCCGCCTGAAGCAGGCGGTGCTCAATCTGGTCAGCAATGCGGTGAAATACAATCAGGTCGGTGGTGAAGTGGCCGTGAGCCTTTCGGAGCGGGACGATAATCGCCTGCGCATTACCGTTCGCGATACTGGCCAGGGCATACCGGCCAGTCGTCAGCACGAAGTGTTTCAGCCCTTCAATCGCCTGAACGCCGAGTACTCAAAGGTCGAAGGGTCCGGTGTTGGCCTGGTGATCACCAAGCAGTTGGTCGAAATGATGGGCGGTAAGCTGTCCTTCGAGAGTACCGAAGGGGTGGGCACCGAGTTCTGGGTGGATTTGCCTCTGTCCACCGAGTGGAATCAGGACCTGGTGGTCAACCGCCGCGAGCATGACCCGGCGGCGGATGAGGAGCCGGAAGCGCTGGTGCTTGAAGAGCCGCGGACCATTCTGTACGTGGAGGACAACCCGTCCAATATCCGCCTGATGCAACAGATTCTGAGCCGCTACCCCATGTTGACGCTGGAAGTGGCCGAAGAGGCGTTCCTCGGGATTTACAAGGCTCGCAGTGAGCGGCCGGATGTGATCATTCTGGATATCAATCTGCCGGGGATGGATGGTTACGAGGCGCTGTCGGTGTTAAAGCGTGACCCCGTGACCGCAGATATTCCGGTGGTGGGGCTGTCGGCCAACGCCATGGCCTACGATGTGGAGCGGGGCCGCAAGGCGGGGTTTTTTGATTATCTGACGAAGCCGGTGGAGATCAATCACCTGGTTCGAACGCTCAAGAAGCTTTTGGCTTAGGTGACGTTAGGTAACGGCGGATGCGCGCTGCGCGCATCCGCCGTTACCACTCCCAACCGCATCCACCAGCTTTTAACTCAAACGTGCCCCAAATGCTTCTGTACCACCTGCAACACCGGCTTGAACACCTTCGGTGTACCACACACGATGTGGCCGGTATCCATATACGAGGTGCCGCCGCGGAAGTCGCTGATCAAGCCGCCGGCCTCTTTCACCAGCAGCACACCCGCCGCGAAATCCCACTCGTTCAGATGCATTTCCCAGAAGGCGTCATAGCGTCCCGCCGCCACATAGGCTAGATCGAGCGCCGCTGAGCCCGCGCGGCGGATGCCGGCGGTCTGGCCGGCGAGTTCACTGATGCAGGCGAGGAAGGGCTGGATTTTGGCCAGGGCCGGGCCATCGAACGGGATGCCGGTACCCAGCAGGGCGCCTTCCAGGCCGCGACGGGTGGACACCCGGATGCGGCGGCCGTTGAGTGACGCGCCGCGGCCGCGGCTGGCGGTAAATTCTTCGCGCTTGACGGGGTCGAGTACCACGGCGTGCTCAACCTGTCCTTTGTAAAAGCAGGCGATGGAGACGGAGAAATGGGGCATGCCGTGCACGAAATTGGTGGTGCCGTCGATCGGGTCGATCACCCAGACATAATCCGGGTTCTTGCCCTGAGTGGTCCCGCTTTCTTCGCCGCGGAAACTGTGGTCCGGGTAGGCCTTGCGCAACACCTGAATGATCGCCTGTTCGGCTCCCCGATCCACTTCGGTGACGAAGTCGTTGGGGCTTTTGTTTTCAACCTTGATGGTGTCCGGGCGTTCGTAGGCGCGTTCAATCAGTTCTGCCGCCTTGCGCGCCGCGCGCAAAGCCATCGTCAACATGGGTTCCATAGGGCAATCAGTCTTTTCGTGAAAAATGGGAAAGAACGGGGCGAGGGCAGGCCTCGCGAAGGCCGCACAGTATAACGGCAAGCGCGCCGGCTCGCCAGCGCCATGGCGCAATTGCCCCATCCTGGCCGGGAGGGGCCGCCGGGAACCCGGGTCCGGTGGTTCATGATAGAATGCGCCGCTTTTACGCCCACGTATCCGCTATCGATCAAGAGACCGTTATGACCGCCAACCCTTTTGACAATATCCGCATCGTTCTGGTGAATACCTCTCATCCGGGCAACATCGGTGGTGCCGCCCGGGCCATGAAGAATATGGGGCTGTCCCGCCTCTATCTGGTGGAGCCCAAGGAGTTTCCCTCGGAAAAGGCCGTCTGGCGGGCTGCCGGGGCATTGGATGTGCTGGATAAAGCCGTGGTGGTGGAAACGCTGGATGAGGCCATTGAGGGCTGTGGCCTGGTGGTCGGCACCAGCGCCCGCGAGCGCCGGATTCCCTGGCCGCTGGTGGATCCTCGCCAGTGCGGCGAGCGGTGCTGGCAGGAGGCCGGCGAGCACGAGGTGGCCCTGCTGTTCGGGCGCGAGGACCGGGGGCTGACCAACGAGGAGCTGCACAAGTGCCAATACCATGTGCATATTCCCGCCAACCCGGAATACAGCTCCCTGAATCTGGCCACCGCCGTGCAGGTGCTGTGCTACGAGCTGCGCATGGCCCACCTCTCGCAGCAGGACGGCGGCCCGCTGGGCAAAACCGAGTGGGATATGCCTCCCGCCAAAAGCGAGGCCCTGGAGCGGTATTTCGAGCATCTTCAGCAGACGCTCGAAACCCTGGACTTCCTCAACCCGGATAACCCCCGCCAGACCATGACCCGGCTGCGCCGCCTGTACCACCGCATCCGCCCGGATGAGATGGAGCTGAGCATTCTTCGCGGGGTGCTGACGGCCACGCAAAACTACATTTACCACACGGATAAACGCCTGAAATCCCTTCAGGCGGCGCCCGAGAACGAAAAGCCCTTGGATAATGGCGAATAGTTGAGTAAAATACTTGGTTATAGACGGGTGGATTTCCGACAGTTCGGTACCCACCCTCCACCAAGGCTAGAGGCGACAATCCGGGCATGAGACTGACTACCAAAGGTCGATACGCGGTCACCGCGATGCTGGACCTGGCTCTGCACAGTGAGCAGGGGCCGGTGAGCCTTGCGGATATCTCCAATCGCCAGGGTATCTCCCTGTCCTATCTGGAACAGCTGTTTGCCAAGCTGCGTCGGCAGAAGCTGGTGAGCAGTGTTCGCGGCCCCGGCGGCGGTTACCGCCTGGCGGAGCGCCTTGAAGCCATTTCGGTGGCGCAAGTGGTGGATGCGGTCAGTGAGTCCCTCGATGCCACCCGCTGTGAGGGCAAAGGGGACTGCCAGAACGGCAAGGTGTGCCTGACGCACCACCTCTGGGAAGATCTCAGTGCCCAAATTCATCAGTTTTTAAGTGATATCAGCCTGGCGGATCTGGTCGAGCGGCGCGACATTCAAGCGGTTCGGGCCCGTCAGGACCACCATCAGCAGCTCTCGGCTGAGCAGATTCTGTGCAGCCAGTTGTAACGCCGTTCCGGTATCGCCAAGCAACGAGGTTTGAGTAATCGATGACGTTGAGCGCTCCACGTCAGCCCATTTATCTGGACTATGCCGCCACCACGCCGGTCGACCCGGCGGTGGCCGAGCAGATGGCGGCCTGTCTGACGCGGGAGGGCAATTTTGCCAACCCGGCCTCGCGCTCCCATCTGTATGGATGGCAGGCGGAAGAAGCGGTGGAGAATGCCCGTCAACAGGTAGCGGACCTGATCGGCGCGGATAACCGCGAAATTGTCTGGACCAGCGGCGCCACCGAGGCGGATAACCTGGCGCTCAAAGGCGTCTGGGAAGCGCGCCGCAGGGCAGGGTTGCCCGCAGGCCACCTGATCGTCTCCGCGATTGAACACAAGGCGGTGCTTGATCCTGCTCACTGGTTGGCGGAGCAGGGCGTTGAGGTCACTTATCTGGCCCCCAATACCAGCGGACGGATTGAGCCGGAAGTGGTACGCGCCGCGCTGCGGGACGATACGTTTCTGGTCAGCGTGATGCATGTGAACAATGAGCTTGGCAGCGTCAACGACATTGCCGGGATCGGCGCCATCTGCCGGGAACAGGACATCCTGTTTCACGTTGATGCAGCCCAGAGTGGCGGGCGGCTGGCGTTGAATGTGGCGGAACAGAACGTGGACCTGATGTCCCTCTCGGCGCACAAAATGTACGGCCCGAAAGGCATTGGTGCTTTATATGTTCGCCGTGATCCGGGGGTGAAAATCAGCGCCCAGATTCACGGCGGTGGTCACGAGCGGGGCATGCGCTCCGGCACCTTGCCCACCCATCAGTGTGTGGGCATGGGGGCGGCGGCCCAGTTGGCTGCCGATCGCCTGGCGGAGGATCCGCCGCATATTGCCGCCTTGCGGGACGAATTGTGGCAGGGCATTGCCGATCTGCCGGGCATCCAGTTGAACACGGACCTGGCTCACACGGCCTGCGGTCATCTGAATGTTGCGTTTGGCGGTTGCGATGGTGAAATGCTGCTGCTGTCGCTGCGCCAACTCGCGGTGGCGACCGGCTCGGCCTGCACCTCGGCGAGTCTGGAGCCGAGCTACGTGCTCAAGGCGATTGGCCTGAGCAACGATCTGGCCCAGGCCTCTTTGCGTATCAGTCTGGGGCGCTTGACCACCAGGGACGAGGTGCAGTTCGCGATCCAGCACATTCGCGACGTGGTGCCAAAGCTGCAACGTAAGGTCAGCGCCTAAATAGGCGGACGTCGGATTACGGCCTGCGGCCTTTTCCGACCTACGAGAGGGTGATCACCAGTACCGAACAAAACAAGTAGGTCGGATTAGCAAAGCGTAATCCGACAAAACGCAAAGGATGCGGAAACAGGGCACCAAAGTACCCGTAGGTCCGATTAGCGAAGCGTTATCCGACAGAACAACGCGAACAATCGCGGAATCGAACAACCGAATTTTAGCTAACTCACTCCGAATGCGGAGACAGAGGTGAAGTGATGGCAGAGCAAGAAGTTGAAAAGCTGATCAAGCGCGAGTACGCCGCCGGCTTCCATACCCAGATCGATACGGATACCTTGCCGCCCGGTCTGAATGAAGACGTCGTCCGGTTTATCTCCGCAAAAAAAGGTGAGCCCGAGTGGATGCTCGACTGGCGCCTGCAGGCCTTCCGTGCCTGGGAGCAGATGGAAGAGCCCAATTGGGCTCACGTACATTACCCCAAGGTCGACTTCCAGGCGCTGTCGTACTTCTCCCAACCCAAGAGTATGGAAGATCGGCCCAAGAGCCTGGATGAGGTCGATCCCGAGCTGTTGCGCACCTACGAAAAGCTGGGCATCCCGGTCCACGAGCAGGAGATGCTGGCGGGCGTGGCGGTAGACATGGTGTTCGACTCCGTGTCCGTGGTGACCACCTTCCGTGAAAAGCTCAAAGAAGCGGGCGTGATTTTCTGCTCGATCAGTGAGGCGGTACACGAGTACCCGGAGCTGATCAAAAAGTATCTCGGTACGGTAGTGCCCCAGAAAGACAACTACTATGCCGCGCTCAACTCGGCGGTTTTCTCCGATGGTTCGTTTGTGTACATCCCCAAGGGCGTGCGCTGCCCGATGGAGCTGTCCACCTACTTCCGGATCAATGAGCAGAATACCGGGCAGTTCGAGCGCACGCTGATCGTCGCCGAAGAAGGCGCTTACGTCAGCTACCTGGAAGGCTGCACCGCGCCCATGCGCGATGAGAACCAGTTGCACGCCGCAGTGGTTGAGCTGGTGGCGCTGGACAACGCCGAAATCAAATACTCCACTGTGCAGAACTGGTATCCCGGCGACGAACAGGGCAAAGGCGGTATCTACAACTTCGTGACCAAGCGCGGCCTCTGCCACACCAATGCCAAGATCTCCTGGACCCAGGTGGAAACCGGCTCGGCCATTACCTGGAAGTACCCCAGCTGCATTCTGCGCGGGGACAACAGCGTCGGTGAGTTCTACTCGGTGGCGCTGACCAACAACTACCAGCAGGCCGATACCGGCACCAAGATGATTCACATCGGGAAGAACACCCGCTCGACCATCATCTCCAAGGGTATTTCCGCCGGGCGCAGCTCCAACGCCTATCGCGGGCTGGTGCGTATGAACCCCGGTGCCGAGGGTGCACGGAACTACACTCAGTGTGATTCCCTGCTGATCGGCGATCGCTGTGGGGCGCACACCTTCCCGTACATCGAGAGCAAGAATCCGAGTGCGGTGGTGGAGCACGAGGCGACCACCTCCAAGGTGAGCGACGACCAGATGTTCCTGTGCCAGCAGCGCGGTCTGGATCCCGAAAAAGCCGTCTCGATGATCGTGAATGGCTTCTGCCGGGAAGTGTTTAAAGAGTTGCCGATGGAGTTTGCGGTGGAAGCCGGCAAGCTGTTGGAAGTGAGCCTCGAAGGGTCGGTGGGTTAACGGTGAGGCTACGGCGGATGCGGCCTTCGGCCTTATCCGCCCTACGCGAACTCGGTGAGTTAATCGCCGGATTATGGCGGATGGCACGGAAGCTCGCGTAGGGCGGATAAGCGAAGCGCATCCGCCGTTACCCAAACCAACGCCGCCACCCAAACTCGAAACCACCGCACACGACGAACCGAATTTACGTTATATGAAACTGGAAACCGACACTATGCTGACCATCAAAGACCTGCGCGCCAGCGTCGAGAATGAAGAAATCCTCAAGGGCCTGAGCCTGGACATCAAACCCGGCGAAGTGCACGCCATCATGGGCCCGAACGGTTCGGGCAAGAGTACCCTGGGCAATGTGCTGACCGGCCGCGAAGGCTACGAAGTGACCGCCGGCAGTGTGCAGTTCAATGGCAAGGACCTCTTTGAACTCGAGCCCGAAGAACGCGCCCGCGAGGGCCTGTTCCTGGCCTTTCAGTATCCGGTGGAAATCCCCGGTGTCAGCAACATGGAATTTCTGAAAGCGGCGGTGGACGCGCACCGTGAACACCGCGGTGAAGACCCGATTTCCTCGGTGGACTTCCTGAAGTTGGCCCGCGAGACCTGCAAGTCGGTCGACCTGGACCCGTCGTTTCTAAAACGCGGTGTCAACGAAGGTTTCTCCGGTGGTGAGAAAAAGCGCAACGAAATTCTGCAGATGATGCTGCTCAAGCCCACCGTCTGCATTCTGGATGAAACCGACTCCGGGCTGGATATCGATGCCCTACAGGTAGTGGCCAATGGCGTGAACGCCATGCGGGCCGAAGATCGCAGCTTTATCGTGGTCACCCACTACCAGCGGCTGCTCAACTACATCGTGCCGGATAAGGTTCACGTATTGGCCGGTGGCCGCATCGTGAAGTCCGGCGGTAAAGAACTGGCGCATGAGCTCGAAGAGAAAGGTTATAGCTGGCTCGAAGAAGAGGTGGTGTAAGCGATGAGTGATTTTCAGCAACAGGCGTTGCAACTGGCCGGGCAGCAGGACAGCCCGGACTGGCTGTCCGAGCTGCGCACCAGCGGCGCCCGGCAGTGGCTGAAAACGCCCTGGCCAAACCGCAAAACCGAGCAGTGGAAATATACCCCGCTCGCGCCGCTGCAGAAAACCGAATTTGCGCAGTGGGCCGAATCCACCGCCCAGTGGCAGGACCAGATCGAATGGTTGGAATTGGACGCGACGCGCCTGGTGTTTGTCAACGGCGTGTTCGACCCCGAGGCGTCGGACGCCCTGCCCGCGGAAGTGGTTCGCTTTGGTGATGCCAATGCGGAGCAGCAGGCGGTCATCGGTCAGCACTTGGGCAAAATTGTCGACAGCGAACACCATCTGTTTGCCGCACTCAGCAACGCCTGGGCGTCTGAGGACGGTGTGTTGGTGCACGTCCCGAAAGACACCAAGCTGGCCAAGCCGCTGTACGTGGTGCAGGTGTCCACGCCGGGCAGTGCGCCGGCCACCGCCAACCAGCGGTTGCTGGTGGTGCTGGAAACCGGCGCTCAGGCGAGCATCATCGAGCATTTCGCCTCGACCGATGCCGAGCAGAACGGTTTTGTAAACAGCCTGACCGAAATTGAAGTGGGCGAGAACGCGTTCCTGCACCACTACCGGATCAATCTGGAAGAAGAGAACCTGCTGCACGTGGGCGGCATTCACGCCAACCTGCAACGCAGTTCGCAGTTGCGCGGTTTTACCGTCGCCCAAGGCAGCAAGCTCAAGCGCATTGATTACCAGATCAATCACTGCGGTGAAGGCGCGCACTTGGATCTGCAGGGCGTGTATGTTCCGCGCAACAAGCAGTTGATCGATTACCACACCAATGTGCAGCACAAGGTGCCGCACTGCACCAGTAACGAAGTCTTTCGGGGCATTATTGGTGACTCGGCGCACGCGGTGTTCAATGGTCGCATCCATATTCACCAGGATGCCCAGAAAACCCTGGCGGAGCTCAGCAACAAAAACCTGCTGACCTCGCCCAAGGCGGAAGTGGACACCAAGCCCGAGCTGGAAATTTACGCGGATGATGTGAAGTGTGCCCACGGTGCCACCGTGAGCCAGTTGAATAAAACCGCGCTGTACTACATGCAGGCCCGCGGCATTTCGCGGGAGGAAGCGCAGGTCATGCTGAACTTCGGCTTTATCAACGAGCTGTTGCAGGATGTCGCCGAGCCGGCCGTGCGTAACTACCTCGGCCCGCGCCTGGCTCGCCTGTTCAGCAGTAACAGCGATCTTCTGCGACACATTCAGAGCGAAGAGGCCTGATCCTCACCATGAACAGACCGGAAGCACTACAGAGCACCGCCGGCTTCGATGTGGAAGCGGTACGCCGGGATTTCCCGATCCTGCAGGAGCAGGTGAACGGGCATCCATTGGTGTATCTGGATAACGCCGCGACCACCCAGAAGCCGCGGGCGGTGATTGATGCGATCAGTCACTACTACCTGCACGACAACAGTAATGTGCATCGTGGTGCCCATGCGCTGGCGGAGCGGGCGACGGCAAAGTTTGAAGGTGCGCGGTCAACGGTGGCCGAGTTTCTCAACGCACCGCATCGCGAACAGATTCTGTGGACGCGCGGCACCACCGAAAGCATCAACTTGGTGGCGTTCAGTTGGGGTCGCAATAACCTCAAGGCGGGTGATCGGATTCTGGTCTCGGCGATGGAGCACCACTCCAACATTGTGCCCTGGCAGATGGTGGCTCAGGAAACCGGCGCGAGCGTTGAGCCCATTCCGGTGGACGACACCGGTACTCTGCAATTGGCGGCGCTGGAAACGCTGCTTGAGCAGGGTGGGGTGCGGATAGTTTCGGTTGGGCATGTGTCCAATGCTCTGGGGACGGTGAACCCCATTGACGAGATCATCGCCCTGGCGCACAAGCACGGCGCACTGGCGCTGATCGATGGCGCCCAGGCGGTAAGTCACTGGCCCATCGATGTTCAGGCGCTCGATTGCGACTTCTATGTGTTTTCGGCCCATAAACTGTTTGGTCCCACGGGATTCGGCGTGCTGTACGGCAAACGCGACCTTCTCGAAGCCATGCCGCCGTATCAGGGCGGTGGCGAGATGATCCAGTCAGTGAGCTTCGCCGGCACGACGTACAACCAGTTGCCGTACAAGTTTGAGGCGGGCACCCCGGATATCGCCGGTGCCATTGGTCTGGCCGCTGCCATTGACTACCTCAATGGGCTGGACCGGGAAGCCGCCGCCGCGCATGAGCGGGCGCTGCTGGCCTATGCGGAAGAGAAGGCGTTTGCGACCGCGGGTATCACTCTGGTGGGCACGGCGGCGCACAAGGTCAGCGTGTTGAGCTTTCTGGTTGAGGGCACCCACCCGAACGATCTAGGGTTTCTGCTGGATCAACAGGGTGTGGCGGTGCGCACCGGACACCACTGTGCGCAACCGATCATGGAGCAATACCATATTCCGGGTACGGTGCGCGCCAGCTTTGCGTTTTACAACACCTTTGATGAGGTGGATCGGCTGTTCGAGGCCCTTGAAAAGGCTCGGCAGTTTTTTTGAACAACACAGGAGTAGAGTGAGATGGCAGTAGAGTCATTTGATCCCACTCGGCAGGCCGTTGCGGTCACTCCGGCTGCAGTGGAACACTTCCGGCGTCAGTTGGGCCTCAACCAGGAGGCGCAGGCGGTACGTCTGAGCGTGAAAGAGAGCGGTTGTACCGGTTTTATGTACGTGGTGGACCTGGTGGCCGACGGGCGCGAGAACGATGTGTGCTATGAACTGGCGGACGACGTCTCGCTGTATATCGACCGGGACAGCCTCAATGTGGTCAGCGGTACCGAGATCGATTATGTCATTGAAGGCGTCAATCGCCAGCTCAAATTCAATAACCCCAATGCTCAGGATTACTGCGGCTGCGGGGAAAGTTTCAGCGTTGTGAATGCTTCCTCCTAGACGCCCGGGGCCCCGATGAGTGAACGACGTATGGTGGTGGCCCAGGCGGACTGCCCGGCCCGCCGGGTGCCCGACGGCACGCACCTGACCATTCCCAAAGACACCTTCGTGACGATCACCCAATCTCTGGGTGGCAACTATACGTTGACCTATCACGGCCAGATGGTGCGGGTAGATGGCACCGACGCGGCCGCCCTGGGCCTGGAGGCCCAGGAGCTCAACTTTCCGCCGCCCGCCGATCAGCGCATCAATGAAGATCAGGTCTGGGAAGCGCTGGGCACCGTGTATGATCCGGAGATTCCGGTGGATCTGGTCAATCTGGGGCTGATTTACGCGGTGGACGTCGACCAGAGCGAACAGCGGGTGAGCATCAGGATGACCCTGACGGCGCCCGGCTGTGGTATGGGGCCGGTGCTGGTGGGTGATGTCGAGCGGCGGGTGGCCAAGGTGCCCAACGTCGATTACGTGGCGGTCTCCCTGGTGTTCGATCCGCCCTGGAGCCGGGAGATGATGAGCGAAGAAGCCCAGCTCGAGACCGGAATGTTCTTTTAAGGTTTAACCCTCAGGATTCAGTGGTATGTCCCAATTCGGAACCGACATCAGCGCCGACGATATCGTCGAGACCCTCAGCTTTTTCGATAGCTGGGAGGATCGCTACAAGTACATTATTGACCTGGGGAAAGAGGTGCCACCGCTCGACCCGGCCTACCAGACCGAGGCGTACCTGGTACGTGGCTGTCAGAGTCAGGTGTGGCTGACGTACAGGGAAGAGGGGGGCAAGCTCTGGTTTGACGCCGACAGTGACGCCTTTATCGTCAAAGGCCTGCTCGGGGTGGTGCTGGCGGCCTATAACGGCAAAACCCCTGCCGAGGTGCTGGATTTTGATATTGAAGGCTATTTCAACGAGCTGAATCTCCTGAAGCACCTCAGTCCCACCCGGGGCAACGGTCTGCGTGCCATGGTGGCCCGGATCCAGGATATCGCCCGCGCCGCCTGAACCGCCGGTGCCGCTTGATCTTCAGCCCGGTTTCCAGAGGCGTCGATCGGCGCACAGTTTGTGGTCAATCGCGCCTGCCGGGGTGGCTTATAGGCGCAACCCGCGTATAATTCCCGCATTTCTCCGCCCCCGAGGGGGCGGGGCAGATCCGAGACCTTTTTGCGCGACTGACACTGGAGCCTTCGATGCCCGAACAACAGACCCTCTCTATCATCAAACCGGACGCGGTACGGAAAAACCTGATCGGTGCCATTGAGAGCCGTTTCGAGCAAGCTGGCCTCAAGATCGTGGCACTCAAGATGATTCAGCTCAGTCGGGCCCAGGCCGAGGGCTTCTATGCCGAGCACCAGGGCAAGCCGTTTTTTGAGGGGTTGGTGGACTTTATGACCTCCGGCCCGGTCTGTGTACAGGTGCTGTCCGGTGACAACGCCATCGCCCGTAACCGCGAGTTGATGGGGGCGACCAACCCGGAAGAAGCCGAACCGGGCACCATTCGCGCGGACTACGCTGAAAGCGTGTCCATCAACGCGGCGCACGGCTCGGATTCGCCCGAGTCCGCCGCACGGGAAATCGCCTACTTTTTCGAACCCGGGGAAATTTTCGCCCGCAGCTGATGCGGACGCCGAGATTCCCGAGCTCATTTCGTTCATACAGGTATTCACATGACCGCTGCACCCGCTGCCAACACCGCTGACCCGTCCAAGACCGAGCGGACCAATCTGCTGGGCCTGCCCGAGGCCAAGCTGGTGGCTTTTTTCGAGTCCTTTGGCGAGAAGCGCTTCCGAGCGACTCAGGTGCTGAAGTGGATTCACCAGCGCGGCGCGGAAAACTTCGACGAGATGACCAACATCAGCAAGTCGCTGCGGGAGAAGCTCAAAGAGGTGGCCGAAATCCGGGCGCCGGAAGTCATCCAGCAGTTGGACTCGTCCGATGGTACCCGCAAGTTCCTGATTCGCGTGACCGGCGGCAGTATTGTCGAGACGGTATTTATTCCCGAAGGCGATCGGGGCACCCTGTGTGTCTCCTCCCAGGTGGGCTGCTCGCTCGACTGCAGCTTCTGCGCCACGGGCAAGCAGGGCTTTGACCGGGACCTGACCGCAGCGGAAATCATCGGTCAGGTGTGGATTGCGGCCAAGTCCTTCAATCAGCTTCAGCCCAATGGCCCGCGCAAGGTCACCAACGTGGTGATGATGGGCATGGGCGAGCCGCTGTTGAATTTCGACAATGTCGTGGACTCCATGAACCTGATGATGGAGGACAACGCCTACGGCATCTCCAAGCGGCGGGTGACCCTGAGCACCTCAGGCGTAGTGCCGGCGCTGGATAAGCTGGGGCAGTACACCGACGCCTGCCTGGCGATTTCCCTGCACGCGCCCAACGATGAGCTGCGCAACGAGCTGGTGCCGATCAACAAAAAGTACCCCATCGCCGTGCTGCTCGATTCCGCCAAGCGCTACATCGCGGGTTTGCCCGATACCCATCGGCGCATTACCATCGAGTACACCATGATTGATCATGTCAACGATCGCCCGGAGCACGCCCATCAATTGGCGGAACTGCTTCAGGATGTACCGGTAAAAATCAATCTGATCCCGTTCAACCCGTTCACGCTGTCCGACTACAAGCGGGCCAGTAACAATGCGATTCGTCGGTTCCAGACCATTTTGATGGAAGCGGGCTATATCACTACCATCCGTACCACGCGGGGTGAGGACATTGATGCCGCCTGTGGTCAACTCGCGGGCACGGTCAACGATATGACCAAGCGCAGTGAGCGGTACCGGGCGAAGTTTGACGAACTGCAAACCGTAAAAATAATTGCGCCGTCTCCCTGACGAGCGTCTGTGACCAAGAGGTAAGGGTGATGATAAAAGCACATAGAAACCCGCGCCGAGTATGGCGTTCAATGGCCGCGCTGGGATTGCTGGTGTTGCTCGGGCTGGGCGGCTGCGTGACCCAGACCAGCGGCCCGCAAGTGGACCGCGAGGCAGCCCTGGACACCCACTATCGATTGGCCATGGCATACATCGACAACCGTAACCGGGACTCGGCTCGCCACCATATTGAGAAAGCGTTTGAACTCGATGATGACTCGGCCAAAGCCTACGCGGCACAGGCCATGCTGCTTCAACTGGAAGGGGAGGTGGAGCGTGCTGAGGACAGCTTCAAGCGGGCGCTTGGTGAGGACCGGAGTTTTTCTCAGGCCCGTAACAACTACGGCGCTTTTCTATTCAGACAACAGCGTTACGAAGAGGCCTATGAGCAGTTCTCAATCGTCAGTGAAGATCTGAGCTACGACAATCGGGCTAGAGCGCTGCTCAGCCTGGGGCGCACCGCCAAGCAGTTGGGGCGTGAAGAGCGCGCCCGAGCGGCGTTTGAACATGCGTTTACCCTGGATCCACGCCTGGCGCCGGTCCTGTTGGAGCTGGCAGACATCAGTTTCCAGGACAAAGAATACGCGCAGGCTAAACGCTACCTGGATCAGTACGGCGAGGTGTCTCGTCAGTCGGCCCGTTCGCTGCTGTTGGGTATTAAAATCGAAAGGATCTTCGGCAACCAAGACAAAGAAGCCAGTTATGCACTGGCATTGAAAAATCGCTTTCCTTATTCCGATGAGTATCTGGAATACAAACGCGAAATGAGTCGTTGAGGTCCTGATGACAACTGAAGAACAACCCGCCGGGGCCGAGGTTCCGGAGCTCGCCCCGGAGGCGTACCCAGGCGCGCAGCTTAAAGCCGCGCGGGAAAAGGCCAAGCTCAGTGAAGAGGATGTCGCCCGCGAGCTGCGGATGACCGTCAGCAAGGTGCGTGCTCTGGAGGCGGACGATTACGATCGGCTGCACTCCGATACGTTCATTCGCGGTTATCTGCGTACGTACGCGAAACTGCTCGGTCTGGAGCCTGAGGACCTGCTTCAGGCCTACAAGCAGGCTCGGCGTCAGGCTGGGTTGGCGGATGATCCCGAAGAAAGCCCGTTGAAAATCAATGTGCCCGAGCCGACCCGGTCCCTGTGGAAATTTGTGCTCTGGATTCTGGTGTTGCTGGCGGGCATCTGGGCACTGTCGGTCTGGTTTCTGGGCAACCGGCAGGATCCCGTGGCGGATAGCGCCATGGTGGACCCGATCAGTGAACTGAAGGCGCCAGCTCCGACGTCGCCCCTGACTGAGGAGCCGGCAGTTGAACAAGAGGCGGTAGCGGGCAGTGTGGACGATGGGGCCGAGGAAGCGACTGAGGCAGCGCCGATCGCAAACGCCGAGACGAACTCGGCTGCGGCACTGACCGGGTCTGAGCCTGCTTCGGCGTCCAACAATGCCGTGGAGCCTCTGGCGGCCACGGAAGTGAGCAGTCCCGGTGTGTCCTTGAATGACCCGGAGAACCTCGATCAGTTGCGCTTGACCTTCTCGGAAGAATGCTGGGTAGAAGTGACCGACAGCCGTGGGGATGTACTCGAAACCGATCTGCTCCAGCCCGGCCGGGAATTGTTGCTCTCCGGTGAGGCGCCCTTTACGGTGAAGCTCGGCAATGCCGGCGCGGCCCAGGTTGAGCTCAACGGTGAGCGTTTTGATTTTGTTCCGCCGGTCAGTGGTCGCCTGATG
This sequence comes from Marinimicrobium sp. LS-A18, assembly GCF_000463525.1. Taxonomy (NCBI): domain Bacteria; kingdom Pseudomonadati; phylum Pseudomonadota; class Gammaproteobacteria; order Cellvibrionales; family Cellvibrionaceae; genus Marinimicrobium; species Marinimicrobium sp. LS-A18. The sequence goes on from NZ_AWEP01000002.1 coordinate 478,057, forward strand.
ACCCTGACGGTCAATTGATACCCCTGAACCGAACCATCACAGGATCGCATCATGCACAGTGAGTCGCCCATTGTACGCCGTCAGTCCCGCCAGATTATGGTTGGCAATGTGCCCGTTGGGGGCGGAGCGCCGATCTCCGTGCAGAGCATGACCAACACCGAAACCACCGATGTGGCCGCGACCGTCGATCAAATTCAGCGCCTGCAGCTTGCCGGAGCGGATATCGTGCGCGTCTCGGTCCCGAGCATGGAGGCCGCCGAAGCCTTCGGAGCCATCCGCAAACAGGTGGATATTCCCCTGGTGGCCGATATCCACTTTGATTACCGCATTGCCTTGCGGGTGGCGGACCTGGGTGTGGATTGTCTGCGCATCAATCCCGGCAACATCGGACGGGAAAAGCGCATTCGCGCGGTGGTGGACAAAGCGCGGGATATGAATATCCCGATCCGCATTGGCGTCAACGCCGGCTCTCTGGAAAAAGATCTGCAGAAAAAGTACGGCGAGCCTACTCCGGATGCGCTGGTCGAATCGGCCCTGCGGCATGTGGAGATTCTCGATCAACTGAATTTTTACGACTTCAAGGTCAGCGTCAAGGCCTCGGATGTCTTTATGGCGGTCGCCGCTTACCGCAAGCTGGCCCGGGAAATTGATCAGCCGCTGCACCTCGGCATCACCGAAGCCGGCGGTCTACGGGCGGGTACCGTAAAGTCGGCGGTCGGCCTGGGCGCGCTGTTGATGGATGGCATCGGCGACACCGTGCGCATTTCCCTGGCAGCGGATCCGGTGGAAGAGGTTAAGGTCGCCTGGGATCTGCTCAAGAGCCTGAAGCTGCGTAACAAGGGAGTGAACTTTATTGCCTGCCCAAGCTGCTCCCGGCAGAACTTCGATGTCATCAAGACCATGAACGAGCTGGAAATGCGCGTGGAAGACATCACCGTGCCGTTGGACGTTGCGGTGATCGGCTGCGTGGTCAACGGCCCGGGTGAGGCCAAAGAAGCCGACCTCGGGCTCGCCGGCGGTACCCCCAACAACCTGGTGTATATCGACGGGGCGCCGAGTCAGAAGCTCGCCAATGACACGCTGGTGGACGATCTGGAGCGGCTGATCCGCGCCAAGGCCGAGGAGAAAAAAGCGCGCCTTGAAAAAGAGGAAGCGAATCTGATTGTGCGGGGATAGACCCGGTGACGGCGGATGCGCTTCGCTCCGAAGCGTCGGACCGATCCGCCCTACGCCTACGCGACAATTTGGTTTATCGTCGGGGTTGGGTTACGGCGGATGCGGGCTTCGCCCTTATCCGCCCTACGCAACCTCCGCAGCCCGGCGTGGGACGGACCGGTCCGACGCTTCGGAGCGAAACGCATCCGCCACCCAAGCCCAAAAAACGGCAAAAACACGCGTAGGGCGGATAAGCGAAGCGCATCCGCCGTAACAAAGGCTCGACGACTCGGATCAAAGCGCATCCGCCGCAACCCAAACTAAAGCATCAAACACCAAAGAAGATTTTAGGAACCCACTTTGAAAAAACTGCAAGCCATTCGAGGAATGAACGACCTGCTGCCGGATGAGAGCGGACAGTGGCAGTACCTGGAAAATACCCTCAAGTCCATCCTCCAGCAGTACAGCTATCGGGAAATCCGTTTCCCGATTGTAGAGAGCACCGAGCTGTTCAAACGCTCCATCGGTGAAGTGACCGACATTGTGGAGAAGGAAATGTACACCTTCGATGACCGCAATGGCGATAGCCTCACCCTGCGGCCCGAAGGTACCGCCTCCTGTGTGCGCGCCTGTGAACAGCATGGTCTGCTGTACAACCAGACCCAGCGGCTCTGGTACATGGGCCCCATGTTCCGCCACGAGCGCCCCCAGAAAGGCCGCTACCGTCAGTTTCACCAGCTGGGGGTCGAAGTGTTCGGCATGACCGGGCCGGATATTGATGCCGAAGTATTGCTGCTCAGTGCACGCATGCTGCGCGCGTTAGGTGTGGCCGACCAGGTCACGCTGCAGTTGAACAGCCTGGGCAGCAGCGAGGCCCGCGCTGCCTATAAAACCGCGCTGGTGGATTATCTGAACCAGTACCGCGAGCAACTGGACGAAGACAGTCAGCGTCGCCTGACGTCCAATCCGCTGCGCATCCTGGACAGTAAAAACCCCGACACCCAGAAGATTCTCGATGGTGCGCCGGTACTGCTTGAGCACCTCGACGAAGCGTCCGCCGCCCACTTCGAGCAGCTCAAAGCCATGCTGACCGAAGCCGGCGTCCCCTTTGAGGTCAACCCCCGGCTGGTACGCGGGCTTGACTACTATGGCAAAACCGCCTTTGAGTGGGTGACCGACGCTCTGGGCGCCCAGGGTACGGTATGCGCCGGTGGCCGCTACGATGGGCTGGTCGAGCAACTCGGTGGTAAGCCCACGCCAGCCATCGGGTTTGGTATTGGTCTGGAGCGCCTGTTGTTGCTGCTTCAGGCCACCGGGCAACTGCCCGAGGGCCTCGATCGTCGCACTCAGGTCTATCTTGTGGCGGTGGGTGAGGTACAATCCTCGGCCATGCGTTCGGCTGAGCGGTTGCGCGATGCGCTGCCGGGGCTGCAGTTGTTGGCCCACTGCGGGGGCGGCAGCTTCAAGAGCCAGATGAAAAAGGCGGACAAAAGCGGCGCTGACATTGCGTTGATTCTGGGGGAGGACGAAGCCCGTAATGGTCAGCTCTCACTCAAGTATCTGCGTGAGGATCGGCCCCAGGAAACCCTGTCGCTGGACCAGACTATCGAGCAGCTCCGGGCTTACTGGCCCGCGCTGAGCAACCTCTGAAACGAATTTTGACAATAACAGGAGTACAACGTGAGCGATCATCTGACTGAAGAAGAACAGCTTGAGGCCCTCAAGCGGTGGTGGAAGGAAAATGGCAAGTGGATTGTGACCGCCGTGGTGATTGCGGTGGGCGGCTATTTTGGCTGGAATACCTACCAGGACCAGCAGCAGGCCAAGGCCGAAGCGGGCTCGGCGATATATTCTGAACTGTTGGAAACTTTGGCGGTCGAGGAAGGCAGCGCCGTTTCGGAAGACGATCGTGCGCGGGCTGGCGAGCTTGTTGAGCAGCTCAAAACCGAGCATGCCAACAGTGCCTACGGCGCAAATGCGGCGCTGATTCGCGCCCGCTGGGCCGTCGATGAGGGTGACCTGGAAACCGCTGAAAGTGAGTTGCGCTGGGTTCTGGAACAGGAAACCGCTGAGGCAATCCAGCAGCTGGCTCGCCTGCGGTTGGCCCGGGTTCTGTCAGCTCGCGGACAACTCGATGACGCGCTGGCGACCCTGGAGGCGGGCACTCCCGCCGACAGCATTGCGGCGGAATACGCCGAAGCTCGCGGGGACATTCTGAGTGAGCAGGGTGACAACGACGGGGCGGCTCAGGCCTACCAGAGCGCACTGGACTCGCTTGACGCGCAGCAACAGAACCGCGTTCTGCTGTTGCAGATGAAACTGGATAACGTGCAACCGGCCACGGCGGACGATACGTCGGGCTCCGAGGAGAATGCTTCATGAGGTTATGCGCAGTAGCGCTTTGTGCTTTGCTGTTTTCCGGCTGTGCGCTGTTTTCGAAAGAAGACGGTACAGAGCCGGTGGAACTGGTGGATTTCGAACCGACGGCGGAGCTGGATATTGTCTGGCGTAGTGGTGTTGGCTCGGGCACCGACAAGGCGGTGGTCAAATTACAGCCGGCACTCGATGGCGACCGGATTTACGCCGCCGATGTCGACGGTCGCGTGTTCGCCTTCGATCGCGCTAATGGCAAACGCCTCTGGCGTCAAGAAACCGAAGATGCCATTACCGGCGGTGTGAGCAGCAATGCCGGTGTGCTGCTCTACGGCACGGGCAATGGCGAGGTGGTCGCCCTGGCCAATGAGGACGGTAAGGAGCTGTGGCGGACCGCGTTGAGCAGTGAAGTGATTTCCGTTCCCCAGACCAACGGCACCGTGGTGGCCGCCCAGACCATGGATGGCCGACTGCATGCGTTGGACGCCGAGACCGGAGAAACCCGCTGGGCATACGATAGCCCGCCACCGGTGCTGACGCTGCGGGGTACTGCTTCGCCGCTCATGACGGATTCGGCGGTGATTGCCGGCTTCGCCACGGGCAAGGTGATGGCTTTCAACCCGGATAATGGCCTGGTTCTCTGGGAGCGCCGCGTGGCCTTGCCGCAAGGTCGCTCCGAAATTGAACGCATGGTTGATGTGGATGCCGCTCCGCTGCTGCATCAAGGGGTGGTGTTTGTCGCGTCTTTCCAGGGCAACGTGACTGCTTTGGGCCGCAACAATGGCCGGCCCGTGTGGAGTCAGGAAGCCTCGACCCATAAGGATCTGTCCGCAGAGGGCCGCACCCTGTATCTCTCCGAGGCCGACAGTGTGGTCAAGGCGTTCAGTACCGCCACGGGTGAAATGCGCTGGCAGAACGATCAGTTGCTGCGCCGCCTCATCAATGGCCCCCAGGTCGTTGGTGACTACCTGGCGGTGGGGGATTATGACGGCTACCTGCACCTGCTCAAGCGCGATGATGGCAGCTTTGCCGCCCGCCGCCGCCTTGATCGGGGCGGTATTTCCGGCACCATGGTCACCGATGGCGACACCCTGTATGTGCAGACCGATGGCGGACGCCTGGTAGCACTTGAGGTCAAGCCCCGGGACTGATTGTCCCCTCGTTAACTGCCTCGCCGCCGACCTCCTGACCGGGGTTTCGGCGGCGATCTCGTTTATGGCTGTATAAAAAGTCCCCAATCCGCTATCCTAGGCGCCTTTGCGTTCTACCGATCTTCGATGCCTCCATTATGATTCCAGTTATTGCCCTGGTGGGCCGCCCCAATGTGGGCAAATCCACGCTGTTCAACCGTCTGACCCAATCCCGGGATGCGCTCGTGGCGAATTACGCCGGGCTGACCCGCGACCGGAAATACGGTGAAGGGCAGGCGGAAGGCCGCCGTTTTATGGTGATTGATACCGGCGGTATCAGCGGCGAGGAAGAGGGCATCGATAGCGCCATGGCGGGCCAGTCCCTGCAGGCGATCCAGGAAGCGGACATTGTGCTGTTTATTCTGGATGCCCGGGCCGGACTGACCGCGGCGGATGAAATGATCGCCCGGCATCTGCGGGTGCAGAACAAAAAGACCTATCTGGTCGCCAACAAGATTGACGGTGTAGACCCGGACCTGGCCCTGGCGCCGTTTTACGAGTTGGGGCTGGGCGAGATCTTCCCGACCACGGCCACTCATGGCCGGGGCGTCAAGTCCATGATGTCCGATGTGGTGGCCGAGCTGCCGGTTGAGGAGGTGGTCCCGGCCCCGACCAATCAAGGCATCAAGATCGCGGTGGTGGGCCGACCCAATGTGGGCAAATCCACGCTGGTCAACCGGATGCTTGGTGAGGATCGGGTGGTGGTCTATGATCAGCCGGGTACCACCCGGGACAGCGTCTATATTCACTACGAGCGGTTTGAGAAGCACTATACCCTGATCGATACTGCCGGGGTTCGCCGGCGCAAAAACGTGTCCGAGTCGGTGGAGAAGTTCTCGATCGTGAAAACCCTCCAGGCCATTGACGATGCACACGTCGCCATTCTGGTGATGGACGCCAGTGAAGGCGTGGTGGATCAGGACCTGCACCTGATGGGCAACGTCCTCGACGCCGGTCGAGGCCTGGTGATCGCGCTGAACAAGTGGGACGGCCTGGATGACGGCCACAAGCAATATGTGCGCAACGAACTCGAGCGTCGGTTGCGCTTTGTGGACTTTGCCAAAATCCATTTTATTTCCGCCTTGCATGGCACTGGGGTAGGGCACTTGTATGAATCCGTAGAGGGGGCCTACAAGTCCGCCACGGACAAGTTCTCCACCAATTTCCTGACCCGCATCCTGCAGGATGCGGTGCGCGAGCATCAGCCTCCCATGGTGCAGGGGCGCCGTATCAAACTGCGCTACGCTCACCCCGGTGGTCACAACCCGCCCATTGTCGTGATTCACGGCAATCAGACTGAGGCGGTGCCCAGTCACTACGCGCGCTACCTGGAAAAGACCTTTCGCCAAGTGTTGAAACTCGAGGGAACGCCGGTACGGATCGAATTCAAATCCAGCGAAAACCCCTTCGCCGGACGCCCCTCCAAACCCAAAAACCAGGGTGGGCGAGGGCCGGGTAACCGCGGTCCGGGCAGTAAAGGCGCCAAAGGCAAGTCGCCTTCCGGCCCCGGAAAAGAGCGCAAGGCGCCGCGTGGTCGACGCCCTTGATGTGTGCGGCGTGACATCATTCCCGGGGTAGACGAATGAGTAACCTGCTTCTGATTCTGGCGTGTCTGAGTATCGGTCTGCTATTGCAGCGATCGAGCCGGATGCCCCGGGATGCGGCCAGTGCGCTCAACCTCTACGTCTTGTATGTCGCGCTGCCGGCAATGATCCTCACCGAAATTCCCAAACTGACCCTGGATCAACGGGCGCTGTTGCCGGTGATCAGTACCTGGGTGGTGATGGCATCGACCGCCACACTGGTCTGGCTGACGGCGCGCGGGTTCGGCTGGTCCCGTTCGGTGACCGGCGCCTTGATGCTGGTGATCGTGCTGGGCAATACCTCCTTTGTCGGTATTCCCCTGATTCAGGCACTGCTCCCCCCTGAAGCATTACCCTATGCACTGCTTTACGATCAGACCGGCACGGTGATCGCCCTGAATACCTACGCGGTCATTGTGGCGGCCTGGTATAGCGGGCAGGACACCTCCTGGCGCAAGGTCAGCCGCACCATCTTTACCTTTCCGCCGTTTGTGGTGCTGCTGCTCGCCTTTGCGACCTTCCCGCTGGATTACCCGCATTGGTTCACCTACGCCACCGGACGGATTGCGGAGAGCCTGGTGCCGGTGGTGATGGTGGCGGTCGGGCTGCAGTGGCAGTTGAAATTGGATAAGGAACACCTGCTCCCGCTGACCGTAGGTCTGGGATATAAGTTGGTATTGATTCCGGCGATTGTGTTTGCGGTGTTCGCCGTGCTGAATCTGCACTCCGTGGCGGCGCAGGCGGTCGCGCTACAGACGGCGATGCCGGCGATGATTTCGGCGGGGGTGGTGGCCATGGCCCATGGCTTGGCGCCGAGGTTGGTGTCGACCATTGTCGGTTACGGTCTGTTGCTGTCGCTGGTGACCGTGCCGCTTTGGAGTCAGTTGCTGTAAGGGTGTGATTGTCGGCTTACGCGCGGTGCGCTAAGCCGACCTACTCGTGGCTCAGGAAGACCGTTCCGTAGGTCGGCTTAGGCCAAAGGCCGTAAGCCGACAACTCTCCTCCATTTACGCCTGATGCCAAAACGGCTGCCCGATGGTCGGCGTGCTGGGGCTGGCCGTCTGCCGGCGGGTCATCAATCCGGCTTTGAAGGCTTTTCGGCCCGCATCAATCGCGTCGGCAAACGCCTCGGCCATCAAGGGCGGGTTGTGTGCTTTCGCCACTGCGGTGTTCAGCAGCACACCATCAAACCCCATCTCCATCGCTTCGGCGGCCTGAGAGGGTGCGCCCAAACCGGCATCAATGATCAGCGGTGTATCCGGCAAGCGCTCGCGCAGCGTTCTCAGGTTGTAGCGATTGAGCAGCCCCTGACCGGTCCCGATGGGAGAACCCCAAGGCATCAACACCTCGCAGCCCACATCGAGCAGGCGCTGGCCTAAAATCAGATCGTCGGTGCAATAGGGCAGCACGTTGAAGCCTTTCTGAATCAATTGTCCGGCGGCATCGACGAGTCCAAAGGGGTCCGGCTGCAGATTGTAATCATCGCCGATGACCTCCAGCTTGACCCATTCGGTGTTGAATATTTCCCGGCTCATTTCCGCCAGGGTCACGGCTTCCTTGACCGTTTTACAGCCGGCGGTGTTGGGCAGTAATCGACAGCCGCTGCGCTGAATCATTTGCCAGAACGCATCGCCGCTGCCCTCGGTCGGGTTTTGCCGACGCAGCCCCAGAGTGACCACCTCGCAGCGCCCGGACTGAATCGCGTCCAGCATGCATTGTGGTGAAGGGTAGAGAGCGGTCCCCAGCAGAAACCGGCTGTCGAACGATTCGCCGTATAAAACCAATTGATCCTGAGACATGATCAGCCTCCTCCCACGGGCCGAACCACATCGACCTGATCGCTGTTTTGCAGAACCACCTGCGGGTACTGTGCCCGGGGTACAAATTCACTGTTGATGGCAACTGCCACTGGCTGGTCAGCATACTGCCACCGCTGCAGAGCGTCGCTCAGGGGCGTGTCGGCGGGCAGCTCAACCCGCTCGTTGTTCAGACTGACTATTATCATTGAGAGCGTTCCGGGAGAGATTCAATAAATGGGGTGCGAATTCGGTGTCGGCGCCTTCGTCGATCATCGCCATCACCTGATCGACCACCGCCGGTGCCAGCAGATAGCCGTGCCGGAAGAGGCCGTTCACCCGTAGCAGGCGATCTTCTCGAGTGATCCCAGGGTTATTGTCCGGCAATGCGGGACGCAGATTGACGGACTGCTCGACGATTCGCGCTTCGGAAAAGGCCGGCGCCAGGGTGTACAGCGCGCTGCTCAATTCCAGTGACGACTGCAGCGACATGGGCGAGCGGTCTTCACTTTCTATCTGGGTGGCGCCGATCACAAAATGATGGTCGGGTTTGGGGACGACGTAGAGCTGGTAGCGCGGGTGCATCAACCGAACCGGCCGGTTCAGTGTCAGGTCCCGGGTCTGCACCTGTAATATTTCACCGCGCACACCGCGCAATTCCGGGAAGCCGGACTTGGCGCCCATGCCCCGGCAGTCAATCACCTGATCGAAACGGCGTGGGCCCGATGGCGTGTGTATCAGGCCGGACTCCAGCTCCACCTCGCAATCAAAGACGCAGTGACCGCCCAACTCCCGCAGGGCATTCCCGAGCGCGGTGAACAGGGTGCGATTGTCCAGGTGCCCTTCGTTTTCCAGGAGAAGCCCATGCTGGAACTGGTCGTTCAGATCTGGCTCCAACGAGTGAAGCGCGGGGCGGGTCAACCACTGGTAACCCTGGGTGTCGCCGGTGACGTGGTACAGGTCCCGGTAAAACTGGGTCAGTTCTGACTGATCCTGGGGATGGGCCACCACCAGGCTGCCATTGAATTGCCACAGCGGGCGACGGTGCGCTGGTAACTGTTTGACCCACTGCGGCCACTGACGCAGGGCGTAGCGGCCCATATCGTAGATAAACCGGTCGGAGACGACCGCTTCGCTAAGCGGCGCGACCATGCCCGCCGCGGTCCAGGCGGCGGCCTGGGTGCCGTGTTCCGGGCCGCGATCAAACAGCATGACGCGGTGCCCTTTGCGGAGCAGCTGCCAGGCGATCAGCCGCCCGAGCAGGCCCGCACCGGCAATACCGATGGAAAGTTTTGCATGACTCATAAGACCTCAAACACAAAGGTAAAGCGTGTGAGATCAGGAGTTTGAAGCAGGGGAAGGGGGCCAGACAGGGCCAGGCTCGCTTGTTTCCTCCGCAGGCATCAACCTGATCAGGTTCAACGGGTTTCGGTGTGACCGATCTCAGCCCTTTACGCAGGGCACCCCGACAAGTTCTTATTTATAGTAACCAGAGCGAAAGCCAGAATCAACGGTTACGGCGGATGCGTAGCGCGTGGTTACGGCGGATGCGGCCTTTGGCCTTATCCGCCCTACGCATACCACGGGGTCCGCGTAGGGCGGATAAGCCGAAGGCGCATCCGCCGTAAAACAAACCGCTACTCCTCCACCCGACTGAGAATCTCCCCGGCCGCCACCCGCGTTCGAATCCGCTCCCCGGGCTTCACCTGCGCCGCATCCCGAATCACTTCACCGGCGTCGTTGTGCACGATGGCATAACCGCGCTCCAGCGTGTTCAGCGGACTCACCCCGTGCAACAATCGCCCGGCTTCGCTCAGTCGCTGGCGCTGCTGCTTCAAGGTCTGTTGCATCTGTCGGTTCAGCCGCTGGCGAAGCTGCTCGATGCGGGTTTGCCATTGGCGAAGTTGTGGCTCCGGCCGCTGCGCTTTCTGGCGGGCCGCGAGATTGTCCAGGCGCTGGCGTGCCTGCCCCAATCGCTGCTGCATGACGCGACGCAAACGCAGCTCCAGGCTGTCCAGACGCTGGCTTTGTTGCTGCAAACGCTCCCCGGGATGACGCAGGCGCTTGCTAAGATGTTGCAGATGTTGTTGCTCGGCCTGCAGGCGGCGGCGCGTCAGCTGGGTCAGGCGCTGCTCGTAACTGCGAAAGCGGACCAACCACTCGCTGGCGTCGGGCACCACCAACTCCGCGGCGGCGGAGGGGGTTGGCGCGCGCAGGTCGGCGACAAAATCGGCGATGGTGACATCCACTTCGTGACCCACGGCGCTGACCACCGGTAGGTCGCTGGCGGCAATGGCCCGGGCCACCACTTCCTCGTTAAACGGCCACAGGTCCTCCAGAGAACCACCGCCCCGGCCCAGAATCAGTACATCAAACAGCCCCGATCGGTTGGCCAACGACAGGGCCTCAACAATCGCGGGAGCGGCCTCTTTGCCTTGAACGGGTACCGGCACCAGGGTGACCGGAATGCTCGGGAAGCGGCGCTGCAGGACGGTGAGAATATCCCGTACCGCCGCGCCACTGGCGGAGGTGATCACACCAATATGACGGGGCAGGGCGGGAATGGGCCGCTTGCGGGCCGGATCAAACAGACCTTCCTGGGCGAGCTTGTGTTTGAGTGCCTCAAAGGCCCGCTGCAGCGCGCCGGCGCCGGCCTCCTCCATGTGTTCGGCAATCAGCTGATAATCGCCGCGGTTCTCATACAGGCTGACCCGGGCCCGTAACAGTACTTGCTGGCCCTGCTGCGGATTGAAACGCACCTGCTGGTTGCGGCCGCGAAACATGGCACAGCGCACCTGGGCCTGATCGTCCTTCAGAGTGAAGTACCAGTGGCCGGAGGAGGGGCGGGCAAAGTTGGAGATCTCCCCCTCGACCCAGATCAGGGGCAGGTGGGTTTCCAGCAACTGCTTGGCGCGCCGGTTGAGTTGGCTGACGGAGAAAATCGGCCGTTCGGAGGTGGTTGAGGGGTCATTTTCAAACATGCCGGCATTATACCGAAACTGTGGGATACTTATGACGAAAATGACTGGCAAAACAATGACTTTTAACCGGTGATGGCAGTTTACCCACAGGCGTGTGGGCGGTATAATTGACGGTTTACTTATCTCAGGATAAAGGTTGGCTGTATGTTGCGTATTGCTGAAGAAGCCCTCACGTTCGACGACGTTTTGCTCCTGCCGGGCTATTCAGACGTCACGCCCAAAGACGTCTCACTGAAAACCCGGTTGACCCGCGGCATTCAACTGAATATTCCGCTGATTTCCTCCGCCATGGATACCGTCACCGAGGCGCGCCTGGCCATTGCCATGGCCCAGGAAGGTGGCATCGGTATCATCCATAAAAGCATGAGCATCGAAAAGCAGGCTCAGGAAGTCCGCCTGGTCAAGAAGTTCGAGGCCGGCGTGGTCAAAGATCCGATCACCATCGACTCGAACGCCACCATCAGCGACCTGCTGGCCCTGACCCGGCAGAACAACTTCTCCGGCCTGCCGGTGCTGGACAACGGTGATCTGGTGGGTATCGTCACCGGTCGCGACGTGCGCTTTGAAACCAATCTGGAGGCCAAAGTCTCCAGCATCATGACGCCGAAAGACAAGCTGGTGACCGTCAAGGAAGGGGCCAGCAACGACGAAGTGCGCAGCCTGTTGCACAAGCACCGTATCGAAAAAGTCCTGGTGGTCAATGACAACTTCGAGCTTAAAGGCCTGATTACCGTCAAGGACATCAACAAAGCCGAAAAATACCCCAACGCCTGCAAAGACCCGGAAGGTCGCCTGCGCGTGGGCGCCAGCGTCGGCACCAGCCCGGACACCCCTGACCGGGTCGCCGCCCTGGTTCAGGCCGGCGTGGACGTGATCGTGGTGGACACCGCCCACGGCCACTCCAAAAACGTGATCGAAGGCGTCCGTCGCATCAAGAAAGATTACCCGGAACTGCAGGTCATCGGCGGCAACATCGCCACCGGCGACGCCGCCAAAGCACTGGTTGAAGCCGGCGCCGACGCGGTGAAAGTGGGCATCGGCCCCGGCTCGATCTGCACCACCCGCATCGTCAGCGGCGTGGGCGTACCGCAGATCAGCGCCATCGCCAACGTCGTGGACGGCCTGAAAGGCATTGACATCCCCATCATCGCCGACGGCGGCGTACGCTTCTCCGGCGACCTGGCCAAAGCCATCGTCGCCGGCGCCCACACCGTCATGATGGGCTCCATGTTCGCCGGCACCGAAGAAGCCCCGGGCGAAGTGGAACTGTTCCAGGGCCGCACTTACAAAGCCTACCGCGGCATGGGTTCCATGGGCGCCATGTCCCAGACCCAGGGCTCCAGCGACCGCTACTTCCAGGACGCCAGCCAGGGTGCTGAAAAACTCGTTCCGGAAGGCATCGAAGGTCGCGTACCCTACAAAGGCCCGCTCAACGCCATCGTCCATCAACTGATGGGTGGCCTGCGCGCCGCCATGGGCTACACCGGCAGCCACAACATCGACGAAATGCGCACCCAACCGCAATTCGTCCGCGTCACCTCTGCCGGCATGGGTGAAAGCCACGTTCACGACGTACAGATCACCAAAGAAGCCCCGAACTATCCGGTAGGGCGGTAACACATACCACCAAAACATGGGGCTCTGATCGATTCAGGAGTCCCACCAAAGGTAGGTCCGGTGTGGGGTACAGCGGTTGAAGACTCTCTGAGGCATGGATGCCGATGAGAAGCCCCCAGGGAAGGGTTCACGGCGGGTCTTCAACCGCTGTACCCCACACCGGACCGGCTACGAAGTTCCCTAATTTGGTGAATCAAGCCAAGAACCTGACAGCAAGAGCCCCCATGACTCAAGACATCCACGCCCAAAGAATCCTCATCCTCGACTTCGGCTCCCAATATACCCAGCTCATCGCCCGAAGAGTGCGCGAAATCGGCGTATTCTCCGAAATCCGCGCCTTCGACATGAGCGACGAGGAAATCCGGGACTACAACCCCAACGGCATCATCCTCGCTGGTGGCCCCGAATCCGTCCACGCCGAAGGCAGCCCGAGAGCACCTCAAGCCGTCTTCGAGCTCGGCGTGCCCGTACTCGGCATCTGCTACGGCATGCAGACCATGGCCGAACAACTGGGCGGCTCCGTACAGGGCTCCAAAGTCCAGGAATTTGGCTACGCCCAAGTCAAGGTTCACGGCCAGACTCAACTGCTACACGACATCAAAGACCACCTCGACCACAACGGCGACTCCCTGCTGGACGTCTGGATGAGCCACGGCGACAAAGTCATCAAACTGCCGCCGGACTTCGACATCATGGCCTCTACCCCGAGCTGTCCGATCGCAGGCATGGCCAATGAAGCCAAAAAATTCTACGGCGTCCAGTTTCACCCGGAAGTCACCCACACCCTCCAGGGTAAGCGCATCCTCGAGCACTTCGTGTTCGAACTCTGCGGCTGCGAAGCCCTCTGGACTCCGGCCAAAATCGTCGACGACGCCATCGAAAAAGTGCGCGAACAAGTGGGCAAGGACAAAGTCCTGCTCGGCCTGTCCGGTGGTGTGGACTCCTCGGTGGTGGCGGCCCTGCTGCACAAAGCCATCGGCGATCAGCTTACCTGCGTGTTCGTCGACAACGGCCTGCTGCGCAAAGACGAAGGCGACCAGGTCATGGAAATGTTCGCCCGAAACATGGGCGTGAAGGTGATCCGTGTCGATGCCGAAGACCAGTTTCTTGGCAAGCTTCACGGCGTGGATGACCCCGAAGCCAAGCGTAAAATCATCGGCAACACCTTCATCGATGTGTTCGATGATGAAGCCACCAAACTCAAAGACGTCAACTGGCTCGCCCAGGGCACCATCTACCCGGACGTGATCGAATCCGCCGCCGCCAAAACCGGCAAGGCTCACGTGATCAAATCCCACCACAACGTGGGCGGCCTGCCGGAAACCATGAAAATGCAGTTGGTGGAACCGCTGCGTGAATTGTTCAAAGACGAAGTGCGTAAAATCGGTCTGGAACTCGGCTTGCCCTACGATATGGTCTATCGCCACCCCTTCCCGGGGCCGGGCCTGGGCGTGCGCATTCTGGGTGAAGTGAAAAAAGAGTACGCCGATATTCTGCGCGAAGCCGATGCCATTTTTATTGAAGAGCTGCACAACGCCGACTGGTACCACAAAACCAGCCAGGCCTTTGCGGTGTTCCTGCCGGTCAAATCCGTCGGTGTCGTCGGTGACGCCCGTCGCTACGAGTGGGTCATTGCCCTGCGCGCGGTGGAAACCATCGACTTCATGACCGCACGCTGGGCGCATCTGCCGTACGAGTTGCTGGAGAAAGTCTCCAACCGTATCATCAATGAGATTTCCGGTGTGTCACGGGTGACTTACGATGTATCCAGTAAGCCACCCGCGACCATCGAATGGGAGTAGGCCGTCTCTTGACGGCCGTGCATGAATAACAGATAAACGAACCCGGTATTCACCCATGGGCAGAGCCTACCAGAACCGCAAAGAATCCATGTCCAAAACCTCGGACATGAAATCCAAAATTTACAGCCGTTACAGCCGCGAGATTTACATGTGCGCCAAGTCCGGTGGCACCGAGCCGACCGGCAACCTGGCGCTGGCTTCTTTGCTTGAAAGGGCAAAGAAAGAGCAGGTGCCCGCTCATGTGATCGATAAAGCGATCGCCAAGGCCGAGGGTGGCGGCGGAGAAGACTTTGCGGTAGCGCGCTATGAAGGGTTTGGGCCCGGCAACACCATGATCATTGTCGACTGCCTGACCGACAATCCCAACCGGACCTACGGCGATGTGCGCACCTGCTTCAACAAGGTGAAAGCCAAGCTGGGTGCCTCGGGCGCGGTCAGTCATTTGTTCGACCACAGCGCGATTTTCCGCTTCTCCGGGCCGGACGAAGACGCGGTGCTGGAGGCTCTGGCGGACGCCGATGTCGATGTCACCGATATCGAGGCCGAGGAGGGCATCATCACGGTATTTGCCCCGCAGACCGAATACGCCAAAACGCGCAACGCCCTGAAGGAGGCCTTCGAAGGGATCGAGTTTGACGTTGAGGATGTGCAGTTCATCCCTCAGATCACCACCGAGATCGCGGGTGAGGACGTCGAGCAGTTCGAGAAAATGGTCGAACTGTTGAACTTTCTGGACGATGTTCAGCGCGTTTTCCACAATGCGGAGTATTGAGGCGCGGTAACCGCGCATTCAATCAGCAAGAGGAGAAAGACGTCACATTCCTCTCTGGCCCCCTGTGCTACGCTTTCCGGATTGACCGGCACAGACAGGGGGCCCTATGCCGTACATTCACCATCAGCTCAACGGTGCCAGCGTCGGCTACTACGAGCTCAGCAACGAAACCCTGACCATCGGGCGCAGCGCCGATAATCATCTGGTTGTGGATGATGCCACGGTCAGTGGGCACCACGCCGTCATCGAGGCGACCGCTCAGGGTTTCCGCATCCGGGACCTGAACAGCACCAACGGCGTCTGGGTGAACGGTCAGCGGGTGCCCGAGGCGCCCTTGAGGGTGGAAGACAGAATTCGGATCGGAACCCATGAGCTGCAGTACGCCGAGCAGATTTCCGACGAGCTGCAGCGCACCCTGAAAATCAAGAAAAGCTGGATTCCCGGCGTTTACTACACCGCTGAGCAATAACCCTCTTCTATGAGCGCTACCTTCACGGAACGATTGGCCGACGGACTGAGCCTGCGCGTGCTGGTATTGTTGCTAGGCGGCTGGCTGATCCTGCTTCCCCAATCCCTCCCATCGCCCTCGTGGCTTGATGCGAAGCTCTTTGATGCCTCCTTGGCATTGACCCCCGAGCGGGTTCGCTACACTCATCCGGCCTCCCCGTCATCGGTTGGCGAATGGTATTCGATCTGGCCGGAGGCTACCGCCCGCTGGGCAGAGCAGGGCCTGTCCAGGCATTCCGGGGCGCTTCTCAATGGCGGCTACCGGACGCCCTGGTGGTTCTACCCGGCCTTCTCCGGTCTGATTCTGGCTCTGGCGGTTTATCTACTCTGGTTGACCCCGGTCATGGGCAGAGTGGCCGCGTTATTGATGACCGGGCTGCTCACCATAGGCCTGGTTGCGGGGCAAATCGGTGCCCATATCAGTCAGGGCTTGTATCTGCCACTCGGGCTGGCGGTTCAGTATCTGTGGGTCGGACTGTTGCTGATCGGTGCGTCTTGGCACCAGCGTCGCTGGTATCGCCAGGCGCAGTATCTGCGTCGTCAATTGGGCATTGAGCGCTTTGATAACGGTCACTGGAAAGAAGCGCTGACCGCCTTGAAAGCCTGCCCCACCTCGGAGTCTATTCTGGATCTGCTCTACGACCAGGCCAGAGAGCACGAACGCCGACAGCGCCGCCAGGAGGCGCTGGCCTGTTACCGGGAGATCGCGCAGCGCAAGCCCATGTACCGTGACGTAGCGCAACGGGTCAAGGCGCTGGAGGCTCGGCAGGGGGCCACAGGCACCGCGAACCTGGCACAGACCCAGGTGCTGGAGGAGTTCGCCGTGCCCCAGCAGTTGGGGCGCTACCAGATCGAGCGGGAGTTGGGGCGCGGCGCGATGGGCATCGTCTATCTCGGGCGAGATCCCCATATTGCCCGGGAGGTGGCCATCAAAACACTGAATGTTGCGCCCTTCGATGCCGATGAGCGCGAGAGCCTGAAAAAACGGTTTTTCCGGGAAGCGGAAGCGGCGGGGCGGCTGCGGCACCCGAATATTGTGACGGTATACGATGTGGGGCAGGAGCATGAATTGGCCTTTATCGCCATGGATTACGTCCGCGGCGAGCCGCTCAGCGAACGCACCGCCCAATCCCGGCAGCTTCCGCTCGCCAAGGTCTATGAGCTGATGGCCACGGTCGCGGAGGCGCTGGCCTATGCCCACGAGCAGCAAGTGGTTCACCGGGATATCAAGCCGGGGAATATTCTCTATGACCCGGATGAAAACCGGGTGGTGGTGACCGATTTCGGAATCGCCCGGGTGGCCAACAGCGCCCGGACCCAGACCGGCGAGATTATGGGGAGCCCTCTCTATATGTCCCCGGAGCAGCTCAAGGGGGCACGGGTAGGGCCGGCGAGTGATATTTTCAGTCTGGGCGTGACTCTGTACCAACTGCTGACCGGGGCGCTGCCATTTCGGGGCGATACGATTGCGGAGCTGAGCTATCAGATCGTGCAGAGCCGGCACCGGCCTCTGCGTGAGGTGCGGAAGGAACTGCCGCGCAGTGCCACGCGGATTGTGAACAAAGCGCTACAGAAGGAGCCGGAAAAACGCTATGCCAACGCAGCAGAAATGGCCAAGGCATTGCGCTCGGCACTGGAGAAAGAGTTCTGATGTTTGCGGACAGTCCGCTGTGGCATCAAGTCCGGTCTACGACGGGGTATACCGTTTCAAGACACGCCGTACATACGTCCCTGTAGGCTCGGATCGCGGGTCCCCCGCTCTACGGTCTTGAAACGGTATACCCCGACGTAGACCTCAGTGCCATCTTTATCCCATATTTAAAAAGGTACCCTACAATGGCTTGGTTGATTCAACTCGTAGACGATGTCGCGGTTCACAAGTTTGAACTTGTGGGTGGTGAATTGACGCTGGGGCGTCACCCCGAGTGTGACGTGCTGATTGACGATAGCGCGGTCAGCGGTCGTCACGCCCGCATGAGCGTGAAGCCCAATCCGGATTTCCCGCAGTTTCGGGAGTATTACCTGGAGGATCTGGGGAGCACCAACGGCACTTTCGTGAATGACCAACGAGTGGCGCAGCGATTGCGACTCCACCATAACGACAAGATCCGACTGGCCTGGAATCAGTTCAAGTTCGTGGACAACGACGAGCAGGACCTTGAGCGCACCCGACATATGGTATCGAGCTGATCAATCCACGAAACACGCTCAGTAGGTCGGATTAGCGCAACGCGCGTAATCCGACATGCTCACTCGATGTGAAGCTCGCGGTTGTATCGAGTCCGATCCGGGGTGGGGTGGACCTTTCAAGACACGCCGTACATACGGTTCCCTTCGTGCTCCAGGCGCTTCGGGACACTTCCCACATCCATGTGGGGCGTCCACGAAGGCTCGGATCGCCGGTCCCCGGCTCTACGGTCTTGAAAGGTCCACCCCACCCCGGATCTAAGTGCCAGATTTGGTTTCTGGTCGCTTTTGCTTTCGCTGATGTTCAAATCTGGATTTTACTGCTTGAATTGTATTATGATATTCAAAATACCAATGATTTCATAACAATGGCAAGCAGGAGAACACCATGTCGACATCTTTCAAGCGCACTCTGGGCGCCACCCTGATGGGTCTCGCCGGTGCGGCGGGCGTTCAGGCGGATAACCCCATCATCACCGAACGCTTCAGCGCGGATCCGGCCGCCCTGGTCCACGACGGTAAGGTCTACCTGTATGTGGGCCACGACGAGGCCACAGTGGATGGCGACTTCTTTGTCCTCAAGGAGTGGAACATCTACTCTTCAACCGACCTGGAAAACTGGACCCTCGAGGGCGAGGTGCCGCGCACCATTTTCGAGTGGGCCGATGGCGATTCCGCCTGGGCTGCGCAGGCGGTTGAGCGCGACGGCAAGTTCTATTGGTACACCACCGTGCGTATGCCAGTGCCCGAAGAAGGCGATTGGCAGGGCGGCTATACCCTGGGGGTAGCGGTGTCCGACGATCCGGTCACCGGCTGGAAAGATGCCCTGGGCAAACCGCTGATCGACCCCAACGACACCGAGCCGGCGCCTCACATGATCGAACACAGCCACAGCTGGGACGACATCGACCCGAGCGTGTTCATTGATCACGACGGCCAGGCCTATCTGTACTGGGGCAACTCCCACCTCTACTACGCCAAACTCAAAGACAACATGATCGAGTTCGACGGCGAGGTCCACAAAGTCGAGTTCGACATGCCCGGCACCTTCACCGAAGCGCCCTGGGTGCACGAGAAAGATGGCAAATACTACCTGACCTACGCCATGAACTACCCCGAAGAGCTGGCCTACGCCATGAGCGACAGCCCGGAAGGCCCCTGGGAATACAAAGGCCTGCTGATGGACGTGCTCGAAGACAGCGGCACCAGCCACCAGGCGATTCTGGAATACGAGGGTGAAGACTACTTCATCTACCACACCTCCGCACTGCCCACCGGCGGCAACTTCCGCCGCTCCGTCTCCATGGAATTCCTGGAGTACAACGCCGATGGCACCATCAAGAAACTGACCCCCACCGCCTCCGGCATCACCCACGCCGCTCAGGCGCTGCAGAGTCATGCAAATACCGATGAATACGTGTGCTACGGCGACGGTGAAGAAACCACCTTGGCCGAACTGAACGCCGCCGATCACTGGCAGTACAAATGGCATGTCGAACCCCTGGTAGAGCAGGGCGGCAACACCGTCTCCTTCCAGCCGGAAACCCGTATGGGCTACTACCTGGTGGCGCAGGATGGTGAAGTTGCTATTGTCGAGCACGACGGTACCGACGAATTCGCTCGTGCGGCGACCTTTGAGCGGGTGAGCGGTCTGGCGGGAGAGGGTGCGTCATTCCGTTCGCTGGAAAATCGTGAGCATTACCTGATGGTGAATGGCGGTGTGTTGACCTTGGGGCAGCCGGGCTCGGCGTCTGAGCGTAAAGCGGCGACGTTTGATGTTATTCCCACCGAATAAATTTGTCGTGATTAAGGTGGCGTAGGGCGGATCGGTCCGACGCATCGGAGGCGAAAGCCGCATCCGCCGTAAATACCCGTGATGCCTCCACAATAACTTCCTGTAGTCACCTCAACGCCTGGGTAACGGCGGATGCGCGCTTCGCGCTTATCCGCCCTACGCGACCTGAGGCGAATCTGGCACGGAGGTCCGTTATGAGGTCTGGCCTTCGGAGACTCTCGGAGGCAGGGAGCCGACGAGAAGCCTACAGGGAAGTATTCACGGCGGGTCTCCGAAGGCCAGACCTCATGACGGACCGGACTCTCCAGTAACCACCACTCATCAAGAAGCCATTTTCAGAATGTACTTCCATTCCTTCGCCGTGACGGGCTGAATTGACAGGCGGCCCTGCTTCAGCAGCACCATCTCACCTAACGGCTCCTGCTGCTTGATGATTTTCAACGGCACCACCTCATCAAACGCCGACTCAAACTGAATATCCACACAAAACCAGCGCGGAGTCTCCCTCGTCGCCTTCGGATCAAAATAATCACTCGCCGGATCAAACTGCGCCGGGTCCGGATAAGCCGCCTTCACCACCTTGGCCGTGCCCGCCACACCCGGCACCTTGCACTGACTGTGATAAATCAACACACCGTCACCGACCGCCACCTCATCCCGCAGAAAATTGCGCGCCTGATAATTGCGAATCCCGTTCCAGCGGCCCACACCGTCCCGCTCCTTGCGCAAATCCTCAATACCGTACTCATCCGGTTCCGACTTAAACAACCAGTAATTTGCCATGTCGCTTACTACCTCTCTATAATGCCCGTTTTACGCCGTTCCGGCCCGCTCCCCATCCTGGAGCCGCCCGCCGGAGTCAAAACGCACGTGGCCTTTGGTAGGGGTCACCACTGACATCAAGGATACACCATGCCTGTCATTACACTGCCCGACGGTTCCAAACGCGAATTTTCCCAGCCGGTCACTTTGATGCAAGTCGCCGAAGACATTGGCCCCGGTCTGGCCAAAGCCACCGTGTGCGGCCGCATCAACGGAAAACTGGTTGACGCCTGCGAGCTCATTGAGGATGACGCCGAGGTCACCCTGATCACCGGCCGCGACCCGGAAGGGCTCGAAGTCATTCGGCACTCCTTCGCCCACCTGGTGGGTCACGCCGTCAAACAACTGATCCCGGAGGCCAAAATGGCCATCGGTCCGGTGATTGAAGACGGGTTCTATTACGACATCGACGCGCCGCACCCCATTACCACCGAGGAGATGGAGGCCATCGAGAAGCGCGTTCAGGAGCTGATCAAGAAAGATTACGACGTCATCAAAGAGATGACGCCCATCGAGCGGGCCCGTGAAGTGTTCGCCAACCGGGGTGAGGACTTCAAAGTCGAGCTGGTCGATGACCTGATCGCCGCCGGTGAAAAGGCGGTCGGTCTGTATCACCACGAAGAATACGTCGACATGTGCCGCGGGCCTCACGTGCCCAACACCCGCGTGATGCGCTACTTCAAGCTGATGCGGGTCTCCGGTGCCTACTGGCGGGGCGACTCCAGCAACAAGCAGCTGCAGCGCATCTACGGTACCGCCTGGAACGACAAAAAGGCGCTCAAGGCCTATATCCAGCGCCTGGAAGAGGCGGAAAAGCGCGACCACCGCAAGCTCGCCAAAAAGCACAACCTGTTCCACACCCAGGAAGAGGCGCCGGGTATGGTGTTCTGGCACCCCAAGGGCTGGACCATCTACAAGACCCTGGAAAACTACATGCGCGACATGCAGCATCGCCATGACTACCAGGAAATCCGCACCCCGCAGGTGGTGGATATGACCCTGTGGCAGAAATCCGGCCACGCGGACAAGTTTGGGGATGGCATGTTCACCCTCAAGTCCGAAGATCGGGATTTTGCCGTCAAGCCCATGAACTGCCCCTGCCATGTGCAGGTGTTCAATCAGGGCCTGAAAAGCTACCGGGATCTGCCCTTGCGCCTGGCGGAATTCGGCTCCTGTCACCGCAATGAGCCCTCCGGCTCCCTGCACGGCATCATGCGGGTGCGCGGTTTTACCCAGGACGATGCCCACATTTTCTGCACCGAGAATCAGATTCAGCCGGAAGTGGCGGATTTTATCGACTTCCTGCACGAGGTTTATCGGGATTTCGGCTTTGACGAGATCATCTACCGCCTGTCCACCCGCCCGGAAGAGCGGGTTGGCAGTGACGAGAGCTGGGACAAGGCCGAGCAGGCTCTGGCCGAGGCCCTGAACGCGAAGGGGCTGGATTGGGAAGAGTTGCCGGGGGAGGGCGCCTTCTACGGACCCAAGATCGAATTCTCCCTGAAAGACTGCATTGGCCGGGTCTGGCAGCTGGGTACCATTCAGGTGGATTTCTCCATGCCGGGCCGTCTGGACGCCCAATATGTGGCCGAAGATGGCTCCCGTCAGGTGCCGGTCATGCTCCACCGGGCCATTTTGGGGTCTTTTGAGCGTTTTATCGGTATTCTGATCGAACATTACGAGGGAATTTTCCCCGCCTGGCTGGCGCCGGAGCAGGCGGTGGTGATGAATATTACCGACAATCAGGCCGAATATGCCCAAAAAGTGGAAAAAACCTTGCGAGATAAAGGGTTTAGGGTCATTTCGGACTTGAGAAACGAGAAGATCGGCTTTAAAATCCGCGAGCACACCCTTCAGCGGATTCCCTATTTGCTCGTGATCGGCGACAAGGAGATGGAATCCGGGGCTCTCGCCGTGCGCACGCGCGGGGGCGAAGACCTGGGGGTAATGAGCGTGGAAGACTTCGCCGAACGCCTGGCGGCCGATGTGGCTCAGCGCGGACGGAGTCAGTCCCAGTAACGGCAGGGCCCAGGCCCGCTCGTTGCAGACGGACGGGCCAGCTCAGATTTTCAACAAACAGGAGATAACAGCTATCAAACGACCAGCGCCTAAAGGCAAGTCCAAAAAAGCTCGGATTAACGATCAAATTGAAGCCAGTGAGGTGCGCCTGATCGGCCCCAATGGCGACCAAATCGGTGTTGTACCCTTGGCTGACGCGCTCGAGGCGGCACAATCCGCGGACCTGGATCTGGTGGAAATATCGCCCGATAGCGACCCCATCGTCTGTAAAGTGATGGATTACGGGAAGCACCTGTTTGAAATCAAGAAGACCAAGGCGGCTGCCAAGAAGAAGCAGAAGCAGCAGCAGATCAAAGAAATGAAATTCCGTCCAGGGACGGAGGAAGGGGACTACGAGGTCAAACTACGCAACCTCGTGCGTTTCCTGGAGAACGGGGACAAGGCCAAGGTAACCTTACGGTTCCGCGGCCGGGAAATGGCTCACCAGGAACTGGGGATGGATGTCATGCATCGCATCGAACAGGACCTGATTGAGCTGGGCACCGTCGAGCAGAAGCCGAAGATGGAAGGCCGGCAGCTCACCATGGTGATCGCCCCGAAAAAGAAGAAGTAGCTGGGCTTTTTAGCTGCCTGAGTTACTGTTTATTTACCTATGAATGCGGAGTTTTTATCCCATGGCAACAAAAGCTAAAGTACACAGTGGCGCCGCCAAGCGCTTCAAGAAGACCGCGGCTGGTTTTAAGCACAAGCACGCTTTCAAAAGCCACATCCTCACCAAAATGACCACCAAGCGCAAGCGTCAGCTGCGTGGCACCAGCATGCTGAATGCAGCTGATGTCCCGGCCGTCAAGCGCATGTTGCGTTCCAACTGATCGGTTGCAACCGGAAATTTTTTGAGGAGTAAATAATGGCTCGAGTAAAACGTGGTGTGGAAGCACGCCGTCGTCACAAGAAAGTTCTTAAGGCTGCAAAAGGTTATTATGGAGCCCGTTCACGGGTATTCCGCGTAGCCAAACAAGCGGTTATCAAGGCCGGTCAGTACGCTTATCGCGACCGTCGCAACAAGAAGCGTAACTTCCGTCAGCTGTGGATCGCGCGTATCAACGCCCAGTCCCGCGCTGAAGGTCTGACTTACAGCAAATTGATCGCCGGCTTGAAGAAAGCCAACATCGTTCTCGACCGTCGCGTTCTGGCCGATCTGGCCGTTCACGACAAAGCGGCGTTTGCCGTCGTTGTTGCACAGGCTAAATCAGCTCTGGCTGCTTAATCGTCAACAACGTCTGACACGGTAACGTGTCTGAATGAGCGCGATAAGAGGGGGGACTGGTTTCAGTTCCCCTTTTTTATTGAATAAACCAAAGAATTTGGGTTTTTGACTGATGGAAAATCTCAATGCGCTGACCGAAGCGGCGCTCAAGCAGGTACAAGACGCCGATGACCTGGCCAGCCTGGACAAAGTCCGGGTCGAGTATCTGGGCAAGAAAGGCAGTATCAGTGCCCAGATGAAAAGCCTGGGTAAGCTGTCCGCTGAAGAGCGGCCCGCCGCCGGGGCGAAAATCAACGAAGCCAAGAATCAGGTTCAGGACGCGCTGAACGAGCGCAAAGCGGCTCTGGAAAAAGCGGCCATCGATGCTCAGCTCGCCGCCGAGACCCTGGATGTGACCCTGCCGGGCCGCGCCAACCAGACCGGTGGTCTGCACCCGGTCACTCGCACGCTTGAGCGCATCGAAGCCATTTTTGCCGCGGTGGGTTACACCGTCGAAGAGGGCCCGGAAATCGAAGATGACTATCACAACTTCGAAGCCCTGAATATTCCGTCCCATCACCCCGCGCGGGCGATGCACGACACCTTTTACGTGGATGATACCCACGTGCTGCGCACCCATACTTCACCCGTGCAGGTGCGCACCATGGAAAACCAGAAGCCGCCCATTCGCATCATCTGCCCGGGGCGGGTGTACCGGTGTGACTCGGATCTGACCCATACCCCCATGTTCCATCAGATTGAAGGCCTGGTGGTGGACAAGGGCATCAGCTTTGCCGACCTGAAAGGCACAGTGGACGAGTTCCTGAAGTCGTTTTTCGAGGCCGATGTGCCCGTGCGCTTTCGGCCGTCTTATTTCCCGTTTACCGAGCCCTCGGCAGAAGTGGACATCGGTTGTACCCATTGCGGCGGCAAGGGGTGTCGGGTGTGTAAGCAGTCCGGCTGGATTGAAATCATGGGCTGCGGCATGGTGCACCCCAACGTTCTCAGCGCCTCTGGCGTCGATCCCGAAGTCTACAGTGGCTTCGCCTTTGGGCTCGGGGTGGAGCGCATGGCGATGCTCCGCTACGGCGTGAACGATCTGCGCCTGTTCTTCGAAAACGACCTGCGTTTCCTGAAACAGTTTTAAGAGTCCGATTATGAAAGTAAGTGAATCCTGGTTGCGGGAGTGGGTAAACCCGGCCATCACCACCGATGAATTGGCCGCTCAGATCACCATGGCGGGCCTGGAAGTGGATGCTGTTGACCCGGTTGCGGGCGAATTCACCGGCGTGGTGGTTGGCGAAATCGTCTCGGTCGAACAGCACCCGGACGCGGACAAGTTGCGCGTGTGTAAAGTAGCGGGCGAGGGCGATGAACTCCGGCAGGTGGTGTGCGGTGCGCCCAACGCCCGTGAAGGCATCAAGGTGCCGTTCGCGACCGTCGGCGCCAAGCTTCCCGGCGACTTCAAGATCAAAAAAGCCAAGCTGCGCGGCGTAGAATCCTTTGGCATGCTCTGCGCCCAGACCGAACTGGAAGCCGGCGACGATGACGACGGCCTGTGGGAGCTGCCCGTCGATGCGCCCACCGGCACCGATCTGCGCGAGTATCTGGGGCTGAACGACCAGATCATCGAAGTCGATCTGACCCCGAACCGCAGCGACTGCCTGAGCATCAAGGGCATCGCCCGGGAAGTGGGCGTTCTCAACCGCCTGTCGGTCAATGAGCCCGAGATCGTTCCGGTCAAACCGGTCAACGACGAGACCCGGCCGGTGACCCTGAGCGCGCCGGAAGGCTGCAGTCGCTATGTCGGTCGCGTGGTCCGGAACATTGATATCAGTCGCCCCAGCCCCCTGTGGCTGCAGGAGAAGCTGCGCCGCGCCGGTCTGCGCAGCATCGATGCGGTGGTGGATGTCACCAACTACGTGCTGCTGGAGCTGGGCCAGCCCATGCATGCGTTCGACCTCGCCAAGCTCAGCGGCGGTATCGACGTACGCCTGGCCGAGGCGGGTGAAAAGCTCGTCCTGCTGGACGATCAGGAAGTGACCCTGACCGAGGGCACTCTGGTGATTGCCGACCAGGAAAAGCCCCTGGCCATGGCCGGCATCATGGGCGGTCGCGACAGCGCGGTTGGCCCCGAGAGCCGGGATATTTTTCTGGAAAGCGCTTTCTTCAATCCCATCGCGATCGCCGGCAAGGCGCGCAGCTACGGCCTGCACACTGACTCTTCCCACCGCTTTGAGCGGGGCGTGGACTATCAGTTGCAAGAGCAGGCCATGGAGCGCGCTACCGAGCTGCTGCTGAGCGTTGTCGGCGGCGAGCCGGGTCCACTGGTCAAAGCCTGGGATGAAAATCATCTGCCGGGCGATCGCACCGTCAGTCTGCGTCGCGAGCGCGTGACCAGTGGTCTGGGTCTGGAATTGCCGGATGAAGACGTGGAAGCCATCCTGACCGGTCTGGGGCTGACCCTGACCGAACAGACCGACGCCGGCTGGACCTTCGCGGTGCCCAGCTACCGGTTTGATCTGGCCATCGAAGCGGATCTGCTCGAAGAGCTGGCCCGTATTTACGGCTACAACCGCCTGCCGACCCGCAGTCTGGCCGCGGCCATGAGCGTTCCGGCCCGCCCGGAAGGGCGCCTGTCCCTGGAACGTATTCGCCGGGAGCTGGTGGCGCGGGATTATCAGGAGACGATCACCTACAGCTTCATTGAGCCCAAACTGTCCCGGCAGTTTGCGCCGGATATCGAGCCCGTCGCCCTACGCAATCCCATCAGTGCTGATATGGCGGTCATGCGCCCGACGCTGCTGCCCGGGTTGGTGTCCACCCTCCAGCACAACCTGAACCGCCAGCAGGAGCGTGTGCGCCTGTTTGAGAGCGGGCAGCGGTTTGTCCCCGGTGCAGACGGCAAGCTGCGTCAGGAGCCCATGCTGGCCGGCCTGATCTATGGCAGTCGTCAGCCCGAGGGCTGGGCCAACGCCAAAGAGCCCGTGGACTTCTACGACCTCAAAGGTGACCTGGAAGCAGTGCTGGCACTCACTGGTGCCGGTGACGAGTTCCGCATGGCGCCCGGTGCCCACCCGGCCCTGCACCCGGGCCAGTCCGCCGCCATTTACCGGGGCGAGACCCAGGTGGGCGTGATCGGTACCCTGCATCCGCAGCTCCAGCGTGGTCTGGACATCCCTGGAGCGGTATTTGTGTTCGAGCTGGCCCTGTCGGCGCTCAAGTCCGCCCGCAAGCCGGCCTTTGAGCCGCTGTCCCGCTTCCCCAGTGTCCGTCGGGACCTGGCGCTGCTGGTCGACCGGGGCGTGGCGGCCCAAAGCCTGTTCGATTGCGTCAAAAGCCACGCCGGTGAGCAACTGCGAGACTTAAAGGTCTTTGACGTGTATGTGGGCAAAGGTATTGATCCGCATAGAAAAAGTGTCGCTCTGGGCTTGACCTTTCAGGACGCTTCGCGCACTCTTAACGAGGAAGAGATCAACGCCTCGGTCGAGCGGGTAGTGGAACGCTTGAAAGAGGAGTTTGGTGCCACCCTCAGATAGGAATAAGAACTATGTCGGGCGGGGCTCTCACAAAAGCCGATCTAGCCGAAAAACTCTACGACGAGCTTGGCCTCAACAAGCGTGAGGCCAAAGAGCTCGTGGAGCTGTTTTTTGAGGAAATCCGGCGGTCACTGGAAAGCAACGAACAGGTAAAACTGTCCGGATTTGGTAACTTTGACCTGCGAGATAAAAGCCAGCGCCCGGGGCGCAACCCGAAAACCGGGGAAGAAATCCCCATCAGCGCCCGCCGGGTGGTCACCTTCAGACCAGGACAAAAACTCAAGGCCAAAGTAGAAGCCTATGCTGGAACCAAGCCATAACGACGAATTGCCGGTAATTCCGGGCAAGCGCTACTTCACCATTGGTGAGGTCAGCGAGCTTTGCGCCGTGAAACCCCACGTACTGCGCTACTGGGAGCAGGAATTCCCCCAGCTCAAGCCGGTCAAGCGTCGGGGTAACCGCCGGTACTATCAGCGCCAGGATGTGCTCACCATCCGCCAGATTCGGGCCCTGCTGTACGACCAGGGCTTCACCATCGGCGGCGCCCGCCAGCAGATGGAGGGGGAGACGGCCCAGCAGGACGCCAGCCAGTTCAGCCAACTCGTCGGCCAGATGATCGCCGAGCTGGAAGAAGTCCTGGAAGTGCTGAAAACCCGCTAAATCAGGCGCTTGCAAAATCACAATTTTGCGGTATCATGCCCATCCCTGTGACGGACAGCCCCAACGGCACCGCTCACAGCCAGCCAAAATCGGAGCGTAGCGCAGTTTGGTAGCGCACCACACTGGGGGTGTGGGGGTCGCAGGTTCAAATCCTGCCGTTCCGACCAAATACCAACGTTTAAGCCCTTGATTCCCAAAAGGAATCAGGGGCTTTTTCGTTTCTCGCTCCTAAATAAACCCCTTGCCATCGCAGCTGCTTCCCCGTGCACCCCTTAAATCCTTCCACACGCAACATATTTCCCCGCCACCTAAACTCTGGCACACTTAGCCGTAATCAATGAACGCTTTCTCTGAATGTCGCTGGGTGAAGATTTATGAACAAAAAAATTGAAAAGTACGGCGTGAAAGTCGTTGCCAGACCGAAGATTAAGGCAACAAAAAAGCTCGATTTGTCTGGGGTGTCTGGTAAGCAAATCATAGTATCTGAAACAAAGCTAACACTGAGAACACATAAAAAAACCTTCGATAAGTTGGCTGATATGTAATGGATTTAATTAAATTTCCTTTCGAGAGAGTCGTTGAAATAAACACCTTCATCCTAGAGCATGAGCCGGGAATGAAAGGCGCTGTAGACGTGGCAAAATTACAAGGCGCTCTTGGCCGGATAGACAATGCGATTGCGTATGCAGGCCTTGATGATGTTTTTGAGATAGCAGCTCGCTATGCTTCCAGTATTGCAAATGCGCACTCTCTGCCAGATGCCAATAAACGAACAGGTCTTGCGGTTGCATTGGAGTATCTCTCACTGAACGATTATGAGTTGGTATCTGACAATGATCTTTTGGCGGACGCTGTGAGAGATCTGGTTCTAGGTGAGATCGAGGAGCAAGATTTTGCGGATTTGCTCTATTCTCAGTATTTTTCAGGGCTGGGTGAGTTATGACCAGTAACGGAGCCAGTACCTCTCGCAGGGACGGTTGAACGAGATCACCAACGGGTTACTCTAAGCAACCAACTACCCCCGACCACTTTTCCTCAAGCGACGGTCCACCCAGGCGTGATAGCTGCGGGACAATAACCCGCGAATGCCGGGTAGGCCGATCAGCCACGCGACAGGGCGCAACAACCGAGTTTTTCGCATCAGCAGGATGTAGGCATCCAGCTCCCGGTGTATCTGTCCCTCGCCATCCTGCACATGCAGTTCCCGCAGGGCCCTGTCGGGGTCTATTCCACGCTGTTTCAGCTCGTCATCGCGGCCGGTTATATCGACCCATTGGACGGCTTCGCCCGCGCGGCCCGCCAGGCGCTCATAGCGCTGGCGGTCGGCCACGCAGCGGGGGCAGGCGCCGTCGTAGTAAACGATAAGGTGGTCGTCGTGGTTGCTCATGGTAAGAACCTGTCTGTGGCTGAGCGTGGGTGACGATTTGTATGATGTATACCGTATAATGACGGTACCATAAACGACCTATGTCTAACACAGAGAGTGGAGCGACGGATGAAAAAAATAATGACGATTGGATGGGCGATGCTGGTTCCGGTGTTGCTGGCGGCAGGCTGTACCACTACGGAGACCTCAAAGGGCTTCGAGTACCCTTTGGACATTGCTCAGGTGGGCGCTGATCCGGCCAAGGCGGCAGAGATTGATGCGCTGCTGAAATCCTTTGTGGAGGAGAAGAAAACCAACAGTGTGGCGGCGTTCGTCGCCCGGGACGGGAAGGTACTGTATTCCGAGGCCTTTGGCTGGAGGGACATGGAAGCGGGCGTGCCGGCCAGTGTGGATGATTACTACGCGCTTTTCTCCCAGACCAAGGCGGTGACGACTGTCGCGTTTATGACGCTGGTGGAGAAGGGACTGGTGGATATCCATGATCCTGTCTCCAAGTATTTTCCGGGTATTCCGGATCAGGTCATTACCGAGCTTCACGACGACGGTCGCTATGAGACCCGACCGGTTGAGACGCCGATGACTTTTGTTCATCTGATGGCGCATACGGCGGGTTTCGATGCCCATCTGGCGGGGGAGCTCCGTAAGCAGCACAGTGGGGAGCCCATGGGGTTTCTCGGTTTTGGCGGAAAGGAGCCTGATTTCGTGCCCATCGGTCAGCATACCTCGGGTGGGGATTTCAGCGCAGAGTATCTGGAAGAGGAAATGCTCGCCTTGGCGGAGTACCCGTTGGGCTTTGATCCCGGCGCGGAGTGGCACTATCACCTGAGCACCAACATGCTGGGTTACCTGATTGAGCGGATTTCCGGGCAGCCGCTGCGTGACTACGTGAAGGAAAACGTGCTGGACCCATTGGGTATGGACGATACCGACTGGTTTCATGCACCGGAAGATTTTGATCGCTTCGTCAAACCTTACCGTGCAATCGACGGTGAGTTGGTGCCGGGTACGGAGCTGTATATCAAGGGTGCCGTCACCGAACAGCAGACCTACGCGGAGGGCGCCATTGGTCTTAATGGCCCGATCGAGGATTACGCGAAGTTCTGCCAGATGCTGTTGAACAAGGGCGAGTTTAACGGCCAGCGGATTCTCGAACCGGAAACCGTGGAGCTGATGACCACGGTGAATCGCCTGCCGCAGGCGAGCCAACCGTTTGAGTTTGGTCTGGGTTTTGAGCTGTACAACGATGAGAAGGAGCCGGTACCGGCGGTATCCGACTCCGCTTACGCCTGGGGCGGACTCTTGGGCACGGCCTATATTATCGACCCGGATAAGAACATGATCGCGCTCTTTTACCGAAATATGTATGAGCGCGAGGAGCTGTACCCGCAGTTCCTGGAAAAGGCCTATGAACTGATCGAGTAAGTCGGGTCATCAAGGCGTTTCATTCACTCTGACGGTTTCTGTGGCCGAGCGGCCGAAAGTTTCCGGTTGGTACATCTCTTCGGCTTTGGCCGGTGGCACCACGAACTCACCGGGCGTGGTGGCCAGCGCGGTGTATTCGTAGTGATACACGCCGGGTTCCAACTGGGTGCTGAAGGCTTCGGCGCGGTCGTCGCGCAGTTGCTGGTGGTTGTACCAGTGCCCGGGTCGGATTCGGCTGCCCATGATTCCTCGTTCGTTCTCCCGGATCGGCGCACTGGTTTCCAGGGCGGGATTGAGTGCTTCGAAGCCCGCCGGCAGGCGGTCGGTCAGGGCGACGTGGTGGCGCCGGGTGGGAACCGTGAGGGTGAGCGTCACACGCACGGCGGCGCCGGCTTTGATGTTCCAGGTGCCGTCGTCGGCCTGTGTGACATCGTCAGGATCATTGACGGCTTCATAGTGGCGCGCCACCTGAAACCCGTGTCGGGCGGCATCCAGTTGTAAATCCGCCGGGGCGTATTCCATTCCGATTCGGTAGTAGAGACGACCTTGTCCCTCGTGTTGTAGTGCCAGAGTGGTTGTGGGTTCGCCGCTTTGCAGTTCACTCATTGAAACCCCGGTGCGGGTGGGCTTGCCGCCCCGGCCCTGAAAGGATTGCTCACCGAGGTAGCGATCGCCCAGCCAGGCCTGAGCGGTCAGGTCGGGCTCGTCGGCTTCCCGGGCCTGGAAGTAGTTTTTCAGGGCGAGCAGGGCGAAGACGTTTTCCTGGGTGTTACCCCAGTGACCATTGCGGCGATGATTGACCAATCCGCGGGCGAGTTTTTCGATCAGGTCACTGTCGGGTCGGGCGCTGAGCAGTGCGTCCAGAACCACCGCGTCGGTGCGTCGACTGCCGTGCAGCACCCAGTGCCCGCCACCGGCATAGTCTTCCACAAAAGAGGCGGTGGCCGCAGTTTCTCGCAATTGATTGGTCAGGTGGCGCAGGATGTTTTCGTGCAGCGGCTTCGCACTCGGCTCGTTGGCCGTGGCGCTCAATAACCAGCCCATGGCTTCAAGGCTCAGCTCGCTCTCCGTCTGCCGGAAATGATCGATGGCAGCGGAGGCAACTGAGTCACCCGCCAGGGCCTGCACATAGATGCTGTAGGCAAGCACGCTATTGCCGGGTTTTTCCGCCATGGATTTGGGGAGTTGCTGGGCGACGGAGCGGGTATAGCTCAGCGCCGACTCCAGAACCCTGGCTGGAACCTCGTAGCCCGCTTCCCGGGCTCGCAACAGGGCGTGGGTGACGTGGACTGACAGATACGCCTGAGACGTCTCATTGCGCACCCAGAAACCCCAGCCGCCATCGTGATTCTGCAGCTCTTCCAATCGGCCCAGAAGGTCGCCAACACTTTGTTGTATGGCATCCTCACCCGGTAAGCCTTCCGCATTGAATGTGCCCAGTAATTCATTCAGGCTGGCAATGGCCATCAGGCGTGAGGCCAGTTGTTCGGCACAGCCGTAGGGGTAGTCGTACAGGTACAGGAAGGCGTCCTGCAGGGATTGGAACTGGGTGCTGCTGGTAGTCAGGCTCAGGCCGCCAAAATCCGGATAGACGTTTTCGGGGATGCTGACTTGTAAGAATTTGTTGCCCCCGGTCAGGCTGCCGTATTGCGCAAAGGCTTCGTCGGTAGCCGGGCGTTGAACAGGAACGGCGACCTCGGCCGCGTCCTGTCGCTCGCCGGAACGGACGATCACCTGCACGCGGGCTTCACCCACCTGAATCGGTTCAGCACTGAAGCGGACCTCGCGCCGGTCGTTGGCGGGAACGGTCAGCCGTCGTCCGGGGGCGCCACTCAGTGTCAGGTTGCTGGCCCGCAGCGCGAGCTCAACGGTCATGGCCTGGTCGGTGGTGTTCTGTACCACGACGGGCAATTCGGCCCGGTCGCCCAGGTTCAGAAAGCGCGGCAGGGAAGGGCGGACCATCAGTGGCAAGCCAACGTCGATCCGGGCATCCCCGGCACCGAACTGCTGCTCGGTGTGGGCCACCGCCATTATGCGATAGCGGGTGAGGTTGTCCGGTAGCGTGAAGGAGACATTTGCCTCGCCTTTTGAATCCAGGGTAACCGTGGATTCAAAGGTGGCCAGGGCACTGAAGTTTTGGCGCAGTGTGACTGCAGGATTCGAGCTTTCGTTGGGGCCGCGGCCCAGAGCCATCGCATGGAATTCCGTGGCTACGATTTTTTCGACCAAACCGTCGTTAGCGTCTTCTGGAACCAGAGGCATCTCAGCCCGCGAACGGTATTCGATGACGCCATCCATGACCGCGCGATACATTTCAGTCAATGGATCGGGCAGGGTGTAGCCCGCCATATCCAGTACCGCCTGATCAACGGCATAAAGCGTGACTTCCGCGTCCGCCGCCGGTGCGCCTTGCGGGCCGGTTACCCGGGTGGTCACCTCAATCGGGTCGCCGGGTTTGAAGGCTTCCGCACTCGGGCTGACCTCGACGTTCAATTGGCGATGGGTGTTACTGACCGGCAGTGTCAATTCTCCGACCGCGATCTGGGGCAATGATTGGCCCTCGGCAGGTGTCCCGCCAATTGCTTCGGCGGTGACCACCAACTGGGGCAGGTAGTTGTCCTTGATGGGTACTTCCAGCGTATGGGTACCGTCCTCCAGGTAATGATAGTCCACCTCGACCAGCCCCTGGCGCTGCACGGTCACCAGCGTGTGCGCCTCGGTGAAGGGTGTCTGTATTTGAACGTTGGCGGTATCACCCGGGGCGTATTCATCCTGATCGGGGATCAGTTGGACGCGCGGTTGCTCCTCATAGGTGGGCCCGATGTCGTTTATGGGGCCGGCGACCCAAAGGTGAATCTGTGACCGGTTTGGACGATCTTTGGCGTCCGTCACCGTGGCGGAAATCCGATACTGCCCGCTGTCGGCGGGGCTGAATTCACAGGTCTGTTTTTTATCTGACGGCGTGCAGTTGAGGGTGTACTGTGTCTGCCAGTCGCCGTCTTCCCAGGTCAGGCGTTCCACCTCAATGTCGGGCGCATCCGTGGTCACGGCGTTGCCGTCGATATCGACCGTCACCCACTGAACGGTGATGGTGTCTTCGATATGTGCGAAGCGCTTTTCGGTACGCAGTCCAACGTAGAGATTGCCCGGGTGCACAAGTGAAGTGTCGTTGGTGCTCCACTGTTGCCGATTGACGTCGGTAACGGTCGTGGTCACATCCAGTGTATGGGGAAACAACAGATCGGAAAAATCCAACGCCTTGTTGGGTGCAATGCTCAACCGATGTTCGCCTTCGGTATTGGTTTGCCCCGAAGCCTGGTGCTGCCAGCGGGCTTCCTCGGGTTGGGGCCAAAAGCCGTGCCGCCACATTGGGGGGACGCGACCAAAATGGTAATCGGACCAGCCCGGCGGTGCATAGCGAGCCGTATTCAGGGTCAGTTGCCAGTCCACCGGAGCGTTGGGCAGTGGGCCACCGGCATAGTAGCTCGCCCGGGCCGTGGCCTGTAAGGGCGCTTGTGCGATAGGGCGTTCGGCGCTGAAATTCAGGTCGACCTTGTATTCGGGGCGGCGGAAGGTCTCGATGCGGAAGCTGTGGCCACCAAAATATTCATCTATTTCATTCTTACCGCGGAACAGGCGCAGTTCAATTGCGGCCGAACCGGACGCGGCGCTACTGGGCAGCGGTAGAGAGAGGTCAAAAGCGCCGGACTCGTTCAAGGATAGCCGCCCCTGGTCGAGTTCATTGCGTTGACCATCGTAGGCCGTCCACTCCAGATGGGTCAGACCCTCGGGGTAGTGTAGGTCGCCCTCGACGCCGAACCCGCGCTCGCGGATAAGGCCTTTCAGGTGGACGGTCTCGCCAGGTTGATAGAGTTGGCGGTCGGTGAAGGTGAACGTCGGGTAACGATAGTAGTTGTAT
This sequence comes from Marinimicrobium sp. LS-A18, assembly GCF_000463525.1. Taxonomy (NCBI): domain Bacteria; kingdom Pseudomonadati; phylum Pseudomonadota; class Gammaproteobacteria; order Cellvibrionales; family Cellvibrionaceae; genus Marinimicrobium; species Marinimicrobium sp. LS-A18. Next base: position 512,829 of record NZ_AWEP01000002.1, read on the forward strand.
TCGTCCCGGTAAAGCGGCGACAGGCTGTGCGCCTGAAACAGAGCCTGATCGGACTGGCTCTCAACCATCAACGACGAATGATCTTCTCTGTCCGATAACGGCAATGAAGCCAGTCCATTGTCATCGGTTGATGCGCTGATCGCTCCGACGTGTACCCGCGCATCCGCAATGGGCGTGCCCGTGGTCAGGTCGGTGACCCAGGCGGTGACCCGATCGCGTTCCGCGTAGGTGCTTACTCCAAGATTGGTGACTTGCAGCCATTGACCAGATTGGGCCTGGTTATAGCGGTATCGGCCATTGTCTTTGTTGTCCATTTCAGGGGACGACGCAAACACCAACAGGTGGCCAAAGCCCTCCTCGTTCAACCACGAATCCAGCGAAAGGCGTGTGACCGTCATTGTGTTCGCTTCGGCATCCAGTGTCAGGGTGTGGTTTTCCAGTAATGTGCCGGGCTTCTCCGGCTTTTCCTTATCAACTGCTCGACGGTAGTTCAGGCGGTAGCGCTGGAACTCGGACCAGTCGTCCGGTGTGACCCGGCGGACTTCAATGTTCAGTGTCTGGATATTCCGGCTGACGATGGGCAGCGTGGCAAAGGCCCCGGGCAGGGTAATCAAATCTTGACCGGGCAGGGTGAACATCGGAGGGTAGGAGGCGATAGTGACCTTCGTGACCAGGTCTTCTTCCAGCGCCCGACCAAACTCGTCTGTCGTGCCAGCGGGTAGTGTCAGTGTGTATTCGGTCTCCGGCTGAAAAGAGCCGCGCAATTGGATATAGGTGCCGTAGTGAGAAATCTCCAGCCCGTCCACGTCGGGGGATACCTCAAGCCGGGATTTGTCCCAGTCTTCGGAAAGACGATGGCTGAATTGTAACGAAACCCCTTCATCGGGTGTGCACTCGCGCACGGCACAGTCATTACGCTCGATCCGCAATGGGCCGGCGGTGCGAAAGGAAAATGCTTGGTCGGCTTTGGTCAGCCGGTTGCCGGCCTTGGCCGGAGTGCCTTGCGCCAAGGTCAGTGAAAACGTCTGATTCCAGGGGAGTGGTTCGGAGGGTGTCAGGGCCAGCCACTGTTCGGCCGGCACGTCGTCAATCAATGCCTTGTATTCGTCCTGCGCCAGGGAATCCGGGTCGACCCGTTTCAGTGCGTGGGTGTGTTGCTTATCTTTCAGGCTCACATGCTCAAGCAATTGGTTTTTGTCGATGGCCTGATTGAAGATCAGGACCAGAACGGGTTGCTTGCCAGTGACGGCGTTGTCTCCGGGGTAAAAGTCGGTGACAGCCAGGGGCGCGGTCGCAAATTGCCACTGTGCGGTGGTGGCCAGGGGGACGCCGGCGGCGGAGGTAAAACCCTCCTCAAGGGTCACGGTGTAGTCCGTGGCCATGGGCAAGGCATCACCGGTGGGCTCGAAGACCAGGCTTTGGGTATCCAGCCAGCGCCACTGCCCCTCAACCTCGGGGGTCAGGGTAACGGGAATGTCTTTTTCCAGCGTCTGCTCCAGGCGGGTGAGCGGCACCATGGGTTCGGAAAACGTGAGGCTGACCAATGCGGCCCGCTCGATTTCACCCTCCGGCGCATAGCGCACCAAGTGCGGAGCTGAAGGGTTCTCGTCCGGTGTCAGGTCGTTCGGCCTGGGGAAAGCAGGCTCGGCGGTCGGTCCGGTCGGTGGGGCGGGCGTATCGGCCGTGGTATCGGTTTTTGCGGGCCCGGAAGCGGCCGGCAGTGGCGGTAGCGATTGCAGCAGCGCGGCGGTCTCCTGTTCGCTCAGGGTTTGGTCTTCGCTCAGCCCGCCGGGCTGGCAGCCGGTGAGCGCCAACAGGCCAAGGCCAAAAATAAGAGGGGAGATGAGTCTGGCCGCCCGCCGGCGTTGCTCTTGAGTATCCATGCTTGATCCTTTCAATCCGATGTTATCCGCTGTGCCCCTGACCGGGGGTCCCGAGGGTGCTGATTGTGCAATCTGAGAGCTCAGACAGTAGACTGTAGCAAATAATCCCCCTACCGGATTGAGAGGATCACTATGCGCGCATTTCTGTGGGGCTTGTCACTGATGTGTCTGTCCATCGCCGGTTGCAGTCAGGACGGCTCCGAGAGTGACAATTCCCCGGCGGGCGAAAAGGTGCCCGATACCCCAGATGGCTATGTCGAGACGGGTGATCTCGACGCGCTGAAATCCCGGGGGCAATTCCGGATTCTGGTGCATCGGGCCGCAGATGAGTATTTGCCGCGGGCCGGCTATCCGCTGGATGTGGAGCGGGAGATGGCCAAGCGGTTCGCCCGGGAACAGGGGCTGGAGCCTGTGGTGATTTCGGTTCCCGAGTACGGAGACCTGTTGGCGCAGCTGTTGGCCGGTCGGGGCGATATGGTGGCGGCCAACCTCACGGTGACCCCCGAGCGGGCCGAGCAGGTGGGGTTTACTCTGGGGATTGATCAGACCCGGGAAGTTCTGGTGGGACGCAGCGGAGAGCCCGCTCCCGAGGGTGTCGCGGACCTGAGTGGCCGGCGGGTCGGGGTCATGCGCGATACCAGTTTCTGGGAGTTGGCCGAGTCCTACTTTGCCGAGGTGCCGGATATAGACCAGGACATCGAAATAGTGCCGCTGCCCTCGACCATGACCAGTGACGAGGTGCTCGATGGCCTGGTGGCGGGCGAGTACGATTTTGCGCTGCAGGACAGTAATGTCATGGACGTGGTCCGTACTTACCGGGACGATGTACAGGTGCAGCTCACCCTGGGGGAGCGACGCCCGCTAGCCTGGGCGATTCGCCCCTCCAATACCGCGTTGCTTGAGCAACTCAATCGCTTTCTGACCCGCGAACGCCTGACACGCACCGATATCCGGGCGCATACGGACGATCTGACGGGCATCAAGGAACGCAAGGTGTTGCGGGTGATTACCCGGAACAACGGCGCTACTTATTATCTGTACCGGGGGGAGTTGGTCGGTTTTGAGTACGAACTGGCCAAGCGCTTTGCTGACAGCCTGGGCGTGCGTCTGCAGATGGTCGTGGCCGACAGTGACGAGGCGATGATCCCGATGCTCAACGAGGGGCGTGGGGATATGATTGCCGCCTTCATGACGCGCACGGACGAGCGCGCGGATCGGGTGGCCTTTTCCCGTCCCTACCACTACGCCACCGAGACGCTCGTCGGTCGGGCGGACGAGCCGGCCATTGACTCGCTCAAACAACTGGCGGGCCGTACCCTGCACCTGCGCCGATCCAGCAGCTATTGGTCAACAGCCGAGTCGATCCGGGAGCGGGGGGTGGATGTAACCCTCGCGCCGGTCTCTTCCACCATGGAAACGGAGGATATTCTGGCTCGCGTGGCCGATGGCACCTACGACCTGACCATTGCCGACAGTCATATACTGCAGTCGGAGCTGACCTGGCGGGACGATATTCAGGGGCTACTGCCCCTGGGTGATCCCACCAACCAGGGCTGGGCGGTGCGCCCGGAGAATCCGGAGTTGCTGGCGGCGGTGAATGCGTTCTGGAAAAAGGAATACCGTGGACTGCATTACAACATTCTGTACAAACGTTACTTCGAGGACGACGCCCGCATCCGTGAGCAGCGGGCCGGACGGGTGGATGTGTCGGAAACGGGGGCGCTTTCACCCTGGGATGAACTGGCCCGGTCCTACGCAGAGCAGTATGGCTTTGACTGGCGCTTGATCCTGGCGCAGATGTATCAGGAGAGTCGGTTTGATCCGGCGGCGGTGTCCTGGGTGGGCGCCAAGGGTTTGATGCAGGTCATGCCCCGTACCGGCAATGAGTTGGGGTTGTCTCCCCTGGATGATCCGGAGGTCAGTGTCCATGCCGGCGTCAAGTACATGGACTGGCTGCGCTATCGGTTCCCGGAGCGGCTACCGGTGGACGAGCAGATGTGGTTTTCCCTGGCGGCGTACAATGCCGGCGTGGGCCACGTGCGCGACGCCCGCCGCCTGGCGGACCAACAGGGGTGGGATCCGGACCAGTGGTTTGGTCATGTGGAAAAGGCCATGCTATTGCTCACCCAGCCGCGCTATTACCAGAAGGCCCGATTCGGTTTTGTGCGCGGCCATGAGCCGGTGAATTATGTGCGCCACATTCGGGATCGCTACCGCGCCTATGCCCGCCTGACGGAGTAATGGCGAGCCTGCTACGTTGGGGGTACCGCCTGTGCGTCGTTGACTTTCCCGCGGCGCTCGCCTACATTGCCGCCTCGACACAGGGTGCCTGCTGCCCCCGACTCCTATCGAGGCTGAGCAGGTTAAACGGGAAGTCTGGACAATCCAGCGCTGCCCCCGCAACGGTGATCAGGGTGAATCATGGCCCTGTAAGCCCGATACCGGCCCTCTGTCGCGTTCTATGATGGAGCGGAGGGCTACCATCCGGCAATCCTTCACGTGCTGCCCCGCGCAGCCGCGTCGCTTTGCGTTTCCTCCCTCCCCATGTTGTCTTTGATCAAACATAGGGGATTACTGTGTTTAAAACATCTGTACTCAGTGCAGCGGTCTTCGCTGCCTCGGTCCCGGCGCTTGCCGTGGCTCAATCATCCGATTCAACGTCGATTACTTCACCGCTGGAAACCTTGGTGGTGGTCGCTTCCCGTACCGAAACACCGCTACGCCAGTTGGGTAGCTCGGTCGCCGTGCTGGACAAACAGGATCTGAAAAACCTGGGCGTACAGTCTCTGGCCGACGCGCTGCGGACCATGCCGTCGGTGTCCATTACCAATGCCGGTGGGCCGGGTAAAGCCAGCTCGGTGCGGGTGCGCGGTGAGTCCGGTTTCCGGACGTTGGTGCGCGTGGATGGGGTGGACATCACCGACCCCACGGGGCCTCAGTCGAGCAGTCAGGTGCATCACCTGTTGACGGCCAACGTTGCCCGGGTCGAGCTGCTTCGTGGCCCCCAGGGCATGATGTACGGCGCGGATGCGGGCGGTGTACTCAACGTCACCACCGATCATATCAACGACGGAATGCAGTCGGGCCTGAGTGTTGAAGGAGGCCGCTACGATACCCGGAATTATTCGGGGTATGTGGGCGGTGGTAATGAGCAGGGCGATTTTTATCTCTCGGCCGCGCGCGCTGATACCGAGGGTTTCAGCGCTCGATCCGACGATCCCACCGGGGAGGCCGATGGCTACGAAAACACCACGCTGCACGCGCGCGGTGGTTGGAATCTGGATCGGGATTTGCGGGCGCAGATCGTTGTGCGTGATACCGAAGGCACCTCTGAGTTTGATAACTGCGGCTTCCCGGTGACAACGCAAAACTGCGTTGATCAGTTTGAGCAAACCAACGCTCGGGCGAGCATTACCCACAGCAATCAGAGCGGCGCCAATACCTTTGCTTACTCTCAGACGGATGTGGATCGGGTCAACTACGCCGATGGCGCTGAGTCCTATCAAACCGAAGGCAAAATCGCCAAGTGGGAACTGAACGGTAAAGTGGATCTGGCCGACTCTCACACCCTGGTGTACGGCGCCGAGCATCGCCGCGATGAGGTGATGGACCTGGAGCGCGAGCAACGCGGGGCCTACCTTGAGTATCAGGGTGATTATCAGGATCAGTGGTTTGTGACCGCCGGTGTGCGTCAGGATGATAATGACGATTTTGGCAATCACACCAGCTACCGACTGAGCACCGCATACCTGGTGCCGCTGTCCGGTGGTGAACTGAAGTTCAAATCGGCTTTGGGTACCGGGTTCCGCGCACCCAGCCTGTCGGAAATCGACTATAACCGATCACAGGAACTTCCACCGCCGTCGTTGGACGCCGAAGAGAGTCGAGGTCTGGATCTGGGTGTCGAATATTTCGGACGTGACGGCCTGTACCTGGAAGCGGTCTGGTTTGACCAGAAAATCGAAGATGAAATCTTTTTCGATATGATCGCTTACAGTGGTTATCTGCAAGATGGCGTCACCAGTGAGTCCCGAGGGGTAGAGCTGAATTCCGAGGTGCCTTTGGCCGACCAGTGGCAACTGGTGGGTAACTATACCTACGTGGACACCGAAGCCGGCGATGGCAACCCTCGCTCACTACAGCCGCGTCATCTGGCCAATGTCGGTCTGCGCTACTCGCCGGTGGAGGCACTCACGGTGGCGCTGGACTGGCGCACATCCCGGGATCGGCAAGAGGGCACCACCGAGTTGGACGATTATCAGGTGGTCAACGCCAATGTGCGCTATCAGGTCATTGACGGTATGGTGGTGTTTGTGCGCGCGGAAAACCTGTTGGATGAGGACTATGTCGAAACCCTCAACTACAACACCAGCGGCGCGGCCGGCTATGCCGGTGTAGAGTTCACCTTTTAGGCACTAATGACAGGACACTCCATGAGTGACATGAACGAAGAGCGCAAGGCGGCCCGTCACAAGGCCGCCATGGAGAAACAGAAATCCCGGGTGGATGCCCGTATCGCGGCGGCGGACACCGATCGCGGTGTGGCCATTCTGTTGACCGGTAATGGCAAGGGGAAATCCAGCTCGGCCTTCGGCATGGTGCTGCGGGCCCTGGGTTATGGCCAGAAGGTGGGCGTGGTGCAGTTCATCAAGGGCGAGCAGCTCTCCGGGGAAGAAATTTACCTCAAGGAGCAGCTCCCTCAGGTGCGCTTTTACCAGATGGGTACCGGCTTTACCTGGGACACCCAGGACCGCAGCGGCGATATTGCCGCCGCCGAGCGGACCTGGGCCCAGGCGGCGGAGATGCTCAATGACCCCTCACTCGATCTGGTGGTGCTGGATGAGCTGACCTACATGCTGGCCTTTGATTATCTGGATGAGGCCACGGTGCTCTCGGCACTGGCGAACCGCCCGATGCATCAGAGCGTGGTGGTCACCGGGCGGGGCGGCGGTGCTGAACTGCAGGCCCTGATGGATACCGTCTCGGAAGTGAAGGATATCAAGCACGCCTTCAACGCCGGGATCAAAGCCCGTCGGGGCGTGGACTACTGACCGTGGTGGTGCTTGCCCGCACCCGCCAGAGCCGGCGCCGTCAGGGCACGATTGTCCTGGGGGGCGCGCTGCTGGTCAGCGTACTGCTCTCGCTGTGGCTGGGCTCGGTGAATTTGGGGGCGGTCAATGTCCTCAAGGCTCTGGTGGGGCTGGAGGCACCCGGGCACACCGCGCAGATCGTGCAGGCCATCCGACTGCCGCGCGCCTTGCTAGCGGCGTCGGTGGGAGCACTGCTGGCGCTGTGCGGCGCTATCCTGCAGGGGTTGTTCCGCAACCCGCTGGCGGACCCCTCCCTGATCGGCGTGACCGCCGGCGCCTCCGTGGGCGCCAGCCTGATGATTGTGCTCGGCACGGGCATGAGTGGGGTGCTGACCGGTGTGGCCGGTATGTCCCTGGTATCCCTCGGCGCGTTTCTGGGCGGGCTGCTCACCGTGTGGTTGGTTTATCGGGTGGCGACCGGCATCAATGGCACCTCCGTGGCCACCATGCTGCTGATGGGCATCGCGGTGTCCGCTCTATCGGCCAGCGCCACAGGGCTGCTGGAGTACTTTGCCGACAACGAAATGCTCCGGCGGATCAGTCTCTGGCGGATGGGCGGCCTGGAGGGGGCGAACCTGACCCGGGTGTTACTGGCCGGCGGTATTCTGGCCGTGGCATTGCTGGCCTTGCCGTCCTTTGGGTGGGCGCTCAATACGCTGCTTCTGGGTGAGTCTCAGGCCCGCCACCTCGGGGTGGATGTCGAGCGGCTGAAAACCCGGCTGATCATTCTGGTGGCGGCGGGGGTCGGGCTCTCGGTGGCGGTGGCCGGCAGCATCGCCTTTGTCGGGCTGGTGGTGCCGCACATGATCCGGTTGTGGGTCGGGCCGGATCATCGCTACCTGTTGCCTCTGTCGGCTTTAGGGGGCGCGGTGTTGCTGTTGCTGGCGGATGTGGCGGCACGCACCGTGATGGCTCCGGCCGAACTGCCCGTGGGCCTGGTGACGGCCCTGTTGGGGGCGCCATTCTTTATTTCCCTGCTGCGCCAGCGCCGCTTTGAGGGGGCTTAGGCCATGTCATTACTGCACATCGATCAACTGAGTGTCTGTATTGACGAGCGCGAACTGGTCTCCTCGGTGTCACTGGCGGTGCAGCCGGGTGAAATCCTGGCGCTGATCGGGCCCAACGGGGCGGGTAAGACCACGCTCCTGCGCGCCATCAGTGGTGACCTGAGTCCGAGCGCGGGGGAAATCCGGTTCAACGATCGGGTGCTGGCGCACTGGCTCGCGGGTGAGAAGGCCCTGGCGTTGGCGGTGCTGACCCAGTCCAATCCGCTGGCCTTCCCGTTTACCGTGTCTGAGGTGGTGGCGCTGGGGCGCACGCCCCACAGTACCGGCGTGCTTATCGATGAACAGGTGTGTGCCGAGGCCATGGCGGCTCTGGATGTGACGCACCTGGCCGAGCGGCTCTATCCGTCTCTGTCCGGCGGTGAAAAGCAGCGGGTGCAGTTGGCCCGGGTGATGGCCCAGATCTGGCGCCCGGATACCGCCGACGGTCGGCTCCTGCTGCTCGATGAGCCGGTGGCGGCACTGGATCTGGGCCACCAGCGCCAGCTGATGCAGGCGGTGCGGGCCTTTGCCGATCGGGGGGTCGGGGTGGTGATGGTGGTGCACGATATCAGCCTGGCCGCCGCTTACAGCGATCATCTTCTGGCACTCAAAGACGGTGGTCGGGTGGCCTATGGTTCGCCGGATGAGGTTGTGAATACGGCGCTGATTGCGGATCTGTTTGATACGGAGGTGGAGGTGATTACCCATCCGAAAACGGGAAAACCGGTGGTATTGGCCAATGGGTAAACGTAAGGGTTTGTTTCGTCGGTTTTTGACGGCGTTTATTTTGCTGCTTGGTTTATCCCTCGGGCTCCATGCACTGGCCCAGATCCAGGTAACGGATGATCTGGGCCGGGAGATCACTTTGGAGCAGCCGGCCAAGCGGTTGATTGCGCTGGCACCGCATATCGTGGAGAACGTCTACAGCGCCGGCGCAGGTGACCGATTATTGGCGGCGGTGGATTACAGTGACTATCCACCGGAAGCCCAAAAGTTGCCGCCTCTGGGGAGCGCCCAGTCGGTCAGTGTGGAGGCCGTTGTGGCACTGGAGCCCGATCTGGTGTTGATGTGGGCCACCGGTAACAGTCGGACCTTGCGTCAGCAGTTGGAGCGGCTTGGAATCAACGTGTATGTGGATGAGCCACGTACCCTTGAGGATGTGGCTCGCTCGGTCCGCTCCATCGGCGCACTCACGGGAACCGGGGATAGCGCTGAACAGGCCGCCCAGAGACACCTGAATCGATTGGCCGAGCTGCGGGCTCAATACAGCGAGCGAACACCGGTCAGCGTGCTGTATCAGGTCTGGCATCAACCCCTGCAGACCCTCAATGGCGAACACCTGGTGAGCGATGTGATCCGCCTGTGCGGCGGACGCAATGTCTACGCCGATGCCAAGCCTCTGGCACCGACCATCAATATGGAGTCGGTGTTGGAGCGCGATCCCCAGGTCATTGTGGCCAGCGGTATGGGAGAGGAGCGCCCGGATTGGTTGAATGAGTGGAAGTCGTGGTCCGAGTTGACGGCGGTACAGCGGGATAACCTGTTTTTTGTGCCGCCGGATCTGATTCAGCGGCACACGCTGCGCATCCTGGATGGCGCCGAACTCTTCTGCCGGCACATTGACCGGGCCCGCCAGCGCCTGTCAGGCGACCCCTGAGTCAGCGGGTCGCCTGATCCGAGTGTGGATTGCGGGTCACCGGGCGGGAGAGGGCGTCGATGGCGTTCAGGGTAAACGCCTGGAAGTCGTGGTAGTCGTTGGCGGAGAAGCGGCCGGCTTCGAGTCGATAGTCAAACTGATGGGTCAGCGCATCAGCGCCGGCGAGGGACCGTGACCGAAAGTGACCAAAGCGGGACTGGTCGTGCTGGTCGGCCACTGGCTCCGGTGTCCGTTCGTCCTCCACCGGGTAGGTGATGCGGGAGGTCAGCCGAAGGGGGTAGGCGATCTCAAAGTCCGTCTGACGATCGTGCACGTAATGACTACTGAGGTAGTAGCGCTCCCAGTAGGCCGGATCGATGACCGCCGCCTGATCGCGCTGGCGCGCGCTCCGGCCGACCCGGTAGTTGAGCGTCAGAATCAGCTCCTTCTCGGTGTCGTCCAGGTTGTCCACGGACAGTGATTCCACAATCACCGGCCGGCCATTCTCCCCGAGGAACCGCTGCACCCAATTGAGTCGCTCGCGGGGCTCGATATCTTTGAAATAGCCGCGCAGGCTGGAGGCAAAGTAGTCGCTCATGGTCAAGCTTTCCCGCACCAAGGTTTCGCCATTGGGCAGGGCGCTCAGTGATCGGCGGATGTCGACTCGGCTGGGGCTGAGTGCGGGTACCTGAACCAGCGCAGGGCGCTCTCCCAGAGTCAGCGTCCAGGTGCTTCCCAGCCCGTCCGGTGCTACCCCGAGCAGATCGATGTTTTTGTTGGTGGCATCGATAAAGGTGCCGCCGTTCCACTCCGGCAGATACACGACCATATGATCAAACTGATCGATGCTGGGCATATCGGGGTCCACCGGGCCGGACAGATTGGCCAGGGCCAGCTCGGCGGGAATCCCGGCTTCGCGCAGCAGGCGCCAGAGCAGTACCGAGTGGTCCTTGCAGTCGCCAAAGCGGTCCTGAAGAATCTGCTGCGGTGGGTTGGGGGTGTAGCCGCGCACCCCGAACTCGAGCGCTTTGTAGGTCAGGGTGCGTTGCACATAGCCGGCAAGGGCGGCTATGCGTGCCCCGGTATCGTCCGGGGCCAGGCCCTCGGTGAGTGTGGCCACCAGTGCACCCAGCTCCGGGGTATCCGCGAGAATGACCTCGTTCACCCGTGTCCGGTAGTCTGATCCGGCTTCCCGCCACTGGTTTTTACTGACCACAACCACACCGGCCATATAGTCTTCATCGTCCACCTGCATCGGCTCCCACAGCGCCGGGGTCGGGTTTTCCACGGTCCAGAGCAGAGAGTTCCGGCGCTTCTTGGGCTTGGGCGCGTTGGTCTGGTTGTACAGCAGGTCGTCCAGCTCGCCCTCGATATAGAGCGCCGATAGCCCGATCGGACGCTGGCCGGACAAATATAGGCGCTCGAACGGGAATCGCTCGGCCGGGGAGCGCTGTTCCAGAGTGTATTCAAACTCGATCCGGTAACCCGGCGCCAATCCGGCCACCGGGGCGCGAACAACCTTGCCGAAGGTGGCCTGGTCGTAGTCCTCGGCATCGCCAATGTACAGGCTGCTCCGGTCCAGTGAAGACACCCGCTCGCCGTCTTCGTCAAACACCTCGAGGCGGTTTATATACAGGCGTTCAGAAAGTGGGTTGTAGCGGGCCATCAGCGTGCTGTGACGATTGACGCCGGCGGTATCGTGCACCTGGATATGACGCACCTCGGTGGTTTTGAGCGGTCTGGCCGGGTCGTAGTGATAGGCCGTGACCGTCAGGGGGTAATGAGAGTCATAGCCGTCTATATCACTCACCTCGTCCGGAGGCGTCAGGGCGGGCCAGGCCACCGGCTCGATGGGGGTGTTGATGGAGGTGGAATCGCCCTTGCCCAACTGGGCGTTGGTGAAGCGCAGATATTCAGCGGTGGCCCGGTCGCCGGGCTGCAGGATCAGTGCCTGCTCGAATGACGCCTTGGCCTCCCGGTAGCGCTCAAGATGGTACTGGGCATCGCCCCGGTAGTTGTACACGGTATTGGAACCCAGCCCTCGCTCAATCAGCCGGTCGCTGTAGGCGATGACCGCTTCGTAATCCCGCATGTCTCCGAGCACATCCATCCGGGTCAGGTGCAGGTTGGCGGAGTGAACCCCCCGGCGATCTGCCTCATCCAGGACCGTCAGGGCCTGCTGGAAGGCGGATCGGGCCCGGGCGACTTCCGCTTGCGCCTGGACGGCGGCTGCACCGGGCTGGCGGGGGCTGTGCTGGTCCAACACGGCCTGGGCCTGGTCGGCCCGGTCCTGCTGCAGCAGGCTCTGCACATACGCGTAGAGGTCGTCTTCCGACAGGGAGCCCAGTGCAAAACCGCGCTGATAGTGATCAATGGCGGCCGGATAGTTCTGCAGGTGGTACTCAAACCAGCCCAGCCAACCCTGGATCATGGCGTCGCTCTGGGCCTGAATGTCCGGGTGCTGCATGAACGCCAGCCCGTCCCGGTAGCGGTTCAGCAAGTTGTAGGTGGAGGCGGTGTTATTGATATAGACCTTGTCCTGTGGATCGAGTCGGGCGGCAAGGGCAAACCCTTTTACCGCGTCCAGATGGTTCTCTGCATTGTGGAAATACAGACCGGCGGCGTTGTAGAACCAGGCTTGCGCTACGGGGTCGGCCGCAGCGTTGGGCTTTGACCAACTCACAGCGTCGACGACCTCTTCGGACAGAGTATCCAGGGCCGCGTCGTCCAGGGTGGTCCAGACGGCAAATAGGTGGGTGCAATCACCCCGGTTGACCAGGTGATAGCGAAAGCGCAGCGGCAGTTCATCCTCCCTGGGCAGAAGCCGCTCCCAGGACGCTGCCTCCTGTTGGCCAATGCGTCGGGGTTGGGGGTTGCGGGCACCCGGTGTGGGGTATTCGTGCCCGATGGCCCGTAACAGAGCATAGCGCACCGCCTCTTTACCGGGCCGCCAGTCGGTGAAGCAGGCGGGGACCGAGACGAAAGCTCCCTGCCAGCGCTCCCCGCCAATGTCCGGGTGGCTGACATGCTCACTGACCTGTGGCCAGTAGGTCCAGTCGCTCCCGGTCAGGTCCAGTTGGTAGCCAAACGGCGATTCATAGGTCTCGAACGGCTGGCCGCTGGTGACGGGTTGAGCCTCGGAGGATCGGTTTTTCGCGGCGATAGCCCCGGGCGTCAGGACGGTCAACGCCAGAACAAGACTGGCAATACGATACAGGGGAATGCGAGGGGGCATGACGAAGGGTCCTTTAGCCGGGTCCTTTTTCCGAGCCGTGATGGCTTATTATGGACCACAGCGCTCATGGGGAGTATGGCACGGGGGTCGCGTTTGTTTTGGGAGTCTAGCCGGAAAGTCCAGGGTGGGCAAATGGCGCGCCAAGTGGTCACCGAGGGGGATTTCGGGTGGTGACAGAGCTTCGGATAATGCTAGTATTTGTCCTTTCTTGCATCACGGCGCCCGGTGCGGCGCTTGAGAATAACAACTGAGGTAATATCGTGTCGAAACAATTGCTGATCTACAACAACATTTCCCCCGTCTCCAGCGAAGCGCACCGCGACTGGTCGATCCAGATTGACAACCACGCCTTTGCCGAGGAGCTGAATTCCGTGCCGCTGCTGGCGACCGAAATCACCTCTGTGGCCCGTGAGCTGCCGGTGATTTTTGCCAAGACCCAAGACGATGGCGGTTTTGTTCCCCTGGCGGTGATGGGCCTGAAGAAAGGCCAGAACCTGTTTCTGGACGAGAAAAAGCGCCTGACTATGCGCTATATCCCGGGCTTCCTCCGCCGCTACCCCTTCGCCTTCGCCAATGACGGCAAGACGGACAACTTCACCCTGTGCATCGACGACCAGTTCGAAGGCTGGAGCAAAGATGGCAGCGAGGGCAAGCGTCTGTTCACCGAAACGGGCGAGCAGACCGAAGAGCTCAAGGGCGTCATGGAGTTCCTGAAGGACTACCAGTATCGCGCCGAGCTGACCAATGTGTTCTGCAAGCGTCTGTCCGAGCTCGAGCTGCTGGAGCCGATGGAAGCCAATATCAAGCTGAAAGACGGCCAGGAAGGCGGCGGTTTCAACCTGACCGGTTTCTACGTGGTCAACCGCGAAAAGCTCAAGAAAATCAGCGACGAAGACGTGCTGGACCTGTTCAAGAAAGACGGTCTGGAGCTGATCTTCAGTCACTTGCAGTCCATGCAGAACCTGAATGCACTGGTCAACAAGTACTCAGAGCAGTCCAAAGAAGCCGCCTGATTGTTTCGGTGGTTCAAAAAACCCGCACTGGCTGCGGGTTTTTTTGTGCCCGGCGTTCGGGCCTCGGGGGTGTGAGCGGGGCAGATCAGGTGCCCTGGGCGGGTTCGTGGATGCGCACGATCAGAACGTCACAGGCGGCCTGGTGCAGAATATCGGTCGCGGTGGTGCCCAGCAGTCGCTTCAGTCCTTTTTCCCCGTGACTGCCGGTCACGATAACATCGGCGCCGAGCTTGCCGGCCAGGTAAGTGATCTCTTGTGGTGCGTCGCCAAACAGGATGTGAAGGTGGTCGGGAGGCAGAGCCATGCCTTCAGCATATGCCTGGAGGCGAGGAAACAGCTCCTGACGAACCTGCAGTTCACCGTGGCGATGGTTGCGCCCGGTGCCGCTACCCAACGCCGTGACCGGGTGCTCGGCCACGTGGACCAGATGGAGGTGCGAGCCCGTCGTCACGAGCTTGCTCGCGCCGCTCAGGACCTGGGCAGAGTCCTGGGTCAGATCCAGTGCCACCAGGAGGGTGTTATAGCGGGACATGGCAATCTCCCTTAACCGGTTCTAAGCTGTTGTCTCCATAAGTGTAGCCCAAGGCGTGGGTTGATCCGAACGAACCTGAGGTAAGTAGTAGACTGTAATCAGAGGATCAGGCTGAGCGGCCTCCGAACGTGGGGCTGAATGCCGATCCGCCATACCTGTTAAGACCCGGAGAGCGGACTATGACCAGCACCGACACCTCGCGCACCATCCTGTTGACCGGCGGCACCGGCTTTATCGGTGTACCGCTGTGTCATGCATTGCAGCAGCGGGGCTATCACCCGGTGGTGCTCACCCGGGACACCCTGCGGGCCGCAAGGGTTCTGGGGACGGGCGTCAGCCTGGTATCGGAGCTGAGCCAGTTGCCGGATCGACCGGTCGACGCGGTGGTCAATCTGGCCGGCGAGCCCCTGGCCAGTGGCCGCTGGAATGACCGGCGCAAAGAGGAATTTCGGCGCAGCCGTATCGGGACCACCGAGGCGCTGCTGGCCCACTTTCAACAGCGGGGCCACTTTCCGGAACGGATGGTCAGCGGCAGCGCCATCGGCTTCTATGGCGATGGGGGTGACCGACCGCTGACGGAAGTGGATGGTAGCGGTACGGGATTTGCGGCCCAGTTATGCCGGGACTGGGAGGCGGTGGCGGAGCGCTTTGCCGACTCCGGTACCCGGGTCTGTCGGTTGCGGACCGGCATTGTGCTGGGGCCCGGTGGGGGTGCGCTGCAGTCCATGTTGTTGCCCTTCAAGCTGGGGTTGGGCGGGCGTCTGGGGTTGGGGCGCCAGTGGATGTCCTGGGTTCACCGGACGGATCTGGTGCGTCTGATTCTGCACTGCCTGGAACAGGACAACCTGTCCGGACCGGTGAACGGGACGGCGCCGAATCCGGTCACCAATCGCTACTTCACCCGCTCCCTGGCGAAGACGCTTCATCGCCCGGCCGTCTTCCCCGCGCCGGCGTTCATGTTGCGGGCCATGATGGCCGATATGGCGGATGAGTTGTTGCTGGTCAGTCAGCGGGTATTGCCGGAGGCGGCGCTGGAGTCCGGTTTTCAGTTTCAGTATCCCGAACTGTTGCCGGCGCTGGAGCAGATTCTTCGCAAATCCGGGAGCGAATAGCGACCGGAATAAATAATTTTCTTCGGAGCCTTGAAAACGGTCTGGTCGGCCTTATTTTTTCAGTAAGCCCGCTCGAATTGAGGGGCCTGGTTACCGGCACTACCTGATCGGTCGTGTGTCCGGATGAGCAACACGCTGTTGCTCCCGGCCGGTAGCATTCACTGAACCTGACTCGATCATTGTGATGAGTCCCATTGAATATTGCTCTGAAGAGGATATTGTTATGCGTAGCTTTGATTTTTCTCCCCTGTACCGTTCTGCCATCGGCTTTGATCGCATGGCCAGCCTGCTGGATACATTGAGCCGCAGCGAGCAGAACCAACCCAGCTATCCCCCGTACAACATCGAGTTGACCGGTGAGGATCAGTACCGAATTACCATGGCCGTCGCCGGGTTTGACCGCTCGGAATTGAACATTGAGGTCAATCAGAACAATCTGACGATTTCGGCCAATAAAGAGCCCGAACAGGAAGAGCGGCAGTACCTGCATCAGGGCATCGCCGCGCGTAATTTTGAGCGCCGGTTCCAACTGGCCGATCACGTGGAAGTCAAAGCCGCGACCTTCGAAAATGGTCTGCTGCACATCGATCTGAAGCGGGAGATTCCCGAGGCGATGAAGCCGCGTACCATTGAGATTGATGATGGGCAAAGCCCGTCATTGAAAGATGGTCGAGACGTCAAGTCTGTTGGTCACGAAGCGGAATCGAAAAACAGTGGCGACTCCAAAGCCGCTTAAACGGCACTCTGTCCTCGAGAAAAACCGGCGAGTCACTTCGCCGGTTTCTTTATGGGTTTGAACTTGACGATTTCTCGGATCGGTTCACTCCGCGCTGAACAGTTTCGCCCGAACGGTCGCCCGGTATTCACGCGGGGTGATCGCCAACTGTTTTTTGAACAGGGTGGTGAAATAACCCGTATCCTGATAGCCCACCTTATCGGCAATTTCAGCGATGGTCAGGTTGCTGGTTTTCAGTAAGTCCCGGGCATTGTTGATCCGAATTTCCTGCAGATAATCCAGGGGCGTCTGCCCGGTGGCGGCCTTGAATCGACGGTTCAGGGTTCGCGTGCTGAGCCCAAAGCGCTCTGCCACCTGAGAGAGCACCACCTCCCGTGGGTAATTGTCCTGCAGCCAGAGCTGGACCTGAATGATGTCTTCATCCGGATGGCGACTGTGCGCTTCCTCAAAGTAACCGCTGCTCTCGTAGGAACGGCGGATTTCGTGGGAGAAGTGACGTTCGACGTGGCTGGCAATGCGCTTGTTATACAGGCGCTGAATAAAGTGCACCGTCAGATCCGCCAGCGAGTTCACACTGGCGGCACAGTAGAGATTGCCCGCCTGGGTAATGAAGTACTGTCGCTTGAGATCGACCTCGGGGTAGTCGCGTTGGAACT
This sequence comes from Marinimicrobium sp. LS-A18, assembly GCF_000463525.1. Taxonomy (NCBI): domain Bacteria; kingdom Pseudomonadati; phylum Pseudomonadota; class Gammaproteobacteria; order Cellvibrionales; family Cellvibrionaceae; genus Marinimicrobium; species Marinimicrobium sp. LS-A18. The sequence continues at coordinate 529,768 of NZ_AWEP01000002.1, forward strand.
GGTCGAAGTAGTGCCAGTGAGTCGTGGCGGGCTTGCCGTTGAGCAGTCCCGCCTCGGCCAGAAAACAGCAGCCGGTACCCACCGCGCTGATCAGGGCGCCGTTCTGATATTGCTCCCGAAGCCAGTCCAGCACCTGCGGTTGGCGCCGGATGATGGGGCGCGGGTTGCGCCAGAAGCCGGGTACATAAACCAGGTCGGGGGAGGGGGCATTCTCCAGGGCGTGGTCTGGCGTCCAGCGCAGGCCGGATCGGGTCGCGGCCGGCTCACCCTGGGCCGAGACCGTGCTCAATATCAGTCTGGTTCGCTGGCTGCCGCGGTCGCGCTGGTTGGCGCTCTCCGCCGTGAGCAGCATTTCCATGGGCAGAGTGGCGCTGGTTGCCAGCATGTTGTCGCTGAGCAGAAACGCAATCTGGATGGCTTCTCCGGCATTCTGGGGCATAAAACGGGCTCTCTGGTGTGATTTGGCCAAAATACCACAAGTTTTGGCGAAAACAACCATGACAATTGCCAGTCAGGGCAATACACTTTCCAGCTGTCCAGACCTCCTGTGCCCGCCGTCTGTGGGCCCGTCGAGGTTGTTGAATTCAATGGGAGTCAACTATGTCATCACTGCCGGTTATTGTGGGATTTGGTGGTTTTAATGCCGCCGGTCGAAGCTCGGGTCATCATGCCTATCGGCGAATGATCATCGAAAGTTTGCCCACACAAGAGCGGCAGGAGACCCTGGCCGGCCTGGCGGTGCTGATGGGGCTGGTGACTTTCGAAGACAATGCTTATCGGGACGCGGATGACCGCCCCTATGAGCTGGCCGAGATTGAGCGCCAGTTCGGCCCGGCGATTCTGGAGGGCACGCTGATTCGCCGCATCGACCCGGCGCTTTTTGATGTGGATGCCGCGCACTGGCAGAAAAGTGCCAGCCTCAGTGGTAGCGAGGCGCCCATGAGTTTTGAATTGTCCGAGCGCGACCTGCCCGAACCGCTGCCTTCCGACTGGCAGGTTCAAACGCTGGACGATCGGCGCGTCAAAGTCACGCTGACTGGAACACTGGATGTAAAATGGGACAGCTTCCGGGCTCTGCCGGTCAAGTCCGCCGGGCAACTGCCCAAGGGGTTCGATCCCGGCACTCTGTATAACTCCCGCTTTCATCCCCGAGCCTTGCAGTTGACCGTCATTGGTGCCTCTGATGCGATCCAGTCGGTGGGTGTGCCCTGGGCTGACATTGCCAATGCGGTGCGTCCGGACCAGGTGAGTGTATATGCCAGCAATGTCATGAGTCAGATGGACGAGGCGGGCTTTGGCGGTTTGCTGCAGGCGCGCCTGAAGGGCGGTCGGGTCAGTACCAAGCAGTGCCCACTGGGTCTGAACAGCATGCCGGCGGATTTCGTCAACGCCTACATTATCGGCAGCGTCGGTCAGACCGGGGCCATTGCCGGCGCTTGTGCCTCATTTTTGTATAACCTGCGCGCGGCGGTGGAAGACATTACCGCCGGACGCTGCCGGGTCGCAGTGGTGGGCAACGCCGAGGCTCCGATCACCCCGGAAATCATCGATGGTTATGCCACCATGGGCGCTTTGGCCGCCGAAGACAAACTGAAGAAAATCGACGGTGCCGACGAGACCGACCCTCGTCGGACCAGTCGACCGTTTGGAGAGAACTGCGGTTTCACCATTGCCGAATCCAGCCAGTATGTTGTGCTGATGGATGATGCGCTGGCGATTGAGCTTGGAGCCGATATTCACGGTGCGGTCAATGACGTTTTCATCAATGCGGACGGCTTCAAGAAGTCGATTTCAGCACCGGGGCCGGGTAACTACATCACCATGGCCAAGGCGGTCGCCTCCGCGCGCGCCATTCTGGGTGATGAGTCGATCCAGAAGCGCTCCATGATTCAGGCCCACGGCTCCAGCACCCCCCAGAATCGGGTGACCGAATCCGAGATCTTTCATCGGGTGGCCGAGGTGTTCGGTATTACCGACTGGCCGGTCACCGCGGTCAAGGCCTATGTGGGCCACACCCTGTCCGCCGCCAGCGGCGAGCAGTTGATCAACAGCCTCGGTGTGTTCCGTTATGGCTTTGTGCCGGGCATCAAGACCATCGACAAGGTGGCGGATGACGTGTTTTCCGAACGCCTGACCATTCCGCTGGAAGACCTGGATCGCCGGGAAAATCCGCTGGATGTGGCGTTCCTGAATTCCAAAGGGTTTGGTGGCAACAATGCCACTGCCAGCGTGCTGGCCCCCCGGGTGGTGGAGCCGATGCTGCGCCGCCGCTACGGTGACTCGGCGTTTGAAGCTTACGCGGCGCGTCGGGAGTCGGTCCGGGAGCGGGCCGGAGCCTATGATAGCCAGGCGCTCAAGGGGCAGTTCGATACCCTGTACCACTTTGGCCAGAACATGATCGATGAGAGTGAAATCGAGCTGGGCAACCGGGAGTTGCGCCTGCCGGGCATGGCGCAGAGTATCGACCTGGACCTCCCCAATCGCTACACCGATATGACCGACTGAGCGCCCGGGCGTCTGCCGGTCGGCCACAAGCGGCTGGCCGGCACGCAAATTGGCCGATCTTTGTCCATATCGGCCTATACAAAGCCGATTCTTTCCCTTAAAATACCGCGCCTTTCGCACCCTGTGTGTGATTGGGTCTTTTCACCGGGTGTCGGTAAGTGCCGGCCCCAATTGGAAAATATAGGAAAATCCTCAATGGTAACTATTCGTCTGTCACGTGGCGGCTCCAAAAAGCGTCCTTTTTACCACCTGTCCGTAACCGACAGCCGCAGCGCCCGTAACGGCCGTTACATCGAGCGCGTTGGTTTCTTCAACCCGATCGCCCGCGGTCAGGAAGAGCGCCTGCGTATCGACAATGAGCGTGTCGAGTACTGGGTAGGCCAGGGCGCACAGCTGAGCGAGCGCGTAGCCAGCCTGCTGAAAGAGCAGAAGAAGCAAGCCGCCTAAGCGAGGCGCGCTTGACTATGGCTGACGCCCGAACCCGCAACAAGGGGTCAAACCTGATTGACGTCGGGCGTATTACCGCCGTATTTGGTATTCAGGGGTGGGTGAAAATTCACTCCTACACCGAGCCGCAGGAGAACCTGTTTGGCTACGGCCCCTGGTGGTTGAAAACCGCCCGGGGAGTAAAACCGGTAGAAATCGACGATAGTCGACCTCACGGCAAAGGGTTTGTCGCGCACATCAAGGGTGTCGATGACCGTGATGAGGCCGCCCTCTACACCGGGGTGACCATTGCCGTGGAAAAACAGCTGCTCCCGGAGCTGGAAGGGGATGACTATTACTGGCACCAGTTGCAGGGCCTTCGGGTCGTCAGCCACTGGGACGGTCAGGAGTACGATCTGGGTACCGTGACACGTATGCTGGAAACCGGCGCCAACGATGTGTTGGTGGTGCAGGGCGATGCCCAGAGTATCGACCAGAGCGAGCGGTTGATTCCCTATGTGCCCGAACAGTATGTGCGCCGGGTTGACCTGGCGGCAGAGTGTATCGAGGTGGACTGGGACCCGGAGTTTTGAGCGAAGCGCCCCACACACAGCCGGTACGGCTGGCGGTAGTCAGTCTGTTTCCGGACATGATGCAGGCGGTGACTGGTTACGGTGTGACCGGCCGGGCCGTCAAGCAGGGGCTGATCGACGTGCAGTGCTGGAATCCTCGGGAGTTTACCCGGGACAAGCACCGTACGGTAGACGATCGACCCTACGGCGGCGGTCCCGGCATGGTGATGATGGTGGAGCCTCTGCGCGATGCCATTGCGGCCGCCAAGGCCTGGGCCGGAGAGAACGCGCCGGTGATTTACCTGTCGCCCCAGGGGCGCCCGCTGGATCAGTCTGGCGTGGAAACCCTGGCCAGTTATGGCCCGATGGTGCTGGTGGCGGGGCGCTATGAAGGGATTGATGAGCGCCTGCTGAAGACGGTGGTCGATCAGGAGTGGTCCATCGGGGATTACGTTCTGAGTGGCGGTGAGTTGCCCGCCATGGTGGTGATTGACGCGGTAACCCGACTGATTCCAGGCGCTTTGGGCCATGCTCAGTCGGCCGAGCAGGATTCCTTCACGGAAGGTCTGCTGGATTGCCCACACTACACCCGCCCGGAAAATTTTGAAGGGCATGAGGTCCCGGAAGTGCTACTGTCCGGTGACCACGAAAGAATTCGGCGCTGGCGCCTGAAACAGGCGCTGGGGCGGACCTGGCAGAAACGGCCAGACTTGCTTGAAGCAATTAACCTAACCGAGGAACAGCATGCGCTGTTGACGGACTTTCGTCGGGACCTTGAAGCACTTAACTCTAGCTGTGAAGCTACAGACTCTCAGGAGACTAGGCATGACTAACAAGATCATTCAGGCGCTCGACGCCGAACAGATGAAGCAGGATGTACCGGAATTCGCCCCGGGCGATACCGTTGTGGTACAGGTAAAGGTAACCGAAGGTAACCGTGAGCGTCTGCAGGCGTTTGAAGGTGTGGTTATCGGTAAGCGTAACCGCGGCCTGAACTCTGCATTTACCGTGCGCAAGGTATCCCACGGTGTGGGCGTTGAGCGTACTTTCCAGGTGCACAGCCGTCAGGTTGACAGCATCCAGGTGAAGCGTAAGGGTGATGTTCGCCAGGCGAAGCTGTACTACCTGCGCGATCTGACCGGTAAGGCGGCACGCATCAAGGAAAAGCTGTCCTAAGCGATACGCTGATCCGTTCGAAAAAACCGGGGCCTTGGCTCCGGTTTTTTTATGCTATTCTCGCCTCAATGCCAACCTATGACCGATCAGCACTGTGACCTTACCCGCCCAAGAGAGCCAGGCCCTGGAGCAATATCTCGACGCCATCTGGATGGAAAAAGGCCTCAGTGAAAATACCCTCAACTCCTATCGGCGCGATCTGGAGGCGTTTGCACGCTGGTTGGTCGAGCAGGGCAGGGGGCTGATGGCGTTGGATGCGGTCGCCGCCTACGACTACCTCGCCTACCGCCACCAGAAGGGCTATTCCAGTCGTTCCACGGCACGCTTTCTCTCCTGTGTTCGCGGCTTTTACCGCCACCAGATCCGCGAGGGACGGCTGACGGAAAATCCCCTGGCCCTCGTAGACAACCCGAAACTGCCCAAATCCTTACCCAAGTCCCTCACCGAGGCCGATGTTGAGCGGCTGCTGCTGGCACCGGATCTGGAAGATCCAGTGGGCTTTCGCGACCGTACCATGCTGGAGGTTCTGTACGCCTGTGGTCTTCGGGTCAGCGAGCTGGTGGGGCTCACGCTGGCGCAGGTCAATCTTCGCCAGGGGGTGGTCCGGGTCATGGGGAAGGGCAGTAAGGAGCGATTGGTGCCGCTCGGTGAGGAAGCGATCGACTGGATCTCCCGTTATCTGCAGGAAGCGAGACCTGTGCTCTTGCATAATGCGCCCAGTGAAGTACTCTTTCCCAGCACTCGCGCCCGAGAGATGACCCGTCAGACGTTTTGGCACAGAATTAAACATTGGGCGCTGGTGGCGGGTATCGACAAACCCCTGTCGCCCCATACGCTGCGACACGCCTTTGCGACCCACCTGTTGAACCACGGGGCGGATTTGCGGGTCGTACAGTTATTGCTGGGCCACAGTGATCTGTCGACTACCCAGATATACACCCATGTCGCCCGGGCGCGGATGCAGGAGCAGCATCGCCAGCATCACCCCCGGGGATGACGCGTCAGTGTCGTTGAATACTTTGAAATTGTGACAGGAAAACGTTTATGTTGAAGCAAGTGGCGGTTGGTCTGATGGTCCTGATGGGGAGCGTGATGGCCCAGGCTCAGGAAATGTCCACCGAGGATCGTATTCTGAAGGCCCTCTCCGAAGCACGTCCCGATTTTGAGTTTACCGATGTGCGCCCGGCGCCCATTGAGGGGCTGTACCAGGCTCGGGTGGTCGGCGGACCGGTGCTCTATGTCTCTCCGGACGCGCAACTGATGATTGCCGGTGACATGTTCACCATTGAGCCCAGTGGTTTTGGGCGCTACGAAGACCCGGCGGTCGTGGAAAAGCGCAAGCAGCTTGCCGCTCAACTGGATGAAGAAGACACCATTGCCTTCGCTCCGGAGGGTGAGAGCAAAGCGGTGGTGTATGTGTTCACGGATGTGGACTGCGGTTACTGCCGGCGCCTGCACAGCCAGATGAGTGCCTATCAGGACGGTGGTGAAACCAAGCCCGGCTACAATGATCTGGGCATCGAAATTCGTTACCTGGCCTATCCCCGGGCCGGTGTGGGCAGTCCCTCCGCCCAAAAGCTGGAAACCGCCTGGTGTGCGGACGACCAGCAGGCCGTACTGGATCGTCTGAAAAACCTCCAGTCGGTGGACAACAAATCCTGTGATAACAACCCGGTGGCTAAACATTATCGCCTCGGTGGTGAGTTCGGCGTGAACGGCACGCCGGCTCTGGTGCTGCCCAACGGGACGGTGCAGCCCGGCTATGTGCCGCCGGCGCAGCTCGCCCAGATTCTGGGGCTCTGAGGGCCCCACCCCTGTCGCCAATTGACACCTCGCGAGCGGCCCAGTAAGGTTGCTCGCCCGCGCCTCGCTCCGGGGCGCGCATTCCAGTAGAATAGCCGGTCTCGCCCGCCCGCACCCAGCGTTGGCGGGCGTTACCTTTTACCAGCAGGGCTCATTTTTTGGGGGAGAGAAGTTTGAAACCGGTCAAAATAGGTATCTGTGGCCTCGGCACAGTCGGCAGCGGCACGGTCAACGTTCTTCATCGCAACAGCCGGGTAATCAACGCCCGGGCCGGTTGTGACATTGTGATTGGCCAGGTCGCCTGTCGTCGCGACGATGTGGACTGCGACATCTCCGGGCTGAACGTCACCCGCGATATCTTCGAGGTTGCCACCAACCCGGACATCGACATTCTGGTCGAACTGATCGGCGGAATTGATGTGGCCCGCGAGCTGATTCTCAAAGCGATTGAACACGGCAAGCACGTGGTTACCGCCAACAAGGCCCTGATTGCCGAGCACGGCAACGAGATTTTTGCCGCCGCCAATGAAAAGGGCGTGACCGTCGCCTTTGAAGCCGCCGTGGCCGGTGGTATCCCCATCATCAAGGCAATCCGTGAGGGTCTGTCCGCCAACAAGATCGAGTGGCTGGCGGGGATCATCAACGGTACCGGTAACTTCATCCTCACTGAAATGCGCGACAAGGGTCGCGGTTTCTCCGAAGTGCTGGAAGAGGCCCAGGAGCTGGGTTACGCCGAAGCCGACCCGACGTTTGACGTCGAGGGCATCGACGCGGCCCACAAGCTGGTAATCCTGGCCTCCATCGCTTTCGGTATCCCCCTGCAGTTCGACAAAGTATTCACCGAAGGCATCAGTCGTATCGCCCCGCAGGACGTTCAGTACGCCCAGGAGTTGGGTTACCGGATCAAGCATCTGGGGATTGCCCAGAAAGGGCCCAAGGGCATTGAGCTGCGCGTGCATCCGACCCTGATTCCCCAGAAGCGCCTGATCGCCAATGTGGATGGCGTGATGAACGCCGTGTTGGTCAAGGGCGATGCCGTCGGCCCGACCCTGTATTATGGTGCCGGTGCTGGGGCCGAACCCACTGCCTCGGCCGTACTGGCGGATATCGTCGATGTCGCGCGCACCCTGACCGCTGACCCCGAGCACCGGGTTCCCTACCTCGGCTTCCAGCAGGAACAGCTGCGCAGCGAACTGGAAATCGTGCCCATTGAAGAGGTCGAGACTGCTTACTATCTGCGTATGTCGGCTCTGGACAAACCCGGGGTGCTGTCGCAGGTTGCACAAATTCTGAGTGACTCCGGCATCAGTATCGAAGCCCTGATCCAGAAAGAGGCCGCGGACGAAGAAGAAATCGTTCCGTTGATTCTGTTGACCAACCGGGCCGTGGAAAAGCAACTGGTCGAGGCGATCATCAAGATCGAATCCCTGAGCTCCATCACCGGCCCGATTACCCGCATCCGTGTGGAGCCATTGAAGTGAAATACATCAGCACTCGGGGCCAGGCCCCGGCCCTCGATTTTGAAGACGTTGTCCTGACCGGGTTGGCGCCAGATGGCGGCCTGTATGTACCGGAAACGCTGCCGGAATTCAGCCAGGAAGAAATCGCCTCCTGGGCGGGCCTCTCCTACGAAGAGCTCGCGTTCAAAATTATGGCCCCGTTCGTTTCCGGTGCCGTATCCGATGCGGAACTCAAGCAGATCATCAGTGAGGCCTACAGCAGCTTCCGCCACGACGCCATTGCGCCTCTGGTGCAGACGGCGCACAACGAATGGATTCTGGAACTGTTCCAGGGTCCGACCCTGGCGTTCAAGGATTTCGCCCTTCAGTTCCTCGGCCACCTGCTCGGTCACCTGCTGAAAAAGCGTCAGCAGAAAGTGGTGGTCATGGGGGCAACCTCCGGGGATACCGGGTCGGCGGCCATTGAAGGCTGCCGTCGGTGCGACAACATCGATATTTACATTCTGCACCCCTACAAGCGGGTGTCGGATGTACAGCGCCGGCAGATGACCACTGTGCTGGAAGACAACGTGCACAACATTGCCTTGGAAGGCAACTTTGACGATTGCCAGAATATGGTGAAAGCCAGTTTCGGCGATCAGTCATTTCTGCCCGAAGATCGCCAGTTGGTGGCGGTCAATTCGATCAACTGGGCGCGTATCATGGCCCAGATCGTTTACTACTTTTACGCGGGCCTGGCACTGGGCGCGCCGGCACGTCCGGTGTCGTTCTCGGTGCCGACGGGTAACTTCGGCGATATTTTTGCCGGTTATCTCGCCAAGCGCATGGGGTTGCCGATCGATCAGCTGGTGATCGCCACCAACAGCAACGATATTCTGCATCGCTGCCTGAGTGGCAATGATCACAGCAAGCAGCCGCTCCAGCATACCTTGTCGCCGAGCATGGATATCATGGTATCCAGTAACTTCGAGCGCATGTTGTTCGATCTGTACGATCGCGACGGTGACAAAATCCGCGGCCTGATGGAGGACTTCAAGTCCGGCGCCATGCACCTGGATGAGTCGGCGCTGTCGAAGGCGCGGGAGCTGTTCAGCAGTTACAAGGTGGATGATGATGTGATGCTGGAGGTGATTCGCGATGTGTTTGAACGCACCGAATACCTGATGGATCCGCATACGGCGATTGGTTTAAAAGCTGCCCGCGAAACGCGTCGGCGTCAGGATATTCCGATGGTCTGCCTGGCCACGGCTCATCCGGCGAAATTCCCGGAGGCGGTGCGCAAGGCCGGTCAGGATACCGATCCGGCGCTGCCACACCACATGGCGGACCTCTTCCAGCGCGAGGAGCGCTACGAAGTATTGGCCAACGACATCGGCACCGTACAGTCCTACATCGCCAAAAATTTGAAAGCGTAGGGCGCTCAAGCGGCCCGGATTGGGTGAAGTGAGCTCTTCACGCCCGGGCCGGAAAGGGGAAGCCCTTTCAAGACACGCCGTAAACCCATCCCTGGGGGCTCGACGCGCGGAGTCCCTCCGCTTACGGTCTTGAAAGGGCTTCCCCTTCCCGTCCCTCTGTGCCAAGGATCGCGTAGGGCGGATAAGCCGAAGGCGCATCCGCCGTAACCAAAGCCGAATCCCTCTAATTTCACCGACGGACCTCATGCAAAAAACCATCCTCCGACGCACACCTCCTGAACACTCTCTGGAAACCCCTCTGGCTGGTGACCTTCCTCCGTTGCTGGATCGCCTTTATCGGCTGAGAGGCGTCTCTCGCTCGGAAGAACTCTCCCACAAGCTGCAACACCTGCACAAACCCACCTTCAAAGGCCTGCCCGAAGCGGTGGCTCTATTGGCCGATGCGGTCGAGGCACAGGCCAATGTGTTGGTGGTGGGTGACTTCGACGCTGACGGCGCAACCAGTTCGGCGCTGGCGGTGATGGCACTGCAGGCCATGGGCTTGGCGAGTGTGGATTTTCTGGTGCCCAACCGCTTTGAGTATGGCTATGGGCTGACGCCGGAGATCGTGGAAGTGGCGGCGGCGATGGCGCCGGATGTGATTGTGACGGTGGATAACGGTATTTCCAGTGTCGAGGGGGTGCGTGCGGCGCAGGAGCATGGGATTGCGGTGGTGGTGACGGATCATCACTTGCCCGGTGATGAGCTGCCCTCCGCCGAAGCCATTGTGAACCCCAACCAGCCGGGCTGCCCGTTTCCCAGTAAAAACCTGGCAGGTGTTGGTGTTATTTTTTACGTGATGAACGCCCTGCGGGCGGAGTTGCGTCAGCGAGGCTGGTTTACCCAGGGACAGCCCGAGCCCAATATGGCGAATTTTCTCGATCTGGTGGCTCTCGGTACGGTAGCGGACGTGGTGCCACTGGATCACAACAATCGCATTCTTGTGTCTCAGGGCTTACAGCGCATTCGCGCCGGTGTGGCTCGCCCGGGGATTATCGCGCTGCTGGATGTGGCCGGGCGACAGATGCATCGGCTGGTGGCCAGTGATCTGGGATTTGCCATTGGCCCGCGCCTGAACGCGGCAGGGCGCCTGGACGATATTTCCGTGGGCATTCAGTGCCTGATGTGCGACAGCGATGAGTTGGCCCGGGAAATGGCGTTAACGCTGGACGAGCTCAACCGCGACCGCAAGGCGATTGAGAGTGGCATGCAGAAGGAAGCGGTGGCCATGCTCAATCGGTTGCAACTGGATGAAGAAAATCAGGCGCTGCCCTGGGGGCTCTGCCTGTATGACGGTAATTGGCACCAGGGTGTGATCGGTATTCTGGCGTCGCGCATCAAGGATCGCCTGCACCGCCCGGTGATCGTGTTTGCCGATGCCGGGGAAGGGGAGATCAAAGGCTCGGCCCGCTCGATTGCCGGTTTGCACATCCGCGATGCACTGGATGCGGTGGCGGCCCGTCACCCGCATCTGTTGAACAAGTTCGGCGGCCATGCCATGGCGGCGGGGATGACGCTGGCCCGTGAAAATTTTGAGGATTTTCAGCGGGCGTTTGATGAGGAAGTGAAACGGCAGCTGCAACCCGAAGACCTGCAGCCGGTGCTGGTCAGTGACGGCAACCTCGCGCCCGCCGAGATGAGCCTGGAGTTGGCGACTCTGCTGCGTAATGCCGGCCCCTGGGGCCAGCACTTCCCGGAGCCGCTGTTCGATGGCGAATTTCGTCTGGTGCAACAACGGTTGGTGGGAGAAAAACACCTCAAAATGACCCTGGCGCTGGACACGGCGGGTCAGCAGTTGGTGGACGCCATCGGCTTCAATATTGATCCGGAGCTCTGGCCCAACCCCAATGCCGAGAGAGTGCACCTTGCTTACCGGCTCGACGTCAATGAATTTCGGGGTCGGCAAACCGTGCAACTGATTGTCGAACACCTGGAAGCCGTCTAGCGCCAGGTCAGTTTTCTTTTCATTGGCACCTCTGACTCAAAAAAAATGTAGGACAACTGCATCCAAATCCCCGGGGCATCCGTTTGCTATAGTATAGAAATTCGGCGGGCTAAATACCCCTCCTTTAATATCCCAATAACGAATCAGGTCAGGAATTATGGATGACTCTTCCAATCAGTACTTGAATTTACTGAGCCGCACGGCCCAGGGCGACCAGAAAGCCTTTGCCCAGCTTTATGAGGCGACGGCAGGCCGGCTCTATGCCGTCAGCTTGCAGATGTTGCAGCGCCGGGATTGGGCGGAGGACGTTGTCCAGGAGGCGTTTGTACGCATATGGCACAACGCCGGCGAATATCAGGCCGAGAAGGGCACTGTACTGACCTGGATGATCAGTATTGCCCGTTATCGGGCGCTGGATATGCTGCGGGCCGCCAAAAGCCGGCGCGAGACCAGTGAAGATCAGGCCCCCGAGCAGGAGGACGGCCGAACCCCCGAGCTGAATTTGTACCAACAGCGCGAGCGGGTGCATATCGACCATTGCATGGATGGGCTCGAGGGGGCTCAGCGACAGGCCATCCATATGGCGTATTTTCTGGGGCTGACTCACTTTGAAGTGTGCGAGCGGTTGGCGTCCCCACTGGGATCGGTCAAAAGCTGGATTCGCCGTGGTCTGGAACGTTTGAAGAGGTGCCTTGAAGCATGAACTACCTGACTGAAGAACGCCGGAACGCTCTGGCGGCTGAATATGTATTGGGCACACTACAGGGTGCGGCGCGCGTGCGTTTTCAAACTCTGATGATGGAGCACGACCTTATCCGGCAAACCGTGTGGCGCTGGGAGCGTGGTCTGAACGAGCTCGGTGGTAGTCTGCCGTCTCAGTCACTCGACCCTCAAGTCTGGGAACGCATCAAAGCCCGGGTCGGCATCGATCAGCCACTCCCGGACTCGAACAAAGTGGTCAGCTTTCCGCCGAAGCGCAGCGCCCGCCCCTGGCAGTGGCTCGCGGGCCTGTCGACGGCTGCGGCGGTCATACTGGCGGTGCTCGTGGTGTGGCAGCCTCTGGCGCCCACGGTTGGCGTTCCTGACCGACTGGCGGTGATTCAAAGTGAAGAGGCTCAACCGCTATGGCTGATTGAGGTCGAAGACCAGCGTCTGCGCGTACGTGCCACTGAGAGTCTATCCCCCAGGGCGGATCGGGATTACGAGCTGTGGTTGGTGGCGGCTGATGGTCGGGCACCGGTATCGCTGGGGCTTTTGCCCAAGCAGGGTGAATCCGAGTTGCCACGAAATGCGCTGCTGGACGAAGTTGATGTGGCCGCTTTGGCGGTCAGCCTGGAGCCTTTGGGCGGCTCACCTACCGGACAACCCACCGAGGTACTGTACACAGCAGAACCAGTCAATATTTAAAAATGAAGTACTTTTCTCGAAAAGCCCGCTCTGCGGGCTTTTTTTGTATGAATGTTCCCGTTATTTCGTTTTGATATGGAATAGTTGTTTTTCTGAAAAAATAAATATCGAATAAATCAATTTTTTTTGAATCCAGAACCGGTTTTCACCCGTTTGCTTCATGAGACTTGATGATCCACTCATCGTCAGGTTTGTTCATATCACCTAAAACAGGAAGCGAAAGGCTATGAAAACCAAATACCTATCACTCGTTATCGGCACTCTGTGCACCGGTATGGTGGCCACTGCGACAATGGCTTCCAGTCATCGTGAAGCCCCCAACATTACCCGTATGCCCACCGTCGACTCCACCGACTTCTACGCGTTCAACAGCTATGAAGAGGGTCGAGGTGAATACGTGACACTGATTGCCAACTACCTGCCATTGCAGGATGCTTACGGCGGCCCCAACTACTTCGCTCTGGATCCGGCGGCGGTTTACAGCATCCATATCGACAATGATGGTGATGCGGTCGAAGACCTCACCTACCAATTCCGCTTTCAGCAAGCGCTGCCCGGTGAGGACGGTGAAGGCGTCAAGCTGACTGTGGGCCCGGAAGGCAATACGCGATCCGTCGCGGTTCCTTTGAAGAACGTTGGCGGAATTTCGGCCGATGACATGTCAGCCGTGAATTTTCTGGAAACCTACGAGCTTACTCTGGTCGAGGGTGAGCAGCGAACGGGCATGGGAATGGAGGTGCAGGACGCCACTATGGGTGGCACCACCTTCAGCAAGCCTCTTGATTTTATTGGCACCAAAAGCTTCGGTTCGCGTGATGCCTACGCTGACTACGCGGCCAGTTTTGTCCATGAGATTGCTATTCCCGGCTGCGAGACCAACGGTCGGGTCTTTGTCGGTCAGCGCAAAGATCCCTTTGTGGTGAATTTGGGAAAGACCTTTGACCTGGTCAACTATGTGCCCGTCGAAGGCGACAGCATGCGCGGCAACGGTGATGGCGAAGGTTTTCCCGGTGGCATTACCCAGGATGCGGGTAATGATGATCTGGGGAATAAAAATGTGACCGCACTGGCTTTGGAAATTCCCAAAAGCTGCGTCACCGGTGATGGGAATGGCACCATCGGCACCTGGACCACCGCCAGCCTGCCTCAGGCCCGTATTCTGAATCCGCAAGCGGAGTTCAATAACACCGAGGTGAATGGTGGTGCCCTGACTCAGGTATCCCGACTGGGGAACCCCCTGGTGAATGAGCTGGTCATCGGTTTGAAAGACAAAGATCGTTTCTCCAGTGCCCACCCGTCTGACGATGGTCAGTTCCTCGATTATGTCAGTCACCCATCGCTCCCTGAACTGTTGAACATCCTGTTCAAAGATGCCGTCAACAGCACTCTGGGGACCAATATGGAAACCCTGGCTCCGACCAACTTTCCTCGTAACGATCTGATTACCGCGTTCCTGACCGGGTTTGAGGGCGTGAATCAGTTGTCGACCGTTACGCCGTCCGAAGTACTTCGCCTCAACACCGGCATTCCTGCAAAGCCGGCGGCGGAGCAGTCGCCCTTCGGTGTTGCCGGTGATGACCTGGCGGGCTTCCCCAATGGTCGTCGTCCCGGTGACGACGTCGTGGACATCGCTCTGCGTGTCGTCATGGGCCGCCTGTGCTATCCCATTCCGGTCAATGGCGAACAAACGGATCTGGGACTGTGTGCCCCCGAAGATGCCAATACCGGCGAAGTGGCCTTTACCGATGGTGCACCAGTGGACGCCAGCATGATGAAGGTGTCTTTCCCTTACCTGGCAGAGCCACTTCCCGGTTCTGAATAAAGGAGACTGGTATGAAAACTTACGCAACAGCTTTAATTGCAGCGCTGACGCTGATCATGGTCGGCTGTGGTGGCAGTAGTGGCAAAGATCCCAAGCCCACCCCTGATCCGAATCAGGCTCCAACCGCCAGTGGTGCCAGTCTGACCACTCAGGCGGATACGGAGCTGACCGGTATGCTCAGTGCCGAAGATGCTGACGGTGATCCTCTTACCTTCGCTTTGGTGGATGAATCGGTCAATGGTTCGGTGACGGTAGAGGCAGACGGTTCATTCAGTTATCAGCCCAATGCCACCTTCACCGGCACTGATTCATTCAGCTTCCGGGCCTCTGATGGTGATCGCGATTCCAATGTTGCCAACGTGGAGATTGTGATCGAGCCGCTGGAAGTATCCTTCAGCACATACAGTCGTCAGGTTTTTGAGCAGATGCCAACAGATGAACCCCTGCCGGTAAACGGTCGGGTATTCGTTCAGGATGTGGCAGAGCCCAATGCGTACGACGACCTGTTCACACAGTAAATGGTCCATGGTGATGCCAGGGATGGCAATTTCCACAATTGATTAACTGGGCATTTCTTATGCACATCCGGATATTCTTAATGACATTGCTGGGTTGGTGTTGCGTGGCGCACGCCGAGCCCATTATTCCCGAATCCCGTACTACCCTGGTGGCAAAATGGGACCCTGCCGAATTCAGACAAGCCGATCCGCCCAGCACCGCCGAAGCACGGTGGCAGTCTGACCCGCAGTCGCTGCTGATACGCGTTCGAAAGACGATTGAGCTTTCCGTCAAACCGGGCTATAGCCATTTTTACGATCGAGCAAGGACCCTGTTGGAGGTTCCGGTCGAAGCCCAGACCGATAATCCGGAAGTGTGGTTGTTGTGGGCGAAAGTACAACAACACTACCATGATTTTGACGCGGCGCTTTCCGCTTTGGAGCGGGTTTTCCGCGCACAACCGGGCCATGTGGAAGCACGTCTGCTCGCCGCCCGAATTTATCTGATTCAGGGACTCCCCGATCGCGCACACGGTCACTGCATCGCATTGATTGGCAATGCGGACCTGGTGACCGCCAGCGCCTGTGCCCTGGAGGTAGCGAGCTACCGGCAGTCTTTGGAGGCCAGCTATCAGAGTCTGCAGGCGCTGGTGCAGCGCGAAGGGTTGCCCGACGACGAGCGAGGCCCCTGGATTGCCCAGATCCTTGCTGACATGGCGTTGCGTCTGAGTCGGTTCGAGGAAGCCGAGTCGTGGCTCGATCAGCATCTTGACGGCGCCAGCGTCAATTACCTGTTGCAATGGTCGGAAGTGCAATTGGCGCTCGGTAACCATCATCGAATCATCGAAGAACTGGAGCCTGTGGTCACGGCCGCACCCAATATCGACGATGCACTGGCCCTTCGCCTGGCGATTGCCGAACAGGCAACCGAGGGTGATCGTTGGAAAGATTATGTTGAAGGGCGCATGGCGTTGCGGCTTCAACGCCAGGATACACATCACGCCTCAGATCTGGCGCGTTACTACCTTGAGGTGGACCCGCAACCCGAGAAAGCGCTTCACTGGGCGGAAGTCAATTGGGAAAAGGCCCGAGAGCACAGTGATCGGCGACTGTTACAGCAGGCCCGCCGCAGTGTGGAAAAAATTATAAGTGAGAAGAGGGCCCACTGATGCGTTTTTATCTGCTGGTTTTATTGGGTGTCTTATCATTCTCGGCCCAGGCTCATCAATTGAGCACGGCCTACCTGAGCGGCGATCTCGGTGCCACTGGCAAAGTTCAGCTCGAGCTGCAAACCCGGCTCTACGACCTGGAGCGAGCAGTGGGAATGGATACCAATCGCGATGGCGAACTGTTGTGGGGCGAGGTACTGGACAATGCCGCCACACTGGAGACCTATCTCCAAGACCGGATCAACCTGCGGCGAGGTGACCGACCCTGCAATCTGTCTTTCGCGGGTCCCTGGAAGGTGGATGAGCACTATGGCGAAGCCTATCTGGTGACGTCGCTTCAGGCGCAGTGCCCGCTCAGTGGCGACCTCACGCTGGCTTACCAGGCATTTTTTGAGCAACAGCCCGAGCACAAGCTGCTGGTGAACTTTCGCTCGGAGGCACCGGGCTCAAGCGACACTGGCAGTAGCCACCGGGTAATGGATCCCAGTCAGCAGGAGATGATTCTCGGAGGTAGGGAGGGGAATCTGATGTTGACCATCAAGGATTTTGTCAAAGAAGGCATCGTTCACATCTGGATCGGTCTGGATCACATTCTGTTTCTGGTGTCGCTGTTGCTGACCTCTGTGCTGATGCGTGCCTCGGGACAATGGCAGCCGGAAGTGAGTGTGCGCCGTGTTGTGACCAATGCTGTCTGGATCGTGACCGCCTTTACTCTGGCTCACTCGGTGACGCTCACCGCCACCGCTATGGGCTGGGTCCAGCCATCCAGCCGCTGGGTGGAGGTGGCAATTGCCCTGTCGGTGGCATTGGCAGCGCTGAATAATGTCTTTCCGGTGGTTACTCGCCTGTCTGGAATTACGTTTGCGTTCGGCCTTATCCACGGCTTTGGTTTTGCCGGAGTGTTGGGCGAACTTGGTGTCCCTGCCGACCAGGTGCTGCCCACAGTGCTGGCGTTCAATCTGGGCGTTGAAATCGGCCAACTGGCGATCGTGCTGGTGTTGCTGCCTTGTCTCATGCTCTTGCGTCACTACCGATGGTTCAGAGGTATTCTGGTGCCGGCTGCCTCTGTGTTGATTGCCGGCTTGGCCATATATTGGGTTGTGACTCGAATGTGAGGCAGTGTTTATGCAACATCGATTTTTAATAGGCTCGTTTATGATCCGGCCGCTGGCGGCACTGGTAGCCCCGGGAACGTCGGGGTGACTAGCGGGCTGGATTGTCGGCTTAGCGAAACGTAAGCCGACACCACGATCTCAATGCGCCTGAAGTACCTCACGCAACGTCGGCCAAACATTCTCCAGAATCTTCGGCTGCGCCTCGGCGTTGGGGTGAATACCATCTCGCTGCATTAGCTCATCTTTTATGGCGATGCCCTCAAGCATAAACGCCACCAGAGGCACATCTTCTTCCTGAGCCAACTGCGGATACACGGCGGTAAACTGATCGGTATAACGCGGACCGTAATTGGGGGGAATCTGCATGCCCAAGAGCACTACCTCCGCCCCTTGTTCCCGGCTCAATTGAATCATTGCGGCGAGGTTGTCGGCGAGATCGCTGACCGGGTAACCGCGTAAACCATCATTGCCGCCCAGCTCCAGAATCACCCATTCCGGGTTGTGCTCGCTCAGCAGCCGGGGAAGGCGCTTTAGGCCGCCTTCAGTGGTTTCACCGCTGACGCTGGCATTCACCACCGTATGGGGGTAGCCTTCGCGCTCCAGTCGCTCATTGAGCAGGTTGACCCAGCCATCCTCCTCGTCAATGCCGTAGGCCGCACTCAGACTGTCGCCCAGTACCAGGACGCGTGGGGACTCTGCCCAGGCCACTGAGGCGAGCGAGAGCAGCAGGGCAAGGGAAATACAGTGCAGTGTGCGGTGTAACGTCATGGGCAGTTCCGGCTCAGTGGGTGAACACAGGTGCAATAATAACCTCTGAGAGGCTCATACTGCATGGGTACGCTGGTCGGGCGACTAAGGGTCACCGTAAAGAATTGTGAACCGTTTTGACACCCTCTCGTAACCAAGGTGCAATAGGTCACTCTGTTTTTTGACGAACCAGGACATTTCATGACTTCCACGGCACTGGTACAGGCCAACGGCGTTGGCAAAGTGGTTTCGACCGCAGAAGGGCAATTGACCATTCTGCACCGCATTTCCCTATCGGTGGCGGCGGGAGAAAGTGTGGCAATCACCGGCCCTTCGGGCTCCGGCAAGTCAACGCTGCTGGGCATCCTGGCGGGGCTGGACCTGCCCAGTTTCGGTGAAGTGCAGCTGTGCGGCCAGAACCTGACCGCACTGGACGAAGAGGGACGGGCAAAAGTCCGGGCCGAATCCGTCGGTTTCGTGTTCCAGTCGTTTCAACTGCTGCCGGGCCTGACCGCGCTGGAAAACGTCATGCTCCCCATGGAGCTGCATGGCATGAAGAATGCCCGCAGTCGGGCCGAGGAGTACCTGGCTCGGGTGGGACTTGCCGAGCGTCTGACCCACTACCCGCAACAGCTCTCCGGTGGTGAGCAGCAGCGAGTGGCGGTGGCGCGGGCCTTTGCCAGCCAGCCCAAGGTGCTGTTTGCCGACGAGCCCACGGGCAACCTCGATATTCACACCGGTGCCAAAATCATCGATCTGCTGTTTGAACTGAATCGCGAGCAGGGCACCACCCTGATTCTGATTACCCACGAGGAGCGCTTGGCCCAACGCTGCGGTCGTCGCGTTCATCTGGTGGCCGGTTCCCTTGAACCGGAAACTGACCCCGTGCCAGAGGAGGCCTGAGCCAATGCTGGCCGCAAGACTACTCTGGCGCAATTGGCGTAGCGGGGAAGTGCGATTGCTGAGCATCGCCCTGGTGATGGCCGTGATGGTGGTCAGTGCCATCGCCATTTTTACCGACCGGCTTGAAGCCACTCTGGTGCAGCAAAGCAACAACCTGCTCGGGGCGGACCGGGTGGTTCGGGCGTCCCAACCCCATGATCCAGCCTGGGCAGAAGAAGCCGGCGAACGCGATCTTCAGCAGTCCCGATTGGTGGAGTTTTCCTCCATGGTGTATCGGGGTGATGAGATGCACCTGGCCTCCATCAAGGCGGTGGACGAGGGCTACCCACTGCGTGGTGTGGTGGAAACCACCGATCAACCCTGGACTACCAAACCTCCGGAAGAAGCCACCGGCATCCCGGCGCCGGGTGAAGCCTGGGTGGATGCACGCATGCTGCCCCTGCTGGGCATTGAGCTGGGTGATACCTTTGGTGTCGGCGAGGCGGAACTGGTGGCCAGCCGTGTTCTGGTGCGCCAACCCGATGGTGCCAGTTCCATTTTCATGACCGGTGGCCGGGTCCTGATGAACCTTCAGGACCTGCCGGCAACCCGCGTGGTGCAACCGGGCAGCCGGGTGAGCTACCAATGGCTGCTGGCCGCCGACCGGCCCGCCGATCTGGAAGGGTTTTTAACCTGGCTGGAACCGCAACTGACTGACCACTATAGGGTGGTGGACATCGAATCCTCTCAGCGAAACCTGGCTGAGACCCTGGATCGCGGCAAACAGTTTCTGCTCTTGGCCGCCGTGGTGGGCGTGCTGTTGGCCGGTGTTGCCATCGGGCTTGCGGCGCGCCAGTTTGCCGATCGCCATGTGGATCAGGTCGCCCTGATGAAAAGCCTCGGAGCGGGCAGTCAGCGTATTCGGAATCTCTACTTCGGTCAGCTGATTATCCTGTCACTGGTGGCCTCCGTCATCGGTGTCGGCCTGGGGGAGGGCTTTCAGCAACTGGTGGCTTACGGCATGTCGAGCTTTTTCGCCCTGAACCTGGCCCAACCGGGCTGGCTGGCCTATGTGCTGAGTGTTCTGAGTGGCCTGGTGTGCCTGATGTTCTTTGCCTTGCCCGCCCTGTGGTTCCTGCCGAAAGTGCCGCCCCTGAAAATCCTGCGTCGGGAACTGAGTGTGGATAAGGTTCAGGTCTGGACTCAGGTAGTGCTGGCGTTGCTCGCCGTAGTGTTGCTGGTGGTCTTGTTCAGCCGGGATTGGGCGCTGGCGGCGAGCGTCGTGGCGGCCCTGCTGGTGGTGGTTGTGGTGACCGCCATCCTCGGCCTCGGGCTGCTGCACCTGAGCCGCAAACTCACCACCGGGGCCAGCAGTGTCTGGCGCCTGGCAGTGGCCAACCTGCAGCGCCGGCGCGGCCACAGCCTGGTGCAGATGGTGATCTTCTCGGTGGCGATCATGCTGCTGATCACCCTGACTGTAGTGCGCACCTCGCTGATACAGGATTGGCAAGCCCAGTTACCGGAGGATGCCCCCAACCACTTCCTGGTCAATGTGGCACCCGAAGACGTCGAGCCGGTACAGACCATGCTCGACCGCGAATCCGTGGACCGACAACCGCTGTACCCCATGGTGAGGGGCCGCCTGACGCACATCAACGAGCAGGAAAAGTCCCGGGAACGCCTGAACCGCGAGGCCAACCTGACCTGGACAGACTCCCTGGCGGAAGACAACGAGGTAGTGGCCGGGCAGTGGTGGGATCAGTGGTCCGGTGGCGAGCTACCCGGCGTGTCGGTGGAGCAGGAGCTGGCCGGTGAGCTGGGTATTGAACTGGGTGATATCTTACGATTTTCGATTGGTGGGCTGACACTGGAAGCCGAGGTGGCCAGCTTGCGGACGCTGGACTGGCGCTCCATGAATCCAAACTTCTTTTTCATCTTTGAGCCTGGAGCCCTGGACGGCTTTTCCGCCACCTACATCACCAGTGCCTATGTTCCGGCCAGCCAGAAAACACTGATCAACGAGCTGATGCGTGAGTACCCCACCATTCTGCTGATCGAACTGGATCGGGTCTTCGAGCAGATCCGATCGATTGTCACCCAGGTGACCAAGGGCATTCAGTTGGTTCTGGTGCTCACGGTAATTGGCGGCATCCTGGTACTTCTGGCGGCGGTCACGACCAGCCTGGATGCGCGTAAGCAGGAGGCGGGTCTGCTGCGCGCCTTGGGCAGCCCACGTCGGTTGGTGGTGGGCAGTGTCTGGGCGGAGTTTTCGATTCTCGGTGGCCTGTCGGGGTTGATTGCCGTGCTCGGCTCGGAGGCGCTGTTGATGAGTCTGCAGCACTTTGTGCTGGAAATCCCGATCCGACCCCACTACCTTTTCTGGGTATTGGGCCCGATCTTGGGCGCCGCCTTCGTCGGCCTCCTGGGTGCCCTGAGCTGCCGCAGCGTAGTCACCACACCACCCGCCGTAGTATTGCGCGAAGCGGCGTAGGTGTTTTTGATTGTTTGATTTCGCGACTTCGACTTGAGTGCTGCGGTTGGGTAACCCCTTGGGAGACACGCCGTAAACCCGTCCATGGGGGCTCATCACCTGCCGTCCAGGCAGGTGACGGTCTCCCAAGGGGTTACCCAACCTCCGCGGTGCCAACGTCGAGTTTCGGGAAATAGAGCCAAAAAAAATCAGGCACGTAGGTTGTGTAGGGCGGATAAGAGAAACGCATCCGCCGTTACCAATGGTTGATTGGTGGCACTGAGGACCGAGAAGGGGGTATACCTTTTCAAGACCGTAAGCGGAGGGACTCCGCGCGTCGAGCCCCCCAGGGGCCGCTCTATGGCATCCATGCCATCGCGGCATTCGTGCGTCCATGCACATCATGGGTTCACGGCGTGTCTTGAAACGGTGTTCCCCCTTCTTGGTCCGGTCGTGACTAATCAACGCCGCTTAAAATAAACGTTAAACTCTTAACTATCTACACCGCAACGAGGCCCGTCCTTGAGTCATCAACCAAAAAGTCGCGTTCTGGACAAAGGCCTGTGGGGCATGAGTGCGCCCATGCTGGTGGATCAGGCGGTGACCTTTACCATTCCTCTCACCGACATGTTCTTCCTGAGCCGGATCTCCGACAGCGCGGCCGCCGCCGTGGGCGCCGTATCGCCCCTGGTATTCGCCGGTAACACCCTGCTCATGGTGACCGCCTTTGCCGGCTCCAGCATCGCCAGCCAGCGTATCGGAGCCAACAAATACGACACCGCCAACGCCACCATCATGGCCTACGTGTTTCTGATCATGGGCCTGGCCGTGCTCACCGCACTGGCCATCAACACCGGCGGCGCCTACGTCGCCGGTTGGATGCCGCTGTCGGAGACGGTGGAAACCCACGCGGTGACCTATCTGGGCATCATCGGCTGGATGGTGGCCATCTGGGGCCTGCGGGCGTCTTACCAGACGATCCTCAATGTCTACGGCGAGCCCAAATGGAACACTATCAGCAATTTCATCTTCTTCGGTGCGAATATCCTCGGTAACAGCATCGTGGTATTCGGGCTGTTTGGCGTTCCCAAGATGGGCGTGGACGGCGTGGCCATGGCCAGCGTGGCGGCGATTTTCTGCAGCTTTGTGTTCACCTTCAGTATCGTGCATTTCAAGCTGGGCCTGCGTCTGCCGTTGAGGCAGGGGGTTCGGGAGTTTCGTTCGCTGATCAAACCGGTACTGCGCATAGCCGCTCCGGCGAGTCTGGAGCCGGTGTCGTTCAATATGTACATGATCATGTTGAACTGGATTGTCGCCGGGGTGGGGGATCTGGCGTTGAAGGTGAAGGTCTACGCTTTCAATACGTTTCTGTTCTGCCTGATGATTTCCGTCGCGCTGAGTATGGCCACGGAGGTGATCATTGCTCAGCGGGTCGGGCGCAATGAGTTTGCCGAGGCGGATCGGCAGATGCGTCACAGTCTGAAGGTGGCGATCTGGGGCACGGGGTTGCTGGCGCTGTTGTGGGTGGTGTTGAACCAGCAGATGCTGGGGATTTATACCGATGATCCGGCAATTCTGGCGTTCGGGTTTTGGGTGTTTGTGTTGGCGTTTCTCTCTGAGCCGGCACGCACGGTGAATATTGTGATGGGGGCGGCGTTGCGTTCGACGGGGGATGCGGCGTTTATTTCTTATTCGACGATTGCGGTGATCTGGTTGTTCTCGGTACCCTTGGCTTATGTGTTGACGATTACGTTGGGTTGGGGCATTTACGGGGTGATGTCGGCGGCGATTGTGGATGAGTCGGTGCGGGCGGCGATCAAGTGGTGGCGCTGGCGTAAGGGGCATTGGAAGGAGTATGGCGTCGCGGCCCGTGAAGCCCGAGAGGCCAAACGCCGAAACTTAATGAATCAGTAGGGTCTATAATTAGTTGTGTGGAGCCGAGTAGAGGTTCCGGCTCGTCAAGGTGGATAGTGTTTGGAGACCCGCCGTAAACCCATCCCTGGGGGCTTCACGTCGGCATCCATGCCTTCGAGAGTCTCCAAACACTATCCACCTTGACGAGCCTCCGTGCTGACCGGAAACCAATGTAAACTTGCAAACCCAATAACCGAGGTCTTTATGCCCCAGGAAAAAGCCAGAAGTCTGATAACCCAGTTGCATGAGATGTACGGCAACGAGGAGCCCAGTGAGCAGCAGAAGCATTTGATGGAGCAGTTGGAGTTACACACCCATCCGAAGGGGGCGAAGGATCAGTACGGTGAGCCGGTGCCGTTGGATACTCTGGAGTTGTTGGTGGAGGAGATGGCGGCGGAGCATCCGCGTACGGCGGCGGTGATGCGGGAGATTCTCGAGACGCTGAAGAATATTGGTGTCTGAGTCCGCTTGGGCAGGTTGCGTGCAAGGCGCAATCTGCCGGTTATTGAGGGTGCGCCCCGCGGGTCACACGGCCCAGGCGAGGGCGACGCCGGCGCGTTCGAGGTAGATGTACTCGGTTTTCTCTGTGGCCGGGTGGCAGGGGTGGCGGAAGTGGTGGTGGTCTTTGGTTGACCCCATGTACTCCCAGGCCTGGCCGGCGAATTCACAGATCGGATCGCCCTGATTCAGGCGGTCTTCCGCAAGTTGATCCCACATGGTTTCCCACTCGGGACTGGTCATACTCAGGTATTCCATGGCGGCCACTCCGGCTCGGTGTTTAATGTCTAATCTAGACTTTTCATTCTATTTGTCAAATATAATTTGTAAGTCTTTGATGTGGATAGCAAAAAGGTCGTTTAAGTGTGCGCCTTGTCACACTGTTTCTGCGGGGATTTTTGGCCGATGTTGATCAATAAGTAGTCAGGCGCCACTTAAAAGATTATAGTTAGTGTAATCTTTGCTGGGCCAATTGGCTGGCGGCGTGTGATAGGAGGTTGGATGAATATCGGTCAGGCGGCGGAGCGCAGCGGATTGAATCCGAAGACGATCCGTTATTACGAGAGTATCGGGTTGGTGTGTCCGCACCGGGCGACCAATGGTTACCGGGATTACCGGCAGGCGGATGTGGAGCAGCTTCAGTTTTTGCAGCGTGCCCGGGCGGTGGGATTTACGTTGGATGAGTGCCGGGAGTTGCTGGATCTTTACCGGGACCCGCACCGGCGCAGTGCAGAGGTCAAGGCGCTGGTGTTGGAGCGGGTGGCGCAGGTGGATGAACAGCTGGCTCGCCTGGAGGCGATGCGGGATACCCTGGTGACCATGGCGGAGCACTGTGCCGGGGATGATAACGCGGAGTGTGCGATCATTGATTCTCTGGCCCAACCAATGCCCTTTAAGCTTGTTTAGCGTCCGGACCTACTGGTGGCTGGTTCGGGGCGATAGACCCAGAACTTATTGAGGATAAAAGAGACGACGGGCACGGATATCACCACAATGCTCAGGGTGATTCGATGGGGGAGCGACGTGCCGGTCTCTAGTGCCCAGAGAAGTATTTCGCTGGAGAGGAAAGTGGAAACCGAGGCGACCACAAAGCGTTGCAGGGTGGCACGGGTGAGCGCTACCCGAAAGGTCAGCCAGCCATGGCCGTAGAAGGACACGGTCATGGCGGTCACATAGCCCAACAGATTGGCGGCGTACAGGTTTAGGCCCAGTCCCTCATGGCTGCTCAGTGCCATCAGGTAGTGGGTCAGGGTCGCAGCGACGCCGACGATGCCAAAGCAGACCAGTTGTCTAAGCAGTCTGATCGTCATCGAAGCCCCACTTGGCCGCCACCAGATAGATGGGTCGGTTTTTCACTTCCTTGTAAATTCGGCCCACGTACTCCCCGAGCAGCCCCAGAAAGAACAGCTGAATGCCACCCAGGAACAGAATGACCACCATGGTGGAGGCATAACCGGGTACATCCACCCCGGTGGTCAGGGTTTTGATGATGACCACCACCGCAAACACAAAGGCGCAGAATGAGACGATCAGGCCCAGGTAGGTGCCCACCCGGATGGGAAAGGTGCTGAAGGAGGTGATACCGCTCAGGGCAAAGTTCCACAGGCGCCAGTAGTTGAACTTGCTTTCGCCCTGGGCGCGCTCCTGGCGGTCGAATTCGATGACTGTGTGCCGGAAGCCGGGCCAGCAGAACAGGCCCTTCATGAACCGGTCTTTTTCCGGCAGTAGTTTGATGGCATCCACCGCCTTGCGATCCATCAGGCGGAAATCCCCGACGTTTTCGGGGATATGGATTTCGCTCATTTTGTTGAACAGACGGTAGAACCACTGGGCGGTCTTGCGCTTCATCAGGCTGTCGGCCTTGCGGGAGGCGCGTTTGGCGTAGACCACCTCGTATTCGCCGGTGAGCCACTGATCCACCATCTGGCCGATCAGCTCCGGCGGGTCCTGCAGGTCGGCGTCGATCGGCAGAACGGCATCGCCCCGGGCAAAGTCCAGTGCAGCGGTCATGGCCGCTTCCTTGCCGAAATTCCGGGTCAGGGCGAGCACTTTGATCCGGGGATTGCGGTCGGCGTGATTACGTAACTGCTGGAGGGTATCGTCGGCGGAGCCGTCGTCCACACAGATGATCTCATAATCGACCGGAACGTCTTCCAGTGCCTGCTCGAGCGTCTGAAAAAAGTGATCAATCCCGCCCGACTCGTTGTACATGGGCGTGAGTATCGACAGTAGTGGATGGTTCATGCCGGTTGCTCCGGGTTGAGTCAGAGCCATGGGGCTCTGTTGTTATTGGTGTCTCTGTCCATGGTGCCAGACTTCGGCAGAGGCATTGTCCACGGTTTTAGCGGTTTTTTACAGGGGCAGGGCGTCAGTTTGTGGCCTCTATCGCGATTTCCGCCAACCGGGGAGCCCGCCGGAGCACTGGCGGTGGTGCGGCCTTGTGCGTTAGAATGCGCGCCCTGATTGGGGCGATCCCCCACCTGAATTCACTCTGTCTCCGGCCGCTGTATCCCGGTCGGCCGGCGACGCGACAACCGGTTTGGAACCTATGGAAATCAATCCGCTGCTGAATCAATTGAAAGACCTGACTGAGCGAACTGATGTGCTCAGGAGGTATCTTTGACTACGCTCACAAGAAAGAGCGTCTGACAGAAGTTGAACTGGAGCTGGGTCAACCCGATGTGTGGGAAGATCCGGACCGCGCCCAGGCACTGGGTAAAGAGCGCTCCTCACTGGAGCTGGTGGTAAAGACCATTGAGGATCTGGACACCGGTGTGGCGGACTGCCGCGAGCTGCTGGATATGGCGGTCGAGGAAGATGACGCCGACAGCATCAATGATGTGGCGGCCGAAATTGAGCGCCTGGATGGCCAGTTGGAGTCCCTGGAATTCCGCCGGATGTTTTCCGGCGAGGTGGATGAAAACAACGCCTACCTCGATATTCAGTCCGGCTCTGGCGGCACCGAGGCCCAGGACTGGGCCGAAATGGTCCTGCGAATGTACCTGCGCTGGGGCGAGCGCAAAGGGTTCAAAACCACCCTGGAAGAAGCGTCCGCCGGTGAAGTGGCGGGCATCAAAAGCGCCACCATCCGCTTTGAAGGCGAATACGCCTTCGGCTGGCTGCGCACCGAAACGGGCGTACACCGGCTGGTGCGCAAGTCGCCCTTTGATTCGGGCAATCGTCGTCACACCTCGTTCTGCTCGGTGTTCGTCTCCCCGGAGATCGACGAAAATATCGAAATCGATATCAACCCGGGTGATCTGCGTACCGACACCTACCGCGCCAGCGGCGCCGGTGGTCAGCACGTGAACAAAACCGACTCGGCGGTGCGGATTACCCATGAGCCTACCGGTATCGTGGTGAGCTGTCAGAGTGAACGCTCCCAGCACCAGAACCGCGACCGGGCCATGAAGATGCTGCGCGCGAAGATGTACGAGCAGGAAATGCTCAAGCGCAACGCCGAAAAGCAGGCCATGGAAGACAACAAGGCCGACATCGGCTGGGGCAGCCAGATCCGCTCCTACGTGCTGGACGACCAGCGCATCAAGGATCTGCGCACCAGCGTTCAGACCAGTAACTGCCAGGCGGTGCTGGACGGCGCGCTGGACCAGTTTATTGTCGCCAGTCTGAAAGCGGGCCTGTAATCAGGCCCTGTTCATTCACTCCCCAACATCAGAGATGCCATGAGCAAGCCCAACGCCCCCCAGGATGAGAACAACCTTATTGCCGAGCGTCGCTCCAAGCTGGCGGCCATTCGAGAGAAGGGCAACCCTTTCCCGAATGACTTCCGTCGCGACAATACCTGCGCCGAACTGCAGGCGGCACACCAGGACAAATCCAAAGAGGACCTGGAAGGCGCCGGCCTCACCGCCAGCGTGGCGGGGCGGATCATGGCCAAGCGGGGCCCCTTCATGGTGCTGCAGGATGCCTCCGGCACCGTTCAGCTCTATGCCGACAAGGACACCCAGAAGACCATCAAAGAACAGTGGGGCCAGTGGGATATCGGCGATATCGTCGGGGCCAGCGGCACCCTGCACCGCTCGGGCCGGGGCGACCTGTACGTCAACATGGAGCAGTATCAACTGCTCACCAAGTCCCTGCGTCCGCTGCCGGAAAAATACCACGGCCTGCACGATCAGGAGCAGCGCTACCGCCAGCGCTATGTGGACCTGATCGTCAACCCGGAAGTGCGCGATACCTTCCGCCTGCGCTCCCGGTGCATCAGCTATATCCGTAATTACCTTGACGGCAACGGCTTCATGGAAGTGGAAACCCCGATGCTCCAGGTCATTCCCGGTGGCGCCACCGCCCGGCCGTTCATCACCCATCACAATGCGCTGGACATCGACATGTACCTGCGTATTGCCCCAGAGCTGTATCTGAAGCGCCTGGTCGTCGGTGGCTTTGAGCGGGTGTATGAAATCAACCGCAATTTCCGTAACGAAGGCCTGTCGACCCGTCACAACCCCGAGTTCACCATGTTGGAGTTCTACCAGGCCTACGCCGACTTCAACGACCTGATGGACCTGACCGAAGATATGCTGCGCGGGCTTTGCGAAACCGTGATGGGCTCTACAGTGGTCCCGTACCAGGACAGCGAATACGACTTCGGCAAACCCTTCCGCCGGATCAGCGTGTTCGACAGTATTCTGGAATACAACCCGGATATTACCGCCGAGCAGATCAGTACCCTCGAAGGCGCCCGCGCCGTGGCGGAAGGCCTGAAAATTCCGCTGAAGGACTCCTGGGGGCTGGGCAAAGTGCAGATCGAAATTTTCGAGGCCACGGTCGAAGAGAAACTGGATCAGCCGACCTTCATCACCGAATACCCCACGGAAGTGTCACCCCTGGCGCGGCGAATGGATGCCAAGCCCGAGGTGACCGAGCGGTTTGAGTTCTTCGTGGGTGGCCGCGAGCTGGCCAACGGTTTCTCAGAGCTTAACGACGCCGAAGATCAGGCGGAACGCTTCAAGGAGCAGGTGCGGGAGAAAGACGCTGGTGACGACGAGGCCATGCACTACGATGCGGACTATGTGCGCGCCCTGGAATACGGCCTGCCGCCGACCGCGGGGCAGGGCATCGGCATCGACCGTCTGGTCATGCTGTTCGCCAACGCCGCCTCCATCCGCGACGTACTGTTGTTCCCCCATATGCGCCCAGAACACTGATAGGACTACCGAACTTCGCGTAGGGCGGATAAGCGCGCAGCGCGCATCCGCCGTTCCCAACGGCTGCCGCGCCCAAAGCATTCGAACCATCACGAGACTTCACCCATGAACGTCATCGATATCACTCTCGACAACGCCCAACAGTACGTCATCGACGAATCCTTCAAACGCCCCGTGTTGGTGGACTTCTGGGCCGACTGGTGCGGCCCCTGCAAAACCCTGATGCCCCTGCTGGAAAAGCTCGCCGACGAATACAACGGCGAGTTCCTGCTGGCCCGGATCAACGCCGACGAGCAGCAGATGCTGGCGTCGCAGTTTCAGGTTCGCAGCCTACCCACGGTGATGTTGATCAAAGACGGCCAGCCCCTGGATGGGTTTACCGGTGCCCAGTCCGAGGTGCAGGTCCGGCAAATGCTGGAGCAGCACCTGCCCAAGGCGTGGGAGCGGGACCTTCAGCAGGCTCAGGGGATGCTCGAAGCGGGGCAGTTTGGTGAAGCGTTGCCGGTGCTACAGCGGGTATATGAGGAGTCCGGCCGAAACCCGCAGATCGCCTGCATGGTGGCTCACGCCCAGGTTGAACTGAACCGGCTCGAAGAGGCGGAAGCGACCCTGGCCAACGTCAAGCTGGCGGATCAGGATACCCTCTACGAGCAGGTGAAAGCCAAAATCGAATTGAAAAAGCAGGCCGCCAAAACCCCGGAAATCGAGTCGCTGGAGCAGGCGCTCGAGGCTGATCCGGACAATCTGGAAACGCGCTACAAGCTGGCGGTTCAGTACAATCAGGAAGGCTATCAGAAGCCGGCGCTGGAGCTGTTGATCGAGGTGCTGCGTAAGGACCTGGGCTATGCCGACGGCGCGGCGCGGAAAACCCTGACGGATATTATCGCGGCGTTGGGGAAGGGCGATCCGTTGGCGATCGAATATCAGCGGAAGTTGTTTACGTTGTTATATTGAGGGCAATTGAGTACTTCGAATATGGTGCTCCGCCTGGGTATAGCCTTGTGAGACACGCCGTGAACCCATCCTTGGGGGCTCGATCGCCTGCCGGTCCCCTTCGCGCTCCCGGCGCTTCGGGACACTTCCCACATCCATGTGGGGCGTCCAAGGCAGGCGACGGTCTCACAAGGCTATACCCAGCCTCCGCGGTGCCAGCTTTTCGTTTCGGGAACTAGCACCCCTGACGTTTTGTAACCCTTAAACATAAAAACCCCCAGTCCTCACCGGACTGGGGGTTTTTATTAGCGCCTGACGTGCCGATCGTCGTTACTGCTCACTGGCGCTCTTTTCAAATATCCCTTTTCAGTTCTTTTTTTGACCGAAAAATTGCCGATTTTTCAGGCCCCCGGGGCGATGTTGCTCGCCCTCAAGGTAAATCCACTATAGAATAAATTGACAGCGCTGTCACGCCGTTTGGTCAAATTTCTTGCTTGGCGTCGGCGGTGACCCGGACGACCGGGAAAAATGCGACCCGCGCGGGCCGGGGCACTTGTCAACGGGACGTCTTTTCAGGATAGTGCGCCTTCCAGCTACTTTCGACGGAGCTCTTCGTGGCCAAAGCGACCATCGACAATGTTGCCGCCCTGGCGGGCGTCTCTATAAAAACCGTATCCCGGGTAGTGAACAAAGAGCCGAACGTTCGGCAGGCAACGCGGGACAAGGTGTTGAAAGCCATTGATGAGCTGGATTATCGGCCCAATCTCTCGGCGCGCAGTCTGGCGGGAAATCGCTCTTATGTGATTGGTCTGCTCTACGACAACCCCAGTGCCAACTACGTCATCGACGTACAGGACGGGGTGTTGTCGACCTGCCGCTCCCAGGGGTACGACGTGCTGATTCACCCCTGCAATCATCAGGACCCGGACATTGGCCGGGAAATACGGGATCTGATGCGCCAGACCCGCATCGACGGCGTTATCCTCACGCCGCCGCTGTCGGACGTGACGCCGATTCTGGAGGTGCTGAAGGAGCGGCAGTTGCCCTTCGTTCGTATTGCTCCGACCATCGATAAGCCGATCAGCCCTTACGTTGAGACCAATGACGCGGAAGCGGCCTACGATATGACCTGTGAACTGATTGCGCTCGGGCATGAGCGCATCGGGTTTGTGGCGGGGCATCCGGATCACCGGGCGGTCACTCATCGGTTTGAAGGCTACCGGGCGGCGCTGGTGGAGAATGACATTCCCCTGGATGAGGCGCTGGTAGTGCAGGGGTTTAACTCGTTCGAGTCCGGCGAAGAGGCGGCTGATGTGCTGCTCGCCCTAGAGCAGGCTCCCACTGCAATCTTTGCCGCCAACGATGACATGGCGGCCGGGGTCATGATGGTGGCGCATCAGAAGGGGTTGCGCATCCCGGGAGATCTGTCGGTGGCCGGCTTCGATGATACGCCGGTGGCGCATCAGATCTGGCCCTCCCTGACGACGGTTCGTCAGCCGATTCAGGCCATGGCCCAGAAGGCGACCGACTTACTGTTGAAGCAGCTTAAAGGCAAGGATGTTCAACTGCCCGCCAGTATGTTGAGTTCCAGTCTGATTCGACGGGATTCCACCGGCAAACCAATACCGCACAAGCGTTAGGAGCAGTGAGCGGTACCCATGGGGTGCCGCTCAGGCGCTCAGTTCCGCGGTATTGTCCACCAGCCAGGCGGCGGTGCCGATCAGTGCGGACTTGTCGTGCATGATGATATTGAGTGGGATTCGGCCCACGTAATCGCTCATGGGTCCCTTGTGCTGATAGCGTTTGACCAGGTCAGAACCGTCGATGAAATCCGCCAGTTTGGGGGCAATCCCGCCGCCGATGTAAACGCCACCCTGGGCGCCCAGGCACAGCGCCCGATCGCCAATCGCGCTGCCCAGCATGGCGCAGAACAGCTCCAGGGCTTCGCGGCACAGGGGGTCTTCACCGCTTTGACCTTTGCCGGCCACGTCGGCCGGTTCGTAGTTCTGTACGGTTACGCCGTCGATCTCCGCCAGCGCCTGATAGATCCGGACCAGGCCTTTGCCGCAAATCAGGGTTTCCACCGACACGTGATCCTGTTTCTTCAGGAGATTCTGGAGAATGGCAATTTCCCGCTCATTGCCCGGAGCGAAATTGGTGTGTCCGCCCTCGGTCGGGACAATTTTCCAGCGGTCGCCGCAGGGCACCAGCGCCGCCATACCAAACCCGGTGCCCGGCCCCAGAATCAGCATGGGAGCCTCCGCGTCGGTCTCACCCGTCACCAACGGCTTGAGCATGTCACCTTTGAGGTGGGGGGTGGCATAAGCAAGGGCGGCAAAGTCGTTGATGACGTCCAGGGCGCGCATGCCCAACTGATCTCGCAGCTCGTCGATGCCGAACTCCCAGTCCAGGTTGGTCATGCGCACCCGGCCGTTATGAATGGGGCCGGCAATGGCAAAACAGGCAAAGTCGGGTAGGGCGACCCCGGCCACTTCGGCGTAAGCGTGGACCATCTGATCCAGGCTGGGGTAGTCGGCACAGCGCAGGCTGTGCTGATGCTTGGCGGTAAAGTCGGGCGGCGTTGCGCAGGCGCCGGCAATCTCAACCAGACCGAAGCGGGCGTTGGTGCCGCCAATATCCGCAACCAGAATAAAGCTCATAGTGGTCCCCGTTGTGTGCCGTTCCTGCGAGCCTGTCGCTGTTGGGGCAGGCAGTCGCTGTTCTTGGATAATCGGTTGCCCGATCGAAAAGTGGAGTGAGTCTACGAGCGGTTGACAGCGCTGTCAATAATTCTGGCGTATCACCCCACAAATGTGGCGTTAAAATATACATGATGATGGATTTCTGACCAGTTTGTGTTCGCGAATTGATCGTCGAGCGAGCCGTCCCGTAATCCGAGTATAGCGGGTATTCGCGCTGTAACCGGTAACATTTTGTTTTTTTTAAAAATGTGGTATTGTCACTCAAAACGCCGACAGGAACGTTAGCGATGATCGCTGTAAGGCAGGCATAATCAGCCTTACAAAATGAGCAGGGTAGGAGAAACAGGCTGTAAACGGTTACACGCCAAAATTTATCCTACTCCTTCAGCGATTACTGGCAAAAGGATTGTGAATTTGAGGTTTTGTTGAAGTGGGGTGTTGACAGCGCTGTCAGCCCTCAGTAAAGTGAACGCAGAATTTGTGGTCGAGGCAGGGTGGTCTCGACCGGTGAAGCGCCGAAGAGGGCAAACATGCCGCTCTTGGTCAATCACCACGATCTCTCACCCTCGATGTCTGGTTGATGCATCGAGGTCTCCCTCTTGCCCTTTACATCTGTAAAGGGCTTTTTTTTTGTCTGCAATTTCTTCCTCCCCCTTCCTTCCCACCGCTTCATCTAGTGGTTTGACTCATTAACTGGCATAATCGGCGGCTTTCTGATCCAGGACACTCCCGCCAGGTTCTCGCCTGTCCGGGCAATTCCGCGTTTTGCGCCTGAGTTTGGGTGATCGGCCTATCGCTCACCTGCTACTGACATCGGGCCTATAGAGTAGAACCGTCAACTGTTCGAGGAATCCCATGCAACCACAGGTCAAGCCCCGCAATCCCAACTTTTCTTCCGGTCCCTGCAGCAAGCGCCCGGGATACGACGTCAGTCAGTTGGACGTTTCCACCCTGGGCCGTTCCCATCGTTCCGGGCTGGGCAAGGCGGCGCTCAAGCGCGCCTGCGAAGATACCGCCCGCCTGCTGGGCCTGCCGGAAGGGTACCGGGTGGGCGTGGTACCGGCCTCGGACACCGGTGCAGTGGAAATGGCCATGTGGTCGCTGCTCGGTCAGCGCCCGGTGGATGTCATGCAGTGGGAGTCTTTTGGTAAGGGCTGGCTGACCGACATTACCAAGCAATTGAAGCTGAAGGATGTCACCCCGCTGGAAGCCGACTATGGCTACCTGCCGGATCTGACCAAGGTCAATTTTGATCACGACGTCATCTTTACCTGGAATGGCACCACCTCCGGGGTGAAAGTGCCCAACGGCGACTGGATCGCCGATGATCGCCAGGGCCTGACCATTTGCGATGCCACCTCGGCGGTGTTCGCCATGGAGCTGCCCTGGGAGAAGCTGGATGTGGTCACCTTCAGTTGGCAGAAAGTGCTCGGGGGCGAGGGCGCCCACGGCATGCTGATTCTGAGTCCGCGCGCCGTAGAGCGTCTGGAAAGCTACACGCCGGCCTGGCCGCTGCCGAAGATTTTTCGCATGACCAAAGATGGCAAACTGATCGAAGGTATTTTCCGCGGCGAGACCATCAATACCCCTTCCATGCTCTGCGTGGCCGATTACCTGGATGCGCTTGACTGGATCGACCGCATCGGTGGCGTGAGAGAAGCGATTCGTCGCTCGGAAGCCAACCTTGATGTGCTGTCCAGGTTCGTTGAACAGAACGACTGGATTGAATTCCTGGCCAAGGAGCCGGGCACCGTCTCCAACACCAGCGTGTGCTTTACCCTGGATGCCGAGCCGGATCGCGTCAAGGCCATGGTCAAGCTGTTGGATCAGGAAGGGGTGGCGTACGACATCGGCGCCTACCGCGACGCGCCTCCGGGCCTGCGTATCTGGTGCGGTGCCACGGTGGAAACCGCCGATATTGAAGCGCTGCTGCCCTGGTTGACCTGGGCCTACGAACAAACCGCCTGATCGGGCAGACGCAACGACGGGCAACCCGTCGACACGACAAAGACAGGAAGACTTATGTTCAAGATCAAGACCTACAACAAAATCTCCGTCAACGGCCTGAATCGCTTTGGCCGTGACCATTACGAAGTCGCCAGCGACATCAATGAGCCGGATGCTTACATCCTGCGCAGCCACAAGCTGCACGATGAATCTCTGCCTGCCAGCGTACGTGCCGTGGCCCGCGCCGGCGCCGGCGTCAACAATGTGCCGGTGGCGGATTACACCAAGAAGGGTGTGGTGGTGTTCAACACCCCCGGAGCCAATGCCAACGCAGTAAAAGAGCTGGTGCTGGCGGGCATGCTGCTGGCCTCGCGCGGCATCATTCCGGGCATGAATTACGTTCAGACGCTCACCGACATGACCGATGCCGACGAAATGAGCAAGTTGCTGGAAAAGCAGAAGTCCAACTTCGCCGGCTCCGAGCTGATGGGCAAAACCCTGGGCGTTGTGGGGCTGGGCGCGATCGGCTCTCTGGTGGCCGAAACCGCCCTGGCGCTGGGCATGAACGTGGTCGGTTATGATCCGGCGCTGTCGGTGGAAGCGGCCTGGCGCCTGCCCAGCCAGGTGAGCCGGGCGGACAACCTGCAGTCGCTACTGAGCCGGTCCGATTTCATCAGCCTGCATGTGCCGGCCATTGACGCCACCAAACACCTGATCAACGACGAATCCCTCAAGTCCGTCAAAGAAGGGGCGGTGCTGCTGAACTTCGCCCGGGATGCCATTGTCGAGCCGGAAGCGATTGTCCGTAGCCTGGAGGCGAAGCGCCTGCGTCAGTACGTGTGCGATTTCCCGGAGCCCTGCCTGCTGTCCCGGGATGACGTTTACGCCATGCCGCACATTGGCGCCAGCACCCTTGAGGCGGAAGACAATTGCGCGGTCATGGCCGCCGAGCAGCTCAAGGGCTACCTGGAGCACGGCAATATCCGCAACTCGGTGAACTTCCCGGAAGTGAGTATGGAGCGTTCCGGCGAACTGGGTTCGCGCCTGACCTTCTGTAACGAGAACGTCTCGGGCGTTCTGGGCCACGTGTTGTCGGTATTGGCGGACCACGATATCAATGTGATCGATATGGTGAACAAGAGTCGCGGCGAGATTGCCTATAACATTATCGATCTCGAGCAGGCGCCCACCGAAGCGGTGGTGCAGGCTGTTGCCTCCGTCGAGCACGTGATCTCCGTGCGCGTGGTTTAAACACCGTTGCCTGGGCCGCCTTGGCCCGGGCATGTTCTCGGGCGGAAAACCCTTGCCGCTTTGCCTTTCCGGCCTTACCGCTTTTTTCTCTCTCTCCGGTCCCCCTGGTCCAACGTAAGTAGTTCAACTCGTACTTAATCCCAGCAATTCCTTTTATTTCAACAGGTTAGAAAGCTGTCCGGTCGACGTTACGGCGTTGGCACAGGCATTGCTTTACTCTTTGTAAGTGTTAATGACTTTGCCGCTTTGGAGTAAAACCAATGGCCATATCCTTCGAATCTGCCTTGGGCGTTCACGAATCCGCGTTCAAGCTGCGTGCGCAGCGGGCGGAGCTGCTGGCCGATAACATGGCCAATGTGGATACCCCCAATTACAAAGCCAAAGATCTGGATTTCCGGCAGGCGCTGGAAGCCCAGACCAGTGGGCGCTCGGGCGTGAATCTCGCGGCCACCCACAGTGGTCACCTGAGTGGCTTCGAAGAAACCGGCCACCCGGATGCCAAATACCGGGTACCCCAGCAGCCCTCCATTGATGGCAACACGGTGGAAGAGCACATCGAACACGCGGAATACATGAAAAATGCCCTGGATTTTCAGGCCAGCTTTCAGTTCCTGAACGGCAAATTCAAAGGGCTCACCAGCGCGCTGCGCGGCGAGTAAACGGGTAGGGGAGTTACGGTATGTCTTTGGTCAATATTTTTGATGTCGCCGGTTCCGGCATGAACGCGCAAACCGTGCGCATGAACACCACCGCCAGCAACCTGGCCAATGCCCAGACCGCCAGCTCCAGCGTGGATCAGGTGTATCGCAGCCGTCAGCCGGTGTTTGCCCAGATGCAGCGCGATGCGCAGCTGCAAATGCAGGGCGGGAACCAGTGGGCGGAAGAGCCGGCTGGCCGCGGTGTTCAGGTGATGGGCATTGTGGAAAGTGATGCGCCGCTGCAGCGTCGCTACGAGCCCGATCATCCCCAGGCCGACGAAGAGGGTTATGTGTTTTACCCGAACGTCAATCCGGTGGAAGAGATGACCAACATGATTTCCGCCTCCCGTTCGTTTCAGATGAACGTGGAAGTGATGAACTCCGCCAAGCAGATGGTTCAGCGTGCGCTGACCCTGGGTCAATAAGGACTGACTGGACTTACTGAAGGTATCGAGCCATGAATCAGGTCAACAACGACAACGCCGCGAACAGCATCCTGAGCAATCTGAACATTGCCAACAAAAACAAGGATGAGGAAAAAACCAATGAGTTGGGGCAGTCGGCTTTTCTGGAACTGATGATCACTCAGATGAACAATCAGGATCCGCTGTCGCCGCAGGATAACACCGAGTTTATTGCCCAGTTGGCCCAGTTCAGTTCGGTCGAGGGGTTGGAACGACTCAACAGTAGCTTTGAAGATTTCAGCGGGACGTTTCAGTCAAACCAGGCGCTGCAGGCTTCATCCCTGGTAGGGCGCCAGGTCACCGTGCCTTCCGAGACAACGCAACTGTTTGAGGGTGGTATTATCAGTGGCGCGGTCAATCTGGAGTCCTCGGCCAGTGATGTGCAGCTGAATGTGTACAACGAAGCCGGTTCGCTGGTTTCCAAAATTCCGTTAGGGGCGCAGCCGGAGGGTGAGCTCGCGTTCCGGTGGGATGGTCAGAATATGGAGGTCAATGGCGAACTGCTTGACTGGGTCGGCAGTGAAGAACCTTTGCCGGCAGGAGACTACCGGTTTGAAATGCTCGCTAACCAGAACGGCGATCGCGAGCAGGTTGAAACCGCGCTCAGCGCCAACGTGAACAGTGTAACCCTGGGGGATGATGGTCAACTGACACTGAATCTTGCCGGAATCGGTGCCGTCAATATCGGCGACGTCAAACAATTCAACTAATCGCTCCACTGCGTCAAGACGAGGATACAATCATGCCGTTTAATATCGCGCTCAGTGGCATTCGCGCCGCCAGTTCGGACCTGGACGTCACCGGTAATAACATTGCCAACGCCAGTACAACCGGCTTCAAATCGTCCCGGGTGGAGTTTGGTGATATCTACGCAGGCAGCATCTTGGGGTCTACAGCCAATACACCTGGTAGCGGTGTCAGTCTCCAGAATATTCGTCAGCAATTCAGTCAGGGCAACCGTAACTTTACCGACAACTCTCTGGATCTGGCCATTAACGGCACCGGTTTTTTTGTGACCAGTAACGGCGGTGATCGTCAGTATACCCGTGCCGGTGCGTTTGGGCTTGATGATGATGGCTTTATGGTGTCCAACGTGGGTGCCCGGTTACAGGGTTTTGCGGCCGATGAAGATGGCAACATCAACGGCACCTTGTCAGACTTGCAAGTGGATGTCAGCGTCCAGCCACCGCGGCAAACGACACTGAGTGAGGCGCGCTTTAACCTTGATTCGAATCAGCCGGTACTGGAGTCAACTGGAACCGAGTTTACAACGGACGGCGCGGTGATCGGTATTGCGCAGCAGGGATTGCAGGAGGCGACATCGACCACCACTGACGTGGGCAATATCACCACACCCATTAACTTTGCAGCCAATCCCACTACCTTTCAGCTAGAGCTGACGGGATCTTCCCCAGTGTCCGGGAATGGCACCGTCAATATTACGCTCGATGCCTCGACGGCGAACTCGGTGCAGGATATTGCCAACCTGATTAACAGTGAAATTTTTGGCGCTCCCTCGCCGATCAACGTGCAGGCAGTGGCTAACGGTAGTCAGTTGCTTTTCCAGGACTTGACTGAAGGGGTCAGCTCTACCATTACAGTCAGTGGTGTTACGGGAACCAACGATCTGTCA
Organism: Marinimicrobium sp. LS-A18; assembly: GCF_000463525.1. Lineage (NCBI taxonomy): Bacteria > Pseudomonadati > Pseudomonadota > Gammaproteobacteria > Cellvibrionales > Cellvibrionaceae > Marinimicrobium > Marinimicrobium sp. LS-A18. Next base: position 568,426 of record NZ_AWEP01000002.1, read on the forward strand.
ACCGCATTGACGGGTGCCCCGGCCAGCGTTGCGGGGATTGCTGAGGTGACCAATGGCTACCTGGCTCAGACACTGGAGTTCGAGGGGCCGGATGGTGATGTGTTCAATTTCACCAGTGAGCGCGATGCTTCGGCGGCACAGACCGCCTCGGAGATGAACGCTCTTGCGGGCATTACCGCGTCTGCACAGACCAACGCGCGGATCATTGCCGGCAGTTTTGACAATAGCAACAACAACTTCACTTTGAACGGTGTGACGCTCACATCCACCACGCTGGATGGTCTGGCCAACGAAATCAACGGCCTGGGTACTTCCCAGTTGGCAGGTATTAGCGCTGAAGTAAACAGCACTGGGGATCTGGAGATCACATCCCGAGTGGGTGCTGACCTGCGCTTCGGTTTTGGCGGCAGTCAGCCCCCGGGTACGCTGGACGTGATTGGTCGGACGGGTACCGGCATTCAGACGGTCAATACCAATACAGAGGATGTGGTAGTGGGTGGTAACCTGACCATCCAGATGGAAGAGGGATACAGCCTGCTGTCGGCGGAGCCGAGTGTGGGTAATCTTTTCTCGCCTCTGACCGATGACAGTTTCTCGGAGGTGGCGATCAACGCCTTTGACCCGGCTGATCAGGGCACATTCAACCACTCGACCACCTCCACGGTATACGACAGTCTGGGTAATCCGCACACTCTGGAGCAGTACTTTGTGCGCCAGCCTTATGATCCGAATGATCCATCAACCTCATCCAATCACTGGATGATGTACGTTCAGGTGGATGGTCAGAATGTGGGTGACCCGGATCCGACTTTGCCGGTACCGGAAAACACTCAGCCCACCATGGCATCCTTTAACGTTCACTTTAACAGTGACGGTTCACTGAACGAAGATCTGACCGATCCCATTCTGATCTCCAACTGGACGCCCAATAATGATGATGGCTCTGCGGCAGGCGCGCTGGGACCCTTGAATGTTCTCCAGGGCGGTCAGTTGCCTGTAACTGAGCCCCCGAGCAGCTCCAACTTTGAAATAAGCCTGGATGGCACGACGCAGTTCGGGTCTAATTTCGGAGTTGAGCGGCAGGATCAGAATGGCTACACCACCGGTCGTCTGTCCGGGGTCGATATCGCCGATGATGGGATCATCTTTGCCCGGTTCACCAATGGTGAGGCACAGGTGTTGGGGCAGGTGGCTTTGGCCAACTTCAACAACATTGAAGGTCTCAAGCCAGTAGGGGACACCTCCTGGGTACAGACGGCGGACTCCGGTGAGCCGGTAGTCGGTGCTCCGGGTTCCTCCCAGTTGGGTATCATCAACTCTGGCGCGTTGGAGGAGTCCAATGTCGACCTGTCCACCCAGTTGGTGAACCTGATCATCGCCCAGCGTAACTTCCAGGCGAGTTCAAAAACCATCGAGACCGCCAATCAGGTGACTCAGACCATCATTAACCTGCGATAAACGGGCTTAACGAAAGTGGGGTAACGGCGGATGCGCCTTTGGCTTATCCGCCCTACGCGGGTTTACACCGCTGCACTCGGCCGTAGGGCGGATAAGGGCGTTACGCCCGCATCCGCCGTTACCCCGACTCCCGCCATCCACCAAACCCCATCACCGCCCCCTCCGCGATTTCTGCCACTCTGGCACCCATCTTGCAAAACATCCCCCAACGGCCCAAAAAGCGACAATTTTTCCGCACCCATCGGGGGAATACACCATGGATAAAGCGCTCTACATCGCCATGACCGGCGCCAAGCACAACATGCTGGCGCAGACTAACCACTCCAACAACATGGCCAACCTGAACACCACCGGTTTTCGGGCGGACTTCGCTCAGGCCCGAAGCATGCCGGTGTACTACGGTGATGGTCATCCCACCCGCGCCTATGCCCTGACCGAGCGGCCGGCCACGAATTTTGAGCCCGGGCCCATGAATGCGACCGGGCGGGATCACGACATTGCTGTCCAGGGCGATGGCTTTATCGCCGTTCAGGCACCGGACGGCACCGAGGCTTACACCCGCGCTGGCGGCCTGCACATTGATCCCCTGGGTATTCTTCGCAACGGCAGTGGCCTGGCGGTCATCGGCAACGATGGTCCGATCGCTTTGCCGCCGCTGGAAAAGCTGGAAATCGGCTCCGACGGCACACTGTCGATCGTCGCTCAAGGCTTGGGACCCGAGGCCATGGTGGAGATTGACCGGATCAAGCTGGTCAATCCGGACCTGGCCGAGGTGTCCAAGGGGGAGGACGGTCTGTTCCGTCTGGACGGTGGCGTACCCGCGCCAGCCGATGCCCAGGTGAGTGTGGCCACCGGCTTTCTGGAAGGCAGCAATGTCAACGCGGTGAACGAGTTCACCCAGATACTCAGTCTGTCTCGCCAGTATGAGATGCAACTGAAGCTGATGCAGACCGTCAAGCAGAATTCGGAAGCCTCGGCACGGCTATTGCAGAACGGTTAATAGCGTAGTGCCGCGGGCCAGTTTTACGGCCCAAGGCGGAAAAACCTTGCCGCAAGGCGGCAAGCACTGAAGCAGATACCCGACAGAGAGAACACACCATGCACGCAGCACTGTATGTCAGCAAAACCGGTTTGAGTGCTCAGGACAAACAACTGACCACCATCTCCAACAACCTGTCCAACGTGGGCACGGTGGGCTTCAAGCGCGACCGTGCAGTGTTTGAAGACCTGCTGTATCAAACCCAGCGTCAGCCCGGCGGGCTGGCCAACCAGAACAACGAGTTGCCCTCCGGTTTGCAGTTGGGCACCGGTGTACGCGTCGTCGCGACGCAAAAAGAATTTACACCCGGCAGTCTCGAAGTGACCGACCAGGCATTGGATGTGGCCATCAATGGTCGCGGCTTTATCCAGGTACTTCAGCCCGACGGAAATCTGGCGTATACCCGCAACGGTCAGTTGCAGATCAATGGCGAAGGGGAGCTGGTTACCAACAGCGGCCTGTTGATTGAACCGGGCATCGTGATTCCGGAGAACACCAGCCAGATCAACATAAGTGAAGATGGCATTGTCTCTGCGCACTTTGATGACGACCCCCAGCCCCAGGAAATCGGTCAGATCCAATTGGCGGACTTTATCAATCCGTCCGGTCTGGAAGCGATCGGTGGCAACCTCTATGTCGAAACCGTGGCCAGTGGCAATCCGGTGATTGGGGCACCATCGGAAGAGGGCATGGGGGCGCTCAAGCAGGGCATGCTGGAGAGTTCCAACGTGGATATCGTGCAGGAAATGGTGAATATGATTTCCACGCAGCGCGCCTATGAGCTGAACTCCAAAGTCGTGTCCAGCGCAGACCAGATGCTTCAGTACATCAATCAGACGCTGTAACGAGGCCTTTGCCATGACACCCACTGCACTGATTCGCTGCTGCCAAACCCAGATCGTTCGCGCTGCGCTGCTCTTGTTGGCGCTAAGCGTGTCGGCGTGCGTGACTTACGAGCGGCCGGTGCCCGGCGATCCTTACTACGCGGCCACCATTCCCACGGCAGCAAGCGTGCCACAGCGTACGGAGGGCTCGCTTTATCAGGGCAACTATGGCATGGCGCTGTACACCGATCGTAAAGCGCTGAATGTGGGCGATATCATTACCGTAACCTTGGCCGAGCGTACCGTGTCCAGTAAAAGCTCGGGCGTTTCTGTGGACAAGGAAAGCGAGCTGGACTTCAATGCCGGGCCTTTGTTGGGGACGAACCCTAGCTTTCGTGGTAACACCCTGGATACCAACCTGAATCAGAATCGATCTTTCAGCGGTGATGCCGGGGCTGATCAGAGCAATAGCTTGCAGGGCAATATTACTGTGACCGTAGCGGAAGTGTTGCCCAACGGGGCCTTGGTGGTACGCGGCGAGAAGTGGATCACCATTAATCGTGGCGATGAATTTATTCGCATCAGCGGCATCGTTCGGCCGGACGACGTATCGCCAGACAACACCGTGCCGTCCACTCGGCTGGCCAATGCCCAAATTTCCTACAGCGGCACCGGCACCCTGGCGGACTCCCAGTCCATGGGCTGGTTGTCCCGGTTTTTTAACAGCGGTTACTGGCCATTCTGAGCGAGGCTGAACCTGTGAGAGGATTTTCCATGATCCATCGTATTCTGATCGCGGTCCTGTTAGTGATGACATGCACCCTGGCTCAGGCCGAGCGAATCAAAGATATCGCCACGGTCGCCGGCGTGCGCTCCAACCAGCTGGTGGGTTATGGCCTGGTCGTCGGTCTGGATGGCACCGGGGATCAGACCAACCAGTCGCCGTTCACCATTCAGTCCTTCAACAACATGCTGCAGCAGTTTGGTATCACCGTTCCGCCGGGTACACGGGTGCAGACCAAGAACGTCGCCGCGGTGATGATTCAGGCGGAATTGCCGGCCTTTGCCAAGCCCGGCCAGACCATTGATGTTACGGTGTCCTCCATCAGTAATGCCACCAGCCTGCGCGGCGGCAGCTTGTTGATGACCTCCCTGAAAGGCCCGGATGGTCAGGTCTACGCTCTGGCTCAGGGCAACCTGGTAGTGGGCGGCTTTGGCGCCGAAGGTCGGGACGGTTCCCGCATAACCGTCAACGTCCCCAGCGTGGGTCGCATCCCCGGTGGTGCCACGGTAGAAAAAGAGGTCAAAAACAATTTCAGTTCCGGACAGCCGGTGGTGCTCAACCTGAACCGTGCGGATTTCACCACCGCCAACCGGGTCGTCCAGAGCATCAACGAAATGCTGGGGCCGGATGTCGCCCGCGCCCAGGATGCGGTGTCGGTCTCGGTCAGTGCGCCTCAGGATCCATCACATCGGGTAGATTTTATTTCCCTGCTGGAAAACATTGAGGTCGAGCCCGGTGAGGAAGCGGCCAAGGTGGTTATCAATTCACGCACCGGTACCATCGTGGTGGGCCAGCATGTGCGCGTCTCCCCGGTGGCGGTCACCCACGGCAATCTGACTGTTTCCATTTCGGAAGACTATACCGCCGTGCAACCCAACCCACTGGGCGAAGGCGATACCGTTGTTCTGCCGGGCAGTGATGTGGAAATCACCGAAGAAACCAATCCGATGTTCAAGTTTGCACCAGGCAATACGCTTGAAGATATTGTTCGCTCGGTGAATAACGTCGGTGCGTCTCCCGGTGACCTGATGGCCATTCTGGAAGCGCTCAAACAATCCGGCGCACTCAAAGCCCAGTTGATGGTGATCTGATGATACCGCTCGATAACACGCATGTGCGTCAGCAAGTGCAGGACAGTCTGCTGAACAACGACGGCATGGAAGCGCTGCGCGCCAAAGGTCGCAACGGCGACCCGGAGGCGTTGCGGGAAGTGGCTCGCCAGTTTGAGTCCATGTTTGTACATCAGATGTTCAAACAGATGCGCGCTACCAACGAAGTGTTTGGCAAAGACAGTCTGTTCAGCAGCGAGGAGAGCAAGTTCCACAAGGAAATGCTCGACCAGCAGATGTCCCTGGAACTGACCAAAGGCCGGGGCCTCGGTCTGGCGGAAATGTTGTATCAACAGATGGAAAGGGCTTACGGCGACAAACTTAAACCGCAGAAAGCGGAATCCATGGATACCAGCCGCCTGGAGCGCCAATCCAACCTCTCGGTTCCGACCGCCCCGGTCACTGGCGGTAAAGCGCCTCTGACGAACAGCCCGGCCGAGTTTGTGGAGCGCATTCGTCCCCACGCGGTTAAAGCGGCGGAGCAGCTGGGTGTGGCCCCGCAGGCACTGATTGCCCAGGCCGCACTGGAAACCGGCTGGGGTCAGCACGTGATTCACACCGGCAGCGGTTCCAACAGCCACAACCTGTTCAATATCAAAGCGGATGGACGCTGGGAAGGGGATCGTATCAACGTCTCCACCATTGAATACCGACACGGTCTGCCACAAGTGGAGCGGGCGGATTTCCGTCGCTATGACAATTACGAGCAGAGCTTTGCCGACTATGTCCAGTTCCTGCAGGACAGTCCACGCTATCAGGATGCTCTGAAGGCGGGTAACGATGCGGAACGCTACGTAGAAGGATTGCAGGATGCCGGCTACGCTACCGACCCCGCCTACGCGGAAAAGCTTAAAACCCTGATGCGCACCGAACCGCTGATGACCGTGGTTCGCAATGACGCCCCTAACCCGAACGATGCCTGATAGGTAAGCCACCATGTCCGGAATACTGAATACCGCCATCTCCGGTTTGCGCGTCAGCCAGGCAGCCATGCGCACGGCGGGCCATAATATCAGCAATGCCAATACCGATGGTTACAGTCGGCAGCGGACCGAAGATATCACTCGCCCGGAACAACGTCTGGGTAACGCGGGCTATGTGGGTACGGGCGCTACAACCCAGTCAATCACACGCATTGTGGATCAGTTCGTAATCAGTCAGCTGCGCACGGATACCACCAACTTTCATTCGCTCGACAAATACAACAGCAACCTCGAGAAAATCGACAAGTTGTTTGCGGACGAGTCCACCGGTCTCGCTGGCGGCCTGAAGGCCTTTTTCGCTTCGGTGCAGAACGCCGCCGATGACCCCTCCTCATCCCCCGCACGGCAGTTGATGATTACCGAGGCGGACAGTCTGAGTACCCGTTTCAATACGCTTTATGATCGTCTGGCGGATATCGAACGCAATGTGATTCGGGAAATTGATGCGGTCACCCAACAGATCAATGACCTGGCGCAGAACGTGGCGGACCTCAACCAGTCCATTGCTGACAAAGCGCTGCCCGGCGCTGGTAATGACCCCAATGACCTGATGGACCAACGGGACGAGACACTGCGTAAGTTGTCCGAGTTGGTCGGTATCAGTGTTGTGCCCCAGGGTAATGGGCATGTCAGTGTGTTTATGGGAGAAGGGCAGGCACTGGTGGTGGGGTCGACGGTAAATCGCTTTCAGGTTACCAATGCCGGTGAAATCAAACTCAGCCAGGGCACGCGCACCCACGATGTCACGGGGCTTCTTAACGGTGGCCAACTCGGTGGTTTGGTGGACTTCCGCGATGGCATCTTGCACACCGCCAAAAACGAACTCGGTCGTATTGCACTGGTGTTATCCGACACCTTCAATGAACAGCAACAACAGGGGCTGGACCTCGATGGTGATTACGGCCAGCGTCTGTTCAAGGACATCAATTCGGACGACCTGATCAGCAATCGGGTGGTTGCGGGCAATAATGCCGGGCCTGACGATCGTCGCCTGTCGGTCACCATTGATGACGTTGGGCAACTGACCACCAGTGACTATCGGTTCCAGATTCTCGAGAACACCAACAATTATGTGATCACCCGTCTGAATGACGACAAGGTGATTCAGCAGGGCATGCTCACGGGCAGTTATCCGGAGACGCTGTCGTTTGACGGCCTGTCGGTCACGCTGGAGGGAGGCTCGTTCCAGGGCGGTGACAGTTTCACCATCCAGCCGACGACGGATGCCGCCCGCTATATTGAAACCTTGCTCAGTCGCCCGGAGGACCTGGCGTTCGCCTCACCGGTGCGTACCGGCACGGACAGTGGCAATGAGGGTTCCGGAAGCATCAGCCAGGGGCAGGTCCTCAGTAAGCTCGGACTGGATGGCGAGGTATTGCCAACCTTTGCCACCGAAGGACAATTGTCGCCGCCGGTGATCGTGCGCTTCACGTCGGAGACTACCTACGACATTCTGGACAACTCCGACCCGGCCAACCCGAAACACCTTGAACCGCCCATACGCGAGCAGCGTTTTGTACCCGGTCAGGATAACGCGCTCTTTACGACCGATCCGGGCGAAACCCGGGTCATAGGGGAGGGGAGCCGTCTTGGGTTGCCGGATGGACGCGGCGCTCAGGTGGTTGCTGTGGGTGGCCCTGCGCAGAATAACGGCTACCCGGTGGAGCAGATGCGCTTCCGGGTGACCGACCCGAGCACCGGTGCAACCACAACCCAGAATGTGGTGACCAACCCCAACGCTTCCGCCGCCAATATCGCCGATCAACTGAGCCGGGTACCCGGCGTGTCCGCCAATGCCTATACCCAGGCGACCTTGACCGATATCAGTATCGAGGATTTCAGTTCACCGCTTCAGATCACCATCAATGGTGAAGATCTTCTGGAGTATCAGGGCGGGAATCTCGCCCCGACGGTACCCAATCCTCAGACAGATCCGGATGAATTTCAGGAATACCTGGCTGAACAGATCAATGCCAACCCCAACCTGCAGGCGCTTGGCTTCCGCGCCGAAGCCGGGGCCAACCCGGTCACCGGTGAGTTGGAGCTGCGCATGGTGGCGTCCTCTGGTGTGGATGTCGACGTCCGCCTGCAGGCGGATAATGCGACCCAGAATCAACTGAGCGTGAATGACAGCACCGGCAACCCGAATGTCCGACTCACGGGGCAGGGCGCGGGTAACCAGTCCACAGTGACGGTCGGTGGCCGCGTGGATCTGACCCTGGCCGAGGGCGTGTCGCTGCAGACCGCGCCCACCGACAGTCAGCTGTTCGGTGACAGCGAAGCGGCGGATTTCGCCCAGTCCTCCTTTCTGGGCTACCAGGCCAGTATTAAAGGTCAGCCCAAAGCGGGCGATACCTTTACCCTGGACTTCAATAGCGATTCCAGTAATGACAACCGTAACGCCCTGGCCATGGCCGCGCTGGAAACCACCAAAGTCATGGGCGACGGCAAACTTGGCCTGAGCGATGCTTACGGACGTCTGGTCGAGCAGGTGGGTACCGAGAGCGCTTCGGCGCGTAGCAACAGTCAGGCGGCGGAAAGCCTGATGGAGCAGACCCAGTCCATGCGCGATAGCATCAGTGGCGTCAACCTGGATGAAGAGGCCGCCAACCTGATCAAGTTTGAGCAGGCGTACAACGCCAACTCCCGGGTCATCTCCATCGCCCGGGACCTGTTTGACACACTGTTAAACTCTATCTGATTGAGGCACTGATCATGCGTGTGTCCACCTCACAAATCTACAGTATTGCCGACATTGGTATGCGCGATGCCCAGTCGGCTGTGAACAAAACCAGCGAGCAGATCAGTACCGGCAAGCGGGTGCTTAGTCCGGCGGACGACCCGGTCGCGGCTAGCAGCATTCTGAGATTGAATCAGCAGTTGGGGCGGATTGAGCAATACGAGAAAAACGTCAACGCGGCCGAGAACAGTCTGGAGCAGGAAGAGGTGGCGATTCAGTCTATCGTCACGCTCATGCAGCGCATGAAAGAGCTGGCGGTTCGCGCCGGTAACACCGGGGTAATGACACCGACGGATTACCAGTCCATTGCGGCCGAAGTGGACAGTCGGATCGGCGAGCTGATCAATCTACAGAATACCCGCAATGCGTCGGGCCAGTACATTTTCTCGGGTCATCAGGGCGATACTCAACCCTTTACCGAAGATGGTGGAGGCAATTTCTCCTATCACGGCGATGAAGGGCAGATGCGCATCCAGATTTCCGAAACGGGCTCCGTTCCGGTAAGTGACTCGGGCAAGGCGCTGTTCGTGGATGTGCCCAGTGGACACAACACCATGAACACCCGCCCGAGTGAAGCCAACCGGGCGGTCCCTCCGGCGCGGATCAATGTCGGTGAAATCGTTGATCAGGAGGCCTACGACGAGTTTTATCCCCGGGATATGAAGATCACCTTCAATGCCCCGGAGTCGGTCAATCCACCAGCGGCCAACTACACCATCACTGATGACAAAGGCCGGGTGCTGGTGGCCAATGCCGCCTATGAGCAGGGCGAAGCCATTGAAGTCAACGGCGTGCGGGTGCGAATCTCCGGCCAGCCCAATGCTGGAGAGGCGGCGACTCCTGGCACTATCGATTTCGGGGCGGTCACGCCTGTCGATTTTACCGGCGCCCCGGAGACGGTGACCCTGACCGTGGGTGGCAAGTCCGAAACACTGGTGTTGGATCGGCCGATCAACAATGCCGCCGATCTGGCCGCCGCCCTGAGCAGTACCACGGAGGTGACCGCAGGCAGTGGCGCGGATCGCAACGCCGAGCGGCTGGCCAATCTGGGTGTAGTCGTGGACGCCAACGGGCTCAGCGTTCCCAGCGGCCAAAACCTGACTTTGCGCAATGGCACCGCCAACACAGACAGTGTGTTCGGTGTCGCCACTCAGAATGACGGCACCACGTCGACCGATGGCGAGTTGGCCGAGCCCGGCGACAGCTTTCTGATCACCTCCAGTAACAAAGAGGGGCTGCTGACCACGCTTTCTCGCCTGAGTGAGGCAATGAAAAACGTTGAAAGTAACCCGGAGAGTAAAGCGGAGCTCAGCAACATCATTGGCCAGACCCTGACCAACCTCGACAACGGTATGACCCACCTGACGGCCGCTCAGGGGGACCTGGGGGCCCGGCTCAACACCCTGGAGTCCACCCGTGACCTGCTGGCAGACACCAAGTTACACAGCGAAGAGGTGCTTGCCGATATTCAGGACCTGGACTACGCTGAAGCTTCTACCCGACTGCAGATGCAGAGTATGGTGCTCAGTGCCGCCCAGCAGACCTTTGTGAAAGTCAGCGGGCTTTCGCTGTTCAATTATCTGTAACCCTGATTCAGGCCAGAACATCGGCGACGAGACCCTGCTGTTATGAGTGATACCGATACGCTGAAACCGCTACGCCAGTTCCACGCCTTTACCGAAGCGCTGTTGGAGTTGGCCAAGGCCCATGAGTGGCAGGCATTTGAGGTGAAGGCGGCGGAGCGGGAGCGCTTGATCGAAGCCATCAATGACAACCAGTTTCTGATCAGGGTTGCGGAGGCCGGGCTCGCGGATAACATGCGAGCGGAGATTGCCGAGATCCAGACTCTCAACGACGAAATCACTCACCTGGCCGAGGCCACCAAGGCGGACATCGCCGCCCAACTCAAGCAGCAAAACCACCAGGACAAGGCCATCAAGGCCTACAAACCCTGATTGACGGGTGGTTACGGCGGATGCGCCTTCGGCTTATCCGCCCTACGGCCGAGCGCAGCGGTATAGACCCGCGTAGGTCGCGTAGGGCGGATAAGCGCAAAGCGCGCATCCGCCGTAACCCGAGCGTGCGGCGCCTCCTCTGTTCCAACCTGCTCCAAAAAGCCCTCCTGTAGGCTGGATTAGGCTCGTAGGTCGTATTAGCGCGAAGCGCGTAATCCGACAATTTGGGTGGTAATGATGGATATTGGAGGTTATTTGTTGGATTACGCTTCGCTAATCCAACCTACTTGAGGGTTGTTTCTTCCTTAACCCATTGAAAATAAAAGGAAAATATAAAATCAAGCGGGTTTGGCGCAAAAAATCCAAATTTCCCCTAAAGCTCCCCCATGATGGGTCGATAACCTTTACAGAAGACCTGGTGACCGACTGTTCCGGGCTTCACTGTCCGAATGATCCACGGCTGGTAAAGCCTGTGAACAAAACAACTTAGGAGATCCATCATGGCTCTAGTAATCAATACCAATGTGGCCTCACTGAACACTCAGCGTCAGCTGATGCAGTCTGGCAATGCCCTGGACCAGGCCACCGAGCGTCTGGCGTCTGGTAACCGCATCAACTCCGCCAAAGACGACGCCGCTGGTCTGGCGATTTCCAACCGTATGACCTCTCAGATTCGTGGTCTTGACCAGGCCGTACGTAATGCCAACGACGGTATTTCCATGATCCAGACCGCTGAAGGCGCTCTGCAGGAAGGTACCAATATTCTGCAGCGGATGCGTGAGTTGGCCGTTCAGTCTGCCAACGGCATCTACTCAGATAGCGATCGCAGCACCTTGAACGCCGAAGTTCAGCAGCTTAAGACTGAGCTGAACCGGATCGCCGAGGAAACCACTTTCAATGGACAGGCCCTGCTGGATGGTAGTTTGAAGAACACCCTGCTGCAGGTTGGTTCAGAGCAGAATCAGACAATTTCCGTATCGGTTGAGGCCTTCAGCACAAGTAACCTTGGCGGTAGCTCTGGTGATATCGTGGGTGAAGCCACTGCGGGTGGTGTGGCGAACCTGACAGTGCTTGACGGCACCAATACTATCAGCATTAACGACACTCTGATTGATGCCTCTGACGCTGTTGGTGGTACATTGAATGAAGCGTTGGCCAGCATTAATGCCGACCTGGAAGGAAAGGGCGCCGAGGTTTCCAGTTTGGTTGAAGTGGAGGCCAGCAGCGGTGGATCGGGCCGGTTGGTCGCAGGCACTGATGTTCTTACTCTGACACTGACCGATGGTGATGGGAAAACTCAGGTGACCGAGATCAGTGGTACGAGCAGCATGGAAGATATCGTTAATCAAATTAACGAGAATACTTCTATCACAGCAAGCTTAACTGACGAAGGTGCGTTGGTCATGAGTGCTGAGGGCGCGACTTCTATCGGCTTTACAGGAACCGGCAGCGCTGTCGCTAATGCGGGTTTGACTGGGGTTGCTGCCACTACTAATTTCTCTGTAGTGGTAACAGACACCAGCGCCGATAAGAGTGGCGTTGTTATCCAGGCAGAGGGTACATATGCGGCAGCTGCTGACCTCGGTATTGATCTGCAGGACGCTGAAGGCAATATTGAAGGTGCGGCTGTAACTGCAACTACCATTAATGACGGTGATCTTCTTATTAACGGCGTGGCCATCGAGGGATTCACCTCTGCCGCAGGCGATCCTACCGAAGCGATCAACGCAATTAATGAAGTATCTGAAGAAACTGGTGTGGTGGCTTTCGCAAACGCTGCTGGTACAGGGGTGGCTCTGCGCTCAACGACTGGTGATCAAGTTTCTATCGAATATAGCGCTTCAGCTACTGCGGCAGATGTACTGGGTGCAAGTGGTTTGCAGGAAAGAAATGCTTCTCAAGGTACTGGTTCAGTCGCAAGCGTTGATATCTCTACCTTTGAAGGCGCTCAAAAGGCCATCGGCATCATTGACTCGGCTATTGAGCAGGTAGGCGCTACGCGTGCAGACCTCGGTGCGGTCAACAACCGTCTGGACTTCACCGTATCCAACCTGAGTAACGTTGCCGAGAAAACCTCCGCGGCCCGTTCACGGATCACCGATGCGGACTTCGCGGCAGAAACCGCCAACCTGAGTAAGGCGCAGGTACTCCAGCAGGCCGCCCAGGCGATGCTGGCCCAGGCTAACGCCCGTCCTCAGCAGGTACTGTCGCTGCTGCAGTAATCGGCAGAGTCGGCCTCCGGGTAATACCGGGGGCCCCCTTGAGAGGGATATGACATGAGTGAAGTGACGACCTTAAACAGCAATGCCCGCCCTGAGCTCTACGGAGTGAAGGGCGGTCGGCAAGCTTCACCTGATACAACCCGTCAAGCGGCAAAAGAGGGGGGCAAGTCATTGCCGCCCTCTGTTTCGTTGGAACCGGTAAAGCGCTCGTATGCTGAGAAGCAGAGTGAGCGACAGGCTCAGATGGCGGACAATGTCCGTGACGCGGTCGCCCAGATGAATGAATACATCCAGGCAACCCAACGTGATCTGCGCTTCAGTGTTGATGAGGCTTCCGGGGAAACCGTTGTCAAAGTGCTCGATCGGCAAACCGAGGAAGTGATTCGTCAGATTCCGGACGAAACCTTTCTTGAACTGGCACGAAACTTGAGTGTCGATGAGCCGGTGCACTTTTTCAGTGAGCAGGCTTAACGGGCTGTTGTCAGACTGTAAAAACGAGAAAGGGCGCCTCACAAGGGCGCCCTTTTTCTATTGAGGGGTCCCATGTCTTGGAGCTCCCTGGTCAATGCTGTGACAAGGCTCACAGTGGCTGGAAGAATCCTTCGGGTCAGGCTAAAGTTTAACCAAAAGCGGCCGATAACCGTCAAAGAACGCGGTCAATGTCCGCCGTACAGACCGGTTGAGTGTCTTAACCGTCAAATCAGGGTATTCAGGTTATGGTCGAACGCGTAGGCAGCAATATCATCAATCAACTGGGCAGTGGTTCGGGGATCGACACCCAGAACATTGTCGATCAGTTGGTGGAACTGGAGCGACTTCCCGAGGATCGCCGCCTGGATCAACGCGAGGAGCGCATTGAGGCTCAGATCTCCGGTCTGGGCCTGCTGCGCAGCGCCGTGGATGAGCTTGAGGGCTCCATGACGCCGCTGGCCAACGCGGATACCTTCGACGCCAAACAGGCCTCCATTTCCGATACGTCCCTGATGGCGGTCAACAAGCTGAACCCCGAAGCGGTGCCGGGTAATTACCGGATCAAAGTGGAGCAGGTGGCTCAGTCACAGTCATTGGCGTCTGGCACTTACGCCAGTCTCGACTCTGAGGTGGGTGAGGGCAGCCTGACCATTCGCTTTGGCGATTGGGCATCGGATTTGAGCACCTTTGCGGCGGATGCCGATGCCACAGGTGCGACCATTGAGATTGATCAGAGCAACAACAGCCTGTCCGGGTTGCGCGATGCCATCAATGATGCGGGCATCGGTGTCCAGGCCAGTATTGTGGGGCAGGAGGGCAGCTACCAATTGTTGCTGACCGGTCCGACCGGCGCGACGAGAGAGCTGGAAATTACCGCCACTGAAGGAGCCAGCCCCGGTCTTGCGAATTTCAACTTCAACGAGTCCGCTCAGAATTTCGCCCAGCAACAGGAAGGGTTGGACGCGATCGTACGGGTGAACGGTCTGCAGGTAACCCGGAACAGCAATGTGATCACAGACGTGATCGAAGGCGTCGAGTTCGAGCTGTTCAACAGCAGCGCCACTGAAGAAATCAGTATCAACGTCACTGAGGATCGCAGTCTGGCGGAGCAGGCCATTCGCGACTTTGTGGATGCCTACAATACCTTTTACACCGAAACCAATCGTCTGATCTCCAGAGACGAGGGCGAAGATGGAAAGGGCAGCCTGAGCAATGATCCCCTGGCCGGCAACATGTTACGGACTATTCGCAGCATGATCGGTAGTGCCATGCCCGGTATCGACAGTGACTTCAACTCGCTCGCCACCATTGGCATTCGGACGAAGATCGATGGCACCCTGGAAATTGCCGATGACGGCGAAGCCACGGATTTCGATGAGACGATAAGCAACAATTTTGAGCAGGTCCGGAATCTGTTTGTCCCGAATACCGAATCCAGCGACTCAAAAGTCAACGTAACGGCATTCGGCAGCCGGACACAGCCGGGCAGCTATGCCGTTGAAATCACCCAGGAAGCGACCAAGGGGATACTGACCGCCGATCCGGTGGCGTTGGCGTTTCCGCTCGATACCACCGGCAAGGATTACAGTTTTGCGGTCAAGGTGGATGGCAAGCAGTCGGCGACCATTACTCTGCCAGATGGGAAAACCTACGCTTCCGGAGCAGAGCTGGCCGAAGAATTTCAGACGTTGATCAATGCGGACTCCACGCTTAAAGACGGATTCGCCAAGGTCAATGTCAGCTATAACACCACCACCGGTGCACTGGAGTTCCAGTCCGATAGCTACGGCGCGATCAGCAATGTCGAGTTCACCGAAGTGGGTGCAGATATGGCGGATCTGGGCGTTGCGGTCGGCGCGGGAACCGCCGGGCAGGATGTGGCAGGCACTGTGGATGGCGAAGCCGCGTTCGGGTTTGGCAATGTTCTGCGCCCGGCAATTGGTTCACCCGCCGAGGGCTTGAGTATGACCATTGCGCCCGGTGCGACCTCGGCCACCGTCGGGTTTTCCCGGGGGCTGGGCGGTATGCTGACCGGTATCGTGGATTCCTACGTGCGTAACTCCGGGTTGATTTCCCAGCGAGAGACCAACCTTCAGGAAGACAAGAGTGATATTGCCGATGCCCGTGAGGCATTGGATCGGCGCAGCGAGGCCTTCCGGGCACGACAGGAAGCGCAGTTCCGTGCCATGGAGCAGATTGTGCGTAGTCTGAACAGCACCGGGGATTTCCTGGAAGGCATCAACGACCGCTTGCCGTTTACCGCGCCGCCGCGGTAAACAGTTGAGTTGAGTTACGGCGGATGCGGCCTCCGGCCTTATCCGCCCTACGCGTGTTTATACCGCTGCGCTCAGCCGTAGGGCGGATAAGCGAAGCGCATCCGCCGTTCCCGAACCATAAAACGCCCCGCCAAAATCAGCTAAAGTTTCCCTGTCTACAGCCGCAATAAAGGTTAGTCCGATGGTAAAAACCACCGATGATGACGACAACCAAGAACGGGGAACCGGTATGAACGCCTACGCTCGTGCGGCACAGAATTACTCTTCCATGAAAGTACAGTCCAGCGCCATGGACGCCTCTCCCCACCGCCTGATCCAGATGTTGTTCGAAGGGGCCCTGGAGCGTATCGCTCAGGCCAAGGGTGCTATGCAGCAGAATCAGGTGGCCCGCAAAGGCGAGCTGATTGGCAAGGCCATCAACATTGTGGCGGGCCTGCAGGGCAGCCTGAATGATAAGGAAGGCGGCCAGCTCTCGGAAAATCTGGATGATCTCTACGATTACATCATCCGCGCCCTGACCGAGGCCAACTACAAGAACAGTCTGGAGCGGCTGGACGAGTGCGGCCGCCTGCTGGGCGAGCTCAAGTCCGCCTGGGATGGTATTGCCGATCAGGCTCGATAATCATGGCGCTGTCAGCGGTTCCCAGCCCGGATTATCGGGGCGATGCCGGGGTAGAGCAGGTGCGCCAGTTGCGCAATGAGCTGGTGCAGGCCCTTCGGGCTGAGGATTGGTGGACGGTCCGTGAGCTGGATCGGGCCTGTGCCGGGTTGGTTGAGCGGGTGATTGCGGCCAATGGTGGTGACGGGACGGCCCTGGTTCGGGCGTTGAGTGAGTTGAAAGGTGTTTATGCGAATTTGATTGAGCAGTGCCAGGAGGAGGTTTTGAAGTTGGCGTTGTGAATGGGGCGGGCCCATTGGGTTGCGAGGGTGCGTTGGGTTACGGCGGATGCGGCCTCCGGCCTTATCCGCCCTACGCGGAGTACGTGAAGCGCGCGGAGTACGCGGAGGTTGGTGCTGTTCTTCTTCTTGACGCTTTCTGCGTCATTTTTTTGTCAATTTGGCCGTTTTGGGATTGCTCCCGGCGGCTATCCCTGCCAGAATCCCCAATAATGTGACACATTTCACATTCGTCGGGCGCTTGTCTTGGGGGCACCCGGTTTTCCGACGTCTGTCCTGAATCGACAATTATTTGACTCCGGTCGAGGCGTCGGCTATTGGTTTTAAGAAGGCTAGCGGTTTCAAAAAAATGGATAAAGGGCCCATTCGAATGTGGCGTAACACCAATGTTCTGGTTGTCGATGATAATGAACAACGGCGCAGGGAGCTCGGAGTCATTCTGGAGTTCTTGGGGAAAACGGTCAGCACCACCGGATGGGCCGGCTGGCAAGCCGCCCATGAGGACGCCGACGATGCCGATGAGCGGGGTGTCATGGCGGTGTTCCTGGGTGAAACACCCAAGCCCCGGGAGCTTGAGTCCCAGCTGAAAGAAATCCGTGAGTGGCAGGACGACGTGCCGGTGATCATGCTGGAGGAGCGTACGTTGCCCGAGTCCGCCGCGCCCGAGCTGGCCCGGATGATCATCGCCAGCATGACCGTACCTCCTGCCTACAACCAATTGCTGGACACGCTGCATCGCGCCCAGCTCTATCGCCAGGCCCAACAGGCCAGCCGGCGCCAACCTACGCGCCGCCCGGTCCACCTGTTTCGCAGCCTGGTGGGCACCAGCCGCCAGATTCAACAGGTGCGCGACATGATGGCCCAGGTGGCGGATAAGGACGTGTCGGTGCTGATCACCGGCGAGTCGGGCACCGGTAAAGAAGTGGTGGCCCGCAATCTGCACTACAACTCCCCCCGGCGCGACAAGCCCTTTGTTCCCGTAAACTGCGGCGCCATTCCCGCCGAGCTGTTGGAAAGCGAGCTGTTTGGCCATGAAAAAGGGGCGTTCACCGGTGCCATCAATGCCCGGGCCGGTCGGTTTGAGCTGGCGGAGGGGGGCACCCTGTTCCTGGATGAAATTGGCGATATGCCCCTGAATATGCAGGTGAAGATTTTGCGGGTTCTGCAGGAACGCTGCTTTGAGCGGGTGGGCAGTAACAAGACCACCAGTATCGACGTGCGGGTGATTGCCGCGACTCACCGGGATCTGGAAACCATGATCAGTGAGGACCGGTTCCGCGAGGATCTGTTCTATCGGTTGAATGTCTTCCCCATTGAATTACCCGCTCTGAAAGATCGGTCGGAAGACATCCCGCTGCTGATCAATGAGCTGATCTCCCGTCTGGAAAGCGAGGAGCGCGGCTCCATCCGCTTCAATTCCGCCGCTATTCTTTCCCTGTGTCGCCACCCCTGGAGTGGTAACGTGCGCGAGCTGGCGAACCTGGTGGAGCGCATGGCGATCATGCATCCCTACGGTGTGGTGGGCGTTCAGGATCTTCCCGTCAAATACCGTCATGTGGACGTGGTGGAGGAAGATTTTGGTGTGACCACCGAGCAGGAGGCGCTGAACGGCCAGGCGGGCTATGTCAGCATGAATGATACGCCGCTGTTGCCGGAGCAGGGCATCGACCTGCGCGAGTACATCAACAACATGGAGCGGGAGTTGATTCAGCAGGCACTGAATGATTGCGGCGGTGTGGTGGCCCGGGCCGCGGATCGGTTGAGTGTTCGGCGCACGACTCTGGTTGAGAAGATGCGGAAGTATGATTTGCAGCGTTGATTGAAGTCAGCGGGGGTTGTCGGATTACGCTTCGCTCCGAAACGTCGGACCGATCCGACCTACGGGGCTGCGGCGAATGTTTTCCCGGTACTCGCTGGGGGTCATGCCGGTGGCGCGCTTGAAGCAGCGGTTGAAGGTGGATTTGCTGTTGAACCCCGACTGCTCCATCACCTGCATCATGGAGTCGGGCCCAGCCTCGGCAGCAATGATGGATTTCGCCCGTTCGGTGCGAAAATCGTTTACATACTCAAAAAAGTTCTTGTTCAGCCGACGATTGATGATGCTGGACACCAGCTTGCTGGATAATCCCATGGTACTGGCCAGCCGCTCCAGGCTCAGCTCCGGGTCCAGATACAATTGCTGCTCTCGCATTACCTGGTGGATCGATTGAGCCAGGGACGCCTGTTCATCCTCATTCCCGATTGCAACGCTGTTGAGCCCCGGCGCTTCGGAGACCCCGCGAAACGTCTGCGACTGGGTAAGGCTGTACACCACCAGTGATGTGATGAAAAAAACGTTGAGGTAGTTGCCCAGCACGCCGGTCAGATTGGCCATTCCCCGATGCTCAAACAACAGATGGCTCAGATAACTCGTCAGATACAGACTCCAGATAATCATAAAGCCGATCACCAGCAGCCGGAGCCACCAGGGGTCCACGCTTTTCAGGTTGGAGTAGCCCTGCTCCAGGTGCCGATGGTAGGTCGCCAATAGCCGATAACTGATCAGACCGTAAGTAAAGTAGAGGCCGTATTTGACGAACAGGTACAGCTGAAACGGGAGATCGTGGAACAGCACCTCATAGTCATACCTCGCCCGGGCGAAAAACCCCTCATCGCGCACCAGAAGGTAAAAGGGCAGAAGCAGAGTGATCAGCAATGCGGGTGCGAAGTGCAGGAGTCGGCGTCGGCACCAGTTGAAGTCCGAGAAAAGCATCGACTTCAGGTACAGATACAGCGCGGGCGCGGCCATCAGCCCGAGCGGTTTCAGAGCGTAGAAAGTGTACAGGTGGTCGCTCAGCCAGCGTGCTTTCAGCGGCTCTGCCCAGTAGATCAGGGTGTCCAGGAAGTCCACGCCCAACGACAGCAGGAATAACGACAAGAACAGACGCTGGGCCAGCGGGATTTGGGTGAAGAACAGGAGTAAGGCGCCCAGCAGCAGGCACTCCAATACGGCCACCACCAGAACGGTGTCGTTCACGCTGAAAATCGGTACGTCCATACGGGGTTTGACCGTCTTTGATGTTATTGCTTTTGCAAAAAGAATAAACAGAATGCCCCTGGTGATCAATACGCCCGGCGGTGAACCGAGAACCCGTCCACAAAAGCGGAGGTGTCAATACCGACCAAGAAGTTGATACCTTTTTTGTAACCAATTGAAAATGCTGACTATTTTGCCTGGAGCGGCGGTGCTTTTTGGGGGTTCCGGGTGGCACAGGCCACTTTCATGGCCGCCCATAAAGTGGGACGACGATGTCCCCGGTCGGGATTAAGGTAAGCGGGACCCATAACCAATAATAGCCATGCGCGAGGTCCACATTATGCGTCTCTACTCTCTGAA
The DNA here is from genome assembly GCF_000463525.1 of Marinimicrobium sp. LS-A18. Taxonomy (NCBI): domain Bacteria; kingdom Pseudomonadati; phylum Pseudomonadota; class Gammaproteobacteria; order Cellvibrionales; family Cellvibrionaceae; genus Marinimicrobium; species Marinimicrobium sp. LS-A18. The sequence goes on from NZ_AWEP01000002.1 coordinate 588,560, forward strand.
ACACCGCCTCACCCTCGGGGGAGCCCTGCTTTTTCTGCTCCTGAGCACATCGCTCAGTGCCCAGACCACGGAACTTGCCCGGAACGCCGCTGTTTCTGCGAGCACGGCGGATCTGCCGGCAAGCAACGCCGTGGATGGCGATATGAACACACGCTGGGCCTCGGCGGCACAAACGGATCCGTCCTATCTGATGGTTGATCTCGGCCAGGCTTATGACCTGTCCGACGTGGTGATTCACTGGGAAGCCGCTAATGCGGACACCTACGAAATCCGTGGCTCCAATGACGGCACCAACTGGAGCACCCTGGCGACCCGCACCGGTGGCACCTTCGGGCATCGCACCGACACGGTGGCGGTGAGCGGTGAGTATCGTTACGTCCGTATTTTCGGGATATCCCGCAGCCAGGGTAACCAGTGGGGCTACTCCATCTGGGAACTGGAGGTGTACGGCAGTGAGCCGCAAACCGCGCCTACCGGCTGTGCCGACGGCTGCTTTCAGGAACTGGATGCCACCACCCTGCGAGCCCGCGTCAGCGAGGGCGATATCGTGGACATCCACTATACGGTGAATGGCGGTGGTCAGCAGAATGTCCGGATGCAGCAGGACAGCAATGGCTGGTATTACGACCTGCCGAACCTGTTGCCTGGCGATGTGGTCAACGCGTCGTTTACGGTGATCGCCAACGGCGTCGGTCGCAGCACCGGTTGGATCAGCCACACTTTTTCTGGCAGCGGCGGAAGCGGCAGCTCGTCTAGCAGCTCCAGTAGCAGCGAGCCGAGTTCAAGCAGCAGTGAAAGCAGTTCCAGCTCAAGCAGTGATCAGAGCAGCTCCGAAAGCTCCAGCGTCAGCCAGAGCAGTTCCAGCAGCTCGTCGGTCAGCCTGGGCGATATCACGCCGCTGTATGACGCCACCACGACCCTGGAGCCGGTGGTGCAGTACGAAACCGGCACCGCGCTGATTACCCGCTTTGCGGATCGGGCCCGGGACCGTCACGCCAAAGAAGATCAGTTCCAGGCCTACGATCATTATCTGAGCTTTTACTGGGAGGATCGTACTGCGGCCATTGAAATCATTGACGAGGTCGCAAAGGGCGGCGATACCGTGCGGATGAATGTGCGCACCGAGTTTATGCTCAGTAATACCGAGGCCGAAAATCGCTGGTTCTATCGGGGTGTGGGTACCGTGGCCGAGTATTGCGACAACGGCACCATGGTGGTGGTCGATAACCTGAATTACTACAAAGAGCGCAGCCATAACTGCCGTGAAGGCCGTCCGATTCAGGTCGGCGACAAACTGGAGTTTGAGATCAGCCAGTTCCTGGATGCCAGCGTGCCCAATGGCCGTGCGAACTACTACGGCACCACTTACCTCTATATCGTGGGCGAGGGGCTGGTGCCTTGGGATGTCGGTGGCTCCACCCCGTTCGGTGGCGTGAAAGACTCCTTCAAAATCCCGGAGCACGCCTGGTTGGGTGGTGATACCACCATTCACGAAATGACCTCGGGTGAAACGGACAACCATTTTATGCAGATGGCGACCAACCTGGGCTATGACAATGGTCAACCCTTCGTTCGTGGTCGGCGGGTATTGCATACCTCCTTTGACGATGGTCGCCACGACGAGCGTCCGATTGAAAATCCCGTCTTCAACGACATGGTGGGCCTGGCAGGGCCTCACTACATCAACGACAGCTGTGCCGGTTGTCATGAGCGCAATGGTCGGGCGGCCCCGGCGCCGGTGGGCGAACCGCTGGATAAGTGGTCCTTTAAGGTTGCGGCGGATGACGGCTCTCCAGACCCGGACCTCGGGCGGGTTCTGCAGTCGGAGACGAGCGACGGTGCAACCAGCGAGGGCACCGTGTCCATCGCTTACTGGACCGAAGAGAACGGCCTGCGCTCACCCAACTACCAGTTTAGCGGTGCGGTGCCCGACCGATTCTCCGCGCGTATCGCGCCCAATCTTGTGGGTATTGGTCTGCTCGAGGCCATTCCCGAATCCGCGATTCTGGCTCAGGCCGATCCTGATGATACGGATGGTGATGGTATTTCCGGTCGCCCCAACCGTGTGCTGGACCCGGAAACCGGCGATACCCGACTCGGACGCTTTGGTTGGAAAGCGGGTACCGTCAGCGTCAAACATCAGTTGGCCAGCGCCTTCAACACCGATATGGGTGTGATGACCTCGGTGCTGCCCGAGCCGGATTGCGGGGCCAATCAGACTGACTGCGGCAGCACGGGCAGCGAACTGGCCGATGCGCATCTGGATGATCTGGTGAAATACATTGCCCTGCTGGGTGTTCGCCCGCAGCGCAACTACGATGATCCGGCGGTGCAGAATGGCGAACAGCTGTTCGATACGGTCGGCTGTGCGGGATGTCATACACCCAGCTACCAGACCAGCGAGTATCATCCGTTGGCGGAGCTGCGAGATCAGACCATTTACCCCTATACGGACATGTTGCTGCACGATATGGGGCCGGGCCTGGCGGATAATCTGGGCGAAGGCGAAGCCACGGGGGCCGAGTGGCGCACGCCGCCTTTGTGGGGACTGGGTCTGTCGGCCTGTGTGACCGGCGGTGTGGAAAACCCCACCGGTGGTCAGGGTAACGAGGTCTGTACGCCGGAGCACAGCTATCTGCACGACGGTCGCGCCCGTTCCGTAGAGGAGGCGATTTTGTGGCACGGTGGAGAAGGGCAGGCGGCGAAGGATGCGTATCAGGCTTTGTCAGCGTCGGACAAGCAGGACCTGATCAGTTTCCTGAATTCGCTTTAGAAACAAAAACGGCACCCTCGGGTGCCGTTTTTCGTTCTTCGTTTTACGCTCGCCGTTGGCGACTTTTCTGATTTGGTCGACCGCCATTGCTGTTCTTGCGGGCGCTGGACGGCGCGCTGTTGCGGGCTCGGTTGCCGCCCGGTTTGGCGCTTCGGCCTCGACCGCCGCCGTTGTTCTGGCGACCCAACTGAATCGGCTCCGGACGAATGCTCGGGTCCGGCTCAAAGCCGTCGACCACAACTTTTTCCACGTTGGTTTTGATCAGCTTCTCAATGTTGCGCATGAAGTTGTGCTCATCCACACACACCAGAGAAACCGCCACACCTTCACGCTCGGCACGGCCGGTGCGACCGATGCGGTGGACGTAATCTTCCGGCACATTGGGCAGCTCGTAGTTCACCACGTAGGGCAGCTGATCAATATCGATACCGCGAGCGGCAATATCGGTGGCGACCAGGGTGCGCACCTTGCCGCTTTTGAAATCGGCCAGTGCTTTGGTGCGCGCGCCCTGGCTCTTGTTGCCGTGAATCGCAGCGGCGGTAATGCCGTCATTCTGCAGTTGCTCGGTCAGCCGGTTGGCGCCGTGCTTGGTGCGGGTAAACACCAGCACCTGTTTCCAGTCGCCATCACCAATCAGGTAGGACAACAGCTCGCGCTTGCGATTGCGATCCACCGGGTGCACCCGCTGGGTGATGCGCTCGGCAGTGGTGTTGCGCGGCGCGACTTCGATCAGCTCGGGCTGGTTCAGCAGCTTGTCCGCCAGTTGCTTGATCTCGTCCGAGAAAGTAGCGGAGAACAACAGGGTCTGTTTCTGTTTGGGCAGCAGCTTCAGGACTTTTTTGATGTCGTGAATAAAGCCCATATCCAGCATGCGGTCCGCTTCGTCCAGTACCAGGGTTTCCACCCGGTCCAGTTGCAGAGCGTTCTGCTGTACCAGGTCCAGAAGGCGGCCCGGTGTGGCCACCAGAATGTCCACGCCTTTACGCAGCGTCATCATCTGGGGGTTGATGCTCACCCCACCGAAAACCACGGTGGAGCGCAGCGGAAGATGCTTGCCATAGGTGCGCACGCTGTCGTGAACCTGGGCGGCGAGTTCGCGGGTCGGCGTCAGGATGAGCGCGCGTACCGGGCGATACTTCTGGCCGGATACGTCCTTACGACTCATGTTTTCCAGCAGCGGCAGGGTAAAGCCGGCGGTTTTACCGGTACCGGTTTGGGCGGCCGCCATCAGATCGCCGCCTTGGAGGACGGTGGGAATGGCTTTGGCCTGAATGGGCGTAGGTACGGAGTAGCCCGCGTCGTCAAGCGCACGCAGGAGTTCGGCGCGAAGGCCGAGTTCAGCAAATGTCATGAAATGTGTTTCCTGTGGCCCGATCCCTGCCCAGCAAATGTGGGTACGGTCTGGGTGAGCCATGATGAGGTATCAGAGAAGAGCGACGCCGACCGAAGGACGCCGAAGCGCCAACTATAACACAGTTGTTTGGGAACCGCACGGTACATTTATCCAGACTCCCAATCAATCTCAGCCCGTAGGGTGGCATAAGGCCGAAGGCCGTCATCCACCAATAACGGCCTGATCGGTATAACAATGGTGGATGGCGCGCTTCGCGCTTATGCCACCCTACAGAAACATTGGTGACGGAAAATTGACTTGGGGTTTTATTTGAGGTTTGTAAGCTATTGAATAACAAAAGAAAACCAGATTGGCACCCTCCTTGCAAAACTCCCCGGTAACAAACGGCGTCGCGCCAGAAACCCGTAACATGACAGAGGGAGTACCCCATGGCTGAGGGTGCATCGACCATTTCCGAGAAGTCCGCCGCCCGTGCAAGGGCTGACGTGGTCAGTCTGCGTCCGTCGGCGTCAGGCCCCGCAGGTGAAGCGGATGGCACGCGCGATCAGGGCTTTGACCTGTTTGAGGATCTGTCCCAGCGGTTGGTGACCTCCCACGAAATGCTGGAGCGGAAGGTGGCGGAGCTCAGCGGTGAGCTGTCCAGCCTCGAGAAAGAGCGCCGTGAGGCTCAGGTTGAAAAGGAGAAAATTGCCAACCGTCTCGATAACCTGATCAATTTTCTGCCCGGTGGGGTGATTGTGCTCGATTCCACGGGGCGGGTTACCGAAGCCAATCCGGTGGCCGTGGACCTTCTGGGGGAGCCGCTGGAGGGCATGCCCTGGCGGGAGGTCATCGCGCGCTCGTTCAAGCCGCGCAGCGATGATGGCCATGAGGTGTCTCTGCAGGATGGGCGACGCATCCGCATTGCGACCCGTAATCTGGGCGTCGATGGTCAGATCATTCTACTGACGGACCTGACCGAAACCCGGCGCTTACAGAGCGAGCTCAGTCGGCACGAACGGCTGTCGGCCCTGGGCAAAATGATGTCCGCACTGGCACACCAGATCCGTACACCGCTCTCGACCGCCATGTTGTATGCGGGACACCTGCGCAACAGTGAGCTGGACGAGTCACGTCGCGGTGAATTTACCGACAAATTGTCCAGCCGACTCAATCACATCGAGCGGCAGATTCAGGATATGTTGCTGTTCGTGAAAGGCGAGCTGCCCCTGAATGATTACGTCACCGTTGAGGATCTCCAAAATGGCCTGGCGGAAGCGCTGGAAGTGCCGCTGAACACTTCCGCCAGCCACTGCCAGTGGTTGAACAGTTGTGCCCACGTGCATCTGCGGTGCAATCGCGAAGCGCTGATTGGTGCTTTGCAGAATTTGGCGAACAACAGTATTCAGGCGGTCGGTAAAGGCGCCGAGCTGTTGATCAATTTCAAACATGAAGTGGTGCAAGGCCAACATTGGTTGGCGATTCATCTGACTGACAAAGGCCCGGGCATTGATCCGGAATTGTTGCCCCGGGTGCGGGACCTGTTTGTAACCACCAAGTCCCAGGGCACGGGTCTCGGGTTGGCGGTGGTGCAGGCGGTTACCAGAGCACACGGCGGTGCTTTTGATTTGCGCTCGGAGGTGGGGCAGGGCACCAGTGCAACATTGCTGCTGCCTCTGACACAGCCATTGCGGGGGCGGTAGATCATGTCGGGTTACGCTGCGCTAACCCGACCTACTTGAAGTTGAGTGCGTCGTCTCCGTAGTTCGGGTTAGCGCCGCGTAACCCGACTTGAAGTTGGCAGCGTCGTTTCCGTAGGTCGGGTTAGCGTAGCGTAACCCGACAAAAGCCCGACCCGACAAACACATTGGTCCATCAGTTATCTGAACAGCTCATTGGAGAATCACATGGCGCAAGCAGCAAGACAGGCATCCCCGGCTATGGCCCGGCCCCGCATTCTTGTGGTTGAAGACGATGCGGATCTGCGGGAAGCGCTGACCGATACGCTGGAACTGGCGGACTACGAGGTGCTGCAAGCCGACAGCGGTGAACGGGCGCTGGCGACACTGAACGCCGATAGTGACTGCCAGATGATTGTCTCGGACGTCAATATGGGCGGCATGTCCGGGCAGGAATTGTTGCAGGCGGTAAAGCAACAGTATCCGCAAATTCCCATGATGTTGATCACGGCCTACGCGAGCATCAATCAGTCCGTTGATGCCATCAAGCAGGGCGCGGTCGACTATCTTGTCAAACCCTTCGAGCCCGCCTTATTGGTGGATACCCTGGCGCGTCATCTCGGATCCACCCCCGTGGGCGATGAGCCTGTGGTGCGGGCCGCGTCCAGTCAGCGGCTTCTGCAATTGGCGCAGCGCGTGGCGCAGTCGGAGTCGACGGTATTGATCCTCGGAGAATCCGGCACCGGGAAAGAGGTGTTGGCGCGCTATATTCACAACCACTCGCCGCGTCATCACAAACCGTTTGTGGCGATCAACTGTGCGGCCATTCCTGAGAATATGCTGGAAGCGATGCTGTTCGGCCATGAAAAGGGGGCTTACACCGGTGCCCATACCAGTGCACCCGGCAAGTTCGAGCAGGCCAACGGTGGCACGTTACTGCTGGATGAAATCTCCGAAATGGATGTGGGGCTGCAAGCCAAGTTACTACGGGTTCTGCAGGAGCGAGAAGTGGAGCGCCTGGGCGGTCGCAAAACCATCCCGCTGGATGTCCGGGTGATCGCGACCTCCAACCGCGATATGCGCGAGCAGGTGGCCAAAGGCCTGTTTCGGGAAGACCTTTACTATCGATTGAGCGTGTTGCCCCTGCAGTGGGCACCGCTGCGGGAGCGACGCGAGGATATCGTGCCCCTGGCGGAACAACTGCTGCGCAAACACGCGCAAAAACAACGACGCGGTTGGGTGCAACTGACCGATTCCGCACGCCAGGCGCTCACGGGTTACGACTGGCCGGGGAATGTACGCGAGCTGGATAACGTCATGCAGCGAGCTCTGATTCTGCAGCCCGGTGATCTCATTCAGGCCGAGGATCTGGGGTTGGAAGCGGATAGAGCCTATGCGGATCGGGCTTCGGGGGGAAGCGCGGGTATGACCGTGAATGACGCTGACCCGATGGCCGTCGCCCCAGTGTCTGAACCGGTATCGCTTCCACACCAGGAGACCCTGGCGCCGGTGTCTGATGTGTCAGAGGAAAAGCCGGCATTGGGGAGCGATCTGAAGCGCCGGGAGTTTGAGATCATCGTCAATACGTTAAACAGTGAGCGCGGTAGTAAGAAGCGTACGGCGGAGCGGTTGGGGATCAGCCCGAGAACGTTGCGGTATAAAATGGCTCGCCTTCGTGAGGCTGGTTTTCCGGTGGATGGGTTGGCGTAGGGTAACCCGTTTGGTGCCAGTGTGAGATTTGGGTCGCGGCGGATGCGGGCTTCGCCCTTATCCGCCCTACGCGAATACGAGTAGCACGGCAGGTTGCGTAGGGCGGATAAGCCGAAGGCGCATCCGCCGTAACCTCTGCGGTCTGCGTAGGGCGGATAAGCGCAGCGCATCCGCCGTCACCAAAACCCAACATGAAACTGCGCCATGCAGTACCGCTCAAACCTTTACCGCCGACTCCGGAATCTCCACCGCACTACCATACCATTTAATAATATTGCCGTTGATATCCCGCGCGGGCGTTGCCTGAACCTGATGCCAACGGTATTGGCCATCGTAACGACGAATTCGAAACTGAATGTCGTAGGGTTTGCCATTCTGGATACATTGCGTCCAGGTCTGAACGCAACGCTCCTGATCGTCCGGATGCAGCAGCGTCAACCATTCGCCCGGCGTTGAAAGCGTCTCGCGAGGTACACCGGAAAAATCACTGAGCGCCTGGTTGAAATAATCGATCGAGCCATCGGGCAGGGCGCTCCATACTGTCACCGGTAGCGCATCCAATTGCGACTGCAGCGCGCGGGCGCTTTCTGCAAACCGGTTGTTGGACTGCGTGGTTCCGGTCAGGTCTTCCAGCGTGCCGACAACCCCGATCTGTACACCCTGGGTGTCGAACAGAGGGCGCCCCGAAGTTTGCACCAGTCGTTTCTGTCCGCTGCGAGTGACCAGTGGTAACTGTTGCACGTAGGGTTTGCCATTCTGAACACACTCTTCGAATGCAGCGACCACCTGGGAGCGACCGGGCTCCGGGAAAAAGCCCAGGGCGCCGTCGGCCGGTGGCGGCTCCCCGGGTGATAAACCAACTATTGGGTTGATCAGATCCGAGCGATGAAACGTCCGGCGGGCCTTGTCATAACACCAGTACCCGATGCCGGTTTGGTGGCTTAGCATATCCAGCGTCGATTGGGCTTGTTGCAGGCGGTGCGCGCTGGGTTCAAAGTGCCGTCGAGTGTCATCCAGCGCGTGGCGGGTTGCCAGCCAGCGCAGGCTGATCGTCAGAGTGACGCTAATGGCGATAAGGCTGAGCAAACGGTTGACCAATACCGCCACCAGAGGGAACCCGTCGGGGAGGTCCGCGAGTAACAGGCCCGCACTGCACAGCAGGAGCGACCAGAGTCCCATGCGCAGCACCCAGTCCCGATCGCGGGTCTGGTTGGCCAGAGCGATCACGAGAAGGTAGAGAATGCCGTGAGCAACCCCGAGTGGCGTCACGATATCGGCGGCAAAAACCACTGCGAGCGCAAGGACTGAAAACCGTCGGTATTTTGGCGCGTTGCGACGGGTGCTGCCTTGTTCACTTTGGTTTACACTGGTCATATACCAACGGCTCTTGATGGACGCGCGTGAGTCTCAACTGAATGAAAGCACAGTCAAATAAAATAGTCGAGCGACTGGCGACTCACAGAACCTATGCAATGGTCCTGCGCTGGACAGTCCTGTCCCTGGGGATACTGGTTCTCGGCCTGCACTTCCACGACATCCCCTCCTCGGTAGATCTGTTTGCCTGGCGCACGGAATCCTGGTGGCGTTACGTCGGCGAGGGTGCGGTGTTGGCATTGATTTTCGTGCTGGTGATGTTGTCAGCGGCCAGTGATCGGCAGCGCCGGGAGCTGGAGCAGGTGCTTGACAACGAACTGGTGTTGTTCCGACAGTTGGCGGAGAGCGTCCGGGAGGTTTTTTGGTTGACCGATGTGGAAACCGGTCAATTATTGTATGTCTCCCCGGCCTATGAAACCTTGTGGGGGCGTTCCCGGGCATCGCTGATGGCGAACCCGGAGCAGTGGTTTGGCGCGGTGGTTCCCGAGCACCAGCGACGCGTCGCCGAATTGCGCTCGCAACAGGTGATCGGCCGCTATGACATTGAGTACGAAATCCAACGCCCCGATGGGAGTCGGCGTTGGGTGCACGATCGGGCCTTTCCGGTACTCGATGACCAGGGACAGGTGGTGCGCCTGGCGGGGTTCGCCGCAGATATCACGGATCAGCGGCGGCTCTCGCAGCAGTTGGTGGATCAGGACCGTCTGCTGAATATCGCCACCCAGATGGCCCGGCTCGGGGGGTGGTCGGCGGACATGATCGCCGAGCGGGTGACATTGAATGACGAAGCCTGCGCGATTTTTGATGTGCCGTCCGGTACCGTGTTCACCCTTGAACAGGCCTTCAGCTATTACACCCCGCAATTTCAGCGCCGAGTGTCCGAGGCGGTGGACCGTGCGATGCAGGAAAAGGCTTCGGTGGATCTCGAGGCGCAGATTGTCACCGCGCTGGGCCGCTACGCCTGGGTGCGGGTACAGGCGCACCCGATCCTGAATGAGCGGGGAGACGTGGTGCGTCTGGAAGGGGCGGTACAGGATGTGACCGAGCGCAAACACGCTTCGTCCCTGCTGGCCCAGGGGGTGCAGCGCTTTCGCGAGTTTGCCAATGCCATGCCCCACCTCGTCTGGACGGCGGATCTGGCCGGGCGCCTCGATTACGGCAACCGGATGCTGGAGGAGTTTCTCGGCTGCGAGCACGATGACCCCCTGTTAGATGATGTTTGGCGGGAGGCGATTGAACCTGTCGATACTGGCCGTTATAACCTGGCCTGGGATATGGCGCTCGACCAGGGAATGCGGCTGGATCTGGAAATTCGCCTGCGCCGGTTCGATGGCTACTGGCGCTGGCACGCCATTCAGGCCATGCCCATCAAGGACCCGAACGGCAAAACCATCAAATGGTACGGCAGCGCCATCGACGTTCACGAGCGTCGGGACAGTGAAGAGCGGGCCAAGCAGTTGGCCGAGCGTCTGGCGACAACCCTAGAGAGCATTACGGATGCCTTTTTTACCCTCAACATGGACTGGGAATTTACCTATGTGAACCGGGAGGCGGAACGATTGTTAAGGCGCTCCCGCGATGAATTGCTAGGACGAGTGGTCTGGGATGAATTCCCGGAAGCCGTGGGCACTGACTCTGATGCTTATTATCATCAAGCTATGGATTCTGGGGCAAAGGTTTCCTTTGAAACCTATTTTGACCCATTGGAGGCTTGGCTATCAGTCAATGCCTACCCTTCCTCGGACGGTCTGGCGGTTTACTTTCAGGATGTGACCGAACGGCACCGTGCCGAAGAAGAACAAGAGCGCATTCAGGAGTTGGAACGCTCACGGGAGCTGGCAGAGCTGGCCAGCGCCACCAAGTCCCAGTTCCTGGCCACCATGAGCCATGAGGTCCGAACCCCCATCAACGGCATCGTGGGGATGGTGGACGTCCTTCATCAGACCAGCCTGCGAGGCCATCAGGTGGAGATGGTGGATATCATCCGCGAGTCCGCCCAATCCCTGCTGGGAATCGTGGACGACATTCTGGACTTCTCGAAGATCGAAGCGGGTAAATTGGAGTTGGCCCCGGTGCCGTTTTCCCCCGCCGCCCTGGTGCGCAGTGTCTGTCTATTGTTGGATCGGATGGCGCTCAACCAGGATGTGGAATTGACCATGTATACGGACCCGGCATTGCCCGCCCAGGTGTTGGGGGATGAGCTCCGCCTGCGTCAGGTCCTGATGAACCTGCTCAGCAACGCGATCAAGTTTTCCTCCAAGCTGGATCGGCAGGGGAGGGTGGCGGTTCGCCTGTATGTGAGCGGTCGATCAGAGCAGGCGGTGGATCTTTCCTTTCATGTGATTGATAACGGGATCGGCATGAACGCTGCTACTCAGGCCCGTCTGTTCAGTCCTTTCTCGCAAGCGGATGTTTCCACCACCCGTCAGTATGGCGGTACCGGTTTGGGGCTGACCATCAGTGACAGCCTGGTACGGGCCATGGGTGGCGATATCAAGGTGTCGAGTGAAGTGCAGAAAGGCTCGGAGTTTCGGGTGGCAGTGCGCTTGCCGATTGTTGCGGAGGAAGCACCGGTATCCGTGGTGCCGGACCTGCAGGACGCCTGCTGTGTGGTGTGGCCCGATCATCAGGGGGCGGATTGGGCGGCTTATCTGTGGGCGGCGGGCGCTCGGGTCTATCGGCCCGAAGAGGTGCCCGAGGCCGCTGCCCATGATTCGACGCTGTGGTTGCTGGTGTGCGATACGGGGCTTGAAAGCGATGGGTCGATCCGGTGGGCCGAGGAACTTGCCGTGCCGATATGGCCAGCGAATTACCATTGGCTATTGATTGGACGTGGTTACCGGCGTCGGGTGCGGGAAGAGGGCGCGGGTCTGTTTGGCATTGATGGGAACAGCCTCTCACGGCTGGCTTTCCTGCAGGCGGTGGCCGTGGCGCTGGGGCGGCAGAGTCAGGAAATCACCGATTCCAAACCAGAGCATCGTGCTGGCCAGGTCGTTGTGCCAGAGCGAGAGCAGGCGCTACTGGAAGGGCGCCTCGTTCTGGTCGCGGAAGACAATGAAACCAATCAGCGAGTGATTGAGCGGCAATTGGCCGTGTTGGGGTTTGCCGCCGATCTGTGTGACGATGGCCGGGAAGCGCTGCGCCGTTGGCATCAAGTCGGCCATGGTTATACCTTGGTGTTGACCGATTTGCATATGCCGGAGATGGATGGCTATGCACTGACCGCCGCCATTCGCCGGGAGGAGGCGGAGCAGGGTGGAGCCAGCCCTGTGCCGATTGTGGCTCTGACCGCCAATGCTGTCACCGGCGAGGCCGAGCGGTGCGAGCAGTTGGGCTTCGACGACTATCTGGTAAAACCGGTGTTGTTGGATACCCTTAAAGCGTCGCTGGAACGCTGGACCCACCCGTCGGCTCAACAACCGGCCATCCGTCGCACCGAGAGTGGTCGCGTCGTGTTGGTGTCCGAGGCTCTGGACCTGCGGGTTCTGCAGGATCTGATCGGGGGCGATGACGAGCTGCTGGCGGAGTTTGTGGAAAGTTTTCGCACCAGCTCGGAAGAGTTGGTGGCCCGCCTGCGCGAAGCCGCCGGGCGGGGCCGTTGGGAGAGTGTGGCCGATGCGGCGCACTCCCTGAAGTCCTCGGCCCGTTCCGTGGGGGCGCTCGGCCTGGCGGACCGGTCCTTGGCCCTGGAGCGTTGGGGGCGAGGGGCGGAGAAGGACGAGTCCCTGGCCAGTGAGTTACTGAATAACTTTGAAGTTGAGTGGCGTCGTGTCCAGGCGGCATTGCAGCAGGTGCAGGTGTATTTGAATGAGCAGCGCTGAGGGGCCAATGAATAAAAAGCAGATCAAAATCATGACAGTCGATGACGATGAGTTTATGCGTCGCCTGATCAGCCGCCTGTTGAACAAGCTTGGTTATGTGATGATCAAGGAAGTGACCGGTGGGCAAGAGGCCGTCGATGTACTGCGCGCGTTGAAAACGCCACCGGACGTCTTGATTCTGGACCTGAAAATGCCGGACATGGATGGCATTGAAGTGGTCCGGCATTTAGTGGAGCTGGGGTTTGTCGGGCATCTTATCCTGTTGAGCGGCGAGGACGAGCGCTTGTTGCGCACGGCACAGAATCTGGTCCATGCGCATAACATCCCGGTCCTGGGCTATTTGACCAAACCGGTGGACGACCGGGAGCTTGGATTGTTAATGGATAAGCTGCTCAACCAGGCGCCGGCGCGACTGGCGAGAAATAGCCAGTCCGTCACCGCTGAGGAGCTTCGTGAAGCGATTGCTCGGAATGATCTCTTCAATGAGTATCAGCCAGTGGTGTCATTGGTCGACGGCGAGCTGGCCAGTCTGGAGGTGCTGGTGCGCTGGCAGCATCCCGACAAGGGCCGGGTAATGCCGGATCAGTTTATCTACCTGGCCGAAGAACAGGGGGTGATTGATGACCTGACCCGCTGGGTGATAGGTGAAGCCTTACAGCAATCGCTGCGCTGGCAGAAAGCGGGCATTCACTGTGCTCTGTCGGTGAACCTGTCCATGGAAAACCTGGAACAGTTGAGTTTTACGGACTGGCTGCTTAAAGCCCTGGAGGATGCGGACCTCAAGCCCTGGGACCTGATTCTGGAAATCACCGAGAGCCGGCCCATGCGCCGCCCGGAAATCGTGCTGGATAACCTGACCCGTTTGCGCCTGAAGGGGTTCAAACTGGCCGTTGATGACTTTGGTACCGGGCACGCCTCCCTGGCCCAGATCCGGGATATTCCTTTTGATCAGTTCAAACTGGACCGGAGTTTTGTTCATGCCGCCGGTAAAGAACGGCGCATTCGGGTGATGTTTGAATCCGCCATGGGGCTGGCCAAGGAATTGGGCCTGGAAATTACCGCCGAGGGTGTCGAGGATGAAGAGGATTGGCACTTTCTTCGCCAGCACGATTGTCACAAGGCTCAAGGCTATTTTATCGCCCGCCCTCTGGGCGCGGATAAGGTCGGTGACTGGCTGAGCCAGTGGCGTGGAGAGACCCGCGAGCAACTGTTTCCCCATCTCAACGCCAGTGCCATTAAGGAATCCACCCCGGGCAAAGCCAAGTCGGCCACCAAGGGACCGGTGCTGATCGTCGAGGACAATGATTTTCAGCGTAAGGTCCAGGCGAGAATCATGCGGGAGGAGGGCTTTGAGCCCCACCTCGCTGCCAGTGCCCAAGAAGCGTTGGCAGTGCTCAAGGAGCTGAGGCCCAGCCTGATTCTGATTGACATTGAAATGCCGGGCATGAATGGACTGGACCTGCTGCGCCGGCTGCGAGGCACTCGGGTGTTCGCCCGCACACCCGTGTTGGTGATTTCCGGGGTCAACACCAAAACGGTGGTGCAGGACAGTATGTCCGCCGGTGCCACCAGCTTTATGGTGAAACCCTATAACCGGGAAACCCTCATCGAACGCGTCAATCGGGCGTTGAGCTGATCATCCGGCAGCGCCGCCCTCCGGTGCTGCCGCCGCGCTCTGCGGCAACACCTGGCCGGTTTTGAGTCAAAAGGGCCCGCTTTGTGCGAAAGTGGCCCGGTTTATGCATTTTGTCCCTTGTGAGCCGAAATACCGGCCAATTCGCCAAATTTTTGTCGCAGGGGAAACACCATGACCGATCGCGTTGACATCAACCGCCTCCTGGTGGAAATGCGCTCCCTCAAATCCCAGACCCAGGCTTTCCAGAAACCCCAGGGCATCAATCCCGTGGGCGAGGGGCAGCCCGGGTTGCGGACCGAAGCCAACCGGGACGTCCCGGGGTTTGGTGAGGTCATGGCCCAGGCGCTCAATAAAGTCAACGACACCCAGAAAGCCTCGGGTGCTCTGCAGGCAGCCTATGAACGCGGCGAGCCTGGGGTGGACATTACCGACGTCATGGTCGCCTCCCAGAAATCCAGCGTCGCCTTTCAGGCAACGCTCCAGGTACGCAACAAGCTGGTTGAAGCCTACCGCGACATCATGAACATGCCGATTTGATGCTCGGTGCCACCCCTGATTCTGACAACGTATAACGAGACACACTGACATGGCTGCAGCTGACTCAACAATGGACGATAACGCCGCCAACGGGGGCGGTCGCAAGCGCCCGGGGAACGATCTGATCGAAGGCTTCAGCAACCTGAACCTGGTGCGTCAGGCCGGCCTGATGGTGGGGCTGGCGGCGGCGGTGGCCATCGGCTTTGCCGTGGTGCTCTGGACTCAGGGGGAGGAATACCGTCCTTTGCTGCCCTCCCTGGACCCGAGCGAATCCCCCGAAGTCGTTACGGTACTTGAGCAGGCCCAGATTCCCTTTCGCATTGACCCGGCCACCGGCGGTTTGCTGGTGGCGGTGGACGATCTGTCAGCGGCGCGTATTCGACTTGCCCAAGCGGGCATTCCCCGTGACGAGTCCACCGGTTTCGAGTTGATGGACCAGGAGCAGCCTCTGGGCACCAGCCAGTTTGTGGAGAGCACCCGATACCATCGGGCGATGGAAGGCGAGCTGGCACGTACCATTTCGAGCATGAATAACGTGCGCAGTGCTCGCGTGCACCTGGCGGTGCCCAAGCGCTCGGTCTTTGTCCGGGATGTGCGTGAACCCCGCGCTTCGATATTTTTGGATGTGAACCCCGGTCGCACTCTGGATGCCAGTCAGGTCAAAGCCATTACCAACCTGGTGGCCTCAAGTGTGTCGGAGCTGAATGCCGATGCGGTGACCATTGTGGATCAGCATGGTGAACTGCTGTCCGCCAAGGAGGAAAACTCCGAGTTGCTGATGGCGGATCGTCAGCGCGAATACACCCGTCGGGTGGAGGATGGCCTGGTGCAGCGGGTCAACCGGATATTGGAGCCGGTACTGGGCAGCGAAAACTTCCGAGCGGAAGTCAGTGCCGATGTCGACTTTACGGCGACCGAGCAGGCGGCGGAGACCTTCAACCCGGATATGCCGGCCATCCGCAGCGAACAGATCATGAACGAGACCACCACCGGACGGGATCAGGGTGGGATTCCCGGCGCGCTGACCAATCAGCCCCCCGGCACTGCGGAAGCCCCGGAGCAGATCGACCCGGAAACCGGTGAGCCGGTCAACGAAGAGGTTCCGCGTGAAGTGCGCGAGCGCGCCACGCGCAATTACGAGCTGGACCGGACCATCAGCTATACCCGTTTTCAACAGGGCGAGGTCGACCGCCTGTCGGTCGCCGTGGTCGTTGATGACAAGGTGGAGGTGGATGAGGCGGGCAACGAAACCCGGGTCGCCTGGAGCGATGCGGAACTTCAGCGCCTGGAGCTGTTGGTGCGCGATGCGGTGGGTTTCTCCGCCGCCCGGGGTGACAGCGTGAATGTGCTCAATTCACCGTTTCGGGCCCGCAGTCTCGAGGAATTTACGACCCCGGAACTGCCCTGGTGGCAACAACCCTGGTTGTTTCCTTACCTGAAGCAGGGCGCCGGTATTCTGGTTCTGTTGCTGCTGATTTTCGGCCTGCTGCGCCCGGTACTCAAAAGCCTGGCCCGCACCGGTGGGCGAGCCTCGGACGAGGAGGAGGCGCGGGAGCTGGCGGCGCTGGAAGAGTCCGGGCTGGGTGGGTATGATGGCCTGTCGGACGAGACCGTCACCCTGACCGGCGGCGCGCTCGGCTTACCCGGGCCGGAAGAAAGTTACGAACAACAACTGAACGCGGTAAAAGGGCTGGTGGCCGACGATCCGGGGCGGGTTGCCCAGGTGGTGAAAAGTTGGATCAACCGGGACGATTAATCGATACCCGTCGACTGAGTGAGCCCGTCAACTGAGTGAGAGAGGAATCCCGTGGCTGAAAAAGCGCCTGCAGCGGAAAAAAACGCACCTGCCAAACCCGCATCAAAATTGAATCATGTGGATCAGGCGGCCATTCTCCTGATGTCGCTTGGCGAGGCCGATGCGGCGGAGGTGCTTCGCCATATGGGCCCCAAGGAGGTTCAGCGCATCGGTGGCGCCATGGCGCAAATGAAAAACGTCCAGCAGAGTGATGTTCAGGCCGTTTTGAGCAACTTTCTGGAAGAAGTCCGCACCCTTACCGGATTGGGCACCGACTCCGACGCCTACATTCGTAACATGCTCGTGACCGCCCTCGGCGAAGACAAGGCCAGCGGCCTGATCGACCGGATTCTGCTGGGCGGTAATACCACCGGTCTGGACACTCTCAAATGGATGGAGCCACGTTCCGTGGCCGATGTCATCCGCAACGAACACCCGCAGATTCAGGCGATTGTAGTGTCCTACCTCGACCCGGACCAGGCGGCGGAAGTGCTCAGCTACCTGAGCGAAAAGATGCGCCTGGATATTATGATGCGGGTCGCCTCCCTGGATACCGTACAGCCCAGCGCTCTGCAGGAACTGAACGACATTCTGGAAAAACAGTTCACCGGCAGCGCCTCTTCCCAGACCAAGGCGGTCGGCGGTTACAAGACCGCGGCGGAAATTATGAACCACCTGGAAGGCTCCATCGAGGCCGACCTGATGGATTCCATCAAGGAGCTGGATGAGGACATGGGCAACCAGATTCAGGACCTCATGTTCGTGTTCGACAACCTCAAGGATGTGGACGACCGGGGTATTCAGATGCTGCTGCGCGAGGTGTCGTCCGAAGTGCTGATTGTGGCGCTCAAAGGGGCCGACAGCGAGCTGCAGGACAAGATCTTCAGCAACATGTCCAAGCGTGCGGCCGAACTGCTGCGCGACGATCTGGAAGTGAAAGGGCCGGTGCGCTTGTCCGAAGTGGAGACCGCCCAGAAAGAAATCCTCACCATTGCCCGGCGCATGGCCGATGCCGGCGAAATTGTGCTCAGCAGCAGTGGCGAAAAAATGCTTTAATCGCTCAGGATCTGTTTCCGATTCTGTTCCTGACGCATCACCAGCGGCGGCGTAACCATGACCACCAAAAAACTTGCCAACCGGATTCCCGCCGAAGAGCTTGAGCACTATCAGGCCTGGGTTCTGCCCCCGATTCACGGTGAGCAGGACCGGGTACTGCCCAGCGCCGAGCGCGAAGCGCGCCAGCGCGCCGAAGACGAAGAGCGGCGCAAGGGCGAAAAAATTGAAGACGTGGATTACGAAGGCGGTAGCAGCGGCCTGAGTGCCGAGGAAATGCAGCGCCTGGTGGACGCCGCCGAGCAGGAAGGGCGAGAGCAGGGTTACCAGGCCGGCTTTGAGCAGGGCCGCGCCGAAGGCTATGAGGCCGGGCAGCAGAAAGGCTGGGAGGAAATGCGCCAGAAGCTGGCCGCCGAACAGCAACGCTTCCAGCACCTGGTGCAGGCCATTCGGGAGCCCCTGGCGGAGCAGGAAGATGCCCTGGAACAGTGGCTGCTCGACACGGTATGTGCGTTAACGCGCAGCCTCGTGCAGCGGGAACTGTTGACCGACTCCAGCCATATCATGGAGCCGGTGCGCGCCGCCGTGGCCGCATTGCCCGCCGGGGCTGAACACCTGCATATCTACCTCAACCCCGATGATCTCGCCCTGGTGGAAGCCTACGCCGAAGAGCACCGTCTGGACTGGACCTTTCACGCGGACGACGACCTGCTGCCCGGTGGATGCCGGGTGGAAACCAAAGAGAGCCAGGTGGATTTTTCCATTGAACACCGCTTGGCACAACAACTCGACGCCTTTGTGAATCGCCAGTTGGGCAGTGATTCCGCGATGAGCGACGATGACGATAGGGACGACGCTGTGCCGCCCGACGGCGATGAATACGACAGCCGGTCCCCGGGAGACGAAACCCCGTGAGTGATGCCCCTGTACCGCCCGGGCCCCGCTCGCCGCTGCTGGATAGATTGCGCGGCTTCGGTCCTGCTGGCGTGCCCGAGGCGCCCAAACCGGAAGCCGAAGGGCGCCTGACCCGTTCGGTGGGTATGACCCTGGAGGCCGTCGGCCTTAACGTATCCGTCGGTCGCCAGTGCCAGGTCATCAATCGGGACGGCCGGAAGATCGAGGCGGAAGTGGTCGGCTTTGACGACGAAATTGTCTACCTGATGCCGGTCAAGCGCGTTGAAGGCCTGCAGCCCGGTGCCCGGGTGATTCCCATTTCCTCCCATCAGGGAATGCGTGTCGGCCCCCGGCTGCTGGGTCGGGTGGTCAATGGCCTGGGCCAGCCCCTGGACGACGCCGGTCCCCTGCGGGGCGACGATTTTCTCGACTTTGCCCCCCATGACATCAATCCGCTCAAACGCCACCCGATCAGCGAACCCCTGGATGTGGGAATACG
Source organism: Marinimicrobium sp. LS-A18 (assembly GCF_000463525.1). Lineage (NCBI taxonomy): Bacteria > Pseudomonadati > Pseudomonadota > Gammaproteobacteria > Cellvibrionales > Cellvibrionaceae > Marinimicrobium > Marinimicrobium sp. LS-A18. The sequence goes on from NZ_AWEP01000002.1 coordinate 607,664, forward strand.
CGCAATCAATGCCCTGATTACTGTGGGGCGCGGACAACGACTCGGCCTGTTCGCCGGCAGCGGCGTCGGTAAAAGTGTGCTGATGGGCATGATGACCAAATACACCACGGCCGATGTCGTGGTGGTCGGACTGGTCGGCGAGCGGGGCCGTGAGGTGAAGGAGTTCATCGATCATATTCTAGGGCCCGAGGGGATGGCGCGCGCCGTGGTGGTGGCTTCGCCGGCGGATGATGCGCCTCTGATGCGGCTTCGGGCGGCCCAGTTGTGCAGCCGGATTGCCGAGTACTATCGGGACCAGGGGCGGAATGTCCTGTTGTTGATGGATTCCCTGACCCGCTTTGCCCAGGCGCAGCGGGAAATTTCCCTGGCCATCGGCGAACCGCCGGCCACCAAAGGTTATCCGCCCTCGGTGTTTGCCAAAATTCCCCAGCTGGTGGAGCGCGCCGGCAATGCGGCCAGAGGGGAAGGGTCGATTACCGCGTTTTACACGGTGCTCTCGGAAGGCGACGACCTGCAGGATCCGATTGCGGATGCCGCCCGTGCTATTCTGGATGGCCACATTGTCCTGTCACGCCGCCTGGCGGAGGAGGGCGTCTATCCGGCCATTGATGTGGAGGCCTCCATCAGCCGGGCAATGCCCAATATCGTTGCTGAGCCCCACCTGAAGTCCATGCAACGCTTCAAACAGTTGTTGTCCCGCTATCAACAGAACCGTGACCTGATCAACATCGGCGCCTATACCCCCGGGGCGGACCCCGAAACCGATGCGGCTATTGAACGTTTCCCCCACCTGCGGGCATTTATCCAGCAAGGCTTGGGGCAGGCGGTGCAGCTCGATGAAAGCATCAATCACCTGCAGCGGACCCTGCAGCCGGCGGGCAAAACGGGTGCGGCCCAGGGGCGCGGCCAGCCCGGCAATGGGCCCGCCGGCCCTGGCCCGCGCCGCGGGGCGCTGGCGGCGCAGCACAGCGGCCGGGGACAGCGCTAAATCATGGCGGAGCAGCGCTCGGAACGACTCAAGGTGGTTCTGATGGTGGCGGAGCGGGAAGAACAGGCCGCCGCCGCCCGGCTTGGGGAAGCCCGGCAGCAACTGGAGCAGGAGGAGGGGCAACTGGCCCAGCTGCAGGATTATCGGGCCCAGTATCTGGCGGATTATCGCGAGCAGCGCCGGGGCGTCGATGCCCAGTCGCTGATGAGCTACAGTGGTTTTCTGCAGCGCCTGGGCGAGGCGCTGGGTGGGCAGGAGCAGAAATTGGCCCAGGTGCGTCAGTACCTGGAGCAGTGCCGACAGCAGTGGCAGGAGAAATACCACCGCCGCCGCTCGCTGGAAGATATGATTGCGCGCATGCGCAGCGAGGAAAATGCCGTCCTTGAGCAGCGCCAGCAGCGCGAGCTGGACGATCTTGCGGCCCAGCGTATGGGCCGGACGGGTCCCGGCCGAAAACGCTGACGGGGCAGGGGAATTACGCTATGCTTAGGGTCGCTCTGTGCCGGAATGCTTTTGCTCGAAGGCTTGGCTCGAACAATAACGTGTCAGAAAGGATGTGAAACAGTTATGGCGATAACCTCCACCCTGTCATCCGACGGAACCCTGCTCACCATCTACATTCAGGGGCGGTTCGATTTCAGCTCGCACCAGGATTTCCGGGGTTCCTATGAGCGCCTGGACAAGGCGCCGGAGCGCTACCGGGTGGACCTTCAGGAAACCACCTACCTGGACAGCTCCGCCCTGGGCATGTTGCTGCTGCTCCGGGATCACGCCGGGGGCGATCGGGCGAGCATCGAAATCCGCAACTGCAGCCCGGATGTCAGGAAGATTCTGACCATATCCAACTTCGAACAGCTATTCGATATCCAGTAATCGGGTACCCAAGGGGCCGATCCCTGATGTTCTGATCGGCTTCGGCCGGGCGGCCGCCGGCCGCTCCGGGCGCGAATGGAGACGCTGCGCATGACCGACGACAGTCCGCTGACCATCCTGATCGCTGACGACTCCGACACGGATCGCCAGATTCTACAGGCCATTGTCGCCCGCGACGGCCATCGGGTGATCAGTGCCCGGGACGGGCGGGAAGCGGTAGCGGAGTTCGAGCGCGAGCGACCGGACCTGGTCCTGCTCGATGCCCTGATGCCCAACCTGGACGGTTTTGGCGCCGCGCGGCGGATCAAGGCCCTCGCGGGTGAGGCCCTGGTACCGATCATTTTCCTGACCTCTCTGACCGATACCGAATCCCTGGTTCAGTGCCTGGATGCCGGGGGTGACGATTTTCTGTCCAAGCCCTACAACCGGGTCATCATCCAGGCCAAAATCCGCGCGTTCAATCGCATGCGGGCCATGCACACCACCATCCTCGATCAGCGCGATCAGATCAGCCGTCACAACCAGCACCTGCTGCAGGAGCAGACGGTCGCCAAACAGGTGTTTGACAACATCGCCCACAGTGGCTGTCTGGACTCCAACAATGTCCGCTACTACCTGTCCTCACTGGCCGTGTTCAACGGCGACATTCTGGTCGCCGGTATGCGTCCGGGGGGCAGCATGATGGTGCTGCTGGGTGATTTTACTGGCCATGGCCTGCCAGCGGCGGTGGGCGCCATTCCGCTCGCCTCCACGTTTTACGGGATGGTGTCCAAAGGGTTCGCCATGAGCGATATCCTGCGGGAGATCAACCACAAACTGAAAACCATCCTGCCGGTGGGCATCTTCTGTTGCGCCACCATGGCGGATATCAATTTTCGACGCCAGCGCATCCGGGTCTGGAGTGGCGGTCTGCCTCCGGGCTACATCCTCCGCCAGGGCAATGAACCGCCGCAGCCGATCACTTCGACCCACTTGCCCTTGGGCGTGTTGGGCAACAGCGCCTTCAAGGATGACATGGAAACCTACGAGTTGGCCTGGGGAGATCGTCTCTATCTCTGGTCCGATGGCATCCATGAGGCCCGCAGCCCCGAGGGCGAAATGTTCGGTGAGGAGCGACTGAAGGCGGTGTTTGCGGAACACCGGGGCGCCGACGCCAGAAACGATGACGCCCTGTTTGACGACATCCTGGCCAGGGTCCAGCAGTTTGTCGGGCAGGGGGAGCGCGACGATGACCTGTCGCTGGTGGAAATCCGGATGGACCGGCCGGACAAGGTCAATGCGGTGGCCGCCGAAGCGGAGCGGCGCAACCGCTCCACCCTGTCCGAATGGAATATGAACTTTGATATTCTGCCGGCCAGTTTCCGCCAGTTTGATCCCATGCCCCTGTTGCTGAATATTCTGGTGGAGGTACCCGGTCTGCGTCAGCACAGCGGCACCCTGTACACCATTCTGTCCGAACTGTATTCCAACGCCCTCGAGCACGGCGTTCTGGGGTTGGACTCCGGGCTCAAGGGAACGCCGGAGGGGTTCGCCCACTATTATGAGATCCGTCAGCAGCGCCTTGACGACGTCAACGAGGGCTTGATTCGCATCCATCTGCATCACAGCACCACCGAAGAGGGTGGGCTGTTGCGCATCGCGGTGGAGGACAGCGGCCCCGGATTTGATGGCCGGGAGGAGGCCGGCGCGGTCGCGCCGGGAGAGGCGCCGGGGTATGCCGGTCGGGGTCTCGCGCTGGTTGAAAAACTGTGCGATGCTGTCCAGTATCCCAGTGAAGGTAACCGGGTCGAAGCGGTATTTTCCTGGAGTTCCGATGATTGATACCAGCGGACCAGTGGCCAATTAAGTGACTAACCAGAGGCGCGCCCCATGAGTTCGGAAACCCATCTCAATCGAGAGGTTTTGACGACGCTGCAGGAGGTGATGGACGATCAGTTCCCGGTGTTGATCAATACTTTTCTGACCGACTCGGAAGAGCGTATTCGCCAGCTTCAGCGAGCCCTGGCGGCGCAGGATAGCGACACCGTCTGGCGTCAGGCGCACAGCTTCAAAGGCAGCTGCAATAACCTGGGTGCTGAGCGGTTGGCGGATCTGTGCCAGGAGATGGAATCGCGTGGGCGCGCCAGTGACATCGATGGGCTCGAACAACAGCTGGTATCCGTGCAGGAAGAATTCGCCAAACTCAAAGTCACCTTGAACAGTTTCGCCGGCTGAACGCGGCTGGCACTAACCTTGCATTTTCCCTCCCAGAAACGGGCGTTTGCCCCAGTTTAACCGGTTAGCGGCAAACCTTTGCCGCCAACCTTGCCGGAGTGGTGTCGATGCCAGGTCAATCGCAAATCAGCAATCTGTTGTCTTTCAATTCAGAACCCTCGTCGCTCCAGCGCCGTTCGGCGCCGGAGGGCGATGGATTTCGGCAGGTTTTTGACGGCACAACGGGCCGTGCTCGCACCGGCTCGGGGTCCCTGCGGGAGGAGACCGCGCCAAGCCGCCGAACTGAGCCCCGCGAAGGGGCGCAGCGGGAACCCGCCAATGCTCAGAGAGGGCCAGAAGACCGTGACGTCCGGAGCGATGGGCCAACCGCTTCCCGGCGCCCCGAGGCAAACGACGCTGCGCAAACGGACGCCTCGCGGGAGCCGACCGCATCAGCCGATAATGCCAGGGCGGCCGACGCCAACCCGGCTGACGGCACTGATGTGAGCACCACCCTGACGAAAGACGACAAAGCGCTGTTGGCCAATCTGAGCAAAGAGGATTGGGCGGCGCTGTCCGATGATGTGACCGCCATATTGGAGCAACTCAAGGTCCAGTTGGATGAAGGCAGCCTGTCACCGGAGCTGGAAAAGGCGCTGCGCCAATTGCTGTCGGACCTGAAAGACGGCGCCCCTCTGGATCAGGTGGCCGAGAGCCTGGAAGCCATCCCCATGACGGCACTGCCCGAGCTGATGACCCGGTTTCCGGATGCCAACCACCTGCGCGATGCCATTGGGCGCAATGGCATCGCTTATCTGTCGCAACTGAGTGCTCTGGCCACCCAACGACAGGGGGCCACTCCCGAAACCGGACTGCTGCCCGGGTTGGTTGCGACGGCTTCCGCAGACAAGGGGGCTGAAGGACTTGAGTTGAAGGGGCTACTGGAGTTGAGTGTCGCGGCAGGCAAGAACGGTAAAGAGGCCTTCGCCCAGACCCTGCAAGCAATTGCCGATGTCTCGACGCAATCGAGTTCCAAGGCCAGTACGTCGTTTGATGGGGGGCAGTCCCCGGCCAATGCGCTGGCGCAACTGGATGGGGCCAACCGCGGCCAGCCGCTCTCTCCGACCGAGCGGGGATTTACCGTGCAGACCGATGTGCGGGTCCCGGTGGGGCAGGGGCAGTGGGGGCAGGCGGTGGGCCAGAAAGTGCTGTGGATGGCCGCTCAGAAGCTTTCCACGGCGGAGTTGCGTCTGGATCCACCGGATCTGGGACCCATGCAGGTTCGAGTCAGTGCCAACCAGGATCAAATCAGTGTCACCTTCACCAGCCCCCAGGTCGCGGTCCGTGAGGCCCTGGACCAGAACGCCAACCGTCTGCGGGAAATGTTCGCGGAGCAGGGGTTGGATCTGGTGGATGTGAATGTCTCGGATCAGTCAGGCCAGGAGCAGGCGGGTGAGGAGAGCGATGGCCGGACGGCGGGTCGAGGCCTGGGTTCCGATGCCGATGATCCAGAGGGTGAAATGATCGAGCAGCGTATCAGCGATCGCCTGGTGGACCACTACGCTTGAGTTGAACACCTCGACCTTCACCCAACCCCTCGTTGTTTCTTGCCCGAACGCCTTCCCTGTGCCAAAGTATCCGCGCAAGCCCCGTGCCTGACTTGGCACGGGGCTTGCTCTATCCCCCTCAAGCACTGTGAATGACGGAATTTTGGCATGGCCGAAGAAGACGATGAGCGCGAGCTGACCGAAGAAGAACAGGCGGAAATTGACCGCAAGACCCAACGCAATCAGAAAATCAAACTGGCTGTGCTGGCGCTGTTGCTGGTGGTGTTGTCGGTAGGGGTAACCCTTGGGCTATTGCACTTTCTGGCCCCGGATGAACCGGCGCCCGACGGCGACACCGCTGAAGCCGAAGCGGTGGAACCCCTGGAGCCGGCGCGCCAGCCGGCGATCTACTTTCCGCTGAAGGAAAAATTTGTCATTAACTACAATGTCCGTGGCCGGCAGCGCTTTCTGCAGACCGAAGTCAATCTGATGCTGCGCGACAATGAGGTGGTCAAAGTACTGGAGCAACATCTACCCCGGGTTCGCAATGATCTGATCATGCTGTTCAGCGGCCAGGAGTTTGAAGACCTGCAGACACCGGAAGGTCGGGAGTTGCTGCGTCAGGACGCGCTGCGTCGGGTTCAGGCCATTCTCGAACAGGAGATGGGGCAGCCCGGTGTCGAACAGGTTCTGTTTACCAGCTTTGTGATGCAGTAAAAACCATAAGGTAGCCGCTCGTGCAAGACTTACTTTCACAAGACGAAATTGATGCGCTGCTTCACGGGGTCGATGAAGGCGATATCGATACCGATGACGATTTGGAGATGGATCCGGTCAAAGCCTATGACCTGACCACCCAGGACCGCATCGTCCGCGGGCGCATGCCCACGCTGGAAATGATCAATGAGCGCTTCGCCCGCTACACCCGCATCAGCATGTTCAATTTGCTGCGGCGCACGGCGGATGTGTCCGTCGGCGGTATCCAGATCCAGAAGTTTGGCGAATACGTGCACACCCTCTATGTGCCCACCAGTCTGAATATGGTGAAGTTCCGCCCGCTGCGCGGCAATGCCCTGATCATTCTGGATGCGCGCCTGGTGTTCAAACTGGTGGACAACTTTTTCGGCGGCGATGGCCGGCACGCCAAAATTGAGGGCCGGGAATTCACTCCGACCGAATTGCGTGTGGTGCAGATGGTGCTCGATCAGGTGTTCGTCGATCTCGGCGAGGCCTGGAAGGCGGTCATGCCCATCACCTTTGAGTACATGAACTCAGAGGTCAACCCGTCCCTGGCCAATATTGTCAGCCCGAGCGAAGTGGTGGTGGTCAGCACCTTCCACGTCGAGCTCGATGGCGGCGGTGGCGATCTGCACATCACGGTTCCGTACTCCATGATCGAACCGATCCGGGAGGTGCTGGATTCCGGTCTGCAGAGTGATAGTGACGAGAAAGATGAGCGTTGGGTCAAAGCCTTGCGTGAGGATGTGCTCGCCGCTCAGGTCGATCTTGAGTGCGATATTGTTCAGCGCGAAATTACCCTGCGGGACATCATCAACCTGAAGGCGGGTGATGTGATTCCGGTGGAGTTTCCGGAATACCATGTCGTCACCGCCAATGGCGTGCCCATGTTCCGCACCCGATTGGGACAGATTCGCGGCAATCTGGCTTTGAAAATTCACGGTTTAATTGATCACAGTTCAGCCTATAACATTACGGCAAACGAAGGGGGCTCCAGTGGCAAACGAAAATGATACCCACGACGACGACAAAGACCAGGATGCCATGGCGGCCGAGTGGGAAGCGGCCATGATGGAGCAGGGTGATGAGGGCGACGATGATACTGCCGATGCAGGTTCGGACAGCGCCGGGCAGGAACAGGACTTTGGTCGCGACGTCGACCGGGTTGCCCTGGATGAGCTGACCGAAGACGAGCAGCCCAACACCAACCCGGATCTGGATGTGATTCTGGACATCCCGGTGTCCATTTCCATGGAAGTGGGGCGTACCTCCATCACTATTCGCAACCTGCTGCAACTCAACCAGGGCTCGGTGATTGAATTGGACCGGCTGGCGGGTGAGCCGCTGGATGTCCTGGTCAACGGCACCCTGATCGCCCATGGTGAAGTGGTGGTGGTGAACGAAAAATTCGGCATTCGGATGACCGACGTCATCAGTCCGTCCGAACGGATCAAGAAGCTGCGCTGATGGAAGGAAGTGCCGCCACCCAGTTGATGAGTGTGCTGTTCAGCCTGCTGCTGATCATCGCACTGATCTTCGCCCTCGCCTGGTTGCTGCGCCGCTTTGGACAGGGTGCCTTCACGAATTCCTCGGCCATGAAAGTGGTCGCCACCTTGCCGCTGGGTACCCGCGAGCGATTGCTGGTGGTGGAAGTGGGCGGTCAGCAACTGTTGCTCGGCGTAACGGCCCAACAAATCCGCACACTTCACGTGTTTGAAGAACCGGTGATCGACGCACAAGGCGTCAGAAGCAGCGACTTCAAACAGCGGTTGATGAACATCATGAACAAGAACACCAAGCCCTGATGAAGCCTTACCCACTAATTCACTACCGCTTTCTCGGCTCGCTGCTGCTGTTGATCCTGCTGAGCTTCGGTGCGGGACCGGCCCTCGCCCAGGAAACGCCGGAAACCCAACCGCCAGCGGAGCAGGGCGTCGGCGGCTCCCTGCCCGCCATTCCCGGCTTACCGGCCCTGACCGTCACCACCAACCCGGACGGCTCGGAAGAATACACGGTCACGCTCCAGATCCTCGCGATCATGACCGCGTTCACCTTCCTGCCAGCGATCCTGCTGATGATGACCTCCTTCACCCGGATCATCATCGTCTTCGCCATCCTGCGTCAGGCCCTGGGCTTACAACAATCGCCATCCAACCAGATACTGATTGGTCTCTCGTTGTTTCTCACACTGTTCATCATGCAGCCCGTGTTCGAACGCGTAAACGCCGAAGCCCTGCAACCCTACATCAACGAAGAAATCAACGCCCAGACGGCACTGGCGAGAACCACCGAACCCTTCCACGCGTTCATGCTGGCCCAGACCCGCGAATCTGACATCGAACTGTTCGTCGGCATCGCCGACAACCCGGACATCCAGACACCCCAGGACACCCCCTTCAGCATCCTGGTCCCGGCATTCGTCACCAGCGAACTCAAAACCGCCTTTCAGATCGGATTCATCATCTTCATCCCGTTCCTGGTCATCGACATCGTCGTCGCCAGCGTGCTCATGGCCATGGGCATGATGATGCTCTCGCCCCTGATCATCTCACTGCCGTTCAAAATCATGCTCTTCGTCCTCGTCGACGGCTGGGCCATGATCATCGGCACACTCGCCGCCAGCTTCGGTGTATAAGGAGGCCCTATGACCCCGGAAGTTGTCATGGACATCTTCGCCGACGCCCTCTACCTCGTCATCCTGATGCTGGTCGTCATCGTCGGCCCCGGCCTACTGGTGGGCCTGGTGGTGAGCATGTTCCAGGCCGCCACCCAGATCAACGAACAGACCCTGAGCTTCCTGCCACGTCTGCTGGTCACCCTGGCCTCAGTCATGATCGCCGGCCCCTGGCTACTCAGAGAGTTCATGGACCTGTTCACCCGTTTATACACCAACGTCCCAAACTTAATAGGATAGAAAAACAGCACGAAGCGCTACGACACCTATGAGGCTTCGGGACCAAGGGGCTTCTTTTCAAACCGTCGCTTCATGGATGAAGCGATGGAGCCCCAGGGACGGGTTCATGTGTTTTGAAAAGAAGCCCCTTGGTTCCGAAGCCGGACTCTCAGAATGGCACCCTCGAAGGGCGATTGATTGAACCAATGAACGAACTGGTATTGAGCGAACAACAACTGATGCAATTTATCGGTCAATACCTCTGGCCGATGCTGCGCATTGGTGGCCTCTTCCTCGCCATGCCCGTCATCGGCGCCCAGACCGTCACTGCAAGAGTACGCATCGTCCTCACCGCCTTCGTCACCCTACTGGTCGCACCGCTGCTACCGCCACCACCCGACATCGACCTCGTCTCCATACAAGCCATGGCCATCGTCGCCAGAGAACTGCTCATCGGCATCGCCATGGGCTTCATGCTCCAGGTCTTCCTGCACATTTTTATTCTGGCCGGCGAACTCATGGCCATGAAAATGGGCCTCGGCTTCGCCGCCATGAACGACCCATCCACCGGCGTCTCCACCACCGTACTGTCCCAATTTTACCTGCTGCTCGCGACCCTGCTGTTCCTCAGCTACAACGGCCACCTCATCATCATCGGCATGCTCGTGGACAGCTTCCAGAGCCTGCCCGTCGGCGGCAGCGGCCTCGGCTCTGGCGCCTTCGCCACCATCGCCGGCATGGGCACCTGGCTGTTCAGCGCCGCCCTGGTGATCACCTTGCCGGTGTTCACTGCTGTCATGATCATCAACATGGCCTTCGGTGCCATGAATCGCTCCGCACCGCAGATGAACGTATTCACCGTCGGCTTTCCCATGACCCTCATCTTCGGAATCCTGGTCATGTGGTTCGCCTTGCCCGCACTGCTTCCCGTGTTCGAAGTCTTCACCCAGGAAGCCTTTGAACTGGTTCGACTGGTAATAGGAGTGCCCTGATGGCCGAAGAAAACGACAGCAGTCAGGAAAAGACAGAAGAACCCACGGCGCGAAAACAGGAAAAAGCGCGCGAAGAAGGGCAGATTCCCCGATCCCGGGAACTGACCACCACCTTCATATTGCTCGCCGGCACTATAGGCCTGATGCTGTTCGGTCCGTTTATGGCGGGCAAGCTCGCCGGCATCCTGAAATTCAATTTCTCGCTGGAGCGGGAAGTGGTGTTCAACACCGACGCCATGGTCGAACACCTGACCGCGTCACTGTACCAGGGCACCCTAAGCATGCTGCCCGTGTTCGCTCTGCTGCTGGTGGCGTCCATCGCCGGCCCCATTGGTCTGGGAGGCTGGCTGTTCAGCAGCAAATCCATGGCACCCAAAGCCAGCCGGATGAACCCGCTTGCCGGTCTCAAGCGCATGTTCGCTCTTAAAGCGTTGATGGAGCTCGCCAAAGCGCTGGGGAAGGTAATGCTCATCATGGCGGTCGCGGTTGGCCTGCTAGTGGTGCAACAGCAGGATATGCTCCGACTGTCGGATCAGGAGCCGCTGACCGCCATCAAAAACTCGGTGTGGCTCAGTGGCGTTGCCGCTATCGCTCTGGCCGCGGTCACCATTGCCATTGCCGCGATTGATATTCCATTTCAGATTTTCGAGAACAACAAGAAGCTGAAAATGTCCCGGCAGGAAGTCAAGGATGAGATGAAGGACAGCGAAGGTAAGCCGGAGGTCAAGAGCAAAATCCGTCAGTTGCAGCGGGAAATGGCCCAGCGCCGGATGATGTCGGAAGTCCCGAAGGCGGACGTGGTCATCACCAACCCCACGCACTATTCAGTGGCCTTGAAATACGATCCGGATACCATGGCGACACCGATTCTGGTGGCCAAGGGGGCGGATCAAACAGCCATGAAAATCCGCAAAATCGCCCGCGCCCACAATATCGATATCATGGAATCTCCCGCCCTGACACGGGCGATTTACCACACTACGGAAATCGATCAGGAAGTCCCGGCGGATCTGTACATGGCCGTTGCCCAGGTATTGGCCTACGTCTTCCAGCTACGCAATTTCCGCAAGGGCCGCGGCGAAAAACCTGCCTACCCAAGAAACATCCAGGTCCCCCGCGATATGCGCTTCGACTGAGGTCGTTTCAACCGGGGGCTGTGGTTCTTGGAGAGCCCGGCGGCTACGGGGTATAGCGTTTGGAGACCCGCCGTGAACCCATCCATGGGGGCTTCTCGTCGACATCCATGTCTCCGAGAGTCTCCAATGGCTATACCCCGCATCCGCCTCAGTGCCAGCCGAATACCATGGTCGGTCGAATTTCACTCGGAGGCGGATGCGGGGTGAAGCCTTCCGGGACCGTGGAGCGGGGGACCCGCGATGCGAGCCCCCAGGGATGGGTTTACGGCGTGTCCCGGAAGGCTTCACCCCGTAGCCGCCGGACTCTCAGATAACCACCAATCTCTCCACCGACTATCCTTCACCAATTGGTACGCTTCTTGCGATAAGACGGTCAACTAACGAAACCGTCAAAAAAGCGACCTACATGGCACTTCCCAGTTTCAGCCAACTGAACAACATCGACCGCCGCGCCGCCTTCAACCATATTCGCGGACTCGGTCGTGGCAACATCGGCATACCCGTACTGCTGCTCATGCTGCTGGGCATGATGATCCTGCCCGTGCCGCCGATACTGCTCGACGCCTTCTTTTCCTTCAATATCGCCCTGTCCATCGTCGTGCTCTTGGTGGGCGTGTACGCCATGCGCCCGCTGGACTTCGCGGTGTTTCCCACCATCCTGCTGGTCGCGACCCTATTACGCCTGGCCTTGAATGTCGCCTCCACCCGGGTGGTGCTGCTCAACGGCCACGAGGGCGGCGATGCGGCCGGTAAAGTGATCGAGGCGTTCGGCGAAGTGGTTATTGGCGGCAACTACGCCGTGGGTTTGGTGGTGTTTCTGATTCTGATGATCATCAACTTCGTCGTGGTGACCAAAGGGGCGGGGCGGATTTCGGAAGTGAGCGCCCGGTTTACCCTGGACGCCATGCCCGGCAAGCAGATGGCCATTGATGCCGACCTGAATGCGGGGCTGATTGATCAGGAAGAAGCCCGGACACGTCGAAAGGAAGTCGCCAGCGAGGCGGACTTCTACGGGGCCATGGACGGTGCCAGCAAATTTGTGCGCGGCGATGCCATCGCCGGTATTCTGATTCTGGTGATCAACATTATCGGTGGCCTGGGCATCGGGATGATTCAGCATGACCTGGATTTTTCCACGGCGCTGGAGAATTACATTCTGTTGACTATCGGTGATGGTCTGGTTGCCCAGATTCCCTCGCTGCTGCTGTCCACCTCGGCGGCGATTCTGGTGACCCGGGTCAACAGCTCCGAGGACATGCGCGAGCAGATCATGGGGCAGATGTTCGCCACGCCCAAGGCACTGGCGATCGCTTCGGGAGTTCTGTTGTTGATGGGCTCGATTCCCGGTATGCCTCACGTGGCGTTTCTGGGGTTGGGCTTTCTCTGTGGTGGCCTGGCCTACTTTATTCACTGGCGCAGCCAGCAGCCCGAGGCGGTGGAAGAAGATGACTATCGACCCGGTGGTGGGCGTCCCTCCGGGGGCGGTGGTGGCGGGCCGACGGTTACGCCGTCGGCACCGAACCCCGGACAGGCCTCTCTGCCGCCCGCCAAAGAATCGGCGGAACTTGACTGGGATGATGTCCAGCCGGTGGACATCATCGGGCTGGAAGTCGGTTATCGACTGATTCCCCTGGTGGACCGGGGGCAGGGCGGGGAGCTGCTGGGGCGGATCAAGGGAGTGCGGCGCAAGCTGTCCCAGGAAATGGGCTTTCTGATTCCATCGGTCCACATTCGGGACAACCTGGACCTGCTGCCGAACAAATACCGGATCAGCCTGATGGGTGTTTCGCTGGCCGAAGCCGAGGTCTATCCGGACCGGGAAATGGCGATCAACCCCGGTCAGGTCTTTGGCGAGCTCGATGGTACCAAAACCAAGGATCCGGCCTTTGGGCTGGACGCCGTCTGGATCGATGCCAGTCAGAAAGAGAAGGCCCAGACACTGGGTTATACCGTCGTGGATGCCAGCACTGTCGTTGCCACCCACCTGAATCAGATTCTGCAGAAACATACCTGGGAGCTGCTTGGCCATGAAGATGTGCAGAAGCTGCTGGATATGCTCGCGAAAAACTCGCCCAAATTGGTCGAGGAACTGGTGCCCAATACCATCAGCCTGAATGTGCTGCTCAAGGTGCTGCAGAACCTGCTGCGCGAGCGGGTACCGATTCGGGACATGCGCTCGATCGCCGAAGCATTGGCGGCCAATGGCAGCAAGAGTCAAGATCCCGCCGCTTTGACCAATGTCGCCCGGGTCGCGCTCTCGCGCCAGATCGTCCAGAACATCGTGGGTTCAGAGCCGGAGATGCCGGTCATCACCCTGGAGCCAGAGTTGGAACAGTTGTTGCTAAATACCCTTCAGCAGGCACAAAAATCTGGCGCGGACGACAGTGCCTTTATCGAGCCGAGCCTGGCAGAACGACTGCAGCGCTCGCTCATGGAGGCGGCCCAGAAGCAGGAAGTGGCCGGTAAACCGCTGATCCTGCTGGTCGCCGCGCCACTGCGCAATATGCTGGCCCGGTTCGCGCGCAACAGCGTGCCGGATATGAACGTTCTGGCCTACACCGAAGTGCCGGAAAACAAGCAGATTTCCATTGATGCCACGGTGGGCGCCGGTCAGACCAACAACCGGTAACCCGGACAAGACTCAGGGCCCTGATGATTCCGGCCCGAGTCCAACAACTAACAGGCCCGTTTTTTGACGAGGAGTACAACGATGCAGGTCAAACGATTTCTCGCGGCGGATATGCGACGCGCCCTGGAAATGGTTCGTCAGGAGTTGGGTCCCGATGCGGTCATCCTCTCCAGCAACCGCACGAAAGACGGGGTGGAGCTGTTGACCACTCAGGCCTCGGTGTCCCTCCCGGAGGCGGCCGAGAGGTCTGTGCCGGCTGCAAATGCCGAATCAGGCGAGTCACTCTCGACCGGACCCGCGTCGGAAACCGGGCAGCAGCGGGCCGATGCGATCGAGCGTGCCCGCCAGCGGCAACTGGCTCAGCGCGAGCTGGATGCTTCGGCGCGCGAGTTTCTTCAACCGAATCAGCGCGTCAATGCGGGTATTCGGGTGGAGCGCTCTCTGCTTGAATCCGCCGGGACTGACCGGGACCCGGTCAGCGTGAGCAAGCCTGAACGGAATACGTCTCGGGCGGCCGGCTTTGTCAGTGCCGCCGAGCGTTACCCGCTGCGGGACGATGAGCCGCCCGCGGGTCTGGTGAGTACGGCGGGCACGGAAACCACCGATCCGCGGTTGGATAGCCTGCAGGCGGAATTGGCCGAAATGCGCTATCTGCTCGAAGAGCAGCTCTCACAGATGCTCGGCCCGAAGCCGGCGGCTCGCGCACCGGGCCTGGCGAGCATTGGCCGGCGCCTGGAGCGGATGGGGTTGTCCCCGGAGGCCGCGGAAGCCATTCTCAACGACACTCCGGCCGGTCAGCCACTCGCGCAAGCCTGGACGGGGGCGCTGGCGCAGCTGGCGCGCAAGTTGCCGGCTGACGGCGCCGACCCGGTCTCCCGGGGTGGCGTCTACGCACTGGTCGGCCCCACCGGGGCCGGCAAAACCACCACCATCGGCAAGCTCGCGGCCCGCTATGTCATGGAACACGGTGCTCGGGATGTGGCCCTGGTGACCCTGGATACCCACCGGATCGGCGGCCATGATCAGCTTCGCTCCCTGGCGCGTATTCTCGGCGTGACCCTGCGGGTGGTAGACGATCAGTCCAGCCTGGAGTCGGTGCTCTACAGTCTGCGCCGTCACGCACTGGTGCTGATTGATACCGCGGGATTCCGCCAGGGCGATCCCCGGCTGACCGAGCAGCTCGACACACTCCGTCGCCTGCCTCAGGTCAAACCACTGATGGTGCTGCCCAGCACCAGTCAGGCGGCGATGCTCAAGGCCTCAGTGCACGCCTACGGCGGTCAGGGGCTGACCGGCTGCATTCTCAGTAAGCTCGATGAGAGTGCGAGCCTGGGTGAGGCGCTGGGTGTGGTCATGCAGGCCGGGGTGCCAATCGTCTATACTACCGACGGTCAGGATATTCCCCGGGATATTCAGGTGGCTCGCCCGCACCAGTTGGTGACCCGAGCGGCCAGCCTGGTCGGTCGGCGCGATGACGCCGCGCGCCGCCCCCAGGGTGCCACGGCCACCGTCGCCCGCCGGGCCCTATAATCGACCTTGTCAGGGTCAGTCGAAGAACATGAGGAGTAGAACGGCAGATGAGTCAAATGCGTCCGGTTCAAGTCATAGCAGTGTCCGGCGGCAAGGGCGGTGTGGGAAAGAGTAATATTTCCGTCAATCTGAGTATCGCTTTGGCCGAGCTTCGCCGCCGCGTGGTGCTGCTGGATGCGGACCTGGGGCTCGCCAATGTCGATGTGCTGCTCGGTCTCAAGGCCAAACATACCCTGTCCGATGTGCTCAACGGCGAAATGGGGCTTCGGGATGTGCTGGTCAACGGCCCCTCCGGTCTGAAAATTGTGCCCGCCGCCTCCGGCGTCCAGCGTATGACCATGCTCGGGCCCCGTGAGCATGCGGGCCTGATCAATGCCTTCAGTGAGCTGAGCGATCAGGTGGATATTCTCGTGGTGGATACCGCCGCCGGTATTTCCGATACCGTGGTGAGCTTCGTCCGGGCCGCCAATGAGGTGCTGGTGGTGGTGTGCGACGAACCCTCGTCGATTACCGATGCCTACGCCCTGATCAAGGTGCTCAACCGGGACCACGGTCTGCAACGTTTCCGGGTGGTGGCGAATATGACCCGCACCACCCGCGAAGGGCAGATGATGTTCAACAAGCTCAACAGCGTGTGCGAGCGGTTTCTGGATGTCACCCTTCAATACGTGGGCCATGTTCCCTTTGACGAAAATGTGCGTAAAGCCGTACAGAAACAAAAGTCACTGCTGGAGTTCGCCCCTCAGAGCAAGGCGGCGCAAGCGATTCGTACGCTCGCCAAAGAGGTGGATCAGTGGCCTCTGCCCAGCGCGCCCACGGGGCGGTTGGAATTTTTTGTCGAGCGTCTGCTCCAGGTCGCCAACAGTCGCTAGACGGTGTGAGGTAGCTGACAATGGCCGCAGCCGATGGATTAGCCATGTACGATAAAACCCGACAACTTGGCAACCAGATCCGGGTCGAGGACTACGCGCCCCTGGTCAAGCGCATTGCCCATCACATGATGTTGCGCATGCCCGCCTGTGTGCAGGTGGATGACCTGATTCAGGCCGGTATGATCGGCCTGATAGAAGCCTCTCAGAAGTACGATGCCTCCAAGGGTGCCAGCTTTGAAACCTACGCCGGTATCCGGATTCGCGGCGCCATTGTGGACGAAATGCGCCGGGGCGACTGGGCGCCGCGCTCGGTACACCGGAACGCCCGGCGGATCAGCGAGGCCATCGGCATTGTGGAAGGGCGTACCGGCCGGGATGCCCAGGATGCCGAAGTGGCCGACGAGCTGGGCATTGAGCTGGATGAGTATTTCGATATGCTGCGCGATGCCAGTGCCAGCCGGCTGTTCAGCTACGAAGAGACCTTCGGCGATGACGATACCAGCCAGCATATGGCGGGCCCCGGGTCCGAGCACGCCAGCCCTCTGGACGGAATTCAGCGCTCGGCGCTAAAGCAATCCCTCGCGCAGGCGATAACCCAACTACCGGAGCGGGAAAAACTGGTGTTGGCGCTCTATTACGATGAAGAACTCAACCTGAAGGAGATCGGGCAGGTCCTCGGGGTCAGCGAATCCCGGGTCAGCCAGATCCACAGCCAGGCGGCCCTGCGCCTGAGGACCCGGCTGGCCGACTGGCAGGGTAATGATTGACGCGCCAGAGGTTTGTGGGTACTTTGCCGGGCCCGGCCTTGCTAGAATACCAATATCACCGGTGTGGTGGGCGCCCTGTGGCGCTGCTTCCCATTCTTGAAACCAGACTCCCGCCAGAGTAGACGGAGGTTGCATTGGATAAAAACATGAAAATCCTGATTGTCGACGATTTCTCGACAATGCGACGGATTATTAAGAACCTGCTCAGAGACCTGGGGTTCAGCAATACCCACGAGGCTGACGACGGGGTAACCGCCTTGCCGATGCTGCGCAGCGGCGACTTTGACTTCCTGGTGACCGATTGGAACATGCCCGGTATGACCGGCATCGATCTGCTGCGCGCGGTGCGCGAGGACGAGAAGCTGCATGCCTTGCCGGTATTGATGGTGACCGCTGAAGCCAAGCGCGATCAGATTATTGAAGCCGCTCAGGCCGGAGTGAACGGGTACGTGGTCAAACCGTTTACCGCTGCGGCGCTCAAGGAAAAGATCGAGAAAATTTTTGAACGCGTCGGTTAAACCGCGCGCCGTCGGTGTCTTGGGGCGCCGGCCCATAGCGACAATAAGGCTTATTCATGGCTTCAACATCCCAGTTGCATGAAAACGATGAGTTCATCTCCGAGCTGAAAGAGTGCGCCAAGCTGCTGGTCGACAAGCTTCAGGGAGACCAGTATGAAGAGGCCTCCCAGCTGATTCACGCGATCACCGAAGTGCGCGACCGGCATATTTTCCAGTCCGTCGGACGTCTGACGCGCGGACTGCACGATGCCATCGTCAACTTCAACGTTGATGGTGACCTCAGCTCCGAACCGCCCGATATCAAAAACTCCGAAATCCGGGACGCCTCCAACCGTCTGAACTACGTCATCGACCTGACTCAACAGGCTGCCGAAAAAACCATGGATATGGTGGACGAGTCGGCGCCCATCGCCACCAATCTCGGGCAGGAAGCCGGCTCTCTGAAAGAGGAGTGGGCCCGGCTGAAGCGCCGCGAAATGAGCCCGGATGAGTTTCGCGAGCTGTACCACCGGATGGACGATTTTCTGGGGCAGATGGTGACCGGTACCGAGACCATTGGCCGCAATATGCAGGAAATTGTGCTCGAACAGGGGTTTCAGGACCTGACCGGCCAGGTGCTCAAGCGGGTGATCGGACTGATCAATGACGTGGAGCAGGATCTGGTCAGCCTGGTCCGGATTGCCGCCCAGGTGGAAGATGTTACAGGTTTTGTGCCCGAGGCCGATAGTGAAGAAGCGGCAGTGAAAAAACGTGAACAGAGCTCCGGAGAGGGGCCGCAGATGAACGCCAGCGAACGGGCTGACGTGGTATCCAGTCAGGACGAAGTGGACGATTTGCTGTCGAGCCTGGGTTTTTGACCTGGGCCGGAACAGGGTTCACCCGCAGGCGCACTGCGCGCCAGGGTGGTCAGCCAGGGGCGACCACCCGATGACAATAACCGGTGAGATAGGTTTGATAGGAGCGCTGAATGGGGTTCGGTGACGACGAAGAAATCCTCCAGGACTTCCTGGTCGAAGCAGGCGAAATACTGGAGAAGCTCTCCGAGCAGTTGGTCGAGCTGGAGCAGCGCCCCGATGACGCTGATTTGCTCAACGCGATTTTCCGTGGTTTTCACACCGTCAAGGGTGGGGCTGGGTTTCTCCAGCTCGATCCCATGGTGGAGTGTTGCCATGTGACCGAGAACCTGTTCGATGTGTTGCGCAATGGCCAGCGTCAGGTGACTTCCGAGTTGATGGACGTGGTGCTGCAGTCGCTCGATACCATCAACCAGCAGTTTGCGGAAGTATCGCAACGGGAAGAAATGTCTCCCGCCGACCCTCAGTTGATCGACACCCTGCAGCGGCTGGTAAACGGCGAGCCGATTGGCGGTGGCGCCGATACCACTTCCGAAAGTGATCAGAGCCACGGGCCCGATGAGCCGGTCGGCGAAAGCACACCCAAAGCCCAGGGCGATATTACCGACGACGAGTTTGAGCAACTGCTGGATGCCATTGCCGATGAGCCCGGTGCCGCGCCCGCCAAAAGCGGATCCGAAGCGAAGCCTTCGTCGGACCAGGGTGATGTCATCCAGGAAGACGAGTTTGAAGCCTTGCTGGATGAGTTGCACGGCAAAGGCAAAGGCCCGGGTGCGAGTCAGCCGGCCAAACCATCCTCCGCAGCCTCCGCTTCAGACAGCGATGAAATCGATGACGATGAATTCGAAGCGCTGTTGGATCAGCTGCACGGTAAGGGCAAGGGCCCGGGGACCGGCACGACGGCAAAGTCTGCGGCGCCAGAGCCGTCTGAACCAGCCCAAGCGCCCGCAGAAAGTGGTAAATCCGCATCGGGCAATTCGTCCAACAATGATCTGATCAGTGACGATGAGTTCGAGTCGCTGCTCGATGAGCTGCACGGTAAGGGACAGGGGCCGACCCGGAAGCAATCTGACGCCTCCGAAAAACCTGATGCCCCCAAAAAGCCGGATACAAGCGTTGCGGCAAAACCCGATAGCGTCCCGTCCGCTCCAAAAGCCGCTCCTGCCGCACCGGCCGGGGGTGGCGCGGGCGATGGCAAGAAGCCGCCGGCGGGTCGACCCGCCGGCAAACCGGCCGATCGGGACGGTGGTCCGGCGCCGGCTGAAACCACCGTGCGGGTCGATACCCAGCGCCTCGACGAAATCATGAACATGGTGGGCGAGCTGGTATTGGTGCGCAATCGCCTGGTGCGGTTGGGTGACGATATTGAAAACGAGTCCCTGGCCAAAGCCGTCTCCAATCTCGACGTGGTAACCGCCGACCTGCAGACCTCCGTGATGAAAACCCGGATGCAGCCGATCAAAAAAGTGTTCGGCCGCTTCCCCCGGGTGGTGCGGGATCTGGCGCGCAACCTGAAAAAAGAAGTGAATCTGGAACTGGTGGGGGAGGATACCGACCTGGACAAAAACCTGGTCGAGGCGTTGTCCGATCCTCTGGTTCACCTGGTGCGCAACTCGGTGGACCACGGTATCGAGTTGCCCGACCTGCGCGAGGCGAATGGGAAGCCACGCACCGGTAAAGTCGTTCTGGCGGCCGAGCAGGAGGGCGATCACATCCTGCTGTCGATCACCGACGACGGCGCGGGCATGGACCCCGACAAACTGCGGGATATCGCCGTGGAGAAGGGGGTCATGGATCGCGACAGCGCCAATCGCCTCTCGGACACCGAAGCGTTCAACCTCATTTTTGCCCCGGGGTTCTCCACCAAGAAAGAAATTTCCGATGTGTCCGGTCGGGGTGTGGGGATGGATGTGGTCAAGACCAAGATCACCCAGCTCAACGGCACCATCGAAATTCAGTCCGCCAAGGGCGAGGGCACCCGGCTGAATATTAAAGTGCCGCTGACCCTGGCAATCATGCCGACGCTGATGGTGATGCTGGCCGAGCAGGCCTTCGCCTTGCCGCTGGCCAGCGTGCAGGAAATTTTTCACATGGATATGTCCAAAACCCACACCGTGGACGGCCAGGAGTGCGTGACCATCCGCGATCGGGCCATTCCGGTTTTCTACCTGAAAGACTGGCTGATCACCGGACCGCGTAAGGCCCGAGAGCGCGAGGCGCATGTGGTCATAGTCGCTATTGGTACCCGCATGGTGGGCTTTGTGGTCGATCAACTGATTGGGCAGGAAGAGGTGGTGATCAAACCCCTGGGCAAAATGCTTCAGGGCACCCCCGGAATGGCCGGCGCCACCATCACCGGCGACGGCACCATGGCATTGATCCTCGATATTCCGGGGTTGCTCAAGCGCTACGCGGGCGGCGTATAATCCCGATTGAACTCTGTGCTCCCCGACGAAGAGGAGCGGACGTACTGAACAGGCTGGAGTAAGCAACAATGCCATTGAGGGTGTTAATCGTAGATGATTCGAACTTCTTTCGTCAGCGACTGAAAGAAATGATCGATCAACACCCGGATCTCTCGGTCGTGGGCACCGCGACCAACGGTCGTGAGGCGGTGGAGCTGGCCCGTTCCCTGCGCCCGGACCTGGTCACCATGGATTTCGAAATGCCGGAGATGGACGGCATTACCGCCGTGCGCCATATCATGGCCGAGCGCCCCGTCCCGATTCTGATGTTCTCGTCCCTCACCTATGAGGGAGCGCGCATTACCCTGGACGCACTGGCGGCCGGCGCCATGGACTTTATGCCCAAGGATTTTGGGGAAGTCTCCCGCAATGCTCAGGGGCTGCGGGATAAACTGCACGAACGCCTGCTGACCCTCGGTCGGCAGGCCCGCGCCTCCGCTTCGGCCTCGCGCGAGGCGACTCGCCTGCAACCCGCCAGAGCGGCGGAAAAACCCACGGAAAAACCGGTTGCCCGGGAGCCGCAGACACCGGCGCGCCCTCGTGGTAGCTATAAACTTCTGGTTATTGGCGCATCGACCGGTGGGCCGGTGGCGCTCACTGATGTATTGGTCAACCTGCCCGCCACTTTCCCGCTGCCCATTGTTCTGGTGCAGCATATGCCGGAGAACTTTACCCGCGCTTTCGCCGAACGGCTGAATCGCCAATGTCAGATTCAGGTGCGCGAGGCGCAAGAAGGGGATACCTTGCAACCGGGGGTGGCGTTACTCGCCCCCGGAGGAAAGCAGATGATGCTGGATGCCCGGGGCGGGCTGCGCATCGTTGAAGACGAGCGCATGACCTACAAACCCTCACTGGATATCACCTTCGGTTCGGCCGCCAAGCACTACGGGAACAAAGTGCTGGGTGTGGTCCTGACCGGGATGGGGGCCGATGGTCGGGAAGGCGCGCGCATGCTCAAAAATGCCGGCTCGAGCATCTGGTCACAGGATGAAGCCAGTTGCGTGATTTATGGTATGCCCATGGCGGTAGCCAAAGCCGGATTGTCGGATAAAGTCCTCAGCCTGAAAGACATCGGCCCCAGACTCGTGCGCGAGGTCTGCTGACATGGATATCCTCAGCATACTCGGTGTCATCATCGGCTTCGCGGCGCTGATTGGCGGCAACTTTGCTGAGGGCGGCAGCCTCTCTTCTCTGCTCAATGGCCCCGCTGCCGTGATCGTGATCGGCGGCACCCTGGGGGCGGCCATGCTTCAGACCCCCAAAGTCCATCTCAAGCGTGCCCTGCAGATTTTCCCCTGGATTTTTCGCCCGCCGGTCAATGCGTTCCGCGGTGGTATTGATCAGATTGTGCGCTGGTCGGTGACGGCTCGCAAACAGGGCCTGCTCGGCCTGGAGGAAATTGCCGATCGCGAAAAGGACCCTTTTGCGCGCAAAGGCCTGCAACTGATGGTCGATGGCAGCGAGCCGGACGTGATTCGCCGGGTCATGGAAAACGAACTGGTGCTCAGCGAGCAGCGCGATCAGGACGCCGTGCGTTTCTATGAAAGTATGGGTGGCTATTCCCCCACGATCGGCATCATCGGCGCGGTCATGGGGCTGATCCACGTGATGCGCAACCTCGCCGATCCCGAACAGCTCGGTCCGGGTATCGCCGTGGCGTTTGTGGCGACCATCTACGGGGTCGCGCTCGCCAATCTGTTTTTGTTGCCCATCGCCAACAAACTCAAGATGTGTATCAATGAGCGCTCCCATTACCGGGAGTTGATGATCGAGGGCATCATTGCCATTGCCGATGGCGAGAACCCGCGCTCCATTGAAATGAAACTCAACGGCTACCTGCACAAGTAGAGGTTGCCCATGCCGCGCCGTCGCCCCACAGAACTGCACGTGAATCACGAGCGCTGGCTGGTGTCCTACGCGGATTTCATTACCCTGCTGTTTGCGTTTTTTGTGGTGATGTACTCCATCTCCCAGGTCAATGAGAGCAAATACCGGGTGCTGTCCGATACCCTGATGGAGGCCTTTGAGCCGGCCCGTGCGGTACAGCCCATTCAGGTAGGTCAGCCTTCGCGCTCACCCTCGGCCAGTGCCATCGATATTCGGGGCGATGATCGTGGAGATACCAAGCACCCAATGATGGGCGAATCCGGAGGCCTTGCGGGCGAAGAGGGCCTGGGTGAGCTGGGAGAGCTGGCGGAACGTATCAGCGAGCGGTTTTCCGACCTGATTGGCGATGACCTGCTGGAAGTGTATGCGAACGAGTACTGGCTGCAGGTAGAGCTGCGAGACAGTATTCTGTTTGAGTCGGGCAGCGCGGAATTGAGTGGCCAGGCCCGGGATATTTTTGCCGAAATGGCCCGCCTGTTGGCAGAGTACGACAACCCGATTCAGGTGGAGGGGCACACGGACAACCAGCCCATCCGCAATCTTCGCTATCCCAGTAACTGGGAGTTGTCCGCCGCGCGGGCCAGTGCCATTGTCAAATTGCTGTCTGGAACCGGTGTGTCGGCGCAGCGTTTGTCGGCTGTGGGGTACGGGGAGCACCAGCCCAGTGCGGACAACGACACCCCGCAAGGGCGAGCCCAGAACCGCCGGGTTGCCCTGATGATCGCCCGCGAAGCGATCCAGCGTCCGAGTGCGGCGCTCGATGGCAGTGACGGCAGCGGATTTCTGTCGCCGCGAGAGGCTGACCAGGAGGGCGCACCTCAAGAATCCGGTCCGGAGGCCGATAGCTCTTCGGGCGACAGCGGGGAATCCGCCGCACCGGTCGAGCCGGTGCAACTGGAGGGCGGGGGGCTGCTCTTCAGCAGCGACCCGGATTTGCCACGGCAGCGGTAGTACCAGCTCGAATGGATAGTGGCAGTTCGAATGGTATGTCTGTTGCTTAATCCTGGATCAACGTAACCTAAACCGGATTGGCCTGCGGAATTTTGGCGCTTTGCGCCCTTCACCCACCAGGCCATCGAAAACGAGGATCGCATCTGTTGCGCGTCTGGAGCATTGCCAATCAGAAAGGCGGGGTCGGCAAGACCACCACCACCGTGGCCCTGGGCGGCCTTGCCGCCGAGCAGGGGCGGCGTGTATTGCTGCTGGACCTGGATCCGCACGGTTCTCTGAGCACCTATTTCCGTCAAGATCCTGACACGGCGCGCAGCAGCGTATTTACGCTGTTTGAAGAGCGCAAACAGCTGTATCCCGAGCGGGTTAAGCAGCTGATCCAGAAAACCGATTTCGACAACCTGGACCTGTTGCCCTCGGCCACGGCACTGGCGACACTGGAACGCCATGCGGTCGGGCAGGAGGGGATGGGGCTGGTGCTGACCCGCGCCCTGGCGCAGGTGTATGACGACTATGACCTGGTGCTGGTGGACACCCCGCCGTTGCTCGGGGTGCTGATGATCAATGCGCTCGCCGCTGCCCACCGCCTGGTAATGCCGGTGCAGACCGAGTTTCTGGCGCTGAAAGGGTTGGAGCGGATGGTGAATACCCTGGAGATGATGAGTCGGTCTCGCAAGCGGCCACTGGAATACCATGTGGTGCCGGTGATGTTCGATCGCCGTACTCAGGCGTCGGTCAGCAGTCTGTTGACCATCCGCAATACTTACCCGACCCAGGTCTGGCCCGGAATGATTCCAGTCGATACCAAGTTTCGGGACGCCAGCAAGGCGGGCGTGCCGCCGCACCTGTTCGAGCCGGACAGTCGGGGTGTGGACGCTTATCGGTCTCTGTACAAGTGGTTGTTGAAGAAAGAGCCCTCGACGGCCAGTGTTGCCGCAGGGAGTGCGACATGAGCCGGATGTCAAAGGATCCGCAGGGGCTTTTGCAGGCCTATTTAGACGATCTGCTGACGGTGCCGGAAGAGCCTCCCTACGCTGATCC
The DNA here is from genome assembly GCF_000463525.1 of Marinimicrobium sp. LS-A18. NCBI lineage: Bacteria > Pseudomonadati > Pseudomonadota > Gammaproteobacteria > Cellvibrionales > Cellvibrionaceae > Marinimicrobium > Marinimicrobium sp. LS-A18. The sequence continues at coordinate 632,538 of NZ_AWEP01000002.1, forward strand.
GGTGGAGGAGCAGCGCGAGCGGCTGCAGAAGTTGCTATACAGCGCTGCCACGCCCCTGAAAGCCGGCACCACAGCCACTGTGCAAACGCCGACCCGGCCCGCTCAATCGCACAGCATTGCGCAGCCGGTCGTGGTCGAGCCCAAGCCCAAACCTAAGACTTGGTTGTCTGCGCCGACCATCGAGCCCACAACCGACGTGCCAGAGGCGAGGACGACGCCAGAACCCCGGGTCAAGTTGGCCGAACCCCTGGCCCCCGAAGCTGATACTGCTGAAACGGCGCCACCCCAATCAGCACCGGACCTGATGCCTGAACCGGAGCCCGGACAATTCCGCTTGAAGGACGTCGAATGGCTGGCCAACGGACGTCCCGCCTGGGCCCAGGAGCGATTCGATGTGCTGTTGTTCAAAGTGTCGGGTTTGACCCTGGCGGTGCCGCTGATCGCCCTGGGACAGATTCAGCCGCTGACCGATGAACTGACACCGCTGTTCGGACAGGCGGACTGGTTTATGGGGCTGCTGCCGACTCCGACCGGCAAAATACGCACGGTCAATACGGCGCGGTTTGTCATGCCGGAGCGCTATGATGAGCGGTTTGTTGAAACCGCCGAATATGTGATTTCCATCGACGGGGTGCCCTGGGGCCTGGCGGTGGACTCGGTCAACCAGCCCATCAGTCTCGACCCGGAGGATGTAAAGTGGCGCACCGAACGCAGTCGGCGTCCCTGGTTGGCGGGAACGGTCAAAGAACACATGTGCGCGCTGCTGGATATTCCGCGTATCGGCCAGTTGCTGATGGAGGCGGATCGCAAGCGGGCCTGAGGTGTGCGGGGCGAGGCACCGGAAACGCGCAGCGAACCGCCGTGATATCAGCTATAGTGCGTATCAATGCATAATGACGAACAGCAAGAGCGATTGAGGATTTGATGTATGGCGACTGATACCAAAACCAGTAAGCAAAAGAACAAAGATGCGGACGATCAGGTTCTGCAGTGGGTGACCTTCCGGTTGGATGGCGAGACGTACGGTATTAACGTCATGCAGGTACAGGAAGTGCTCCGTTATTCGGAAATTGCGCCGGTGCCGGGTGCGCCACCCTATGTGCTTGGCATCATCAATTTGCGCGGCAACGTGGTCACGGTGATCGATACCCGTCACCGGTTCGGCCTGGCCGACGGGGAAGTCACGGACAATACCCGCATTGTGATCATCGAAACGGATAACCACGTGATCGGCATCATGGTCGATAGTGTGGCGGAAGTGGTGTATCTGAATCAGTCCGAGATTGAAACCGCGCCCAACGTTGGCAATGAAGAGAGTGCCAAGTTTATTCAGGGCGTGTGCCACAAGAACGACGAGCTGTTGATCCTGATTGACCTGAACAAGCTGCTCACCAACGAAGAGTGGGCCGAGCTGGACGAGATTTAACGGATGAACTGGATGCTGCTGGCCGTTGGCTTGAGTCTGGTATTGAGCGTTGTGGCGATAGCGGTCGCCCTGGTGGCGCTGCGGGCCAGCCATCGCCAGTTGGATCAGGTGCGCTCCAGTCATCGTCGTCTGGAAAGTGAGCTGGCGGTGTCCAACAGCGCCGCCATTGGCATGGGCAATCGCCTGATCGCCATGGAAAAGCGCCTGGCGCAGGGCGCAGGCGGATCGTCCGACGCACCAACGGAGCAGCCCTACACCGAAGCCAATCAACTGTTCCGCATGGGTGTCAGCGTCGAAGAAGTGGCCCGACGCTGTGGTCTGTCCCGGGCCGAAGCCTCACTCCTGCAAGCCATGCAGGAACACCGGTAGGGCGGATCGGTCCGACGCTTCGGAGCGTCCGTAGGGCGGATAAGGCCGCAGGCCGCATCCGCCGTAACTCACCGTCGCTCCACCTACGGCGTAAAAATCTCCCCATTCACGCCCACCGAATCCTCACCCATCAGATACAGATACAACGGCATATGCGACTCGGGCGTCGGCAGGGTACGCGGATCTTCCGCCGGGTAGGCTGCCGCCCGCATCCGGGTGCGGGTGGCACCGGGGTTGATGCTGTTGGCCCGGATCGGCAGGGCACCGTCCAGCTCTTCCGACAGGGTCTGCATCAGGTTGTCCTGCGCCGCCTTGGAGGCCGCATAGGCGCCCCAGTAAGCGCGGCCTTTCCGGGCGACGCCGGAACTGGTAAACACAATGCTGGCGTTGCCGGATTGCTCCAGCAGTGGCAATAGCGCCTGGGTCAGCATGAAAGGCGCGTTGACATTGATCTGCATCACCCGCAGCCAGGTGTCGGCGGCGTAGTTGGCGATGGGCGTTCGCTCACCCAGGTCGCTGGCGTTGTGCAGAATCCCGTCGAGCTTGCCGAACTCCTGATACAGGGTGTCGGACAGATCGCGATAGTCTTTTTCGGTGGCACCTTCGAGGTTCATGGGGTAAATCGCGGGCTGGGGACCACCGGCCTGTTCAATTTCATCGTAGACTTTTTCCAGCTTGGCCATGGTGCGCCCGAGTAATACCACCGTGGCCCGATGTTCGGCGAAGGTTTTCGCCGCGACCCGTCCTATACCGTCCCCGGCGCCGGTGATCAGAATGATTTTATCCTTGAGCAGGCTGGGGGCAGGTTGGTAATTGTCCGGTAGTGTCATAGTTCAACTCTTTTCGGTGTAACGCTCGGTGTTGATCGGTTGGGTGTTGACCGATAGGGCCAATGCTTATCGGAGCAGCGTGTCCAGAATGGGCAGAATCTCCCGGCCGTGGTCCACGCGGTAGTCCGCGCCCCAGGCGTCGACATCGTCCCCGTCCTCGATGTAGCCATAGGCGGCGGCAATGGTGATGGCGCCGGCCTGTCGACCGCATTCGATATCGCGCCGATGATCGCCAACATACAGAATATGCTCGGGTTCACAGCCCAGATGCTTGGCGGCCAGAAACAGTGACTCCGGGTGTGGTTTGCGCTCGGTGACGTGGTCCGGGCAGATGATGCTCTGGGGGGCGGGCTGTAGATCCAACTGCTCCATGAGGGGCAGGGTGTAGGCCGCCGGTTTGTTGGTCGCAACGCCCCAGGGAATCTGCCGTTCGCCGAGAACCTGCAACAGTGTTTGCAGGCCGGGGAATAGCGCGGTGTGCACCGCCAGGTGATCGCTGTAAAGCGCCAGGAGTCGGGTTCGGAGTGTCTCGAAATCCGGGTGACCCGGCTCCACCCCAAAGGCAAGCTCAACCAGAGCTCTGGCGCCATTGGACACACTGCGCCGGATGGTGGCGTCGGCCAGGGGCGGGCGGTCGTACTCAGCCAGCAGCCGGTTTACGACAACCACAAAGTCGGGCGCGGTATCCAGTAAAGTGCCATCCAGATCGAACATCACGGCGCGAATTGGACGGTGCTCAATCGTTGAGCTTTTCTCGGACTTCTCGGTCATCGGTCAGCCCACCTGGCGGGCGTGCAGCAGGTAGTTGACGCTGACATCGTTCGGGTCCAGCTTGTAGGTCTTGGTCAGCGGGTTGTACGTCATGCCGGTCAGGATTTTCAGCTCGAGGCTGGCTGCCCTCATCCAGCGCGACAGCTCGGATGGGCGGATGAATTTGCGGTAGTCGTGGGTGCCTTTCGGCAACAGCTTGAGCAGGTACTCAGCGCCCACAATGGCAAACACATAGGCTTTGGGGTTGCGGTTGATGGTCGAGAAATACACGTGGCCACCAGGCTTGACCAGAGTGGCGCAGGCGCGGATCACCGAGGCCGGGTCCGGCACATGCTCGAGCATCTCCAGGCAGGTGACGATATCGTATTGACCGGCTTCCTGTTCGGCGAGAGCCTCGGCGGTGATCTGGTGGTAATCGATGGTCAATCCCGACTCCTGGGCATGCAGGCGGGCAACCCCCAGGGGGGCCTCGCCCATATCAATGCCGGTCACTTCAGCGCCGCGCTGGGCCAGGGCCTCGCTCAGGATGCCGCCACCGCAGCCCACGTCCAGCACCTTGCGGCCGGCGACCGGAGAGTGTTCGTCGATAAAGTTGGCGCGCAGCGGATTGATGTCGTGCAGAGGTTTGAATTCGCTCTCGCGATCCCACCAGCGGCTGGCCAGGGCCTCAAATTTGGCGACTTCAGCCGCGTCGACATTGCTCATGTTTGATCTCCGCTTAATGTTGTCCCTTGATCTGCTTGGCCCACCAGCGGGCCTTGCCGATCAATTCGCGTTCATTCAGGGTCTGCAACTGGCGACTGAGCAGCAGGGCCTTGCCGGCCACCCAGACATGGCTGACCTTATGGCCGCAGTTGGTGTATACCAGTTGCGATACCGGGTGGTATACGGGTTGCGAAGGCAAATCGCTCAACTCGATGGCGGTGATATCCGCCGACTTGCCCACCTCCAGGCTGCCGATGTGCTCGTCCAGCCCCAGGGCGCGCGCGCCGTTGAGGGTGGCCATACGCAGGGCGCTGTGGGCATCCAGAGCGTCGGCCCGACCGGCCACCGCTTTGGCCAGCAGGGCGGCGGTCTTCATTTCGCTCAGCAGGTCCAGGTCGTTGTTGCTGGCGGCGCCGTCGGTGCCTAGGGCGACGTTGATGCCCTCGTCCAGCAAACGCTGTGCGGGGCAGAAGCCACTGGCCAGCTTGAGGTTGGACTCGGGGCAGTGAACCACCTGTGCGCCGCTGTCCCGGATCAGCTCGATATCGCCCTCGTCCACCTGGGTCATGTGCACGCACTGGGTCAGGGGTGACAAGAGCCCGAGCTCGGCCAGTCGTTGAATGGGGCGTTTACCGTGCTGCTCGATGGAGTCACTGACTTCCTGGGCGGTTTCGTGCAGATGGATATGGATCGGGGCGTCCAGCTCCTGGGCCAGAGTGGCGATGCGGGTCAGCGGCTCGTCCGAGAGGGTGTAGGGGGCGTGGGGCCCAAAACCGATCCGGACCAGTTCGCTGGCGCGAAAGTCGTCGTGCAGGGCCAACCCCTTGCGGAAATAGTCCTCCGGGCCCTGGCCCCAGGCGCTGGGGGCGTCAAACACCGGAAAATTGACCTGGGCGCGCATGTGGGCCTGTTGCGCTGCCTGAGCCACCTGTTCGGGGAAAAAGTACATGTCGCTGAAGCAGGTGGTGCCGGAGCGGATCATCTCGGCCATGGCCAGTTCCGTGCCGTCGCGCACCATGTCCTCGCTGAGCCACTGGTCCTCGGCGGGCCAGATATGGCCCTCCAGCCACTGTTTCAGGGGCAGATCGTCGGCATAGCCCCGCAACAGGCTCATGGCCGCGTGACCGTGGGCATTGACCAGGCCGGGGATCAGGAGGTGGTTGCCCAGGAAGATTTCCTGTTGGGCGTCGTAGCGTTTGTCGGCTTCTTCCTGGGGTACCAGCGCCTGAATGACGCCTTTATCGACGACCAGGGCACAGTGCTCAAACACCCGGTTTTCCGGCACCACGGGCGCAATCCAGCGGGCTTTGATGATCAGGCTGACGGTTTGCGGGGCTGACATAAAAGGAATCCTGAATACAACTTTGTCCAAAGGCCGCCAGTATACTCTTATTGGCCGCTGGCATGCAGGCCCTCTTCGCTCGAAAAACGCCCTGAAATCACCCCCTTAGCCGGTTTTTATGGTAGTATTCCGCCCTTTGTGCGGCAGCCTGGATACTGCCCCGACAGGCCCCAGAGGGCCCGTTGGGCACGGCTCGGGGGGCTTTATTGGCCTCTCTGGTAAGGGTTGCTTCTCCGACGTTTGATAATAAGGAACTCAGCGAGTCCATGGGCGAATTAGCGAAAGAAGTTTCACCCGTCAACATCGAAGACGAACTCAAACAGTCCTATCTCGACTACGCCATGAGCGTAATTGTGGGGCGGGCCCTGCCGGATGTGCGCGATGGCCTCAAGCCGGTGCACCGGCGCGTTCTGTTCGCCATGAGCGAGCTCAAGAACGACTGGAACAAGCCCTACCTCAAGTCGGCCCGTGTGGTCGGTGACGTCATCGGTAAATACCACCCGCACGGCGACTCGGCGGTGTACGACACCGTGGTGCGTATGGCTCAGCCGTTCTCCCTGCGCTATATGCTGGTGGACGGGCAGGGCAACTTCGGCTCCATCGACGGCGACAGCGCCGCCGCCATGCGTTATACCGAAGTGCGCATGGCCAAAATCGCCCACGACCTGCTGGCGGACCTGGACAAGGAAACCGTCGATTACGTCGACAACTACGACGGCACCGAGCGCATCCCCGATGTGCTGCCCACCCGTATTCCCAACCTGTTGGTCAACGGCTCCTCTGGTATTGCCGTGGGTATGGCCACCAATATCCCGCCCCACAACCTGAAAGAAGTGGTGCGCGGCTGCCTGGCGTTGATCGACGATGAAGACATCAGCATCGATGACCTGATGGAGCACATCCCCGGGCCGGACTTCCCGACGGGGGCGATCATCAACGGCCGCGCCGGTATCGTGCAGGCTTACCGCACCGGCCGTGGTCGTATCTACGTGCGCGCCAAAGCGGAAGTGGAAGAAGATCCGAAAACCGGTCGCGAGACCATCGTGGTGCACGAAATTCCCTACCAGGTGAACAAGGCGCGTCTGATCGAAAAGATCGCCGAGCTGGTCAAGGACAAAAAGATCGACGGCATCAGCGAATTGCGCGATGAGTCGGACAAGGATGGCCTGCGCATCGTGATTGAGGTCAAGCGCAACGAGTCCGGCGAAGTCCTGCTCAACAACCTCTACGCCCAGACCCAGCTGCAGACCGTGTTCGGTATCAACATGGTGGCGCTGGTGGATGGCCAACCGAAGCTGTTGAACCTCAAGCAACTGCTCGAAGCCTTCGTCCGTCACCGCCGTGAAGTGGTGACCCGTCGGACCGTGTACCTGCTGCGCAAAGCGCGCGAGCGGGGGCATATCCTCGAAGGTCTGGCGATGGCCATCGCCAACATCGACCCGGTGATCGAGTTGATCAAAGCCTCGCCGTCACCGGCCGAAGCGAAAGAAGGGCTGATGGCCCGGGGTTGGGACATCAGTCAGATGTCCGCCTTCCTGGAGCGGGCGGGCGACGACGCCTGCAAGCCGGAAGATCTGGGCAAAGAGTTTGGCGTACACGACGGCGCCTATTACCTGTCGGCCGCCCAGGCGCAAGCGATTCTGGATCTGCGCCTGCACCGCCTGACCGGCATGGAGCACGACAAGCTGCTGTCCGAATACGAAGAGAAGCTCGAGCAGATCGCCGGTTTCCTGGATATTCTGAACCGTCCCGAACGTCTGCTGGAAGTCATCCGTGAAGAACTTGAGCAGGTGATGACCGACTATGGCGATGATCGTCTGACCGAAATTACCGCCTCTACGCTGGATCTGACCACCGAAGACCTGATTGCCGAAGAGAATCGGGTGGTGACCATTTCCCATAATGGTTATGCCAAAACCCAACCGCTGGACGATTACCAATCCCAGCGTCGAGGTGGTATGGGCAAATCGGCCACGGCGGTGAAGGATGAGGACTTTGTTGAACACCTGCTGATTGCCAGTACCCACGACACGATTTTGTGTTTCACCAATGCCGGTAAAGTCTATTGGCTCAAGGTGTATATGATTCCTGTGGCAGGGCGTCAATCCCGCGGGCGTCCGGTGGTGAACCTGTTGCCGTTGGAAAGTGACGAGCGGATCACCTCGATTCTGCCGGTCAAGAATTACGACGCGGACCATTTCATCTTCATGGCTACCCGTCGCGGCACGGTCAAGAAAACGCCGCTGGATCAGTTCTCCCGTCAGCGCAGTGTCGGCCTGAAGGCCATCGAGCTGGATGAAGGTGATTCGCTGGCGTTTACCGCCATTACCAATGGTGACTGCGATGTGATGCTGTTCTCCAGTAGCGGTAAAACTGTGCGCTTCAAAGAGTCCACCGTACGCTCCATGGGCCGTGTGTCACGTGGTGTGCGCGGTATTCGTATGGACGACGAGTATCAGGTCGTTGGCATGGTGATTCCGCAGGAGGGCGGTAAGGTGCTGACGGTCAGTGAACACGGCTATGGTAAGCGCACCCCGGTGGAAGAGTTCCCCACCAAAGGGCGCGGTGCCCAGGGCGTGATCGGCATGCAGACCACCGATCGTAACGGCTCGGTAGTGGGCGCCGTGCAGGTGCTCGACGGCGAAGAGATCATGATGATCACCGACATGGGCACGCTGGTGCGCACGCGAGTGGACGAAGTCTCGGTATTGAGCCGAAACACCCAGGGTGTGCGTCTGATTCGCCTGAAAGAAGGTGAGCACGTCAAAGGCGTGGAGCGCATCGAAGAAGACGAAGAAAGCGGCGAGTCCCTGGTAGAGGACGACGCCGAAAACTGATGCACCTGTCACGGTACGTGTAGGGCGGGTAAGGCCAAAGGCCGCACCCGCCGTCACCCCAGCGTCCAAGCGACAATGCACAAACACGACGACAGGCACCCAACGGGTGCCTTCTCAATGGTAAACGATGCTTCTATGAACGAATCTGAACAACTGAAGGTGCTGCGCGATCGCATTGATTCGATCGACGATCAGATCGGCAAACTGATTTCCGAGCGGGCTCAGTGCGCCCAGGATGTGGCGGAAGTCAAAAAGAGCGCAAACCCGGAAGAGGCGGCGAAAAGTTTTTACCGTCCCGAGCGTGAGGCCCAGGTACTGCGCAAAGCCATGGAGCGCAATCAGGGGCCTTTGAGCAACGAGGAAATGGCGCGCCTGTTTCGGGAAATCATGTCGGCCTGCCTGGCCCTGGAACAGCCGATCAAAGTGGCGTTTCTGGGGCCGGAGGGCACCTTTACCCAGCAGGCGGCACTCAAGCATTTCGGTCATTCCGCCATTGCCATGCCGTTCTCGGCCATTGATGAAGTGTTCCGTGAAGTGGAAGCCGGAGCGGTCAATTACGGCGTGGTGCCGGTGGAGAACTCCACCGAGGGTGTGGTCAATCACACCCTGGATAATTTCATGACCTCCAACCTGAAAATCTGTGGGGAAGTGGAGCTGCGGATTCATCAGAATCTGTTGATATCCGATGTCACGCACGTGAAAAATATCAGCCGTATTTACTCCCACTCCCAGTCGTTGGCCCAGTGCCGAAAATGGTTGGATGCGCATTACCCGAACGCCGAACGCATTGCTGTAAGCAGTAACGCGGAAGCGGCCAAGCGTCTGAAAGGGGAGTGGAATGCTGCCGCCATTGCGGGCAGCATGGCCGCCGAGCTGTACGGGTTAAAAGTGTTGGCCGAGAAGATTGAAGATGAGCCGGATAACTCCACGCGGTTTTTAATCATCGGTACCGAGTCCGTTCCCGCCAGTGGTGACGACAAAACTTCCCTGGTGGTGGCCATGCGCAATGAGCCGGGCGCACTGCACAACCTGCTCGAGCCATTCCACCGTCATAATATCGATCTGACCCGGGTTGAGTCCCGCCCGGCGCGCACCGGTGCCTGGACCTACGTGTTCTTCATCGACTTCAGTGGTCACGCCCAGGACGCGGAAGTGAGCAAGGTGCTCAACGAAGTGTCGTCGCGGGCGGCGGACCTGAAGTTGCTCGGTTCCTATCCGAAAGCGGTTCTTTAAGGGCAGTCATGGCGGTCACTTCTGAGGAGCACACAGCGTCTGATTCGATGCCGGTCATCGGCAAATTGGTGGTGGTCGGTCTGGGATTGATCGGCGGCAGTCTTGCCATGGGATTGCGCCAGCGGCACGCCTGTCGTGAGGCCATCGGGGTGGTTCGCCGCCCGGACGCGGGCCGCAAAGCCATTGAGCTGGGCGTAGTGGATCGGGTGGTGGATGATCTCAGTGCTGTCGCACCCGAATTGGGCGAGGGCGATGTCATTTTTATCGCCGTGCCGACCCTGGCGGTGGAATCGGTGCTGGCCGCCATTCGCGATCAGGTGTCGCCGGCGGTGACCATTACCGATGGCGCCAGTGTCAAAGGCAGTGTGCGCTCCGCCGCAGAATCGGTTTACGGGCAAAGCCCTGCCCAACTGGTGCTTGGCCATCCCATTGCTGGCTCCGAGCGCAGCGGAGTGACCGCATCCAACCCGGATCTGTATGAAAACCACCGCGTTATCCTGACGCCGCTGCCCGAGACCGGCGCCGTGCATCTGGAGCGGGTACGGGCCCTGTGGCAGGCCGTCGGTGCCGAAGTGCTGGATATGTCCGTCGAAGAGCACGACCAGGTGCTCGGCGCCACCAGCCATTTACCTCATGCCATCGCCTATTCACTGGTTGATACCCTGGCAGAGGATATCGGTAACCCGAACATCTTCCGCTATGCCGCCGGCGGCTTTCGGGACTTTACCCGTATAGCTTCCAGTGACCCGGTGATGTGGCACGACATCATGAAAGCGAACCGGGGCGCGGTTCTGGATTCGCTGGATCTGTTTATCGACAACCTGACCCGGTTGCGCGCGGCCATCGACCGTGAAGACAGCGAGTATCTGCTGGGCATCTTCACCCGAGCCAAAGCCGCCCGGGACCATTTCACCAATATTCTGGCCAAGAGAGCGTTCATACCAGCCATGACCACAGGAAAAATAGATTACCTATTGCAACCCGGCGGCGCCGTGACCGGTACCATTCGGGTGCCGGGCGACAAGTCGATTTCCCACCGTTCGATCATGCTCGGCTCGCTGGCCGATGGCGTGACCGAAGTGGAAGGCTTCCTGGAAGGGGAGGATGCTCTGGCGACGCTACAGGCGTTTCGCGATATGGGTGTGGTGATTGAAGGGCCGAGCGAAGGCCGGGTCAAAATTCACGGCGTGGGCCTGCACGGCCTGAAGGCGCCCAAGAAGCCGCTGTATATCGGTAACTCCGGCACCACCATTCGCCTGATGTCGGGCATTCTCGCCGGGCAGGCGTTCGACAGCGAAATCAGCGGCGATGAGTCTCTGGCCAAGCGTCCCATGGATCGCGTTGCCAACCCGCTGCGTGAGATGGGGGCCGTGGTTGATACCGCTGAAGGCGGTCGTCCGCCGCTCAAGATCAAGGGCGGGCAGGCGTTGAAAGGCATTGATTACCAACTGCCCATGGCCAGTGCTCAGGTGAAATCCTGCGTGCTGCTGGCCGGGTTGTATGCTCAGGGCACCACCCGGGTAACCGAACCGGCGCCGACCCGTGATCACACCGAGCGCATGTTGACCGGTTTCGGTTACGAGGTGAAGAAAGACGGCGCAGTGGCTGAGCTCACTGGCGGCGGTCATCTCACCGCCACCAAAATTGAAGTGCCGGCGGACATTTCTTCGGCCACCTTTTTCATGGTGGCGGCGAGTATTGCGCCCGGCTCTGACCTGACGCTGACCCACGTCGGCATCAACCCCACGCGGGTGGGCGTGATCAATATTCTGAAGGCCATGGGTGCAGACCTGACCTTGAGCAACGAGCGCACCGTCGGCGGTGAGCCCGTAGCCGATATCCGCGTTCGCTATGCGCCGCTGAAAGGTATTCACGTACCGGAAGATCAGGTGCCGCTGGCGATTGATGAGTTTCCGGCGCTGTTTATCGCCGCCGCCTGTGCAGAGGGCGAGACGGTACTGACCGGCGCGGAAGAGCTGCGGGTGAAAGAGAGTGACCGTATCCAGGCGATGGCGGACGGTCTGACCACCTTCGGTATCGATGCCAGGCCCACTCCCGATGGTATTGTGATTCAGGGCGGCACCATGGGCGGCGGTGAAGTGGAAACCCACCACGACCACCGCATTGCCATGTCCTTTGCCATCGCAGCGCTGCGGGCCACGCAGCCAATCCGGGTCAAGGACGCCACTAACGTGGCCACGTCATTCCCGACCTTCGTGGAACTGGCCAAACAGACCGGAATATCCTTAGAAGTAATCGATCATTAAAGGACGGGGCGCATTACTCTATAATGCGCCTTACTTCGAATCCCAGTCACCCAAGGGCGGGTGAGTCTCGTGCTTGTCCCGCCCCCAAAAAGTGTTGAGCGGAATGTCAGACAAATACAATCTTACCCACCTGAAACAACTGGAAGCGGAAAGCATCCATATCATTCGCGAAGTGGCGGCGGAGTTTGATAACCCCGTGATGCTGTACTCCATCGGCAAGGACTCGGCGGTCATGATGCACTTGGCCCAGAAGGCGTTCTACCCGGGCAAGCCGCCGTTCCCGCTGATGCACGTCGACACCACCTGGAAGTTCAAGGAAATGATCGAGTTCCGCGAAAAGCGCGTGAAGGAACTCGGTTGGGATCTGATTGTGCACATCAACGAGGAAGGGGTGAAGATGGGCGTGGGCCCCTTTACTCACGGCAGCGCCAAGCACACCGACATCATGAAAACCCAGTCGCTCAAGCAGGCGCTGGACAAGTACAAGTTTGATGCCGCCTTTGGCGGCGCCCGTCGCGATGAAGAAAAGTCCCGGGCAAAAGAGCGCGTTTACTCCTTCCGCGACAAGCACCACCGCTGGGATCCCAAGAACCAGCGTCCGGAGTTGTGGAACATCTACAACGGTCGGGTGGACAAGGGCGAGAGCATTCGCGTGTTCCCGCTGTCGAACTGGACCGAGCTGGACATCTGGCAGTACATCCACCTTGAGAACATACCGCTGGTGCCCCTGTATTTCGCAGCCAAGCGTCCGGTGGTCGAACGTGACGGCACCTGGATCATGGTAGACGATGAACGTATGCCGCTGGAGCCGGGCGAAGAGCCGGAAATGAAAATGGTGCGCTTCCGCACCCTGGGTTGCTACCCCCTGACCGGTGCGGTGGAATCCGAAGCGACCACGCTGCCGGAAATCATTCAGGAAATGCTGCTGACCAAAACCTCCGAGCGCCAGGGCCGCGTGATCGATCACGACAGCTCCGGCTCCATGGAAAAGAAAAAGCAGGAAGGGTACTTCTAGGTTGGGTAACGGCGGATGCGCGCTTTGCGCTTATCCGCCCTACGCTGAGATGCGGAGGTTACGGCCTGTTACGGAAGTTGCGTAGGGGCCGAGCGCAGCGGTATTGGTCCGCGCATCCGCCGTTACCGTACGTAAAATCTTCGCCGTAACCCAACTGGACGGCCCCAAAAAAATCGACTTCAAGACCAAGGTAACTGAACACCATGAGTCACCAAAGCGAATTGATCGAAACCGATATCGACGCCTATCTCGAACAGCACGAAAACAAAGAGCTGTTGCGTTTTCTCACCTGTGGTAGCGTCGACGACGGCAAAAGCACCCTGATTGGCCGCCTGTTGCATGACTCCAAAATGATCTACGAAGATCAACTGGAATCCATCAGCTCGGACAGCAACAAGTACGGCACCACCGGTGAAAAAGTGGACCTGGCACTGCTGGTGGACGGCCTGCAGGCCGAACGCGAACAGGGCATCACCATTGATGTCGCCTACCGCTATTTCTCCACCGCCAAGCGCAAATTCATCATCGCCGACACGCCGGGGCACGAGCAGTACACCCGGAACATGGCCACCGGTGCCTCCACCTGTGACCTGGCGGTGATTCTGATCGACGCGCGCCACGGTGTCATGACCCAGACCCGTCGTCACAGCTACATTGCGTCGCTGCTGGGCATCAAGCACATTGTGGTGGCCGTGAACAAAATGGACCTCGAAGGCTTCAGCGAAGAGGTCTACAACCACATCAAATCGGATTACCTCAACTTCGCCGAAAAGTTGGGAATGACTGACGTTCAGTTTGTGCCCATGTCCGCCCTCGAGGGCGACAATGTGGTCAATCGCAGCGAACGTTGCGACTGGTACACCGGCCCGACTTTGATGGAAATCCTGGAAAACGCACCGGTCATGGCCGAGCGCAACTTCGAGGACTTCCGCTTCCCGGTCCAGTACGTGAACCGGCCCCACCTGAACTTCCGTGGTTTCTGCGGCACCATCGTCTCCGGAATCGTGAAGGTGGGTGATGAAGTCAAAGTATTGCCGTCGGGCAAGAAGAGCAAGATCAAATCCATTGTCACCTTCGATGGTGATCTGCAGGAAGCCTTTGTCGGGCAGGCTGTGACCATCACCCTGGAAGACGAAATCGATGTCAGCCGTGGCGATATGATTGTCCACTCGGCGGACAAGGTTGAGCAGACCAATCACCTCAAGGCACACCTGGTCTGGATGAACGAAGACGCGGGCGAGCCGGGCAAGGAATATCTGTTCAAATTCGCCAGCAAGCTGGTCTCGGGGCATATCGATAACCTGGAATACCGGGTCGATGTGAACACCCAGGAGCACAAGCCGGCGGACAAACTACAATTAAACGACATTGCCGTATCCGAGTTGTCGTTCAGCCAGCCGGTGGTGGTGGATGCCTATCCGAATCATCGGATGAGCGGCTCGTTTATCGTGATTGACCGACTGACCAACCTCACCGTCGGTGCCGGCATGGTCATCGAAGGCCTGCGCCGCACCAAAACCAGCCACCACCAGTTCAGCGAATTCGAACTGGAGCTGAACGCCCTGGTACGCAAGCACTTCCCTCACTGGGATGCCAAGGATTTGAGTAAATTGTAGGAATTCGTTACTTCGAACAGGGGTGCTGCGACAGGGTGTATTGTTGCGAGACACGCCGTGAACCCATGACGTGAATGGAATCACTAATGCCGCGGTGGCACGGATGCCATGGAGCGGCCCATGGGGGCTCGTCACCCGCCGTCCAGGCGGGTGACGGTCTCGCAACAATACACCCTGTCTCCGCAGTGCCAGCTTCACGTTTCGGGAAATAGCACCTACAAGATGTTTACGGAGCAGAAGAGTGTTTCGTAGGGTGGATATAGGGCGCAGCCCTGTCATCCACCATTTTACAGTTGCCGCTATAGTCCCGTAGGTCGGATTAGCGCGTAGCGCGTAATCCGACATCTTGTGTCAAAGTCAACGTCGGATTACGCTCCGCTAATCCGATCTACGCGACCGGGCCTCCAGTGGGTGCTAGTTCCCGAAACGTTCAGTGACCCCCGCGGAGGTTGGGCATACCCTTGTGAGACCGTCACCCGCCTGGACGGCGGGTGATGAGCCTACACGGATGTATTTACGGCGTGTCTCACAAGGGTATGCCCAACCGCAGCACTCTGATACGAAGTGCATCTACAAGAGAATCAAAGAAGCCTTCACAACCATAATGTGATCCCTATCAAATCTCAGAATTTTGTCGGCAATTTCCTACAAAACGCCGCGCACATTTCCCCTACGCGCCACGCGTCTCGCTGAATAATCTGGTTCCCACGTCGTCGGACGACGTTTACTGTTTACTCAACAAACCAAGCAAAAGGAGTTCATCATGAAACTGATCTCATCCTTCCTGTGTTCCGTCGCCCTGCTGTTCAGCGTTGCGGCTTATGCTGCACCCGAGGCGCCCGTCAACATCAATACCGCCGATGTGGAAACCCTCGCCCAACTCGATGGAATCGGCACCAAAAAAGCCGAGGCCATCGTTGCCTGGCGCGATGCCAATGGTGAGTTTGTCAGCCTGGATCAGTTGGTGGAAGTGCGGGGCATTGGCGAAGCGACCATTGAGTCCAACCGCGACCATATGACCCTGAACTGACCCCGGGATGACCTGCGACGGTCACCCAGGCACCTCCCTCAGCAACGATTAGACGCTGCAATTTGATGCCAAATTTGCTTTAATGGCAGCCCGGATTCACTGAATTCGGGCTTTTTTTGTGCATAGGGGGAAAACATGCCCAATCCCGAGGCTCCACGCATTGTCGTTGCCATGGATTACGACAACGCTGACGACTGCCTGACCATGGCGCGTCGGCTCTCACCGGAGAACTGTCGGCTCAAGGTCGGCAAGGAACTTTTTACCCGTAGCGGTCCCGCCGTGATCGAGCAACTCCAGGGGCTCGGGTTCGATATTTTTCTGGATCTGAAATTCCACGACATACCCAACACGACGGCGGGCGCGGTGCGTGCGGCGGCCGACCTCGGCGTATGGATGGTCAATGTTCACGCCAGTGGCGGAGAGCGCATGATGAGCGCCGCCCGCGAGGCTCTGGACAAAGTCTCCGGTCGCCGCCCGCTGCTGATTGGGGTCACGGTACTGACCAGCATGACCGAAGCGGATCTGCGCTCGACCGGCGTCGACCGATCCCCGATGGAACAGGTCCTGCATCTCGCCGATCTGAGCCATAAAAGTGGTCTGGATGGTGTGGTATGCTCGGCTCAGGAAGCCCGGGCGTTGAGCGAGCGGCATGGTCCGGATTTTTGTCTGGTCACCCCCGGCATTCGTCCCGCCGACAGTGCGGCGGATGATCAGCGTCGGACCCTGACGCCGCAGGAAGCCATTGCCGCCGGGAGCCATTACCTGGTGATTGGTCGACCGATTACCCGGGCGCCCGACCCCATTGCGCGCTGTCGGGAGATCGCTCAGAGCATTGCCCCCTGAGGCACGGCTTGAGCGCGCCGATCCGAGTGTTGTGATCCGGGTCGGCGAGTAACCCCAAATCTGAATGTTCAAGACCGCTAAGGAACCCCTGTGACCGAAAACAGTCCCATCCCGGTAATTGCGATTGACGGCCCCAGCGGGGCGGGAAAAGGTACGCTGAGTCGGCTGGTGGCCAATCGCCTCGGGTATCATCTGCTCGACAGTGGTGCCCTTTATCGGCTGACCGCGCTGGCCGCCATGAACGCCGGCGCTGACCTGGATAACCCCGATGCGGTGGCCGCGGTGGCCCGTCATCTGGCGGTGCGGTTTGACACGGCCGGTGAAGACACGCGAATTTTGCTGCAAGAGCAGGATGTGTCCCGGGAAATTCGTACCGAGGCTGTCAGCATGAACGCCTCTCGGGTGGCGGCTTATCCGCCGGTCCGGGAGGCCCTGTTGCAGCGCCAGCGCGACTTCCGGCAGGCACCGGGCCTGGTCGCCGATGGGCGGGATATGGGGACCACGGTCTTCCCTGATGCCGGCGTCAAAATCTTCTTGACCGCCAGTCCAGAGGCACGTGCCGAACGCCGCTACTTGCAGTTATTGGAAAAAGGCGAGAAAGTGGATATGGACGCCTTGGTGGCGGATATCCGCGAGCGGGACAAGCGGGACAGCGAACGCGCCGTGTCACCCCTCAAGCCCGCCGATGATGCCCACCTGGTGGACAGTACCGAGCTGACCATCGAGCAGGTGCTCGAGAGAATTTTAAGCTATACCCGCTAGCCGGGTGGGGCTGGCACCCATGGGGTGCCGGAGCAACGATGACAAATAACACAAACCGGACGGAACGAAGATGAAACTGACCTGTTTTAAAGCCTACGATATTCGCGGCAAGTTGGGTGAAGAACTCAATGAAGACATCGTCTACCGCATCGGCCGCGCCTTTGCGGAATACCTCAAGCCCAAAACCGTCGTGGTGGGTGGCGACGTGCGAGAGACCAGTGAGTCCTTGAAGCTTGCCTGCGCCCGAGGCCTGCAGGACGGCGGTGCGGACGTGATCGATATCGGTCTGTGCGGCACTGAAGAGATCTACTTCGCCACCAGCCATCTGAAAACCGATGGTGGCATCGTGATCACCGCCAGTCACAACCCAATTGACTATAACGGCATGAAGATGGTGCGCGAGGGTTCTCGTCCCATCAGCGGCGATACCGGGCTGAACGATATTCAGGCCATGGCCGAAGCCAATGATTTCCCGGCCGTGGACGAATCCAAGAGAGGCGCCTACCGCAAGGGCTCGGTTCTGGAGGATTATATCCAGCATCTGCTGAGCTACGTCGATAAAGACAAGCTCAAGCCCATGAAGCTGGTGGTCAACGCCGGTAACGGGGCTGCGGGCCACGTCATCGATGCGATCGAGCCGCACCTGCCCATGATCGAATTTATCAAGGTCCACCACGAGCCGGACCCGACCTTCCCGAACGGTATTCCCAACCCGCTGTTGCGTGAGAACCGCGCCTCCACCAGCGAGGCTGTGATCAAGCACGGCGCGGACATGGGCATTGCCTGGGACGGCGACTTCGATCGCTGCTTCCTGTTTGATGAGAAAGGCGAGTTCACCGAGGGCTACTACATCGTCGGTCTGTTGGCCGAGGCCTTCCTGCTGAAGGTGCCGGGCAGCAAGATCATCCACGACCCGCGCTTGACCTGGAACACCATCGACATCTGCGAAAAGCACGGCGGCACCGCCATTCAGTCCAAAACCGGCCACTCCTTCATCAAGGAGCGGATGCGCAGCGAAGATGCCATCTACGGCGGTGAAATGAGCGCCCACCACTACTTCCGAGACTTCGCCTACTGCGACAGCGGCATGATCCCCTGGTTGCTGGTCGCAGAATTGATCGGACGTAAAGGGCAGACCCTGTCCGAGCTGCTGCAGGACTGCATCGATCGCTTCCCGTCCCCGGGCGAAATCAACAGCAAAGTGGACGATGCCGCCGCGGCCATTGACCGGGTATTCGAGCACTACAAGGACCAGGCCAAAGCCATCGACCGTGCCGACGGTATCACCATGGAATTCGACGACTGGCGCTTCAACCTGCGCATGTCCAACACCGAGCCGGTGGTACGCCTGAACGCCGAGAGCCGCGGCGACAAGAAACTGGTGCAGGAAAAAACGGACGAAGTTCTGGCGCTGTTGAATCAGTAAGTGCCAATGGATGAAGGTAACGGCGGATGCGGGCTTCGCCCTTATCCGCCCTACACGGGCTTCTGCGGCCCGACCCCAAACCCACGCACCTTGTTTCGCGTAGGGCGGATAAGGCCAAAGGCCGCATCCGCCGTAACCCAAACGTAACGCAACTCAACGTCTATCAATCAACCACCTGAACGCCAGGAACGACCCCCAACACTCAAGGAGACCACACATGCAGATCAAAAAAGCCGTCATCCCCGTCGCCGGTCTGGGCACCCGTATGCTGCCCGCCACCAAAGCCATCCCCAAAGAGATGCTGCCCGTGGTCGACCGGCCCCTCATCCAATACGTAATTGAGGAAGCGGCAGCGGCCGGCATCAAGGAAATCGTCCTGGTCACCCACGCCAGTAAAAACTCCATCGAAAACCACTTCGATACCAGCTTTGAGCTGGAAGCCCAGCTCGAAGCGCGTCTCAAGCGCTCATTGCTGGAAGAAGTCCGGTCCATCACGCCGCCGGGGCTGACCGTCATCTCCGTGCGTCAGGCCGAAGCCAAGGGCCTGGGTCACGCCATTCTATGTGCCCGCCCGGTGGTGGGGGAAGAGCCCTTTGCGGTAATGCTGCCCGACGTGCTGATCGACAAGCACCACTGCAACCTACGCAAAGACAATCTGGCGGCCATGACTCGCCGCTTTGACGAAACCGGCAGCAGCCAGATTCTGGTGGAGGAGGTACCCTGGGAACAGGTGCACAAATACGGCGTGGTCGACTGCGACGGTGCCCAAGTGGAAGAGGGCGAGTGCGCCGCCGTTAAAGGCATGGTGGAAAAACCCGAGCGCGACGCGGCTCCGTCCAACATGGCTATTGTCGGGCGCTACGTCCTGTCCAAGTCCACCTGGGATCTGCTGGCCAAAACCCAACCGGGCGCCGGTGGTGAAATCCAGCTGACCGACTCGCTGGACGCCCTGGTGACTGACGAGACCGTCGAAGCCTATCGCCTGGCCGGCAAGAGTCACGACTGCGGCTCCAAGCTGGGCTACATGATGGCGAACATCGAATACGGCGTGCGTCACCACGAAATTGGCGCACAGTTCGATGAATTTCTCAAAAGCCGGCAGGGCTGATCGATGATTGTTCCCGTTATCCTGGCGGGCGGCTCCGGGTCACGCTTGTGGCCGCTGTCGCGCAAACACTACCCGAAACAGCTGCTCAAGCTGTTTGGTGAAACCACCATGTTACAGCAGACTCTGCTGCGTCTGGACGGGGTGCCCGACTTGGGTGACCCGATTGTGGTGTGCAATGAAGAGCACCGCTTCATGGTGGCCGAGCAGCTCCAGGAAATCGGTCAGAGCCGCGCGTCGATCCTGCTTGAGCCGCTGGCGCGTAATACCGCGCCAGCCTTGGCGTTGGCGGCGGTTAAAGCGCTGACCCAGGAGGATGATCCGACGTTACTCGTGCTTGCCGCTGACCATATGATTCAGGGGGTTGAAGCCTTCCACAAAGCTATTGCCCAGGCGACCGACGCGGCAGACACCGACAAACTGGTGACCTTTGGCATCCAGCCAACCCGCCCCGAAACCGGCTACGGTTATATCAAAACCCGCCGGGAAGGGCAGGGTAGCCATCCCGTCGAGCGGTTCGTGGAAAAGCCGGACCTGGCCACCGCTGAGCAGTATCTCGCTGAGGGCGATTATTACTGGAACAGCGGCATGTTCGTGTTCCGTGCCAGTGCATTCCTCTCCGAACTGGAGCGATGCTCCCCGGAGGTGCTCAGCGCCGCCCAGCGGGCCTACGACAGAGCCAGCACAGACCTGGATTTTGTTCGCATCGACCGGGACGCCTTTGCCGAAGCGCCGGATATCTCCATTGATTATGCGGTCATGGAGAAAAGCCAGGCGGTGGTTTGCGTCCCGCTGGATGCGGGCTGGAGCGATGTCGGTTGCTGGCAGTCCTTTTGGGAGCTGTCCGAGAAAGACGCCAATGGCAACAGCTTTGTGGGCGATGCCATTGATGTGGATTCACGCGACACACTGGTCTTCACTCAAGACAAGCTGGTGGCGACCATCGGCGTCAATAACCTGATGATCATCAATACCCCGGACGCGGTTCTGGTGGCAGACAAGAGTCAGGCTCAGCAGGTGAAGAAGGTGATTGCCCGGATCGAGCAGGGTAACCGCACCGAGCATCTCCAGCACCGGGAGGTCTATCGTCCCTGGGGTTGCTACGATTCGGTAGATCAGGGCACCCGCTACCAGGTAAAGCGCATCCGGGTAAAACCCGGCGCCAGCCTGTCCTTACAGATGCATTATCACCGGGCCGAGCACTGGGTGGTGGTCAAGGGCACCGCCCAGGTGGAACTGGACGACCAGACGCTGCTGCTGTCCGAGAATGAGTCGACCTATATACCGGTCGGCACCCGCCACCGCCTGAGCAACCCGGGCAAAATCCCCCTGGAAATCATCGAAGTCCAGTCCGGCCCCTATCTGGGCGAAGACGACATCCAGCGTTTCGACGACAACTACGGGCGGGCCTAGGGTGCGAACTTCGTCGCGCAGTGCTCCGCCTGGGTAACCCCTTGTGAGACACGCCGTGAACCCATCCATGGGGGCTCGATCGCCTGCCGTCCAGGCAGGCGACGGTCTCACAAGGGGTTACCCAGCCTCCGCGGTGCCAGCTTAACGTTCCGGGAACTAGCACCTTTTCTTCTTTTACCCCGGGGAATGGCGGATGCGCTTCACTCCGATGCGTCGGACCGATCCGCCCAACGGCCGAGCGCAGTGGTATAGGTTTGCGTAGGGCGGATAAGGCCAAAGGCCGCATCCGCCGTTACATATGCCTCCATTGTTCGCTATTGGCACCGAGGTCTGCCGTGGGGTATGCCAGTTCGAGACTCTCTGAGGCATGGATGCCGATGAGAAGCCTCCATGGATGGATTCACGGCGGGTCTCGAACTGGCATACCCCGCGGCAGACCGGGCGTGATGCCAAGAACCCCGCCTGAGTCACCAATCCTTGCCATATCCCCCAAGATCTGCTAGCCTGCCGCGCTTGCTAGAGCGTGTATCCAGACCAATGTGTACAGACCCTGGCATGGGCAGCCCGGCTGGCGCCAGCTTTGAAAGCCGGATCCTGTCTCTTTCATAAACTGACCCGTACCACTGGCAGTACGGTAAACCCGTGACACCGCACCACAGACAAGCGGATCGATCGGGTACTAAAAGGTAGCATGAATGTCCATGAGCGAAAGTTTTGCTGAACTGTTTGAAGAGAGCCTGAAATCCGTCGATATGCAGCCGGGAACCATCGTGACCGGTGTTGTCATCGACGTCGACAAAGACTGGGTAACGGTACACGCCGGCCTCAAGTCTGAAGGCGTAATCCCGGCCAGCCAATTCCTGAATGAAGACGGCGAGCTGGAACTGCAAATCGGCGACGAAGTACAGGTCGCACTGGAAACCGTAGAAGACGGTTTCGGTGAAACCCGCCTGTCTCGCGAAAAAGCCAAGCGCGCTGAAGCCTGGAAAGTGCTGGAAGCCGCTCACTCCGCTGACGAAGTGGTCAAAGGCGTTATCAACGGTAAGGTCAAAGGTGGCTTCACCGTGGATGTATCCAGCATCCGTGCCTTCCTGCCGGGCTCTCTGGTAGACGTTCGCCCTGTGCGCGACACCACCCACCTCGAAGGTAAAGAGCTGGAATTCAAGGTCATCAAGCTGGACCAGCGTCGCAACAACGTTGTGGTGTCTCGTCGTGCCGTTCTGGAGCAAGCCAACTCCGAAGAGCGCGAAGAGCTGCTGGCCACCCTGCAAGAGGGTATGACCATCAAGGGTATCGTCAAGAACCTGACCGACTACGGTGCTTTCGTAGATCTGGGCGGTGTTGACGGCCTGCTGCACATTACCGATATGGCCTGGAAGCGCATCAAGCATCCGAGCGAAATCGTCAATGTCGGCGACGATATTGAAGTCAAAGTCCTGAAATTCGACCGCGAGCGCAACCGCGTTTCTCTGGGTCTGAAGCAACTGGGTGAGGATCCCTGGGTCAACATCACCGGTCGCTACCCGGAAGGCGTCAAGGTCAAGGCTGTGGTTACCAACCTGACCGATTACGGCTGTTTTGCCGAGCTGGAAGAAGGTGTGGAAGGTCTGGTTCACGTCTCCGAAATGGATTGGACCAACAAGAACATCCACCCGTCTAAAGTCGTGAATGTGGGCGACGAAGTGGAAGTCATGATCCTGGACATCGACGAAGAGCGTCGTCGTATCTCCTTGGGCATGAAGCAGTGCCAGGAAAACCCCTGGGACGTCTTCGCTCGCACCTACGCCAAGGGCGACAAGATCAGCGGCAAGATCAAGTCCATCACCGATTTCGGTATCTTTATCGGTCTGGACGGTGGTATCGACGGTCTGGTTCACCTGTCCGACATCTCCTGGCACGAAGCCGGCGAAGAGGCGGTGCGCAAGTACAAGAAGGGCGACGAGCTGGAAACTGTGGTTCTGGCCATCGACCCGGAGCGCGAGCGTATTTCTCTGGGCATCAAGCAGCTGGAGACCGACCCCTTCTCTGAGTACCTGGCCGAGAACGACAAAGGTTCCGTCATCAAGGGTACTGTGAAGGAAGTTGAAGCCAAGGGTGCGACCGTGACTCTGGCGGAAGATGTTGAAGCCTACCTGAAGGCCTCTGAACTGAGCCGCGAGAAAGTGGAAGATGCGCGCAACGTACTGAAAGAAGGCGAAGAAGTTGAAGCCAAGATCATCAGCGTTGACCGCAAGAACCGCACCATCAACTTGTCCGTGAAGTCCAAAGACGTTGCCGACGAGAAGGCCGCTGTTAAAGAGCACAGCGCCAAAACTGCTGAACAGGCTTCGCCCACCACCCTGGGTGACCTGATCAAGGCGCAGATGAAGAACCAGGACTGATCCCTCAGTCAGGTTGTTCTGAAAAAGGCCGGCATTTGCCGGCCTTTTTTTATGGCATCTTCGGTATATAACTATAAAGTCTATCGATACCATACGTGTCCCGGAGCTTATGGCTGGTACAGTGCACGCCTCTTGTCTATGTTTATAGATGGGCCCGTGCGATAGCGCTCGGGGTTGTACCATTGCCACGTCTGGAGAGTCCCACCATGAGTTCCAAGCACACTTTCAATCCTGAAAAAGGTTACGTCGCATTGTTGGGCTGGGCCCTGGGTGCTATTGAGGCGGCCGACAAGTTCGATCGCCGCTACGTGGTGGTGGCGCCGGAGTGGGCCGAAGACTACTGCAAAGAGCATGATATCCCCTACGTGCCCTGGAACTTTGAGCGGCTGAACGATCGCTCCATGGAAATTGCCCAGACTCTGAAGGACATGGGCGTGGATGTGGCGATTCCCCTGTTTGAGGAAACCGTGGAGTGGGCCGGTGCGATCAATTCGGTCCTGCTGGATAACCCGCGGCTGTTTGGTCAGTCCATGTTGCTGCGCGATAAAGCGTTAATGAAGCGCCGGGCACAGCTCGGTGGAATCCGCGTGGGCATTTTCGAAGAGGCCCATGACAAGGAAGATGTTATCCGGTTTCTCAAGCGCGTCAACCAGACACTGCTCAAGTTGGACGGTGACCCCAACGACCCCATTCATCTCAAGGCGTTTGATAAGGCGGGCTGTCTGGGTCATCGCGTCATACGTACCCCGGATGAAGTGGATTCGATTCCCGATGAAGAGTTTCCCGTGTTGATGGAGTCTCACCTGGACGGTTGGGAATTCGCGGTCGAGGCCTGGATTCACAACGGGAAAATCTGTTTCCTGAATATTTCTGAATACGTGACGCTCGGGTATTCCGTGTTCGTGCCGGCGACTCCGGAACTCGAGAAATACCGGCCTCAGATTACACAGCAAATCGAAAAACTGATCAAAACCTTCGATATTGATTTCGGTTTTGTCCATCCGGAATACTTTGTCACCAGTGATGGCGAAATGTACTTTGGCGAAGTCGCCTATCGTCCGCCCGGCTTCAAAGTATTTGAGCTTCTGGAGCGCGCTTATGGCTTCAACGCCTACCAGGGGTTGATCCTGTCGTTCGACCCGAAAACCACGGAAGAAGAGATCAAAGCCTTTTTCCCGAAAGAGGTGGTTGATGCCAAGGGTCATGCGGGCTGCTTTGGCGTTTACCCGCGTCGTCGGGTGGTCAGCAAGCTTGAGATTCCGGAGGAGACGGAAGATCATCCGTACTTTGATTTCCATGAGCTGACGCCGCCGGTCGAAGAGACGGTCACCAAGCGCACTGCCTTTGGCACCCATTGGGGTCTGGTTTACTTTTTTGGTGAAGACCCCTACACCATGCGGGATTTGCTCAAACACCAGGAAGAGCTGGATTTCTATGTATAATCAACTCCATTGCATGAGTTGAGGAGGCCGGCTTGAGCCTAACGGAAACGAACCACAGTGCCGAGGCGGACAAATTGGTCCGCCTCGGAAACCAGCTGGACGAAGCGATTGGACAACTGGCCGACAGCCGTGAGTTTGCCAAGATCACCAAGCTCCAGCGCCTGCTGGATATTGCCCGGCGAGTGCTATTGCTGGACGGCGGTTGTGCCTTTCTGGAGGCCCGCGCTCAGCGGCTGGAAGAGGCGGGCGTTTTTGAAGGGTCGGATTGGGCGCAGCCGCAGATCCTGATTCCGTCACTGACCACTTACTCGCTGAAAAGTCCGGATGCTTCGACGGTGGTGATTGAAGCCATCAGCGAGCTGCGCCTGCTCGCTATTGCCCTGGGTGATTATCAGCACCCGGGTATGTCCTCTGAGCAGGCCCATCATTACCTGACCCAGGTACTGGCCATCAACCTGGAGCTGCTCTTCGGGACGCCCAGTGAGGCGGAGAGGGAGCAGCAAGGCCGTCTCGCGCTGATTACCCGGTCCCTGTACCGACACCTGGCGGAGCGGATTGGCTACGAACACGTCATCGACAAGCTGATCGAAGAAATCTGGCGGATTTTGCAACAGCGGCCCATTCAGGTGGACAGCGTCAAGCGCATGATCACCCAGATTGCGGTCTGTCAGATCAATCCGACCATCGAGCTGGGTATCAGCGGGCAGGGCGCCGACCGATTGATCAGCAGCCTGTTTGGCCCCACCCAGGCCTGCCGCGAGGATCCGGGCGTAGAGGTTTACCAGGAGCGCCTTCAGGCAATGGATACCGGTGCGCTGCAGTACGAGGCGACCGGCTTCGCTCGTGCCATGCACGACACGGGGCTGGTGTCCCCTTATCATCCGGTACTGTTGCGCCATCTTTTGGAACATGGCGACCACCTCCTGTCAGAAGCACTGGGGTTGTCCAGTACCGGGCGCGATTGCCTGCTCTGCTATGGCGAACTGACCCGGGCGATTATCCACCAGGCGATCCACCCGCAAACCGCTCAGGGCGTCTATGGCCTGGCTCTGATGCTCGAACGGGGTATTCTCTACCAGCCGGCGGTCGCGCCGGCACTCTGGCGGCAGCTGGCGCTGCCCGTCTCGCCCTATTGTACCCAGCGGCTGGAAATGATTTTCGGGGCGCAGCCATCCGCCACCGCCTGGCTGATGCAGGGCGTATTGTGCATGCTGGGGCAACCGCTGGGCGTGGGGCAGGGCAACAACCCCACCTGTCAGTCGGCCCGGGCACTGTCCATGTGGGCTTATAACGACCCGGATTATCTGTTGCAGATGGTGGTCTGGGCGGCGCGGGATGATGAAATCATCATTCATTTTGAAGGTCAGCCGATTTCCTCGAGAGAGAGCGAAACCGGGGTTGCCGCCGATATCCCGATGGATCTCGATCCGGTCTCGCTTCTGGTGGTGCCACATCTGGACCGTATCTACGCCGAAATGGGGCGCCGCTGTATCGGGCGTGAGGGTGATCCACACCGTTGGGTGAACCCCGAGTTTCACGGTTGGTGGTCCGGCCGGGGGTTCCGCATCAATGTGGATGTCGCTACGGGAAACCTGTGGGAGCTGGATGATTTTCTGCGTCACTTCTACGCGAGCTACCACCCTTACTACAACGGCAATCAACCGTTGATCCATCCGCAGCCGGCGGGCATTGCCGTCACTGACAGCGCTGCACGGTTTGTGGGGTGGCATGCGATCACCATTTTGCGGGTAGCGCTCGACCCGAAAGAGGTGATGCGGGTGTACTTCTTCAACCCCAACAATGACAGTGGTCAGCACTGGGGAGATGATGTATTGGTTAGCACCGCGGGCAATGGCGAGCGTTTTGGCGAGTCCTCATTGCCGTTTGAGCAGTTCGCGTCGCGCCTGTACATTTTTCATTACGACCCGCTCGAACGAGGCGAACTCGCCAATATTACCGACGAAGAACTCAGCCGCGTCAAAGACCGCATCCACCGCAGTTGGGGCGCCGACCGACAGCCCTCATAAAGGTCACATGGCCTGGATTACGGCGGAAACCACAGCAGCTCGCGTAGGGGCCGAGCGCAGCGATTGGACCGCGCATCCGCCGTTCCCTTCCCGCGGTAATCGTATGACAGATCGGCCCGACGCATCGGAGCCTTCGGCGCATCCGCCAAATAATCCCCCAACCGTGACCAACACCTCACTTTCCACGTGTCCCTCATCGAACCCCTTGACGATATTTCACCGCCTTCGGTATCTTTCCTGAATCCAACGGAAATGCTTCACCGGTACAAAGGATGGCCCCATGATTCGACCTCGAAGACTCCCCTCCGTACTGCTCGGCATCGCCGTATTCTTTTTAATCTGTTCACCGCAAGGAGCTGCCATGGCGTTTTTTTCAAAGAAGGAAGTGGTTGTCGGTTCTCCTATGGAGGGGGTTTTAAGCTATAAAGGCAAACCCGCCTCCGGAGCCCAGTTGAGACGACATTTGCGTTGGAAAGATGAAACGGGCGTAACAGACACGGTTGTTGCTGACCAGAACGGCCATTTCTCGTTGCCTGCTGTCACTGATTCATGGCGACCGTTGTTGCCCGCTGAGTTTGTTGCACATCAAAAAGTGTATGTCGAATATCAGGGCGAGGAGTACTTGATCTGGACTATGGGTAAAATGGATGAAAGCCTTTACGGTGAGTTGGGCGGCAAGCCTAACGATCTGATCTGTGAGATAACAGGGGAGCTGGCCCGTGTTGAAGTGGATCATGGTATGCTCGGCACGGTGTGTCGCTGGAGTTCAATCGATCGATAGACAAGGAGAGGTTAGCCATGGAATTGGAACCTATACAGGCATCAAAGTTGGCAGAAGAAGTGTACACAGTTCAGGATAAGGACATGTTGGGTCTCTTTTTGAGACGCCCCGAATTCTCGAGAAATGAGCGGTCGAAAGCGGTACTCCAAGCAAATATAGGAACACGACTGCTTAGCGCCAAGGATGCATTTGCTGTTTGCGCTGCAGGCGGAGGTGCTCGAAGCAATGAACTATTTCTTATCTTCCGCGGCTCCACTTGGGCCAACTACGGCGCCGATTGGGCCAGCAACGCCAGAATCGGTCTGGAGCGCGGCAGAACCGGCACCTTGGTCCACATCGGTTTTAACCAGATCTTCAGTAGCCTCCTGCCACAACTGAAAGATTTCCTCGATAAACATCCGCATATTTCCGGTCCCATTCACTGCATCGGTCACAGTCTGGGCGGGGCAGTGGCGTCGTTGGTGGCAGACTGGCTCAAAGGCCAACGTCGCAACCCGGTCAAACTCTACACCTTTGGCGCACCCCGTGTCGGGCTGGAGGGCTTTGCTCGGCATCTTACGAACAGGGCTCCCTCGAGCAATATTTACCGTGTTTACCATAAAACCGATCCCGTCCCGATGATTCCGGTTTACCCCTACCGCCACCCGCCATCACCCGGTGATGGCTATCACATTCCCTGGGGCCGAGGCGCCATTTCCTTCGCCGCCCACCGTATCGGTCACTATGTGGACAGCACTCGTCAGTGCAGTTGGTTGGCGTTGAAAGGACGTCCCAACCCCGAGCTGGGAGAAGAGGCGCTCAAACAATGGTTGTCTCGAGATACTCTGGATAATCCCGCGGATCCGTCGGTTTGGGAGCGGGTCAATAGTGCGATGGCGTGGGTGCTGAGGAAAATCAGTGTGGTGTTTGTGGCGCCGATTCAGGCGGCATTCATGGGCGGGCTGACCTTGGCGGACCGAATTGCGCTGGCCTTACGGCAGGGCGTTGATGCGTCCAAAGACGCCGGGTTCTGGGTGTTGCGGTTGATGCGGCGAATCATGAAGCTATTGGGTTTTGGTGCGATTGCGGAGACGACGGCGGAGCTCACCAGAGAGCTCATGCGTTGGGTGCTGATCCGGTTGATCGATCGAATGACCCAGATGGCGCAACGGGCTTTGCGGCAGTTGCGGGGTGGGTGATAGGTCTGGTGCGGCTTTACGGTTTGCCGTTAGTTCGTAACGGCGGATGCGGCTTGCGCCTTATCCGCCCTACGCGAGCTGCCGTGGTATCCGTAGGGCGGATAAGGGCGAAGCCCGCATCCGCCGTCACTGACTGGAATGGTTACTCAGTCCCCGGCTCATACCCAAGCACCGGGCTCAACCAGCGCTCCATTTCGGTCAGGCTCATGCCCTTGCGCTTGGCCAGGCTCTCCACCTGATCCTTCTGGATTTTCCCCACATTGAAATACTTGGATTTCGGGTGGGAGAAATACCAGCCGGAGACCGCGGCGGTGGGGTACATGGCAAAGCTGTCGGTCAGTTCGAGGCCGGAGTTCTTCTCCGCATCCAACACCCGGAACAGCGTCGCTTTCTCGGTGTGGTCCGGGCATGCCGGGTAACCCGGGGCAGGGCGGATGCCCTGGTATTTTTCCCGGATCAACTCGTCGTTGCTCAACGTCTCATCCGGCTGATAGCCCCAGAACTCGGTTCGTACCCGGCGGTGCATATGCTCGGCAAACGCTTCGGCGAGACGGTCGGCCAGGGCTTTGACCATGATTGCGTTGTAATCGTCTCCGGCCGCTTCGTACTCTTTCGCCAGCTCTTCGGCGCCGATACCCGCAGTGACCGCAAAGCCGCCGATGTAATCCTGCTTACCGCTGTCCTTGGGCGCGACGAAGTCCGCCAGTGAATAGTTGGCCGGATCATTACCCGGCTTCTGGTTCTGTTGGCGAATGTGATGCAGGGTGTCGATCACCTTGCCATGGTCGTCATAAATTTCGATATCGTCGTGGTTGACCGTGTTGGCGGGCCAGAGACCAATGACACCGCGTGCCTTCAGGCGTTTCTCGTCGATCAGCTTGCGCAGCATTTTCTGGGCGTCGTCAAACAGGTTGCGGGCCGCCTCGCCGACGACTTCATCGTTCAGAATTTTCGGGTACTTGCCGGCCAGATCCCAGGACATGAAGAAGGGTGTCCAGTCGACAGTATCCAGCAGGTCTTCCAGTGGGTAGTCATCAAAAACCTTCAGGCCGGTAAAGGTCGGGGCAGGGGGCGTGTAGTCGTCCCAGTCCATCGCCGGTGCATTCTCGATCGCTTTCGGGTAGGTGCGCAGGGTGCCGCGCGGCTTTCGGTTGGCATTGCGCTCGCGCACCTTGTCGTATTCGGCCTGCAGGTCGGCGACGAACTTCGGGCGGTTGGCATCCGAGAGCAGACTGCCCGCCACGCCAACGGCGCGGGAGGCATCGGCCACATACACCACCTGGTTCAGGTTGAACGCCGGGTCGATCTTGACCGCCGTGTGGGCCTTGGAGGTGGTAGCGCCACCGATCATCAAGGGTTTATCGATGCCCTGGCGTTGCATTTCCCGGGCGACGTTCACCATTTCATCGAGCGAAGGGGTAATCAGGCCGGACAGGCCGATGATGTCGCAGTTCTCTTCCACGGCCACCTTGAGGATTTTTTCGGTCGGAACCATCACGCCCAGGTCGACCACTTCGTAGTTGTTACATTGCAATACGACCCCGACAATGTTCTTGCCGATATCGTGCACATCCCCTTTGACCGTGGCCATCAGAATCTTGCCGTTGGGTTTGCTGGCCTCGGTTTTCTCCGCTTCAATAAAGGGCTGAAGGTAAGCCACGGACTGCTTCATCACCCGGGCGGACTTGACCACCTGAGGAAGGAACATCTTGCCCGCACCGAACAGATCGCCGACCACGTTCATGCCGTCCATCAATGGGCCCTCGATCACATCCAGTGGCTTGTCGGCGCGCTGACGGGCTTCTTCGGTGTCTTCGATGATGTAGGCGGTGATGCCCTTGACCAGTGAGTGCTCAATGCGCTTTTCCACGGCCCAGCTGCGCCACTCGAGATCTTCCTTTTTCTCGCCGCTGCTGCCGTCGCCTTTGTACTTTTCGGCAATCTCAAGCAGGGTTTCTGTCGCGTCGTCTTTGCGGTTGAGCACGACATCTTCGACTTTCTCTTTCAGCTCGGCGGGGAGGTCGTCGTACACCGCCAACTGGCTGGCGTTGACGATACCCATGTTCAGCCCGGCCTTGATGGCGTGGTACAGAAACACCGAGTGAATCGCTTCGCGCACCGGATTGTTGCCCCGGAAGGAGAACGACACGTTGGATACACCACCGCTCACACCGGCGTGGGGCAGGTTTTCCCGAATCCAGCGGGTGGCTTCAATGAAATCCACCGCGTAGTTGTTGTGCTCGTCAATGCCGGTGGCAATGGCAAAAATATTCGGATCAAAAATAATGTCTTGGGGCGGGAAGCCCACCTTGTCGACCAGAACGCGATAGGAGCGTTCACAGATCTCTTTCTTGCGCGCCGCGGTATCGGCCTGACCGTCTTCGTCAAACGCCATCACCACCACGGCGGCGCCGTACTTGCGGCAAAGTTGGGCGCGCTCGATGAACTCTTCTTCGCCTTCCTTCAGACTGATGGAGTTGACGATCGGCTTGCCCTGAATGCATTTCAGCCCGGCTTCAATCACGGTCCACTTGGAGGAGTCGACCATCACCGGCACCCGAGCAATATCGGGTTCGCCGGCAATCAGATTGAGAAAGCGCACCATGGCTTTCTCGGAATCCAGCATCGCCTCATCCATATTGACGTCGATCACCTGGGCGCCGCCCTCGACCTGCTCCAGCGCGACTTCCAGCGCGGTGGTGTAATCTTCTTCCACAATCAGACGCTTGAACTTGGCCGAACCGGTAACGTTACAGCGCTCACCCACGTTGACGAACAGGGAGTCCTTGGTGATGTTGAAGGGTTCCAGACCAGACAGGCGACAGGCCGGCGCAATGTCGGGCAGTGGCCGGGGGGCGTGCTTGGCCACGGCATCGGCAATCGCTTTGATGTGCTCCGGTGTGGTACCGCAGCAACCACCGATAATGTTCACCAGACCGCTGGCCGCAAACTCTTCGACCACGGCGACCATTTCCTCGGGGGACTGGTCATACTCGCCGAATTCATTGGGCAGGCCGGCGTTCGGGTGTGCTGACACCCAGCAGTTGGCCACCCGGGCCATTTCCTGCACGTAGGGGCGCAGTTCCTCGGCGCCCAGGGCGCAGTTCAGTCCCATGGAGAAGGGGCCTGAGTGGGCCAGGGAGTTGTAAAAGGCTTCGGTGGTCTGCCCGGACAGGGTGCGTCCGGAAGCATCGGTAATGGTGCCGGAAATCATCAGCGGCAGCTCAACACCGTTCTGCTCAAAATAGGTCTGTACCGCGAAGGTGGCGGCCTTGGCGTTGAGGGTATCGAATACGGTTTCGATCAGAATCAGGTCCGAGCCACCCTTGACCAGCCCGTCGAGGGCTTCCATATAGTTCTCGACCAACTCATCGAACGTAATGTTGCGCGCACCGGGGTCGTTCACATCTGGAGAGATGGAGCAGGTGCGACTGGTGGGCCCAAGCACCCCGGCGACAAAGCGGGGTTTATCCGGATTGTCGGCGGTGTACTCATCGGCGATTTCCCGGGCCAACCGCGCCGCGGCCAGGTTCAGCTCCGGCACGAGTTCTTCCATGTCGTAGTCCGCCATGGAGACGCGGGTGGAGTTGAAGGTGTTGGTCTCGACGATATCGGCCCCGGCGTCGAGGTAGCCTTTGTAGATGTCCTTGAGCATGGCCGGTTGGGTAATGGCCAGCAGGTCGTTGTTGCCGGCGACGTCCATGTGATAATCCGCAAAGCGCGCGCCCCGATACTCGGCCTCGGAGAGTTTGAGGTTCTGGATCATGGTGCCCATGCCGCCATCGAGAATCAGGATGCGCTCGCGCACCAGGCGATGGAGGGCGTCAATACGGGCTTGGCGATCGTCGGTCAGGCTCATGGATTACCTATCAAAGGGGATTGATTTGATTCGAAAGGGCGTGGATTTTACCAGAAATGGTGGCAGATCGCAGGTTCCAGCAAGTTGAAGTGATCTCGCGGAACACTTCGTCGCCGAGGGCTGCGGGAGGGAAGGGGTCTTTGAGGCACGCCGTAAACCCATCCATGGGGGCTCGATCGCCTGCCGTCCAGGCAGGCGACGTCCTCAAAGACCCCTTCCCTCCCTCCGCTGTGCCTGCATAGCGTTCCGGGAAATAGCACCCTAAATATCCGCTACATACCAATTCTGTAGGGTGGATAAGGGGTGAAACCCCGTCATCCACCGATCAATGCCGCTGTCATACTGAGTCACGGTGGATGACGTGCTACGCACTCTTATACGTCGGACCGATCCACCCTACGCGAGAGCGATCCACGAGACGTTGACGTTGGCACTGAGGGGCGGCATGGGGTAAGGCCTTTCAAGACCGTGGAGCGGGGGACCCGCGATGCGAGCCTACAGGGATGTATTTACGGCGTGTCTTGAAAGGCCTTACCCCATGCCGCACCGGACTTAGATCAACCTCAAACCCTGCCAAATCGACCCCCTTTGTCTCCAGGCCCAATATCCCGTAAAATACCCGAGTAAATCAATCAGGTATACGCCTGTCCCAGTATTGGAGGCCCGCACGCCACTATGGTCAATGTACAGATCACCGAATCCGCCCAGCAGTACCTCAAAGAGCTTCTGGACAAACAGAAGGACAGCGAGGGCGTCGGAATTCGCATGTTTGTTGCCAGCCCGGGAACCCCCCAGGCCGAGACCTGCATTGCCTACTGCCGCCCCGGCGAAGAAAAGGAAGACGACGAAATTGTCGAACTGACCGGCTTCAAAGCCTACTTTGAAGGCCGCAGCCTGCCATACCTGGAAGACGCCAAAGTCGACTACTCCCCGGACCGCATGGGCGGGCAGCTCACCATCCGGGCGCCGAATGCCAAAATGCCCCAGGTCAATGACGACAGTCCCCTGGAAGACCGCATCAACTACGTCCTGTACAACGAAATCAATCCGGGCCTCGCCTCCCACGGCGGCAACGTCAGTCTGGTGGAGATCACCGAGGACAACTACGCCGTGCTGCGCTTTGGCGGCGGTTGCCAGGGCTGTGGGGCGGTGGAAGTGACCCTGAAAAACGGTGTTGAAACGACACTGAAAGAGAAACTGCCCGAATTGGCGGGTGTTCGGGATGTGACCGACCACACCGACCGTACCAACGCTTATATCTGACGCGATCCTCCGTAGCCCGGCTTTACATCCGTGTTAACGGATGTAAAGCCGGGTTAAAGCCCGGTAAAACCGCTGCCAACCACGTCCTAACTGCCGCACAATAGCCGCTCCAATAAATATAGGCAGGAGCGATAGCAACGGATGGTGGTTTCCCGGCAACTTTTCAAAAAAGCGGTGCTTGTCAGCGCGCTCGTTCTGCTCACTCTGGTCGCGTTTCAGTTCTGGCCGAGCGGTTCTAACGACGAGGCGCTCGTCAGCGTGGAAGTGCGTCGCGGCAATATCGAGGCATTGGTTACGGCAACCGGCGTGTTACAACCCCGCACCTATGTGGATGTCGGTGCTCAGGTGTCCGGCCAATTGGAAACCCTGCACGTGCAGGTGGGTGATGAGGTCAAACAGGGGGATCTGCTCGCGGAAATTGACCCCACGGTGTACCTCGCCCGCGTCGATGGCACCCGAGCGCAGTTGCGCAACCAGCAGGCGCAACTGAAGGACCGCAAGGCGCAACTGACACTGGCCGAAATTCAGCTCCAGCGCCAGAAAAACCTCTTCGCCGAAGATGCGACCACCCGCGAAGCACTGCAAAGTGCCGAAGCGTCATTGCGTTCCGCCGAGGCACAGATCGAAGCGCTGAGTGCCCAGATCGATCAGACTCAGTCCACTTTGCGAGCCGAGGAAGCCAATCTCGAGTACGCCAAAATCTATGCCCCCATGGATG
The DNA here is from genome assembly GCF_000463525.1 of Marinimicrobium sp. LS-A18. Taxonomy (NCBI): domain Bacteria; kingdom Pseudomonadati; phylum Pseudomonadota; class Gammaproteobacteria; order Cellvibrionales; family Cellvibrionaceae; genus Marinimicrobium; species Marinimicrobium sp. LS-A18. Next base: position 667,177 of record NZ_AWEP01000002.1, read on the forward strand.
GCACCATCGTGACCATCGACGCCCGCCAGGGGCAGACGCTGAACGCCTCCCAAACGACCCCGATACTGATGCGCATTGCCGACCTGGACACCATGAGTGTCCAGGCTCAGGTGTCAGAGGCGGATATCGGCCAGTTGGAGGCCGGAATGCCGGTTTACTTCACCACCTTGGGCAATCAGGGGCGACGCTGGGAAGGGGAGTTGTCCCGGATTGAACCGACTCCCCTGGTCGAAAACAATGTGGTGCTCTATTACGCCCTGTTTGATGTGCCAAATCCCGGTGGACGCTTACTGCCCCAGATGACGGCTCAGGTGTTTTTTGTCGCCGGAGCCGCTGACGATGCCCTGATCGTCCCGGTATCCGCATTGCGCTACGGAGAGCGGACTCAGCGTAACAATGAAGCGACTTCCGGGAACGGACGATCGGCAACGGTTTCTGTGGTGAGCCCCGGCACTGAGCCGGCGTTACGGGAGGTGCGCGTCGGTGTCACCGATCGGGTGCACGCGGAAATCCTGTCCGGGTTGAGTGAGGGCGAGCGGGTTCTGCTCAGTGGACCGGAAAGCCGCAACCGGCGTGAGCAGGGTAGTGGCATTCCACGGATGTTCCGCTGATGTCGAGCACCCCCATCCTGAGCTTGTCCGGTGTTACCAAGAGCTACCACAACGGCGAGCTTGAAACCCGGGTACTGCACGGTATTGACCTGACGGTTTACCCTGGGGAGTTTGTCGCCATCATGGGCGCCTCCGGCTCGGGTAAATCGACCCTGATGAATATCATCGGTTGCCTGGACAAACCCACTGAAGGCCAGTATTGCTTCAACGGGCGCGACGTTGCCAATCTCTCGCCGGATGAGTTGGCCCAGTTGCGTCGGGAGTCTTTCGGCTTTGTCTTCCAGAGCTACAACCTCCTACCCGGCGCCAGTGCGCTGGAAAATGTCGAAATGCCGGCAATCTACTCTGCGCTCACACCGACTCAGCGGCGCGAGCGGGCCCGGGAACTGTTGTCCACACTGGGGCTGGCCGACCGGCTCGATCACAAGCCGAGTCAGTTATCCGGTGGCCAGCAGCAGCGGGTTTCGGTTGCCCGGGCGCTGATGAACGGCGGTCAGATCATCCTCGCGGATGAGCCCACCGGCGCGCTGGACAGTCACAGTGGACGGGAGGTGATGGCGCTGCTGCAATCCCTGTCTGAACAGGGCCACACCATTGTTCTGATCACTCATGATCCGGAGGTGGCGAAACACGCTCATCGGCGTATCGATATCAGTGATGGTCGGATTGTCGCCGATCCGGGCGCGGCTGAGCCGGTATCGGACGCGGAGCAGCCGTCCGACCAGCCCGCTCCCGATTGGCACCGCGACCCGCCGTTTGCCAACGAGCTGACCGAAGGCACCAAAACCGCCCTTCGCTCATTGGGCAGTAACCTTTTCCGAACGGCACTGACCCTCTTGGGTATTGTGATTGGAGTGGCCTCGGTCATCACCATGCTTGCCATCGGCGACGGCGCGCGCCAGGACGTTGTGGACCGGATCAGCTCCATGGGCAGCAATCTGTTGCTGGTTCGACCCGGCGGGCCAGACCAGCGCGGAGGGCGTTGGAGTGTGACCACTCTGGTGCCGGAAGACATGGACGCGATCAACCAGACCGTACCCAATATCATCGCCGCCATTCCCGAGCTGACCGGCGGCCAGACACTGCGCTACGGCAATTCGGATCACCGCGCCGAGATCAACGCGACCTCCTACGCGTTTCCAGCAGCGCGCCAGTGGTCGGTGGCGACCGGCAGCTTTTTTACCCTGGAGCAGCAGAACAACTACACCTCGGTGGCGGTTCTGGGGCAGACCGTCGCGGACTCCTTGTTCGGCGAAAAAAATCCGCTGGGCGAGTACCTCATGATTCACAACGTGTTGTTCCAGGTTATCGGAGTCATGGAAGAGCGGGGCGCGTCGCCCATGGGACAGGACCAGGACGATGTGGTGCTGGTGCCCTATACCACCGGAAGTCTGCGTCTGTTTGGCCAACAGCACCTGCGCAATATCACGGTTGCCGTGGCGGATACGGACCGGATGAATGCCACCCAGGATGCGGTTCATCAGTTGCTGCTGCAACGCCACGGCACCGAGGACTTCCAGATTCGCAACATGGCGTCATTGATTGAGGCGATCTCCGAAACCCAGGACACCCTGACCTGGCTGCTCGGCTCCATTGCCGCCATTTCCCTGTTGGTTGGGGGGATCGGTGTAATGAATATCATGTTGGTCAGTGTCACCGAGCGTACCCGGGAAATCGGTATCCGCATGGCAACCGGCGCGCGAACACGACATATTCTGCAACAGTTTCTGATTGAGGCCCTGGTGGTGTCTGCTCTGGGTGGCTTGATTGGCGTCGTGTTGGGGCTGTCGGTGGCGGCGGTACTGAGCTACTTCGGTACGCCCATTTACTACTCCCTGTTGCCGGTGGTGTTGGCGTTCAGTTGCGCCTTTGCCACCGGCCTGATTTTTGGTTATCTGCCCGCGCGCAAGGCCTCCCGGTTGAATCCGGTCAACGCCTTGGCCACGGAGTGAACGCGATGAAGTGCAACGTTTTTGCGGTCTGCTGCAGCCTGAGTGTCCTGGTGGGCTGTGCGAACATCGACCCTGTGCCGCGCCCCGAGATTGATCCCGACCTGACCTGGAACAGTGTTCTGGCAACATCCGGCGCGCGAGAGGACTCGAGTTCCTCCGCGAGCTGGTGGCAGGCGTTCGGCGCTGAACCGCTCGACGTCCTGATGCAGCAAGCCTTACAGAACAGCCCGGACCTGATGGCCGCGGAGCAGCGCCTGCGCCAGGCGGATTGGCAGATGCGTGCGACGGGCGCCTCGGTCTATCCAAGCCTCAATGCCGGCGCCGGCACCAGCGTGCGCAGTGATCAGGACGTCGAGGGCGATAGCCGCTCCTCGGAGTCGACTTCTGCCAATCTCGGGTTGAGTTATGAGCTGGACCTGTGGGGCAGGGTGGCGGCGGAACGAGCGTCCGCCCGCGCAGGTTTTCGGGCCAGCGAACAGGATTACCGCGCCGCTTACCTGAGCCTCACCGGTGCCATTGCCAACACCTGGTTTGAATACCAGGCGCTGCAGGCTCGCATTCAGATCGCCCGGGATAATATGGCGCTGAGCGAGCAGGTGATGACCGTCGTCGAGGTGCGTTATCGCAACGGCGTAGCCAGTGCGGCAGACGTCGCCCGTCAACGCACAAGCCTGTTGTCTCAGCGCGCGCAGCTCCCGCCGTTGCAATTTCAGGCGCAACAGACGCGCCGTGCTCTGGCGGTATTGCTGGGAGCCTTGCCCCAGACGCTAGCGGTTGAACCGCAGGCACTCAGCGACATCCGCTTGCCGGATATGAAGGCCCAGCCGCCCGCGGAAGCCATTTTCGCACGACCGGATGTGGCACGCGCCGAAGCGCAACTGCAAGCCGCCGATGCGGACGTGGCGGTGGCACGTCGGGCTTTTCTACCCTCCCTGAGTCTGAGTGCCGGTTTCAGCCTATCAACGGGGGAACTGTTTTCGTTGAGCGATGCGCGGGAATCCGACAATGCCGGGCTGTCCCTCAGTCAGTTGATTTTCGATGGCGGCCGCACGCGTGCCCAGAGCCGTCGGACGGAGGCGAGACGCCAGGAACTGTTGGCGCAGTACCGGCAGACGCTGCTGGTGGCGTTACAGGAAACCGATGATGCTCTGGGACGTGTGATTCTTGAGGCAGGGCAGGAGACAAGCGATCAGGCGATTCTGGCGGAAGCGGAACGGGCGCTGCGGCTTACGGAAGTGCGGTATCGGGAGGGCAGTGATGACCTGTTGACCCTGATCGACGCCCAGCGGAACCTGTTTCAGGCGAGGGAGCAGATTGTCGAGCGGCGTTTGAGTCGGCTGTCAGCGACGGTGGCTCTGTATCAGGCGTTGGGTGGTGTTCAGTAGGAAAGAGCGGCGAGTGGGGTGACGGCGGATGCGCTTTGCTCCGAAACGTCGGACCGATCCGCCCTACGGATGGTTTGGTGATTGCGTAGGGCGGATAAGGGCAAAGCCCGCATCCGCCGTCTCCATGCGCGACGTTACGTCGGGGATGCGACGGATACCACTGCAGATTGCGTAGGGCGGAGCCGAGCGCAGCGGTATGACCCGCATCCGCCGTAACCCAACGTGCCGCTACTTCTTCACCCGCTCCTGAAGATGATCCTTGATCTTCTCCCGCATATCCTTCAGCGCCTGCACGGTGGTATCCCAATCGATACAGGCATCGGTAATCGACACCCCGTACTTCAGGTCCTTCAGGTTTTCCGGAATCGGCTGGTTACCCGCGCCGATATGGCTCTCCACCATCAGACCAATGATCGAATCATTGCCTTCCATGATCTGATTGGCCACGTTCTCCATCACCAGCGGCTGAAGCTCGTGGTTTTTATTGGAGTTGGCGTGACTGCAGTCGACCATGATATTGGGCGGATTGACCCCGGCCTTCTCCAGCTCCTGCTCGCACATGGCGACGCTCACCGAATCGTAATTCGGCTTGCCGTTGCCACCGCGCAGTACCACGTGGCCGTAGGGGTTACCACGGGTGTGGACAATGGAAACCTGGCCTTCGGTGTTGATCCCCAGAAACCGGTGAGGTTTGGAAACCGACTTCAGGGCGTTGATCGCCACGGTCAGGCTGCCATCGGTACCGTTTTTGAAACCCACGGCGCCGGACAGGCCACTGGCCATTTCCCGGTGCGTCTGGGATTCGGTGGTGCGGGCGCCAATGGCGGACCAGCTGATCAGGTCCTGCATGTACTGGGGCGAGATCGGATCCAGCGCCTCGGTGGCGGAGGGCAGGCCCAGCTCGGCAATATCCAGCAGCAGCTTGCGGCCCATGTGCAGACCTTTCTCAATCTTGAATGAGTCGTTCAGATCGGGGTCGTTGATCAGGCCTTTCCAGCCGGTGGTGGTCCGGGGCTTCTCGAAATAGACGCGCATCACCACATAGATGGTATCGCTGACCTCGTCGGCCAGTTTCTTCAGACGCTGGGCATAATCCATCGCCGCGTCCACATCGTGGATGGAGCAGGGGCCAATTACCACAAAAATCCGCGGGTCTTTACGGTCGAGGATATTGCGAATGGTTTCCCGCCCCTGGGTGACAACCTCCCGGGCTTTGTCGGTCATCGGCAGCTCGCGCTTGAGGTCGGCCGGTGAGATCAACAGCTCCTGGGAGACAACGTTGAGATCGTCTATTTGCGTGTCGGTCATTAGGGTTAGTCCATAGAGTGTTTCGAGAATACGGCACCATTCTACTGAAAATGGGGCACTTTTTGGGAGAAATTTGCCGATGGGGTTGATAGTTTTTGGATAATTTGATCGGCTGCTTATTATCTCTGACAGTTGTCGCTAATTGCTTTACCGACATTAAGTCCAGATTGGCGGTGACGTCCGGGCCGGGAAGGGGAAGCCCTTTCAAGACACGCCGTAAACCCATCCCTGGGGGCTCGACGCGCGGAGTCCCTCCGCTTACGGTCTTGAAAGAGCTTCCCCTTCCCGGCCCTCAGTGCCAGCGTAACGTTTCGGGAACTAGCGCCTGTGTGATCTTTACGTTGGGTTACGGCGGATGCGCGCTACGCGCTTATCCGCCCTACGCAACCTCCTGAGCCACGCGAAGGCCGCACCCGTCGCCGCAACCCCGCAATCACGTACCGCACGAGGTCACATCCGTCGCCGAGGCCCCCGCAATTACGCATAGGGCGGAGCCGAGCGCAGCGGTATGACCTGCATCCGCCGTAACCCAAACCTACCTCATCCGCCGCTTCCCGCCCCTTATGCATCAAAGAGGTTAAACGGTGACTTCAACCAACCGCTTATCTGAGGCTAACAATGGAAAATACAGGGCGGTTTTGATGGGGCGGGTTTCGCCCAGGTCTTGCATCACCTTGGCGTAGCGCGCCAACTGCGGCGTATAGGTTGCCACCTCCTGCGTCACAAACGCCTCCGGTGACTGATCCGCCTCCGGTTGGCTGCTCTTGTAATCCACAATCCAGCGCACACCGCCATCCACAAACGTCCGGTCAATAACCGACTCGCGCACCTCCGCGCCCACCGCATGATGAATCGCCAGCTCACAGGCGCTCTCCTCATGGGCCGGGTCAAGCAGCCAGCGGCCGTCCGGGTCGGTCAGAGTCTGATGCAGCCCCCAGCGAATCTTCTCCAGAGCCTCCGCAATGGTGTCCGGCTCCCAGCCGAACTGGCGCAGCTGCAAGGTCCAGAATGGGCGCTGCTCCTCCGCCCAGGCCTCGGTCCAGGCATCCAGCGGCTGCTCGCTCAACCGCTGTAGCTGGTTGTGCAATACGGTGCCGGTATGGCGGGCCAGGCGAGCGGCCGGGGCTTCCACCTCCGGAAGGTTCTCCTCGTCGCCAAACTCCCGCCCCCGGTATGCCTGTAACACGGTCACCTCGGAGGGTGCCGGCGCCTGCCAGTCTGGGGGCAGGCGCAGAATGTGTTGGAGTCCCTCGTAGGCGTGGTCACTGTTGGCGCTTGCTGAGGGCGATTGGGTGCCCGCCGGGGCGCTCAACATCTGCGCCTGTACGGGCTCCCAGATGGTGCGTAACAGGGAGCCCTGGCGGGGGGCGCGAGGCTTGCCGCTGCGCGCATCCAGACCCACGCAGGCCAATAAATGCAGGCGCTTGACCGCGCGGGTGCAGCCGACGTACAGCAGCCGGGTGGCCTCGAAGCTGTCCCGCAGCTTGGCTTCGTTGCGCATGAATTGGTAGAGCGGGTCGGTATCGGTGCCGGTGGGAGCCAGCGGTCCCAGCAGCAGTTGGCGTTCCCCGGCCTGATTGATCCGCTGTTGCCAGAGCAGCAGCTCTTTGTCGTCGTTACTGCTGGCCCGGTCCAGCCCCGGAATGATGACGGTGTCGAACTCCAGCCCTTTGGACTTGTGCAGGGTCATCACCTGCAGGCGCGGGTCGGCGTCGGCGCGGGGGGCGGCGAACAGGCTTTCGACGCCGCGCTCGAAGGTGTTCCAGTCCCGTAGGCCGCCGCCGTGCTGGTGCTTTTCCACCAGGTTGAAGTAGCTCGGAATATCCTGCACGTCGCCGGGCTCGGCCAGCAGAGCCGGGCCGCCCAGCGCCAACCAGACGCCCTCGATCCACTGGCGTAGGGGCTTGCGATGACGCTCCCGCCAGGCGGGCTCCAGCACGGACATCAGTCGATCCAGGCACCGGCGACCGGTGTCGCTGATTCCGGAAATTCGATCGCGCTCCTGCAATTGCTGCCAGATCACCGGCCAGCCGTACTTGGGCCAGGGGTTCTGCGCACCGAGATCGGTGGTGACCAGTGCGTGCAGGTCGTTCAGGTCGAGACCACACCAGGGAGCGCGCAGAATCGAAAGCCAGGCAATGCGGTCGTCCAGGCTCAACAGGGCCCGGGTCAGGGACATCAGGTCGACAATCGCCATACGACTGGCGAGTCGGTCGATTTCCGTGGCCTGCCAGTGCAGGCCGCGCCGGGCCAGGGCAGGGAGTATCCACTGCAGGTGCGGTCGGCTGCGCACCAGGATCGCCACCGAGTCTTCCTCATCGGCGGCCAGGGCCTGCTCGGCGAGCTCGGCGACCGACTCGGCTTCCTGCAGTTGCGCCAGGGTCTTGTCCGGGCTGCCCTCCGGGTTGACGGCTTCACTGTCGACGTCGTCCGAGTCGTTCTGATGCAGACAACCGTAAAACTGGACGGCTTCATTCTCGAGTGGGGCGTTGAAGGCGATGGACGGTGAATAGCGCACCGCACCCCGGCCAATATCGTCCCGGGCGGGAAAGGCCCGGGAAAAAATATCGTTGACCCAGCGAACCACGTTGGTCTGGGAGCGGAAGTTCACAGTCAGATCCAGCGCGGTCATGGGTACCTCGCCAATGCCGTGCTCCCGGGCATCCAGAAACAGACCGACATTGGCGTCGCGAAACCCGTAGCAGGACTGCATACCATCACCGACGATAAACAGCGTGCGGCCGTCGTCGGGTTGCCAGCCGGCGGTCAGCTGCTCCAACAGCCGTAGCTGTGGGGCGGCGGTATCCTGAAATTCGTCCACCAGAATATGCTGAATACGGTAATCCAGTTTTAGGGCGATATCCGTGGGGTTTTCTTCATCCCCCAGAGCGAAGCTGGCCGCCTGGGCAATGGCGCTGTAATCGGTGGCGCCCAGTTGCTTGAACACCAGGGTCAGCTCGGCGCTGAGCAACGGCAGCAGACGGGTCAGGCTGTCGAGCAGTTGCCACTGGCTTTCGGTGTACTCCGCCGGAGGCAATTGGCGCACGGCGTGCAGTTGCTCGGCCAGGTCCGGGGTTTCTTCCTGAATCTGTGCGACCCACTCGCCGTACTGCTCTTTCAATGCGGCGCCGGGTTTGCCGGCTGGGAAGCCTTCCTTTTTCGTCAGGCGCTTGCGCCACTCGCCCTTGGTGGTGAGCATCAGTTCGGCGAGAGCCTGCCAGTCGGCTACCGCCACCGGGCTCGGATCGGGTAGGGCGGTGATGCCTTTCAGGCGCAGAATCGGGCTTTCAGGGTTGTCCTGCTCGACGTTCGAAGCGGCCTGATCGGCTAGGTGGCAGAGATCGCTGGCGTGGTAGCCGATGCCTTCGATCACCCGGTTCAGTTGTTCTTCAATCACATCCTGCAGCACCGCCTCCAGGTAGGGGCGGGCGTGGGCCTGTTGAGCCTCAAGCATCACCCCCAGCCACTGGTCCCGCTTGGCCAGCAGACGCATCAGCAGCGTTTCGATGGCCGGCAGGTTGGTGTCCAGATGGCGCAGAAGTCGCTTCAGGTCCTCCCGGACGCTGTCGTCGGTTTCCAGGCGGGCCAGGAACTGATGCACGGCCTGGCGATAGGCGAGTTCCGGGGCGTCCAGGGTGTCCGGTTGCGCGCCGAGCTGGCTGTCCAGGGGCAGTTGCCGGGTGATGGCGCGACACAGACTGTCGATGGTCTGGATGCGCAGTCGCTGTGGACTCATCAGCAGTTGCCACTGGCACTCTTCGTCGCGCTGCAAGACCGCCTGAGCCAGACGCCAGGTGCGCCGGGCGTGGGGGTTGTCCGGCTCCGGCCGTTCGGCGGCCTCGCGCAGGGCCGCCATGATGCGGTCCTGCATTTCCCCGGCGGCTTTGCGGGTGAAGGTGATCGCCAGTACTTCTTCCGGAGCGTCGCAGCGGGCCAGCAAGGTCAGGACGCGCTGAGTCAGCAGCCCGGTTTTCCCGGACCCGGCGGGCGCCGCCACCGCAAAGGAGCGGGTCGGGTCCAGCGCCGCTTGCCGGGCGTCGAAGTCCGGGGGCGCATCGGGGCTGAAGGCGCCGTGGGGGAGGTTGTCCAGAGTTGTTGGGTCCATAAAAAGAACGTGTCAGGTTGGTCGAAAAGTTGGGTAACGGCGGATAGCACGGCAGGTGGCGTAGGGCGGAGCCGAGCGCAGCGGTATGACCCGCATCCGCCGTAACCGAACCCGGCCGCATCCTCCGTTGCTTTGGTTTACAAAATAAACCGCGCAATGGTATCGGCTTCCAACACCCGGTTTAACGGTACCAATTGCCCGCTGTACCGCTGCGCCTTGGCGTCCTTGAAATCCACCCGGGCATCGCCGGCCATGAAGGTCCGGGCCAGGTCGCTCAGTACCTCGCGCCACTCGGCCCGCTGAGCGTCCCAATCCTCGCTGGGCTTGACGCCGGGTGGGGGAGTACTCAGGGCTCCGAGGCCAATCCACTGCAGGGCTTTTGGGTTCAACTGCGCGAAGGCAATACCGCTGACCGGGTCTTCTTCGGTGACCGCGTATAGCGGCAACTGCGGCTCGTCGGGGCGCGGGCCCTGCCACTGATTGGCATTGAGGTCGGCGCCGGTTTTGTAATCAATCAACAGCCGCTCGCCGTTTTCCAGCTCGTCGATGCGGTCGATAAAAAGCGTCAGGTTCAGGCCATTGAATTCAATCAGCCGGCGCTGCTCGGTGGCCACGACGCGGAAGGGCGGGCGTTGTTTTTCCAGCATCAACCAGCGCTGTACCATCCGGCTCAATCGTTCCTGCTCCAGGGCGCAGTACTCCGGCCCCAGTTCCCTCGGTCGCCGCTGACGGATCGGCGCCAGGGTCTGTTCACAGGTGCGATTGATGAGATCGTTCAGTGCTTCCTCTTCAATGGCATGCAGTTGCGAGGAGTCCCGCAGGGTTTTCCATACGGTGGCCAGCACGCCGTGCAACACCGTCCCGCGCTCGGCGGGAGAGAGGCCCAGTACCGGCGCATCCGGGAGCTGGGCCCCCAGACGCAGTTGGGCGAAGGCGTTGAACGGGCAGGCCGCCTGATGCTTGAACAGCGAGCTGCCGCCGGGCGCCTTGCTGCCGGCGGTGATGCCGGGCCCTTTGGCACTGTGTACGGGTGTGAGTACTCGGGCTTCCCCCAGAGCGGCTTCGAAGGCCTGTCGGGCGCTGATGGGCTCCGGCACCAGTTCGGCCAGTGGCGTTTCCGGCAGGGCGCGAATCAGCGGGCTGGGTGACAGGTCGCCCTGATCGTCGCTGTGGGGTGCGCTGAATACCACCTGTTCGGCGCATTGCCGATAGTGGTCGGTCAGGCTGCGGGCAAAGTGCAGTTCCCGTTCGGCGCTGGCGTGGGGCATCTGCCGGTCCCGCTGCAGTTCGAGCGGCAGCAGGGGATTGGGGGCCGGCACGGGGGGCCATTGGCGCTGGTGCAGGCCCAGTACCCAGCAGTGGCTGAAGCGCAGCCCGGCGCCCTCCAGGGCCCCGAGAATCTGAATCGGGGAATCCGGAGTCTGTGCCTGAAATGGGGTCTGTTGGGCCAGCTGGTTCAGTTGGCTCAGGGCCTGGGTCAGGCTCAGGTCGGCGCCGGTGGCCTCCAGGGCGGCAAAGGTTTCCAGCAGCTCGTGCCAAAGCCCCAGTTGCTGGAACTCCTGACTGTCCAGCCGGCGCGGGCCGGGCCAACCCAGGGTGTCCAGTTGCTGCCGGAAAAGCTGGGCCCACTGGCGCGCACTGGTGGATCGGGGCATGCGTCGTCGCTGCTCGTCGAGCAGCTGCAGGCGCCGGTTCAGCGTCGGTGTCTGCGCGGTCGTGTCGGGCGACAGCGCAGGACTTGCTTGCGCCTCACCCAGCCAGTCGGTGATCACCTGGCCATGAAAGCGCAGGTCACTGCCGGTGAGTTCAAACTTGCCCTGTTCCCGCAACCGGGTAACCCACTGCGCGCGTAGCACGGCCTCCGCATCCGGCTCCCCCCAGAACGGGTTCTGAAGCAGTTGGCAGACCTCGTTCAGCGGCCACTGGTCCCGCAACAGGCCGAGCAGGCTCAGGGCAGCGTGAATCAGCGGCGTCGTGCCCAGGGGCACCCCGGCGGAGAAGTTGAATGGCAGGGTGTAACGGGGCGTTCCCGGCAGGGGCACTGTGGGCTCGAAGACCTCGGCAAAAATCCGTTCCACCTGATCCCGTCTCTGGCCCAGGTCCGGCACGATAATGCCGATGACCGCCTCCGGCGAGGCTTGTAGCTGGCGCAGACTCCACAGGGCGGCAGCGCGCAGCTCGGTGTCCGCATCCGGGGCCGCGACGCGATGCAGGTGATTGTCGCGGGTGCCCTTGGGGGAGAGCGCGACGCGCTCGAGCGCGGCGGCGTCCAGAATCCGCTGATGCAGGGGAGGCAAGTCGTCAAAACCGAGTAGCCAGAGGCGGGGCTCGGGCTTCAGAGCGCCGGCTTCATAGGCCTGGGCGACAGTCTGCTGGCCGGCTTCCGGCGTCATCAATCGGCGACTCGCCAGTCGCTGCTCAAAGTGTTCGGCCCAGCGCAGAAAACTGCGGCTATTGCCGTTCAGATAAGGATCCTGCCGGAGCGTATCGGGCGCCACCTCCCACAGCGTGAGTGCGCGCAGCGCCGAGTCGGCCTGCTGGGCCAAGGGGTCCGCCTGCAGAAGGGTTTGGGCTTCATCCGACTGACCGATCACTTGCTCCCAGACCCATTGGCGTTGGTGGCGGCTGGCCAGTGCCCGGTCGCAACCGGGGTAGCCCCGGCTCACCAGTGTCTGCCACTGCTCATCCAGCCACCGGTTGAGAGGCCATACCCGTGGGGCGGCCCAGGCCTTTTTTCCCTGCTCGCGCTGATAGTGGCTCCAGGCCTTCAGCAGGTGACGCCGAAGGCGATCGTTGGCGGTAATGATGGACTCACCGGCGTTCAGGGCGGGTAGCAGGGGGCCGAGATCGAATAGGGAGGTTGCCATGGTGCTCCGGGGTTTTCGGTCGTTGGGGCAATGCGCGAAGAATAGCATGACCGGCGCGAGGCTTCAGGGGCGCTTGTTCCATTGAACGAATGATGCGCCAAATTCTGTGCTAGTCTTGAAGGAGCTGTCAGAAAAACGAGGGTAGGCGGTGCCCACGGAGCTTTCACGGGGTCACCATTGAACGGGGCCGCCATTCAGGGGAATACAGATGCCGTTGATGACATCGATCAACACCAAACTGTTGGCGATCGTGGTCTTGTTCGCAGCGATCAGTGGGGTGTTGATCGGGTTGTGGCAGGGGGCGGAGGAGTCGCGTCGTCTGCAACAGGGGTATGACGAGCGCCTGCAGATGCTGGGGGAACGTTACCGGGATCGCCTGGCTCAGGAGTTTGCCCGTCGCCAGAACCTGCTGGTGGCCACCCGTGATGCCCTGGCCGACTCATTGACCCGTACCGCCGGGGACGCCGTGCCCCTGGACTTCGGGTTTCAGCGCGACCCCGATGGCGCGGTGCGGGAGTACCTGGGTGAGTCCGGCATCTTCATTCACCGGGATGCGGCCATCACCGACGCTGTGCGCCGGTTGGTGTACCACACCAACGGTACCTGGTTGAATATCGAACCGCTGCTCAAGACTCAGTTCAATGCCTTTTATCTGATCACCAAGGACCGGGTCAGTCGCATCTGGCCGGCCTCGCTGGTATCCGGGCACTTACCTGCCCATGATGTGACCCAGGAAATTTTCTACACGCTTGCTGCTCCCGTTGAAAATCCCCTGGGGAAACCACGCTGGACCCCTATTTATTTTGACTACTACCCTCAAGTCTGGACCACGTCGTTACTGGTGCCGCTTTACGTCAATGGTCAGTTTGAAGGTGTGGTAGGGGCGGACCTGGATATGTCGTTCCTGTTCAGTCAGATCAATCAGTTGGAGTCGGACTTCGAATCCCTCAACGGGTTTATTTTCAGTGCCGATGGCGAACTGATCCTGCACGGCGATCAGTCGCTCAGTGCACCGGCCCAGCAGCGCGGCGATTATGAGGTGTTCAACCAACGGGCCGAGTTGAGCCCGGGCATGCGTGAGTTCATCGACCGGTCCCGGTCGGGACAGTGGCCGCCCGGCGGAGTCTATAACCACGAGTTACGGGGGGATATACAGCGTATCAGTTACCAACCACTACCCGAACTCGACTGGTATATAGGGCTGCACTACCCCGAGTCGATGCTGGAGTCCCGGCATGCGGAAACCATGATGACGATTTACCAGAATATTGCGGGAATGTTGTTGTTCCTGTCGTTGGGGATGTATTACGGGTTGAAGTGGTTGGTAACGCGACGGATTCTGAAACTGGCGGATATGACCGAGCGCATTGGTGCGGACAATTGGTCGATCCGCCTGCCAGAGTCGGGCAACGATGAAATCAGTCAGTTGGCCCGGGGCATGAACCGCATGCTGGAAAAAATCAACGAGCTGTTTCGCGGACTGAATAACAGCATTCAGGATATGGAACGGCTGGCCTATTACGACCAGCTCACCGGCTTGGAGAATCGGCTCCTGTTCAAGGAGCAGTTGCGTACCGCACTGTACGCGATTCGGCGTGAAGATCAGAATCTTGCGTTGTTGTATCTCGACCTGGATCACTTCAAAGACATCAACGACAGTCTCGGCCATGAGGCCGGTGACCGTTTGTTGGTGAGTGTCTCCCAGCGCCTGCGGGCCTGTCTGAGAGAAGAGGACTCGGTGGCTCGTTTGGGCGGAGACGAGTTTGCGATATTATTGCGCAATGTCTCCGAGCCCCGCTATGCGTCGGTGGTGGCGGAAAAGATCATCGACGCCCTGGGATATCCGATCCGGCTGAACGCCCAGGAAGTGGTGGTAGGAACCAGTATTGGCATTACGCTCGCGCCGGATGACAGTCGGGATCTTGAATTGTTGATGCGCAATGCCGACTTGGCGATGTATCAGGCAAAATACCACGGACGCAATGTGTATCGCTTCTACACGCCGGATATGAACCGGGAAGTGGAGCAGCGTTTGCGCCTGGAGCGTGAATTGCGCCAGGCGTTGCAGAATCACGAGTTTGAGCTCTATTACCAGACCCAACTCGATATGCAGACCGGAAGGGTGGTCGGTATCGAGGCGTTGCTGCGTTGGAATCACCCGGAGCGCGGCCTGGTGCCGCCGGATGAATTTATTCCCGCAGCGGAGGACAGCGGCCTGATCGTGCCCATCGGACAGTGGGTCCTGCGTGCCGCCTGCCAGCAGGCCAAAAATCTCTACAAGGCTCAGTTCAAACACGTAAAAGTGTCGATCAACGTGTCAGCGAGGCAGCTCAGTGACCGGGACTTTGTATCGGACTTCAAAGCAGTGGTAAGAGACACTGGGGTGGAGCCGGAACAATTGGTGCTGGAGGTGACCGAGAGTACTTTGATGGCGGACACTCAAGTCGCATTGGCACATCTGCATGCACTGCGCACGTTGGGTGTGGGGCTGGCAATTGATGACTTTGGTACCGGCTACTCCTCCCTGAGCTATCTGAAACGCCTGCCCGTCACCTGTCTTAAAGTGGATCGCAGCTTTGTCCAGCATTTGCCGGCCGATGACGAGGACCGGGCCATTACCACCCTGATCGTCGCCATGGCCAACAGTCTGAACTATCGGGTGGTGGTCGAAGGGGTGGAGACTGAGCCGCAGTGGGCCTTTCTGCGCGAGTGTGGTTGTCACTTTGGCCAGGGCTATTACTTCAGTTACCCGGTGCCGGTGGAGCAGCTCATGGTGGGGTTGCTCGAAGCGCAGAAGCGCCATTGATGGTCGTCAGTTATTGGGTACGGCGACCACCTGGATATCGCTGATGCCAAACTCGCCCAGTGCCGGCCCGAGCCGCTCGACCTCGGGGCCATCGGCGGTAAAAAGTGCCTGGTGAACCGGGCTTTCAATGGCTGACTTCCCGCGACCGAGCTCGGTCAACCAATAGGCCACTCGGCGGGCGATCGCCTCCCCGGAATCAATCAGTGCGACCTCGGGTCCGACAACGGCCTGCAACTCCTGCTTCAGGAGCGGAAAATGCGTGCAGGCAAGGACCAGAGTATCCATTTCCGGAGCGCGCGGATGGCTCAGCATGGGTGACAGCAGGTCCTGAAGCTGTGCCAGGGAAGGCGTCTGTCCGCGCAGGTGAGCCTCGGCCAGCCGGACCAGCTCGGAGCTTCCCAACGAAATGACCGTGCAGTCGGCGGCAAATTGCTGGATCAGGTCCCGTGTATAGGAGCGGGCAACCGTCCCCGGAGTGGCGAGCAAGCCTATGACTCTGGAGCGCGATTGATGGGCAGCGGGCTTGATCGCGGGGACCACGCCCACGATCGGCTCGCGAAAGTGCGCCCGGATGTGCGGCAGGGCCAGGGTGCTGGCACTGTTGCAGGCCACGACCACCACGTCGGGGCGGCTGTGTTCGATCAGCCGGTGCAGGACCCGATCGACCCGCGCAACGAGGACCTCTTCGCTTTTCGTACCGTAGGGAAAGGCGGCATTATCCGACGCATAGCTCACCGAGCAGTGCGGAAGCAGTCGCTGAATGTCCGCCATAATACTCAGGCCGCCCACCCCGGAGTCGAATACCAACAGGCGAGGGGGGGGATCAGCGGGCATTGTACAGGTCCGTGGTCATTGGCTTCACAGTCGTTCTTGTGCTCCTGGAGTGACTATTGTTCCTGCCGATGGGCTCACGGTGTCGCCAACCGCGGCGAATGTGTCGTGGGCAGGGCCGGTCAGGCTTGGTAGAATCGCCGCGACGATTGTATTTTGCCCCCCGGTTCTGCACAAGGGAACCGACCAGATAACGGGAACGATCTTTGCCTCTGACCAATGTGACTTTACTGATGGCCGCCGCGGGTGGCCTGCTGAGCGGTCTGATACTGACTGTACTGTTCTACCACTGGCGGCTCAAGGACGCCGTAGCGGCCCGCACTCGGGAGTTGGAGCAGACCCTTCAGCAGGCGCAGAGCGACTGGGCGCTGGAGCAGGCCGATCATCGCCACGAGCGTGACCGACTGGAGCGGCAGTGGCTGGATTTGCGCCGGCGCGAAGACGAGTTACGCCAGCAGTGGCAGGAAAGTCAGCATCAACATGAGCAAACCCGACAGCGCCTGAACACGGCTCAGCAAGAGCTGGCCGCCGCCCGGGAGAAGCTCGAGTACCTGGGCGAAGCCCAGCGAGAGTTGCGCCAACGGGACCAGGCGCTTGCCGAGGCGCGACGGCAGGCGACTGAGCTGGAAACCCGGCTCGGTCAGGAGCGCGAGCAGTTTGAAGCCCAGGTGGCCCTCCTGCAGGATGCCAAAAAGCAACTGACCAGTGAATTCGAAAATCTGGCCAACCGGATCTTTGAAAGTAAGCAACAGCAGTTCTCCCACAGCAGCAAATCCCTGCTGGAAACCGCCATCGATCCGCTGAAAACCCAGCTCACGGACTTCCGCCGCAAAGTGGAGGACGTGTACGAAAAAGAAAATGCCGAGCGGAACAAGCTCGCCGGTCACATTGAGCAGTTGCACCGTCAGGCATTGAAAATCGGTGAGGATGCCGTCAACCTGACCCAGGCCCTCAAAGGGAATACCAAGTCCCAGGGCAATTGGGGCGAGGTGGTGTTGGAGCGGCTGCTGGAACAGTCCGGGCTGCAGAAAGGCCGGGAGTATGAAACCCAGGTCAGCTACGCGAGTGCGGATGGCGGGCGCCGCACGCCGGATGTCATCGTGCGCTTACCGGAAAACAAGGACATCATCATCGATGCCAAGGTTTCGCTGGTGGATTATGAGAAATATTGCAACACCGATGATCAGGACGAGCGCGACCGATTTCTCGGGCAACACATTCAGTCACTACGCAACCATATCCGTGGCTTGAGCGTAAAAGACTACGAGCAGCTCGAGGGTGTTCGGGCGCTGGATTTCGTGTTCATCTTTGTCCCGATCGAAGCCGCCTTCATGCTCGCGCTTCAGCAGGACCCGAAACTGTACAGTGACGCCTACGACAAACACATCATTCTGGCCAGTCCGACCACCTTGCTGGCCATTCTACGCACCGTCGAAAACATCTGGCGGTACGAAAAGCAGAACAAGAATGCCGAGCGCATTGCCAGGGATGCCGGAGCGCTGCACGATCAGTTTGTGCTGCTATTGGATGCGCTGGATACCGTGGGCAATCACATCGGTAAGACCCAGGAGGCGTTCGATACCGCGCGCAAACGCCTGGCGACGGGTAAAGGAAACCTGTTGCGTCGGGTCGACAACATTCGCCGGTTGGGCGCCAAAACCAAAAAGAGCATCGCTCGGGACAAGCTGGAAGAGGCGGATGAGTCCGAGACTCTGTTGGATGTAGATGAACCAATGGACGCCGATGAGGCGCTGGAGGATGGGGCAGTGCGGGAAGACGAAAAAGCCACGGATTGAGCCTGTGCGGACGTGTCGATCCGCCGATCGTAAATCTGAATTGTCTGAATTGATAGTTGACTGAAAGGATAAAACCATGAGCAGTACCTGGATCATTTTGAGCATCGTCGGGGCCGTCATTATTGTCGCTCTGGCCGTTGTGGCTGGCGTCCTGCAGTACAAGGTGTACAAACTGAACCAGGCCCGCAAAGCCCAGGAGTCGGCGCTGCAGGCCGAGAGCGACGCCCAGCGTGAGCGCATCAACAAAAGCATCCAGGTCATCGCTCACGCCGTCGGCTCCGACGATATTACCCTGACCGAGGCCAGCATCCGGATCAGCGTGTTGCTGGACAGTCTCGGTATCGAGGATGAAGTGCGGGAAGAATTCTCAGCCTTCTACGAACTGAAAGGGGCGACAGAGCATATCCCCTTCCTGGATGCCTGGAAGGCGCTCAGCAAAAAAGAAAAATTCCGTTATGACCGGGAGCGCACAACTCAGGAGCAGTTCCACGAAAAAGCCGTGGTGGACGCCGCCAAACGCATCCGCGGCCGCAACTTCTGATTGATCCACCGTTTCAATCATCGCTTGCGCAGTACCACCCCGCACTCCAGGTGATGGGTGTAGGGGAACTGATCAAACACCGCAAAATGTTCGATACGATGGGTCTGGGTCATAGTGTCCAGGTTGTGCTTTAGCGTATCCGGGTTGCACGACACATACAGAATATTGTCGAACCGTTGGGTAATGCGGGTGGTGTGGGGGTCCAGTCCCGCCCGGGGCGGATCGACAAAAATGGTGCTGAACGCGTAGCTGTCCAGATCCACATGGCGCAACCGGCGAAACGGCCGGACCTTGTCCAGCGCCTGGGCAAAATCCTCACTGGACATCCGCACCAGGGTGACATTGTCCACGCCGTTCAGGCGCTGATTGTATTCGGCGGAGGCCAGCGAACTTTTGGCCAGCTCGGTGGCCAGCACGTGGCGGAAGTTCTGGGCCAGGGGCAGCGTGAAATTGCCATTCCCACAGTACAGCTCCAGTAGATCACCACCGAACGACCGGCTGTGCTCCACGGCCCAGGTCAGCATTTTTTCGCAGACGCGACCATTTGGCTGGGTGAATCCGGTTTCTACCTGTTGATACTGGAAAACCTTATCGGCCACCTGCAGGCGCTCAACCACAAAGTCCCGGTCCATCACCACTTTCTGTTTCCGGCTTCGACCAATCAGGTCCACGCCCAGCTGTTTTTTCAGGGCCCGGGCGGCCTCCTCCCAAGCTTCATCCAGACGCTTGTGGTAGAGCAGGGTGATCAGCGCTTCACCGGACAGGGTGGTCAGAAACTCCACCTGAAACAGCTTCAGCCGCAGTATGGGGTCGGCATTGATGGCGGCCAGCAGTTCGGGCATCAACCGATTGATCTGTTCGGAGGCGACGGGAAAGTCATCGATCAAAAACGGTTTTTTGTATTCCCCCGGCTGATACATGGCGTAGTTCACCTGGCCATCGTCCTGCCACATCTTGAACTCGGCACGTAGCCGGTAGTGCTTTTCCGGGGAGCTGAAAACGTCAATTTCGGGCAGGTCGAAGCGCGCAAAATCCTCTTTCAGTCGCGCCACTTTCTGGTTCAATTGGGCGTCGTACTGATCGGGGAATACTTGATGAATGGCCATAACGTCGGGTCTGTGTGAAAAGCGGGGCATCCGCCCCGGAAAAAGGGCGGATTGTACCAGTTCAGAGGCGGTTTTTCAGGGCGCTTGGCACTCACCCCAATCACAGACGATAAAGCTCTGGCTCTGCTGGCCGCAGTAGATGCCATAGGCTTCGTGAGGCCACTCGTTGGCAATCACCACCAGTTCGGCGTTCGGGCAGGTATTCGCCATGCGCCGCTCGATTTCCCGGTAACTGCGGCCCGGAGCGAGGTTGCGCGGAATATCGAGGGCGAGGGTGGGCACCTCACTCAGGGCGACCGGCCGTTCGGCATCTGCCACCAGGGCGTCCCGCACCAGAATGTCCCGCTCGGAGTCGGGCGTCAGGTAAGGACGTTCGGTCAGGGTTGGCTCCAGCTCATCCAGGCGGCGCTTGCAGACAATCCGTTGGTTGTTGGCGCTGCGCTCGTTCAGTCGCAGCTCCTGCACTGCCCGGCCCCGATGCTCGTGCCGGAATCGCACCGCCGACAATGCCAGGGCATGGCCGGCATAGTCGCGGGTTTCGCCCGCCAGTTCCCGGTTCAATTGAGTGTCGGCACCGGCGAGCAGGTCGCCATGGGTCTCCATCCAGATGGTGCGCAAGTCCTGAGCGTATATCTTCAACTCCGGGCTTACCGCAGCGCACTCGGAGAGTAGCCCTTCGATGTAGATTGCCTCGGTCAGGAGCGCGCGGGCCATCTCGTTGCGCTCCTCCTCGGAAGGCGGTACCACTTTGGGGCCGGCGCAGGCGGTAAGGAACAGGGCAAGTGCCGCCAGCAAAGCGGGAATCACGGATCGGCCAGTGGTAGACGCTGGTGACCGGGTTGGAAGTGTTCGAATCATAAGGAAGACCCCGAAGAAAGCGAGTGAGATGTGCGATGATGTTCGGTGCGATCAGCCAGGGGCAGGCGAATGGTAAAGCAGGTCCCCTCGTCGGGCATTGAGTCCACTTCAATGGTACCCGAGTGGTGTTCGGTGATGATGAAGTAGGAGACCGACAATCCAAGCCCCGTGCCCTGACCGACCTCCTTGGTGGTGAAAAAGGGTTCAAAAATGTGGCGGCGCACATCCTCGGACATGCCCGGCCCGTTGTCCTCAATCTGCAGAACCGCCGCGCCGCGTTCCAGGTAGGCGCGCAGATGAATGACCGGCGCCGTGCTCTGTGCCTCGTCGCGCTCATCGCTCTGGAAAGCCTGGACGGCATTGCGCAGCAAATTCAGAATTACCTGCTGGATTTCCGCCGCGGAGCCCACCACCGGTGGCAGGTCCGGAGCCAGCTCGGTAATGATGTCCGGGCGCCGGTGCCCCTGGCTGCTTTGCAGATTGAGGGTGTTATCACTCAACTCCAGTGTGTGCTGGACGATGCGCACCAGGTCGAACTGCTCATGAGCCCGGTTATTGCCGCGGGAGAATTCCAGCATATTGCTGACAATGTGCATGGATCGCTCGCCGGCTTCGCGAATGTCCTCCAGAAAGTGGAATACCCGGCGCTTGTTCAGATACTGGTGAAGCTGTTCCAGGTCGACCCCCAGCTCCTGGGCCACCTTGTGGTTCTGTTGAAGCTCAAGCGAGGTCCGCCGCTGAATGTTCTGTACGCCGTGCAGTACGGTGCTCAGGGGGTTGTTGATTTCGTGCGCCATCCCGGCGGCCAGTTCGCCGAGCGACATCATTTTTTCGTTCTGGATCATCATGTTTTCAATGCGCACACGCATGGTGATGTCATCCAGCCGGATGACCGCTCCAATCGCCTGAACCGCGATCAGCGGGTAGATACTCAGGTCGGTATAGCGCGCGTTGCTACCCTGGCCCTCCTGAATGTTTTCATTCACGAAGGGCACGCCGCTTTCGATGGTGCGGGTGATCGTTTCCATGGAAATGGGCAGGGCAGGGTACACCTCGGTCAGTGGTCGCCCCAGCGCCTGCTCCGGATTCAGGCCGGTTTCCAGTTCCGCAGCGCTGTTCCAGTGGGTCACGGTTCCGTCAGGGGTGACACCGATCAGCACCGACGGCATCGCATTGATGATGCTGTGGAGGTAGTCCTGGGTTTCCCGCAACAGAATCTCGGTGGCCTGGTGATGGGCGACTTCGTCCTGCAACTGTTGATTGGTCTGATTCAGACTCTCGGTGCGCTCAGCGATGCGGGCCTCAAGCTCCACCTTGTTCTGGCGAAGGGCATTGCGCGCCCGCTTGTTGTTCAGCCGGCTGCGCTGCAGTCCGATGATCAGCAGCGTCTGAAACATCAGCAGCAACCCGATCACCGCCCACAACAGCGCGGCCGGCCACGCGGCCTCCTCCTGAGCCCAGACCGCTGGCGACCAGACCAGCCACAGACCCAGCCAGAGGAATCGAAAACCGTGTTTCAGCTGGCACGCGTTCAAAGGCGATATCACTCATGTTGTTATCGGTGGTGACAAACAAGCATTCTAACCCCCCAACGACCTAACTTCTAACGAACTGCATCAAAATTCGGCGCCAAATCTTGAACAGGGAATACATCGCTGGGGAAAGGCGGTTTATAAGGGGCTGGAAAAGGCCAATCGCGGGCCGCAAAATGATCAAAAAATGCCCAACAATCAATATCTTGGCTTTTTTATCAATAATTCCCCAAAAGTGTTTGACACCGGTTCGGATTTCGGTAGAATGCGCAGCCCATGGCGAGGGTGGTTAGCTCAGTTGGTAGAGCGGCGCCCTTACAAGGCGTAGGTCACAGGTTCGACTCCTGTACCACCCACCACTTCGTTAAGTGCGTTCCCTTGCCATGACAGCGCGGACCGGTAGTTCAGTTGGTTAGAATGCCGGCCTGTCACGCCGGAGGTCGCGGGTTCGAGTCCCGTCCGGTCCGCCATACATACGAAAAAGGCCCACACGAAAGTGTGGGCCTTTTTCGTATGTATCGTGGAATGTGATGGGCGAGAACCCGCGCTCCGGGTTCGACAAAACGGCAGGACAGCCGTTTTGCACAGCGGAAGGCTGCCCGAAGGGTGGGCGCCATGGATGGCGCCCATGAGTCCCGTCCGGTCCGCGCAGCGCAAAGCGCTGCCAAAGAGTGAATCCCGTTCGGGGACTCAATACACCCCCAACCCCGCCCCAAAAAAAATCCCCACAATCACGAAACTGTCACACCCCCATCGTACTCTAACCCTGACGGATCGGCGCATGGAAAGGACTCCACCATTGAACAGGCGCCGCGAACGAAAGAGGATACGATTGTGGAAGACTACGTAGAAGACCTGCTGGACTACAGCTTTGACTACACCGATGATGACGGTGCAGAAGACTATTCCGACCTTTAATCCCTCCCTCATCGAGCCCGTCCGGGCCGATTAATCTGCCGACCACATCACAGAGTCATTGCCAATTGGCGGGCATAATGCGCCTGTCAACTTGAGTGTTGGCGGATTTTGACGTTAACTGTCAGTAGTGTCCCTGTCATCGATGCCCGGTTTGCCTATGGCCCATTCCAACTCGGAACACACCGAAGCGGTGTTCTTTTTCTCTGGTGATCAGGTTGCCCGGGAGATGCTTTACACCGAGTTCGAGGCAATACTGGACGGTTTTGTGCCGGTGCCCGACTACGCGGGCCAGACCGCCAAAGCCGCCTATCTGACCATCAACCCCCAGTTACAGATCAGCGCCCTGGTGTTCTTCGTCATCGCCTTCGATGGCCGGGGAATGGTGGATAACCGCTGGAATCTGCCGCTGCAGCAGTTGGTGGAGCAGGCCTCCCGCGGGCCGGATCTTGGTGCCGGCCCGATTCGTCTGGTGTGCTTCAGCCAGTGTCCGGTGGCCTGGCAGCAGCAGTATCTGTGGGACCCGCAGATGGAGCCGGGGCGGAACAGTTTTGTATTGCTGCGCAAATCTGTGGCCCGCAATCGCCTGGGCCTGGTGAAATACGAGCCGGAGCCCGAGGAGACAAAGGACGAGGAATCCATTGCGCCCCGTGAGGCACAGAAGCTCAGAAAGGCGCTGCACGAACACTACTCCCAGGAGATGCGCGACCGTCTGGCCCGGATGCTCAAGGAGCAGCGGCTTCGTATCACCACACTGAATAATCGTCACGCGCGCAAGATTGATGGGCTCAATCAGGAGCACCAGCAGAGGCTCCAGGCCTATCGGGACAAGGTTCGCCAATTGCAGGAGCAGAATGGCGAGTTGACCCAGCGGCTGGAGACTCTGAAAGAAAATTTTGATGCCCAGGTCCAGAAAATCGAGGGCATGCGGGAGTACTTCAGCCATAAGCTCAAGGCCGCCCACGCGGATGAAAACCTGCAACTTCAGACGCTGCAGGAAAACTATGAGATGGAGCTCGAAGCCCGTGTCCAGAATGCCACCGCCGAACTGGAAGAGCGGCTGGGGATGCGTGAAATGGAACTGTTCTACCGGCATCAGCAGGAAAACAACTTCAAGGAAGAAATCGCCCGACTGCGCCAGGAAAACCAGAGCCTGCTCGAGCAGGGCGGCGGGCAGTTGCTCGACCGGCTGGATCGGGCCGGCATCAGCTTTGTGGCGTTCCATCCGGGAGTCGGTCAGCTTACCGTGCCCGCCAGCGAAATGGCCGCGTACCTCGACGATCCGGATACCTTTGCCGCGCGGGCGGCCGGGGTGGTGCCCACACTCTACAAAGAGTGGCTGGCGCACTCCCGGGAGCCGGTCTGTACCGCCAAAGACGACGCCGGCCACCGCTGTGGCAAGGCTGTGGCCCAGGTCGCCCGTCCGGCGGACTTCCACCCCGGCGAAAGCGATCGCTGTGCAGCACACCAGATGGTGGTGGGTCAGCGCTTGGCACAGTAGGGAAAACGGCGCACAATATTGCTTAATTCATTGATGTGTCATTCGCTCAGCGAATCATGCGAAATCGGTAAGGAACGACCCATGCTGTCATCGCAGCCTCAGACGCCGACCTCCGATCCGGCTTTTGATCTCTCTCTGACCCGCACCCTGGTGCCGCTCAAAGACATGAGCGAAAGCCACCTCCGGGACCTGCTCTCACACAGCCAGGCGGAAGTGGCGTTTGCCGGGCAAACCCTGTTTCGTGCCGGAGAATACGACCGTCAGCACCTCTATCTGCTGCACGGTGATATCCTTTTGACCGACCGGCAGGGCGCGGAAACCCGGATCAAGGGGCGCTCCACCCTCATGCCGCTGGCCCACCAGCAGCCCCGGCCGGTGACGGCGGTTGCCGAGACCGACTGCAGTATCCTGCGCATCGACAGTGAGCGCCTGGACCAACTGCTGACCTGGAGTCAGGTATCGGACTATCTGCAACTGAACGTAGCCCGCGAGCGAGACCTGGATGAAGACATCGAGTGGATGACCACGGTGTTGCGCTCCAACCTGTTCTTCAAGGTCCCGCCTCTGAATGTCGAGCAGATCTTCTACCGCCTCAAGCCCCGAGTGGTCCATACCGGTGAAACCATCATCCGCCAGGGTGAAATCGGTGACTGTTGTTATTTCATCAAGGAAGGGGAGGCGGAGGTTCATCGTCACGGCGAAGGAGGCTGGACGCACCTGGCCGACATCGGCCCGGGACGCTGCTTCGGGGAAGACGCCCTGGTCAACGATGCCCCGCGTAACGCCCGGGTCCGTATGCTCAGCGACGGCGTGCTGATGGTGCTGGACAAGCAGGATTTCTACCGTTTGCTCAAGGCCCCTGAAGTCCCCACGGTACCGCTGGCCACCCTGCCAGAGGCGCGCGCTCGCGGCGCCGTATTGGTGGACACCCGAAGCGAGGAGGAATACAGCGCGCAACACCTTTCCCAGGCGGTCAATATCCCACTGAGCCTGCTGGCCATTAAATCCCGTCTGCTGGCCGAGGATGTGGAATACCTGTGCTACTGTGACACCGGTCGCCGTAGCCGGGCGACGGCCCACCTGCTGCGTCAACAGGGGTATCGCGCCCAGGCCCTCAATGACGCTCCCGCACTGTTTGGCGACCCACAATGGGCGGAACAGTTCGAAGACCCGGCCCCTTATGTGTTAAAAGAGGGCAGGGCGTGTCGGGAACCCTCCTGAAGCCCGAATCTCACCCGTAAGGCACCCAGGTGGTGCCGAACGACGGTGCGATGCCCCCGACAGTCCAATAACTGACAACAGATCATCGCGACGAGAGAATCCGAATGTCCGAATTCACCACCATCGGCCTGATAGTGCGCCGCAACAGCGATCGGGCACTGTATTCCCTGAAGCGCCTGATCCGCTTCCTGCAGAGTCGGGGGCGGGCTTTTGTGCTCGAGCAGGAAACCGCCGAGCACCTGCCGGATCAGGAGTTGGTCAAGGATGCGACCCACACCGTCTCCCTGGAAGTGCTGGGTGCCCACTGTGATCTGGTGATCGTGGTCGGTGGCGACGGCAGCATGCTCAGCGGCGCGCGGGCACTGGTTGAAAGCGGCGTTCCCTTGCTGGGAGTCAACCGGGGTCGTCTGGGCTTCCTGACCGATATCACCCCGGAAGATATTGAAGAGAAAGTGGGCGAAGTGCTCGCCGGTGAGTACGTTGAAGAACAGCGCTTTCTGCTGGATATGAGCGTCTATCACCGGGGCCAGTTGGTCAGCGCCGGGGATGCCCTCAATGATGTGGTGCTGCACCCGGGTGAGTTTATCCGGATGCTGGAGTTCGAGCTCTATGTGGATGGCCACTTCGTCACCAGCCAGCGCTCCGACGGCATGATCGTCTCCACGCCCACCGGCTCCACTGCCTATGCGTTGAGCGGCGGCGGCCCCATTCTGCACCCGCGCCTGGACGCCATTGGCCTGGTGCCGATGAACCCGCACACGCTCAGCAGCCGCCCGATGGTGGTGCCGGGAGACAGCGAAATCAAAATTCTGGTGGGTGAGCACAACAACACCAACCCCCAGGTCACCTGTGACGGTCAGATACACTTTATGACCCATCCGGGCGATGAAGTGCTGATTCGCAAGAAACCGCAACTGCTCAAATTGATTCACCCGGTCAACCACAACTTCTACGAACGCTGTCGCTCCAAACTGGGATGGGGTGGACACTTGCTGGATTGAGGTATCAATGGGGTCAGAGTCGTTTGATGCAGGTTTATCGGGAGATTGGCAGGGCTATGATGTAATCGGCGACGTG
Organism: Marinimicrobium sp. LS-A18; assembly: GCF_000463525.1. Classification (NCBI taxonomy): domain Bacteria; kingdom Pseudomonadati; phylum Pseudomonadota; class Gammaproteobacteria; order Cellvibrionales; family Cellvibrionaceae; genus Marinimicrobium; species Marinimicrobium sp. LS-A18. The sequence goes on from NZ_AWEP01000002.1 coordinate 693,589, forward strand.
CATGGCTGCGCCGAGACCCTCGAGCGGCTTCTGCACAAGCTTGGCTACCGGCAAGGCCCAAGCGGCTATTACCATCACACCCGCCAGGCTATTTTCGTCGGCGATATCATTGATCGTGGGCCGAGAATCCGCGAGGCGCTCCAGTTGGTGCGCGCCATGGTGACCGCCGGCGCCGCTCGCATGGTACTGGGCAATCACGAGTTCAACGCGCTGGCCTACTGTACGCCCAAAGCCGGATCCGCTGGGGAGGCCCCGGCCGACTACCTGCGCCCCCACACGCCCCGCAACACCCGACAACTGGCCGAAACCCTGGAGCAGTTTGCCGACTACCCGGAGGAGTGGAACCACTACCTGGACTGGTTCCGCCGCCTGCCACTGTTTCTCGAGTGGCCGGAGTTCCGGGTGGTACACGCCTGTTGGGACGCCGAGTTGATCGCCCGGCACCGGGCCCGCTTTGGTGATGGCCGGTTCGATGACGCTTTTCTGCAGGAAACCGCCATTCCGGGCAGCGACGCCGCGCGCATCAAACAGCGCCTCACCAGCGGTGTCGACCTGCCTTTGCCCAAAGGCATGACCATTGTTTCCAGCGACGGGGTCGAGCGAACCCATTTTCGGACCAAATTCTGGGCGCCGGACGCGCAGACCTACGAAGAGCTGTTATTCCAGCCCGATCCGCTCCCGGTGGGTTTCGGTCAGCAGCGGATCAGCCCCGAGCACCGGCAACAGATGGTAACCTATGGCGCGGATGAAAAGCCCGTATTCGTCGGCCACTACTGGCTCAAAGGCCACCCGGAACCGATAGCATCCAACATTGGCTGCCTGGACTACAGCGCGGTCAAGTTCGGCCGACTGGTGGCCTACCGTTTCGACGGAGAAACGCAACTGAACCCCGAAAAATTTGTCTGGGCCTACGTCGACCCCTAATAGATTATTTGATGTCCACCTGGATATTTGCGTAGGGCGGATCGGTCCGACGATTCGGAGCGAAGCGCATCCGTCGTTATATAGTTTCACGTACACCGAATAGTCTGCGTAGGGCGGATAAGCGAAGCGCATCCGCCGTAACCAAAATGTCAACCAACGAGACCACCCGTGACCTGGATCCCCGTCAAACAACTCCCCCTGACCCGCGACCTGACCGAACTCAGCCGCTTTCTCCACCAGAGAGGCCTGATCCACCGCATCACCGACGAAGGCAGCCACCAACAGATCTGGGTCCAGGATCCCGCCCTGGTCGATCCCCTGGCAGACCTCACCGAGCGGTGGTTACAGGGCGAACTGGAGCTCCCCACCGACGACTCACCACGTCGCGAGGTGCCCACCGGCCCCGGCCCCCGACAGTTCCCGGTTACCGTCGCGCTGCTGATACTCAGCGCCGCCGGTGCCCTGATTGGTATGAACATCCTCGGCGGAACGCTCATTCCCTGGTTGACGTTCCAGCCTCTGAGCCTGACCGGCGCCGGCCCGGAATTTGGCAACTGGGGAGAGGCCATGGCTCGGGGCGAACTCTGGCGCCTGCTGACCCCCGCATTTCTGCATTTCAGCGCCTTCCACATCCTCTTTAACGGCCTCTGGATCTGGGAATTGGGCCGGCGCCTGGAGGCCGTACTGGGTGTCGGTCACTACCTGCTGTTTTTCGTCGGCACCGCCATCGCCGCCAACCTGGCCCAATTTGCCAGCGGCCCGTCGGTCTTTGGTGGCATGTCGGGCGTCGTCTACGCCCTGATCGGCTTTATCTGGATGCGCCAGAAGTTCAGCCCCCATCCGATACTGGCGGTCCCGTCGGGTATCATCGGTTTTATGCTGGTCTGGCTGGTGATCTGCTTTACCGGCATTGTCGACCGCTTCATCGGCGGCTCCATCGCCAACGGCGCCCACCTCGGCGGCCTCCTGGCCGGCATGGCCTGGGGCATCCTGACCAGCAAAACCCAGGCGCGATGATTTGTTATACTCATCCAATACCTGAACACAGAGCGATCCCATGAACTACCAAGACCTGCTCAATTCACTGACCCCGGAAATCTATGACAACCTAAAACGCGCCGTGGAGCTGGGCAAATGGCCCGACGGCCGGGTGGTAACGCCGGAACAACGCCAGCATTGCATGGAGGCGGTCATCGCCTACGAACACAAACATCTACCCCCGGAGCAACACACCGGCTACATCCCACCCAAGCCCCATACCCACTGCGGCGGCGAAGGCGAGGTAGCCGAGGCGGATGAACCCCTGAAGTGGAAATGACGCTTTTATTTTGTCTTGTAGGATAAGTTGAAGTCCGGCCGGAGGCGGGGTAGACCATTCGGAGACCCGCCGTGAATACATCCCTGTAGGCTTCTCATCGGCATCCATGCCTCAGAGAGTCTCCGAACGGTCTACCCCGCCTCCGGCCTCCAAGCTATCGTAAGCCCGTGAGGCACCCACGGTTTCTACAACGTGCAGAGGGACGGTTCAGGGTGTATGGTTCCCAGACCGTAGAGCGGGGGACCCGCGATCCGAGCCCCCAGGGATGGGTTTACGGCGTGTCTGGGAACCATACACCCTGAACCGGCCCGGTCCCTGAATTTCGGCACCCCACGCTTAAAAAATTTGGAGTTATTTATGTCCGCACGCGACGCACAACCGAAAGCCATTCAATTGAAAGACTACCGGCCGCCGGAATACCTGATCGACCGCACCGAACTGCACTTCGACCTCGGTGCCGACAAAACCCGCGTCACCAGCACACTGACACTGCGCCGAAACCCCGACGCCACCCCAACCGGCAAAGGCCTGACCCTGCACGGCCAAGAAATCGAACTCGTGTCCGTGGCCGTCGACGGCCGCGCACTCAGCGACAATGACTACCGCCTCGACGACGAAACCCTGACAGTGCTTGAGGTTCCCGAGCAATTTGAACTGACCACCGTCGGCGACATCGACCCCAAAAACAACACCTCCCTCGAAGGGCTCTACCGCTCCAGAACCATGTACTGCACCCAGTGCGAAGCCGAAGGCTTCCGCAAGATTACCTGGTACCTGGATCGCCCCGATGTGATGAGCGAATTTTTTACCACCGTGGTGGCCGACGAAAAACAGTTCCCGGTGTTGCTCTCCAACGGCAACCTGATCGAACAGGGCAGTGCCGATAATGGCCGCCACTTTGCCACCTGGCACGATCCGCACAAAAAACCGGCCTACCTGTTTGCGTTGGTGGCGGGCAACCTCGAGCACATCGAAGACACCTTTACCACGATGTCCGGTCGCGAAGTGACGCTGAAGATTTTTGTCGAAGCAAAAGACCTCGACAAATGCGGCCACGCCATGACGTCCCTGAAAAACGCCATGCGGTGGGACGAAGAGCAGTACGGGCGGGAATACGACCTGGATATTTTCATGATCGTCGCGGTAGACGATTTCAACATGGGCGCCATGGAGAACAAAGGCCTCAACATCTTCAACACCGCTTGCGTGTTGGCCAAGCCGGAAACCACCACCGACGCCGGTTTTCAACGCGTTGAAGGCGTCGTGGCCCACGAGTATTTTCACAACTGGTCCGGCAACCGCGTCACTTGCCGGGACTGGTTTCAGCTGAGTCTGAAAGAAGGCTTTACCGTCTATCGGGATGCGACTTTCTCTGCGGACATGGGCTCTCCCACAGTCAAGCGGGTGGAAGATGTATCCATGCTGCGCACCCTGCAATTCGCCGAGGACGCCGGGCCCATGGCGCACCCGGTGCGGCCGGATTCCTACATCGAAATTTCCAACTTCTACACCCTGACCATTTACGAGAAGGGCAACGAAGTGGTGCGCATGCTGGCCAACCTGTTGGGGCCGGAGCTGTTCCGCAAAGGCACGGATCTGTACTTCGAGCGCCATGATGGCCAGGCGGTTACTACCGAGGATTTTGTGGCGGCCATGGAAGCCGTATCCGGTCGCGATCTGACCCAGTTCAAACGCTGGTACGATCAGGCGGGTACACCGAAGCTGACCGTGACCGACCGTTGGGATGAAGACGCCGGGGAATACCACCTGACCATTGCCCAGAGTTGTCCCGCCACGCCCGGACAGCCGGACAAGAAGCCGTTCCACATTCCGGTGGCCATGGGGTTGTTGGGCACTGCCGGTTCACTGCCGCTCAAAATCAAGGGGCAGACTCCTAACCCGGAGACCGACGACAACACCCACACCGTGTTGGAACTGACGGAAGCCGAACACACCTTTGTATTTGAGCAACTGCCCGAGAGGCCGGTGCCGTCCCTGTTGCGCGGTTTTTCCGCACCGGTGAAGTTACATTATGACTATTCCCGCGATGACCTGATGCGCCTGATGAGTGGCGACAGCGACGGTTTCTGTCGCTGGGATGCCAGTCAGCAACTGGCCATTGAGGTGATCGACGATGTGATGACCGCCTATCAGAAGGGCGAAGATCTGAGTGGTATCACCATTGATGAGCGCTTGATCGAAGCCAACCGTCTGTTGTTGCAGGATGACTCACTGGACAAAGCCATGGTGGCCCTGATGCTCAGCCTGCCGTCGGAAGCCTACCTGGGCGAGCAGCAGGACGAGATTCAGGTGGAGGCCATCCACCACAGCCGGGCTGCGGTCAAACGGGCTCTGGCCGAGGCGCTCAAGCCCGAGTTGACCCGGATTTACCGCGCCTACGATCACGGCAAACCCTACCGGCCCACGGCGGATGACATTGCCGAGCGCAGTCTGAAAAATGCTGCGCTCAGCTATCTGATGGTCCTGAACGAAGCGGATATGATAGCGGCCTGTGAGCAACAGTATCGCCAGGCGAACAATATGACCGACGCGATCGCCGCGGTCGGTGAGTTGGTCAACAGTCAGGCATCCGGTGCCGAGTCGGTTCGGGAACAGGTGTTGGCGGATTTTTACCAGACCTGGAAAGACGAGCCGTTGGTGGTGGATCAGTGGTTGCGGGTTCAGGCAACCAGCAGTCGGGCCAATACGCTGGACGTGGTACGCGAACTGGAACAGCATCCGGCGTTCGAGCCCAACAATCCGAACAAGATCCGGGCGCTGGTGGGTGCCTTCACCAATGCCAATCCGATCAACTTCCACCGTGCCGACGGGGCAGGGTATCGCTTTCTGGGGGATCAGATTCTGCGCCTGAACAGCGTCAATCCGCAGATCGCCGCACGGTTGGTGACGCCCTTTACCCGCTGGAAGCGGTACCCGAAGGCGCTGCAGGAATTGATGCACGCCGAGCTGGAGCGCATCAAGGCCGAGCCGAAGTTGTCCAAGGATGTGTACGAGGTGGTGAGTAAGAGTTTGGTGTGATGGTGGTGCGGCAAACGGCGGATGCGCGCTCCGCGCTTATCCGCCCTACGGATCGCATGGCAGTTCCCGTAATAATGGTGGGTGCGCCCCAAAAGATACCACGGAGGTTTTTTGCGCAACACCGGTGAATGTATCCAAACGGATACCACTGCAGGTCGCGTAGGGCGGATAAGGCCGAAGGCCGCATCCGCCGTTACCGTACTTTACGCTATTACAGCTCCCACGACTCCAACTGCAACACCCCCGGCTGCGCCACCAGACACCACCCCCGCTCGTGCCAATCCCCCAACACAATCCGCTCCCCCGGCTGGCCATTCAAGTCCAGCGGATGGCGGGCCGGCCGATGGGTGTGACCATGAATCAAAAGGTCTGTCCGCTCCTTGCGCATGGCTTTTTCCACCTCTCGAGGGGTCACATCCATGATGTCCTGCGCTTTGTTGCTGTTCATGCTCTGGCTCTGCGAGCGCATATGGGCCGCCAGCTCTCGGCGCTTGTCCAGAGGTAAGGAGAGTACCTCTGCCTGCCATTGTGGAGAGCGCACCCGGCGGCGGAACGCCATATACTCAGCATCCCGGGTACACAGGCTGTCGCCGTGCATCAGCAAGGCGGGGCGCCCGTACAGATTGATGACGCTCGGGTCGGGCAACAACTCCGCACCGCTGGCGCGGGCGAATTCGTTGCCAATCAGAAAGTCCCGGTTACCGTGCATCAGGTAGATGCGCGTTCCGGACTCGGCCAGCGCGCTCAGTGCCTGGGCAACCGCCGTCGACAGCTCGCTTCTGTCGTCGTCGCCAATCCAGGCATCAAAAAAATCACCGAGAATATAAAGCGCCTCCACGCCCTGGGCCCGGTCCCGCAGGAAGCGGAAAAAGCCTTCGGTAACGGTGGGTTGGCGCTCATTCAAATGCAGATCGGAAATAAACAACCGCGTCATGGGGAGAACTTACTCGCTGACGGTCGCTTTCTCGATCAAAACCGGTTCAACCGGAACGTCCTGATGCCCGGCCTTGCTGCCAGTCGGTACCGCCTTGATCTTGTTCACCACATCCATGCCTTCCACAACCTTACCAAACACGCAGTAGCCCCAGCCCTGCATGGACTTGTCGCGGTGATTCAGGAAAGTGTTGTCCTGTACGTTAATGAAGAACTGGGAGGAGGCACTGTGCGGGTCGTTGGTGCGCGCCATGGCGACACTGCCCACAGCATTGCCCAGGCCGTTGTCGGCTTCGTTCTCAATCGGCGCGCGCGTGGCCTTTTGCTGCATGTCGGGCGTCATACCTCCGCCCTGAATCATGAAATTGCTGATCACGCGGTGAAAGATGGTGCCATCGAAAAATCCGTCCTGCGCATACTGGGCAAAGTTGGCCGCGGTTTTGGGGGCCTTTTCGTGGTTCAGTTCAATGGTGATATCGCCGTGCGACGTGTTCAGAGTGACCTTGGACGCGGTGCTCATAGTGGAACCCTTATGTTAGGACTAAAAGCCGGCATCTTACCACAAGGTCGCGCGCACCGAGGGTTCAATCCTTGGTGGATGACGGCCTTCGGCCTTACGCCACCCTACGGTCGGTTGAGGCCCGAGGTCGCTTCGTAGGGGGGCATAAGGCCGAAGGCCGTCATCCACCGTCCAATGCCACCTGCTCAACCATGATAAACTCCGCACATAATTTCATGGCACAACCACAGGAACCCATCACCCCGTGACCCCAGGCCGCTTTATTACCGTGGAAGGCACCGAAGGTGTCGGCAAGAGCACTAACCTCAACTTCATCCAACAGTGGCTGGAGGGGCAGGGCCATCGTGTGCTGGTCACCCGTGAACCGGGTGGCACGCCCCTGGCGGAAGAGTTACGCAGCCTGTTGCTGGCTCCCCGTGATGAGACCGTCGACCCGATGGCGGAATTGCTGATGGTGTTCGCGGCCCGGGCCCAACATCTGGAACAGGTAATCAAGCCGGCGCTGGCGGCCGGCACCTGGGTACTGTGCGATCGCTTCACGGACTCGACCTACGCCTATCAGGGCGGCGGTCGGGGCTTTGATCAGAGTGTCATCGCCCAGTTGGAAACCCTGGTGCAGGGCGAGCTGCGCCCGGACCTGACGGTCATTCTGGATATTGATGTTGAGAAAGGCCTGGCGCGCGCCAGTCAGCGCAGTGTGCCGGATCGGTTTGAGGGAGAAGCGGTGGCGTTTTTCGAGCGGGTGAGGGCGGTGTACCACGAATTGGCCGCCCGAGCACCGAACCGCTACGCGGTGGTCGATGCCGGACAACCCCTAGAGCAGGTCCAGCAGGCCATCAAACAGGTCTTAATCAGCCTGTAGGTCACAGGATCGTCGGATTACGCTTCGCTAATCCGACCTACATGGTCGGCGTTCCCGTAGGTCGGATCGGTCCGACCTACTAGGCCAACTCTAGATCCCAACGTTCCCGTAGGTCGGATTAGCGAAGCGTAATCCGACACATCAACTGCCTATTTTAGAACCGCAGGCCCAACTGCATGGAAGCACCGGCAGTATTGCCATCACCGGTAAAGCCGGCAATATCCACATTCACCACGTTGAAGGGCGAGAAGCCAATACCCACCGATACGGTATCTTCCACGTTATCTTCCAGATCACGCTGGAAGCCCACCCGCAACTGTGCCCAATCAAAGGCATTCAGCTCGGCGCCAGCGCGGACGAACTGAGTCTCCTGTCCGGTGGCGAAGTTGGGGCTGGTATTCAGGTCAGCAGCCACCTCGGCAGTAAACCAGCTACCCTCGTAACCGACAGCGGTAGTGGCACGCGGCTTAATTTCCAGCGTGTCGCCGGGCACAATGGTCTCGTACTCATTGCTGATCAGGTTTGATACCGTCAGAGCATAGCGCATGTCGCCGCACAGGTAAGTCGCGCCGAGGTCGATGTTCACATCGTCGGTTTCCACGGTGTACTCATCACCGTCGAAATCGTCCTCATCAAAATCGTCCACGGTAGCGGAATACACAAAGGTCATGACGTGCATCCACTTGGGCGTGACACCCAGCAGCAGGCGGGAGTCCTCACCGGTCTGCAAGCTCTTGGCCATGGCCAGGCCGACTTCGGATACCGCTGCACCACGGCCTACACCATAAGACTGCAGTCCAGCTGGATCGAAGTTGGTTTGACCAACGGATTCCTCGATATACTGGTAATCCTCCTCATTGATCACGGTCTGCACTGCCGCCTCAATTCTGGTTTTACCAACTACTGACAATGACAGAAGATCATTTGGAATGGATAGAACAAAGCTGCCGCCAGCGCCTACGTTGGCGGTCTTGTCCGCAATGTTCTCGAGACGACGGATAGCCTCATCGGCTTCTTCGTCCAGCAGTTGGCGAGCCTGCTGCTCAGCAGCCCACGGGTCGTTGGGGTCATATTCTATGTCGCCGAAATAGCTTTCAGCGGTTTGCTCTTCCAGATAATCCAGATAATCAGCCAAGTCCTCAAGGCCGTCGACCAGGTCGTCCTCGTCCTCGCCCAGCACACCGCCATTGAACACCAGACCAAAATCGTCCCGCTCATCAAATTTGGCGCCCAGGCTGGGGTTGTACACCACGCCATCGGCGTAACCACCAGTGGCGTAACCCGCGCCGGACATGCCGGTCAGGCGACCGTTATAGTAATCACCGGCAACAGCGGCACCAGAAGCGGCCATCAAGGCCATGCTGAGAAGCGTTTTTTTCATTTTAAAAACCTGTGAGGGGAGAACTGGGTGAAACGTAAAAAAATGTTAGTGGCTAAATTGTGGCCCATTATATAAGTAGGTGCAATAACCCATATGGGTGTTATTAGAAAATGGTCTTGATTCTGCCTTGGGGAGAAGCTTTGGCAATAACACCGGCTAAAAAACCGGCGGTGACTCACAGTACACGGGTGAACCGGTCTGCGGATGGGTAAATTCAATCGTAGTAGCGTGGAGCAGCAGCCGATCCGACGCGGCCAGATACGCCGGTGTAGCGTATAAATTATCCCCCAGAATCGGGTGCCCCAGCGCCTGCATATGCACCCGAAGCTGATGCGACCGCCCCGTAACCGGCTCCAGAGCCACCCGCGTCGCCTCTGCGCTACGCTGCAGAACCCGATAGCGAGTCAACGCCGCTTTGCCGTCAGTATAGTCAACTTTCTGTCGCGGGCGATTCGGCCAATCGCAGATCAACGGCAAATCCACCTCACCGGCCTCATCCGCCATGACCCCGCCAACCACCGCCGTATAACACTTATGCACCAAGCGCTGCTCAAACTGCCGCGCCAAATGCTTCTGCGCCTCATACCCCAGCGGAATCAACACCAACCCCGACGTCGCCTGATCCAGCCGATGCACAATCCGGGCATTAGGGTAGGGCACCAACAACCGATTGATCAGACAATCCTGCTTCTCCGGCCCACGCCCCGGCACCGTCAACAACCCCGCGGGTTTATTGACCACCAACAGAGTATCATCGGCATAGACAATCTCAGGAAGCACAACCGTCCCCAGTTCAAAAAGTCGGCATTGTACCCTAGGGCACCCATGTGGTGCCGTTTTGGGGTGGATCGACCGTGGTAATCCCTGCAAGGCAGGCAGGATGAATACCTGTAACTCGGCGGATGCGGGCGTTGCCCTTATCCGCCCTACGGCGAGGATGCTAGTTCCCGGAACGTGATGAGCTGCCGCAGAGGATGGATAGCCCCTTGCGAGACCGTAAGCGGAGGGACTCCGCGCGTCGAGCCCCATGGATGGGTTCACGGCGTGTCTCGCAAGGGGCTATCCATCCGAAGCCCCAGACACAAAGTCCCCAAAAGCCAACCGCTGGGCAACCACCAACCCGAACGCGTACAATACCGCCAAACTTCAACCGAAACCGACGCCCCATGTCCGAACACTTCCCGGCCCTGCCATACCCCTGGCAAAAAGAACCCTGGCAACGCCTCAACCGCCAAATCAGCGAAGGCCAACTGCCCCACGCCCTGATGTTCGCTGGCCCCCCAGGCATCGGCAAAGCCCACCTGGCCACCGCACTCGCCCAGCGGCTCCTGTGCCAGACACCCCAGCAAGACACCGCCTGCGGCAAATGCCACAGCTGCGGCCTGCTCAAAGCCCAGACCCACCCCGACCTCACCGTGCTGCAACCGGAAGAGCCGGGCAAAGCCATCAAAATCGACGCTATCCGCGAACTCACCCAGACCCTGGGCACCACCGCCCAACAGGGCGGCTACAAAGTCGTCATCCTAGAGCCGGCCGAAGCCATGAACGCCAACTCCGCCAACGCCCTGCTCAAAACCCTGGAAGAGCCCGCTGACGACACCGTGTTGATCCTCATCAGCCATACCCCCAGCGCCGTGCTGCCCACCATCCGCAGCCGCTGCCAACTGCGCAGCTTCGCCATCCCGCCCCAGGCCCAGGTCCTGAACTGGCTCAACCCCCTGGTCTCCGGCAGCGGCTTCGAACCCGAAGCCCTGCTCGAACTGGGCCGAGGCGCACCCCTGCACGCCCTGGCCCTACTCGAAGGCGACGCCCTCGAACAACGCCGACAGCGCGAAAAAGACTTCATCAAGCTCTGCGACCAACAACTCACCGCCATCCAGCTCGCCGACCAATGGCAAAAAGGCGACGTCGGCGAAGCCATTGAATGGCTCCTGATATGGCTCTACGATCTGGCCCGCTGGCAAGCCGGCGCCGACGTCTCCACCTTCAAACCGCTGCCAGAGCACCTGCAACACCAATTCCAGCGCATCCCCCCGGCGCTTCTACACCGGTACCTGGAAAAACTCCTCACCGTCAAAAGCCAATGGCTCAGCGGCGCCAACCCCAACAAACAGCTACTATTGGAAGAGTTGTTGCTCGATTGGGGTGTCGTTATGCGGCAGGCGATGAAGGCGGCGTAGAGTTTGGGTTACGGCGGATGCGCGCTTCGCGCTTATCCGCCCTACGCGGGTTTATACCGCTGCGCTCGGCCGTAGGGCGGATAAGCGAAGCGCATCCGCCGTTACCGATCGTGACGCATCCGCCGTTACCAAATCCAACCAACGCAAGCACCTTATCTGGACACCCGGACCCGAATCCATTACTGTTTCACCAAAATCCAACACCGGAGCAGAGTATGCACGCACTTGGCGGTGCCCGAAACGGGATACTTTCTCTCACCATCAAAGACAAAGCCGTGCTCTACGCGGCCTACATGCCCTTCGTCAAAAACGGCGGCCTGTTCATCCCCACCGGCAAAAGCTACAAACTGGGCGATGAAGTCTTCATGCTCCTCAACCTCATGGACGAACCCGAAAAGATCCCCGTCGCAGGCAAAGTCGTCTGGGTCACCCCAAAAGGCGCCCAAGGCAACCGCGCCGCCGGTATAGGCGTCCAATTCAGCGACCAGGACAACACCGCCGTCAACAAAATCGAAACCTACCTCGCCGGCTCCCTCGAGTCCGAGCGGCCGACCCATACCATGTGATTTACGGCGGAGCGCAGCGGTATAAACCCGCGTAGGGCGGATAAGCGCGAAGCGCGCATCCGCCGTAACGAACTCCAACATACCCAACCACCCGCATTAACCGGCACGACATACCCACCCCTGGTATGCGACAATCCTTCCCCAACATCCATTCACCCGAATTTACGACCGACTGCAATGCTGACCGACTCCCACTGCCACCTCGACCGCATCGACCTCAAACCCTACAACGGCGACCTCAACGCCGCCCTCGACGCCGCCCGCGAGCGGGGCATCCGGCAATTCCTGTGCATCGGCGTCAGCCTCGAAAACCGTGAAACCGTCGTCGACATCGCCCGCCAATACCCCGACGTCTACGCCTCCGTCGGCGTCCACCCCTGCGACGTCGAATCCGGCACCGCCACCGTCGAACAGCTGGTAGAGTGGGGCGGGGCACCCGAAGTCATCGGCCTGGGCGAAACCGGGCTCGACTACCACTATGCCGAGCAGACCAAAGAACTCCAACAGGAAAGCTTCGCCCTGCACCTCAAAGCCGGTGCCCAGGCAGGACTGCCCATCATCGTCCACACCCGCGAAGCCCGGGAAGACACCCTGGACCTCATCCGCGAGCACGGCAGCACCGAACACGCCGGCATCCTCCACTGCTTCACCGAAACCTGGGGCATGGCGAGCCAAGCCCTCGACCTCGGCTACTACATCTCCCTGTCCGGCATCGTCACCTTCAACAGCGCCAAAGCCCTGCGCGAAGTGGCCAAACAGATTCCCCTCGACCGCCTGTTGGTCGAAACCGACTCCCCATACCTGGCGCCCGTCCCGCACCGGGGAAAATCCAACGAACCCCAATACGTACGCGAAGTGGCAGAGTTTGTCGCCGATCTTCGGGGAATTCCCGTAGAACAGCTCGCCGAGCAGACCACCGAGAATTTCCATCGGTTGTTTCCGAAATCCAGAGATAAGTAATTCGGAGGCGGAGAGTTGGATTACGGCGGATGCGGCCTTCGGCCTTATCCGCCCTACGGCTGGCACAGTGGTATGCGTAGGGCGGATAAGCGCAATGCGCGCATCCGCCGTAACCGAACCCAGCGGCGCCCTCTCTTCCCGGGCCGGGCTTTAACTACCCTACAAAACTTCGCTCCTAGGTTATAATGCCGCCACAAAAACCAACCGGAGACACCTGATGCCCCGCACCCAACAACTGATGATCATGCTCGACCTGCAAGACAGCATGAACACCAAAGTCCACCCGGAATGGCGCTCCCAGCAATTCGAGTTCTACCGCGCCATCTGGATCGAATGCGCGGAGCTGCTCGAACACTACGGCTGGAAATGGTGGAAAAAGCAGACCCCCGACACCGACCAGGTCGCCCTCGAACTCATCGACATCTGGCACTTCGGCCTCAGCATCCTCCTGCAGAACAGCGACGACCTCGATGCGCTGGCCTCCGATATCGACCAACAGCTCAACGTCAGCACCGACGAACCCGACTTCCGCCTCGACCTGGAAGCCTTCGCCGGCGCCACCCTGGCCGACCGCCAGTTCCACATTGATAAATTCGGCCGCCTGATGGCGGGTGTCGATATGAGCTTTGAAGACCTCTATCGGGGCTATGTCGGTAAAAACGTCCTCAACTTCTTCCGCCAGGACCACGGGTATAAGGATGGCAGCTACCGCAAGCACTGGCAGGATGGTCGGGAAGACAATGAGCACCTGGTGGAAGTGGTGCGGGAACTGGATGCGGGGAGTCCCAGCTTCAAAGATGACCTGTATCAGGCGCTGTCTGCGCGGTACCAGTAGTGGGAGCGGCGGATGCGCTTCGCTTATCCGCCCTACGCGGACTGCGGAGGTTGCGTAGGGCGGATAAGGGCAAAGCCCGCATCCGCCGTTCTCGAACCCGGCCGCATCCGCCGTTACCAAACCCCGCCGCATCCACCGCATCCAAACCCACACATAGAAATACCCACCCAACCCCGTTATCATACGCCCCAACGAAATCCACTCTCTTTATGAAAGGGACCTTACCCGCATGAAAGTTACCGTATTTGGCACCGGCTACGTCGGTCTGGTGCAAGGCGCCATCCTCTCCGAAGTCGGCCATGACGTGGTCTGTGTTGATGTAGACGCCAAAAAGGTCGAGCGCCTTAAAAACGGTGAAATCCCGATTTACGAACCCGGCCTGGAGCCGCTGGTGACTGAAAACTACGCCGCCGGCCGCCTGCATTTCACCACCGACGCGGCCGAGGCCGTTAAACACGGTGACCTGCAATTCATCGCTGTAGGTACTCCGCCGGACGAAGACGGCTCCGCCGACCTCAAATACGTCCTGGCCGTGGCTGAGACCATTGCCACCCACATGGAAAAGCGCCAGGTCATTATCGACAAGTCCACCGTGCCCGTGGGCACTGCCGACAAGGTGAAAGCCAAAGTCGCGGAAACCCTGGAAAAGCGCGGCCGCACCGACCTCGAATTCGCCGTGGTGTCCAATCCCGAATTCCTGAAAGAAGGCTCTGCGGTGGCCGACTGCATGAAGCCGGACCGTATTATCATCGGCACCGATGACGACTACGCCGAGGAAGTCATGCGCGAGCTGTACGCGCCGTTCAACCGCAACCATGACAAAGTCATGATCATGGACGTGCGCAGTGCCGAGCTGACCAAGTACGCCGCCAACTGCATGCTGGCCACCAAAATCAGCTTTATCAACGAAATCGCCAACCTGGCCGAATTGCTGGGTGCGGATATCGAAGCCGTGCGCCAGGGCATCGGCAGCGACCCGCGTATTGGCTACCAGTTTATCTACCCCGGCGTGGGCTACGGCGGCTCATGCTTCCCGAAAGACGTTCAGGCCCTGATTCGCACCGCTGACGCCATCAACTTCGACGCCAAAGTGCTCAAGTCGGTGGAAGCGCGTAACAACGAACAGAAAGCCACCCTGTTCCAGAAGATCAACAAGCACTACGGTGGCGACCTGAAGGGCAAAACCTTCGCCGTTTGGGGCCTGTCGTTCAAGCCCAATACCGACGACATGCGCGAAGCCCCGGCCCGGGTACTGATGGAAGCCCTCTGGGCCGCCGGCGCGACGGTACAGGCCTATGATCCGGAAGCGATGGAAGAAACCCAGCGTATCTACGGCACCCGTGACGACCTGAGCCTGTGCGGCACCAAAGAAAGCACCCTCAAGGGCGCCGACGCCCTGGTGATTGTCACCGAATGGCAGGCCTTCCGCGCCCCGGATTTCGACCTGATCAAACAGCAGCTGGCCCAGCCGTTGGTGTTCGACGGTCGAAACCTGTTTGATCCCAAGCGGATGGTCAAGAAGGGCTTTACGTACTACTCCGTGGGCCGGCCATCGTAAAGGCTGGCAACGGCGGATGCGGGCTTTGCCCTTATCCGCCCTACACAAGCTGCCGAGCCATCCGTAGGGCGGATAAGCCGAAGGCGCATCCGCCGTAACGCCACGTGATGCATCCGCCGTAACCAAACGTGATGCACCCGCCGTAACCCAACTCGACGCATTCGCCGAAACCAAATTCTGCGGATTCGCCAAACGATTGCCAACAACCCGGCGCGCAGAACGTGCCCGATGAAGATGTTATGACCCAACCCCAATGGTACCTGGTGCAATGCAAACCACGGCACGCGTTTCGGGCCGAGGAGCACCTCGCCAACCAGGGCTTTGAGTGCTTTCTCCCGTCGCACCGGGTTAAGCGTAAACACCGCGACAAATACCGGCTCGTTACCGAGCCGCTGTTCCCACATTACCTGTTCATCCTTCTGGATGACGAGAGCAACTGGGGCGTCATCCGCTCAACCCGCGGCGTCGCCCAGGTGGTGACCTTCAATGGCGTGCCCAAGCAGGTACCCGACGATATCATCGAAGGCCTCCGGCAACACTGCGCGCTACTTAACGGCGCCGAGCCGGAACCCCTGTTCAGGGCAGGAGACCGGGTGGTGATCACCAAAGGCGCCTTCCGTGAACTGGAAGCCGTAGTGCACGCCACCAAAGGCGAGGAGCGGGTGGTCCTGCTACTCAACCTCCTCAACCAACCCCAGCACATCGAAGTCCCCACCCACGCCCTAAGTAGGTCGGACTAGCGCACAGCGCGTAATCCGACAATTACCCCCTTAGCACGAACGTCGGATTACGCGCTGCGCGCTAATTCGACCCACGCGAGAGCAATGGGTGCCGTGCGGGGCGGTGGATGGTACTATGGCTGCCTGAACCGATAACAACCGCACGGACGTTACTATGCTGATCACCACCTACGCATTCTGGCTCTTGCTGGGCATTGCCTTACTGCTCTCCGAACTCTTCATTCCCGGACTGATCGCCGCCTTCTTCGGCATAGGCGCGCTACTGGTAGGCGTGCTCACACTACTAGGCATCATCGACACCCTGGCCGCCCAACTGGCCGTCTTCGCCGTGTTCAGCCTAGTGGCCCTGTTCGCCCTGCGAAAGCACTTCCACCGCTGGCTACGCGGCACCGAAGCCGACCCCTCCGCCAAGGATATGGACGACGCTGGAGTTATTGGCTCCCGAGTCAAAGTCCTGACCGACTTCACCGACGGCACCGGCAGCGTGCAGCTCAACGGCGCCAAATGGGACGCCGAATCTCCCGACTCCCTGAAAATGGGTGACTCCGCGTGGGTCAGCGAACACAAAGGCATTATTTTGGTAGTCAGCGCCACCAAACCGTAACGGCGGATGCGGCCTTTGGCCTTATCCGCCCTACGCATACCACGGCAACTCGCGTAGGGCGGATAAGCGCCGACGGCGCGCATCCGCCGTAACCGTGCGTGACGCGACTCTATAATCTGATGGAACTGCATAATTCATTACCTTAACCCGGAGAACCACCAATGGAACTTGATATCCCCACAATCATCATGCTGGCCATCGTCGCGCTGGTCATCATCACCCTCGTCAAAACCGTCCGAATCGTCCCGCAGCGATCCGCCTTCATCGTCGAGCGCCTCGGTAAATACGCCAAAACCCTCGAAGCCGGCTTCCATATCCTGATTCCTTTCGTCGACAAAGTGTCCTACCAGCACACACTGAAAGAAGAAGCCATCGACGTCCCCAGCCAGGCCTGTGTGACCAAAGACAACATCCAGGTGGTCGTCAACGGCGTCATCTATCTGCAAGTCATCGACCCGAAACTCGCCAGCTACGGCATCAGCGACTACCGCTACGCCGGCATCCAGTTGGCGCAAACCACCCTGCGTTCAGTGGTGGGTAAAATCGATCTGGATAAAACCTTTGAAGAGCGGGAATCAATCAACGTCCAGGTAGTGCAGGCGTTGGATGAAGCGGCCAAACCCTGGGGCGTGAAAGTCATGCGCTACGAAATTGCCGACATCGAACTGCCCGCCACCATTCTCGACGCGCTGGAAAAACAGATGCGCGCCGAACGTGAACGCCGCGCCACCGTCGCCGAATCCGAAGGCGAGCGTCAGGCAAAAATCAACGTATCTGAAGGGCAGAAGCAGGAAACCATCAACCTGTCCGAAGCCGAAAAGCTGCGTCAGATTAACGAAGCCGAAGGTAAAGCGCGGGAAATAGAAATGATCGCCACCGCCACCGCCGAAGGTATTCGCCGCGTTGCGGAAGCCATCAACCTGGAAGGCGGCAAAGACGCCGTGAACTTGCGTGTAGCGGAACAGTACGTGCGGGCGTTCAGCAACCTGGCGAAAGAAAACAACACCATGATCCTCCCCGCCGAATTCGCCGACATCGGCGGCGCCGTCGCCGCCATAACCCGTACATTGGATAGTGCTAAGAAGTAGGGCGGATCGGTCCGACGCATCGGAGCGAAGCGCATCCGCCGTAAATACACGTCACGCGTGGTAACGGCGGATGCGGGCTGCGCCCTTATCCGCCCTACGCGGACAACGCCGTACGCCGCCCGCCCAACACAACTACGCCAAATACCCCCGATCCGCCATAAACTGAATCACCCGCTCGGCGGCGTCATCGGCGGACATATCCGCGGTATTCAACACACACTCCGCATTCACCGGCGGCTCATAAGGTGAGTCAATCCCGGTAAAGTTCTTCAGCTCCCCCTTGCGCGCCTTGCGATACAACCCCTTCACATCCCGCTGTTCAGCCACTTCCAGAGGCGTATTCACATACACCTCCACAAACTCATTGGCCTCCAGCAAGTGACGGGCCATATCCCGCTCGGAGCGGAAGGGCGAAATGAACGCGGTAATCACAATCAGGCCCGCATCCACCATCAGCTTGGCTACCTCCGCAATCCGGCGGATATTTTCCACCCGGTCCGCATCGGTGAAGCCCAGATCCTTGTTCAGACCGTGACGGACATTGTCACCGTCCAGCAGGTAGGTGTGATGACCGCGCGCATACAGCTTCTTCTCAATCAGGTTGGCAATCGTGGACTTGCCCGCGCCGGACAAACCGGTCAACCACAACACGCAGGGCTTCTGGTTCTTCAGTTGCTGACGCGCCTGCTTGTTCACATCCACATGCTGAACGGTAATGTTCTGGCTGCGTCGCAGGGAAAAGTGAATCATGCCTGCGCCCATGGTGTTATAGCTCAGGCGGTCGATCAGGATGAAGCCACCGGTATCGTGGTTGTCCTTATAAGCATCAAAGGCGATGTCCTGGTCCAGGTTGATGGTGCACACCCCGATGCCGTTCAGCGCCAGGTTCTTGGCCGCGGTGTGCTCCAGAGTGTTCACATTCACCTGATACTTGATGTCGGTGATGGTGGCCGATACGGTTTTTGAGCCGATTTTCATCAGGTAGGTACGGCCTGGCAGCATCGGCTCGTCATTCATCCAGACGATGGTCACCTCGAACTGATTGGCGACGGAGGCCGGTGTGTCTGAGGCACAGAGCAGGTCGCCCCGAGAAATATCGATCTCATCGGTGAGAGTCAGGGTCACGGATTGTCCGGCCACCGCCTCGTCCAGATCGCCGTCGAGCGTGTAAATGCGCTCCACGTAACTCTCGCGGCCGGAGGGCAGGGTGCGTATTTTATCGCCCGGGTGAATGACCCCACTGGCAAGCTGCCCGGAAAAACCCCGGAAATCCAGATTGGGTCGGTTCACCCACTGCACCGTCATGCGGAAGGGCGATTCCTGCATCAGTTCATCATCCACCTCGACCGTTTCGAGGTAACCCATCAAAGTTGTACCCCGATACCAGGGCATGCGCTCACTGCGCTCAATGATATTGTCGCCCCGGAGTGCGGACATCGGAATAAAGGTGATGTTCTCCAGGCCGATCTGCTTGGCGAACTCACGATACTCCTCAACGATGCGATTAAACGTTTTTTCCGAATAATCCATCAGGTCCATCTTGTTGATCGCCACCACCACATGGCGAATGCCGATCAGTGCGGCGAGATAACTGTGGCGCTTGGTCTGGGTCAGAATGCCCTTGCGGGCATCGACCATCAGAATCGCCGCATCGGCGGTCGAAGCGCCGGTCACCATATTGCGGGTGTACTGCTCATGCCCCGGGGTATCGGCAACAATGAACTTGCGTCGGTCGGTGGAGAAAAACCGGTAGGCCACATCGATGGTAATGCCTTGCTCGCGTTCGGCGGCCAGTCCATCCACCAGCAGGGCAAAGTCCATCTCCTCACCTTGGGTACCCCAACGGGCCGAATCCGCTTCCACGGCGGCGAGCTGGTCTTCAAACAGCATCTTGGATTCAAACAGCAGACGCCCGATCAGCGTACTCTTGCCATCGTCCACGCTGCCGCAGGTAATAAAACGCAGCAGGCTCTTATGCTCGTGCTGCTCCAGATATTCATTAATGTCTTCTGCAATCAATTCCGATTGGTGGCTCATAATCTTGTCCTGTTAATTCTAGCTTTGGCAACGGCGGATGCGGCCTTTGGCC
This sequence comes from Marinimicrobium sp. LS-A18, assembly GCF_000463525.1. Taxonomy (NCBI): domain Bacteria; kingdom Pseudomonadati; phylum Pseudomonadota; class Gammaproteobacteria; order Cellvibrionales; family Cellvibrionaceae; genus Marinimicrobium; species Marinimicrobium sp. LS-A18. The sequence continues at coordinate 713,186 of NZ_AWEP01000002.1, forward strand.
TTATCCGCCCTACGGGTGGCACCGTGGTATGCGTCGGTTGGGGGTACGGCGGGTGCACTTCGCTTATCCGCCCTACGGGTGGCACCGTGGTGTGTGTCGGTTGGGGTTACGGCGGATGCGCTTCGCTTATCCGCCCTACGCAAACCACGGCAGGTGGCGTAGGGCGGATAAGCGCGAAGCGCGCATCCGCCGTCACCCATCGTGATGTACCTGCCGTAACCGATCGTGACACATCCGCCGTAACCCAATTCGACGCACCCATATCACCCAAAAAATATCGGTCCTAAAAATACCCTTCCTGCTTCTTCTTCTCCATTGACGCGGAAGAATCATGGTCAATCATCCGCCCCTGGCGCTCCGAGGTGCGGGTCAACAACATCTCCTGAATAATATCCGGCAGAGTATCCGCCTCGGACTCAACCGCGCCGGTCAACGGGTAACAACCCAACGTCCGGAAACGCACCTTCTTCATCATCGGCACCTCGCCGGGATTCAACGGCATCCGGTCATCGTCCACCATGATCAGCGTACCGTCGCGCTCCACCACTGGGCGCTCGGCGGAGTAATACAAAGGCACAATCGGAATCTGCTCCAGGTGGATGTACTGCCAGATATCCAGTTCCGTCCAGTTCGACAGCGGGAACACACGAATGGACTCTTTCGGGTGTTTTCTGGCGTTGTACAGCTTCCAGATTTCCGGGCGCTGGTTCTTCGGGTCCCAGCGGTGGTTGGCGGTACGGAAGGAAAAAATTCGCTCCTTCGCACGGGACTTCTCCTCGTCCCGACGCGCGCCCCCAAAAGCCGCATCGAACCCGTACTTGGTCAGCGCCTGCTTGAGCGCCTCGGTTTTCATGATGTCAGTATGAATGGCCGAGCCATGAGTAAAGGGGTTGATGCCCTGGGCGCGGCCTTCCTCATTGACGTGGACAATCAGCTTCATGCCGGTTTCCTTCGCCATGCGTGCGCGGAATTTGTACATCTCCTGAAACTTCCAGGTGGTATCCACGTGCAGCAGAGGGAAGGGCGGAACGGACGGCGCAAAGGCCTTCATCGCCAGGTGCAGCATTACGGCACTGTCTTTACCGATGGAGTACAGCATCACCGGATTTTCCGTTTCCGCGACCACTTCGCGCATAATCTGAATGCTCTCGGCCTCCAGCCGCTGAAGGTGTGTGAGTGCCATAGGATTCCTCTTTAATGGTTTGCGCGATGCCGAAGGGTCGGCATCGGAGTGTGATTGTCTGGCTTGTTGCGTTGACTGTTCGGGATGGCTCAATGGTGGATGACGGCCTTCGGCCTTATGCCACCCTACGGGACTAGAGCTGATAGGATCGCTATCCTTGGGGTGCGAATTTTCCCCGGGACCCTCGGTATTAGACGTGCCCTTTGCAGGTTGGGCAGGCCAATGGGGTGTGGTTAATAATTGAACGGGTCGTTCGCCCATTAACCAGGGCTTTAGCGGCTCATGCCGGCTCAAGTCTACCGATTGAAGTACCAGCACCGCTTCGGTACTCACAGTTTGTTCCAAGCGACCGAGAAAGGTCGCGATATCGTCGGCGCGAGGAGGGGTAGGGAAGGCCGACCACAACAGCTGCCCGCGACCGTCCCGGGCATAGAGCTGATAACCGCGCAGCGGCTCACCCTCGTACTCACCATTGATAGAGCGAACGCCCCCGGTAAGCACCTTCCGCCGCCCAGGCTCTACCGCACGTTCGGAAAGCACTTTATCCAGTACCTCACGGGAAGGCCCCTCAGGAACGCTCAAGCCCCACCGCTCCATATACCGCCCGGCACTGCGCCCAGTAACCTCAATCCCCCGAGCCTCCAGAAACCCGCTTACAGCCCGAAGACTCCAAAGCTCACTACCGTCACCCTGCGTAGGGCGGATAAGCGCAAAGCGCGCATCCGCCGTTGCAGGACTTGCCGCATCCGCCATTCCTTCTTTAGACGCCTCCGCCTCTCCCTGCTGAGTCAGCTCAATCCCCCCGGCATCCCCGCCAGCAGACACGTCACGCCCCCGACGCCCCCGAGCCTTAGTCTCCACCGCCGCCCAACCCCCGGCCACAAACCGCTTGTAAGCGTCCGTAATAGTCGGTCGAGTTAACCCCGTTAACTCACTGATTTCCTTATAGGTTTTTTGCTCAATCCGCAGCCGCACCGCCTGCTTACGCAGCCGGTTCAAGTCATCCGCAGAGAGCTTTTTACCACCCATAACCCGTCCATCAGTGATCAGAAAACACCCAGATTACCCAACAAACAACCCAATGTAAAACATTTAATGTCGCAGTTTCATGCCCGGCTTCCCGTAGTCCAGTAGGTCGGCTTAGGCCAAAGGCCGTAAGCCGACGCCAACCCCCGAGTTACATTGTCGGTTTACGGCCTTTGGCCTAAACCGACCTACGGGGCTCCCGTGCGTAGGCATGGTTTCGGCGGATGCGCTTCGCTCCGATGCGTCGGACCGATCCGCCCTACGACAGGCTTTGGTTGTTGCGTTGATTTGGGTAACGGCGGATGCGGGCTTCACCCTCCGAGGCGTCGGACCGATCCGCCCTACGCAACCTGCCGTGCCATCCGTAGGGCGGATAAGCCGCAGGCGCATCCGCCCTCACCAAGCCTGGCCGCATCCGCCGTCACCACCCGACAAAACACCCACAGCCATTAATCGAACCCCCAAAAGCGTGACCCAAGTCACACCACCCCACCTTTGTAGTCAATCTCCTACAAAACCCACTCACAATCTCGTATTTCCCACACCCCGGTATCCGTGGAGAATACACATCACAGGGAAGCGAAAGGAAACACACCCCGCCAGGAACGGCAAAGGAACCTCAGGCAGGATGCCAACAGGACGAGCACTGACAAGACGTCACAGGAAGCCGCTCAAGAGGGAAGGGGAATCAGGAAGTGCAGCCCGCCTGCACAGCTCAGGACGAGCAAACGCACGGTCCGTCGCGTCAGGCATCAGACCGTCACCATCAAGGGCCAGCGCCCCGCGCTGGCCCTTGTCTTATATGAATTCGCCCAGTAGGTCGGCTTAGGCCAAAGGCCGTAAGCCGACAATGTGCCTCGGAGGTGTTGTGTCGGCTTACGGCTCTTCGGCCTAAGCCGACCTACTCAAACTAGAGCCACGGGTTAAGCAGGTGTAACGCAAAGGGCTCGAAATCCCTGGTGTTTCGAGTCACCAGCACCAAGTTGTGCTCTCGGGCTGTCGCTGCCAGCAAGGTATCAATTACCGGCGCGGAAACGCCGTTTTGCTTCGCCTCCCCGCTAAGTAAACCCCACTCAGTTGCCGTATCTTCAGACACTGGCAAGATTCGGCCTGAAAAACGATGTCGTAAGTCCCGATCAAGCCATGACTGAAGGCTCTGTTTTCTCTGACCGGAAGCCAGCCCGAAAACACCCTTCTGGATTTCTCCCAGAGTCAAAACGCTCAGATGCAAGACATATTCATCCGTCGCATCGAGCCAGGCTGTTACGCCCGGATTGGGTTCCGGTTTGACCACTTCGGAGAGCACACAGGTATCCAGCAGAAATCGCATTAAAGATCGACCTCTCGACCAGTATCCTTATCGCGCTCCACCTCGAAGACATCGTCCCCAAGCGGCGAGTCGCGGAAAAACTGCACAAGGCTTCCTGCGGTTGCCCCCCGATTAAGCCGCTCGTACTCCGCGGCGGACAAAACAACGGCTTTGCGCTGCCCACGTACCGTAATGACCTGTGGCCCACTGACGTCCGCCGAAGCAATCAGCTCACTTAACCGGCTTTTCGCGTGTTGAAGTTGCCATTCCATATGTTCACCTGAAGCTCGACCAATTTGTTCAGATGGTAACAGTGAATCCCTGAAATGACTAGTCTGACTAGTTTGTTCTGTTGGTGGTCCAATAATCATCTTTTTTTGCCTCTTTTTCTGTATAAATAAGCAGTATTTGTTGCCAATTAATTTGTCAGCGGAGTAATACATGACAATGTGTTCCTTCAGTTGGCATGGTGACGGCGGATGCGCTTCGCTTATCCGCCCTACGGATGGCACGGCAGGTTGCGTAGGGCGGATAAGGGCGAAGCCCGCATCCGCCGTAACCCCCGGTAAAACACCCAAAGCCATTAATCGAACCCCCAAAGCGTGACCCAATTCACACCACCCCACCTTTGTAGTCAATCTCCTACAAAACCCACCCATAATCTCCTATTTCCCGCGCCATCCGACCTATGGAAAATACACATCACAGGGAAGCGAAAGGAAACACACCCGCCAGGAACGGCAAAGGAACCTCAGGCAGGACGCCAACAGGACGAGCACTGACAAGACGTCACAGGAAGCCGCTCAAGAGGGAAGGGGAACCAGGAAGTGCAGCCCGCCTGCACGGCTCAGGACGAGCAAACGCACGGTCCGTCGCGTCAGGCATCAGACCGTCACTATCAAGGGCCAGCGCCCCGCGCTGGCCCTTGTCTTATATGAATTCGCCCAGTAGGTCGGCTTAGGCCAAAGGCCGTAAGCCGACGATTTTGCACCGCGGGCTAGTGTCGGCTTACGGCCGATGGCCTAAGCCGACCTACGTTCTAGCTGAGAACACCAATGGACTACCCAAAATTCCAACACCACGGCGGCGCCGACGGCGTCACAGGCAGCTGCCACCGCTACATCGCCAGCCCCGACCACGCCGTCCTCGTCGATTGCGGCCTCTTCCAGGGCCAGGACGCCGACCACCTCTACAGCCTCGAACAACACCAGATCCACTTCGACCTCAGCGCCGTATTCGCCCTGATCGTCACCCACGTCCATATCGACCACATCGGAAGGTTGCCATACCTCATGGCCGCCGGATTCAAAGGCCCCATCTACTGCTCGGAGCCCTCCGCCAAACTCCTCCCGCTGGTCATCGAAGACGCCCTCAAAATCGGCTTCACCCGGGACTCGCGGCTGATCAACCAATTCCTCGACACCGTCAACAAACAGCTCAAACCGCTACCATACCGGCAATGGCACACCATCCTGGACGACGACCAACGCAAAATCCGCATCAAACTCCAGCGCGCCGGCCACATCCTCGGCTCCGCCTATGTTGAAGTGGACCAGCTCGATAAAACCACCGGACAAAGCCACCGCACCGTCTTCTCGGGCGACCTGGGCGCGCCCTATGCGCCGCTGTTGCCGGCGCCCAAGTCCCCCTACAAAGCAGACACCCTGATCATCGAAAGCACCTACGGCAACCGCACCCACGAAAGCCGAAAGGATCGGCGCCTCAAACTCAAAACTGCCATCGAACACGCCCTGAAAAACGACGGCACCGTGATCATCCCCGCCTTCAGCATCGGCCGGACCCAGGAGCTGCTCTATGAACTGGAAGACCTGATCTACCGGGGCGGGGAAACCTGGCAAAAAATGGAAATCATCGTCGACTCACCCCTGGCCGCCAAATTCACCGACGTGTATCGGGAGCTCAAGCCCTTCTGGGACGCCGAAGCCCAGAAGCGGCTCAAGGCCGGTCGCCACCCGCTGAGCTTTGACAACCTGTACACCGTCAACAGCCACGAAGAACACCTGCAGACCGTGGACTACCTCGCCAAGACCGGTCGCCCGGCCATCGTCCTGGCGGCGAGCGGCATGGCCGCCGGGGGCAGGGTGGTGAACTACCTCAAAGCCATGCTGGAAGATGAGCGCCACCAGGTCCTGTTCGTCGGCTACCAGGCCCAGGGCACCCCCGGTCGTGCCATCCAGCAATACGGGCCCACCCACGGCTGGGTCGAACTCGACGGCGAGCGCCGCACCATCCGGGCCGGTGTCACCACCATCGGCGGCTACTCAGCCCACGCGGATCAGAACGACCTGGTGCATTTTGTGAAAAGGATGAAGCAGTGGCCCCGCACCATCCGCCTGGTCCATGGCGACTGGGACGCAAGAGAGGCCCTGAAGGAAAAGTACCAGGCACTGGGTGATTCCCGTCACCACCACTTCAATGTCCTTCTGCCCACTAACGAGTAAGTCGGCTTACGGCCTTCGGCCTAAGCCGACCTACGAGAAAGCACGCAGCCGCCAATACCGTCCTGTAGGTCGGCTTAGGCCAAAGGCCGTAAGCCGACAAAAACCACGAGAAAGCAAGCAACCGCAATTACCCACTCAGTAGGTCGGCTTAGGCCAAAGGCCGTAAGCCGACAACTCCCTCCGGACTAGAAACCTACACACAAACCCCCGTTTCCTCCTGACTCAACTCCTCCAGCGTCTCGATCGTCCCGTCGGGCGAGACCTGAATCAGATTCTCCCCGCGCACCAGACACTGCGAGTCCCACGCCACATGAACGATATAACCCTCGTCGTTCGCCTCAAAGGCCAGCGGCGTCAGTACGCTTAAGTTTGGAGTGTGAGTCAAATACACAAACAGCTCCGCCTCGGTATCAATGTCGCCAAAAAATTCCAGTAATAGCGCGTCGGAATCAATAACGGTCGCGTCAAAACCGGTTAAAGACACCGCATAAACCGGGCAATACAAGGGTCGACACTGAGCACCAAAACCAGTATCAAGAACCGTGGTCTCCTCAAGAATGGCTTTCTGAGTATCATTCAGAGCCTCATGGGTTGACGCATCAAAGGTCATCAACCGTTCAAATTCATCGCTACCCAACCCGGGAATCGCGCCCAGACGAATCTCCCAATAATCCACAGGTTGGGCGAGATCGAAATCCTCAGCCGAGTACTCCCCGGAGAAGGTGGTTTCCGGAATTGAAAGCGTTTGTCGAGGGTTCTCCGGTGAAGGATGGTCATCGCCGGAGCAGGCGACCAGGGACAGGCTGATGGCGAGCAGTAATGTACGAGTCATGGGCATTTCCCTATAGTGGTGAGTGAACACAGGTACACGGGTAGCGTAGCCAAGGAAAATGTAGGAGTGTGTAAGGTTTTGTGCGGAAACTGTGTGCCAACCGGCTCGCTGGTCGGCTCAGGCCGAAGACCATAAGCCGGCACCCTGGAAGCGACATACGTGACTTACGGTTCGGCTCTTTCGGCGAGATCTTCGCTCTTGACAATCTTTGCCAATACCAAGACACTACTTTGTCAGGAGGTGTCACCATGGCGACCATGAACGTTTCCCTGCCGGACCCAATGAAGTCCTGGGTAGAGCAGCAGGCCAAAACCGGAAAATTTAGCAACTCAAGCGATTACGTGCGGGATCTGATCCGAAAAGATCAGGAAAAAGCCCAAAAAATCGCCAATTTGCAAGCGCGGGTCGATGAAGGGCTTCGCAGCGGGCGCAGTTCATCGGACATGCGGGCCATAAAGAAGCGCGCCCTGGAAGCCGTCACCAAATGACCTACCAGCTGAGCAAGGAAGCGGAGCAGGACGTTCTTGATATCTTTGTCCATACCACCGAAGAATTCGGCCTCAATCAGGCAGAGAGCTACCATGACAAGCTGGCTGCCTGTTTTGAATTCCTGGCAGAAAACCCCACGGCGGCACCGGTGCGAGAGGAAATCACTCCCCCTGTTCGAATTCACCCCGTTGGCGCACATATCATTGTTTATAGGGAGGAGCCCACCGGGGAAATCCTGATCATCCGCGTCCGCCATCAGCATGAGAACTGGATCCCGTAGGGCACTACAAAGACCGATCGTCGGCTTAGGCCGCAGGCCGTAATCCGACAACTTCCCAGCACCCCAAAACGTGATTCCCAAGCGCAAACCACGTATTATCGTCATATTCAACATAATAAACCGCCTCGGGAGCCATGGGGCGGCAGGAATCCGTTACCGCTACAGGAGTTCCAACATGGATGCCCTCAAAACGAGACTCATCATCCCAGCCCTGACAATTGCCCTGACAGCCTGTGGTGGCGGAGGAGGGGGTGCCGGAGAGAACTCCGGAAACCCCACCGGCGGCCTCTTGGACACGCTTGATGACATACCGGAAATCCGGTCCTATCGGCCCGTCTTCCCTGAACCGCGCTATGACGGCATCACAGAACAGGCTTCGCTGACACGGCAGAACAGCTTCTACTTCGTTGAAGCGGTCTACCAGCTTCTGGATCCCATATTCGAAGCCGGTACCACGCAGTTTTATATCGATAAGCCCGGAATACTGGATTACCCCTACACCGGCCCCTCGGATTTCCAGTGCATCAGCGGCAGCCTGGATCACGCCCAGCACGAACGGGATGACCGGATTGTCCAGGTGATAACACTCGATCAGTGTGAGAGCCGCGACCACGGAAAGGCCCATGGCCAGGTCATCTCGGAGGTATTTATCGATGCCGAAGGGTGGCCCACCCATGCCATCGCCACCTATCGGGACCTCACCCTTGAGGTGGAGGGAGAGCGCTTCAATTACTACGGCCAAATCACCACAACACCAGAGCGCCGCCTGTTGGTGGATTACCTGACAATCCGTAATTCCGCGCTGGACGCCACCTACCACGCCCGGGATCTCGAGAGCCTGGACGGTACGCTGACCGGCCCCATTTACCACAGCCACTGGGGTTATGTAGAGATAACCGCCGAGCCGGGCCGGACGTCGCAGACCAGGCTGGACGGCGCCGGGAACACCAGCCTCGATATGGCGTTTTATCGCGCTTACACCGCCTCCATCCTGGAGTTTTCACTGTCATCGCCCGCCATTGAGGCAGAATTTGCGGTGTCAGCCCTTGAAACCTCAATGCCGCTCGACGACCTGTTCCTTTGGCCCTATCGTGACAACCAGGCGCCTCAAGGGCAGGTGGACACGCCGGAATTGGTCGAGCCAGGCCATACGATGATTCTGGACGCCTCCGACTTTCGCGATGAGGATGATGACTTCGTCACCTATTCCTGGCGCCACCTGAGCAAACCGGACGGCTGCAAGGATGCATTGCCAAAAAGTGCGCCGGTAGTTGAACTTCGGGACGCCTGCAGAGGCACACACGAGCTGGAGCTCGTGGTCAGTGACGGATTCAATGAGGTTGTTCGGCCTTTCACGGTAACTGTCGCCGGTCCGCTACCCCAGGTAGAAAAGGTTGTGGCGCTGGAGTCCGAGGACGGCTCTGAATCACTGTCGCTGCAAGTCGAAGTGAACAACGCCTCCGAAGCAGGTCCGCTCAGCTATGCCATCGCCTATGGACCACCGGGCGTTGAGGTCAGCCCATCCGGCCTCGTGACCGGAATCCCCGAGCGCCTGTTTCAGACCAAAGGCGGCAGTGTATACATCGGTATTGAAGTGAGTAACGAGCGCTCCGTGGTGCAGGAGTTCACCATCAACTACCCCAACCGGGCACTGGAGATCGCCGCCACCAACCGCGGCGGTGCTCCCAATGACCTCTCGCGCGGATGGCAGGACATCAACAACGACGGTAATCCGGAACAACTGGTCGATTACAACGATACCTTCGCCATCATCGAAGTGCACGAGGGGGCCACACGATACCGCCACCTGGAAACCAGAGCTTTCTCGACCGACTTCCTGAGTGATAAAACCGTCATCGACTACAACGCAGACGGCCAGTTGGATATAGTGCTGCTGTACCCGGAAAAATATGTCGCCCTGTCTGGCGAGGACTTCAGTCTGATTGCCGAAGTGCCCCGCGACTCCAGCATCACCGAGCAAAGGGTTGCCGAGCTGTTTCCCGACACGCCGGTGCTCTACGGCGATATCGATGGCGACGGCGCCGATGATATTCTCTGGCTCCCGTTAACGGGTGCCGTCGAGCAGTTCACCGTCGAACACTACAGTGACGACTCAGAGACCTTGCTACAGACCTATACCCTCAATGTCCCCGAGCTGGACGGTGAATACGGGTTTGAAACCCGGTTCGTCAATCTGGATGACGAACCGGGGGACGAGCTCGTCCTGGCCCCCTACAGATCCGATCAACTCTACCTGCTCAAACGCGCTGGCACGGTGTTCGAGTTGAGCCGGAAGATCACTTACCCGGAGCGGGGCGAGCACACGGCTCAGAGCCGGCTTGAAAGCCTGAGCCAATTTACTGACCACTCCGCCGCCATGATGGGCAGTGCCGACGATGGACAGCTATTCGAATTCAGCCTGCTCGACGACCCGGTTCACTACGAGTCCGGCTTTCAGCATTACTCATTGGAGCTCGACGGTGTGAATGGCCTGCGCACGATTCGTAGCGGCCCCAACAGTATCGATGTGATCGGCGTTCGCCAGTGGCTGAACGAGCAGGGCGAACCGCAAAGCGAAATGACCCTGAGCACACTCACGGCTGACCTGGAATGGACCGGGCATCAACGATTTCCCGAATTGCCCACGCCTTATAGCCTGGATGACGTTGTCAGCATCAGTGCGGCGAACGAATCCCGGGATTTCTGGCTATACGCCCATTGGCCACCCAGCTACAGTGTGATAGACCCGGTATTGGGAGTAAGTATTTTCAGCGCGGAAGCGGTTGCCACTGCGCTCGGGTCAGGCGACCTGGATGGTGATGGACGAGTGGAGGCCTACGGAATCAGCGACGCTGGACTGTATAGGCTAAATAGCGATACCTATGCGTTTGAGTTGGTGGACGACTCGCTGCCAGAGCGCACCTTTGGGGAGGAGGGGCCGTTTGTGGCGACGTTTGCTGGCACCAATCCAGCATTGTTTGTACCTTGGGAGTTTCAGTCCAGTGGGCGGAAGCCCCGGCTGGACATCTACGAGTACCGCGACAATAACGTGCAGCGCACCGGCACCATCACATTCGATACCGAACCACTATACATGAGCCACGCACAACAGGATGTAACAGGCGATGGCGTTCCGGAACTTATTGTATGGAATACCATCCGGCAGACCGAGTTCTGGGTCATCGACAGCAGCCTGAGCGTGGTGGCGCAGTTCACCACGGAAACACCGATAGATGGCGTGTTTGAGCTCCCCACACAAACGTCCGATAGCCTCGTGGCCTACCAGCAAGGGCAGGGCGCGGGCAACTGGCGGGATACCCATATCATTCAAATCGACCTGAAGTCGGGCCGAATCTTCACCCGATCGCCCATATTGCCAGGCTGGACGGATAAGAACGGCCTGGCCTGCCTGGGAGACAACCTGGCCGATTGCACCAAAATGGTCATCACGAGCCATGGGGTGTTTTCGCTGAAGTAACCCACTCTCCAAGCTTGCAATTCACACCGCTCCTGCCTACCATGCGTTCACCGATTGAACAACGCGCCCAGGAAGGGCTCCACGACCCCCACTTCCTGGCTGTGCCGTCATGACAAGGTAGGGCGGTAGCCCATCCAGATGCTGACCGACGAATACCGCTACAAAGTCCTCAAACTGCTGGACGACAACCCCGAATTGACCCAGCGTCAGCTCGCCAAATCCCTCGGAATCAGCCTCGGGAAGGTCAACTATTGCCTGAAAGCGTTGATCGAGAAGGGCATGATCAAGGCCAGTAACTTCCGGAACAGCCAGAATAAGCAGGCTTACGCGTACCTCCTGACCCGCCGTGGGATAGAGGCAAAAACACGTCTGACAGCAGAGTTTCTGAAAATCAAGATCGCCGAACATCAGGCTTTGAAGAGGGAAATTGAGGAACTTAGGCGTCAAGTGTCGCTAAATTCCGGGAAAGTGGCAGAAAGTAGTAAAGACAACTCAGTTTCATTGAGCCATGACACCAGCGATGTCGAAGTGTAAAATCATGTAAAAGCATAACAGCGAGGCACCGGGCGCCACTCTGCCCATTGCTCTTCTACTGTTTGATGTACCGAAGAAATCCCGGAGAGATTACCGAATGCCCCTGACAGTCGGCGTAACCCCTTTTGCCCAGTGGACAAGCCTAAGTACCTTACTCACCCGGATGGGCTGGGATGAAACGCAGGACATTACCGCCTATAAAGCGGGCGATGGCCCCTGGCTTCTGTTGCACACCCGCCCCGAATATGCCGTTGCCTCCGCTCTAGATGCGGGGATTCCCCCAGAAGAGGCGCTGACTGAATGGCAGTTCGAGGCCCAAGAATTAATCGACTTCTTTAAGGAAAACCGCGAACAGGCTGCCATGACGGATATCTCCTGCGCACTCCGACATCCGCAGGCGCTAGTCCAATGGCTGGGAGCGAATCACACGGCCTTTCAGGACCGCTTCTCCGGGTTGGAGCAAGGTATACCAGAGCTCAGTCCGCCGCCCGTCGCCACTCCGTTGAGTCTGCTCATTGCCACTCAACTGGTTGCACAGACGCCGGCATTGAGTCCTTTGTTAGCCCAGCTCGAAGCGTCTAGCGTGCCAGTGGGTAATCCCGGCGAGCAAATGCCCCATGTAGACATTCCAAGCGTACTGAATGAACTTAATAACACGGCCGATACCCAGCAGAGCGAGAAGCTATCCGGGGAGCGTGATGACTTGAAGGCCGAGAATGATCTGTTGCTGCGGCAGCTTTTCGCTGTGCAGGAGGAACTGGAGAGAATCTACCTGGATAACAAGGCAAAAGACGCCAGGTGCCAAGAATATCAAGACGAGCTCGCTAAACAGGAAGCGGATAATGCCGAACTTAAAATAGCGCTTGATCGCCAGAACAACGAAAACAACATACTGAACAGCAGGCTAAGGGCTACAGAAGATTCAAAAGAGTCCCTCCAGTCTCAAAACGCTGAGCTGGAGACGACGATCCAGAGCCTGCGCCAGTGCCTCAGCGAGTATTCGGCTTCCAAGCGTGGCTCTCCTCTGAAGTCTGTTATGAAATCAGTCAAAAAGCTCAGCCCCTCTGCGCGAAACCAGGAAAAGTGCATCGAATTGGTTCGCCAAAGCGACTTGTTCGACGCCGATTGGTATGTCCGAAAGAATCCGGATGTGGCCGCCAAATTCCCCGATCCCGCCATGCACTACACATTGTTTGGTGGCTTGGAAGGGCGGGCCGCCAGCGAGCGGTTCGACTCAATAAAATACCTGAAACGGCACCCCGACGTGGCGAAGTCAGGGGTCAACCCGCTAGTGCATTACTTGCTGCACGGTAAAGCTGAAGGCCGGAAGCTTTAAATACTTCCGTAGGGCGGATAAGGGCGAAGCCCGCATCTGTCACCAATAAGCAAAACCAATACTGACCCCCTGTAACCGAACGGAACTCAAATGTTTGAAGTCCCTAAGAACCTGGATACTATCCTCCATATCGGCGCTGGCCACTGCGAGGAGTTATCGGCTTACCTGGCATCCGACGCCAAACACATCGTACTGGTGGAGCCCAACCCTGGCACTGCTGAATCACTGCGTCAGCGCACGCAAGGTGAAGCGCGTGTTGAGGTGCTGGCGCTTGCCATTACCGATGATCCGGCGCTCAACCAGCTTTACGAGTTCAACCTTCCCGAGGCCGCTAGTCTCTATCGGCCCACAGGGCTGCTCAAGATGTATCCGGGCTTGCGTGTCAGCGCTCAACATTCCGTTGCTACCTGTACGCTGGAGCAACTGGTGAATGAACACCCATTAAAAGGCGATAGGAACCTTCTGGTCTTGCAGGCGCCCGGTGCTGAGCTGACGTTGATAAAATCCTTGATAGATACCACAAATATTGAGCACTTCAGCCACTTCTGGATCACTTGCCCGCATGACGCCTACTATCAGGCGAGCGCTCCCGCCGAGGTCCTATTGGTTGAGCTTAAACAGCATGGTTATGAGGTTTCTGCTGAAGGCGGCTTGAATTCCGAATGGCCCAAATGGCAGTTGACCAGCAATCCGCTGGTGCGTCAGTTAGAAGCTGTGAAAACTGAGAAACAAGCGCTGTCCGATGCTCTACAGGCGCGTGAGAGTGAGCTTGAATATGTGCATGCAAACTTGGTAAGCGTGAAGGGAGAACTGAGCGAAGCGAGAAAGGAGTTCGATCGTAAGCAAAGTGAGTGGGACAAGCAGAAGCAAAAGCTATTGAAAGAGGAAGAGCAGAAAAGTATGGAAACTAGTGAACTACGACATGAGTTGGATAAAGAGAGGAGGTCCCACGCTGAGACCCGAGAAGAGGTCAAAAAGCTTATGGAGTCGCTGAATGAGAAGAACAAAAAGTTGGCAGAAGCAGAAGGGAAGCTTCAAACAGTAGTTAAGCAGCTTGATGAGCAGAGTGCCGGCGTGCAGCGATTTGAGGACTTGGAAGCCAAGCTGAATGCGCTATCCGGCACTATTACCAACCACATTGACAAAAAGCTCTTAAATACAACTAAACAAATTGAAGGCAGCATGGGGCTTCAACAATATCTCTCTTCTGGAGAGTTGCCCCTGAATTACCACGGTTGGCCGATCAGTCCCGACTTGGGACTATATCTCGCTGAAAAGATTGAAACGCAGAACTTTGATCTGATCATTGAGTTCGGTAGTGGTACGTCCACCAGCCTTTTTGCTAAAACAGTGATGAACAAAGTCTGGCGATCTCAGTCTTCAGGGAGAAAGCAAGCCCTTCTTGAGCGAGGCCACGAGGAAGGCTATACAAAAGATTTGGCATTTGTGGAGCCGGCCGAAGAGGACTTGCCCAAAAGAGTTGTCACCTTTGAACACAAAAAGGAGTATTACGACAAAACAGCAAATCTGCTCAAGCAGGGAGGACTGGGGAAAGTGGTTGACCTTGTTCATGCACCACTGGTGGACTATGAATACAAAGGCGAAAGCTTTCTGTACTACGCGTGTGACGAGAAATTATCAGACCTTGCCAAAATGCTTGGCGGGAGGAGGGCCAATATTCTGGTTCTGGTTGATGGTCCACCTGGTGCGACCGGGCCCTTGGCAAGATTTCCCGCTCTTCCAAAGTTGTTAAATGCGTTGCCCCTCTGCCGGTTCGATGTAATTTTGGATGACTATAATCGGAAGGAAGAGAAAGATGTAGCTAATAAGTGGCTTGAGATGCTTAAGAGCAGAGGAGTGAGCTACTCCGAAGAAAGGATTAGCTTAGAAAAAGGCGCAGTCTGTATAACGGTCGGAAACGGTTGAATTACTAGAGGTGGTAGTAAAAATGGGGGCAGGACAAAACATCCTCGCAACAGCCAATGCACACTTTAGAGCGGCTAATTACCTGAAAGCACTTGAGCTGTACCAGGGGGCAGGACGCATATATGGCGCGGAAGTGGTTTCTGCGAACATCGACGCATGCTTGACAAGACTGCAGTCCAGTGAGATTCAGAGGGCGCGCACCCTTGATCCGATTACGCGTGTTTTGTTGAATAATGCGGGAGAGATCACTTTAAGTGAACAGGAGAGAGAGCTTTCTCTCACTCATTACCAGCAGTGTGTCAATAGCTCTCCAGAAAATTTGCCTGTTAAGCCAGTCGCTAAAATTCCTCCTGATTGGCCTGAAGACTTAAAGCTTGCACCGCTACCTGAAAGTACCAACGATTTTGAGTGGTATAAACAATATAGGTACAGCGGCAGGCAAAGTCCCGTTGTCAACGTAGGTTTGAGTGTTGTTGTGCCTACATTTAATAGAAGTCGAATTCTGGATGTTACTCTTGCTTGTTTGGTAAAACAGAGAACAGAGTTCAATTACGAAGTTATCGTGGCAGATGATGGGAGCAATGAAGATCTGACACCGCTGATTCGTCGCTATGAGAGTCTACTGGATATCAAGTACGTTCGGCAAAGGGACTACGGTTACCAGCTTTGTGCGGTTCGAAACCTTGGTCTGAGAACCGCAAAGTATCCTTTCGTATCCATTCTGGACTGCGATATGGCGCCGGGGCAGTCGTGGGTACAGTCATATGTTCAGGCGCTGATTGAGTGTGAGGATGTCGCGCTGATAGGGCCTCGTAAGTACGTCGATACTCATGGCATTTCCGGTAGGCAAGTGCTTGAAAATTCAGGAATGGTAGAACGCTTGCCGGAAGTGAGAACCAACAATGATGTGGGTAACAAGATTAACGGTGAAATCTCCGTTGACTGGCGGCTGGAACACTTTCATAAGACAGATAACTTAAGGCTTTGTGATACACCCTTTAGATTCTTTAGTGGTGGCAATGTTGCCTTTTCCAAAAAGTGGCTGGAAATTGCGGGTTGGTTTGACGAAGAGTTTACCCACTGGGGCGGAGAAGATAACGAATTTGGATATCGGCTTTACCGGTCAGGATGCTTCTTTAAGGCGTTGGAAGGCGGAATGGCTTACCACCAGGAGCCACCAGGAAAAGAAAATGAAACAGATAGGGCAGCCGGAAAAGCGATTACGATCAAGATTGTCCAAGAAAAAGTTCCTTATTTTTACCGGAAGCTCAAACCGATTAAGGAGTCCATCATACACAGGGTTCCGCTGGTATCAATCTACATTCCTGCTTTTAACTGTGAAGGGTCCATTAAGCGCTGTATTGACAGCGCATTAAATCAAACCATCACAGATCTAGAAGTTTGTGTATGCGATGACGGATCCACTGACGGTACGCTAGATGTTCTTAAGGCTCATTATGGGCTTAATCCGCGAGTGCGATTTGTAACCCAGAAAAATGGTGGCATTGGTAGGGCATCTAATACCGCAGTAAATCTCTGTCGAGGATTCTATATTGGTCAGCTGGACTCCGATGATTATTTGGAGCCCAAAGCTGTTGAGTTGTGTCTAAAAGAGTTCCAAAGAGATAAGCAGTTGGCGTGTGTTTATACGGGCAACAGAAATGTCAATCCGGACGGTTCCTTGATTGCCAATGGCTATAACAGGCCAGAGTACTCCAGGGAGAAATTGACATCAGCTATGATTTGTCATCATTTCAGAATGTTTTCGGCTAGAGCATGGAGTCTGACGAGTGGCTTTGATGAGCACATAACGAACGCTGTGGATTATGATATGTATCTAAAGCTTAGTGAGGTGGGGCCTTTTAGGCACATAAACCTAATTTGCTATAATCGCGTGCTTCACGGGGAAAACACTTCAATCAAAAAACTGGGTGAACAGAAGAGAAACCATTTTTTAGTGGTTAACTCCTCGCTGGAGCGTCAAGGTGTAAGGTTGTATCGCTATAGAAGTATCACTGAAGATAAGTCATGCAGGAAGTATTTTTTTGAAAAGAATTACTTATAATTTTAGTTGTTACTTGAATCTATGAGTTGCTTTTTTTGAGGTTAAAAAGGGTTATGAGTATTACAAGTTATATTGAGCGACATGATAACTATATCCGGAATCGGTCAGACGAGGGGGTTGAACGAAATGAGAGGGTTTTAGTTTTTTCGGTGAATAGATTTAGAGGTGATCAGCGAGTCGTTGTTGGGGGGTTTGCTGATAGATTAAAAGGGATGTGCTTCTCTTATCTTGTTGCCCTCATAACTAACCGGCTATTTTTTGTTGAATGGAATAATCCATCGGATATAACATCATCTTTTGTTCCAAAGCTGTTTGGTTGGGATCAGCTTGACGACTACGACGCATCCGTAATGAAACAAGTAGATTGGGTTGATACGAATCTTGATGAGCAGGTCAAGTTGGCGTTACGGGAGGGCGGTGAATCGATTGAGGGGTTGTTTGGAGGTGAGCGCGTTGTTAAGGTCAATAGCAACCAGTTTCCACATTCGTTGCTATCTGATTACTCGAAGCTGTTTTCCGATTATGGAATAGATTGGGCAAGCTATAAAGGTTGTTTTAGCGGTGCCTTTAATTCGCTTTTTGAGTATTCTCCTCCTGAAGATAAAATGAAGTCGTTTAAGGCTTTTGGCCAGTTTAGGGAGAGCAATGTTGTAGTGATTGGTGCTCAGTTTCGAGTTGGCGGAACTTCTGGTGGCTGGAAAGATCCACAGTTGGAAGATGTGGAAAACGCACCTATGTTAGCTAAAGCGATTGAAACTTTCGCCAGTGATCGAGGGTATAATAAGTTTGGTGTTTACATAACAACTGATAATCAGGATGTTAAGAATATTTTGGCGGACTATTTCCTCGGAAAAGCTGAAGTGTTTTTCTTTGAGGAACGTCCCACCCATCTAGATAGGTCCACAACTGAAGATGCTGCCAGAGGTGCGGATCAAGTGTACTTGGAGCACACACTGTTAAGCCTGTCCGACCATGTCATTGTCGGGAAAGGCGGTTTCGGGTTGACTGCGGCATACCGTGAGAATAAGACACCAGTAAAGTATACGAGTTTACTGGATTAGTACTTTAAATTTTAGAACAACAGAGGCTTGATTAAGTATGAAGCGGGCGCTTATTACTGGTGTAACAGGGCAGGATGGTTCTTATTTGGCGGAGTTCCTTCTGGAGAAAGGTTATGAGGTTCATGGGATCAAGCGCCGTTCCTCTTTGTTTAACACGCAGCGAGTCGACCACATATATGAAGATCCTCATGTGGAGAATCAACACTTTATTCTTCATTATGGTGATCTGTCAGACTCTACGAATCTAATTCGTATTGTTCAGGAAGTGCAACCAGATGAAGTCTACAATCTTGGGGCTCAATCCCATGTCGCGGTCTCGTTTGAATCTCCTGAATATACGGCCGATGTTGACGCGCTGGGAACGTTGAGGCTCTTGGAGGCGATTCGTATTTGTGGGCTAGAGAAAAAGACCCGGTTCTATCAGGCTTCGACTTCAGAATTGTATGGTCTGGTTCAAGAAATACCTCAGAAAGAGACAACGCCATTTCATCCTCGCTCGCCTTATGCGGTAGCGAAGCTTTATGCGTATTGGATAGCAGTCAACTACCGTGAGGCTTACGGAATGTATGCCTGTAATGGCATTTTGTTCAATCATGAGTCCCCTCGTCGTGGCGAGACCTTTGTCACCCGGAAGATTACTCGAGGTTTGGCCAATATTGCACAAGGGCTTGAGGATCGGTTGTACTTGGGAAACATGGATGCCTTGCGTGACTGGGGCCATGCTAAAGATTTTGTTCGTATGCAGTGGCTGATGCTTCAACAAGATAATCCGGAAGACTTTGTGATTGCAACGGGTGTGCAGTACTCAGTTCGTCAGTTCGTAGAATGGTCGGCAAATGAGTTGGGTATCAGCCTTTCTTTTGAGGGCTCTGGTGTTGAGGAGAAAGGCATAGTAACCGCTGTGACTGGCGATAACGCCCCAGCTGTGAAAGTGGGGGATGTTCTTGTGGAAGTGGATCCACGATATTTTCGCCCAGCGGAGGTGGAAACCTTGCTGGGTGACCCGAGTAACGCAAAAGAAAAGCTTGGTTGGGAGCCGGAGATAACCGTTCAGGAAATGTGTTCTGAAATGGTCGCTGCGGATTTGGAGCAGGCTAAACGTCACGCGTTATTGAAAAAGCACGGTCACCACGTATCTATATCCACGGAGAATTGATAAGCCGTATGAAAATTTTGCTGACCGGCGCGTCCGGGATGGTGGGGCGCAACATATTGGCACACAAAGATGCTAGCGATCACGAGTGGCTTACCCCCTCAAGTCGAGAATTGGATCTATTGAATCACTCATCTGTTTTGCGATACATGCGAGAGCATGCACCAGAATTGGTGATCCATGCGGCCGGTGTGGTCGGTGGAATTCAGGCCAATATGGCGAATCCGGTCAAGTTCCTGGTTGACAACACCCTGATGGGTATTCATGTGCTTGAGTCTGCCCATGCTTCCGGCGTACCCAACTTATTGAATCTTGCCAGCTCTTGTATGTATCCAAAGGATGCTGAGAACCCATTGAAGGAAAGCCAAGTCCTTACAGGAGCGCTTGAACCAACTAACGAAGGGTATGCCCTCGCGAAGATTACCGCTAGTCGGCTGTGTGAGTATATAAGTCGGACGGATGCCGGGCGCCATTACCGTACCCTTATTCCGTGCAATCTCTATGGGAAATATGACAAATTTGACCCTAAGCATTCTCATATGATTCCTGCGGTCATTCGCAAGTTGCATGAAGCAGCACGCGCAGAAAAGGCATCCGTAGACATTTGGGGTGACGGAACTGCACGCAGAGAGTTTATGTACGCCGAGGATTTGGCAGATTTCATTTTTTATGCTCTCCCCAGGCTGGCCAGCATGCCCCAAACACTGAATGTCGGCCTGGGACAGGATTACTCGATTAACGAGTACTATCAAGTGATCGCTCAGATCGTGGGTTTCGAGGGAAGGTTTGAACATGATCTCACAAAGCCCGTTGGCATGAAGCGAAAGTTGATAGATACGACCTTGTTACAAGAGTTTGGCTGGAACTCTAAAACCTCCCTGACGGAGGGTGTTCGCCAAACGTATTCCTATTTCCTCAAAGAGGCTGTCAATGACTAAATACTCTCTGGCGTCCAGTACTTGGGACGAGGCCGAAATCAATGCTATTCATCAGGTTATCGAATCTGATATGTATACGATGGGGCCTAAAGTCGCCGCTTATGAGCGGGCTTTCGCTGATTACTTTGGTTCTCGTTATGCTGTAATGGTAAGCTCTGGATCGACCGCCAACTTGTTGATGATTGCATCGCTGTTCTTCACTAGGAATCCTAAGCTTAAGCGAGGTGATGAAGTCATCGTTCCCGCAGTATCCTGGTCCACCACTTATTTTCCGCTGCAGCAGTACGGACTTAAAGTGAAGTTTGTGGATATTGATCAAGATACGTTGAATATAGATTTGGAGAAACTCGAATCGGCGATTACTGAGGATACTAAAGCAATCTTGCTTGTTAATCTGCTTGGTAATCCAAATGATTATTCTCGTATTTCAGAATTAACGGAAGGCAAGGATATTTTGCTTCTAGAGGATAATTGTGAATCCATGGGAGCTGAGTTCAATGGGTTGAAAAGTGGCACCTATGGATTGATGGGCACATTCAGCTCTTTCTTTTCGCACCATATTTCTACAATGGAAGGTGGTTGTGTCGTTACCGATGACAAGGAGCTTTATCACGTTCTGTTGACCATACGTGCCCATGGGTGGACGCGTAATCTACCCAAAGAGAATTTGGTCAGTGGTATAAAAAGTGATGACCCATTTGAAGAGTCATTCAAGTTTGTTCTCCCCGGGTATAATGTTCGCCCCTTGGAAATGAGTGGTGCGATCGGACTGGAACAACTTAAGAAACTTCCGGAGTTTATCCGTGTTAGGCGTGCAAACGCAAAGCTGTTTTTAGAGCTTTTTGGTGATCATCCGCATCTGAAAATTCAATCTGAAACTGGCAATAGCAGCTGGTTTGGTTTCTCGCTAGTAATAAATAAAAATGCTCCATTTGATCGAAAATCCTTGGTTAAGGCTCTGCAGTCAAATGACATCGAGTGTCGTCCCATTGTCACCGGAAACTTCTTGAAGAACACGGAGGTGCTCCAGTTCTTCGATTATACAGTCGCTGGCGACCTCGATGCGGCTGAATATATCGACAAAAATGGGCTTTTCGTGGGTAATCATCAGGTGGATCTCTCTAAGGAGATTCAGCATTTGTACGATACCGTCCAATCTTTAAGTGCTAAAAATTTGTAATGTGGTTATCAGAGCCTGATTTCATGAATGTTATTCAATCGACCCCTTTGGTGTCGATTGATCTAATTCTTATGAATAAAGCCGGTGATGTATTGCTAGGTAAGCGGAAAAATCGTCCGGCAAGAGATTTCTGGTTTGTGCCAGGCGGGAGGGTTCTGAAAGGCGAGGAGATACACCAAGCAATCAATAGAATTTCCCGGGACGAACTAAATTGCGATCTTCTTGAGCAGGATGTGCGCTTTCTCGGTGTATATGAGCACTTTTATGATGACTCAATGTTTTCCGATGATGTCAGCACACATTATGTCGTGCTCGGGTATCGGGCGAAAATCACCGGAGATGTGAGCCTGCCATTTGAGCAACATCGCGATTATCGGTGGTTTAGTCCTGATGAAATTGAGCGTTGTCCTCTGGTGCATCAAAATACAAAAGCGTATTTTATTTAGTTGATCAAATGAATTTATGTGCCGCTAAAGGTATGGTATGAGGGAGTCAACTGAAGTGTCCAGAGGGTTTGAGCGGTCTAACAAGGAGGACTCTGATTTTGAGTGGAATAACAGCCAACTTCTGGACGAGCTGATCCGCCTTCAGCTGGAGGTAGAGGCCTATTATGAGAGAGCTCAGACGCTTGAGGGTGAAGCTCTGGAAAAAAGGCGACAATTAGACCGTTGTACAAATCAACTTAAACAGATGAACCAGCTAGTGGAGCGGGCGCAAGAAGCGATTTTTAGCACACGTGTCCAAACCAGCCGCTCCATGGGCAAAGTACTGCTTCGTGCCGTGTCTTGTCTCCGCCCTTCACGCTACCGAATTCGGTCACAAGTCGCTTTAGTTGAAAAGTGCTCATTTTTCGACGCCAAGTGGTATGCCCTGCGTAACCCTGATGTGGCGTTACGTGCGCTGGACCTTGCTGAACATTATGTTCGGCATGGGGGGTTAGAAGGGCGGGCGCCAGGTCCTGAGTTCTCCAGTCGTCAATATCTTGATCAGTACATTGATGTCTTGGAGTCCCGTCAGAACCCCCTAGTTCATTATCTTACGCACGGGCGGTCGGAAGGTCGGAAGCGATTCAAACCAGAGGTTAACGAGTGACATCAAGAATGACTAGGCTGGAACAGTACCTGGATTTGGTGCGGCGCCGGGGAAATTTTGGGCGAAACGTTGGCTCAGCCGATTTCCTTATCGACTACCTGGGCAAGGACTTTTTCATGCTCCCCCCTGGTGAGGTTTACTCACTGGATATTCTTGCAGGTAAATCTTACCGGCAATTGGCGGAGTGGAATAAGCACCTCCGTAAGTTGCGTGGAGAGCAGGAGTTGGTCGCACTGATTGACTATGCTGACCTGTTGCGAAAAGTGCAGATGACAGAGTCATTCCTTGGGGTAACTCGATACCTGATTTGCCAAATGGTATCGCTGCCAGATACCAGTAAGAGGAAGTTGCTCAAGCTGGCTCGTATGGCGTTTTTGGTCAGTGGCGACGTGTCCTTGTTCACCTTGGTGAGCCGGGTGGCGCCCGAGTGGCTTCCGGAGATAACACTGCCTGGTACGATTCATCAGACGCTACCCTCGGAGCTTCAGCAGAACGTGACGCTTGGGGAGGATGTGGATGATCAGGTTTTTGATCGACACAATTCTCTGGCAGGTACCAGGCGTTGCCTGGCGACGCTCGAAGACCGGCTGACCGATGAGCAATACTGGGGGCTGTCTTTGAATCAGGCTGCGTTTGAGAAAAGTCGAAGCCGGTACAATGCTTGCCTTAACGAGCTATTCTCCTCTTTCCAGCTGAGCGGTGTGGATTCAGTTGACCTCGATTCAGACAACGTTCTGAATACGATCGTGGCGACGTCTCCAGCTTGCGCCCTGGGGGATCAGGGTTTGGTGTCCGTTATCGTGTCCTGCTTCAATGCTGAGGATACGGTGGGTTACGCGTTGTCGTCGCTGAGTCAGCAAACCTACCAGAACATTGAAATTCTGGTGTGTGATGATGGCAGTAACGATGCCAGTATGGCCAAGATTCTTGAGCAAGCAAAGAAAGACGCACGGATTAGAGTCTTCCGTTCACGGAAGAACCAGGGTACCTACAACATACGCAACGCATTGATCCACGAGTCAAGCGGTGAATTTGTGACGTTTCATGACTCTGATGATTGGGCGCACCCACAGAAGCTGGAGCAGCAGCTGGCTTTTATTACGGACAACGGCATTGATGTGTGCAGTACTCGGTGGATTCGCATTGATCCGGCAGGGGCGGTTGTGTTTTTTGTTGATGGTCGTATGTATCGGTTTTGTGTCGTTTCCACAATGGCTAAGCGTTCAGTGTTCTCAGTGGTCCCTCGTTTCAGGGAGAGCTTGGTGGCTGCTGATACCGAGTTTCATGCCTCCTGTGTCAAACTGTTGGGTGAGCATAGAGTCAAAATATTGAACAAGCCTCTGGTTCTCGGCTTGTGGGGAGAGGGTTCCTTGACGCGAGCTGAGGGGTTGAAGGCGGAGAACAATGGCTATGTGGCAGAACGCCGTCGACGATACTCGGAGGTTTCTGCTCGTCAGCAGGTCTTGGGTTCGCGAGTGGTGGCAGATGAAGATGTGATTGAAGTTCTCAAGCAGAACAATATCTATCGTGAATTTTCCGGAGTGGAAGCGGTGGTGAGCTCGTGATTATTGCCAATATGAGTAGTTTTCCACCTAGAGAGTCACTACTTTTGGAGGTGGTTGATCAGGTGCTGCCCCAGGTGGATCGGCTCAACATCTGTTTGAACGATTATTTGCATGTTCCTGAACTTTTGATGCGGGATAAAGTCAACGCTTTTATACCGGATGAGGATTACCGGGATGTCGGAAAGTTTGTGGTTGATGATTTTAAGGACGATGACGACATCTTCTACATGGACGACGACATCTTCTATCCAGAGGAGTATGTCCAGACTCTGATGACAGCGCGTGATCGGTTTGAGGGATTGAACCCTGTTGTTGGAGTGCATGGCATTATTTATCCGGATGCCTATGATGGTTCGGTGGGCAACCGCAAGGTATTTTCTTTCCCCAAGGCTCTGCCTCACTTTCGAGTGGTGAATCAACTCGGAACGGGTACCGTTCACTGTAAAGGTTTTCAGGCGGCACCTTTGGGGTTTATGCAAGGGTCGCAACGGTTTGTCGATGCCCGATATGCCCGATACGCGTTGGACCATCAGTGGCCAATGTTATGCATTCCCCGTGAATGTGGATGGATGACCGAGTTTGATAGTGGTGAAAGCATTTTTCACAGCTTCACAAAATCCTGGCCAATAGAAGTGGTTAAGGAGTGCCAGGCGATTGCGGGTTATGCCCGCCTGAATGTTGATGCTGTGATAGGGGTTGAAACCCACCAGCTATCCGGTAATAGCCCCGAGTAGAATTATTTTGGTCGCGGGATCTCCGATCGGGAGCATTGGATTTAAAATGGAGAAGGTTTATGAGTGAAGTATCGGTGCAGTACGCCGTTTATATTAATCTGGATGAGCGTGATGACCGACGGTCTCATATGGAGTCAATACTATCCAGTGCGGGCTGGGAGTACGAGCGACTATCGGCAACAAGGTTGGAAGAAAGCCCGGAAAGCGCGGGTTTGAAGATGATCCCAAGACTCACAGGTCACAAAGGGGTAGCCTCGATCTGGCTGTCTCATGAACGTGCCTTAAATCGCTTTTTGGCTGTGGCTGAAAAGGGGGGCGAGACTGGTGCGTATATTTTGCTTGAAGACGACGTAAAAGTACTCAGCCCGACCTATTTGCAGAATCCACTTTCCTTGCCAGCGGGGCTTTCAGATGACTGGGAGATCATTTTGCTGAGCCCGCGTTTTCGATGGAAGAATAAGGCAAACATTCCTCCTGAGGATGAAGGTAAGTACTTTACGACACCTTATGAGAAAGAGACTTGGGCTGACCTCAATCAAGCTCAGGAAAAGTTTATCATTACGGGTGCCCACTATGTGATCTTCAAAAATCAGGGTGTGGTTTCAAAAGTTCTGGATCGTATGAAAGAGCGCTCTCTGTATGATGTTGATAACTTTTATGTCAGTGACTTCAGAACCTACGGGGTCAGACTGCCGGACGTGACAGCGGGCGGTTTTGGTTCCGATCATAATTACGAATGATGAGTACTAACCTGGTAATGGGTTGAAAGTCGGCGATGTGGCGTACTTTATGGCTTCGATAAAATTATTTTGGTGGCGTCCCAAAGACGGCTCCTTCAATTTGGGTGATGAAATCTCCAGATTGCTCTTTGAGCGTTTGTTTGATGTTCAGGTGAAACGTGCCGCGTATCCTGGTGCGAATGTGAACAGCACTGGCAGCACGCTGGGTTGGGCTTTCGATCGGGAAGACTTCGAGACACGCAAAACCAAGATGGTAGTGTTGGGTTCTGGTTTGATGCATCCTTGGCATCAGATAGAGGATCATGGCTGGCTCGACATTCGATTGGTGAGAGGCTATCTCACTCGTAGTGTCATTTCCCGGGCATTTGGTGAATCGATGGCCATTGGTGATCCGGGGCTATTGGTATCTGATTTGTTGCCCTCCAAAAAGCCGGAGAAGAAATTCCGCTATGGGGTGATTCCTCACATTAGCAAAGTGGAAGATGATTCGTTTTATCAGCGATTTGATGGCCTTCCCTCGGCGACCTTTATCAGCTTCAAAACCGACGATATAGATGCGGTTTTGCGCAAGATGATGGAATGTGAGGTGATTATAAGCCAGAGTCTGCATGGGGTTATTTTTTCTGATTCGCTGGGACTACCGAATGTCTGGTTGGATGCAGGTAGCCTTCATCCTGGTGGGAACTTCAAGTTTTTCGATTACTTTTCATCGATAAACCGACCTTTCGACAAGGGGTTCAAGGTTAATCCTGGAGAGGTTATAGATGAAACCGTAGAGCAGGAGCTGTTTACGCCAGATATGAAAAAGGTAGAACAGGTAAAGCAGACAATTAGGCAAGAAATTGTCCGAGCCATCGGAGAGTTTCGTTAGGTGTTCGGGATATTTAAACGCAAAAGAAAGCTTATTGAAGTGCCAAGGTATTCAGGAAAGGTGGGGTTTACTGACTTGGCGGACTATGAGCGAGTGGAATTTGGCGATGGATTGGCCAGATCGACGGGTAGCCGTGTGATTTTCACCCGGTGGCACGAGGGACTGCGTTACGATTTCGCCCTTGCAAAACGGCGCAGGGGCCGGCGTTTATTTGTGTTGTTCAGTGGCGCCGCCTCTCGAGATAAGATGGATCCTCCGGTTTTTCAGCGTTGGAAGTGGGCAGACCGTTTCCCTGGACACGTTCTGTATGTCTCTGATCCCGCGTTATTCGAAGATGAAACGCTGGGTCTCGCGTGGTACATAGGAGTCGGAGACCGTGATCCCCTTCCTTTTATAGCCGATACCGTTCGCTCAGTTGCTGGTTATCTGGGGTTGCAGGATGATAAGGTCGTGTTCTACGGTTCCTCTGGTGGCGGGTTTGCGGCTTTACGCATGCAGGACTTTATGGCTGAAGCGACCTCAGTGGCCATTAACCCCCAGGTAACGCTTACCAAGTACAACCGGAGCCTGGTAGGGCGTTATTTGAAAACGTGTCACGGTGTATCCTTGAATGAATTTGACTTTGAGGCGAACCGGGATCGTTTTGATCTTCTCGCGCACCCGAAAACAATAGAGAACCGGTTGATTCTCGTCCAGAATACTCTCGATAAGAGTCATTACACTAAGCACTTTTCAGCCTACTGCGAAATGTTGGGGGTTAGCCCGGACGAATCTACCGAGATGGGGAACGTGAAGACTATTTTGTTTTCTCATGAGAAAGGGCACCTTCAGGCGGAAACGTCAGAGGTGTTTACGCAAATTATGAATGCAATTTGATATGGCGCTGTTCGGATCACCGGCGGATAAGCGCCTAAAGGCTGTTCGTGCTGCATTGGCTGAAATCAGGGCGCAGTATCAGTCGCTATCACGTCCATTAAAAGCCTTGATTAAGGAAGATTCATTGAGCGAAGGCCAGGCCCGGCAATTGAACGAGCTGAAGAACTTCAATTTCTATCCACGCCTCGGGCATATCGAAAATGTGTTCTTTGAGTCTGCCCAAACTGCGTCGTATCGGGTACAGCGAGCGGCTCAGTTGGGGGCTATTCAACACTCGCGCAAATTGCCGCCAAGAGTGGTTAGCGTGAAGGGTAAAAGTGTCCGTTTTGCCGAGCAGGTGGGGCTACCTATTCCTGGAACAGAATTCCCTCTGAGGCTTGAAGAGATTGAGTTTGATGCCCCGTGTGTCATTAAGCCGCTATACGCTGAAGGTAAGCCTTGTATTTATGCCATTGCGCTTCAAAACGATGGTTCTTTCAAGGATTTTTTTTCTGGACAGCAGTTCGCAGATATAGCGTCTTTGCAAGACGCGTTGCGGCAGGCAATGAAGAAGTCGGGAGTCGCCAAGGATGCATGGCTAAAAGAAGAAATGATCGTGGGTTCCTCGGGCAGCCCGTTGGACACCTATGATGTTAAAATGTATACCTTTTACGGCGAAGTTGGATTGGTTTTGCAGGTGGACCGATGGCGAGGTCGGCACTATCGCTTTTTCGATACCAACGGTCGTATGGTAGATACCGGAAAGTATTCGGCGGAACCAAATATTGCTCCGGTGTTCGATCAAAGTTTGATCGATGTTGCCCGTAAGGTGAGCCTGAGAATACCTTGGGCACATGCCCGGGTAGACTTTCTGGTTTCTGATACGGACTGGCGTTTTGGTGAGTTTACGCTTCGCCCCGGCGTTCCTGCCAGCTTTAACGAGGAGTGGGACCGAAAACTGGGGGAGCTGTTTGTTAAAAGCCAGGCCCGGGTATATGAAGATCTGATTTTAGGCAAAGATTTTTCGGAGTACCGTCGACTGTTGAGTGAGCACCAAAAAAGCGGCGGTCATTGAGTTGGAACTCATTGAGCCTGGGGCCGTCATAGCCAGGTATATCGTCAGCAATCGTTCATTGCTTTTTACCAGGTACGTTGATTTATGAAAAAATTGCTTTTGGGTCTAGGTGCGATTGTCGGAATTGTGGTGATATTCGGCATTTGGTACTTCATCGAGACGTATGATCGCAGTAATCTTCCAGAGTGGTTAGGGGGTGACCCGGAGTATGTGCAGTCTGACGGCGCTCCTCAGGTATGGAACCACTTTGTGGCCGTAGATGAGTTATCTGAACAGGACTTTGAACGCTGGCCGGGTACCCTCGAATGCGATCCGTGGCAGCGGTGGGACGGATTTTCTCGCGAAAAGACCTTGTGGGTCAGTGACGGCATGGTGGCCTATGACAATGGTGATGTGGCGGCGTTTCTTGAGTCGGCCGGCGACGGCACCGCGATTCCTGCAAAACTTACCGCCAGATTTGAGTGGTGGCGTGGTGATATAATGGAATCCGATGTGGTGATGGAAGGCTGGTACACCGCTGTAACAGACGATTTAAAGCGTTTACAGATGAGAGGACGGCTGGTCGACGGCGTTTTATCTCTTGAAGGGACCCGGGGACCTCGCGACTGCCGAGTTGAAGCCACGCGTCCTAAGTAGCAAGTCGCCGTAAGGCGAATGAGAGGATATGATCAACCTTTTGCGCCACTTTTCAGTATCGCACCGGGCCAAGGGTCGCGACTATGCGCTGTATGCGATGCTCATTGATGAGTCGTGGTACCGCAAACAGTATGGAGACGTTATACCGGCTCATATGTCGGCGCTGTCTCACTATTCGACTTACGGCGTCCGATTGAGGTTTGACCCTAGTGCTTTCTTCAGTACTGAGGAATACCTCGATCAATGCCCGGAACTTTATACATCCGGTGAGAACCCCCTGTGGCATTTTGTCACCAAAGGTCAATACCAGGGTGTGGCAGTTAAACCTTCCCATTTATTCCAACCGAATGACTATCCTCCTGCGTTAGCCCGCCAGTCCGCTCGCAAACTCGAGATGAAACTGTGGGGGGGATTCTCTGGTGAGGTGTGGCCGGTGTTACGCTCCCGCCTGGTCGTCCCGTCCGCACGGGCGTCTGACCGCAGCTATGCGGCCTGGGCTCTGGCTCGATGGAGCGCATTTCACAAGGACTACTCGGCAGCATTGAGTTTCCTGTCATGGCGTCGTTGGATAGACGGTGAGGCGCTGAAACATAAGGCCCAGGTGCTGTTGGAGGTCGATTGCCTGATTCGCCTGGGGCGAGAGGGAGAAGCTTATGACCGGCTGCGGGCCGCTCGGAAAGGCGCCGCAAATGATGCGGATTTATTGCTTTCTCTAAGTAACGTGTTTGTGAATGGTGTGGGAGATAAGGTTCGGGAACAGCGGCTCCGCGCGGTGAATCAGGTGTTGACCCACCATGGGTTTACACCATTGGCATTGCGTAACCGGGAGGAGCCGCTGAGTATATTCAATCTGAAAGGGGCGGCGCAGTCTGCAGGTCGGTGCGAAGAAGCAAAAGTGTCGATACTGATGCCGGCTTATAACGCAGGGGCGCAAATTGAGCTGGCCATTCGCAGTCTGCAGGAGCAAAGCTGGACCAACCTTGAAATTCTTGTAGCGGATGATTGCAGCTCCGACGATACCCGATCCCGGGTTGAGGCGCTGGCGAAAAGCGATCCCCGAGTTCGCCTGATTGCACTGGAGCACAATGGTGGTGCTTACGCGGCTCGCAATGCCGCATTGGAGCAGGCCAGCGGTGATGTCATTACGGTACACGATAGTGATGACTGGTCTCACCCTCAAAAACTCGAGGTTCAGGTTCGCCATCTATTGAATCAGCCCTCGGCTGTCGCCACTATCACCGATTGGGCTCGGGCGCGTGAAGACCTGTATTTTACAGGAACCTTCCGGGCTCACGGCTCACTGGTTTCCGAGAATACGTCCTCCCTTATGTTCCGCCGCGAAGCGGTTGAACACCTGGGAGGATGGGATTTGGCCAGGACCAGTGCCGACTCTGAGTACGTGCTTCGACTGCGACGAGTGTTTGGTGATGACGCGGTGGTGCGCTTGCACCGCGGTGTACCTTTGGCCTTTGCCCTGGATCAGGAAACGTCTCTGACCCGCACGCCGGTCACTCATGCGAAGACGTTGTTTTATGGGGCTCGGCGTGAATACCGTGAGGCTGCGTCGGCCTGGCATGAATTGGCCTCCTCCGAGGAGCTTAAGCTGCCGCTGTCGGCGAATGATCGCCCGTTTCCAATTCCCACGGTTATGCGTACGAAAAACCGCGATGAAGTTCGGCACTACGATATTGTG
The DNA here is from genome assembly GCF_000463525.1 of Marinimicrobium sp. LS-A18. Lineage (NCBI taxonomy): Bacteria > Pseudomonadati > Pseudomonadota > Gammaproteobacteria > Cellvibrionales > Cellvibrionaceae > Marinimicrobium > Marinimicrobium sp. LS-A18. The sequence continues at coordinate 743,699 of NZ_AWEP01000002.1, forward strand.
GTAATTGCGGATTTTAATTTGAGTGGTGGCGCATTTGTCTCAACAATGAACTATGTTGATGCCGCCATTGCTCAGGGGAAGCGAGTGGCCATTTTTCACTGGCGCCGGGCCGACCTGGATGTTGAAACACCACTAAAGCCAGTTCTTCGGCAGCGTGCGGGGAGGGGTGACTTTGATATCCTTGCCGCCGGGGAGAGCGTGAAAAGCGAGGTTGTTCTGGTGGGGTATCCGGTGGTTCTTAACTATCGTCTGGATATGGTTCCTGAGATCATAACGAAGCATTTCATCATTCTGGTAAATCAGATGGCGAGTCGATTGACGACCGGCGAAGACCCTCAGTATGACCCCAGACGTGTCGGTGAGAATGTTCGCGCGCTGTTTAGCGTAGCGCCAGTCTGGGTACCCATTTCAGGCCTTGTGCAACGCTTGATGCGCGAGGATGAGCGCTACCCGGAACCGCACTTCGATATTTGGAATCCTTTGTTGAACGTCGATAACTGGTGCCTGACACGAGTTAACTGGCGCGGAGATCAGCGTCCAATGCCAGTGGTGGGGCGTCACGCCCGCGACCATTACACCAAGTGGCCGGGTACGGCCGAGGCGTTGGCTGCTGCCTATTGCGTGAACCGGGACTGTGAGGTCAGGTTGCTCGGTGGCGCTGACCATGCGCTGAGTATTCTCGGTGCACATCCCGACAATTGGCACGTGTTGGAGTTTGCAGATAGCACCTACGATTTTTTGCAGGAACTGGACTTTTTCGTCCACTATCCCCATGAGCACTATATTGAAGAGTTCGGGCGGGCAGTGCTTGAGGCCATGGGCCTGGGTATCCCGGCAATTTTACCGCCAGTTTTCAAAGAGACATTCGGCGATTTTGCGTGTTACGCGGAACCCGACGAGGTATGGCAAGTCATTGAGTCGCTATGGGGCGATAGGCAAGCATACCAGGCGGCCTCCGAGCGCGGATTACAATTCGTTCGTGAACATGCACGCTATGACGTTCTCAATCGACGGCTCGAGAAGCTTAATGAGCAGGTTACGTATGAAGGATGAGCAAAGCAAAATCTTGACCCTCACTGAGCAGTTGGAGCGCCAGCAGGATGAGATTGACCGCTTACGAGGTCGGCCTTCTCCGTTGAGGCTGTTTGTACAACGAGCAGAGGTATACCCCTTTCCGGGCCAGTCGTGGTGGGAGCGGCTGGTGGATCGCTATAGAGAGTTGGTTCCCCAGAGTGGCGTTCAGATCATTAGGAGGTCCGGTCTGTTTGATGCTGACTGGTATTTGGCGCATTATCCCGAGTTAGGGAAAGACAGACTGGCCCGTCGTAACCCGGCCAAGCATTACTACAAGGTGGGTGCTCTGCACGGGCTGAATCCCGGGCCGAATTTCGATACCCAGTTCTATCTGGCGAATAACCCGGACGTTCGCTCTGCCGGAGTGAACCCGTTAGTCCACTACGTGCTTTTTGGGCAGGATGAGGGTCGAACCTGTGTCCGTTAAGGGAGTTGTGTAGACCTTTGTTACGCTCACGTATAAAGAATCTCGGATTACGGTTGATTGCTCACTGGAAAGCATGGACATCAGACGTAAATTTCGACGCTGACTGGTACCTGGCTACCTACCGGGACGTTGCCCACTCTGGCATGCCGCCGCTGGTCCATTATCTCGCCTACGGCAGAGCTGAGGGCAGGCTACCATTTTTTGGTGCGGCGGCCCCTGTGATGAGTGCTTATCCCTTAGGCACTGCACCTGTAGACAAGCTAAACCAGATTATGTGGAACGGCTTTGACCACTGGGCGCACCCCAAGCTTGTCGAGAAGGCATCCGGCGGAGACTTGAAGGCGGCATGGCATTTGGCGACCTGGCACTATGCTCACGGCCAGTTCCGGGATGCTCTGCGTTGGTTAGTGTCAATCCCCCAGCCTACAACAGACCCTAAGGTGGTTGTGGGCTTAATTAAATGTTACTCCGCATTGGACGAGAGCAGGTCGCTGCGAGCCTTGCTGAGCGAGCTTGGTGTGAGTGAACCGTTGGCCAGTATTCTGCCATACGCTAAAGCAAATTCTGCCCAAAATGCAGAAGAACGATTGGCGGCGATTAACTCTGTATACGAAAGAAACGAGTTAATGCCGATTAAAGTCAAGCGCCCAGACCAACCACTGGCATTGACAAACATTACCGGTGACTTCAATCGCGTCGCCGCCCCACTTGGTGTGGAGAAGGGGCCACTGGTATCCGTCGTAATGGCTGCGTACAACGCCTCCAACACGATTGAAATGGCGATAGAGTGCTTACTTGCACAAAGCTGGCATAATATTGAAGTAGTGGTTGTGGACGACGCCAGTACTGACGATACGCTTGAGCGGGTCAGGAGATTGGCGTCCAATGACTCCCGGGTTCGTTATCTTGAAAGCGACAGTAATTCCGGGGCTTATGCCGCACGTAACCGGGGTATGGCACAGGCGCAAGGCGAATTTGTTACTGTACACGATAGTGACGATTGGTCACACCCTCAGAAAATCGAAAAGCAAGTGGCGCCTTTATTGCGTTCCCCCCACTTGGTGGCTAGCTACAGCTGGTGGGTCCGTGTAACAGATAGGCTTCAATGTCTGGGATCCTGGATACTTGGAGATTCATTTCTGGAGCTGAACCAATCATCCTGGCTGATTCGGCGCAGCGCGTTAGTGGCAACGGGGTTTTGGGATGAAGTGCGAGTGGGTGGTGATGTGGAGTTTGCCACCCGCTTGCAGCACCACTTTGGCCACGCGGCACTTGAATCTGTTTTGCCGGTGGTTCCGCTGGCATTCTCCTTGACGGATTCAGGAAGCCTTACCCGTACGAAAGCGACCCATATCACCACGCTGTTTCATGGATTGCGCCGTCAGTATCGTGAAGCATTTAGCTGGTGGCATCGTCAAAGGAAGGGTGTACCGATCATGCCTCCGAACCCGGGTTCTGCAGAGGTACGTCCTTTCCCGATTCCACTTGGGAACTTGCGCATTAATCAGCATTATTTTTCGGCCGTTCTGGGGGGCAATTTCGCAGTCCAGGGCGATGAATTACAAAGTTTGTTGGCTTTCCTGGAGTCCGCGCGACAGCAGTACAATGACGTATGTTTGTTGCACTGGCCTGAGCGTGATGCCTGGCATGGTAATCCGATTGCGGATGATGTATTCGAATGGTGCCAGAGGCATGGGATTCAATTTGCTCATTTTGGGGTAAGTATACAGGCACACACTGTGGTGCTTCACCGCGCTTCTCTGTGGCACCGTCCTCCCACCAGGACTGCTCAGCTAACGGGGCTCAAACATCTTATAGTGAATGAGGGTGAGCTTAGAGACCAGCGAGCGGCCATATTGGCTTATTTTAGCGCTGGTGGCATTAATGTTGAGGCTTGTGATGAAGCTTGTTAATGCCTTGAAAAACCTCTATTGGCTCTGGCGGTTACGTGGCGAGCAATTGGCCGAAGGTTTTGATTCGACTTTGTACAGCCGGTTGCACAGGGATGTCGCGATATCGGGCGTAAATGGGCGGGTTCATTACTTGCGGTTTGGTAGGGCCGAGGGGCGTGATCCTCATCCGGATTTCAGCGCTTCAGGCTACCGGTATCAACACCGAGACCTGCCCGAACAGGAAGATCCATTTGTTCATTATGAGCGATTTGGCAGGCGTGAAGGTTATGCCGCTCTTCCTGAGTGGGATGGTGCGCGGGAGTTTACCCCGAATAATCCGACCTGGCTTGTATGTGGTCATCAGGCAGGGAAGGAAGTCTATGGTGGGGAGCGCAGTCTACTGGATATATTGGCCTACCTCTCTGAACTGTGTGTCAATACGGTGGTTGTTCTACCGGGAGCATTGAATCACGATTATATTACCCAGGTGACGGCACTGTCGTGTCGAGTGATTATTGTCCCGTATGGCTGGTGGCACCGTGATTGCCCGTCGTTACCACAAACTCAGAAAAATTTTGAGAGAATTTTAACTGAGTACCGGTGCAACGCTGTGTACGTCAACACGTCAGTTCTTGATGAACCGCTACTGGCAGCGCGTGCCGTGGGTACACCGGTTATTGTGCATGTCAGGGAGTTGCCGGAGCATGATCCTGATTTGTGCGCGACGCTTGGTGCAAATGCGGATGAGGTGCGTGAACGTCTAATCAATATGGCAGACCTGATTGTCGCTAACTCAGACTTCACCGCGAGCACTCTGGGTATTCCGAATACAATGGTCGTACCAAATAGTATAGATATTACGACGTTTGAAACTATCAGTTTCCCTGTTGAGCGGGGTGACGTGTTTTCGGTGGGGATTATCAGTAGTAACCAGCCTAAAAAGGGCATTGATGATTTTGTGATGCTGGCTTCAGAGCTTGAGTCAAGAGGACTTTCAGTTCGCTGTGTTGTTATAGGCCCGGATACGACTTATTTACGGCGTTTGAGGGGTTCGGGTGGGCGATGGCCGGGTAACCTGGAAGTTCTGGGTTACCATTCTTCGCCGGAGGATGCTATTGCTCAAGTGGACTTACTGGTCAGTCTCTCACACTGTTTTGAGTCATTTGGGCGGACAGTGCTGGAGGCAATGGCCGCTGGTCGGCCTGTCGTAGCCTATGATCGAGGTGCAGTCAGTGATTTGGTGGTTCACTCAGAGACCGGATACTTGGTGCCTTATCACTCCAACAAGGCGGTGCCAGATCGCGTCGCTTTGGTGGCTGACAGGGTAGAACAGTTGCTTCAGGATCAGGAAAAATATAGGACAATGAGCATGGCGGCTCGACGGTCAGCGGGCCAGCGCTACTCGAAGCCGGTCGTAAGGGAGTCGTTGAGGCATGTTCTACTACGATCAACTGACCTTCAGCGGGCGGCCCTGGACTGCTGACGGGCTATTCAGAGTATATGTATGGGCAGTAGTGTGTTGGGTAAATATTGGGGCAGGTTTACGGACTCCCTTTTTCTGAATAAAACGTCAAGATCAACAGATCTTGACGTGATACTTCACATAGGAGCCCCGAAAACGGGAAGCTCTGCGATTCAGCGGTTCTGCCTCAATAATCGGGATCAGTTGCTTCGCGCAGGCTATTATTATCCGCGTCACTCCCTAGACAAGAATGGTGTTTCTGGCGGGCACTCGTTGGTTGGCAACCTGTTACGAGAGGGAAGAGTACGCAAAGCGAACTTGTATTTCAGATTGATGCTGCTGGGTGCGCGTTTGCAGGGGAAGACCTTGTTGCTTTCATCAGAGAGCTTTCATCGAAATGCGCGAAGCTTTGGGCCTTTGCTCCAGGGGTTGAACGTGAGGGTCGTTGGTTGGTTTCGTCACCCGGTCGAAGCGTTTGTTTCGAACTACAACCAGTCAGTAAAACGGCATTTCAGAACGGCCGATATATCTGAGATGTTGGACGAGCGCTTTATGAAGACCGGCGCTGCTAACCTCAATGGACGACGGTTGCGGCAGTGGGCGGACGTCGTCGGAGACCGTTGCTGCACATTCCTGCCTTATGTAAAGGAGTCAAAATCAGGTGGTTCTCTTCAGGATGAAGCTATTGAGAGAGTTTGGCTTCGCGTGCTTGGAGTGGATGCCGGGAAGGCAGAGGGTTTTGTTTTCGATGACAAACGGGTCAATAGAAGCTACGTTGAAGAGGCATTGGAGCTGAAGCGATTGCTCAACTTGGTGCTGTCGTCTGAAGAGGGCGGTTTGGCGAGTAGGGTCGACTGGGCGCTGCAGGATTATTCGGATAGCGCTAATGATACCGGCTCCAGTTTAGGCGTTTATTTGAAACCGGATCAAGTGCAAAGGTTGAATGAGCGATTTTCCCGTTCGAACTCGATTTTGGTCAGGCGCTTTCCTTCTTTGAAACCCATATTGAAGCAAGGTGACGCTTATGTACTTCAAGCGGAAGTTTCGAAAGAGCGTGCTCTGGATCTTTCCCTGCCCCTGGCGCACCTTCAATATTTGTACCCGGACGATTTTCGATCCCTCCAGAGCAGGGTGAGTGACCAGGTTGGTCACGGAAGCTCGCCCTCTGGGGAGTTGCTTTACCTGGCAGGCCTGTTAGGCGTTTACAGCAAGGGATAGTTCGAGTAGCATCCTGCGTTCAGTGGTTGAACGTCTTGGCCTTCACCTTATTCATAGCGCTTTAGTTTGGAACTAGTCGTTTCTAATGAAAATTTCTAATTTTTTGGCCTTGGTCGATGTCAAGGCGCGTATGTCGCTAAAGTCTGATGCGTCCAAGCTCTATTTGAGCTATTTGTGGTGGCTTCTGGAGCCGGTTCTTTGGGTATTGATGTTCTACTTGGTGTTTACTTTACTCCTGGGATTTGGTCGGGACCTCCTGTTTCTGATGGCGGGTAAAATTCCCTTTTTGTGGTTCAGCAAATCGGTGCTCTCGTCATCAAATAGTATTGTTCAGGGGAAGTCGCTAATTACGCAAACTAATGTGCCTCGTCAGTTCTTCCCCTACGAACAGGTTCATACAGTATTGTATCGCCAATGGGTGACTTTTCTGATGTTGTTCGGTCTCACAGTAGTTTATGGCTATATGCCAAGCTGGCACTGGTTGTGGATGGTGCCGCTCTGGGTCGTGCAGTACATGCTAATTCTTCTCGTATCATTGGTTGCGGCGATCTGCGTAAGCTATGTTCGTGATACTCGTATTTTGATTGGTATGTCAATGATGGGGCTTATGTTTGGTTCAGGCATTTTCTGGGACTTGGAGCGCATACAAGATCCAGTGTCGCGAGAGCTACTTGTGACCTGGAATCCCTTGGCCTACTTGCTTGATGCCTATCGGGACGTGCTGATGCGAGGAGAACTGTATGATCTCCATCATTTGGGTTGGCTGGCTCTGATCCTGGCAGTAGGCTTGGTGCTGGTGCATTTGTTTTATCGATATATGGGGCAGTCTATGGCCTCCAGGGTGATTAACTCATGACGACGGGTGACATTTTGCTCTCGGTTGAAGATGTAGAGTATGGTTACAATAGTCGGGTTTGGGGATTCAAGCGAGTCAGTATTCCTGTTCTCAAGGATGTAACTTTCGAGGTGCGTCGAGGTGAAACCCTGGGCATTATGGGGCGAAATGGCTGCGGCAAAAGCTCGTTGTTACGCATTCTGAATGGCGTAGTGGCACCCACCAAGGGGAAAGTAACTCATCCAAAGCATATATCCCGTATTTTGCTGACATTGGGGATGGGGTTTGATAAGGAGCTTTCCGGCCGGGATAACGCTTTGCTTGCGGCAATGTTGCAAGGATATACAAAGAAGCAGGCTCAGGAGTCCATTGAAGGTATCAAGGAGTTCTCGGAGCTTGGCCAGTTCTTTGAACGCCCAGTGCGGACCTACTCATCGGGAATGCGTGCGCGGCTCGGGTTCTCCACCGCGTTGTTGACCGAAGTGGACTTGCTGATGATTGACGAGACACTCAGTGTCGGTGACCAGCAGTTCAATAAAAAGGCCGAAAAAGCCATGATGGAAAAGATCAATAGTGAACAAACTGTGGTTTTTGTCAGCCACAGCGGTGCGCAAGTCAATAAAGTCTGCAGTCGCGCCCTCTGGTTGGAAGACGGCGTAATCAAGGCCGAGGGCGACACCCATGAGGTCGCCAACGAATACAAGCAGTTTATGAACAACCTGACAAAAAAGGGCGGCAAGTCCGCATGGCAATAACCTCTAAAGCCCGCAAAGGCATCGTTCTTGCCGGTGGTTCCGGCACTCGCCTGTACCCGCTAACGCTGGGTGCAAGCAAGCAACTGATGCCCATCTACGACAAGCCCATGATTTACTACCCGTTGACGACTCTGATGTTTGCGGGTATTCGCGATATCCTGATAATTACGACACCCCACGACCTCGAGGCTTTTCAACGCCTGCTGGGCGATGGGAGCCAGTGGGGCGTCAACTTTGAGTATCTTGCTCAGCCGAGCCCTGACGGTCTGGCGCAAGCATTTGTCTTGGGGGAATCGTTCTTGAACGGTCACCCAAGTACTCTGATTCTGGGCGACAATATTTTTTACGGCCATGGTTTTCTGGCTCTGATGCAGCGAGCCAACCAACGCACTGAGGGTGCCACCGTATTTGGTTATCACGTAGATACCCCGGGTGCCTATGGTGTGGCCGAGTTTGATGCTGAGGGTAGGGTGATAAGCCTGGAAGAGAAGCCCGCGGAGCCCAAGTCTAACTATGCCGTCACCGGGTTGTACTTTTACGATCATCAGGCGCCGGAGATTGCCAAGAGCCTGAAGCCTTCGGCACGTGGTGAGCTGGAAATCACCGATTTGAATATGCATTACCTGCGCCAGGGTGAGCTGAATGTAGAGATTATGGGGCGCGGTTATACTTGGTTGGATACCGGTACCCATGAGAATCTGCTCAGCGCCGCGCAGTATGTGCAGACCATTGAAAAGCGCCAGGGTTTGAAGATTTCCTGCCCGGAGGAAGCCGCTTACCGGCAGGGGTTTATCAGTGATGAGCAGTTGGAGGCCTTGGCCCATGCGCAGGTCAAGAGTGGTTATGGGCAGTATTTGTTGAAGATATTGAAGGATAGGCAGCGTCCGTGTGGCGACCTTCGAAATCGTTTTAAAGATTAACGAGGTTTTCGGAAGTTTCAAAGGTGCGCGTAGGGCGGATAAGCTAAGCGCATCCGCCGTAAGTACACGTGAATCACCCAGCATAAACGCGTGGAGACGCATGACGTTCAATAACGGCGGATGCGCCTTTGGCTTATCCGCCCTACGCAGAGGGTATAGGTTTATTCATGCAGGTAGTAGACACCAACATCCCCGATGTAAAAATCCTGGAACCTCGCGTCTTCGGCGACGAGCGGGGTTTCTTTATGGAAACCTTTCGCGAGAGCTGGTTTCGAGAAAACATTGCGGATGTGACCTTTGTCCAGGATAACCATTCAAAGTCCCGTCGGGGGATTCTTCGTGGCCTCCATTACCAGGAACAACAACCGCAAGGTAAGTTGGTTCGCGTGGTGTCGGGCGAGGTTTTTGATGTAGCGGTGGATATTCGGCAGGGTTCCGCCACGTTTGGTCAATGGGTTGGGCATTATCTGAGTGCCGAGAATAAGCGGCAGATGTGGGTACCGGAGGGCTTTGCTCATGGATTTTTGGTGACATCCGAATCCGCCGAGTTTGTTTATAAGTGTACGAATTATTACCACCCGGATTCTGAGCGTTCAATTCGGTGGAGTGACCCGACGTTGGGTATTGATTGGCCGGTTGACCGGGTTGGTGAGGTGATTTTGTCAGAAAAGGACAAAGCTGCACCGAATTTCGCGTAGGGCGAACTTTGCGTAGGGCGGATAAGGCCGGAGGCCGCATCCGCCGTAAATACACGTGACGCCTCAAATATAAATGCGATTTGGGGTGCATAACGTTCGGTAACGGCGGATGCGCCTTCGGCTTATCCGCCCTACGCGACCATTGTTGGAAAGATTCAAATTATGAGAATAATCGTTACCGGCGGTGCCGGATTTATTGGGTCGGCGGTTGTCCGCCAACTGATAGCGGACGACGAACACGAGGTGCTGATCTTCGACGCGCTGACCTACGCCGGCAACCTGGACTCGATTCCCGGTTACGATCAACACCCAAAGGTTCGATTTGCTCAGGTTGATCTGCGGGATGCTGAGGCGACGCGCCAGGCCGTACTGGACTTTGCCCCGGACGTCATCATGCACTTGGCGGCTGAGTCTCACGTGGACCGTTCCATTGATGGCCCTAGAGCGTTCCTTGAAACCAATGTGATGGGGACGTTCAACCTGCTGCAAGCGGCGCGAGAGCACTTTGGGAGGCTGGGTGAGCCGGCCAGGGCGCGCTTTCGGTTTCATCATGTGTCTACCGATGAGGTATACGGCGATCTTGAAGGGGCTGACTCACTGTTTACTGAATCTACCGCTTACGCGCCCAGCTCGCCTTACTCGGCGTCCAAGGCCGCATCGGATCATTTGGTGCGTGCCTGGGGGCGGACTTATGGCTTGCCGGTGGTGGTGACCAACTGCTCCAATAATTACGGGCCGTATCACTTTCCCGAGAAGTTGATTCCCCATATGATTCTGAATGCTCTGGCTGGCAGGGCTCTGCCGGTTTATGGGGATGGCTCACAGGTCCGTGACTGGCTGTATGTGGAAGACCATGCACGGGCGCTGGTGCTGGTTGCAACCCAGGGACAGATCGGGGAAACCTATAATGTCGGTGGGCATAATGAGGTAAAGAACCTGGATGTTGTTCGCGCGGTTTGTACCCTGCTGGAAGAGCTGGCGCCGGAGAAGCCCGATGGCGTGGAGCAGTATGAGGATTTGATTACCTTCGTCAAGGATCGGCCCGGGCATGACAAGCGCTATGCGATTGACGCGGCCAAGATCCAGCGGGAGTTGGGTTGGGTGCCTCAGGAGACTTTTGAGACCGGGCTGCGTAAGACCGTTCAGTGGTATTTGGATAACCGCGAGTGGTGGCAGCGGGTGTTGAGTGGGGATTATCAACTGGCCCGCATAGGCAACGTTTAGTGGGTTGCGCAGGGCGGAGCCGAGCGCAGCGGTATGACCTGCATCCGCCGTTGCCCAAGGTGACGTTCTTACGGAACTCCACGTATATTTACGGCGGATGCGCTCCGCTTATCCGCCCTACGCGAAGCACGCGGAATTTTGTGGTATGAATGTCGTTATTATTGGCACCGGCCAATTGGCCTGGGACTTGATGCAAACGGTACCAGATGCGGTCCACGCCCGTATGGTCGGGCGTTCGGAGCTGGATATTACTCTGCCTGATGCTTGCAGATCGGTACTGACAACTTTTAAGCCCGACGCTGTGATCAACGCCGCTGCGTATACGGCTGTGGACCGGGCTGAAACTGAACGTGAAGCGGCGTTCGCGGTGAATGAGCAGGGCGTTGCCAACTTGGCCGTGGCTTGCGAGCAGGTCGGCGCGCGATTGTTTCACGTTTCTACGGATTTTGTGTTTGACGGTTCCGCTAACGCGCCGTACTTGCCGTCCTCTGCCGCGAACCCTCAGTCTGTGTACGGTGCCAGTAAGCTCGCGGGTGAGGCGGTATTGCGTCACCGCTTACCGGATGCGGTGATTGTTCGCACGGGGTGGCTTTATTCCTGCAATTGCGACAACTTCGTCAAGACCATGCTGCGGTTGATGGCGGATAAGCCAGAACTGGGTGTGATCGTGGACCAGGTGGGGACGCCGACCTGGGCTCGGGGCCTGGCTCAGTTGTTGTGGGTTGGGGTGATGCAGGCTGTGCCGGGGGGTGTGTACCACTGGTCGGATGCAGGCGTTGCGTCCTGGTATGATTTTGCGGTGGCCATTCAGGATATTGGGTTGGAATTGAGTTTGTTAGACAAAGCGATTCCAGTTCGCCCTATTCCAGCAAGCCAGTACCCGACGCCGGCCCAGCGGCCCGCATACAGTGTATTGGATAAGCGGAGCACCGAAGCGGCGTTTGGGATTGAGTGCGTTCATTGGCGGCGGCAGTTGCGGACGATGATGCAGTTGTTGCCGTAATCGTAAGGTGTTTCCCATGCAGGTCGCGTGGCGCGGGTTGCGTAGGGCGGATAAGCGTAGCGCATCCGCCGTCACCGCACGTTATGCCACTCCGAACGCGACTGCATACACTGTGTCACGGGTATTTACGGCGGATGCGCCTTCGGCTTATCCGCCCTACGCGGACCGTGGAGTGTTATTCACTTTAACGAATCCACCCCAAATAAAGCGGTTTTGGTCCTCACCCACGCAAATCGCAATGCACTGGTCAAATGCCACCACAAGTGTCGATTGTTCAACGTATGACTGGCCCGCTTACCCCGGTGCACCATCCTCGCACCCGGAACATAGAATGTCTTCTCGCCCAGCATATGTCTTGCCCGCCAGCAGAAGTCCACGTCTTCATAATATAAGAAATACCGCTCATCAAACCCGCCCAGGGCTTTGAAGGTGCTGGCGCTGAACGCCAGGCAGGCGCCGGATGCCCAATCCACTTCGCAGGCCCGATCCGTGCAGCGGTCCACTCCGGTCCGGTTTTTCCGGAATAGATAGGAGGTGACGAGTTCCCACAGGTAGGGAAAGCGGCGCACAGATTCCTCATGCTCCTCGAATTGCCTGTCCTTGAAGATATTGGGCGCGCCTATTTTTGCACCGCTTGCCTGCATGTCGTCGATCAGGTGCTCAATCGCCTCGCGGTCGCACTCCAGGTCAGGGTTAAGGATAACGAACCAGTCGTTCTCAACATCCATACTCAGCATGTGCTGACAGTAGTGGAAAACCTTGTTGTGGTTGGCACCGAAGCCCTGAATGTTTTCGTTGGCCAGGTACGTCAACTTGTGTTCCGTCGCGTAGGTTTCCAGCTCCCGGGCAGGGCAGTTGTCCAGGATGACGATCTGGTGTTCGGGGGATTTCAGCCGGTGGGGCTGTAGGTCGTGAATGATTTCGAGTGTGTCTTCGTGGGAGACGACGGAAATGTAAACGGTCATTGTTTCCGTGCTCCCTCTACGAGCAGCATGCTCGCCCAAAGCTTGAACGTTCTGTTCAGGTCACGATGTTGAGGCCAGTAACGGAGAATGAAAGCCGTACGAGCCAGTGCGCCTCCTTTCATGGCTTCCTGATACTGTTTAAAAAAATCTTGGTGGGCCAGGGGCAACGCCTCGTGGTAATGGTCGGTAAACGCGACGGCCTGGCGAAGTATCCGGTTGGCGACCGTCAAGGTATCCGCGAGTTTACGCTTGCGCCGGTTTGCTTTGTTCTGACTTCCCACCTGGTTGTTGTCATGCTGGCGATACAGAAGCGTCGGCTCCCGGATGTAATCAATGTGGCCAGTGCCGCTGGCGATCAGCGCGAGCCACCAGTCGTGCATGACGATGTCCGGGTGCTCGGCGGTGGGTTCCATGGCGGCGATCAAGGATCGGTTGACACACGCCGAGGCACCTTGCACTGTGTTGTGAAACGCGAGCCGTCGCGGGTCCCTGGCGTTGTCCGGGCGCAGTTGGTCCAGTTCCCAGAAAGAATGTTTTTCGTCCCTGTCGGGGTGCCAGACCCAGGCGTCGGAAAAAATCAGGTGAGGGCAATGCTCGCCGTGCATTTTTTCGGCGAACAGCGCGGCTTTGTTGTCCAGCCAGATGTCGTCCTGGTCCGCCAGAAAGACGTAGTCGGCGGTGGTTTTCGGTAGGGCGGTCAGCACGTTGCGGATAACGCCTCGGCCGGGTCCGTCGATGATCTCGATCGGTATGGGCGAGGATTGCGCAACCTGGTTTACAATGGCTCGGGTGTTATCGGCGGAGTGGTCGTCGCTGATCAGCACGCGCTTCGGGGCGGGCTGTTGGCGAAGAATGCTGTGGAGTTGCTCTTCGATGAATTCTGCGCCATTGTAGGTGCAGACGAGAACGTCGTAGTCGATCCCTGAGGCGGGTTGTGCCGGGTTGGGCGTGTTGGGCATAGGGTTAAATCAGTTTTATCCGTAATTGGGTGGAGTATACCTGAAAAGTGGGTTGGATTGGTCGGGTTTGGGTTACGGCGGATGCGCGCTTCGCGCTTATCCGCCCTACGCGAGCTGTGGTGAATTGGTCGATTTGAAATAACGGAATAATGTGATGACGATCTGGATTCCTGGTGCGACCGGTTTTGTGGGGCGTGCTTTGATGGCCCGTTTGCGGGCCGATGGACAATCGGTGGAGCCCATTTCCCGTTCGGCGTCGACGGTGGAGGGGGTGACGGCGCATCGCATTTCGGCGTTGGGCTCGTTGCTGTCCGCCGGTGATACGGTGGTGTATTGCGCGGGTAGGGCGCATGTTGCTCTGACCGGCAGTGCGGAGGATGAGTTGGCGGCGCATCGCCGGGCCAATTGTGAGGAGCCTCTGGCGGCCGCTCGATTAGCCTCGGCTCGGGGCGCGCGCCGGTTTGTGTTTGTCAGCAGTATCAAGGTTAATGGTGAGCGAACTGAGGGCGTTCCGTTCAGTGAGCGGGATACCCCGCAGCCTGAGGATGCTTACGGGCGTTCCAAGTGGGAAGGTGAACAGGCGCTCTGGGAGCACGCTCAACGGGCGGGGATGGAGTTGGTAATTGTCCGCCCCCCGTTGGTGTATGGGCCTGGCGTGCGCGCCAATATGGCGGCGCTGATGCGGGCGGTCGGGCGCGGGTGGCCATTGCCGCTGGCGTCTGTGCGCAATAAGCGCAGCCTGGTGTTTGTGGAGAACCTGGTGGACTTGCTGGCGCTGTGCTGCACGCACCCGGCGGCGGCCAATGAGGTGTTCCTGGTGTCCGATGGCCGGGATCTGTCCACGCCGGAGCTGGTGCGCTTGATGGCCGAAGCCCAAGGGCGCACTGCTCGGTTATGGCCGTTTCCGATGCCGCTGTTAAAACTCGGCGCCGGCTTGCTCGGTCGCCGCTCAATGGTGGACAGGCTGTGTGATTCCCTTCAGGTCAGTACGGATAAAGTGAAAAACCGCCTGATCTGGCGGCCACCGTTTTCGGTGGAGGAGGGGCTGCGAAGAATGGTGGGTGACGCTGGTGGATGACGGGGTGAGTTGCCATTCAGGTGGAACTTGATTTGTGCCGTATTTTCGGCGATTGATGGTAGCTTTGAAATCTCATAAGCTATTGAAATAAAAGGACATAAATGTTTTTAACGGCATTTTTTGATGTCGTGTTTTTGACTGACGAACAATGAACCGATATGATATTGGTTAAACCGATTACGTTTGGTGCATCTATGGCCACAGAAACCTTGAAATCCAGAATGCAAGAGAAAATCCGCAAGAGTCATCGTACGGTCTTCTTGCGTGAGGATTTTGATGCGTTGGGAGGCTATGACCAGGTTGGTAGGGCGTTACGGCAATTGGTAGGGCAGGGGCGGTTGGTGCGTATCGGAAAAGGCCTGTACGCGAAGGCCCGCAAGAACCGGATCACAGGAAAGCCTATGTTGGCGGCTCCAGGCGGCTTCGACCAGGTTTCCAAGGAAGCGCTAAACCGGTTGGGCGTAAAATGGGAACCAGCCAGTGTGGAAAAGGCTTACCAGGCCGGCAATACGCAAATACCGGCACGAGTCGTTATCAAAGTAACTGGCCCATTCTGTCGTCGTATCGCGTATGGAAAATACCGGCTTGGTATTGAGCGAACTTCTACGTGAATTGTAACCCTGAATTGTTCCCGGATGTAGCCGATGCGCTAGGTATAGAGAGCCCGGCTATTGTTGAAAAAGATGCCTATGCCGTTGAGCTGCTTCGTCTGCTTACACAGGTGCATTCAGAGCACTTTCAACTCGTGTTTGCCGGAGGAACCAGCCTCGCAAAAGCGCACAGACACATATACCGCATGTCTGAGGACGTTGATATCAAACTGGTTACTCGCAACGGAGTAACTGGCAATATGTCGAGAACGGCGCTAAGAGCAGCTCGTAAAGCGGTGCTGGCGAATATAGAGCAGACCATTAATCACTCGGAGCATCTGAACCTTGCTGAGGGAGGAGTTTTGAAGCGTAACGAGTACCGCTACGCGGAGTTTACCGTTACTTATCCTCGTACTCAGCGCGGTATTTCGGCGCTGCGACCCAACCTTAAGCTTGATGTGACGGCATCAGAACTGTTTGAGACTCCAATAGAGTGCTCGGTGAGCTCATTGTATGCTGAAGTGTTGCGGAATCCGCCAGAGGTGAACAGTTTTCCGGTGGTCTGTATCCTCTCAACCATCAGTGAGAAACTGGTCGCTTTGCTTCGCAGGACTGCCCAAGTGGACCGCGACTCGACAAGGAAAGATGACGAAATGCTGGTCAGACACGTGTACGATCTCCACATGGCTACCGCTTCCGGCTACAGCGTCAATACACTTCGATGGTTGGTTCATGAGGTGGTGCGTACTGATGCAGAGCAGTTTGGCCGCCAGCACCCGCAGTTCCTCGCTGACCCCGCAGCCGAGTTACACCATGGTCTCCGTTGTTTGCACATCAACCCCGTTCATAAAGAGCGCTATGAGCGCTTTATTGTCCCACTGGTATATCACAAAGTCCCAGTGTCTTGGGGTGAGGCGATGCAGAGCGTAAACAAGTTACTGCACGATGTCCTGCCGAGTTAGAAGGTCAGGGTTTTGCCGTGGCCTAGAGGGTGGTGTCCGACGACCGGGATCTGTCCACGCCGCACGTCCAGATGTCTCGGGGGTCATGCTTGGCTCGAGGGGTAATTTTAAGCGTTTTTGCGTTCTTTGAATTCATTCAGCATACCTTCCTTGGTCTGAGTGATGAATTGTCCCGCATCGGCTATCGCTGTTCGTGCAGACGACCTTCTACGTACTTGTGGAGGATACTGGCGACCAGTGTCTGGTAGGGGATGCCTTCCTCCAGCGCTTTCTTTTGGAGCCCGCGAAGGTCTTTTGAAGAAAGGCGGATGTTGATTCTGGCGTCTTTTTTGAACGTGCCTTCTGCGTACTTTTGATGCCGAGCTTTTCTCTCTTCAATATCCGGCGCTCGCTGTAGCTTGGCGGCGTCGAAAGCCTCGAGAATGTCTTGCTCCTCTTTGTCCAGTTTGCTCATTTTGGACCTCCCAAATACGTTTTGGTCGCTTTACGGCTCGGAATGATTGTTTTCAGGAATACCTCACCTTCCGACTCTACGAAGGGAACCAGATAAGCATATTCCTCGATGTTAATCACATGTATTTTCTGACCTGGGTAACGTTCCTGGTTTGGATGCTCGAACGTGTCTAAAATTCCCCCGATCGAGATATGTAAAACCACATCCTCAAAGGCGATGTTTCGCTCTTCTTGGAGAAGTTTGTTCTTTTCGGGGTTCCATGTGATTGATTTCATGAAGTGAATTATAGCACACTGTGTGCTTTTTGTACTCAATCCTGATGATTGTTGTTTAGAGGGTGGAAGATACGTTGATTTTGATTCTTATTTTGGTGGTGGCGCTGGGGTTGGCTTGGGGGCTGACCGGGGTGTTGCGGGGTTATGCACTGCACAAAAAGCTGATGGATATTCCCAATGCGCGCAGCTCGCATTCCGTACCGACTCCGCGCGGGGGTGGGGTAGCGATTGTGGTGGTCTGCCTGCTGGCCTTGCCGGCCCTGGCCTGGTTGGGCCTGGTGGCGGATGCGGTAGTTTACGGCCTGGCCGGCGCCGGGTTGCTGGTGGCGCTGGTGGGCTGGTGGGACGACCACGGCCACGCACCGGCGTTGGTGCGTCTGCTGGTGCACTTCTCGGCAGCGGCCTGGGGGCTTTATTGGTTGGGCGGGCCTATGGCCTTGCCCTTGCTGGGCTGGACGCTTGAGGGGGGATGGCTGTGGGCGCCGTTGCTGTTGTACCTGGTTTGGGTGCTGAATCTGTACAACTTTATGGATGGCATCGACGGCATTGCCGGGGTGGAAGCGTTGACCGTCTGTGTGAGTGGGGCGCTGCTGGCCTGGTGGGCTTTGCCGGAGGCCAATGTGGCGTTGTACGGCCTGTTGGCGGTGGCAAGCCTGGGCTTTCTGATCTGGAATTTTCCCCCGGCAAAGATCTTTATGGGCGACGCCGGCAGTGGCTTTGTGGGGCTCTGGCTGGGGTTGTTGTCGGTTTATGCCGGCCATCAGGCGCCAGAGCTGTTCTGGGGTTGGGTGATTCTGTTGGCGATGTTTGTGGCGGATGCGACGCTCACGTTGTTCTTTCGGTGGTGGCGCCGGGAGAATCTGTTTGAGGCGCATCGTAGCCATGCCTATCAGCACCGGGCGGTGAATTGGGGGCACAAGGCTACGACCTTGTTTTACGGTACGTTGAATGTGATCTGGTTGTTGCCCATGGCCTGGTGGGTGGTGTCCGGGGGCATAGACCCGTTGTGGGGTGTGTTGTTGGCTTATGCGCCGGTGGTGTTTTTGGTGTATCAGTTTGGGGCCGGGATCCGGCATGTGGAGTGGGATGATTATTAGAGAGTGGTGCGGGGGTAGGGTTTAGTTTTGGTGGATGCGTTGGGGTTGGGTTACGGCGGATGCGCTTCGCTTATCCGCCCTACGCGGTCTGCCGTTTTACATCACGCACACAATCCATACGCGAACTGCCGTGGTACGTCCCGCACCAATCCATACGCAAATCGCCGTGGTACGCGTAGGGCGGATAAGCCGAAGGCGCATCCGCCGTCACTGAGCTGTCAGTTAACCACCCGCAACTTCCCGGTATTCTGCTTCTGCCGCCACACCGAGTCGCTGATCAACATGCTGGCCTTGTAATCCGTGGGCGCTTCCACCAATAGCTGTTTCACGCGGTCGCACTGGTAGGCGTGGCAGGCGACGTCGAGGTCGTCGAGCAGGTTTTTGGTTTCTTCCCAGCTCAGGTGGTGCTCTTCGGCGCGCAGGATGCCGGGGTGTTGAGTGCCGGAGACGTTGCTGCCGATCAGCAGTTCTTCGTACAACTTCTCGCCCGGGCGCAGGCCGGTAAATTCGACTTCTATATCGCCGTTGGGGCGGTCTTCGTCTTTGATTTCCAGGCCCGAGAGGTGAATCATCCGGGTGGCAAGGTCCACGATTTTCACCGGCTCGCCCATATCCAGCACGAACACGTCGCCACCGGTACCGATGGCGCCCGCTTGAATCACCAGCTTGGCGGCTTCCGGGATAGTCATGAAATAGCGGACCATCTCCGGGTGGGTGACCGTCACCGGTCCACCGTTTTTGATCTGTTCCCGGAACAGCGGGACCACGGAGCCGGATGAACCCAGTACGTTACCGAAGCGGACCATGCTGAAGATGGTGGTGTTCTGACGTTTGGCCAGGCCCTGCAGTACCAGCTCCGCCAGTCGCTTGGAGGCGCCCATGATGTTGGTGGGGCGCACGGCCTTGTCGGTAGAAACCAGCACGAAAGACTCCACCCCGGCGCGAATAGCGGCCTCGGCGGTGTACCAGGTGCCGTAGACGTTGTTGCGCACGCCCTCGACGATATTGTGTTCTACCAGCGGCACGTGCTTGTAAGCGGCGGCGTGGTAGACCGTCTGCACACCAAAGCTGCGCATGATGGTTTCCACCCGGTGTTCTTTCTGAACCGAGCCCAGGATGCTGTAGAGGTTGATGTGGTTGGTGCGGAATTCAGAGGTTTCCTGCAGCTCACGTTCGATCTGGTAGAGACTGAACTCGTTCAGCTCAAACAGGACGATGGCGCGGGGGCGGTGCTGGATGATCTGGCGACACAGCTCGCTACCAATGGAGCCGCCAGCGCCGGTGACCATGACCACCTTGTCGGTGATGTTGGCGGCCATCAGCTCCGGCTGGGATGAGACGGGGTCCCGGCCCAGCAGGTCTTCAATTTCCACATCCTTGATGTGTTCGATGCGGGCCTTGCCACTCAGAATATCCGGAATGGCCGGCACAGTCTGGACCGAAATGGCCAGGGATTCCAGGCGCTTGATTACCTGAGCCCGACGGGAGTTGGGCGTGCTGCCCAGCGCGAGCAGGACTTTGCTGACCCGGTGCGTGCGGATCAGGGCCTCGATCATTTTCGGGCTGTAAACCTTGATGTTGGCTACGGACGTGCGATGCAGGGCCGGGTTATCGTCCACAAAGGCCACGGGTTTGTATTGCGAACCCTGTAAGGCCAGAGTGAGCTGGTGTCCCGTGTAGCCGGCACCGTATACCAGGACGGGCTCCTTGATATCCATGCTGCGCCGGTTGAGCATCATGATGACGCTGCGCACCATCAGGCGCGGGGCGCCAATGAGCAGCAGGGCGATGGTCAGGTAGATGAACGGAATGGAGCGGGGCAGTCGGGACTGGGTCAGAAAGCTGGACGTGGCCAGGACCAGTGCGGAAATAAACACACAGCCAACAATGGTCAGCATGGCCGGTGTGCTCATGTAGCGCAGGATGGCGCGGTACATGCCCATGCGGATAAAGACGGCGAGGCTCACCACCAGGGTAATGGCGATGACGGTGACGTCTTTATCGAGAAACTGGGAGTTAAAGGTGCCCAACCGCAGGAAGGCGGCGGCGTAGAAGGCGGTAACAATAGCGACGGTGTCGTAAATCAGTGAAATAATGCGTTTGGTGGTCCGGGAGGACTCAAACAGGGCTTCCAGCATAGACCTCTAACTCCATTGATTGACCGAATCTTGCCTCTGGCCGATTGTGCTCCTTCATGGGGCAATGACCGCTGGAGTATAGCGCAAAATCGGGGCAATTGTTACGAAAACCTTACGGTTTTTGGGGTTAGGCTGGATAAAGCAATTTGGGTGCCAAATGGGAGGGGCGCGTGGTTTTACGGCGGATGCGCGCCTGTGGCGCTTATCCGCCCTACGCGGATTTATACCGCTGCGCTCGGCCGTAGGGCGGATAAGGCCGAAGGCCGCATCCGCCGTTACCCCATGGTGACGTTTACCACCTGACCAACCAACACTGATGAATCTTCGGGTTGCGCTGAAAATCCTTATCAATCGTTTGGGGGGTTATGTCTTCGAGCTTATATTCTCTCAACGCGTCCCGATCCATCGCAAACGTCCGCAAATTGGTGGAGAAAATCACGGTTCCGCCTTTTGCCAACGCCTTCATGGCACCGTCGATCAGGGCCACATGGTCCCGCTGAATGTCCAGCACGTCGGGCATTTTCTTGGAGTTGGAGAAGCTCGGTGGATCAAGCAGAATCAGGTCGAATTCCTGCTCGTTGGTTTTCAGCCACTCCACACAGTCGGCCTGCTCGGTGCGGTGCTTGGTGTCGCTCAGGCCATTCAACGCCAGGTTGTTGCGGGCCCATTTCAGGTAGGTATTGGACATATCCACGCTGAGGGTGAACCGGGCGCCGCCCAGGGCGGCGTGAACGCTGGCGCTGGCGGTGTAGCAGAACAGGTTCAGAAAGCGTTTGTTGTTTGCCATTTCGGCGATTTTCAGCCGTACCGGGCGATGATCGAGAAACAATCCGGTATCCAGATATTGCCAGAGGTTGACCTGAAGCCGCGCCTGGCCTTCGATGACATTGATGATTTCGCCGTCCGGGCGCTCGGCGAGCTTTTGGTACTGACTGCCATCGGAATGCTTGTGACGGCGGCGCTGCTTGTAGCTGACCCGGTCCGGGTGAATGTCCAGAGCGCGGGGGACCGCGGCCTGAATCTCCGCGAAGCGCTGTTCGGCCCGGGCTTCGTCCACGGATTTGGGGGCGGCGTATTCCTGAACGTGGGCGTAGAGATCGCCCTGTTCGGAGCGGTACAGGTCAATGGCCGCCGAGTACTCGGGCATATCCGCATCGTAGAGCCGATAAGCATTGATACCGTCTTCGGAGCCGCGGCGCTGCTTTTTCGCCCACTTCGCCAGCTGTTTCAGGTTTTTTTGCAGTCGATTGGCCAGCATTTGTGCGCCGGAGGACAGCGGGGCGTCGGCCTCGAGCTCGGCCTTAAGGGGCTTGGGCGCGGCGCTGACGAACTGGCTTTCCTCGATGGAGAACATCAACAGCTCGGCGGGCAGGGTGCCGTTATAGAGGCGGTATTTCTTTTCCGCCCGCAGGCCCATCTGCTTGCCGAGCTCGGGGTTGCCGGTGAAGATGCCCGCGCGCCAGCCTTTGAATTCGGTTTTCAGTCGCTCACCCAGGTGTTGATACAGCAACTTCAGGGACTCGACATCACCCAGGCGCTCGCCGTAGGGCGGGTTGGTGATCAGCAGGCCGGGTTCGAGCACCTTGTGGGTGGGCTGTTTGAGGTCGGCCAGCTCCTTGCGACTGACTCTTAGCCAGTCGTCCAGTTCGGCCTGGATGATGTTGTCTTCCGCCGCGCGGATGACGGACAGGTTAGCGTCGTAGCCGCGGATTTCCGGGCGGGGTTTGGCGAGGCCGGCGCGTTTGCGGGCAATGGCTTCCTCGCGCAGCTCCAGCCAGATGTCATTGCGGTGATTGAGCCACTGCTCAAACCCAAACCGGGCGCGGCCCAGGCCGGGCGCGATGTCCGCGGCGATCAGGGCGGCTTCCACCAGTAGGGTACCGGAGCCGCACATGGGGTCGATTAGAGCGCCACCACGGGCGGCGATGTCCGGCCAACCGGCGCGTATGAGAACACCGGCCGCCAGGTTTTCCTTCATCGGGGCGGTGCCCTGTTTGGTGCGGTAGCCCCGACGGTGCAGGCTTTCCCCAGACAGGTCCAGGCTGATGGTGACTTTGCCTTTATTCAGGCGGGCGTTGATGCGCAGGTCCGGGTGCTGCTTGCTGACCGACGGGCGATCACCGGTGACATCGCGGATGCGATCGACAATGGCGTCCTTGATTTTCAGGGCGCCGAATTGGGTGTTGCGAATGGCGCCGCTGCTGCCGATGAAATCCACCAGCAGGGTGCTCTGGGGACCCAGGTGTTCTTCCCAGGGGATGTTTCTTGCGCCGTTGTAGAGAGTGTTCTGATCGCCGACGGGAAATTCCGCCAGGGGCAGCAGGATCTTGTTGGCCAGGCGGGACCAGAGACAGGCCCGATAGGCGAGGGCAATGTCCCCTTCAAAGGCGACGCCGGCCACGGTTTCCTTGAGGTGTTGGGCGCCAATGGCGTCCAGTTCCTGGTACAACAGTCCTTCAAGGCCCTTGGGGCAGGTGGCAAACAGGTTCATAGATATCATCAGTTGTTTTTGGGTGCAGTGAGGTGCCGGTGTGTGTCGGGTTACAGTTACGGCGGATGCGGGCTTTGCCCTTATCCGCCCTACGCATGGCTTCGGAGGTCGCGTAGGGCGGATAAGCCGAAGGCGCATCCGCCGTAACCCAACGTTCTGTTTTACGCTGGAAAGCCCACCCCAACCACTTTGTCAAACCGGATTCTAGAGCAAAGTGCCATATGAAACACCTCTGCTATAAAAAAACAATCGTTCACAGCCGGGGGGCTTTTTGCTGTACTGAGCATTCGCCTCCACGGATCCACCACCGATTTTCCCGGGTGGCTGGCTAGAGGCGATGCAGTACCTCCCTACGCACAGTGCCGGGCATCCCCGCCCAGTGGGTGCGTTTCCCTAACAGGCCCAGCGCCACCCCGGCGCTGGGCTCTGCAAGATTAACGGCTACATAGAGGTGCATCACATATGAAACGTCAAAAGCGTAACCAGACAGCTCGCGCATTTGGTAAGGGTTATCAAGCCGGTATTGCGGGTCGGTCCCGCAGCCTGTGTCCGCACGAGAGCGGCACAGCGCGCCAGGAATGGCTCTCCGGTTGGCGCGAAGCGCGCACGGATCAGTGGGATGGTTACAACATGGCCGCTCAAGTACAAAAACTGAACAACTTGTCCCCTCACTGACTGGAGCCTTTTGACAACCTTATTTCTTGGCCATCATCTCCTCAAACTAGCCCGCCTTAGCGCGGGCATTTTTTTAAAAACCGCATTACAGCTACCTGCGTTGCCGACGCTGTAAAGCGGTTTTTGGGTGCCTGAATGTCTGGGCATAAAAAAACGGCTTGGGGTCTGAACCTCAAGCCGTTTTTCGGTATTTGGTAGGACTAACCAGATTCGAACTGGTGACCTCTACCATGTCAAGGTAGCGCTCTAACCAACTGAGCTATAGTCCTGTCTCGTTTGAGGCGCGAACTTTACCAAAACTTCGGATTTTTGCAACCCCTTTTTTAGCGTTGCAGGTTAGTTTAGGCCGTGGTTACGGCGGATGCGGCCTCTGGCCTTATCCGCCCTACGGCTGAGCTCAGCGTCATAAATCCGCGTGGTGGTTCCGGCGGATGCGGGCTTCGCCCTTATACCGCCCTACAGATAGCACGGCAGATGGCGTAGGGCGGATAAGGGCGAAGCCCGCATCCGCCGTTACCCAACCCAACCGCATCCGCCGCAACCCAAGCTTCTGGCGCCACGGAACCCAATGCCATGTGCTATAGTCTTTGCTACGTGGAATTCAACAACAAAGAGGAAAACTCTATGCGCATCAATCGCTTAAGCAAAGCCATCGCTTCCGGCCTGTGCGTTGGCCTGATTCTCCAGACCACCGCCTGCGGCACCGTGCTGTATCCCGAGCGGAAAGGGCAGACCGGTGGCCAGCTCGACCCGGCCGTGGTGGCTCTTAACGCCGTGGGTTTGCTGTTCTTCTTTGTGCCCGGGGTGATCGCTTTTGCGGTGGACTTCTCTAACGGCACCATCTACCTGCCCGGCGGCAGCGCCCAATTGACCGACGAGCAGATGGAGCGCATCACCCGTGCCGATGGCCAGGTGGATCAGGAGGCGCTGGAGCTGTTGGTCAAAGAAGAGCTGGGTATGGATGTGGACCTGCAGGCGAGCGGTGTCGAGGTGCGCAGCATGCAGTCGGCCGAGCAGGTTCAGGCCTTGATCCAGTCCCGCCAGCCGACCACGTTGGCAGCGTTGTAAAGCAGGGCAGGTTTGTCGGGTTACGCGCGTTGCGCTAACCCGACCTACTCGACCGTCACGCAGAGCTTCCCGT
Source organism: Marinimicrobium sp. LS-A18 (assembly GCF_000463525.1). Taxonomy (NCBI): domain Bacteria; kingdom Pseudomonadati; phylum Pseudomonadota; class Gammaproteobacteria; order Cellvibrionales; family Cellvibrionaceae; genus Marinimicrobium; species Marinimicrobium sp. LS-A18. The sequence continues at coordinate 768,032 of NZ_AWEP01000002.1, forward strand.
AGGTCGGGTTAGCGCAACGCGCGTAACCCGACTAATTCCGCCGCAAGCCCAGTAGGTCGGCTCGATCCGACGTTTCGGAACGCAACGCGCGTAGTCCGATCCCCCCCCAAGGAGACATTATGCCAGCTGAAGACACCATCAACTCGCTCAAGCTAGCGCTGGCGGATCGGACGGATATTCGCCTGGCGGTGCTCTTTGGTTCCATGGCTGAAGGTTGGGAGAAGGTGACAAGCGATCTCGATCTGGCTGTCGAGACAACCGCGCCGTTGACGACAGAGCAAAAGATGGCGTTGATCGGGGAACTCGCGAGTCGTTTTGGTCGTGCCATCGACATTATTGATATACGTCAAATCGGACAGCCCCTGCTCCATGAAATCGTCAGCAAGGGTGTCCTCGTAAAAGGCTCGGTATCCGACAAAGGCGATCTTCTCTATCGAAGTATCATGATGGAAGAGGATTTTGGCCGTTATCAACGACGTATATTGGAGGGGAGGCGCAACCAGTGGATCAAGCCTTGATAGAAGAGAAGATCGAGTCACTCCGGCGTTGCATCCAGCGGGTTGAACAAAAACTCCCGGCGTCTTTGGCGGAATTGCTGTCGGATGTGGATGCGCAAGATATCGTCGCCTTGAATCTGACTCGCGCCGTTCAGCTCTGTGTCGACATGTCCGCACACTGGCTGGCCGAACATTCCGATGCTCCCGCGCCAAAAACCATGGGGCAGGGCTTTGATGCCCTGGCGAAAGTGGGTGTCATTGAGCCCGCGTTAGCGGAGAGGATGAAAAAGGCCGTTGGTTTCAGAAATGTGATGGTTCACAGTTACGATGAAATTGACTGGGCCATTGTCTATGCGATTGGAAGTCGCCACCTGGATGACTTCAAGCTGTTCGCCCGAGCACTTTTGGCCACCCAATGAAAATCAAAAATCCCATTACCGCCATCTGGCGCAGCGATGCGTCCCGAGGGTTGAAGATCATTGCCTACAGTCTGCTGTTGGTGTTTGTCACCTCTTTGCCACTGATTGCGTATGTGATTTTTGGGCCTTCCGACGGGAATCCGATTGGGTTGGGGCTGTTATTTGCCGGTGGGGCGATGGTGGCGCATGTGGGGTTTTTTATTGGGCTTTTGATGTTGATTTGGGATCATTATTTTCGGAAGTAGGGCAGGTTGCGGTTGGTGGGGTAACGGCGGATGCGGGCCTCAGTGCTACCCGTAGGGCGGATAAGCGAAGCGCATCCGCCGTTACCGAACTAACACGCATCCGCCGTCCCGAACTTATTCCTCCCCCAAAAACCCGCCGGACTGATGCGACCACAACTGCGCATACAACCCACCCTGGGCAATCAACTCCGAATGGGTTCCCTGTTCGACAATCTTACCCTGATCCAACACGATCAACCGATCCAGCGCGGCAATGGTGGACAACCGGTGCGCGATGGCGATGACAGTTTTGCCTTCCATCAATCGGCTGAGGTTGCTCTGGATGATGCTTTCGACCTCTGAATCCAGGGCCGAGGTGGCCTCGTCCATGATCAGGATCGGGGCGTCTTTAAGCAGCACCCGGGCAATGGCGATACGTTGACGCTGGCCGCCGGAGAGTTTCACCCCGCGTTCGCCTACATGGGCGTCGTAGCCGGTTCGTCCTTCGGCATCACTCAGACCGAGAATAAAGTCGTGGGCTTCGGCCTGCTTGGCCGCTTCGATCATTTCCTCTTCGGTCGCGCCGGGTTTGCCATAGAGCAGGTTGTCACGTACCGAGCGGTGGAGCAGGGCGGTGTCTTGGGTGATCATGCCGATCTGGGCGCGAAGTGTTTCCTGCTGAACCTGGCTGATGTCCTGATCGTCGATCCGGATCTGCCCCTTCTCAATGTCGTAAAAGCGCAGCAGCAGGTTGACCAGGGTGGATTTGCCGGCGCCGGAGCGGCCGACCAGACCAATCTTCTCGCCGGGCTTGAGGTCCAGCGAAAAATTCTCCAGCACTCCTTCGCCCTTGTCGTAGTGGAAGGTCACCTGATCAAATTCAATGCCGCCTTCACGGACGTTCAGGGGCTGTGCCTGTTCGGCGTCGCCCACCGCACGCGGGTGAGAGAGGGTGTTGATGCCGTCTTTGGCGGTGCCGATGTTTTCAAACAGGGTGGAGACTTCCCACATGATCCACTGGGACATGCCGTTCAGGCGCAATACCAGCCCCATGGCGGCGGCAATGGCGCCGACTGAAATGATGTTGCCACTCCACAGCCAGATGGACAGCGCCGCGCTGCTGAAGATCAACAGGGCATTGATGCCCCAGACACCGCTGTTGAGCAGGGTGGCCAGGCGCATCTGCGGGTAGACGCTGTGCAGAAACCGCTCCATGCCATCCCGGGCGTAATCGGACTCGCGCCGGGAGTGCGAGAAGAGTTTGACCGTGGCGATGTTGGTGTAGGTATCCACAATGCGCCCGGTCATGTCGGCTCGGGCATTGGCCTGCCGAGTGGCAACGGCGGACAGGCGCGGCAGGAAATAGCGCAGCAGGGCGATGTAGGCAAGAAACCAGACACCGAGCGGCACCATCAAGCGCCAGTCGAGTGAGCCCAGCAGCACCAGCATGCTGGTGAAATACACCAGCACATAGACGGTGATGTCCAGCAACTTCATGACCGTTTCGCGCACTGCCAGCGCGGTCTGCATCACCTTGGTGGCGATGCGCCCGGCGAATTCGTCCTGAAAGAAAGCCACGCTCTGACCGAGCAGGTAGCGGTGCGCCTGCCAGCGGATGATCATGGGGTAGTTGCCGAGCAGGGTCTGGTGAATCAATGTGGAGTGAAAAAACACCGTGACCGGGATAGCGATGAGGACCACAAAGGCCATCAACCACAGCTCCGTGCCGCGTTCGGCCCAGAGTTCGGTCGGGCTGTATTGGCCGAGCCAGTCGACGGTCAGTCCCAGGAACTGAAACAGGGCCACTTCCATGACGGCAATCAGTGCGGCCATGAACGACATGGTTAACAGGAATTTGCCGGCGCCTTTGGTATAGTGGCGGCAGAAGGCCACGAGGTTCTTGGGTGGCTGTTGCGGCTCTTCGACCGGGAAGGGTTTGAGCAGGCTTTCGAAAAACGCGAACATAGGGATAGACGGCTGAAGAAATGAGGGCGTAGTTTACAGGCTTTTGGTGGTATGGACCATTGGGGGTTGTTAAGGGATGTAATGAGTTGTGTCCGCCGTAGCAATCCCGTAGGTCGGATTAGCGCGCAGCGCGTAATCCGACGTCCCGCTCCGAATATCCTGTCGGATTACGCGCTGCGCGCTAATCCGACCTACGCAAATTGCGGTTGTTTGCCGTAACCAAAACCATATTTACTTGGGGGAAAACAATGAAAAAACTGTTAATGGTCTTCGGCGCCGGCTCGCTCGGCGGTTTGGGTAACAGCCTGGTGGTCTGGCTGTTCGGGATGTACGGCATCAGCCAGTCGCTCGGGGTGTCCATTGCGCCGGGGTTGTCGCCGGACTGGTTGTACCCGAGGATTGTCTGGGGTGGGCTGTGGGGCTTTCTGTTTCTGCTGCCGGTGTTGAATAATCGGCTGTGGGCCCAGACGTTTGTGCTCAGTCTGTTCCCGACCATGATTCAGTTGTTTCTGGTGTTTCCGTATAAGACGCCGCATGGGATTGCGGGTCTGGGGTTGGGGACCCTGACGCCGTTGTTGGTGATTGTGTTCAATTGGGTTTGGGCGTTGGTGACGGCGGTGGCGTTGCGGATGGGGCGGTGATTGATTTGATTGGGGTGGATGCTTGACGTTGGGTTACGGCGGATGCGGGCTTCGCCCTTATCCGCCCTACGCGTAACTCGGTGCCAGGCGTAGGGCGGATAAGCGAAGCGCATCCGCCGTAACCGAACGTGATGCTACCGTAACTACCCGGCCAAACGCCCGGCCCGATAATCATTGATCGCTTCCTCGATCTCCTCCGGGGTATTCATCACGAAAGGCCCGTACTGCGCAATGGGTTCCTGAATGGGTTTGCCGGCTAACACCAGCGCACGGGCTCCCGAATCCCCGGCGGTGATGGTCAGCGACTCGCCATCGCTCAACACACCGGCGGCGCCGTTCTTCAACTGCCTGGGTGGCTCGCCGATGGTCAGATCCCCTTCAAACACATACAGAAACGCATTCAGTCCTTTCGGCAGTGCCTGCTCGAAGGTGGCACCCGCGGGCAACTGCACATCCCAGTAACGCGGCTCGGTGCTCAGCCCCTGGATCGGGCCTTCCACCGTTTGTCCATCGGCCGTCACACTACCCGCAATCACTTTCACCTTGCCACCGTTGGCCAGCGCCAGGGTCGGGATGTCGCTGGCGGGAATATCCCGGTAGGCCGCCGGCTTCATTTTCTCTGCTGCCGGCAGGTTCAGCCACATCTGGAAGCCGTGCATACGACCTTCTTCCTGCTGGGGCATCTCCGAGTGAATGATGCCGCGCCCGGCGGTCATCCACTGGACGTCACCGCTTTTCAGGTCACCCCGGTTGCCCATGTGGTCCTCGTGCAACATATGACCTTCAAGCATGTAGGTGACCGTTTCAAACCCGCGGTGCGGGTGAGACGGGAAACCGCCGATGTAGTCGTCCTTGCTCTCGGAGTTGAACTCGTCGAGCATCAGGAAGGGATCCAGACGCGCCTGCTGGCTCTGTCCCAGGCTGCGCTTGATCCGCACGCCGGCCCCGTCGCTGGTGGCGAGGGCCGGAATCAGTTGTTGCAGTTGGCGTTGCATAGACACCTCCGACGGGTTGTTGCCCGTTGATCTGGGCCGCTGTATCAGGCAGCGGCCAATTCAGTCAGTTGTTCCTCGGCACTGGAGAGTGCCTTTTTCTGGTTGTCCTCACCCATGGCCAGACCTTCGGCGTAGACGAAGTGGGTCTTGGTCAGGCCGATAAAGCCCAGGAAGGTATTGAGGTAACCGGTCTGGGAGTCCGCATCGGTGCCCTGATAGATACCGCCCCGGGCCGCGAAGATATACACTGGCTTGTCTTCCAGCAGGCCTTCGGGGCCATTACTGGTATAGCGGAAGGTTTCACCGGAGCGGGCAATGTGATCGAAATACGCTTTCAGCGTAGATGGCACGCCGAAGTTGTACATGGGCACACCGAAGACGATCACGTCCGCGCGCTTGAGCTCGTCGATCAACTGATCGGAATAGCTCACGATATCCTGCTGGGTGGCCGTGCGCTTCTCAGCCGGGGTGATGAAGGCGTGGAGCCGCTCCGCGTCCAGGTGCGGAATCGGGTGGCGGGCCAGGTCGCGAACGATGACTTTACCGCCGGGGTTGTGCTCGCGCCAGCGCTGAACGAACTTGTTGCTGAGGGCGCTGGAATGGCCGTCGTCACCGGACAGGCTGCTGTTGATCTGAAGTAATGTCGCCATGTGAATCTCTCCTTTAGAGACTGTTGACTCGATGCATCTATTAAATGATTTGACGAGCGAATAATAAATAGCGATATTTGGAAGGGTTTGATCGAATTATTTGATGGTTTTTGTGTTTAGGGGCGGACTATGGAACCGAAAGTGAGCCTGGATCAGTGGCGGGCGTTTATGGCAGTGATCGATGCCGGTGGCTATGCCAAGGCCGCCGAGGCACTCGGCAAAAGCCAATCGGCGGTGTCCTATGCCATTTCCCAGCTGGAAACCGCGCTGGGTGTGGCGGTGTTCGAGCTACAGGGGCGTCGGGCGGTGCCCACTCCGGCGGGTGATGTGCTGTACCGGCGGGCCCGGCACCTGCTGATGGAGGCCGAAAACCTGGAATCGGCCGCCACTCAGCTCTCCGCCAAGGTGGAGCCGCTGGTGAGTCTGGCGGGGGATGTGATTGTGCCGCCAGAGCAGGTGCTGTGCTGTATTGCTTCCTTTGCCCGGGAGTTTCCGGACACCCGGGTGGAGTTATACGAGTCTGTGATGAGCGGCACCGAGGATATGCTGATTCAGCATCAGGTGGATGTGGCGATCGCCGGACGGGTGCCCGCCGGGTTCAATGGCGAGTATCTGATGTCTGTGACCTTTCGCGGGGTGACCAGCCCGGACCATCCGCTGCAGCATCTGGGGCGCCCGGTGAGTTACGACGATTTACGTCATTACCGGCAGTCGATCGTCCGGGACTCGGGGATTCATCGACGGTATACGGAAGGATGGCAGGAGGCGGAGCAGCGCCTGACGGTGAGCCACATTCGAACGTCACTGCACGCGATTCGCCTGGGGTTGAGTTATGCCTGGTTGCCTGAGGCCTACCTGAAGGACGATCTGGAGGCGGGGACACTGAAACTGATTCCGATGGAGACCGAGAGTAAGCGGGTGCACGCGCTCTATCTGATTTTTGCCGATCGGGAGTTGGCCGGACCGGCGACGCGGCATTTGGCGGAGGTGTTGAAGCGGCAGTTGCCGGCGCAGTAGGGAGGTTCAGGGTGGGTTACGGCGGATGCGCTTTGCTCCGATACGTCGGACCGATCCGCCCAACGCGAACTGCGGTGGGTGCGGATGGTTTGGTTACGGCGGATGCGCCTTCGGCTTATCCGCCCTACGCAAACTACCGTGGTATCCGTAGGGCGGATAAGGCCGAAGGCCGCATCCGCCGTTACCTGGCGTGACGATTATGGCTTATCGGCAATCGCTTTCAGGTTCTGATGAATCTTGAACAACACAATCAACAGCTCACACCAGATACGCACACCAACGGCACCAAACACGATGATGCCCAGACCAGCGAAAAACGATTGGCCGAACATCATGCCGATACCGCCCACCAGCACGCTCAGCAACAGCAGCCAATAGACAACGGTAATGATGCTCGGGGTCAGCATACGATCGAAAAAGAACAAGTCCTTGCCTGACACACTCATTATGATTTTCTCCAGATTGTTTAATTTTTAGCCCAAAAAGTGTCGCATTTTCCGACACTTAGGTGAGTATAGAGGGGATTTTTTGTTTGGCAAGGTGCCGCTTAAGTTTTGGGTGGATTGCGGTGGATGCGCCTTCGACTCCGAGGCGTCGGACCGATCCGCCCAACGCGAATTTCGGTGGGTGCGGATGGTTGGGTTACGGCGGATGCGCCTTCGGCTTATCCGCCCTACGGATACCGTGGAGCCCTGCGTAGGGCGGATAAGGGCGAAGCCCGCATCCGCCGTTACCAATCGGTGAAGACTATCCCGGCAACCCACCTTTGGTCAGCTTGGCCGGATCCAGTAACTTCTCCAGCTCCTCCCGTCTCAAATCCGTCTCCGCCTCCGCCACGTCAATAATGGGCCGCCCCTCGGCGTACGCCTTTTTGGCGATGGCCGCCGCTTTGTTGTACCCGATAATGGGGTTGAGCGCCGTCACCAGAATGGGGTTGCGGGCCAGGGAGTGCTGAAGGTTGTCCTCGCGCACGGTGAAGCTGGCGATGGCGCGCTCGGCGAGAACCTCGCAGCTGTTGCCCATCAGTTTGATGCTGGACAGCAGGTTGTGGGCCACCAAGGGCAACATGACGTTGAGCTCAAAATTGCCGGACTGACCCGCCACGGTAATGGCGGTATCGTTGCCCATTACCTGGGCGCAGGCCATGGCCACGGCTTCGGGAATCACCGGGTTGACCTTGCCGGGCATGATGGACGAGCCGGGCTGCAATGCCTCCAACTCAATCTCCCCCAGACCGGCCAGTGGGCCGGAGTTCATCCAGCGCAGGTCATTGGCAATTTTCATCAGACTGACCGCCAGCGTTTTGAGCTGCCCGGAGGCGGCGACGGCAACATCCTGGCTCCCCTGGAGCGCAAAGAAGTTGTCCCCCGGCGCACAGACCAGGCCGATATTTTCGCTCAATTGTCGGGCGAACAGACCGGCGAACTCCGGGTGGGCGTTGACGCCGGTGCCGACCGCGGTGCCGCCCTGGGGGAGGGCGCAAAGCTGGTCGAGGCTCTGGTGCAGGCGCTGTTCGCTGCTCTCGATCTGGCTGGCCCAGCCCCGCAGCACTTGCCCAAAGGTGACCGGCATGGCGTCCATCAGGTGGGTCCGACCGGTTTTCACAACCTGGTCCAGCTCATGGGCCCGGTCCAGCAGGGTGGTGTGCAGGAATTTCAGCTCCGGCAGGAGGTGGTTGTTCAGGGCCAGGGCGCCGCTCAGGTGAATGGCGGTGGGGATGACGTCGTTGCTGCTCTGGCTCATATTGACGTGATCATTGGCTCCGACCGCTTTGCCGCTGCGTTCGCTGGCCAGGTGCGCAATGACCTCGTTGACGTTCATATTGGTGCTTGTGCCGGAGCCTGTCTGGAAAACATCGACGGGAAACTGGTCGTCGTGGTGCCCTTTGATGACCTCGCCGGCGGCGCCGATGACCGCCTCGGCAAGGGGGTGCTCCAACAATCCCAGCGCGGTGTTGGCCTGTGCGGCGGCTTTCTTGATCTGTGCGACGGCGTGAATGAAGGCCGAGGGCAGGGGGGTACCGCTGATATGGAAGTTGTTGATGGCCCGCTGAGTCTGGGCGCCGTAGCGGGCGCTGACCGGGACCTGCACCTCGCCCATGCTGTCCTGTTCGGTACGGTACTGCTTCATACGGGGCCTCCTGTTAGCGGTGTCCCTGAGGGATACGTCGGATCGTGAAAATAATTCACTTTAAATAAACGACTCTAAGTGTATCGACTAACTATTTGATTTACTTGGGAGTGATAGCCCCCACCAAACAGATTCAGGTGGTTGAGCAGGTGGTACAGGTTGTACAGTGGCACCCGTTCCTGCCACCCGGAATCGAGCGTGTTGACTTGAGTATAGTGCTCATAGAACCCGGTAGAGAAACCGCCGAACAGTCGGGTCATCGCCAGCTCGGCTTCGGGCCAGCCCCAGTGGGCGGCGGGGTCGATCAATACGGGGTTTCCCATTTCATCGCAGTGGATATTGCCGCCCCAGAGGTCACCGTGAATCAGGGCGGGCATCTGCTCGGGAATCAGATCGGGCAGCTTTTGGCAGAGCGTTTCCAGGTCCCGCAGTTCCCGGGCGGAGAGCAGGCCCGCCGCCTCGGCCAGCCGGCCTTGATACATCAGGCGCTGTTCGGCGAAAAACTGGTGGCCATCGTTGGTGGCGGGGTTGGGTTGCGGGGTGCGACCGCAATAGTTGTCCATGGTGAACCCGAAATTCGGCGCGGGCTGGTGGTGCAGGGCGGCCAGCCCTTCGCCCAGGTCCCGCCAGTAATTTGGACCGGGGCGCCCGGGCGCAATATATTCCAGGGCGATAAACGTGGGCTGTGCGGTGATCACCTCCGGCACCCGTAGCGTATCGGTTGCCCGGAGGGCTTCCAGACCGGCGGCCTCGGCAAGGAAAAAATCCGCCGGTGCGGTGGCCTGTTGTTTGATGCACAGGTCCCGTCCATCCGTGGTAGTGATGCGAACGGTATCGCAGATATCGCCGCCGGAGAGTGGCTCCGTACGGGCGACGTCGGTGTCCAGTTCAGTTTTTAACCAATGTTTAATGGCGTCCATCATTTACCACCAGGGTATGCGTTACAATGTTTCTTTTGATCGTACAAAAGGCGTCTCAATGTCCAAGCAGTTTGTGGTTCAGAGCGATTACCAGCCCGCGGGCGACCAGCCGGCGGCCATTGCCGGGCTGGCCAAAGGCATCGATGCTGGCCTCGCGCACCAGACGCTACTGGGTGTGACCGGTTCGGGCAAGACCTTCACCATGGCCAATGTGATCGCCCAGGCTCAGCGGCCGACCCTGATTATGGCACACAACAAAACCCTGGCCGCCCAGCTCTACGGGGAGTTCAAGGAGTTCTTCCCCAACAACGCGGTGGAGTACTTCGTCTCCTATTACGACTACTACCAGCCCGAAGCCTATGTGCCGTCTTCGGACACCTTCATCGAGAAAGACGCCTCGGTCAACGAGCACATCGAGCAGATGCGCCTGTCAGCCACCAAGGCGTTGATGGAGCGTAAGGACGCCATTGTGGTGGCGACGGTTTCAGCCATCTACGGTCTGGGTGACCCGGATTCCTACCTGAAAATGCTGCTCCATCTGGTGCGGGGTGATCAGGTGGATCAGCGCCAGATTCTGCGCCGTCTCGCCGAGCTGCAGTACACCCGCAATGACATGGACTTTCAGCGCGGTACCTATCGGGTGCGGGGCGATGTGATCGATATTTTCCCGGCTGATTCCGAGTTCGACGCCTACCGGGTGGAGCTGTTTGACGAGGAGGTGGAGCAGATTTCCGTGTTCGACCCCCTGACCGGCGAGGTGCGGGGCAAGGTGGCGCGAGCCACCATCTACCCGAAATCCCACTACGTCACCCCGCGCAGCCGCATGTTGGAGGCCATTGACCAGATCAAGGTGGAGCTGGAAGAACGCCTGAAACAGCTGCGTGAGAACGACAAGCTGGTAGAGGCTCAGCGCCTGGAGCAGCGCACGCGCTATGATCTGGAGATGATGCAGGAGCTCGGCTACTGCAATGGCGTGGAGAACTACTCGCGCTACCTCTCCGGCCGGGACGCGGGCCTGCCGCCGCCGACCCTGTTTGACTACCTGCCGAACGAGGCGCTGCTGATTGTGGATGAGTCCCACGTGACCATCCCCCAGATTGGCGCCATGTTCAAGGGTGACCGCTCTCGTAAAGAAACCCTGGTGGAGTACGGTTTTCGCCTGCCCTCGGCACTGGATAACCGACCCCTGCGGTTTGAAGAGTGGGAACGGCTGGCACCGCAGATGATTTTTGTCTCGGCCACCCCGGGGCCCTACGAGGCGGAACACGCCGGGCAGGTGTTGGAACAGGTGGTACGCCCCACCGGTCTGGTGGATCCGGAAATCGAAGTGCGGCCAGCCACTACTCAGGTGGACGATGCCCTGTCCGAAATCCGTTTGCGGGTAGACCGGGACGAGCGGGTGTTGCTTACCGTACTGACCAAACGTATGGCCGAGGACCTGACCGAATACCTCGCCGAGCACGGGGTCCGGGTGCGCTACCTGCATTCGGACATTGATACCGTTGAACGGGTGGAGATCATTCGCGACCTGCGTCTGGGCGAATTTGATGTGCTGGTGGGTATCAACCTGTTGCGGGAGGGCCTGGATATGCCGGAAGTGTCCCTGGTGGCCATTCTGGACGCGGATAAGGAAGGTTTCCTGCGTTCCGAGCGTTCTCTGATCCAGACCATCGGCCGGGCCGCCCGGAACCTGCACGGCAAGGCGATACTCTATGCCGACCGGATCACCGGCTCCATGCAACGGGCGATCGACGAAACCGAGCGCCGGCGGGCCAAACAGTTGGCCCACAATGAGGAACACGGCATTACCCCGATGGGTATTCGCAAGAGTGTGACCGACATTATGGAGGCGGGCCCGGTGCCCGGTTCCGGCGCCCGTCGTCAGCGCAAGGAAGCTGTCGCGGAGAAGCGGGCCCGCTACGAGGTTGAGCAGGAGGGCGATCCCCTCAAGGCGGTGGCCAAGCTGGAGCAGGCCATGTACCAGGCCGCCAAGAACCTGGAATTCGAAGAGGCCGCCCGCCTGCGGGATCAGATCGAAAAGCTGAAACACCGGGCTCTGTAAGATGACGGCGCAGCAAACCTCGTTATTTGGTGACATGGCGGACCCTGAACCGGAGGTATTGATCCGGGAGGACGGCGATGTTCGCCTGTATCGCAACTGGTGGACCCCAGAGGAAACCCGCCGATTGTTCGACCAGCTGCGCACCGAATTGGCCTGGCAGCAGACCCACATTCAGATGCATGGCAAACGGATACCGGTCCCTCGCCTGGATGTCTGGTATGGTGACCCCGGTCATCCGTATCGTTATTCTGGCGTCCGGTTCGACCCCGAACCCTGGACCCCGACCCTTGAGGCGATAAAAAGCGAGCTTGAGAGGCGACAGGGCTTGACCTTTAACAGCGTCTTGGCCAATCTTTACAGAACTGGACAGGACAGTGTGGCCTGGCATGCCGACGATGAGCCGGAGCTGGGTCGCAACCCGGTAATTGCCTCACTCAGCCTGGGCTCGGAGCGACGCTTTGCGCTCAGGCACAAAACCCGCAAGGATCTCGCGCCGGTTCGGCTGGATTTGCCCAGCGGTTCGCTGCTGGTCATGGCCGGAACCACCCAGCATTTCTGGCAGCACCAACTGGCGAAAACCGCCCGAGCCGTCGGACCAAGGATCAATCTGACCTTCCGAACGGTGTTTGGTGCGGGTGATGGCGGTTTATAATAAGGGCTGATTCGGCGGATGCGCTTCGCTCCGAAACGTCGGACCGATCCGCCCAATGGATGCTGCCGTGGCTCGCGCAATAACGGCGGATGCGGGCTTTGCCCTTATCCGCCCTACGGAGACTGCGGTGGTTGCGTAGGGCGGATAAGCGAAGCGCATCCGCCGTAACCTAATCGTTACCGTATGGATGTAATCGACAACAACTCTCGAGGGACCGAGCGTGAGACCGGTTCCCTCACGCCCCGCTAAAGTGCACCGAACGCCGGTGTCAGGAACCCCATAACAGACGTTTTGCCAAAAAAACGCCATAACAAAAATTGAATGTGTCAGGACCAAAAGCTGGATTGGGGGCTAACGTTGACAAAGATTCTGGTAGTAGACGACCACGACCTGGTTCGCATGGGCATTGTGCGCATGCTGGCCGACGTGGACGGCTTTGATGTAGTAGGAGATGCCAAAAGCGGCGAGGAAGCCGTCACCAAGGCACGGGTACTGGTGCCCGACGTTGTGCTCATGGATGTGAAAATGCCCGGTATGGGCGGTCTGGAAGCCACCAAAAAACTGCGGCAGATCAATCCCGAAGTGAAGATCATCGCGGTCACCGCCTGCGATGACAGTCTGTATCCCACCCGACTGATGCAGGCCGGCGCGGTCGGCTACGTCACCAAGGGGGCCGAATTCACCGAAATCACCGACGCCATCAACAAGGTGATTCGCGGTGACCTTTATATGAGCAACGCCATCGCCCAGCAGTTGGCCCTGAAAAACTTTGCCGGAGAAGGGGACACGTCCTCGCCGTTTGAGAAACTCTCCCAGCGGGAGTTGCAGACCGCCATGCTGATTGCCAATGGCCAGAAGGTGCAGGATATTGCCGATATTTTCTGTGTCAGCCCGAAAACGGTGAACAGCTATCGGTATCGGATTTTCGAGAAGCTCGATATCAATAGCGATGTGGAGTTGACCTTGTTGGCGGTGAAGCACAATTTCCTGGATCCGGAGGCGGTGGTGTAGGTTGGGTTGGGATGCGGCGGATGCGCTTCGCTTATCCGCCCTACACGGATCACGGCAGTGTGCGTAGGGCGGATAAGCGCGAAGCGCGCATCCGCCGTAACCCAAACCACGACATCCCCGCCAACCGGTGGTATTCTTCCCGCCCATGAACACACCTGATGTATTCGACCACAAACAATTCTTGGCCAACACCACCAAACAACCGGGCATCTATCAGATGTACGACGGTGGCGGTGAGCTGCTCTACGTCGGTAAAGCCAAAAACCTGAAAAACCGGTTGTCCAGCTACTTCCGCAGCTCCGGCCTGTCTCCGAAAACCGTGGCCCTGGTGGCGAAAATTCGTCAGATCGATGTGACGGTCACCTCGAGCGAAACCGAAGCGCTGATTCTTGAGCAGAATCTGATCAAATCCCACCGGCCGCCCTATAACATTCTGTTGCGGGATGATAAGTCCTACCCCTACATTTTTCTCTCCAGTGGCGAGACCTTTCCGCGCATCAGTTTTCATCGGGGCTCCAAGAAAAAGCGCGGTCACTACTTCGGCCCTTACCCGAATGTTGGGGCGGTGAAAGACAGCCTGAATTTTCTGCAGAAAACCTTTCAGGTGCGTCAGTGCGAGGACAGTGTGTTCAAAAACCGCTCGCGCCCCTGTCTGCAATATCAGATCAAACGTTGCACCGCGCCCTGTGTGGATTACATCAGCCCGGAAGACTACGCTGACGATGTGCGCCACACCCGCATGTTTTTGAGCGGGGACAGCGACTCTCTGATGAAGGAGTTGGCGGACCAGATGGACGCGGCGTCCCAGGCGCTGGAGTTTGAGCGGGCGGCGGCGCTGCGGGATCAGATCACCGCGCTGCGCTCCATTCAGTCCCAGAATCTGATTGAAGAGGGGTATGGCGATCTGGATGTGGTGGCCGCCGTGCTGCAGGCGGGGTTGATCTGCGTGCATGTGTTGTTTGTTCGCCAGGGGAGAATTCTGGGCAGTCGCAGCTACTATCCGCAGGTGACACTGGCGGATTCAGAATCCGATGTCCTGACCGAATTCCTGCCACAGTTTTATCTGGCGAGCGAGGGCCGGGAAATCCCCCGGGAAATTATCACCAGCCACCCGGTGGCGGAGGCTGAGCTGATTGCCCAGGCGCTCAAGAGTGCCTCGGGTCGCCAGGTGACGGTCACTGACAAGGTGCGCACCCATCGTTCCCAGTGGGTGCAAATGGCGACCACGGCGGCCCAGCAGAATCTCACGAGCCGGGTAAACAGCCGTAAGAACAGTATGGACCGCTTTATTGCCCTGCAGGATGCGTTGGGTCTGGACGAGATGCCCCAGCGATTGGAGTGTTTCGATATCAGTCACAGCAGCGGTGAGCTGACCCAGGCGTCCTGTGTGGTGTTCGATACCAACGGTCCGCTGAAGTCCGATTATCGCCGCTTCAATATTGACGGTATCACCCCCGGTGACGACTACGCGGCCATGGAGCAGGCGCTGCAGAGGCGCTATACCCGGTTGCAGAAAGGCGAGGGCAAGCTGCCGGATATTCTGATTATTGATGGCGGTAAAGGTCAGCTCGGTAAGGCCGAGGCAGTACTGGCGGAGCTGGGTGTGAACAATGTCCAGTTGCTGGGTGTGGCCAAAGGTACCACGCGCAAGGCGGGGTTCGAGACGCTGTATTGGGCGGAGAGCGGTAAAGAGATTGTGATGTCGAGCGATTCGCCGGCACTGCATTTGCTACAGCATATTCGCGATGAGGCGCACCGGTTTGCGATTACCGGGCATCGCCAGCGCCGGGACAAGAAGCGGCGCACGTCCAGTCTCGAGGGGGTACCCGGGGTGGGTGCCGGCCGCCGTCGGGAGTTGTTGCGCCACTTTGGGGGGCTGCAGGAGGTACAGAAGGCCAGTGTGGCGGATCTTTCCAAGGTGCCAGGAATCAGCAAACGCCTGGCGGAGGAGATTTACGGCCATTTTCATGGGTGATGGTGGTTATATGACGTCCGGTTCGGCCCGGGGTATACCGCTTCGAGACCCGCCGTGAACCCATCCCTGGGGGCTTCTCATCGGCATCCATGCCTCAGAGAGTCTCGAAGCGGTATACCCCGCGCCGAACCTCAGTGCTACTTCTGACCATTGATTCATGTAGGTCGGATCGGTCCGACGCATCGGAGCGCGCAGCGCGTAATCCGACGCCTGTGGGTCTACCAATTCCGCGAGTATAAATGGTGCCGGGAGCGGGACTTGAACCCGCACGATCTTACGATCTCAAGATTTTAAGTCTTGTGTGTCTACCAATTTCACCATCCCGGCCGGGGAGAGTACTGCGAAGGGAAAGTTGGAGGCGCGAGCCGGAGTCGAACCGGCCTAACCGGATTTGCAATCCGGGGCATAACCGCTTTGCTATCGCGCCTTGCTTGAAGAGGGGCGAATTCTAAAGGAATCGCCGAAAAAATCCTAGGGGTTTCCGTGGGTTATCCGGGAATTTTTTGTGGTTGGTCAATATTTGAGCGCCTACTTCAATCGCATAAACGGCCAGGCGGCGCGCAGGTAGAGGATCATGGACCATAGGGTCAACAGGGCGGCGCTGTACAGGGTGATGTAGCCCAGCCAGTAAAAGAGCGCGAAGGGCAGGTCGGCCAGCAGGACGATCAGGGCCGTCATCTGCAGGGTGGTTTTGATCTTGCCAATGTAGGACACCGCGACGCTGGCGCGTTCGCCCAGCTCGGCCATCCATTCCCGCAGGGCCGAAATTACGATCTCCCGGCCGATAATCACAATCGCCGGGGCGGTGAACCAGGGCGTGGCGTGCAGCTCAACCAGAAGGGCCAGGGCGATGACCACCATCAGCTTGTCCGCCACCGGGTCCAGGAAGGCGCCAAAAGGGGTGGACTGGTCGTATTTGCGGGCGACGTAGCCGTCGGCCCAGTCGGTGATGGCGGCAACACTGAAGATCATGGCGGAGGCGAAGTGGGCCCACCCGAACGGAAGATAGAAGACCACTACAAACAGCGGGATGAAAACAATGCGGATCAGGGTCAGTTGGTTCGCCAGGGTCATGGGATAGATCGGTCTCTGGTTCTGTCGTTGGGCGAATCATACAGCCGTGAGGCGGGGGTGACCAGTGTCGAGCGTTATCCGTATTGCACAGAGGGCCGAATTGGGGCCGACTTTTCAAGACCGTGGAGCGGGGGACCCGCGATTCGAGCCTGCGTGGACGCCCCGCAGGGATGCGGGAAGTGTCCGCGAGCGCCGGGAGCGCGTAGGACCGTATTTACGGCGTGTCTTGAAAGGTCGGCCCCAATTCGGTCCGGGCCCGGATATGTGGCTGCTACAGCGTAGGGATAGCGCGATCCAGGGCGCCGACATCCAGGAAGGGCGAGGCATCAATATCTTTGGCGTCCATCATTTCCGCCACGCGCTGCAGGGCGGCGATGATCATGCTCTGTTCCCATTCATCCAATTCCCGAAACCGTTCCACAAAGTTGTCCTGCAGCGCCGTGGGCGCTGAGGCCAGGATTTTTCGGCCGTGGTCGGTCAAACGGGGGTAGACCTTGCGCTTGTCGGTTTCCGAGCGGATGCGCTCGATCAGCTCCCGCTTCTGCAGGCGGTCCAGAATGGTGGTGACGGTGGCCTGACTCAGGCTCATATCCCGGGCCAGCTCGCTGATGGTCATGTCGCCCTTGGCATGAACGATCTGCAGGAGCAATAACTGTGGCCCCGTGACGCTGGCGGTTTTCACCAGCTTCTTCGAATGCAGGTCGGTCGCCCGGATGACCCGACGCAGCGAAACCAATACCTCTTCAATCTTGTCCGAGGTGCTCATGGACTTGAGCGCCGTCATGTTGCGTTCGGCGCGGGAAGCCAGGCCCTGAGGCAGGTGAGATTCGTCTTTGGTCATGCGCGTGTCTCCGAAGGGCTGCATGGGTTCGGGTGGACTGATCATTTAGCTTAGTGTACTATAGATTTTTATTTAGTTCTCTAACTATTTCAATTCATTCGAATTGTCGGGGCAAACCTTGATTTTTTGCGGGTTTGGGATCATACCCCTATATTGTTGTTATAAACGGGAAGGAGCAGACCATGACCGACACACCCAGTGACAATCTGGATTTTCGCAAGCCCACCGCTGAGGTCGGCTACCTCCTGAATCAGCTGGTGGCTGCCAGCCCGCCCCTTGACCCCAATTCCATTTACTGCAATCTGCTCCAGTGCTCTCACTTCGCCGATACCGCCGTGGCCGTATTCGATGGCGAGCAACTGGTCGGTTTCGTGTCCGGTTACGTAGAACCCAACAAACCGGACACACTGTTTGTCTGGCAGGTGGTGATTGCCGAGGCTGCGCGCGGTAAAGGTCTGGCCAAACGGATGCTCAAACATCTGCTGGGCCGTGAAGCCTGCGCGGAGGTGCGCTACATCGAAACCACGATCACTCCGGACAACGAGGCGTCTTGGGCGCTGTTCCGCAGCCTGGCCCGGGACCTGGATACTGAGCTGAACAGCGAAGTGTTTTTTGAGCGCAACACCCACTTCGGTGGTGAGCACGATGATGAACACCTGCTGGTCATCGGACCGTTCCAGACCAGTCGTCACTGATTGGTCGGACACGGTCCGATAGAAACTGACACCGGCCGACCTGTCGGCCATAAGGTGCCTCGAGATGAGTAGAGGTATCGAACAGGCGGGTTAGCGGGGCGGCACCCCGGTAATCGGCACAATGCTTCAGAATGGAGGACTTATGTCACACACAGTCGAAAAAATCGGCGGCACGTCAATGAGTGAGTACGATGCCGTACGCGACAATGTGGTTATGAAAAACGGGAAAGACGAGGACCTCTACCATCGGATTTTTGTGGTCTCCGCCTACGGCGGCCTGACCGACCTGCTGTTGGAGAACAAGAAAAACGGCCAGCCCGGCGTCTATGGCCTGTTTGCCAGCACCAATGACGATGACCCCTGGATGGAAGCCTTTGACAAGGTGCGCAAGCGCGTGCTGGAACTGAACAAGCAGTATTTTGGCGATACCGACCTTCGCAAAGAAGCTGATGCCTATATCAAGGAACGCCTGGACGATGCAGAACGCTGCCTGACCGATCTGCAGCGCCTGTGTCAGCACGGCCACTTTGAGCTGGACGCGCACCTGTTCACCGTGCGTGAAATGTTGGCCAGTATTGGCGAAGCCCACAGTGCCTGGAATATGGCCAAATTGCTCCAGCGTGATGGCGTCAACGCCCGGTTTGTCGATCTCTCCGGCTGGAAAGCGGATGGTGCACTGGCGCTGGATGACATGATCAAACAGTCCTTTGCGGGCATCGATTTTGCCAAAGAGCTGCCCATTGTCACGGGCTACACTCACTGTAAAGAAGGCCTGATGGCCAGCTTTGACCGTGGCTACAGCGAGATGACGTTCAGCCGTATCGCGGTGCTGACCGGTGCCCATGAGGCGATCATCCATAAGGAATTCCACCTGAGCAGTGCCGATCCGCGCCTTGTAGGTGCGGATAAAGTGGTTCCCATCGGTCGTACCAACTACGATGTGGCCGATCAGCTCGCGAATTTGGGGATGGAGGCCATTCACCCCCGCGCCGCCAAGGGCCTGCGCCAGAACGGCATCGCACTGCGGGTGAAAAACACCTTCGATCCGGATCACGACGGCACCCTGATCACCGGCGATTACGTCAGTGAAAAACCCTGTGCGGAAATCATTGCCGGTCGCAAAGGTGTGTACGCGATTGAGGTGTTCGACCAGGACATGATGGGCAATATCGAGAAGTATGATTCCGGTATTCTGCATCAGATTTCGCGCTTCAAGGCGCATGTGGTCAGCAAGGACATCAACGCCAACACCATTGTCCATTACGTTGCCGGTAACCTGAAAACCGTCAACCGTATTCGCAATATGCTGGAAGAGAAGTACCCGGATGCGGAAGTGGATGTGCGCAAGGTGGCGGTCGTGTCCGCCATTGGCAGTGACATGAAAGTGTCCGGCATGCTGGCCAAGTCGGCAACGGCGCTGTCCAGCGCCAATATCAGTGTGCTGGCCATTCACCAGTCGATCCGTCAGGTGGATATGCAGTTTATCGTGGACGAGGACGACTACGATCAAGCCGTTAAAAGTCTGCACAAGGCCCTGGTGGAAGTCCATGACCATGGGGACGCCATATGCGCAGCCTGATCAGGCTGGCCGCGCTCTTTCTACTGTGTGCCTCGGTATCGGTGTTCGCCCAGAGCGACGCCGATGGCGAGGCACGTCAGCGTGTGGCCGAAGAAATCGAGAAGCTGGAAGAACCGATGTACAGCCCCTTCATTGAGCGCTATATGCTCGATGAGCTGAAGCAGTTGCGGATCGATCTGTCCAACCAGCGCGCCGAGCTGATTCAGCAGGTGGTGGACCGGGAGATCGAGTCCATTGACCGGGGCGTGACCTATGCAACCAACACGGTCACTTACTTTTTCTATCTGATCGCGGCGGTGAGTTCGATTCTGGTGTTACTTGGCTGGAACTCCATTCGCGATATGAAAGAAAAAATGAGTAGCCTGGCGGACGAGGAAGTGGGCAAGCTGGTCAACGCCTATGAGGTACGTCTGCGGGGTATCGAGAAACAGCTGACCCAGAAAACCCGGCATATTGATGCTAACCGCGAGGAGATTGAGCGCACCCAGGAAATTCATTCACTCTGGCTGCGCGCCAATCTTGAGCACACGCCGGCGAATAAAATCGCCATCTACGACCAGATTCTGGCCGTGAAGCCCGAGGATTGTGAGGCGCTGACCTACAAGGCGGATGTGGTGCTCGAGTTGGGCGAACCCCAGTGGGCAGTGAATCTGTGTCAGCAGGCGCTGTCGATCGACTCGGACAATGCCCATGCGTTTTATCAGTTGGCCTGTGCCCACACGGCGTTGGGGCATTATGAAGACGGCGTGCATTTCCTGGGCGAGGCACTGAGCCGCGCGGAAAGTTATCGGGAATCCCTGATGCAGGACCCGGCGTTGTTCCCGTTGCACGACATGCCCGCATTCAAGGAATTGTTGGGGATTCGGGAAGAAGACGGGCAGTCGTAGGGTGTGGTTGCGGCGGATGCGCGCTTCGCGCTTATCCGCCCTACGCGGACCGATGAGCTATCCGTAGGGCGGATAAGGCCGAAGGCCGCATCCGCCATAACCAAGCCCCGATAAACACCATAAGCTTGCGTAGGGCGGATAAGCGAAGCGCATCCGCCGTAACCTAACCTTCCGCATCCACCGTCGCCATACATTAAAACGACACAACCAATAAACAATAACAGGCCACCGAGGAGTTTCCGATGTTCGACAAACTCGCACAACGCCTGAACTTGAGTGCGATTCCGCAAATCTTCTTTATCTCCGTCGGCATTATCGTTCTGTTTGTCGGCTTCGCGATTCCCTTCAATGAACCCTTTGCCCGCTTTTTTGACATGCTGGGCGGTTTTACCTTCACCAACTTTGGTTGGTTCTACGTCCTCAGCGTCAGCGGTTTGCTGTTGTTTCTGATCTGGGTGGCCAGCAGTCGCTATGGTCGGATCAGGTTGGGGCCGGACGGGGAGGGGCCCGAGTACGATACGTTGACCTGGTTCTGCATGTTATTCGCGGCCGGTATCGGTACCATTCTGATGTTCTGGGGCGTGGCTGAGCCGATGTCCCACTTCGCCAACCCGCCGCTTGAAGGTGTGGAAGGCGGCACCAAAGACGCCGCTCGCCTGGCGATGAATATCTCCCTTTACCATTACGGGCTGCATACCTGGACCATTTTCACACTGCCGGCTTTGGCGATCGGGTATTTCACCTATCGTCAGGGATTACCCATGCGCATCAGCAGCGTGTTCTATTCGGTGCTGGGGGATCGCATCTACGGCCCGCTCGGCTGGGCCATTGATATTGTCGCGTTGCTCGGCACGCTGTTTGGGGTCGCGGTGTCGGTCGGGCTGGGGACGCTACAGCTCAATACCGGGATGAATTATCTGTTCGGCCTGCCCAAAGGGCAGGTGGCGGAAATGGCCATTGTGGCTGCCATTACCCTGGTGGCCTCCGTGTCCGTGGCTCTGGGGCTCGACCGGGGCATCAAGCGGTTGTCCGAGTTCAACATCGTCGTAGCCCTGATCATTCTGCTGTTCGTCGCGGTGGCGGGGCCGACCCTGTTTATTGTTTCCGGTACCGTTCAGAACATCGGAGCTTACCTGCACAATCTGCCCTGGCTGGCTTTCTGGACCGAAGCCTACAACGAGGGCAACTGGCAGCGGCAGTGGACGGTGTTCTACTTTGCCTGGACGATCTCCTGGGCACCCTACGTGGGCATTTTTATCGCCCGGATTTCCAAGGGCCGCACCATCCGCCAATTTGTGGCGGGCGCACTGGGGGCGCCGCTGCTGTTTACCATTGTCTGGTTTTCCGTGTTCGGCATGGCCGCCATCGATCTGGATCTTAACCACGGCACGGACATCGCCGGGCAGGTGCAGGCGGATGTGTCCGTGGCGCTGTTCAGTTTCCTCGAGCAGTTTCCGATCGCCACCCTGATCTCGACCCTGGCGGTGATTGTGATTGTGGTATTTCTGACCACCTCCGCCGATTCGGCGGCACTGGTGGTGGACCTGCTGTCGCGCAAGGACAGCCAACCTTCGCGCACCGCTCAGCGGGTGTTCTGGACCCTGCTCCTGGGGTTGGTTGCCGCAACGCTGTTGCTGGGGGGCGGATTGCAGGCGCTGCAGAATGTGATTACAGCGCTGGGCTTCCCGTTCTGTGTGCTACTGGTGTTCATGGCTTACTCATTGACCCGCGCCCTGCATGCGGACTATCTGGGGTATTCTATGGAGGAGCTCGCCGAAGGTAAGGCACCGGCGATGGGACCCATGGGTTCTCTGCCCAGTGATCGCAAAGGTCGAGGAGATGACGAGTGACTGAACATCGTGCCTACCGGGTTCACCAGCCCGGTGATGAAAACGCCCTGAGTCTGGAGCACACGCCCGTGCCCGAACCGCGTGCGGGGCAGGTGAGGGTACGCCACAAGGCCATCGGCCTGAACTTTATCGACATATACCACCGCACGGGCCTGTATCCCCTGGACTTGCCGACGGGGCTGGGGCTGGAGGCCGCCGGGGTGATCGAGGCTCTGGGTCCGGACGTCCATGGCTGGAAGAAGGGCGATCGGGTGGCCTATTGCAGCGGCCCGCCCGGGGCCTATGCGGACTCCCACGTCGTCGCGGCGGATCGGCTATTGGCCTTGCCGGATGGCGTCGAGTATGAGGTTGCCGCCGCCACCTTGCTCAAGGGCCTGACCGCGGCCTATCTGTTACACCAGACCCATCCCGTTCAAGCCGGGGAAACCCTGCTGTGGCACGCCGCCGCTGGTGGTGTCGGGCTGCTGGCCTGTCAGTGGGCATCGCATATGGGGGCACGTGTTATTGGTACCGTCGGTTCTGATGCTAAAGCGAAGCTGGCGCTGGCGCGGGGCTGTGCGGAAGTAATTCGTTACCGTGATGAATCTGTGGTGGATCGGGTTATGGCCCTGACAGACGGCAAGGGCGTGCCGGTGGTGTATGACTCGGTGGGCAAGGATACCTTTGATGTCTCTCTGGATTGCCTGGCCCGGCGCGGGCTGATGGTGAGCTTTGGCAACGCCTCCGGCGCCGTGCCGGAGTTCAGTCCCTTGCTGCTGGCTCAGAAAGGTTCTCTTTTTATCACCCGACCCACGCTGGGGCATTACGCAACCACGCGGGAGGAGTTGGAGACTCTGGCCGGGCTCTGGTTTGAGGCGGTGCTGTCCGGTGCGGTCACGGTGGATATCAATCAGACCTACCGCCTGGACGAGGTGCCTCGGGCGCATCGCGAGTTGGCAAACCGGCAGACCACCGGGGCCAGTGTTATTATTCCGTAAAGCGGATTGGGTTGCGGCGGATGCGCGTGGCGGCTTCACGTTGGGTTACGGCGGATGCGGCCTTCGGCCTTATCCGCCCTACGGAAACCACGGCAGTCCGCGTAGGGCGGATAAGCGCGCAGCGCGCATCCGCCGTTACCAAACCGAAACGCATCCGCCGTTACCCAAACTCGATTACCATCAACCATCAGGACCCCAACACCATGCCCAAAGGCTTCGGCACCAAACTGGTTATCGCCATTTCGTCCCGCGCGCTGTTCGACCTGGATGAGAGTCACCAGGTGTTCATCAACGAAGGCCTGGAAGCTTATGCCAACTATCAGATCGAGCGAGAGGACGAACCTCTGAAGCCGGGCGATGCCTTTCCCATGGTACAAAAGCTGCTCCACCTGAACGAAAGCCTCGAAGGCGACCCCCGGGTCGAAGTGATTCTGCTGTCCCGCAACAGCGCCGATACCGGCCTGCGGGTGTTCAACTCCATTGAGCATTACGGTCTCAATATCACCCGGGCTGCGTTCTGCAGTGGCAGCAGTCCGTACCGCTATATCTCCGCGTTCGGTTGCCACCTGTTCCTCTCCACCGATGGCGAAGACGTGCGTCAGGCGCTCAACCAGGGCGTGGCGGCCGCGACCCTGGTCGCCGCCAAGAACAAGTCCGAGCAAGAAGAGGAGCTGCGTTTTGCCTTTGACGGCGATGCGGTGCTGTTTTCCGATGAGGCGGAGCAGGTGTTCAAAAGCCAGGGCCTGAGTGCCTTCGCCGAGAGCGAGAAAGCCTCCGCTAAAACCCCCTTGAGTGGTGGACCGTTCAAGGCGTTCCTGTCTGCTCTGCAGGGGTTGCAGAGCGAGTTCACCGAGAGCCGCTGTCCGATCCGCACGGCCCTGGTGACGGCCCGTTCGGCGCCCGCCCACGAACGGGTCATCCGCACCCTGCGCGCCTGGAATGTGCGTATTGATGAGTCCCTGTTCCTTGGCGGACTGCCGAAAGGGGAGTTCCTGAAAGCCTACGGGGCGGATGTGTTTTTCGACGACCAACAGCAGCACATCGAGTCGGCCAGCGAACACGTTGCCAGTGGCCATGTCCCCCATGGCGTGGCCAATCAGGCCAAGGGTTGAGTGCCGCGTCGGCCGCACAATTGCAGGCGGCAGCGGGAGTCTATATAGTCTAAAGTTATAGCAGAGGGTTATTTTTTGATCAGAGGCTGGCAATTTGGCTTCTGAGGCTCTATTCTACAAAAGAATAATTACCGCAATTTTTATAACACCGTCCTTTTGTTAACACCGTGCTCTGGGTGCTCGAGTCGACGGGTGGGTTCAACGGTCTTTCGTGTCGGGGCGCACGGGACTGTCCGAAGGACGATCGGAGGACATTATGAAGCTGCAACAACTGCGTTATATCTGGGAAGTGGCGCACCACGACCTGAATGTGTCCGCGACCGCCCAGAGCCTGTACACCTCTCAGCCGGGCATCAGCAAGCAGATACGCCTGCTGGAAGACGAGCTGGGTGTGGAGATCTTCTCCCGCAGCGGCAAACACCTGACCCGCATTACCCCCGCCGGTGAGGCGATTCTGAAAACCGCCGGTGAGATTCTGCGCAAGGTCGACAGCATCAAGCAGGTGGCGCAGGAGTTCAGCAACGAGCGCAAGGGCAGTCTGTCCATTGCCACTACTCACACCCAGGCGCGCTATGCCTTGCCGCCGGTCATTCAGTCCTTCATTCAGCAGTATCCCGATGTGTCCCTGCACATGCATCAGGGAACACCCATGCAGATCTCCGAAATGGCCGCCGATGGCACGGTGGATTTTGCCATCGCCACCGAAGCCATGGAGCTGTTCAGTGATCTGGTGATGATGCCATGCTACCGCTGGAACCGCTGCATTGTGGTGCCGCGCGAGCATCCGCTGGCACAGGTTGAGCCGCTGACCCTGGAAGCGGTCGCCAAGTATCCCATCGTGACCTATGTGTTTGGATTCACCGGCCGCTCGAAGCTGGATGAAGCCTTTATGAACCGGGGACTGGCACCGAAGGTGGTGTTCACCGCGGCGGATGCGGATGTGATCAAGACCTATGTTCGCCTCGGGCTGGGCATCGGTATTGTGGCCAAGATGGCGGTGGATGAGCGCCTGGATTCAGATCTGGTGGCGCTGGATGCGAGCCATCTGTTCGAGAG
Organism: Marinimicrobium sp. LS-A18; assembly: GCF_000463525.1. Taxonomy (NCBI): domain Bacteria; kingdom Pseudomonadati; phylum Pseudomonadota; class Gammaproteobacteria; order Cellvibrionales; family Cellvibrionaceae; genus Marinimicrobium; species Marinimicrobium sp. LS-A18. Next base: position 793,261 of record NZ_AWEP01000002.1, read on the forward strand.
CAGTGTGACCAAGATCGGCTTCCGCCGCGGGACTTTCCTGCGGGGCTTCATGTACGACTTCATCGAGCGTTTCGCGCCCCATCTGACTCGCAATGTGATCGACGAGGCCTACAACCGCCACTCCCGCGCGGAGTTGGAGGAGCTTTTTGCCCATATAGAGCTTCCCACTTATTAGTGAGTAAGTGGGTGAATCGAGTCCGGTTTGTGGAGGGGAAGCCCTTTCAAGACACGCCGTAAACCCATCCCTGGGGGCTCGACGCGCGGAGTCCCTCCGCTTACGGTCCTGAAAGGGCTTCCCCTCCACAAACCTCAGTGCCGTATTCCGGGTTTGCGCGCTATTTCCCTGAACGATATGTTGGCACAGCGGAGGAAGGGTATACCTCTACAAGACCGTCACCCGCCTGGACGGCGGGTGATGAGCCCCCATGGACGGGTTCACGGCGTGTCTTGTAGAGGTATACCCTTCCGCAGCACTTTCTACGTAGTTTCTAAGCCGTATACTCTCTCTGTAAAAATTATACAAAACCTCTTGCCTTGTACAATAAATTGGCGTACAACTTATACAAAGCCTAGCCACTTGTATAAGAGGTGCATCGATGGATACCCACGCAGACGTCAAAATTCCGGTTGGCATCAGTGAATGCCTGCTCGGCGAGCGGGTTCGCTTTGATGGCGGACACAAACGCAACCGCTTTCTGACCGACGTCATGAGCCGCTACTTCGACTACCGGCCCGTCTGCCCCGAAGTGCTGATTGGCCTGGGCATTCCCCGCAAGCCCATCCGCCTGGTCGCCACCGACAAAGGCACCCGCGTGCGCGGGGTTCAGGACGACAGCCTCGATGTCACCGAAGCGCTGGCCGCTGAGGCCGACAAGGCACTGGAACGTATGCCGGACATCTGCGGCTACGTGATGATGCAGAACTCCCCCAGCTGCGGCGCCTTCCGCATGAAACGCTACGGCGAAAACGGCTACCCGCTCGACAGCGAGGGGATCGGAGCCTATGCCGAACGGTTGATGGAACTGCACCCGCTACTACCGGTGGAAGAGGCCGGGCGCCTGACCGATGCCGGTCTGCGTGATAACTTCATCTCCCGGGTGTTCGCCTACCACGACTGGAAAACCTCCGTCGAGCCGGACCCCACGCCTGCCAAGTTGGTGGACTTCTACTCCCGGTACAAATACCAGGTAATGGCTCACCATGTTCCCAGCTACCAGTCCATCGGTCGGTTGGTGGCCCAGGCGGGAACGCGGGACATCCATGAACTGTGCAATGAGTTTCTGACCGCGTTTATGGCCGCGCTGAGTCATAAAACCACGCGCAAGAGCAATACCAACACCATGCTGCACCTGCGTGGCTACCTGCGCGACCTGCTCGATGGCAATGAACAGCAGGAGCTGTCCGAGGTCATCGACGCCTATCACGCCGGTGATGTGCCGCTGGTGGTACCGCTGACGCTGCTCAAGCACTACCTGCGCAAGGTGGATAATCCCTACCTGCAAAAGCAGACCTTCTGGGCGCCGCATCCGGAAAAACTGGGCCTTCGCAATGCCAACGTCTGAAGATCGGGAGTCGATGGTTTCCGAAGCGGTGCCCATCCGCAGGGTATCCGAGCTGACCGGCGTGAACAGCGTGACCCTGCGGGCCTGGGAGCGGCGCTATGGGCTGCTCAAACCGCTGCGCACCGCCAAGGGCCACCGACTGTATCGACCGGAGGATATTGCCCGGGTAGAGGCCATTCAGCGCTGGCTCGCCCGCGGCGTTGCGGTGGGTCAGGTCCGGGCGCTGCTGGATCAGGGTGCTGAGGATACCGAGACTGACCTGTCGCCAACCGATCCCTGGCAGCAGCACCGCCAGGTGATCGTCCAGGCGCTTGCCGCGCTGGACGTGCAGGCTCTGCGAAAGCGGCTCGCGGTATTGACGGCCGAGTATCCGATGCCGGTTCTGGTGGATCACTGTATTGAACCGCTGCTGTCGCAGTGGCGGTCCGACGTCGGTCAGGGGCGGCCTCAGTACGGGGTAACGTCGCAACTGTTGTGCTTCGAATCGGTGCTTTATGACTACTTCGCATCGGCACGCCATCGGCAGTCGGCGCCCAAGGGGGCACCGCGTCTGTTGCTGGTAGATAACGGACGCACCCCGGATTCCGTGCTGCCGATGATCCTCGCGTACAGTCTGGGCGTAAACAGGCTCCAGGTGGACTTCTTTGGCCCGGTGCCCCAGGCGGAGTGGTTGTACGCGGTGGACCAGCGGGGGGCGGATGCGGTGTTGCTCTACACCGACAGCGTTCCCGAACCAGGTTTGGAGGCCGCACACCGCGATCTGGAGCGGCAATTGGCGGTTCCGATCTGGTTGGCGGGCCGGCAGACGGCGCTGGTGGACAGCACGCTACAGCCTCATTGCCTCGGACAATCCCATAGTGAAATTCTGGCGGCGCTGGAGGCACGGCTTCCCGTGCGGGTCGAAGGTCCTGATTTCTCTGATAACGGGTCCCCCGGCTCTGGAGCATCACGATAATGACAGACAAGCTGATCACTAAAGTCACTACCCTCTACGAGCGATTTGATCCCGCGCTGATTGGTGCTCTGGATCAGATTTACGATACCGACGTGGTGTTTGAAGACCCCCTGCACCGGGTAGAAGGCCTGGTTGCCCTGCGCCGCTACTTCTCCGGCATGGTGCATGGGCTTCAGGAGTGCGGCTTTACCTTCAATCACATTCTCGAACAGCGAGGGCACGCCGATGAACCGGATCAGGCGGTCCTGCTGTGGACCATGCATTACCGCCATCCGAAGCTCAAAGGTGGTCAGCGATTGAGCCTTGAGGGGAGCAGTCATCTCCAGTTTCGGGAGCGAGTGGTGTACCACCGTGACTATTTCGATGCCGGTGCCATGCTGTATGAGCATATTCCGGTATTGGGGTACGTGATCGGTAAGCTCAAGGCGAGGTTGGGGTAATGGTGAGTTCGGAAAACCAACGTATTCTTGTCTGGCTGCGCAATGATCTGCGCCTGCGCGACAATCCAGCCCTCTATAACGCCGCTGAAGCAGGGCAGGGCGTGGTTGCTGTCTATGTGTTGTGCGAGGATTTTATCGAGCGGCACAGCACGGCGCCATCACGGCTGGATTTTATTCGGCGCCATTTACGTCAGATGCAAACCGATCTGGCCGAGCGGAACATCCCCCTGGTACTGCTTCGGGTTCGCCGGGCCGCTGAAATCCCTCATCAGTTGCTATCCCTGAGCCGTCGGGAAGGCTGCCATTCGCTGTATTTTAACGCGGAATATCCCCTCGATGAGTTGAACCGGGACCGCGCAGTGGCGGAGTATTTCCATGATCACGATCGGCATTACAAGCGGTTTCATGACCGGGTGATTCTGCCCCCGGGAAAAGTGCGTAACGGCCAGGGTGAGCCCTATCAGGTGTTTACCGCGTTCAAACGGCGCTGGATCCAGATGGCCCGTGAGCTACCGATGGTGCCTCACGGCCTTCCGGCCGTGCAGCCGGAAGCCTTGGGACAGGTCAGCGACGCCGGGATGACCCTGGATAGTCTCTTCCGGGGGGGTCATCTCAAGGACCTCTCGGCACTTTGGCCTGCGGGCGAGGAGGAGGCGTTGAGCCGCCTCGCCGAGTTTGCAGACGGACCCATTCGGGACTATAAAAGCAAACGGGACCTGCCTGCGGAGGCCGCTACATCGACGCTGTCACCCTATCTGGCGGTGGGCAGCCTGTCGCCCCGCCAATGCCTGACCGCCGCGCTGAGTGCCAATGAAGGGCGCTGGGACGAGGGCAGTGAGGGCGTGACCACCTGGATCAGCGAGCTGGTCTGGCGGGACTTCTATCAGCATGTGACCGTGGATTTTCCGGTGGTGTGTAAACACAAGCCGCTCCAGGGCCACACCGACGCCTTCCCCTGGCGCGACGATGAAGAGGATTTCAACCGCTGGCGTCGCGGAGAAACCGGCATTCCCATCGTGGATGCGGCGATGCGACAGCTGCTCGACACCGGCTGGATGCACAATCGGCTCCGAATGATCGTGGCGATGTTTCTCACCAAGAATCTTCGCATTGACTGGCGTCTGGGTGAGCGCTGGTTCATGTCGCAGCTGATCGACGGCGACTTTGCGGCCAATAACGGCGGCTGGCAGTGGAGCGCGTCCACCGGGACCGATGCGGCGCCTTATTTCCGTATTTTCAATCCCGTGACCCAATCCGAGCGTTTTGATCCCGATGGCCGGTTTATCCGTAAATATGTTCCAGAGCTGGCAAGGGTTTCGACAAGACAGATACACCAGCCGCCACCGGTGCCGGGTTATCCTGCGCCGATGGTGGACCTGAAAGCCAGCCGCAAGGAGACCATTGCGTTGTTTCAGCAGCTCAATGGCTCATCGTCAAAGGGCTAGAGGAGTCGTTTATGAGCCAGTCCCAGTGGATATGGGTTACAGGTGCCTCGACCGGTATTGGTGAAGCACTGGCCCGTCGGTTATTGCAGAACGGCCACAACGTGGTGATCAGCGCCCGCTCCGCGGACAAACTGGAATCACTGGCCCGGGCGTTTCCCGAGCGATGCCATGCGCTTCCCGTCGACCTGACGGATCGAGAGGCACTGAGCCAGGTGAGCGATCGGTTGAAGACCATTACCCATCACCTTGATTCCGTCGTAATCAACGCCGGCACCTGCGAATACATCGACGTCAAGCATTTCGATGCCGCCCCTTTTGCCCCGGTGATGAACATCAATGTGGTCGGCTCGGCCAACACCGTCGAGCTGGCACTGCCGTTTCTGCGTAAATCCCCCAACCGTGCCCAAGTGGTCGGGGTGGGGAGTATGGTCACGGTGCTGCCGCTGACCCGCAGCGAGGCCTATGGTGCTTCGAAGGCCGCCATGGAGTATTTCATGCACTCTCTGCGCGTCGACCTGGCACCCGAGGGCATTGATGTGACGCTGGTTCGACCCGGTTTTGTCAAAACCCCGCTCACCGACCGCAATGACTTTGAGATGCCGTTTCTGGTGGAAGCCGAAACGGCGGCAGAGCACATTGCCCGCGGTATGGCCCGTCGTCAGCGGATCGTGCAATTTCCCTGGCAGTTGGTGTGGACCATGCGTCTTATCAGCTGGTTACCCCTGGGCTGGAAAACAGCTCTTTTGAAAAAGATGGTGAAAGATTGAGCGACACAAATAGAACAAACGCTATGAAAGAAACGGGCTACGAAACAAAACAGATTGCGATTGTCGGCTCCGGTATCAGCGGATTGACGGCGGGGCACCTGCTGGCCAAGCGTCACCGGGTCACGGTGTTTGAAGCCGGTGAGAGCATTGGCGGCCACACGGCCACCAAGCGCGTCAATGTGGCTGGACAAGATTACGATGTGGACACCGGTTTTATCGTTTTTAACGACCGTACTTATCCGAATTTCATCAAGCTGATGTCCCGACTGGGCGTTCCCAGTCAATTGACCGAAATGGGTTTTGGCGTTACTCAGCCGGGGAGTCATCACGAGTACAGCGGCAGTGGCGTCCGTGGTCTGTTCGCTCAGAAGCGCAACCTGTTTCGACCGGCGCACTGGCGGATGCTTCGGGAGATTCTGCGCTTCAATCGAGCCTGCACTCAGGCCCATGAGCAAGACCGGGTCGACCCGCAGATGACTCTGGGGGAGTACCTGGAACAGGAGCGCTATAGCCGGTTTTTCCGGGAACACTATATTCTGCCTATGGTTTCTGCGATCTGGTCCTCGGGCCTGTCCGGCGCGGCAGAGATGCCACTGATCTTCTTTATCCGGTTTTTCCACAACCACGGGCTGCTGACTGTCACCCAGCAGCCCCAGTGGTACACGGTCAAAGGCGGCTCCCACAGTTACCTGCCTCCACTGACCCGCGAATTCGCTGACAGCATTTATACCGGTTGTCCGGTTCGCCGCGTGGAGCGAACAGAGCAGGGCGTGCGCCTGACCACAGACCGCTTTGGTGAGCAGGCTTTTGATGAAGTCATTTTTGCCTGTCACAGCGACCAGGCGCTAAAGCTTTTGGTGGATCCGACCGACCGTGAATATGACATTCTGTCGGCCATTCCCTATCAGGATAACGACGTTGTCCTGCATACTGACACCAGCATCCTGCCCAAGGCACCAGGTGCCTGGGCCAGCTGGAATTATCGGCTCAGTCCCGGACGGGACAACGAGGCGGTGTTGACCTACAACATGAACATGCTCCAGCGGCTCGAGTGCCCGGAAACCCTCTGTGTGAGCGTCAATGCCACGGAATGGCTCGATGAGCACAAAATTCTCGGGCGCTATCGCTACAGTCACCCGGTATTCAACCGGGAAAGCATTGCAGCCCAGGCGCGCTGGAGTGATATCAGTGGTGTCAATCACACCCATTACTGCGGTGCTTATTGGCGCAATGGTTTTCACGAGGACGGTGTGGTATCGGGCCTGCGCGTTGCCAAGGCGTTGGGAGAGTCCTTCTGATGCACAGCGCGATCTATCAAGGCTGGGTGCGCCATCGCCGCTTTGTGCCTCGCGGGCATGAGTTCCGGTATCGCTCGACCCTGTTTTACCTGGATCTGGATGAGTTGCCGGGGCTGTTCGACGGGCTGTGGTTCTGGGGCTTCAATCGTCGCCGACTTGGCTGGTTCCGACGGGAGGATTACCTCCATCCCCAGGAGACGGACTTGAAAACCGCTGTGCGCGAGGAAGTGACTCGCCAGACGGGCCACTGCCCGTCGGGTCCGATCCGGTTGTTGACCAACCTTCGCCAATGGGGGCTGTGTTTCAACCCGGTCAGTTTTTATTACTGCTTCGAACCTGACGCCGAGAAGCCCAGTGTCATCTTGGCCCAGGTGAACAATACGCCCTGGAATGAACGACATTGTTACGTGATTCCCTGCAACCCGAATACCGGCAAGAGTCGATTGGGGTTCAGGAAAGCGTTCCACGTATCGCCGTTCAATCCGATTGACATGGAATACCGGTGGATCAGCACGGCGCCGGACGAATCTCTACTGGTCCATATGGAAAACTGGCGCGAGGGCGCCTGTCATATGGATGCAACGCTCAGCCTCGAGCGGCAGGCATGGGAACCATCGCGCCTGAATCGCATTTTGTGGCAGCAGCCCTGGCTGACGATCAAGGTGCCTCTGGCCATTTATTGGCAGGCACTCAAACTCTGGTTAAAGCGGGTGCCTCCCTATGGGCACCAGACGGCCCCGGCTTCTGAACGATCCACCACCCAAATTACGCTGGCACCCAGGAGGTAGTTGTGACGCATTCCAACCCCAGCATCGCACGTTTTAAAGGTCATCGTCTGGCCAAACCGCGCTGGAACCAGGCGCTGGCCAAACGTTTGATTCTCAAAACGCTCTCCGCCATGGAGGAGGGCTGCCTTCGGCTGCACGATGGCGACGAGTGCCACGAGTTCGGTCAGCCGGCCGACCAGGCGGTGTTGGTGGCGGATCTGCATGTGCACGATCCCATGGCCTACGCCGAAGTGGCCTTTGGAGGTTCAGTGGGTGCCGGAGAAGCCTATATGAGCGGCTACTGGTCGACCCCGAACCTGACCCAGGTCACGCGCATTTTTGTCCGCAATATGCACGCGCTGGACAAGATGGACGCCAGCCAGTCTATGTTCGGAAAAGGGCTGCTTCGACTGTTCAGCTGGATGAATCGAAACTCGAAAGAGGGCGCCCGACGCAATATCGCCGCGCACTACGATCTGGGTAATGATTTTTTCCGACTCTTTCTCGACCCGAGCATGATGTATTCCTCGGCCATCTACCCGCGTGCCGAGTCCACCCTGGCGGAGGCTGCCGAGTACAAGCTGCAGCGGATCTGCGAGAAGCTGGAACTTGGGCCCGATGACCACTTGTTGGAAATCGGCACCGGCTGGGGTGGTATGGCGATCTACGCCGCCCGGCATTACGGTTGCCGGGTGACGACCACCACCATCTCCCGTGCCCAGTGGGAGCATGCCCAGGCGCAAGTGAAAGAAGCGGGGCTTGAAGATCGGATAACACTGCTGTTCAAGGACTACCGGGACCTGACCGGCGAGTACACCAAACTGGTGTCGGTGGAAATGATCGAGGCGGTAGGGCATGAACACTTCCGGGAATATTTTGAGCGCTGCTCCCGTCTGTTGACCAGCGATGGGCTGATGTTGATTCAGGCCATCACCATTGCCGATCAGCGCTACGAGCACGCCCGCAAACACGTGGACTTTATCCAGCGGTATATTTTCCCCGGCGGTTCGCTGCCTTCGGTTGCACTGATGAGCGACCTGACGCGCCGCTTTACCGATCTGAACCTGCTGCATCTGGAAGATATCGGCCAACACTACGCGCGCACCCTGAGAGATTGGCGGCTCGCCTTTGAGGCGCAGCTCGACCGAGTGCGGGCAATGAAATTCGACGAACGCTTTATCCGGATGTGGGAATACTATCTGTGCTATTGCGAGGGGGGCTTTATCGAGCGCAGCATCGGAACCGCACAGCTGTTGATGGCCAAGCCCAAGTATCGTCCGGAGCCGGTCTGACGTGGAACTCAAACGGCACTACTGGTGGATCAATGCGGTCATCTCACAAATCGGCTGGTTTGTGTGCGTACTGCTGGGCAATGTACCGGGCGTGGCATTCACGTTTCTGTTTGTCGTGCTGCACTTCCGGTTCGCGCCGGTGCACCCGCGGGACTGGCTGGCCGTCTGTGTCGCGCTGCCCATGGGTGTTGCGCACGACAACCTGCTCGGCTACTTCGGGGTGTTGGATTACAGCGCTGAGTCCGCCTCGGGATTGGCGCCGGGCTGGTTGACCTGTCTCTGGGTGATCATGGCACTGACTCTGCATCATCCTCTGAAAGCGTTGTACGAACGTCCCTGGTTGATCGGCGTGGTTGGCGCGGTGGGTGGCCCCATGGCGTATCTGGGTGGCGTTCGTCTGTCCGGTGTGGAGTGGGGCCTGCCGGTCACTCAGGGTTTCCTGATCATGATGGCCATCTGGGTCTGGTTGTTGCCACTGCATCGGTGGCTGGTGTTACGAGGAGAACGGTTATGTGGAAAAGTCTGATATCAGGTGTGGCGGCAGGCCTGCTTCTGCTGCCGGCGGCTCAGGCACTGGCCGAAGAGAGCGAGTACGAGATCATTGGCGCGGCCTATCATGCCGACAACATAGAGCAGTTGCTGTACGAAGAGCGGTATACGCCGGTAAATGACAGCGGCAAAGGCGAAGTGCATTACGTGGACCCGGACGGAGAACGCATTGCCGAGAAAACCCTCGATTACTCCCACGGTGAAACCAGCCCGTCATTTGAGCTTCGGGATCTGCGCCAGGATCTGCACTGGAGTGCGCGCTGGAGTGATGATGAGGAGCAGATCCGCTTGACGCGAGGTTCCCGGGAAGAACCGGAAAGTGAATCGGTAGAGGTCAAAAGCCGGCAGGTGATCGACGCCGGTTTCGATCCGTTCATTCAGAGTCATTGGGATCGTCTGATGGACGGGGAGCGGGTGACCTTCCACTTCGCCTTTCCCAACCGACTGACCAACGTCCGGCTGCGCGCCGAGCGCATTGAAGCCGACGACTCGCCCATTCAAAAACAGGAAGAGGGCTGGGTGTATTTCCGTATCCGGGTGAACAGCGCTGTGCTGTCACTGTTCGCGGATAATCTGTACCTGGCCTATGATCCTGAGGACACACGTCTGATGGTCTTTCGCGGTCGTTCCAATATTCCGGACGCCGATGGAGAGGGACGGGATGTAGAGATTCACTATCGGTACCCCTGATGTGCCGATAACATCCAGGGTCACGAAGTCGATGGCCCTGGCGTAAACCCTTCGGGTTGTTTGCCCTGTAGCTCGTAGGCGAAGGCAATGATGTGAGCCACGGCCCGGTAGAGGCTCTCGGGAATTTCGTCGCCCAGCTCCAGGGTCACGAGAAGATTCACCAATTCTCGGTTATCGCACAGCGGTACCCCCTCGGCTTCGGCAATGGCCATGATCTCCCGCGCCACATCGCCCTGGCCCTTGGCGCTGACGTGGGGCGCGTGGGTGCCGTCATAAAACAGAGCCACCGCCTTTTCAATCTCGTCCGGGGTGAACCCGTTGTTCCCGTCGGTGCGCCTGTTCATGTTGTGATGTCCACCAGTGAATAGTGAATGTCGGTCATCGGCCGGGGTGGGGCGCCTGTGTGGCATTCCAACTGGGTCACTTCGATGCCTTCTTTCTCCAGCCGCTGCTGCAGGTCGTTCAGACGCGCGCGTATTGCGTTGGCGGTCTGCTCCTGTTCCGCCCACAGGCGGGTCGCCACTTTCTGATCCCGTACCGTCACCTGTGCGTGCAGGGTACCGGCATCCGGCAACTCAAAACTGAGTTGCACCTGCCACTGACGGATTTTTCCGCTGCGTTTTCCCGTCTCGTCTTTTTCCGGCTCCGGCTCTATTCTCAATAGTAACGGTTGAACCTCCTGTCCCAGACGCATGGGCACTTCCAGGGTCAGAGTCTGGGGCGCAGGGCCGGCGTCCGCCGGGGCAAACTGTTGGGTCAGGGCCTGGCTCTGCTGAACCTGAATCCGGGCCAGACTGTGCAGCGTCAGTTGATGAACCATCTGTAACAGTTGGGTGCGCAGACTCCGGTCGGCGAGTTCGGGTGCCGGGCGCGCCGATACCTGCTCCAGCAGCGCACTCAGATTCAGTTCATTGCCGCGCATCAGCTCCGGTGTCTGACCGAGCCGGCTCAGCTCCGTACGCACCTGGTGCAGTACTTTCAACAGTGCGCCTTTCCAGTCCCCGTTCAGGACCTGTTGCGCCGCAACATTACCGCCGCGCTCGGCTTGGGTCGACGCCACTCCGACGCCCGCTGCGTCGCGGGCCGCGGGGCGCAGGGCGGCCAGCAGCTTTTTCTCCAGAAACACACCGCTCTCGCTCAATGCTTCGCGCAATGCGCCCGGTCGGGTCAATTGGCTGGGCTCCCGCAACTGCTGAGCGGCCTGCCTCAACGCCTGTTGCAGGTTGCTGGAGAACAACGTCCGTTGTTGCCGGATGTTGAGTAGCTGGTCCATGCGGACAAGTGGCGGGGAGAGGTCCGGGGCGTCCTTCATCGGGAGTGCCCGTCTCAGCGCCTCGCTGAGCAGCGCAGGTCCATCGCTTGCGCGGGGCGCGGATGCGCCGGTCTGGAGCCCGCCCGCCTCGGAGAGCGAGGTCGCTTTGGGAGCGGCGAGCTGCCACAAGCGGTTTTCGGCCAGATAGACGGCCACCTGCTGCCCGGGTTTGAGTGGCCGATCAGTATAGGTCACCACGTTCTGCTGTTGTACGTTGAGTCGGACCAGCTTGAGCTGGGCGGCATTGAGCAACTGCTGCTCGTCGGCCAGACGGGCGAGCTGTTGGGTCCGATTGGCGCTATCGGGTCGGCTCTGCCACTGCAGTAAGGTGTCCACCAGGCGGTTGATCAATTGCTGGCGCTGCTCGGCCGTGACCGGCGCGACCTGACGGACCTCCGCCGATACCGCTGAGGCGGGGGAGCGAGCCAGGGATTCGGTCAGCAGGCGCATCAGGCCGGATTCGCCTGCGGGACGCTCGCCGGAGGCGGGGCGCGTCAAGGGCAGAATCGGATTTGTCGAAGACAGCTTATCAACCATGTCGGGTCCAATCGGGCTTTTCATTGTGGGGAGCGATGCAACCCCGTTATAATCCGTCGCTCACCAGTATAGCGGCCAGCGGGCCGTTTTCGTATGGCGAACGGCGGCACTATTTTGGCGGAGCTCCTCCTTACATTAGAGAACCTGACCTGCGAGCGCGATGAGCGCCCCCTGTTCAGTGGTCTGACCGCCCAGCTGCACGCCGGAGAGCGGGTCCAGATCCTGGGCCCAAACGGTTCCGGCAAAACCACTCTGCTGCGAACCCTGGCCGGTATAGGCGTTCCTGCCCAGGGTCGCATTGAATGGCGCGGCACCCCGGTATCCGCCTGTCGCTGGCCGTTCCGTCAGTCTCTGCTCTACATCGGCCACGCCCCGGGCATCAAGGCGGCGCTCACCCCCCTGGAAAACCTGGCCTGGTATCGGGCGCTCAGCGCCGGCAGCCAGCAGGGCGATATGGTGGCGGCTCTGGAGCGGGTCGGTCTGGCCGGTTACGAAGATATTCCCTGTTATCAGCTATCGGCCGGTCAGCTGCGTCGGGTGGCTCTGGCCCGCCTGTACCTGTCCCGGGCACCGCTTTGGATTCTCGATGAACCCTTTACCGCAATCGACCAGAAAGGGGTGGCGGATCTGGAGCAGCAGCTGCAGCACCACACCCGTGAAGGGGGCCTGGTGATTCTTACCTCCCATCAGGAGGTCCGGCTGCCGGAACTGCGTCCGCTCAACCTGCTCGATCATCCGCCGCGCGTGGAAGAGGAGGTGGGCGATGAGTACTGAGGCGGGCAGTGCCTTTATTGCCACCCTGAAACGGGATCTCCTTCTGGCCGGTCGTCACCCTGGTGACTGGATCAATCCACTGGTCTTTTTCCTGATTGCGATCACCCTGGTGCCGCTCGGTGTCGGGCCGGAGTCAGAGTTGCTCGCCGTGCTGGCGCCGGGAATTCTGTGGGTCATGGCGCTGCTCGCGACCCTGCTGTCACTCGATGGCCTGTTTCGCTCTGACTTTGACGATGGCGCTCTGGAGCAGTGTCTGGTCAGCCCGTCATTGCTCTACCTGACGGTCCTCGCTAAAGTGTTGGCCCACTGGCTGGTCACCGGGCTGCCCCTGACGTTGATGTCACCGCTGCTCGGCTTGATGCTGGCACTGCCGGAGGGCGGTTATGGGGTGCTGTGTCTGTCGCTGATGATTGGCACCATCACCATGAGCCTGATTGGCTCGGTCGGGGCGGCCCTGACCGTATCGCTGCGCCGGGGCGGATTGCTGCTGTCCCTGATCGTGATGCCGCTGTATGTTCCGGTGCTGATTTTCGGCGCCAGCGCCGTCAACGACGCCGCCCTGGGCAATGAGGTGGGGGTCGCCCTGGCCGTGTTGGGCACCTTTGGGGCCATGGCCGCCGTGCTGGCCCCGTTTGCAGCGGCAGCAGCCCTGCGCATCTGCGTCGACAGTTACTGATACAAGAATCTGAGGAGCACCACCGAATGGCTTCCTGGCAATGGTTTCACCGACTTGGCTCTCCCCGCTGGTTCTATGACAAGACCGGCGCCTGGCTGCCCTGGCTGACCGCCATTGCTCTGGTGTTGCTGGTGCTCGGCACCGTCTGGGGGCTGGCCTTTTCGCCTGAGGACTTCAAGCAGGGCAACAGCTACCGGATCATCTATATCCACGTGCCCGCCGCGTTTCTCGCACTGGCGGGCTATTACGTGATGGCCCTGTGCGGGGCGGTAGGGCTGATCTGGCGGATGAAGCTGGCCTTCATGGTGATGAAATCCGCCGCCCCCATCGGCGCAGCCCTGACCTTTGTCTCCCTGGTGACCGGCGCCATCTGGGGCAAACCCACCTGGGGCACCTGGTGGGCCTGGGATGCGCGCATTACCTCGATGTTGATACTGTTTTTCCTGTATCTGGGCATCATGGCGCTGCAGAGCGCCTTCATGAGCCGCGAGGCGGCCGATAAAGCCAGTGCCGTGCTGGCTCTGGTGGGCACCGTGAATATCCCGATCATCTACAAGTCCGTGGACTGGTGGTACACCCTGCATCAGCCGGCCACGCTCAAGTTGACCTCGGCGCCCACCATTCACGCCTCGATGTTGTACCCTCTGTTGACCATGATCCTGGCGTTTTACGTATTCTATGCGGTGGTGCTGCTGCGCTACACCCGCTATGAAATACTGCGCCGCGAGAGCCGTACCGGCTGGGTGCGAGAGCTGATTGCCCAAGAGGAGCGTCACTGATGAGTTTTTACTTTGACTCGTTTGCCGAATTTTTGCGAATGGGAGGGCACGGCCCCTACGTCTGGGTGTGTTATCTGATCACCTGGGGAACGCTCCTGTACCTGTTGCTGAGCCCGGGTATCCGCCGCAAGCGCTGGTTGCGCCGACAGGCGGCACTGCTTCGCCGCTCGGCGCGGTCAGCGGAGTAACCGGCGGCGGTGACGCCCCAATCCTGATACACTGCGGCTTCTTTCGGCCGCCTTCGTGAAGAGAAGTGAAGTAGCCTATGCATCCCGTCCGTCGACAACGTCTGTTCATGGTGCTTTTTGTGGTGGTGTTTTCCACCCTGGCAGTGGGTCTGATGGCTTACGCCTTGCGCGCCAATATCAATCTGTTTTACCCGCCCGGTCAGATCGTCTCCGGTGAGGCGCCGGTGGATACCCGGATCCGCGCCGGAGGCTGTGTGCGTCCGGGCAGCGTGCAGCGCTCCCAGAGTGGCGATCTTGAGACCCGCTTCGACCTGACCGATGGCGTGGTGGACTTCACCGTGACCTATGGCGGTATCCTGCCGGATCTGTTCGCCGAGGGAGAAGCGGCGGTGGTCAACGGGACGCTGGGAGCGGATGGCGTTTTCCGGGCCACGGAAGTACTGGCCAAACACGATGAAGAATACATGCCCCCGGAAGTCGCCGACGCAATGTCGGCGGCCGGCGGCGATCATGACGAAGGCTGTGGAGTGATGGTTTATGGTCCCTGAGATTGGACATTTTGCGCTGATTCTGGCGCTGGCCTTCAGTCTCGCTCTGGCCACGGTTCCCCTTGCGGGCTCGCTGACCGGCAATCAGCTGCTGATGCACACCAGCCGCTCCCTGGCTACCGGTCTGTTCTTTTTTGTCGCCGTGTCGTTCGTCTGTCTGACGATCGCCTTTGTTCAGGATGATTTTTCCGTGTCCTACGTGGCCGGGCACTCAAACTCCCTGATGCCGGTGTACTACAAGATCAGCGCTGTCTGGGGCGGGCACGAGGGTTCACTGCTGCTTTGGGTGTTGATGCTGTCCGGCTGGACGCTCGCCATTGCACACCTGAGCAAAAGCCTGCCTCTGAGCCTGCGCGCCCAGGTTCTGGCGGTGATGGGTTTTGTGGCAATCGGCTTTTTACTGTTCATGCTGCTGACCTCGAATCCGTTTGACCGGCTGCTGCCGCTGCCGCCGGAGGAGGGCAGTGATCTGAATCCGCTGCTCCAGGACTTCGGGCTGATTGTGCATCCACCGGTGCTGTACATGGGGTACGTGGGGTTTGCAGTCAGCTTCGCCTTTGCTATCGCCGCACTGATCAGCGGCCGGATGGATGCGGCCTGGACCCGTTGGGCCCGCCCCTGGACCAATACCGCCTGGGCTTTTCTGACCCTGGGAATCGCCCTGGGGAGTTGGTGGGCTTACTACGAGCTCGGCTGGGGAGGCTGGTGGTTTTGGGATCCGGTTGAAAACGCTTCTTTCCTGCCCTGGCTGGTGGGTACCGCGTTGATTCACTCCATGGCGGTAACCGAGAAACGAGGGTTGTTCAAAAGCTGGACCCTGTTGCTGGCCATTTTTACCTTTGCTTTGAGCTTGCTGGGCACCTTTCTGGTTCGCTCAGGAGTGCTGACGTCGGTGCATGCTTTCGCGAATGATCCGGAGCGGGGTGTGTTCATTCTGATGTTCCTGTTGCTCGTGGTCGGCGGCTCATTGACCCTATATGCACTCCGGGCACCGGTGGTACACACCACAACGCGGTTCACGGCAACCGCGCGGGAAACGTTCCTGTTGGCCAATAATATCCTGCTGGTGAGCATCATGATCAGTGTGCTACTGGGCACGCTGTATCCGCTGATTGCCGATGCCCTGGGCTGGGGCAAGATTTCCGTGGGGCCGCCGTACTTCAACGTGTTTTTTGTCCCGCTGATGGGCTTGGTGTGCCTGCTTATGGCACCGGGCGTTTCCAGTAACTGGAAGCGGACCACCTGGCAACAATTGCGTCAGCTTCTGTGGAAGCCTCTGACCATCAGTGTGGCGGGCGGTGCGCTGTTTCCCGCCCTGTATGGTGACCAGTATTCCTGGCAGGCCGGCCTGGCGGTGTTTTTCGCGCTGTGGATCGTCACTGCGGGCATCTCGGATTTGAGCTACCGGTTGCGTCACAGCGAACGCTGGTGGACCGGCCTGAGAAAGCTGACCTTGAGTTATTGGGGCATGCAGCTGGCGCACGCCGGTATCGCGGTCACTACGATCGGTGTCTGCCTGAATACCGTGTACACCGAGCAGCGGGATGTCCGCATGGCGCCCGGCGAGTCAGTGCGCACAAGCCACTATGAATTTGTGCTCGAGAGTGTTGAGCGGGTCCGTGGGCCCAACTATCTGGCGGATGAAGCCCGTATCCGCGTTTCCAAAGACGGTGAGTACCTGTTTCAGATGACCCCCCAGAAGCGACGCTATCTGGCCGGCGGCAACCTGATGACAGAGGTGGCCCTGGACCCGGGACTGTTCCGGGACCTTTACGTCGCCATGGGTGAGCCCCTGGAGAATGGTGCCTGGGCCATGCGGGTGCACATCAAACCGTTCGTACGCTGGATCTGGCTTGGGGCGATTTTCATGGCCCTCGGTGGGGGACTGGCTGTGGCCGATAAGCGCTACCGCCGGCTCGCCCAGAAGGAAGCCGATAGTCACGCGCCTACCCTGGGAGGCGAGGTCACCGAATGAATCGTCTGAAGCTGTTTATCCCGCTGATGATTTTTGCAGTACTCGCGGTGCTGTTCTGGCGTGGACTGAGCCTCGATCCAACCGAAATGCCGTCCAGCCGAATAGGCGATCCGATGCCCGCGTTCAATCTGCCCACGGTACGGGATGCCGATGCGCAGATTACCGAGCAGACCTTCAAGGGTGAGGTGAGTCTGGTCAATGTCTGGGCCACCTGGTGTGCCGCCTGTCGGATCGAGCACCCGTTTCTGGTGCGGTTGGCCGAGCAGGGCATGCCGATTTATGGCATTAACTATAAAGACGATGTAGAAGAGGCCAAGCGCTGGTTGGGGCAGTTACACGATCCGTATCGTCTGAGTGTGGTCGATCAGGACGGTCGTCTCGGGGTGGATCTGGGCGTGTTTGGGGCGCCGGAGACCTATGTGGTCGATAAGCAGGGAGTGATCCGTCATCGCCATGTGGGGATTATCGACCAGCGTGTGTGGGATGAGGAGCTTGGGCCCTTGGTGGAGCGGTTGAAAGCCGAGTAGGGCGGATAAGCCGTAGGCGCATCCGCCGTTGAAGACTGCCGTGGTTCGTGTATGTGGAGTGTGGCGGCAGAGGTTGCGTAGGGCGGATAAGCGAAGCGCATCCGCCGTTGCCGAGCCGAACCGAACTTCTTGGCGGTTTATTGTCTTCGTCTGATCTCTTTGGCAGCGCTTCGCGCTGCGCGGACCGGACGGGACTCACTCGGGCCATCCATGGCCCTCGCCCTTCGGACGGCTTCGGTACTAGCTGTGAGGTAGCGTCACGTCCCCGGACGGGACTCATGGGCGCCGTCCATGGCGCCCACCCTTCGGGCAGCGCTTCGCGCTGTGCAAAACGGCTGTCCTGCCGTTTTGTCGAACCCGGAGCGCGGGTTCTCGCCCATCACATTCCACGATACATACGAAAAAGGCCCACACTTTCGTGTGGGCCTTTTTCGTATGTATGGCGGACCGGACGGGACTCGAACCCGCGACCTCCGGCGTGACAGGCCGGCATTCTAACCAACTGAACTACCGGTCCAACGGTAGCGTGAACGGATGTGGTGGGTGGTACAGGAGTCGAACCTGTGACCTACGCCTTGTAAGGGCGCCGCTCTACCAACTGAGCTAACCACCCCCGTTCAGGAGCTGCGTATTCTAATGAAACGAGGGCTCAGGTCAATTCCTTTTTGGCATTTTTTTCAAAAAACTTTCGCGGGCGAATTTCTTCGGGTTTCTCGCCACCCGAGAGAGGGGCTTGTTATACTCTTCGCTCTCGAATCAGCAGAGGGGGCGTTTGCCTTGAGGTCATTGGTGCGGACTTGGTGGTTTATGGGGTGGCTGTTGATGTTGCCCTGGTCGGCGGCGCATGGCGCCGTGGATATCCGTGAGTTTGACAGCGAGACGGACCGGCAACGGTACCAGAGCTTTATTGATGAGCTTCGCTGCCCCAAGTGTCAGAACCAGAATCTGGCGGGATCTGATTCTCCGATTGCCAAGGACCTGCGTGATCAGGTCTACCGGATGATCAAAGAAGGGCGCGCCGACAAGGAAATCACCGACTTCCTTGTCGAGCGCTACGGCGACTACGTACTCTACCGCCCCCCACTGAAAGCGGCCACGCTGGCGCTCTGGCTCGGGCCGGTAGTGGTGTTGTTGCTCGGTATCATCATCCTTATCTGGGTAGTGCGTCAGCGACGCAGCAGCGGGCTGGCCCCGACCGAGACGGCCAAAAACCTCACTGATGCCGAACGCTCCGAGCTGGACCGGCTGTTGAACTCTTCCGACGACGAGAATCCCGAACGATGATGACTCCTTTGTGGTGGGTCATGGCCCTGATGGTGGTTGTGGCTCTGGCGTTTTTTCTTTGGCCCATGCGACGCAAAGCAACCGGTTCGCATCTGGAGCAGGTGCGTCGGCACTATCTGGAAACCAATGTGGCGCTGTTTCGCAAATACCTGGCGGAGCTTGAGGCCGACCGGAGTGCGGGACGCATCAATCAGGAAACCTTTGAGCAATTGAAGCTGGAGCAGGAGCGAGCCCTGCTTCAGGAGGAGCGCGAGCTGGCCAGCAGTAAGCCGGTACGCGGGCGGGCACTGCCCGGCGGTCGGGTGTTGGTGATCGTGGCGGCGGCGTCCATGGTGGGCAGCCTGGCATTTTATGAGTGGCGCGGAGCCAGCGAAGATGTGTTTCTGGCGGATCTTCAGGCGAATAAGGCTCGTCTTGATCGGGAAGAGCGGATGAGCGACCAGCGGGTCGATCCCAGCCGGACCTGGGAGCTGGTGGAGCACATTCAGGCCCGCCTGAAAAAAGAACCGGACTCCACTCAATATCTGTTCCTGCTGGCGCACTATTCCCGCGAACTGGGCCACTACGATCAGGCAGTGGACGCCTACGAGCGGATTCTTGCGCTCGAGCCCGGTTCCGCGCGTATTCGTGCCGAATTGGCGGAAACCCTGTTCATCCGAGACGACAACCGGATTGGCGAGCGCGCCCAGACCCTGATCGAGGAAGCGCTGGCCGCGGATCCCCAGGAGACCACGGCGCTGGGGTTGGCTGGTATCGATGCCTTTGGTCAACGCAACTTTCAGGACGCGATTGATTACTGGCAGCGGGCGCTGGAAGTCATGAATCCGCAGTCCGGCAACGCCATGGCGTTTCAGAGAGGGATTGAGCGAGCCCGTCAGGCGCTTGGGGAATCCGGTGAGAGCCAGACGGCCGACGCCTCCGAGGACAAGGTCAGCGTCACCGTTGAAGTGTCGCTGGGCGAACAGGTTCAGTACGACGGTGACGAAACGGTGTTTGTTTACGCCCGCGCCTGGGATGGATCACCCATGCCCCTTGCCATTCAGAGGGTAGCGGCGAACCAATTGCCAATATCCATTACTTTGGATGAAACTATGGCCATGTCACCGGCGGCTTCGCTGGCCACAGTGGAGCAGGTAGAACTGGTCGCACGACTATCCCACAGTGGTGACGCTGTGCCTCAGGCCGGCGACTGGGAAGGGCGTATGGGTCCGGTTGACCTGGAGAATCGCTCTGAGCCCCTGACCCTGGTCATTGACGAGCCCATCGCCGAATAGCACAAATCCGTGTAGAATCCTCGCTTTTGCTGAGCGCTCCAGAGCCCGAGTCTTTGGATCGCTAAAATTCTAATGATTTCAATGGGCTAGGCGACGGGAATCCGGGCGCCGAACGTCGAAACAGAGTGATAGGGACCTATGCGCCTCAAGTGTATCAAGCTGGTCGGTTTTAAATCCTTCGTCGACGCGACCACGGTCAACTTTCCCAGCAACCTGTGCGCGGTCGTGGGCCCCAACGGCTGCGGCAAGTCCAACATCATCGACGCCGTCCGCTGGGTGATGGGGGAGTCCTCCGCCAAAAACCTGCGCGGCGAAGCCATGACCGACGTCATTTTCAACGGCTCCAACGCCCGTAAACCGGTAGGGCAGGCGTCCATCGAGCTGGTGTTTGATAACTCGGACAAAACCGTCCAGGGCGAATACGCCGCCTTCAACGAAATCTCCATCAAGCGGAAGGTCACCCGCGAAGCCCAGAACTTCTATTACCTGAATGGCACCAAGTGTCGCCGTCGGGATATTACCGACATTTTCCTTGGCACCGGCCTCGGCCCGCGCAGCTACGCCATCATTGAGCAGGGCATGATCTCGCGCCTGATTGAAGCCAAGCCGGAAGAGCTGCGGGTGTATATCGAGGAAGCGGCGGGCATCTCCAAGTACAAGGAGCGACGCCGTGACACCGAAAACCGCATGCGCCGCACCCAGGAAAACCTGGAGCGCCTCACCGATATTCGCGATGAGCTGGAGCGTCAGCTCAGCCGCCTGCAGCGTCAGGCACAGGCCGCGGAGAAGTACACCGAATACAAGAAAGAAGAGCGTCAGCTCAAAGCCCAGTTGCAGGCCCTGAAATACCGCAACCTGGATGAACAGGCCAAGGCCAAGCAGACCGGGATTCGCGACCTGGAGCTGCGCATGGAGTCCTTCGTCACCGATCAGGTGAATAAAGATACCCAGATCGAGAAATGTCGCAGCCAGTACACCGAGCTTCAGGACAAATTCAATGAAGTTCAGGGCCGGTACTACGCCATTGGCGCGGACATTGCCCGCATTGAACAGACCATCCAGCACGCCCAGGAGCGCAGCCGGCAACTGCAGACCGACCTGGAGCAGACCGAGCGGGACAGCCGCGAAGCGGAAGACAGCCTGCAGTTCGACCGGGAAAAAGCCGAGGGCTGGGAAGCCGAGCTGATGGAAATCGAGCCGGAGCTGGAGCTGGTTCGGGCCGCCGAGGAGTCCTCAGGGGACGCTCTGCAGGAGTCGGAAGAGGCCATGCAGCGCTGGCAGACCGAATGGGACACCTTCAACCAGCGCGCCGCCGAGCCCCGCCAGCGGGCGGAAGTGCAGCAGTCCCGGATTCAGCACCTGGAGCAGGTCCAGCAGCGCCTGCTGCAACGGATCGAAAAGCTCAAGGAGGAGAAATCCAATCTCCAGTTGGGCTCCGACGATGAAGAAATCGAACAGCTGAACGAACAGTTGGCCGAGCTGGACCTGGTGGTCGAGGAAAAACGCGGTCGCAGCGAAGCGCTGGGCGAGGAGCTGGAAACCCGTCGGGAAGACAACAACCGCCTGGCGGACGAGCTTGACCAGGCGCGCAGCAAGCTGCAGAGCCTGCGCGGCCGCCACGCCTCCCTGGAAGCCCTGCAGCAGGCCGCCCTGGGTGAGAAGAGCGAGGCCGTCGCCGACTGGTTGGCCGAACAGCAACTGACCGACCAGCCGCGCGTGGCGGAAACCCTGACCGTATCGGATGGCTGGGACAAAGCGGTCGAGACCGCCCTGGGCAACAGTTTGCAGGCCGTCTGCGTGGACGGTTTTGATGCCGTGGCCAATACCCTCGCGGGGCTCAGCCAGGGTGAGCTGGTACTGATGGATACCGCCCGCCGGCCGGGTGTTGCCACCGGCGACAAGGCGGAGCGCCTGCTGGACAAAGTCCAGGCGGACTGGGATCTGAGTGAGCTGCTGCACGGCGTCTACATCGCCGAAGACTTGCCCTCCGCCCTGGCGCTGCGCTCACAGCTGGAGGCCGGGGAATCGGTGATTACCCGCGACGGCCTGTGGCTCGGTCCCCAGTGGCTGAAAGTGGCCCGGGACACCGACGCCAGCGACGGTGTGATTGCCCGCCGTCAGGAGCTTGAAGAGCTCGACGCCAGCATTGCGGAACTCGAGGAAACCGTTGCCCGTCTGGATGAGGCCCGCACCGAAGGCCGCGAGGCCGTGCAGAACCTCGAGCGCGAGCGGGAAAACCTGCGTCGGGAATCCGACGAGCAGAGCCGCCGCGCCGGTGAGTTGCGAGCCCAGTTGAGCGCCAAGCAGGCCCGTATCGAACAGATCAGTGTTCGCCGCGAGCGCACCGAAACCGAAATCCGGGAAGCCAGTGAACAACTGGACCAGGAGGGCGAACAGCTCGCCGAAGCCCGGATGATCCTCAGCGAAGCCATCGAATCCATGGAAATGGACACCGATGAGCGTGAGCGCCTGTTGCAGCAGCGGGATGAAATCCGCTCCGGTCTGGATCAGGCCCGGCAGAAGGCCCGGCACGATCGCGACAAGGCCCATGAAATGGCCATGCGCGCCCAGTCTCTGAAAACCCAGCTGGACAGCATTCGCTTGGGTATTACCCGCCTGCAGGAGCAGACCCAGCGGCTGCGCGAACGCAAAGAACAATTGCTGGAAGCACTCGGCGAAACGCGGGATCCCGCCGAGGAGCACCAGCTTGAGCTGGAAGCGAATCTGGACAAGCGCCTGGCGGTCGAAGGGGAGTTGAGCGAGGCTCGCCGCGCCCTTGAAGAGGTCGAACAGGAGCTGCGCACCGCCGAGCAGGCCCGGCACAAGGCTGAGCAGGAAGTTCAGGCGGTGCGGGCCCATCTGGAACAGGAGCGCCTGGCCGCCCAGACCTTTGAAGTGCAGCGGGCCGGGCTCGCCCAGCAACTGAAAGAAGATGAGTTTGACCTGGACACCTTGTTGGCGGACCTGCCCGAGGACGCCGAAGTGAAGCCCCTGGAGCAGGAGCTGGAACAGGTGGCCGGCCGCATTGCGCGCTTGGGCGCCATCAACCTGGCCGCCATCGACGAGTACCAGACCGAGTCAGAGCGCAAACAGTACCTGGACGCTCAGGATGAAGACTTGCGCGAAGCGCTGGAAACCCTGGAAAACGCGATCCGCAAAATCGACCGCGAGACCCGGACACGGTTCAAGGAGACCTTTGACGAGGTCAACAAGTCCCTCCAGGAGCTGTTCCCTAAAGTGTTCGGCGGCGGACACGCCTATCTGGAACTTACCGGCGAAGATTTACTCGATACCGGTATTGCCATCATGGCGCGGCCACCGGGCAAGCGGAACAGTACCATTCACCTGCTCTCCGGTGGGGAGAAGGCGCTGACGGCCATTGCCCTGGTATTCTCGATTTTCCGCCTGAATCCGGCACCATTCTGTATGCTGGACGAAGTGGACGCGCCGCTGGATGACGCCAACGTGGGCCGCTATGCCCGCATGGTGGAAGAGATGTCCCAGCACGTGCAATTCATTTATATTACCCACAACAAGATTGCCATGGAGATGGCGCACCAGTTGATGGGTGTTACCATGCACGAACCGGGCGTATCCCGCCTGGTTACTGTGGATGTGGACGAAGCCGCGGAACTGGCAGCGGTATAATGCGCCTCGGGCGAGCAGACAACGGAGTAACTGACGGTTAACGCTATGGGTGACTGGCTGACGATACTGATTATCCTCCTGATCCTCGGGATTCTGCTCGATGGCTGGCGGCGTATGCACAATGCCCGCAAAGACTCCCTGAAGGTTTCGCCCTCGGTACGCCGCTCAGCGGGGTCGAGCAAGGCGGCCGCCGACGACTATAGCGCCGAGCTTCCCAATGGCGGTGCGCGCGTGGTGGCCTATCGGGAGACGCCGGAGGATGAGCGTCCTTTCCATCACGCCCCCGTGGATGAAGTCGATGACGATCGGGACCTTGATGGTCAGGATTTTGATGATAGAGCGTTTGACGATCGCGAAGCGCTGCAGGAAGAGGACGGTGAGCTGGCCGAGGACGACGAAACCAACCTCGATGAGCAACTGGCCGAACTGGACAGCGAAGCGGCGGAAGCCGAGACTCGGCCGCCCGCCACCTCCAAGCTGACCTCTGAACGCCAGCGCCCGGAAACCCACCGGGGCATTCCGGAGCAGGTCACGCTGAATCTGGACGAATCGGTGCCCATTCTGATGGAAACCACCGGCGAAGATACCTTTGAGGACGATCCGGAGCGGATCGAGCCCACCTTGGGTGGAAACGCCGACAGCAGCGTATCCAGCGCCAGGGCGGCCAAGCCGGAACCCTCGAGCCCCGCCCGCAGTGAGGCTAAAAAGCCCGAAGCGCCGGTGGCAAAATCGCCCAAACCCGCGCCCGCAAAACCCGAGCCCCGGAAAGCCGAAAAAGCACCCTCTGACCGTCGCACAGCCAAACCGGAGGAGCCGCCGAAGGCGCCACCGCAGCCCGAAGAGGTGCTGATCGTGAACGTGATGGCGCCCACCGGTGAGCAATTCCGTGGGGACGCTCTGTTGGACTCGCTGGTGTCAGCGGGCCTGCGCTTTGGTGACATGAACATTTTCCATCGCTACGAAGGGGCCAAAGGTGGCGGCCCGATCCTGTTCAGCCTGGCCAATATGGTCAAGCCCGGCGTCTTTGATCTGGACACCATGGCGGACTTCACAACGCCCGGCGTCAGCCTGTTCATGACGCTACCGCTTGAAGAGCGGGTCGAGCTGGACAATGTGGAAGTGTTCGACGAAATGCTCGAAGCCGCCCGGGCCATTGCCCTGGAGCTGGGGGGCGAGCTCAAGGACGAAAACCGCAGCGTCATGACCCGGCAGACCCAGGAACACTGCCGCCAGCGCATCCACGAGTTCGAGCGCAAGCAGCTGTCCCGGATGCCGCACTAGGCGACCTGGGCACGAGCCCACGCTGAACCGTCTGACAATGAAGTAACCCGACTGCCAGGATAATTCCGTACATGGCCAAATCGACCTCTGCCATTCCGGCCGAGACCAGCGCCCGGGCGCAAACGCTCCGGGCCGAGATTCAGGAACACAACTACCGCTACTACGCGCTGGACGAGCCCCGGATTCCCGATGCGGCCTATGACCGGTTGATGCGCGAGTTGCAGGATCTGGAAGCCGAGTATCCCGAGTTGGTGACGCCGGATTCACCGACTCAGCGGGTTGGCCAGACACCGCTGAGCGCCTTCGCCACGGTCACTCACGAACTGCCGATGCTCTCCCTCGATAACGCGTTCGGCGAGGACGACCTGATCGCCTTCGACCGGCGGGTCCGGGATCGGCTACAGGACGACGCCACCATTGAATACGCCTGCGAGCCCAAGCTCGATGGCATCGCGGTGAGCCTGCTGTACCGCGATGGCCTGCTGGTGCGCGGCGCCACCCGGGGAGACGGCACCCAGGGCGAAGACATTACCCAGAACGTCCGCACCATCGATTCGATTCCCCTGAAACTGCGCGGCTCCGGGTACCCCCGGGTGCTCGAGGTGCGCGGTGAAATCTACATACCCAAAGCCGGGTTCGAGGCCCTTAATGAAAAGGCCCGGGAGAAGGGCGACAAGCTGTTCGTCAATCCACGCAACGCGGCCGCCGGCAGTCTCCGACAGTTGGACGCGCGCATTACCGCGACGCGGCCCCTGGAGATGTGCGCCTACAGCGTGGGTTATGTCGAAGATGGCGAAGTGCCCACCAAGCACTCGGAAACACTCGAGGCGTTCCGTGACTGGGGTCTCAAGATCAACCGGGAAATGCGGGTGGTGCAGGGCGCAGATGCCTGTATTGAGTACTACCAGCAATTGGGCGAGCGCCGGGCGCAGCTGGATTACGACATCGACGGTATCGTATTCAAGGTCAACCGGCGGGACCTGCAGGAAGAGCTGGGCTTTGTGGCCCGCGCGCCGCGCTGGGCGATCGCCTATAAATTTCCCGCTCAGGAAGAAATGACCCAACTGCTCGACGTCGAGTTTCAGGTCGGGCGCACCGGCGCGGTCACTCCGGTGGCGCGGCTGGAACCGGTGTTCGTCGGCGGCGTCACCGTTTCCAACGCCACGCTGCACAACCGTGACGAAATCGAGCGACTGGGCGTCAAAATCGGTGATACCGTCATCGTGCGCCGCGCCGGGGATGTGATTCCGCAGATCGTCTCGGTGGTGACCGACCGCCGCCCCGACGATGCGCGTGAGATTGAATTTCCCGACCACTGCCCGGTGTGTGGCTCGCCGGTCGAACGCGTACCCGGCGAAGCCGTGGCCCGCTGCGACGGCGGCCTGATCTGTGCCGCCCAGCGCAAAGAGGCCATCAAGCACTTCGTCTCCCGCAAAGCGCTGGACGTGGATGGTCTGGGCGACAAGCTGGTGGATCAACTGGTGGAAAAGGGCCTGGTCAACGCCGTGGCCGATCTTTACCACCTGACCCGCGAGGACCTTACCGGGCTGGAGCGCATGGGCGAAAAGTCTGCGGACAACCTGCTCAAGGCCCTGGACAACAGCAAACAGACCACCCTGGCCAAGTTCATCTACGCCCTGGGAATCCGTGAAGTGGGGGAAGCCACCGCCCGCAATTTGGCCCAGTACTACGGCAGTCTGGATGCCCTGGCACAAGCGGATGAAGAACATCTGCAACAAGTAGACGATATCGGCCCTGTAGTAGGCCACTTCGTCGCCGAGTTCTTCGCCCAGCCCCACAACCGCGAGGCGGTACAGGCGCTGCGCGACGCCGGCGTCTCCTGGACGGAACAGGCGCCCATTGACCGGGAGTCCTTACCCCTGGCGGGGCTGACCTACGTCCTGACCGGATCGCTGGAATCCTTGACGCGGGATGAGGCCAAGGAACGTCTGCAGGCCCTGGGTGCCAAAGTGGCGGGCAGTGTGTCCAAGAAAACCGATTACCTGGTCGCCGGCCCCGGGGCCGGCTCCAAACTGAAGAAAGCCGAGGAGTTGGACGTGGACATAATGGACGAGGCCGGCCTGCTTGAGTTGTTGAACCAGTGGGAGCAGAACTGATGCGAGCGCTGAGTCTGATACTGTTGGCAGTGACCACGCTGGTCGGTTGCGCCTCCGCTCCGCCCAAGAGCAGCGACAATATCTGCGACGTCTTTGACGAAAAGCGCGGTTGGTACAAAGACGCCCGGCGCGCCGAGCGCCGTTGGGGCTCGGACATCCCGACGCTGATGGCCATGATGTACCAGGAATCAAGCTTTCGCCCCAAGGCAAAACCGCCGCGCACCAAAATCCTGTGGGTGATCCCCGGCCCGAGAAAAAGCAGCGCGTTCGGCTACGCGCAAGTGAAAGACGAGACCTGGAAAGAATACCAGCGCATGAGCGGCAACCACTGGGCTAGCCGCAGCTATTTTGCGGACGCGATTGATTTTATCGGCTGGTACAATGCCCAGAGCAAAAAGCGGGTAGGGATCGACAAAAACGACGCCCGCAACCTGTACCTGGCGTACCACGAAGGTCACGGCGGCTATAAACGGCGAACCTTTGATCAGAAAGCCTGGCTGGTGGGTGTTGCCGGTAAAGTGGAACAGCGGGCTCGGCGCTATCGCGAGCAATTGAAGTCCTGCGAAAGGCGTTTCAAAGGCCCTTGGTGGTGGCCGTTGCGGTAACTGATGTCGGATTACGCGCTGTGCGCTAATCCGACCTACGGAACTGCGAGTAGGTCGGGTTAGCGAAGTGTAACCCGACCAACCCGACCTTGCGGGCACCCCAGTTTTACAAGTAGGTCGGATTAGCGCATCGCGCGTAATCCGACAGAAAGTTGGTCAGGCAGTCGTGAAAAGGAGCGGCTATGGATCAAGAATCGATTGTGTATGGTTGCATCAAGGACATGGCGTACCTTCCCTCGGAAGGGCAACGCCTGCTGGTCAACCGCGACGCGATGTTGACGTTGCCGCACGCGGACGATTGGCCGTTTTTGTCCCAGGAGATGTTTTCAATTCCGCAGGTGGAGGTTCGTCCAGGACACTACCAGACGGAGGTGATGCATTTCGGTGCGTCTTATAAAGCCGTTGAGTATGAGTGGGATCAGTGGATCGCACAGTTTGAGGATTTGCTGAGCAAGATGTATTGGGTCTCAGCCACGGTACACCTGGAAACGGAGTTGTGCGGCACGCATACGTTCACTTGGGAGTCCACGGCAAGCTACCACAAGCCAGGCTCAGGAGATATGCAGGTACGCTGCGAGTGGTCGCACGAGGGTGCTCTGGCGGTTTGAAGGCGACGATACGATAACTTTCGGTTTAACCCGAGAGCCCGGCGGCTACGGGGTATAGCCATTGGAGACCCGCCGTGAACCCATCCATGGGGGCTTCTCGTCGACATCCATGTCTCCGAGAGTCTCCAATGGCTATACCCCGCATCCGCCTCCCCACTGACGTAAGCGAGTTAGGTGCGGCACCGGAATCGCTACGACCGCACGGAGGCGGATGCAAGGTAAGGGGTTTCGGAACCGTCGCTTCAGGGAGAAGCGATGGAGCCCCATGGATGGGTTTATGCGTTTCCGAAACCCCTTACCTTGTAGCCGCCGGACGTTCCGGCTACCACGTAAGGTTTGTGTCGGATTACGCTTCGCTAATCCGACCTACGGGGTCATCCGGTGAGTAGGTCGGGTTAGCGAAGCGTAACCCGACAAACCCGGCTATTTTGCATTCGTACTTGTTACGCTAAGAATGTTTGGCTTTGGCCACAATCAAAAATCGATCAGAGGTAATCAATGACCAACGATACTCATCCCGAATTTCGGTTTCGTCGGCTGCGGCGGACGGGCGCGCTGCGCGACATGGTTCGGGAGACCCGGCTTGAGGTCAGTGACCTGATATTGCCGTTGTTTGTCGAAGAAGGCATTGATCAACCCGTCGAAATCGGCAGCATGCCCGGCGTGGTTCGCTACCCAGAAGCCCAGCTCGCCGACAAAGTCACCAGCGCCTGGAAAAAAGGCATTCGGGCGGTACTGCTGTTTGGCGTGTCCCGGCATAAAGACGCCGAAGGCTGCGACACATGGAACCCCGAAGGCCTGATGGCGCGTATGATCCGCACCGTCAAAGCCGCCCAGCCCGAGATGTGCGTCATCAGCGACAACTGCTTCTGCGAATATACCGATCACGGTCACTGCGGCGTCGTCCATGGGGACGATGTCGACAACGATGCGACCCTTAAAAACCTGCAGAAGCAGGTCGTGGTGGCGGCCAAGGCCGGGGTCGACATGATTGCCCCCTCCGGCATGCAGGACGGCATGATCGCCGCCATCCGTGCCGCACTGGATGCCTCCGGTTATGGCCATATCCCGGTGATGTCCTACTCCACCAAATTTGCGTCCGCCTTCTATGGTCCTTTCCGGGACGCTGTGGACAGCAATTTCAAAGGCACCCGGGCGAGTTACCAAATGGACCCCGCCAATCGTCGGGAAGCGCTGGCGGAATCCCTGCAGGATGAGGATGAAGGGGCGGACATTCTGATGGTCAAACCGGGTATCGCCTATCTGGACGTGCTGGCGGACATTCGAGCGCACTCCGCTCGGCCGCTGGCGGTGTATCAGGTCAGTGGCGAGTACGCCATGATCAAGGCCGGCGCCGAGGCCGGAGTGATTGACGAACGGGCGGTTGCCATGGAAAGTCTGTTGGCGTTCAAGCGTGCCGGGGCCGATCTGATCATTACCTATTTTGCCGAAACCGTAGCCGACTGGCTGAACGAATCCTGAGGTAGTCATGAAAGCGATTTTTGCCCTGATGGGCGCCAGTGTCCTGATGATTGTGGTTGGCGTGTTGCTAATTCTGAATCAGCCTGAATCCGAACCAGAGGAGCCGGTCCGGGATATCGCGGTCATTCCCGCGCCCGCCGAGCGCGATTCCGAAATCCCCCAAATCGAGGTGAATGCCGAACCCGGCAGTGAAGCCTGGTGCGAGCAGATGATGAATGTTCCCAATGCCGACTGGTCGCGGGAGGATTCCCAGACCTTTGCCGACCAGTGTATTTACGATTAACTGCTGAATGTTCTTCACCGACGAACGTCCCCATTTCTTCAATCCGCTGACGGGAAAGTACCGTGAAGTGGTCGCGGAATGCCTGCGTCTGTTGTACCAGAGGTTATACACGGACCTGCGGGATTACGGCGCGGGCCTGAACCGGGAAGGGCTGCTGGATATTTTCAAGGAAGCGATAGCCCGCACTCCGGTTCTGGACAGTCGCGACGAGCCCGGTGATAGCGAAGGGCGCTTCAAAACCCAACGGGAACTGGCCGGTTTTATTGTCAATCGACTGCTCGAAGCCGGCTGGCTGGAACGTCGGGTAGATGATGCCAACCTACAGAGCAGCTACGGCTTTTCCCGCATGGGACGGCTGTTTACTCAGCCCTTTGCAGCCAACCAGCACAATGACTTTCGCACCCGGCACCGTAACACCCGCAATACCCGCAACAGTCTTCAGGCCTTTCTGGATCGCGGCGAAGTCCACGACCTGCTGGATGCCTACGAATACTCCGAGCGGATCATCAGCGACTTCACCGATGTGATTGCAGAGCTGGAAGAGCGCAAGCGACAGCTGGTCCGCGATGTCGAAGCCCGGCAGTTGGTGCAACAGGCCAGCGATGAATTTTTCGACTTTATGGAAAAAGTCTTCAAACCCGATCTGGAAGTCCGGCTGTCCGCCGATAGCGTAGAGAAATACCGGGACCAGGTGGCCCGGATCATCAGCCGCATTCGGCGCAAACGCAAATACGGCGAAGGCGACCCCGAAACCGCCGAAAAAGACTGGCGCGCGGTGATGGAATTGCGCCTGCGAACACTCTTGCCGCAACGGGTGGTGCCAGGTAGCTCGCTACTGGAAACCCTGCTGCAGACCATCGAGACCCGGCTGAAAAATGCCTGCGATGTGATGTTGCCGGCCCTGCGCAAAGCCCTGAATACCTTTACCCAGCGGGCCGACATCATCATCCGTCAGCTCAGCTACATTCATGCGCAAAGCGGTGACGGCGCCCTGGAGCTGTGTCAGCTATTGGCGGCGCAGCCCCGCGAGCGACAGGACGAACTGTTGCAGCGTCACGGCGAGGACTGGTCCGCACTGCACTTGCGCTATATCGACCCGGGCCAACTGATACTGCGTGAACGACGGTCGCGGGCGCCGATTCGCAGCGACCTGGACGATGATCAGCCCCTGGACCGGGACGCCCAACGACAGCTGTATATTCAGCAAGCCCTTGAACAGGCGTTTTCGCTGCAGGGCAAGGATGTGCGCGCCTACGTCCAACAGGCGCTGGACGAACAGGGGCAGGTCAGCAGCCGGTCGCTGACCGCCGTGAGTCTCCCCGAATTGTTGAGTCTGGCGCGGGCCACCGAAGTGGGAGCGGCGGCCAACCTGTCCTCCGAGTTCGGTTTTCGGGTGCGTCAGGATGAAGCCTGGTTGGCGGAAAGTCCACGCATTACCGAGGGTGATTTCTTCACCCACCGCGACGAATACATTATTGAACTGACCGAGGATGCCAATGAGCCCTCTGACCGATAGCCTCGAACGGGCCCTGGAGTCACACAACCTGACCCTCAAAGAGTGGCGAGAGTTGATTCAGCGACTGCTGGATTATGGCGTATTGTGCCGGGACGACAGTCAAGTGGAAGCCGAGTTGTACGATCGCTTCGAGCGCATTGAAGCCTTGGTGGATGATTACCTCAGCCTGATGGGCGTTCGCCTGCAACACGACACGCGCTTTCAGTTTGTCCGTCTGATCCCGCCCGGTGCGCGAGTGCCCGGCATTGAAGATGAAAGTGACGAGCCGTTTAACGGCGGTTTTCGCACCCGCCTGAATCAGGCGGAAATCGCCCTGGTGCTGATTTTGCGCGCCGAGTATGACAAGGCGGTGCGCGAGGGCGTGATTGACGAACAGGGCTGCGCGACCCTGTCTCTGGAAGCGGTGGCGCTGGCCAGCAAGAACCTCCTGCAACGCAGCCTGCCCGAAGCCCTGGCGGAACGCCGTCAGTTATTCCGCCGGTTGCGTCAGTTGCGACTGATTCACTACGCCCAGGAGGCGGATCTGGAGCAGACCGATAGCTGGATCAAGGTGCGGCCGTTGATTGTGAATCTGGTGAACAATGAATGGCTGGATAATTTGCGGCAGGACATTGAAGCCGAAGCACCGACCGAGGATGAGGCCGGTGAAGCAGAACCGGAAGGCGCATCGATATTTTCCGGGGAGCGGTGATTGGGTCAAGGTGTGTGACGGCGGATGCGGCCTTTGGCCTTATCCGCCCTACGCGACCTCCGCTTTGGAAAAACCGATATGTATGCATGTTGAACGATTCACAACACGTGGTTACTGGCACTGAGGGGCGGGGGCCAGAACCCGTTTCAAGACCGTAAGCGGAGGGACTCCGCGCGTCGAGCCCCCATGGATGGGTTTACGGCGTGTCTTGAAACGGGTTCTGGTCCTCGTCCCGGGCGCGACGCCAAAAAAGATTAATTTGTGCATTGAGAGCAGCCTGATTTTGGCGCCCCTAGAGACTATTTATGTATCTGAAGAAGTTCATCTACATCCACTGGGGCAACATCCCCAACACCGAATGTGAATTCGGCCCGATCAACCTCTTTTCCGGGGGGAATGGTTCGGGCAAAACCACCGCGGCGGATGCCATCCAGACCATCATGACCGCCGCCCACGACAACCTGTTCCATTTCAACCCCGGGCAGGACGAAGCCAGTCAGCGCGGGCGCGGTGGCAAGCAGGTGCGCACGCTCGCCTCCTACGTACTCGGCTGCGACGACGGTGCCTACGCGCGGCCCGAAGGTTGTGATGGCTACCTCGGCGCGGTGTTTTACCCGACCCCGGGAGAAACCAGTGAGCCGTTCACCGCACTGATCGGTATGCGCGCCCACCTGGAAGGCTCCGGCCAGCAACGGGTCGCGCGCCTGGACGAGCTTCAGTTCATGTTATTGCCGGGCGTTCAACTCGGGCTATCCGATTTACTTAAAAGCGATACCGGTGGCCGCTATGTGCTGCCCCTGGATCGAGCGTATGGCCTGTTGCGGAAACAGTTCGGCCCCGAGTCCGTCGAGAAGTATGACAAGAAAAAAGCGTATCTGGGCCGACTGTATGGTCTGATCCGGGACCGACAGGATGCCGTGTCCGAACGGGAGGCGATGAACGCCGCCCGAGCCTTTTCCCGTTTTATGGCCTACAAACCCATCAAGGGGATCGACGAGTTTGTCGCCAACGAAGTGTTGGAACCGCGCGACCTGGGTGAAGCAATCCGCTCGGTGTCGGCCATGCTCAAACGCATCCACGGTATGGAAGCCGATGCCCGACAACTGCGCGAAACCATTGAGCGACTCAACCAGGGTCGACTCACGGCCGGTCACTTTGTCGATCAATGGCTCGATTGGCAATTGCTGCACTACGGCCTGGCCCGGCGCCGCTACAACGACTGCCAGAACCGCTACCTGACCGAAAAGCGTAAGCAGCAGACACAGCGCGAGTCGGTGGAAGCGAACCGGCAGGCCATCGAGTTGAGCGAGCAGCGCCGGGATGACCTGCAGCAACAGTTGCTGGATCTCAACACCCGACGCCTGGGCATTCCCGGGTTGCGGGAAAAAGACCAGCTCGCCCAGGAGCGCAAGGCGGAGGAGCAGCGGCTGCACGCGACGGTGCCGAAGCTGTTGGAACAACTGCAAAAGGTCGATCGCAATCGCGAGAGTGCCAAAGTGCTTCACGACGGCTTGCGCCGCACATCCCTGTCGCTGGTGCTGCCGGAGTTGGCCGATAAAACCCGCAACGCCCGCCTGAAAGCCATTGCCGAAGACGATTCCCGGCTGGACGCCCATGAGCTGCTCAACCGGGACTGGATTGACATCAGCCCGTTGGAATCCCGTCTGGATCAGGCTCTGATGCAACAACAGCAACACCGCCAATGGTGGTCGGACTGGTTTGAGAGTGAAGAGAGCGCCGCCAACCTGCGGGATCGCCTGGCGCGCGAGTGCGACAAGCGCCAGCAGGCCTGCGATCAGGTACAGGCGCGAACCGAGCGTTTGGGTCGCGAAATGGGCGCATTGGAAGCCCGGGAAGTGAGCTATCCGCCCTACGTGCAACAGGCGTTGGCGGAACTGCACAAGCAGCTTCCCGAAGCCGATGCCCGGGTGCTGTGCGACCAGGTGGAGGTGACCGACCCGGAGTGGCAGTCCGCCATCGAAGGCTATCTGGGCGGCGCCCGTTTTGGTTTGATTGTGGACCCGGATTATGAGGCCGAGGCCATTCGACTGGTTCGCTCCCTCAGTGGCGTCGGTCAGAAAGCCCGGGTGATTCAGGGCCACAAGGCCCGGCGGGATAATGAAAAGCTGGGTGCCTTGCCTCAAGGCAGCGTGGTGGAAGTGATGCAGTTCAATCACGACACCGCCGAGCAATACCTGAAGGCGAGCTACGGCTCAGTGCAGCGGGTACCGGATGCGGATACTCTGCGCAATACCCGACGGGGCGTCACTCGGGACTGCCTGGGTTCCGGAAATTATTCCCTGTTCCGCTGTGATATTGCCGACAGCGATCTGGTGTTCGGCCAGAGCGCCCGTGAGCGCGCCCTGGCGGCCCGCCGACAGGAGCAGGAAGCGTTGACCCGCGAGTGGCAGGCAAGCCGGGATCTTGCCGCCGAGGCGCAACAATTGCTGGCCGCCGTAGACGGACTGCGTGTCCCCGAGCATGGCGACTGTCTGCAGACCATGCTCAGCGCCCAGCGTCGCTTGCAGTCCCTGGAGCAGCAGGCCGAGCAGCTCGACCTGAGCGCCGGTGAGGCTCTGGAAGAGGAGCTCCAGGCGTTGAAGGGCCGGGTGGATGAACAGGCCGCTCAGGCGCGGGCGCTCAACGAGGAGCGGGCCAACCTGCTGGCGGAATTGAAGAACATCGACAGTCGCTGCCAAACCCTGGATCGGGATCAGGACCAGACCCTGGCGGTGGTGGAGCAGTGCGAACAGAGCCTGGAAGGCCTGGATGCGCTCGCACCGGGGTTCGATGCCGAGGCACGGTTGGCCGAGATCGACGAGGACCTGCGCGAAGCCCGCTATTATGAGGCCCGTCTCGCGGACGTGCAGGGCGAGCTGAAAAGTGCCCTGCACAAACTGCAGCAGAGCGCGTTGCAACATAATCAGCAGTGCCGTCCGGCGGACGCCTTCGCGCTGGATCTGGACTTCAGTGACGAGTTCGGACGGGAGAATTTTGCCCGTATCTGCCAGTTACGCCGCCAGTTCGACAGCCTGTACAACCGGGACAAGAACCACATCCTGGCTCAGCGCCACAGCGAACTGCAGTCTCTGCGAGACAGCTTCAACAACGCCTTTGTCACCAACCTCTGTCACTCGATCTACCAGGCGATCAACGATGGCAAGCGGGTACTGGAGGATCTGAACCGGGAACTGGAGCACCACCGCTTCGGTGCGGACCGGGAGCGGTTCCGGTTTGATTGGCAGTGGGTGCCGGAATTCAAAGAGTACTGGCAGTTTTTCAAGGCCATCATCGATAATCCCAGTCTCGGCGATGGCGCTACCCTGTTCGATATCGAGCTTGAACCAAAGCACCAGAAGGTGCGCGAGCGGCTGATGACCATGCTGCTGGATGAGGACGAGCAGAAGGCGCTGCGGGATCTGGAGCGTATCGCGGATTACCGGAATTACCGCCGCTACGAAATCTACAAGGAGCCGGAGGGCAAGCAGCCCATTGCTCTGAGCCAGTATGGCACCGGTTCTGGTGGCCAGCTGGAGACGCCTGCGTATATTATCCGCAGTGCGGCCATTACCTCGGCGTTCCGCTTTGGCGAGGGCAACAGCCATTTGCGGATGGTATTGGTGGATGAGGCCTTCTCCAAGATGGATGAACACCGCTCGCGAGAGGTCATTCACTACCTGACCGAGAGCCTGGGCTTACAGTTATTGTTCATCATGCCCAGCAGCAAATCCGGCCCGTTCCTGGAGCTGATTTCCAACCAGTTTGTGTTCAGCAAGTGCGCCACCCGCGAGCGGGTAGGGGAGTTGCAGACCCGGGTGGTGTTGGATCGACAGGAATGCGACCGGGAGCGGATTCAGGAATTGATGGCGAACCACCGCCAGACAATTCGCCAGCAGGCGGAGTTGGATTTTTTGGAAGAAGTGGAAGTATAGCGGGTTAACGGCGGATGCGCGCTTCGCGCTTATCCGCCCTACGCGGACGGAGGTGTTATTTTTACGGCGGATCGCCGCGGATAATACGGTGGCTTGCGTAGCGCGCATCCGCCGTTACCCAACTGACTGCACTGCCCAACGATATGTGTCTGGCTCAATGCCATCTTTGAGAAACCTGTAAATGATTTCAAACGATACTCTACAATCCCGATTCCACCAATTGCGGACCAACAAGGCCTTCGAGCTGTTTGTGGTGGGCATTATCATCTTCTCGGCCCTGGTCATCGGGGCAAAGACCTATGATATTCCGCCGCTGATCTCCAATGCGATTGTCATTACCGACTGGTTCATCACCGTTTTCTTTCTGGTGGAAATTACTATTCGGTTTCTCGGTGAGCCGCGCAAGCGGGACTTTTTCAAATCCGGCTGGAACATCTTTGACACCACCATCGTGATCGTCAGCCTGATCCCCATTGAAGACAGCGAACTGGCCCTGGTGGGCCGCCTGGTGCGGGTGTTCCGGGTGCTGCGTATGGTGTCCATCATCCCGGAGCTGCGCACGTTGCTGGTCTCCCTATTGAAAGCCCTGCCACAGCTCGGTTACGTGGCGCTGATGATGTTCATCATCTTTTATATCTACGCCGCCATCGGCAGCATGTTCTTTGCCAGCGTCAACGAGGAGCTCTGGGGTGATATCGCCATCAGCATGCTGACCCTGTTCCGGATCATGACCTTTGAGGACTGGACCGATGTGATGTACGAAACCATGCTGGATTACCCGTTCAGTTGGGTTTTCTACGTCACCTTCATCTTCCTGTCGGCTTTTGCATTTCTGAACATGATCATCGGGATTGTCGTCAACGTACTGGACGAGCAGCACCGCAAAGAGCGCCAGGAAGAGGGCGAGCCGACCTTGCGGGAGTTGCAGTATGAGCTGCGCGAACTCAAGGAACTGGTGCGCCAGTCAAGCCGACACCGAACACCGCAGGAGTAACCTCATGGCCACAATGGATTCCATCATTGATCGTCTCGATCAGCTTCTCGACCGGGCGGAGCGTTTACTGCCAGTCCCTGACCCGACGATTGACTGGACCGCCCAGGCCTTTCGCTGGCGGAGCGTCAATGGTCGAGGGTTTCTCCAGGCGGTGCGCCACCCGCATCGGGTGGCGCTGGAGGCCCTGCAGAACATCGATGCCCATAAAGAGGCCCTGGTGCGTAACACCCGGCGCTTCGTTGAGGGTAAACCGGCCAACAATGTGCT
Organism: Marinimicrobium sp. LS-A18; assembly: GCF_000463525.1. NCBI lineage: Bacteria > Pseudomonadati > Pseudomonadota > Gammaproteobacteria > Cellvibrionales > Cellvibrionaceae > Marinimicrobium > Marinimicrobium sp. LS-A18. The sequence goes on from NZ_AWEP01000002.1 coordinate 830,324, forward strand.
GCTCACCGGCGCCCGTGGTACCGGTAAGTCCACCCTGATCAAAGCCGTCTGGAATACCCTCTCTGATCAAGATCTGAAACTGGTCGAGGTGGACAAGGCCGACCTGCCTAACCTGACCGACATTCTGGTGTTGCTGGAAAAGCGGCCGGAGCACTTCATTGTGTTCTGCGACGACCTGTCCTTTGAGGAAGGTGATATCAGTTACAAGGCCCTGAAATCGGCACTGGATGGGTCGATTGCCGCTCCGGCGGAGAACATTGTGTTTTACGCCACCTCCAATCGACGTCACCTGTTGCCCCAGACCATGCGGGACAACCTGGATGTCAGTTACGAGGAGGGTGAACTTCGCCCGAGCGACAGCATTGAAGAGAAAACCTCACTGTCGGACCGGTTCGGCTTGTGGTTGAGCTTCTATCCGTTCAGCCAGACCGAGTACCTCGCCGCCGCCCGCTACTGGATTGAAGCCTTTGGGGGCCAATGGAATGACGAGGTGGAAGCCCAAGCGCTGTTGTGGCATCGAACCCGGGGCGCCCGCAGCGGCCGGGTTGCCTGGCAGTTTGCCCGGGACCATGTCGACCCCGCCTGACGCCAGCGACGTTACAAACTGTTAACAGCCTTCTACAAATGGTTACAGATTCGTGACCCTGGCTTTGCTAGAGTGCTGAACATAACATCCAACTGTAAGGAATCTCCCATGTTCAAACCGTTTATGGCGGCCGGTGCTCTGGCAACGGCGGCGCTGTTCTCCAGTACCTCAGCCCTGGCGACCATTGTTGAATTCGAGACGGAGCTGGGTAATGTCCAGGTCAACCTGTACGATGAAAGTACCCCGGAGACTGTCGAGAATTTTCTGTCTTACGTGGAGTCCGGCGCTTACGACAATACATTCTTTCATCGCCTAGTGCCCGAATTCATCCTCCAGGGCGGCGGTTTCCGATACATCGAAGACAGTGGCGATGTGAAGAGCATTGAAACCGGTGACCCGGTGATCAATGAACCCGAGTGGTCCAATCGGCAAGGTACTATTGCCATGGCCAAGCTGGGCACTGATCCAAACAGCGCGACCTCTCAGTGGTTTTTCAACCTCGAGAACAATCACGAAAACCTGGATGTTCAGAACGGTGGCTTTACCGTGTTCGGTGAAGTGATCAGTGGTATGTCGGTTCTGGAGGACATCGCCGAGCTGCCCCGTTTCAACCTGCAGGGCGCGTTCACCAATCTGCCGCTGCGCAATTATGGCGAAGAGGAGCTGGAGAACGATGTGGAAGTCGATTCCACCCATCTGGTGAATCTGCTGTCTGTGCGCATCATTGACGATGCGGAGAACTCGGCGGCCGATCTGGACCCGGTTCCCAATACGCTGATCGATTCCGTGGAAGACAAGGACTCCGGTGGCAGCTCCGGTGGTGCCATGGGCTGGTTGACGTTGATGCTGGGATTGTTGGGGTTGCGGAAGGTTTTGGTGAGTTGAGATCTTGTCGGGTTACGCGCTGCGCGCTAACCCGACCTACTGGAACGCAACGAAGTCCCTCGTAGGTCGGGTTAGCGCGCAGCGCGTAACCCGACAATCAAGCTCCGAGATTTCACACTTCAATCGAATCAAACACCGTAACCTTGCGCCACAGGTGCGAACATTCTTCCACAAATTTCTGGTGGATCGGGTGCACCTGGTAGGCGTTCTGACCTTCGACATCATCAAACATCAGCAGCTCGGATACCTGGTAGCTGTTATCCACCACGTCCCGCTTTTCCGTTGAGGCCGGCACACCGATGTGAATGCCGCGCACGGTTTCAATGTCCTTGAGGGTTTTCAGACCCGCGATCAGGGCATCGCGATCTTCTGTCGATTCCGGATTCTTCAACCAGAAAAACACCGTATGGGTCAGCTTCGGAATCGCCACGGTGCCGTGTTTGTGGTGTTTGTGATCGCCATGACCGTGGTCACCCCGTTGCTTTTCTTCACCGTGATTGTGGGCCTGAGCCGAGGGCAGCATGGCCGCAGCGCCCAAAGCCGCTGCACCGGTGATGAATTGCCGACGATTGGAGAGATCTTTCATTGTGATTGTGCTCCTGTTGGGAGGTTTTTATGAAGGCCGGTGTCGGTCAGGATGACCAACCGGTCTTGTGGTGAAAGGTTGAGTGCCGCGTCCCGCTCAGGGTTCAATTGCAATCTGCGCCCCTGATGCGACTCATGGTAGTACACCCCAAGCGCTGTTTCGCCCCGCTCGGCGACCATCGCCTCCAGTTTCCAGAACGGCAGGGAGCCCCGAATGCCGTAATCCTCGGGCGCGCGGAAGTAGATTTCCGCACCGCCCTCGGTAAACAGCTCATCAAACACCAGACGGAGCTCCGGGCGCAACGCCACTTGGGCCAGCAAGTGACTCAAAATAAGCGGGCTGATGATGGTTTCACCCCGTTGATGTCCGAGCAGAATGGCATTGTCCGGATCGCTCAACTCCACCAGCAACTGTGGCGGCTCATCGGTCTGTTTCAGGTGTTCTTCGAGAATGCTCTGCCCGACAATGGCCCGGGCATCGGCCTCTTCACCACTGTTTACCCGGTCGCTGCTGGTCAGAACAATACTGTCATACTGCGCCGGTTCGATGTCATGCAGCTCGCCTTCCTGCATGAAATCTGTCTCGACATGCCGACAGTGCGCTTTGGCGCTGCCTATGTGGTAACGGTCAATCGATCTCTCCCGCTCCTGGGCCGGAAGTATTGAGACAATGTCCAGCTCAAACCGATATTGGCGATAACTGCCCAGCTCGTGCACCAGTGCTGGAAGACGATCGTTCCACCCGAGAATCAACACTTTCTTTTTGGTCAGGCGGTTGGCGGGTTTATGCTTGTCATCCAGCGCTTTGCGTTCGAGCGGGTTCAATCGGTACCCCGACGCCTTGAGTGGCTGGGTATCATTGAATTCCGGCGCAATGAACACGACTTTATCCGCCTCGGTGACGACGGTGTCCGAAGGAGCATTCAACTGCACACGCCAGTGCTCCTCTTCCCGGCGCAGCAATCCGCAGATCACAGCACGGGGACAGCGCATGGCGATGGACGAGAGGGAGTCACCGGCAAAGTGTTCGCCGCTGCGGACATAAAACTCGTTGCCACTCTGATCGGTCAGCAACTCGTTGTAGACCTCCGACAGCCCCGGGTGAATCAGGTTCTGGGCCATCAGGCTGGCGATGGTGGCATCACCGGGCACCACCTGAAGGGGCCCGGAATAAGCGCGGCGGGCGATGGGCAGCTTACGCAGGTCCTGAATTTCCGCCACGACAAACGGCCGGGTGACATTCTGTCTGCGGGCCAGGGCGTCCAGTGACATCAGCGCCTTGATGGTCTCCACATCAGCGCTGACAAGGCTATTGAGCTCGTGGGAATCGCTGGGGATGATGACTGCAGCCGCGTTCAGGCAGGCGGCCCGGTGCAGGGCGTCGGGCTGAAGGGCACTCCCGGAGCGCAGTACAATCTGCCGGGCTTTGCGACCGATACCGGGCTCGGCGCGCAGCTCTTCGGCCTGTAGCGCCGACATATCCTCTGCCAACACCACCAGTTTGAGACGGGAACTGTCGTGCCCCAGCAGGTGTTGACGCATCGACCCGGAGGCACTCAGGAGCTCTCTGATCAGGGGTAAGGTGCGGCTGTTCCAGCCGATGATGACCACGTGGTTGCGAAAGGCCACCGGTGTCAGGCCGCGCTCCAGCGCGGTCATCCGGGCGATCAAGGAGCGGGTGAGAATGGCCACCAGGGTACCCATGAACACCACATAGCCGCTGACCGTGAGGATCGTCGACACAAAGCGCAACCAGGAACCCTGGTCATCGCCCAGATAACCCGGGTCCGTCAGGCGCAGAAACGCCCACCAGACCGCGTCACCGACGTCCTCACCTTCACCGGCCGGGAACGCCAGCAGGCCACCGGTAATGGAGATGAGGGCGATGATTGCACCCACCACCAGCAACTGAAACAGGGCGCCTTTGACGAACTGGCGCTCAACAAAAAATTTGACCCGGTCTATAAAACGCAACGGCAGCATGGCAGCTCCTGTCCCGACGAGCTCAGTGCATCAATTAGGGCTGCCAGTATACCGGTTTTTGCGCTCAGTCCAATTCAGAACCATGACGGTCAATGAGGGCAGCGTAGTGAGCGTCACCAGTGTGGCGCCGATAATGCCCGCCATAACGATCACCCCGACCCCGCGATACAGTTCGCTACCGGCACCGGGCAAGAACACCAGGGGCGCCAGCCCAACGATGGTGGTAATGGTGGAAATGGCAATGGGCCGCAGGCGTGAACTGACCGCTTCGCGCACCGCATCGACCGAGTCCATGGCCTCTTCTTTTAGGTTACTGATCGCCCGGTGCACGATCAGAATCGGGTTGTTGACCACGGTACCCATGAGAATCAGAAAGCCAAGCATGGAGATCATGTCGAAGGGCTGACTGATGCCGCCCAGCCCGAGCGCCGAGGTGACGCTACCCATCAGGTTGAGCAACGCGAGCCCGGCAATCCCGCCAGCGATGCCTAGTGGAATGGTAGTCATGATCAACAGCGGATAGCCCCAATGAGTAAAGATGGCCACCATCAACAGATAGACAATGAACAAGGCCACCAGATAGTTGCTGCTGAGGGACTCCCGAGTGGCATCCAACTGGTCGGCCGCCCCGGAAATATTCAGCGTCACCCCCGTGGGCACCTGCCCATTGTCCTGCAGATAGCCTACGATGTCTTCGCGCACCCGTTGGACTCCGGTCTCCAGTGCCACCGAGCGGGGTGGAATGATGTTCAGCGTTACGGTGCGGCTGCCGTCAAGCCGACGGATGCTGCTGGTATCCACTGTCTCCTCGATTCGGACGAAATCGGATAGGGGCAGGGTGCCGCGCTCGGGGATAAAGACGGCGATATCCTGAAGCGTATCCAGGTCCGCACCGGGACCCTGCTGGTTGTAGAGGTAGATGTCGATTTTGTCATCGGCAAGGAAGAACTCATTCACAAAGGCACCGTCGGTCAGCGCCGACACGGAGAAACCGATGTCCTCGGTAGTCAGGCCGAGCTCCGCCGCCCGATCCCAGTCGGGGCGGATTTCCAACAGCGGCTGGGCAAGCGAGAGGCTGGAGGGGCGGGTCTGGATGCTCGGGTTATCAAACACCGACTCAGCGCGGGCGTAGGCGGCCTGCGCCACCTGAAACAGGCTGGCCAGGTCCGGCCCGGAGATATCCAGGTTGACGCTGCGTGTGCCGCCGTCGTTGCTGCTGATGATCGAACCGCGCGCCGCAAACGCCCGCATGCCGGGATAGGTTTCGTACTGCCTGACCAGGGCGGCCATCAGTTCCTCGATCTGCCCCGGATCCTTGGATTCGGTGATGATCCTCAGGCTCTGGGGCGAGATGCCCAGGTTGATGTACTTCATCGCCGGCACCTCGGTTTCACCCCGTTCGAAGGCTTCCGGCTCATCGTCCACGTAAGGCATGAAATACTCCTGAAGTTCCATGCCGATAGCTTCCATGGTTTCGAGGTTATAGCCCGGTGGGGCATTCATGGAGGCGAAGGTTTTCGGCTCCTCACCCTCGGGCAGGTATTCTGCCGGAGGGGTGAGGAACAACACAATGGCACCACTGATCACAATGGTGGCTACAATGGCACTGATACGCCGTCGGGGCGTTTCGATCAGCCAATTAATCTGCCGCGTGATCCGCTGCTGGAGCGGATGGGCTTCGTCGCCACCGGAGGCGCCTTCAAATTTCAGCCGGGCGCTCGCGGTGGGGATCACGGTAATCGCCACCAGCATCGATACCAGGATCGACGCGGAAATGGCGATCGCAATATCCGAATACAGCTGCCCCGCCTCTTCGGAGATAAACACCACCGGCAAAAACACCATCACCGTGGTCAGAGTGGAGGCCAACACCGCTGGCCAGACTTTCTGGACCCCGACAACAGCGGCCTGCAGCTTTTTCAATCCCTTGCGGCGCTCGAGCTCGATGCTTTCAAGCACCACAATACTGTTGTCCAGGGTCATGCCGATAGCAAAGGCAATGCCCGCGAGGGAGATGACGTTGATGGTTCGCCCCGCGATCAACAGCCCCAGGAATGCCGCGATGGTACAGATGGGAATACCCACAACGCCGAGTGCCGTCGCTCGAAATGAACGCATAAAGGCGTACATGATTGCCGTCGCAAGCAGGGCACCGAGGATGAGGTTTTTCCAGACGTTGAACACCGAGGCCTGCACATACACCACATCATCAGCGGTCAGGGCCAGTTCCATGCCCTCCGGGTTGAGCAGGTCCCGGTTGATGTTGTCCACCTCGGCCATCATGGCGTCCTTGATGGCGATCACGTTGGAGCCGCTTTCCCGGCGCACCGACAGACTGATGACGGGGCGGGTATTGACGTAGGAGGTCTGGCGAATTTTGAAGTGATCGAGGTCGACGTCGGCCACATCGGACAGGCGGGTAATGCTATCTCCCCGACGCTCGAGGATGAGGTTTTCCAGATCTTCCAGATCTTCGAAGCGGCCCATGGTGCGCAGCAGGTAGCGCCGCTTGCCGCTTTCCACTTCACCGCCGGACAGGTCCCGGTTGCGCTCGCGGATGGCATCGCGCACCTGGGTCAGCGTTATCTCCCGCTCCGCGAGGCGCTCGGGGTTAAGATGAATCTGAATCTGGCGCTCGGCGCCGCCCCCGACGTTGACTTCAGACACGCCGGGCACACCGGACATGCGCGGTCGGACATTGTCTTCGATGAAATCACGCATCATGTCCATATCCAGTTCCCGGGGATTGCCCTCCATCGGGGAAATCCGGAAATACATGAATGCGTTGGACGAAAACGACGTGGCGTAGACGCTCGGTTCGTCGACGTTTTCAGGGTAAGAGGGGACCTGTGTCAGGGCGTTGTTGACGCGGATCAGGGTTTCGTTGATGTCCACCCCAAACGGAAATTCGAGCTCGATCTGGGCCGAACCGAAATCGGCACTGCTCTGCATTTCCACCAGGTAGGGAATGTTCCTCAGGTACTCCTCCTGTTCGATCAGGATCTCCTTCTCCACATCTTGGGGCGTGGCGCCGGGCCAACTGGTGCGGATGGAAATGGTACGGACTTCCAGGTCCGGAATCATCTGCACCGGAATGCGCAGCGCGGCCAGGATACCGAGCACGCAGATGATCAGAACGGTGACGGTGACCAGAATGCCGTGGCGAACAACCCAGGAAAACATCAGCGACTCCCTCCCTGGTCATTCGCGTGACTCTCTGCAATGCGCTCGGGCACAACGTTCTGGCCCTCCTGCAAGGCTTCGTTACCCAGGGTGACCACCACATCACCGGAGGACAGGCCGGAGCGGATCTCGACCCAACCGGAGGCACTGATTCCCGGCGTGACCTGTTGCTCGCGCACACTGCTGACCTGGCCCTGCTCCGCTTCGGTAATCACCCAGACACTGACCCGGCCATCCGGGTAGCGGATCAGGGCGTCACGGGGCACCGAAAGCCCGGTGCGGTCCGTGTTGAGCTCCAGAAGCCCCGAGGTGGACAGACCAGGAATCAGCTCAGGTGCGTCGTCGGGCGGTGTGACCCGCAAGAGAAATGTTCGCGCACCGGATTCGCTAAGCGGCACCTTGCGATGCACCCGGCCGATGACTTCGGTGTCGGGGTAGGCGTCAAACCGCAGGGACAGTCTGGATTGTTCGCTGACTCTCGGGAAGTACCGCTGGGGCACCTGGAAGTGCACCCGCAAGGGCGCACTGGCCACCAGCTCCATCAGCGGGTTGCCCGGAGACACCCATTCGCCCAGGTCGACCTGACGTGAGCTGATCACGCCGCTGAAAGGCGCTCTGACCTGGTGTCGCTCAAGCTCCGCTTCCAGGCGCTTCAGGCGGGCCCGGGCGGCATCGCGATTGGCCCGGCTGACCCGCTCTTCCGCCTCCAGGCGCCGAATGTCACTGGCGGCAATGGCGCCATCGCGCAGCGATCGGGCTTCATTGAGCTGCCGTTCGCTGTCGGCCCACTGCGCCTCGGCGCTGGCCAGGTCCGCGGCGGCCTGATCCCGGTCGATACTGACCAGCTCGGAATCCAGCTCCAGCAGCAGATCGCCAGCGTCGACCCGGTCCCCGGCGTCCACCGCCAAGCGGGACACCAGCCCGGCCACCTGGGGCGAGAGCAGAGAGCGCTGCTCTGCGGTAACCGAGCCGGTCAGGGGAACCGTTTCGATGACCGGCCGCTCCACAACCCGCACCGCCTCGACTTTGGTTGGTTCCTGGGCTGAAGTACAGGCCGCCGCCAGAAGGAGTAATAGGCCATACCAAGGGCGAGGGGAGGCGATAATAGTCATACCGGGTTGTCTCCTGAGTTCCTTCAATAGATTTCAGCATAACGCCCGAAGGGCAGGGCGCAAATCTCCACCGCGTTAAGATTTGTCGTCAAACCCGCGCCGGGCGGGGCGTTTTGCTCGGCTTTATGCTAGGGTATGCTTCCTGGTGCGGACATTGTGTCGCCGTTGAGGGCGAGCCGACCGCACCCTGGTACCAGAATTACGGAATACGCAGTATGAACGATCAGTACGACCGCCGGAATGCCGCCTGGCGCGCCGCCCAACAATGGCGAGAAAAGGCCCAGTCCAGCTCTCGGTGGCGAGGGCCCAAGCTATTTCTGGCCTGGGTGGTATTTGGCCTTCTGATGCTTATCGGCCTGGTCATAGCGCTGGTATTTTTGCTGGTGGGCTGGCTGGCCATGCCGCTGCTGCGCCGGCGTTTTCGCAAGCGCACCGAGCAGATGCGTGCCCAGGCTGAGCAGGCCGCCCGCCGCGCTGGCGGCCATGGTCCCGGTTCCGGCAACCGGGGCAATGTGATCGAGGGTGACTATTCCGTTGATAAATCCTCCCCCGAGAGCGACCACAATGATCGCTCATAGCGCCAAGGGGCTGGTCATCGCCCTGGTACTCGGCGTGCTGCCTGGCTGCGCGCTGTTCCAGCCGGATGTGAGCCGCAACGCCTGGCCCGAAGACATTCCACCCCGTTCGGATTTTGAAGCCCTGTATGCGGCGGATGAGCGCAATCAGGCGGTCCAGTCCCAGGAGGAGTATCTGGTCTGGATTACCCGCTTCTATCAAGGCTGGAAGCTCTATCCGCAGGGCTGGAACGACTTGGTGCCGGATATTCTGGCCGAGGTGGACGATCCGGACGAGCGCGCCGAGCTCGAAGCGGAGCTTTACGACGCCGGGCGTTTTATCGCCAGTGAATGGTCGAAGGACGCCGAGACCCGCAAGGTGCGCACCCGGCAATTGTCGATCTGGGGCAACGCCATGCGCGAAGCGGTCACCCGGGGGGAAACCCGGGAAATGATCGAGCAGATCGCCCGCGACGTCGATCGACTCAAGGCGCAACGCCTGACCTATTCGGATATCACCCCGGGGCGCTACTACGCCGAAGATGAAGATGATGTCTTCCGCTAAGGGGTGACTTGGGTGCCACCCTGGCCTGTCAGGCAGGCTGAGTGGCGCTGTCCAGTTCCGCCAGAACCTGATTCACATAGCTCTGCAACACCTCCGGTGACTGCTCCAGCAGATTATCAATATCCCGGGTGCCCGGTTTGGCGTGATCCTTCTCCGCAACGTACTGCCGTGCCGCCGCTTCCAGCACCTGGCTGAACACGACCGGCTGCTCGAAATAGGCCTCGGGATTCGCCTCGCAGTAGTGAGTGAAGGCCGACAGCGCTTCCACCACCGCCGTTTTGTAGTAGGCCGGATGCAACTGCTGGGTCAGGCGGTCAATCAACTGGGCAAAACTTTCCTCGCCCGAGGTCATGGAACTGCGCACCAGCTCGCACTCCAGCGTTGACTCCTCACTGTCCCGGTCGCCGAACTCCAGGGTGACGGCGTGGGCCAGACTCTGCCAGATGGCCTTGAGAAAATCATTGTCCAGCCGTGTCACCAGCCCGCGCGCCAGACGCCACTCAAACCAGTCCGCATCCAGCGCATGGAACTGTTCGGCGGCGCTGCGCGGCAGGGCACCGGGTTCGGGTTTGCTCAACTGGACTTCCTCGGTGAAAATCCGCCGCTGGTAGGTCAGTATGTCGATCAGCCGCTGCGTCACGGTCGACGGCGGCAGCACGCCCAACTCATCCAGAGAACAGTAGTCATCGCTGATTCGCCCCTGGCGCAGGCACAGTTGCATGAAGTTGTGCAGATGAATGGAGCGCAGCCCGTCAAACAGCTCCGGACGCGTGCGCACCAGGGTGCCGATCTGGGCGAGCATTTCCTGGGCCAGGGTCCGCTCTACCGGGTCCTTGTAGGTCCGGGATACCCCTTCCATCAGCTCGTCATTGCTCAGGTGGGCGCTGACGATGAATTCGCGTTTTTTGTCTCCCAATACCACCAACAGGTGGCGCATGGCGAGCACGGACAGACTGCCGGCAAGATCGCTATGGAAGCGATTCAGTGCCGCGAAACAGTAGCGGGCCATCAGCCATTGATTCAGCTCGCGAGCGCGCCGGTAGAGCATTTCCAACCATTGCTGCAGGGTCACCGGCTGGCCCTCATGCTGGCCAACCAGGGTGTCCAAATCCCGCTTGTGTAGAAAACCGGCGAGCTGTTTCTGAAGCTCTATTTCCGGCGACTCGGTCAGAGAGTCCCAGATGGCCTGAGCTTCCGGCGCGAGATCGTCCCATTGATTCAGACAGTGCGAGCAATCCCGAGGCGCCAGCGGCTCCAGCTTCACATCGCGAATACTCAACGCATTCACCCGGGAGGCGCGGTAGGCCAGATTGGCCGACGCGTAGCCGACGTGTTCGTGCTCGGTACGCAGCTGGAGGGAGCGAATGGCCTCAAACAGCGACTCGATGTGGGGCATCTGACACAGTTCGTGGGTCATCAACAAGGTGAAGACGGCGACTTCCTGATTGATCCAGTGCTTGCGGATATGCTCGATTTCCTGGGCGAGGCTTTCGCTGAACCACTGAGCATCATACAGGCGGTAATCCTCCTCTTCGCTTTGCAACCAGGAGAGCGTCAGGTAGACCTTGCCGTTGATCTGATAAGTCTGGGAACTGGCCAGGCTCTGCAGGCGTCGGGCCGGACGCCCGGTCAGCTTCAACGCCGAGTTGGCGCCGACCTGCCCATAGGCTTTGACCAGCTCGGGAGCGGGCAGGGCGGTCAGAGGCTGAATCTCCTGAAGCGTCTCGGCGATCACACCGTGCTCAGAGAGAATGTCCTTGGTCACTTCGTTATCGGTCAGCACCACCAAAGCGATGTTCGACTTGATGAACTTGGTGGCCCGCCGACGCAGGAACAGCGGGTCCAGATGATCCGGCTCCAGCAGCCCTTCATGCATGATCAGACCGGTCCAATACAGGCTCTGGGCCCAGACCAGAGGCACATTGTCGTTGGCCACCCGCTCCTGGGAGCCGGGCTGTTTCTTTTCCGCCGCGACCCGGTCGTCCGGCAGATAGTAAAGCTCCGGTAACAGTCCGATGCCGTCCACGTCCACCATCAGGGATTCCAGCCTGTCCCGATAGTGTTGCGCGGTGGATTCATTGCCGTCGAACAGCGCCTGAATGTACAGATAGGTGAAAAACAGCGGCCACTCGGACTCAACGTGCTCAAAGTTCGCCAGCTCCGAGTGCTCATAATACAGGCGGGAGGTTTCTTCCAGCGCGGTCTGGTGACCGTCCCAGATGAATCGTTTACAACCATAATGGCCGCCCAGCTTACCCAGAATTTCATCCCGGGTCCGGGTAACCAGTTTTTCCCGGCTGACGGCAAACGCCGGGAATCCGATAATGCTCAGCAGCGCGCTGTCCACCTCTTTGGAAACCGACTCTCTGGGCAACAGAGACGCCAGCGTGGTGCGCGCCAGGGAAATGGCATCGGCCACCACATGAATGGTGGCCCGTTTGGGCCCCGTGGGACCAAACAGGTTAAACCCGTCCAGCGCCTGGAGCGCGGCCTTGGCCATGCCCACCGAGCTGGCGTTGATCTCGGTTTTGCCATTGTTGATTTTGTTGCCGCGCTCCCAGATGCCGTAATCCGGGGTGCGGTAGGCGCTGGAGATGTAGTACACCAGGTTCTGAACAAAATCCACTTCGCTGAAGGTGGTGACAATCCGCAGGCCCGAGGCGGTCATCTGGGCGAGCATCAGCAGGTACAGGGAGGTGGCATCAATCTGTAAGTGACCCCAGGCGTCATCGGCCACCACCGTCAGGCCACTGGCGGTATCGTATTTGGCGTGCAATGCATCCAACGGATCGAGGGACGACTTGAAGGTTTCGACCTTGTCCGACTGACGCATCATGGATTGCAGTAATCCGCGCATCAGCTTGATGGTCGCCTGTTCGAGCTGGTCGCTGCGATCCCGGTCACCGGCGTGACGCAGGGCCATGCCCAGGGCCCAGACACAGACGACGGAGTAGACATTATCCCGCACCCAGGCGTCGGTGTAGTCTCCGTGATGGTTTACACTGGTGCTGGCCGGCAGCAACCCAGTGACCGGGTGTTGCCGGCTGAGGATGACCGTATCGATATCCTGAAACAGCTGGTTCAATACTGACTTGTTTTTCATAGGGTTGCTTTACACCGCGTTGAGCAGGCAAGGGGAGCATGCTGTCATTATATGAGTAGAACTGAACCGTTGATATGACAATTTTTCATACCCGGGCCTAATTGACACGCACCGGGTAAACACAGCATATTCCGTGCCCAAGCCGCTCCGACCCGATTCGGGGCAGGAGTTTCACTGAGGTATCCGTGACACTGAATTTTACACCCGCACCGCTGGACGATCCGCTCTACTACCTGCGCAACTTCGAGTGGGTACTCGGCTGGGTACGACAGCGCTACGGCGACCTTCTACCCGCGGCCGAGCTCGACTTTATCGATCGGGCGCTCGCCTTGCCCGACGCCAGTCGCGGCCTCTTGGTTCGCATGGTGATGCGCAAGGGGGAGCTGTTCCGCCCGGACACCCTCGAATACCCCGAGCTCGGCCCCTATCCCGGCGCCGCCGTGCCCTTGCAGCAGGCGGGCTGGTTACAGGAAGGTCCCGAAGTGAGCCTGGAGGCCCTGTTTCGACTCTTCACCTGGCCGACGTTGAAAGCCGTTTTATGGGACACGCTGGAGGCCCGACACATTCCTTCGGCGTCCCGTAAAGGAGAAGCCCTGGCCGTACTGCTGGCCGAGCCCGAAGCCGAGGACCTGGCGCCCAAACCGGCATCAAGCTGGGGGTTGCCAGCGCAATCGTTGGTCCGGCTGACGGTCATGCCCCAATGCGATCGACTGCGCTGGCTGTTTTTTGGCAACGGTTGTCAGGACTGGTCCGAGTTTGTCCTGACCGAGCTGGGCCTTTACCAGTACGAACCCGTGACCTTTGATGAGCGCTCCCGTCCGGTGCATAAGCGCACCGAGTTAGAGACCTTCTGGCAACTGCTCGAATGCCGCCAGCAATGGCACGAGGATGAGTCGCCGGAAGCGGTTCTCGAGCAGTTGCCGCCGGAACCAGAGGAGCAACCCTGGCTGGCCCGTCACTATCACCGCCTGTTGTTCAAAATGGCCCGCCACTGGGAGCGCACCGGAGAATTGGAACGGGCCCGGGACAGCTACCAGCGCTCGTCCTATCCCGGTGCCCGCGGTCGACTACTCCGGGTGCTGGAACGCCTGGGGCACCATGAAACCGCCTTCGAGTTGGCCCAGGCGGCACAGCAGGCGCCCGAAAGCGAGGCCGAACGGCAACAACTGGAACGGCTGCTGCCGCGACTGAAACGCACCCTGACCGGAGAGCGTCAGCGCCGGACAGCGCCGCCCGAAGTGCCCGAGCTCCATTTGAGACTGCCCCAAGACCCATCGGTGGAGCGCGCCGTGGCGGCATACCTGACCACCCCGGAAACGCCGGTGTACTACGCCGAAAATACCCTGCTGACCGGCCTGTTCGGCCTGCTGATGTGGGATGCCATCTTCGAGCCCTTACCGGGGGCGTTCTTCCATCCATTTCAGCGGGGACCGGCGGATCTTTACTGGCCGGATTTTGTCGAGCGCCGCGCGGACCGTTTCGACGCCTTGATGGCACAGCTGACCACCGGCGCGTACCGACAGACCATTCTCGACAACTTTGAGCGCAAGGCCGGACGACAGTCCCCCTTTGTCGCCTGGGGCGCCCTCGACCAAGAGCAGCTGACCCAGGCCCTGGAGTGCATTCCCGCCGAACATCTGGCTTTGTGTTTTCAGCGTTTCCTGCAGGACCTCAAAGCCAACTGCGCCGGCCTGCCGGATCTGATCCAGTTCTGGCCCGATGAGCGTCGCTATCACCTGCTTGAAGTCAAAGGCCCCGGGGATCGCCTGCAGGACAATCAGAAGCGTTGGCTGGCGTTTTTCAGGCAACACCAGATCCCCGTGTCCGTCTGTTATGTCCGCTGGAGTGAGTCGGCGGATGACTGATACCACCTATACGGTTTCCGTCCGCGCCCTGTGCGAATTCACCGCCAAACGCGGCGACCTGGATATGCGCTTTACCCCGTCGCCCAGTGCCCGGGAGGGAATGGAAGGTCACCTCTGGGTGACGCGTCGACGCCCGGACCACTACCGGGCGGAGGTGACCCTCAAAGGCAGATACCAGAACCTGACGGTGCGTGGCAGGGCGGACGGCTATGATCCCGAGCAGGGGCGCCTGGAGGAAATCAAAACCTTTCGCGGCAACCTCAATCTGATTCCCGACAATCACCGGGCGCTGCACTGGGCACAAGCCAAGGTCTACGGCGCGCTGTTGTGCGCAGCGGAAGGGCTCGAGTCGGTGGAATTGGCTCTGGTGTATTTCGATATTGTCCGGCAGGAAGAACACCACCTGACCGAACACTGGTCGGCGGAGGATCTGAAAACCGAATTTGAGGCCCAATGCGACGCGTTCATCCTCTGGGCCGAGCAGGAGCTCGCACACCGGGAGCGACGCAACCTGTCCGCCGAGGAACTTCAGTTTCCCTACCACGATTTCAGGTCTGGCCAGCGGCCCCTCGCCGAAGCGGTTTATCAGTCCGCCGCCACCGGTCGCTGCCTGCTGGCGGAGGCGCCGACGGGCACCGGGAAAACCCTGGGGACGCTATTCCCCCTGATCAAAGCGTTGTCGACGCAGTCGTTGGATAAAGTCTTTTTCCTCACGGCGAAAACCCCGGGCCGTCAGTTGGCGCTGGACGCCTTACAGACGCTGGACCTGCCGGAGCTGAGAACGCTCGAACTGGTCGCGCGGGAGAAAACCTGCGAGCACCCGGATAAAGCCTGCCACGGCGACTCCTGCCCACTGGCCAAGGGGTTCTACGATCGTCTGCCCGAAGCGCGGCAGGCCGCCGCCCGGGAGCGCTGCCTGGATCAGGCTCGCGTGCGGGATATTGCCCTTGCCCACGATCTGTGTCCCTATTATTTAAGTCAGGAAATGGCTCGCTGGAGCGATGTCATCATTGGCGACTACAACTATTACTTCGATCAGAGCGCCATGCTTTACGCCCTGACGCAAACCCACCAATGGCGCACCGCACTGCTGGTGGATGAGGCCCACAACCTGATCGAGCGCGCCCGAAGCATGTACTCGGCGGCGCTGGACCAACACCGCTTTCGGCGTACCAAAAAGCAGGCTCCCAAGGCCTTGAAGTCCCGACTGGAGTCGCTCAATCGCAGTTGGAATGAATTCAATCGCGCCTTGCCGGAGGAGCAGGATCTGGTGTTGCAGACGGAACCGCCGGAGCCGCTGATCGGTCAACTGCAATTGACCGCGGCGGCGATAACCGACTATCTGGCCGAGCACCCCTTTGCCCTCGACAGCGAGCTGATGCAATTTTATTTCGACGCGCTGCAGTTTCTGCGCATCGCCGAGCTGTTTGATGAGCGCGACTTTCTGTGTGATATCGAGTGGCGCCCACCGCCGAGCGGGAAGGGTGGCAAGCGCAAGGGCACCGTGATCCAGCTACGCAACCTGATTCCCGCCGCGCAACTGAAACCACGCTTTGAGGGTGCACACAGTGCCACCCTGTTTTCGGCCACCCTCAACCCCGCTGGTTATTACTGCGACCTGCTGGGACTGCCCGACACAGTCGTGGCCATGACCATGCCGTCGCCCTTCAACGCCGAACAGGTCACCGTCCATACGCATCGCAACCTGTCCACGCGCTACCACGATCGCTCCCGTTCCATTGCGCCCATCGCACACCTGATTGCCGAGCAGTACGAGCGACAGCCTGGCAATTACCTGGCTTTTTTCAGTAGCTACGACTATCTGCAACAGGTGCACGAACACCTGCGAGATCATCACCCCGAGGTGCCCACCTGGGCGCAGGAACGAAAGATGAACGAAGGCGCTCGCGCGGACTTTCTTGCCGCGTTCAACGAGCACAGCAGCGGCGTCGGCTTTGCGGTCCTGGGTGGCGCCTTTGGCGAGGGTATTGACCTGCCCGGCAAACGCCTGATCGGCGCCTTTGTCGCGACGCTCGGATTACCCCAAATGAACCCGATCAATAACGAACTGAAACAGCGCTTGGAAGAACAGTTTGGTCAGGGGTACGATTATGCCTACCTCTATCCCGGCCTGCGTAAAGTGGTGCAGGCCGCCGGCCGTGTGATTCGAGGAGAGGATGACACGGGAGTGATACATCTGATCGACGACCGCTTCGCCCAGCCCCGGATTCGCCGCCTCCTACCCGAGTGGTGGGCACTGGAACGCTAAGGGCGAGCTTGTCGGATTACGCCTGCGGCTAATCCGACCTACGAGAAAGATTCCAGTGGCATCCAGTAGGTCGGATTAGCGAAGCGTAATCCGACAACCCCCTCCATTCGTGATCACCATCACACATTAACTCAAACGATTGGCAATATCCGCTCAGTTTGGCACAATTCCCGGCGCCCAAGAATTTCGTAGGAGTACCTTCGTGCCCATAAGGACCGTGTTCCGCCGCCTCGCATCGCGTCTTTCAAACCCGCTAACCCCCGGCGAGCTTCGCCACGGTAGCTTCTGGTTCAGCCAGTTTCTGATGATCGGGGCCACCGTGTTGGGTGTTTACCTCGCCTCATCCGAAGGAATGAAAGTCGCCATTCAATTCAATGAACTGACCCGTCTGGAGCGCAATTACTACCTGCGCCAATCACTTGCCAATGAACTGGAAGCGAATGCCCGTCTTGTGCAGGCGTACGCGGAGAGTCTTAACGACGGAATTCAATCTCATAGTTTCTTTGAACAGAATCCGTTGACGCTTGATCAGTACGTCTGGACCGTTATGGGTGAGTCCGAAACCACGCTTGAAACCCCCAGTATTTACCTCAGTAGCACTCAGCGATTTTATCGGGAAGTGCCGTCGATCTATCACCGCCTGAGCAACCGAATGATCGGTGTTCAATACGGTGCGGAGCAGTTACGCGAAGCTGCACAACCGATTCTTGACGATACCATCCCGGGCCTTCGGGATAGTGCCTCGATCCTGAAACAACACCTTCAACAAGCCGGAATGGACGTCCACTAATGCCCTCTACACTACATCGCTGCCCCAACTGTTTTCAGCAGACCCTATTGGAATCCCGCGTCGGCCGTCAGGCGGTCATGCAATGCGATAACTGCCTCGGTGTCTGGTTTGAAGACGGTGCCTTGAACAAGGCCATCGCCCACAAACACGAGGACATCAGTGTTTACGAGCATGAACAGAATCTCGGAAAGAGAATCGGGGTAGGGGCGCGACTGTGTCGTCGCTGCGATATCAACATGGAACGCTTCCACCTGTTGGAACAGTACGAAGTGGAAGTCGACTGCTGCCCGGACTGTGACGGCGTATGGCTGGACCAGCCGGAAGTCGAGCTGGCCTTGAAATCGCCGCAGCTGAACAGTGCCTTGGCGACCCTGTCGGAGCGACTGACCTGGCGCTCCATGGTGTTTCAGTTTCTCACCGGCATGCCGGTGGAATACAACCTCAAACCTCACCGCACGCCCTGGGTAACCTACGCCATGATGGCGATCTGCATCTTGCTGTTTGTCGCCGGCCAACTGAACGGCCAGTGGGAAAACACGCTTTACCTCTATCTCGGGCTACACTCCGATGCACCCACTCAGTGGCAGCTCGGTCAGTTGCTCTCCCACCAGTTTATGCACGGTAGCTGGTTACACTTGGCGGGCAATATGTATTTCCTCTGGGTGGTGGGCGACAATATCGAGGATGTACTGGGGCACTGGCGCTACCTGGGCGTCTACCTGGGAGCCGGCGTTCTCGCTGCGTTGGCCGAACTGGTCTTTTTCGACAACGCCCAAGGGCCGCTATTGTTGGTAGGGGCCAGTGGTGCCATTGCCGCGCTGTTTGGCCTGTATATGATGTGGTTCAGGCGCGCCGGCCTGACGGTGATGATTCTGGTCCTGCAGTTTAAAGTCGCGCCCCACTGGTATTTTCTGGTATGGAGCTTGACCAATATTGTCGGGATGATCATGGGCGAGAGCAATGTCGCCTACATGGCGCACCTGGGTGGCTTTCTGGCGGGCATTCTGGTGGGGTGGCTGCTGTACCCTTGGGTCCTCCGTAACAATCCGCTGCTGAACTGGCTCAGCCAACCAGAGGTGAAGTTGCGGCGCACAAAATACATCAGCTGACCGTCACCGGGGCACGGGGAGCTCAAACCTTGCATTATGATGATAAATGTGCCATTTTGGCCGCATGATTGCCGGAGTCCGCGACGATCGGCGTTAATCACACCCATTATTAAAATAACGTATGACGCAAGGCACCCACACATCAAAGGGGCTACTCCGCCGGGCTGGCACAGGGTTCGGCGTGGAGATTGTGGTTCTGATATTCGCGCTCATCAGTGTTGGCCTCATGGCCTGGCAGCACTGGGGGATGAATCTGGTCATGCCCATTGCCTCGGAGAACGGTAATCCCGGCTGGGTGGAGGATGATCGCTCCGAGAACGGCAACTCCATCGTTCACTACCAGCAGAATGATGCCTACCACATGCAGTGCGAAATACGCACCGCCATTACCTATCCGTTCTGCAATCTGTTTACCGCCCTAAACCCCAAAGACCAAAGCGTGGATCTTACGCAGTACACCACCTTGCATCTGGATCTGTCACATCAGTCGTCGACCCGCGACAGTCTGCGCATTTACCTCAATCACTTTTTTGCGCCCGACGACCAGGTCTGGTTTCCGTACAAGAGCAATCAGCAGGTGATCAACCCGCGCGAGGGCAGGCACTCTTACACGCTGAAACTGGACGAATTCTACGTTCCCCCCTGGTGGGTGTACGCCAGCGATCTACCCGCTGAACAGACCACACCGCAACTGACCAACGTCCGTCATCTGGTGCTCTCCACGGGTGACAGCTCGATCCCCAGGAAAGTCAGCCTCATCCTCCATCACGCCGAGTTGAGAGGAAAGTGGATTTCCGCCAATGCCCTGTATCGAGGCCTGATCTGGGCCTGGATGCTGCTGGCCTTACTGTACTTTTCCTATCGCGCCGTCCGTTTCAGCCACGAAGCCAAAGCGAAACACGCTGAAACGGAACAGCTCCGGGCGGTCAATCGACTGCTCGACCTGAAAAGCAAACGGTTTGAAGACCTGGCGACCCATGACACCCTGACCGGGCTATACAACCGCGCGGGCCTTCGCCCGCACCTCCAGGAAGCGGTGGCAGACTACAAGAAAAAGCAGCTAACTTTTTCCGTGCTGATGATTGATCTGGACCACTTCAAGGCGATCAATGACAGCTATGGTCACGACGAAGGCGACCGGATTCTGAAAGCCTTCGCTCAACTGATCAGTGAGCGTTGCCGACACAGCGACATTCCCGCCCGGTGGGGAGGGGAAGAGTTTGTGGTGGTCTGCAAAGGCTCATCCGCCAAGGCCGCAAAAGTGCTTGCCGACGATCTGTGCCGAACCGCCCGGGAGGCCGAGCTGGGCAAAGGTTATGTGGTGACCTGTTCCATCGGTGTGTCAGAAGTCAGCGGCACAGGCATCAGCGCATTGTTCAAACGGGCGGATACAGCTCTGTACCAGGCCAAAAATAGCGGGCGGGACCAGGTCGCCGTTGCCTTACGTCTGTTGGCAAACCCTATGAAATTTCGGGAGTCAAATGCAGAAGGGCGAAGGCTATAGCACCTCCGCCCTTCTGCGTTTAGGGGGTTGCGCCCTGTGCTTGCAAGGTGATCCAACCGGATCCATCGCCCAAAATCCAGCGACGGTAATCCTCTTGAACCTTCTCCAGTGAGGTGGACTCAATCAGGTCAGCCATTTCCAGATGAGTATTGAAGTTGCCGTCATTGCGATAGAAATCGTGACGGTAGCGACTGGCTTCGCTGATAAAATCGTTGGGCGGCTGACGGAATTGCTGGAGCAATCCGCTTTTCATCTGCTCAAATTCCGCAGGCTTCACAGCCTGAAGCGTTTCATCAAATTCCCGCATAAAACGCTCTACGCGGTTTTCGATATCGGGAAGGGACCGTTCTGAGCTTTGCACCAATGCGATAAAGGCGGGATAGTTCTGTGCCCAGGTATCACCGGTCTGCACCCAATAGCCCCATTGTTCCTCCGTTCGTAACTGAATGAAAAAGGGCTGATGGCTCAGGATTCCCAACAATTTCAAAGACGCTGATGCAGTGGTTCGCTTGTCTTCCGGCACGCCGGGTATCCAGGCGCGCAGCCAGGCAACATCGGTATGGTCCACGTCGCGATGTATATCAAAGGCGTCTTCCTGGCCAAAATTGATGGTTTCGGTCACGTGAATCGGGCCTGGACGACGATCGGGCCCCAGAGCCGCTTCACTTTGACGAGCCATGGCTTCAACCTGTTCGGGCAGGTAATGGCCGAAAGCATACAACCGAAGCGTACTGGTCTCTTTCACTTGCTGGTAGTAGGCGCGGACGTCCTCAACCGTAATGGACTCGTTTTCGGTCAGGAAGGCGTCAATATCCCAGTCAAACGCCTGCATGGTCCGGCCCAGCCAGCGCATGGTCTGCTGACCGGGGGCGTTTTTAGCTTCACTTCGCAACCACCGCGCCAGGTTATCCCGCTGTTGATCTAACTGGTCTTTGTTGAACTCCATTGTGCTGAAGTTCTCCATAAGCTCCGCTACCAATTCCGGGTGGCCCTTCACCGGCCCGTGAATAGTCAGATTCTGCATATTGCTGTCCGAGCGATCGAAGGCCACATGGATTCCTTCTCGACCGGCCCGGCTGGCGACATGGGAGTTTTGGTGAATCAACAAGCCATTAAGCAGGCAGCCCAGGACGAAGTGTCGGGCATCCGTGACACCCAGATCCGTGTTCCAGACATAGTGCAAATAACCTTGACCGTTTTGATGGTGTGTGGCGTGACGAAACCAGACGTCCAGGGCCGGTTCGTCGACAAGTTGGGTAAACGCCTGAATATCGTGCTCCACCTCATCCTCACTGGCGTCTGCCCACTGGACCAGTGGTGGCAGATTCAAGGCCAGGGTCTCTCCGTGCTGCTGCCAGGTTTTAAGTTGGTTCTCAGTGATGGGGCGAACGGCGTATTGGCCGGACATGTGCGGAATGTCCGTATCGACCGACTCACCTTGGCTGATGTGCCAGACTCTCACGGCTTCTGGGTTGAGTTGATCCAGTACCGCCTGTATCGCATCGGGATTATAGGGGCCAAATTCCGCGTCCAGCGCATTGATGTACTGCGGACTGAAGGTCTGCATACGGATGCTGCTGTGGATCGCATGCCTGAGCGGGGCAGGGGGTTGCTGGGAGGCAAACCGATGGTCAGCCTGTCGCTTGTATTCGTTGTAGTAAGCTTCGGTCACGCCCTCGCGGCGGACCTGCTCAATGTAGGCGAGGGCCGCACCAATAACCTGGTCACGATTGTCCATGCCCGACTTGGTCGTGCTGATGGTCAGACGGAGCAGGCCATCGCCCCCCAAAAAATCGGGTTGCACATCGACGCCCACATCGTTGGCCCAACCCTGGTCCTTCAGAAAGTGACTGAGCGTACCGGGTTCTTCGGAGCTCAGGATGTTTGCCACATAGTGATTGGCTTTGCTACGCCACTGGTCGACGTTGTTTTCGATACCGAACTCCAGATGCAGCTGACGCAATTCCGTTTGGGGCCGGTAGTAAATATGCTGACCACGTTCTGTATCAGTAATACCTGGGACGGCCACCTTGGGGCGCTCCGCATCGCGCCGGGGCAGGTCGCTGAAGTGCTTGCGCACCAGGGCCTCCTGCTCATCGAGATTCTGCTTGCCAATCAGGGTCAAGGTCATCACCGATGGGCCGTAATAGCGCTCAAAGAAATCAACCATTGCCTCGTAAAGGCCGCTATCGCCTCCAGGCAATGTCTCCAGGTTGCCGACGCCCAACTGGTTCAGCGGGTGTTCCGGATTGCCGGTGAGCCCCCTCAGCCGATGCAGTATTCTCGGGTCCTGACTTTTCCCCATAGACCATTCATTGTTGATAGCATGACGCTCCTTCTCGCTGTATTCCCGATCAAAGAGTGGCGCACGGAAATAGTCACTGAAACGATCGAGCGCCCCGTCCAGGTAGTCGTCCGGAATCTGGAAGTAATAGGCCGTGTGATCGGTCGTTACGTGGGCATTGGAGCCACCGCTGTTTTCGCTCAAGTAAGTCTGCAGCGCGTTGGCCTCGGGATACTTCTCAGTGCCGAGAAACAGCATGTGCTCAAGATAATGTGCCAGGCCCTGAAACTCCGCCGGATCCTGATACATGCCCGCGGGAATCGCCAAAGCCGCCGCAGACAACTCGCTTTCCTGCGCCTGAATCAACATGACTTTAAGTCCGTTATCAAGCTCCAGGTAGCGGTATTGCCGTGGATCCTGCTTGCTTTTGATGACCGACAGGGACTCCGGCGCCGGAGGCGTAGAACTGCACGAGGAGATTCCAATCAGAGCAATCAGGCCGAACAGAACAACCGAAATACTCGGGAGAATAGGGTGGTAAGAGGTGAAGCGAGCCATACCAAGTCCTTCTATCGATGAATTGTTATTGTCACGACAGGGTAGAATAAGATGCCATCCCTGCGGCGACCGTAATAGTCACAAGGACACTCTAGCGCAGATAAGAGTGCCTGGCCAATCGACTTATGTATTGGAACACTGGATATTGACCATTTGAATTGATGCTGACACTCTTTCCTGCCTATCCACACAAGTAGTCTGACACCACAAGAGGTACCTTATGGCTGACACCACGCCAGTCGCTGTAATAACCGGCGCAGCCCAAGGAATTGGTCGAGGTATTGCGCAATCCCTACTGGAACGGAACTGGCGTGTCGTGCTTTTCGACATCGACGAGGCCGCCGGACAGCAGTGTCTGGACCAGTTGCCTGAGGGCAGGGCAGCGACGTTTATTGCCGGTGATGTGGCCAACGAGGCCGATGTCCGCCGCTGCATCGAGCATACCCTGGAGTGGGGCGGCCGACTGGACGCGCTGGTCAATAATGCCGGCCTGGCGGATCCGCATTCCGGCCCCCTGGAAACGCTCGCGCTGGAAGACTGGCAGCGTCGGCTCGACGTCAACCTGACTGGCCCTTTTTTGATGGCCAAACACGCCGTTCAGGCCCTGCGGGCCTCTGAAGGGGCCATCATCAACATCGCGTCAACCCGTGCCTGGCAATCAGAGCCACAGTGTGAATCCTACGCGGCGAGCAAAGGCGGTATAGTGGCGTTGACCCACGCCTTGGCCATGAGCCTCGGGCCGCAGGTCAGAGTCAACAGCATCAGCCCCGGCTGGATAGCCGTCCGCGCTCTGCAGGCCGATGCACCAGATGACCTGAAACCTCTCCCGCCCAGCGCCCACACGCAACACCCGGCCGGCCGCGTAGGCAAGGCGGAAGATATCGGCTCGCTGGTAGCTTACCTCGCCTCACCAGAGACGGGCTTCATCACGGGGCAGGATTTTATCGTGGACGGCGGCATGACCCGGAAAATGATCTATGAGTGACCACCCGATTTGCCCCTGTGGCAGGCAAACGGCCTACGAGGAGTGCTGCGGCCAGTACCATAGCGGAGCGCCGGCGCCCACGCCGGAGACGCTGATGCGTTCCCGATTCAGTGCCTTTGTGCAGAATAAAGCCGACTACCTGATGGCCACCTGGCACCCGTCAACACGCCCCGAGCACCTGGACTTGAGCGATAGCCCGGATTGGGTGGGGTTATCGGTGCTGGCCAGCGACACCAACGAAGACCGGGGCCGCGTCCACTTCAGAGCGTACTACCGAGCAGGTGGCCAGTGGCGCTTCCTGGAAGAACACTCCGAATTCGTGCGTGAGTCAGGGCGCTGGTTCTATGTCAGCGGAGAGACCCGTGATGAAAGTTTCAAACCGGGGCGTAATGATGCTTGCCTGTGTGGCAGTGGGCGGAAATTCAAGCGGTGTTGTGGTTAAGTCATACCGGTTGGACAAAGTGCTCACCCTAGGTTTACAATAACAATACAAACAACGATTTTGTAAACCTGGTAGCGATTATGGATTCCCAAGAGCGATTGACCCAGTTCGGACAACGCCTGCTGCGCGCTCGGAAGGCGGCGGGATTGTCCATGAAAGCCTTGGCAGGCCATGTGGGCCTGTCTGCCAATGCCATCAAGAAGTACGAACACGGCGCTAATATGCCCACTTCCGCCAATTTGCTGAAACTGGCTAAGGCGCTGGAAGTCCGCACGGAGTACTTTTTCCGCCCAGTCAATGTCACGCTTGAGCGGGTTGAATACCGCAAGCGTTCCGGCACGTCGCAGGCCTTGCTGAACCAGGTCACTGGGGACGTTATGGACCAAGTAGAGCGCTGGGCCGAGCTGTTGACACTTTACCCGGACTCGGTGAAACCTGTGCCCGCCTTTGCCTTGCCGGAGGCGCTTCCCACCCAGGTCTCGACGGACGCCGACATTGAGGCTCTGGCGGAACAAATGCGCAACGCCTGGGCTCTGGGTATGAACCCTATCCCTGATATGATCGATACTCTCGAAGCACGGGGAATACAGGTAATTACCACCGACGTACCCGCCAATAAAAAAGTGGACGGTTTGGCCGGCAAAGTCGGCGACATGCACGTCGTGGTCATCTCTAGCAACTACCCCGGTGACCGACAGCGATTCACCTTGGCACACGAGCTGGGACACCTGGTGCTCCATGGGCGGCTGTCAGAAAGCCTTGACGAGGAAAAGGCCTGCAATCGCTTTGCCGGCGCCTTTCTATTGCCCGAAGCCGCGTTGCGACAGCAAATAGGCGCGCACCGAAGCGCCATCGAGCCGCGTGAACTGTACATGCTGAAGCACGAATTTGGTGTCAGCATGATGGCGATACTGGTACGGCTGCGCCAGTGCGGTGTGATCTCGGAGGCACTCTACAAACAGACTCTACTTGCTTTTAACGGAGCCGGTTGGCGCACCAAAGAGCCCGGAGATCCTTACCTCCAGGAACAGACTATCATGTTTGAACAGTTGGTTTACCGGGCATTGAGTGAAGGGTATATCGGTGAGTCAAAAGCGGCGGAGCTGCTTGGGCAGTCTCTCAGTCATTTTCATCGGGAACGAAAACTGGGGGGCATGGATGCTATTGCTCATCAGTGATGCCAACATCCTGATCGACATGGAAGAGGGGGAGCTATTGGAGCAGATGTTTCAGCTTCCCTACGAGTTTCATATCCCGGATATACTCTTTTCCGAAGAACTGGAAGATCAGCACCGTCACTTACTGGATAAAGGACTAACACTTGCACAGCTCGACAGCGAAACCATGCTGAACGCCATGGAACTCTCGGCCAATTACGTTAAGACAAGTCGGAACGATTGCTTCGCACTGGCCTTGGCCGCACAGCAGCAATGCCCACTGCTCACCGGTGATCTGGCGCTCAGGCACGCAGCCGAAAATGAGGCCGTGATGGTTCAAGGTACCCTCTGGTTGGTGAAAATGCTGGTGACTCGAAAACTGATCTCTACGGGCGAAGCTCGTGTCGCCTACCGGAAGATGAAAGACGCCCGTCGCCGCCTGCCCTGGGATCTTGCGGAAGCTGCATTAGTCGATCTGGAAGCACAAGAACTAGATAGCTTACGTAGAAAGTAATATTCACATTCTATAATTTACAATAAACCAAATGGTGCCCATATGAACCCACACCGTCGCCTCTTTCGCCTCGGTTCTGCCGCTATAATCGTCATGCTTACTGCTCTCATTGCTCCTATAGCATCAGCTATAGTCATACGCCATGATATTCCTGAAGCTGCGTATTTTGCGCACCAAAGTGAGTATCCGAGCGTCTTCGCTCTTTACCGGACCGACGCAGGGCACAACGACTGTATGGCCACCCTGATCAGCCCCAAATTTGCGGTCACCGCAGCGCACTGTGCCAGGGACGAGTCGCTGCTCAGCGAAAGCGAGCCGGATGGGCCAGGATACGAAGTAACCATTGCTGGATTGCCTGCTCGTATTGACTCAGTACTCCATCATCCAGGCAACGGCACCGACCCTGCGCCCGATATTGCGCTGCTTCGCCTTGCCGAGACGGTCACTCACGTTGTACCTATGCCTCTGTACCGGAGCAAGAATGAAGTGGGCCAGGTGGTTGTGATGCCGGGGTGGGGCGGCACCGGAACTGGCAAGACAGGGCTTGCCTCTGAGGACGGCCTGTTCCGCGTTGCCGAGAATCGCGTTGACCAGGCGGATGACGAATGGTTGTCATGGCGCTTCGACGCACCCGGTGATTCACATGCACTCACACTCGAAGGCATCAGCGGTATGGGTGACAGCGGTGGTCCAGCGTTGATCCGCACGTCTGGCAAATGGCACATTGCGGGCATAGGTTCGGGTCAGGATACCAAGGGCGGCCCAGAGGGCTTGTACGGCGTAGAGGAATACTTTGTCCGGGTTTCGTCGTTTATCGAGTGGATTGAAAAGCACGCCGGAGAAATAAGTGCACGGTAAGGCTAGGGCAAATAGGAGGCGTACAGTTGAATAAATATACCGGGGGCGGCTCACAAACAGAGTATCAGCCTGGCTCTGACGGAATGATCGAGCCCCGCAAAGCAAGTGACTACGTGTTATCCAATACAAAAGCTGAGAACTAATGTCTGAAGATCCCCTGAAAGCGCTGTCCGATATGGCCAGCGATGCCCACGCGCGCATCCAGGCCACCCATGAGCACATCAACCCGGTGGTAGGAGTGCGCCGCAAAATGCGGGACGCCGGCATTCCTGCCGACGTGATGACGATTGACTGCCTGCGGACGCGTCGGCGTATTAATCTGATTTTGCACGATGAGCAGCCGGGCGTCTTACTGTACCAGTTCATCACGATTGAAGACGAAGTGAAGGACGACTTTCAGAGTATCGCGTTTTCGCAGGTCAATACACAGACGCTCTATGAGTGGATGGAGACGTATTTTGCGTGAGGGTCAGACCACCGACTAAGTCGCCGGCCCCCTCGCGCTTCTCAGAGCGGGCATCGGAAACCTCAATGGTGGTGGGACCAAAAGTCACTTTTCCAGGTGTTTCTTAAAGAAGTCGATGGTGCGCGACCAAGCCAACTCCGCAGCCTCTTTGTCATAGCGGGGCGTGGAGTCATTGTGAAACCCATGGTTGGCGCCCTCATAGGTGAAAATCTCGTAGTTGACTCCGTGTTCTTCCAGCGCTTTTTCATACTCCGAATACTGACTGTTAATACGTTGATCCAGCTCTCCCAGATGGATTTGCACAGGGGCCTGAATGTTTTTCACGGTGTCCAGATCGGCGGGCGATCCGTAGTAAGGGACCGCCGCCTGAATCAGGTCGAAATGCTCGGCGGCCAGACGGTTGGTGACGCTACCACCAAAGCAGAAGCCCACTACACCCAGCTTGCCATTGCTGTTTTCCACCGCTCGGGCGTGCTCCGCCGCGGCCACCAAGTCGGCAAACACCTTCTCACCATCCAGCCCCGCCTGTAGCGCACGGCCCTCGTCATCGTTGCCCGGGTACCCACCCACCGGATGAAGCGCATCCGGAGCAAAGGCGATAAACCCTGCCTTGGCCAGTCGTCGTGCCACATCTTTGATGTAGGGATTGAGTCCCCGATTCTCGTGCACCACCAGGACCACAGGAGCGGGCCCTGTGAGTTCACTGGGATACACCAGATACCCTCGGCCCTCACCGTGCCCCTTGGGCGAATTGAAAGTTTGATAGCTCGGCCGGATATCCGGATCATTGAACGAAACCTGCTCCGCCAGCGCATAGTTGGGCAGTAGGGCGCTCATCAGGGTAGTGGCGGTATAGCCGCCCACGGCCACTCCGGTCAGACCGCGCAGAAACTGACGTCGGTTGATCGCGCCGTGAGCGTACTGATCGTAAAGCTCGAACGCCTGGGGAGGGATATCGGTTGTGCGGTTGCGCTGACTCATCGGGACTGCCTTATGATTTGTATGGTTCATTACAAGCCAACTAAGGCCTGCCAATGGTTGTGAGTGGGGACCTGCATACTCTCTGTTCGATATCGCTGCCAGACATGAAGGCTTTATGAACTTTAGCGTAGGGGATAGAAACGGCCATCGGCGTGGGTTCGTTCAACTTTTTTGCTGCAAGGTCGACCAGACAGCCACAGCGACTGGGTAACTCCATAATATCGTACTCCCAGCAAACCTCGCTGTGATGCCGGTATTCACCCGGCCCTTGAGGGGTATCGCTCACCCAGGCCGCCCCTGAAATCTCCGCTGAATATGCCTCTGAGGGCAGTGAGGCATCGTTTGCCACCAGAAAAATGCCCTGGCTCATTTGCCGAGCGGTGGGGCTATCACAACCGACCAATTGGAAGAACCGGTCAAAATCGTCGAGAGCATGGATGTAGGGTTCCACAAATGCGACGGCTACTCCTGAAGCCTGAGCGCCGTTTTTCGCTACGTCCATAAACATTCCCCATAAGTTACCCTGAATCTGTCTTTGAAATCTTGATCGCATGGCGTCTTGAGATGCTGCATACGGCGCCATAAGCCCTGGCTGAAAACGCATAACATCTGTACCCGTCAATCGGGTCATGCGTCGAAAATAAGGCCCACTGGTCTCAAAGTATTCAGTCCTCAACGTATCGGAATTATCGGGTAAAAATTCACCGCAATGAGCTTCGTAGGTGCGCACCCAGGCAGTCAGGACGGCCGCCTGGTCACCTCGGCCACGCTCTAGGGGATAGCCAAAATAAAAATAGATTGATCCTTCAAATCCCGGCTCGGGAACGCGATTGCCATTGAATATAGTCCTCATGACACGAGGTTCCCGAAACTGACTCCAGAACCACAAAGCCCGGTAAACCCGGCCTTCACGCTCTGCTTTGGCAGCAAGATCCGCTTCGATTTCGGCAATTTTCCTGTCACGATTAACTTCTCTCTCGGATGTTCTGTCAGCCTTGCTCATAATGGCCGGCATTGTCGCATCACGCAATATTGATCGATCGTTACGATCCACCTCTACCTGTGATCGGGTAATTTCAGAAAACTGCGGAAACTGAGCTTCAAAGCGTTCGTTCTCACGATCAGTATTCGCCTTCTGAACAGCATTATAATTCGGTAGGGCGGCGGAATAGTACTTCTGTGCGACGGGCCTCAGCCAATCGGGAACCTCATCAGGGGGCAGCAAGCCATCCGGTGGTTTAACATTGCTCGAATCCCTGTCAAGGCGGCTCACGACCCACAGTTCAAACGGATCGGCTCTATTTTCACCGGTCATCGGATCGGTATCTCTCATGGCATTGGTGATTTGCAATCGAGTGGCTGAAACCAGTTCAGAGGCGTCTTTCTCATCAATAATCCTTCTGAGTTCTGACGAGTTCTGCGCGCTGGTTTCCAGGATTACGACATCAGGCCGGTCTCTCAGGTTGCAGTCTGGATTTTCAGGAATTTCCCAATAGAACATTTTTTGTTGTGTCGCTTTACAGGTGTCCAGAAAGTTCTGGGTCGTGTAAAGGTGGGCGATGTCGCAAGAGTAGAGCTCGGTTTCAAAGACCGCTTTGTCGGCGCAGTTGCTTCCGCTGTCCGATGCCCTCTGCGCCAACGTCATAGAAGGCAGCACCAAGAGACCCCACAAGAGTATAGTCACCTGCGTTTTCATTATACTTTCCATGGCTTTTCCTATCGAATGAGGTTAGTCCAGCCAACTCTCCCTTTCTGAGCAGTCCTGAAGCACCCACTGGCTTGGCTAACCTAAAGACGTCATTCCTGAAGTCGTCAGAATAACTTGTACGGTCTCTCTGATCATAATCCATTGTCCCGAATGCAAGTTAGAAGCCAGGATAAATTTTCCGATTGAATACAATACTCTTCCAGAATAAATGTTCTTTCATAGCGCACATATGTAAACAATATCGACATTAAAAATTTCCTTAACTCAGGTTCTGCTGTCTGCTGTGCTATGAGAACATTGCGTATTCATCCCTCGACTCACCTAGAAAGACGGTAAGCGTTTAATACGAGGCAGACTGCCCTTGACGTTTATTCAGACGAGCCGGGCACACCCGGCCCATCATCTCCCTCAAGATAGCCGAGATGAGAGGCGCACCAAACGCGGATACGATGGTCCGCTGGCTAACAGAGGCGAAGGCAGCCTCCCCCCAGATCGACCGGAAGAAGTGGGGCGTGATCATAGAACCACCCACATTTGTCGACTTTAACCGAAGCTGTGAGCGCTTGAGCAAGACCAGTACTCCGTTTGTAGACGGGGAATTTCCGATCGTCTTCAACAGCCATACGCCTCGGGTAATCGGCGATATGTGCGCTGAAGAGCCGGAAATACGGTTTGACGTCAGTCGGTACTCTCTGATGGGTGTCAATATCGAGCTGGGAGACTTCTACAAACCGGAGTATTCATCGGACCGCCC
Organism: Marinimicrobium sp. LS-A18; assembly: GCF_000463525.1. Lineage (NCBI taxonomy): Bacteria > Pseudomonadati > Pseudomonadota > Gammaproteobacteria > Cellvibrionales > Cellvibrionaceae > Marinimicrobium > Marinimicrobium sp. LS-A18. The sequence continues at coordinate 861,124 of NZ_AWEP01000002.1, forward strand.
GTTTCCCTACGCCGAACTGGAGAGTGAAGCGGACCAAAACCGGAAACTTCCCGCCTTCATCCTTGCCTTGATGGGGGTCAGGATGGCGCAATGCGATAACCTCCCCGCGTCGATGACGCTTGTGGCGGAATCGGAGGACACATCTGTCATGACGGCCTCATTATTGTTTCTCGATCATGGGATACAAATACTGACCCGAGACGACGCGACAGCTGAACGCATTGTGGCGGCACGGACGCGGGCGAAAGAACAGCTCGCCGCGCGGCTCGATCGAAGTTCGAACTGGGAGGAGCGTGCGGCCATCGGAGCGGCCATCGTCATTACCGGAGTTGCGGTGATAACAATGAATCGATGCAACGACCGGGGTAATTTCGGCAATACGACGCTGCCGGATTGCGAGTAAGCTTCAGCAGAGCCGGGCCGAAAACTTCAAGCCGGGGCGCAACGACAGCTGCCCGCGCGGCAGCGGCCGCAAGTTGAAGAGGTGTTGTGGCTGACAGAGGCAAAGGGTAGGGAGGCCGTTAATCAAAGATGTGACTTATGACATCCATCTGCTGAGCTAAACTAGCTGGCCCAGTTTTCAAGGCGAAGCCCCGGAACGCGTGCAAACTCTTTTTCGTTGTTACTTACCAGAATCAGTCCTCTGGATCGGGCATGACCCGCGATCATCTGGTCGTAGGGGCCAATCGGGGTACCCGTTTTGGCCAGCTGCGCTCGAATCTCGCCAGAGTGCGCCGCCGCTTCACTATCGTAGTCGAGCACGTCAAGGCGGGCGGCAAAGCCTTCGACGTCTCTCAGGTTTCTGTCAGGCGAGGCCGATTTTTCAGCGCCGTATATCAGCTCCATCAGCGTGACCGTGGAAATGCACATTTGTCCATAGTGAGCCAAAAATGTTTGCTTTACGGCATCAGGGCGGTTTTTTATCGTGTAAATGACGATGTTGGTATCCAGCATATACTTCAGCATCAGAAAGACTCCCGCTCCTGGTCTTTGGGCTGATCCCGGTCGGCCATGAAATCGTCACTTACGCCTTTCTCTGCAAACCAGCTATCCCATAGCTCGCCCGAAGGGGCAATGATTCGGGTACGACCCACAACCGCGATGTCTACCTGTTTTACGGACTCAGGCAGGGCCACGGCCTTCGGTAGCCTGAGAGCCTGGCTTTTGTTGCTTTTGAATATCGTTGATCGCTCCATAGCATTACCTCACGTTCGTTTGCGCGTAAGGCTATGGTAGGGAGCCAAGCAGGGATATGTCAATGGGATATACAAGTTCGCCAAACCCTATTTAACATAATATACATTATGCGAAGTCATGGCTTTGGGAGACATTTGACAGATTTTGCATTATCCACCATATTGGTAAGGCCACCTTCCCACCTTACCGTGAAGATGGTCGCTGTTCGGAGGAGTTTTCAAGGACGCCTTTCATGGTTTATAGCCATTACATTCAAATAATATAGACACGAGAACAGAGACTATGTCAGACATACAATCACAACTCCATTCCAAGAACCGTTTTTTCCATCCGGTATTCGTTATTGCCTGGTTATGCCTGGCACCGACGGCGTGGTCAAGCACCCTGTTGGTGGATTCCGCTTCTGAGATCCAGAATGCACTCCAGAACGCGTCGCCGGGCGATGAGATCGTCATAGCACCAGGTACATACGAAGGCAACACCTCCACCAGTGGTTATTCCGGGGCTCACTTCTTCGCCGATGCCAGCGGAACCGCTAGCAGTCGAATTGTCGTGCGAAGCGAAGATCCGGATAATCCCGCCGTACTCGAAGGCAGTTCCCTGTCCTCAAAAATCGTTCTCCACATCAAGGGCGACTACTGGGATTTCAAGAATCTCGCGGTGACTCATGCTCAGAAAGGTATCATTCTGGATGGCGCGAATTACAACCTTCTGGAGAGTGTTGAGGTGTTCGATACCCGGGACGAAGGCGTTCACTTTCGCGATGCCAGCTCGAATAATGTGATTCAGAACTCCTATATCCATGATACAGGCGCGCCCGGTCGCGAGGGTTATGGCGAGGGCATTTACGTTGGCACCGCATCCAGCCAGTGGGATAAATATGACGAAAACTGTCACGATAACGTCATCAGAAGCAACCGCATCGGCCCGGGTGTTGGTGGAGAACACATTGACATCAAGGAAGGAACCCTGCGAACCATTGTCGAATACAATACCTTTAATGGCACAGGCATTTCGGGAGAACATTATGCCGACAGCTTTATTGACGTAAAAGGCAATGACGCGATCATTCGATACAATACCGGCTATCGAAACGGGAATTCAGAGATAAATGATGCGTTCGATGTGTTCAGCATTGTTTCAGGCTGGGGCATCAACAACCAATTTTTCCAAAATATTGTTGATCTGGATGGTACGTCCGGTTATGTGGTAAATGTCAATTCCGGATCGGCCCAGGTAGCGGAAAATTACCGTGATGACGCCGGCACTAACCTCTACAGTGGGAACTACAGCAGCTACACGATTCCGGACCTTTATCTTAAGCCCAAAAGCGCCCAGTCCTACTGTGTCACCCCACAGAATGGTGATTTTTCGCAGAACAATACCATGGTCATCTATCAATGCGGCGCTTCGGATGACTTCAAGTGGCACCTGGTGAACGCCAAAGACGGTCACGTGAAAATAACCAATGCCGGTAACCCCACAAAGAATATCAAAGTCTATCAGGGGATACTCCAGAACAACGAAGACGCGGTTATTTATGAAGATCAGGATTATCACAGCCAAATCTGGGAACCGGTCTACGTTGATGCCTGGCAGGAGCACGTCGCCTTTCGTAACCGAAGTGACAGCAGCTTTTATCTGAAGGTCTACAACGGCGTGTTTTCCAACGATCAGAAACTCGTCATTTATGAATGGAATGACTGGGGATCACAGAAGTTCATAATGGATGAATACTGACGCGTATCAGTTTCTATCGTATTGATATAAGGGTTTGGGGAGGTGCCCCTCCTCCCCTGCCCGCTTCGGTTTATAACCATCCGCGTCGCTTGAAGAACCAGATCAGCCCTGTGGTGATTGCAATCATAATACCCCACACCATCGGGTAGCCGAAGTACCAGCGCAACTCTGGCATCGCCCAAGGACTGCCCGGGTTCTCAAAATTCATGCCGTACACGCCTACCACGAACGTCAGGGGTATGAAGACCGTGGCAATGATCGTCAACACCCGCATGGTTTCATTGGTGCGCTGGCTGATACTGGAGAGGTAAATATCGAGCATACTGGTCGTCATCTCCCGAAAGCTCTCCAGCAGTTCGATGATCTGTACGCTGTGATCGTGGCAGTCTCGGAAATAGACCTGCGTGTTGGCATGAATTAACGGATCTTCGGCTCTCATCAGGCTAGTCAGTAGCTCTCGTTGTGGCCAAAGCACTCGGCGAAGTACCAGGAGTTCTCGCTTTAGGCCATGAATCTGGGCCAATGTTCGCTGGCTCGGATGCTCGAGCAGATCTGTTTCCAGGTCCTCTAATTGGTAGCCGAACTGCTCCAACACCGGAAACCCAGAATCGATAACCAGATCCAATAAGGCGTACAGCAGGTAATCGATGTCCCGGGATAGAAATCGCCGGTTATTGGGCAACCGCATGCGCTGGCGGACGGGTTCGAAGGGGTCTTCATCCAATGGACAAAGACAGAGTAGATAGTTTTTGCCGATGAACAGGCTGATCTGGACAATCTCCAGATCTTCGCCGCTGTAGAATGGCATCGCCGCAATCAGGAACAGCCGGTCGTCATAGAGCTCGAGTTTGGGACGTTGTCCGGTATTGAGCACGTCCTCCAGGGCGAGATCATGAAGATCAAAAAGCTCGCCCAGGTTTCTGAGTGTTTCCGGATCTACCTGGCCATTGACCTGAATCCAGGTTCTTGTCTCTCTGATCACATAGTCCCGGCAATCCGCGGCGTTTACCAGCCTGACTTCCTCCAGGTGATCCTCGGTGTAATCGATCAGGTGAAAGCTCGGCGGCTCTCTGGTCTCGCTCTTCGCAACCAGGGTTCCGGGCTCGGTGCCGGGGTCGTGATAGTGCTTGCTGAAATAAGCCATGACGGGTCCTTATGAGCCTTCCGTTCAGCCACTTGTAGGCAATTGAGCTACGCTTGAGCATAGCTCAATTGATGGAAGGTTTCACAGCCCATTCAAGCCAACACACCAGCAGCGTGCCTCGACGTATCCAGTCCAGATTGGTACCGGATGGGCTATTTCAGCTTCATGTCGTTCTCAACCGATGTCACCCCTTTCACTTCACGTGCAATACTGACGGCCCGGTTAATATCAGCCCGGGAGTTTACGAAGCCAGACAACTGCACCACGCCTTTAAAGGTTTCTACGTTTATTTCCGAGCTTTTCAATGTTGAATCATTGAAAATCGCCGCCTTTACCTTGGCAGTAATGACCGTGTCATCAATGTACTCTCCCGTGCCAGAACTGGTCTCGGTAGAGGCGCAACCTGCAAACATGGCCAACAGCATCGCCAATGCCAGTATCGGAATTTGTCGCATTATCTTTTCCATGCCGGTTTCTCCTGCTATTGCAAATGGCCAACACCTTGCGACCTATGACCCCTAAGAGTCAGTACCTCGGCAGTTGGCTGACCGGGCACACCGTCAGGCTATTGCACTGCCATCATAGAGTCTGTTCGATATCCCACATCCAGCACAGTTGGCATAGGAGACCTTACGGTCAACGCACGCTTCCGCATTTTATTTGCAAGCCCGGATTGACTTTACCTCCGGCCGCCCCCAATCTATCGATTAAACACACTTGGCGCAGCCCCATGTACCGACCCAACCCATCAAGACATCGCCGCAAGTCCGGAGCCTTCAGCGCTTTGTGGCTCACTTTGCTGGTGCTGTCAGTGGGATTGTTGGGCGCCGGGGCTGGTGGCGTTCAAACCTCGGACCACTCGCTGGGGGTCGGCTTTTCGGGCGCCTTTGACCCGGTGGTAGGCGCGCCGTCGTCCACGGTGCTCAATGCCCTTCCCAACGGAGAGCGCCAGTCGTCAGAAGGAACCGACGAAGGCGATCAAGCATTCGCCGCCAATAACGCATTTAATGGCACAGTCGCCGAGCTGTCGGCGCCCTCCTATGACTATCAATCACCGACGCCTCCCAGGCTGAAGCACCCGTTAAACCAGGCACCACGAGCGCCGCCACTCGTCTAATCCGTCCCAGTTTTCACTTCTTTTACGGATTAAACGAGGAATTCCCATGAAATCCCTGCAAACGCGTGCCATCGTGTATGGCCTGGTGATTCTGTTGGGCGTGCTGAGCGCCCTACCCAACCTACTTCCCAAATCCATCAGTGAGGCCTTGCCCTCCTGGTACACCACCAATCAACTCGCCCTCGGCCTGGATCTGCGCGGTGGTTCTCACTTGTTATTGAACGTTGATACGACGGATCTCGGCTTTGAGGCGCTGTCCAGTGCCGAGCGTGCGGTCGCCCTGGATGATGTCATTGAACGCAGTCTGGAGATGGTCCGGCGTCGCCTGGACGAGACCGGGCTGACTGATCCCACAGTCACCCGCCAGGGTGAAGACGGCATTCTGGTCCAGTTACCCGGTGTGGATGACCCGAGCCGAATTCGGACCCTGCTGGGCACGACCGCGAAGATGACCTTCCATTGGGCCGTCAACGATCAATCCGTAGGGCCTGTGCTGCAGTTGCAGGGCCCTGAGAATGAATCACTGTATCGCCTGGAAAAGCGGGTTGCCCTGCAAGGCGAGCACATCCGCGATGCACAGATGGCGTTCAATCCGGATACCGGGGAACCGATTGTCAACTTCAAGCTGGACAATGACGGCGCCCGTCGTTTTGGCGACATGACCCGGGACAACATCGGGCGGGCACTGGCGGTGGTTCTGGACGGTGAGGTCATTACCGCGCCGGTCATACGCTCCGTCATTGCCGGAGGAAGCGGGGAGATCAGCGGCGGGTTTACCACCACGGAAGCCAGCGATCTGGCCTTGCTGCTACGGGCCGGTGCCCTGCCCGCACCGCTGGACGTGGTGGAAGAGCGCACGGTGGGCCCGGAGCTGGGCAGTGATTCCATCGCCATGGGGGTCAGTGCCGGTTTACTGGGTACCTTGCTGGTGTTTGGTTTCATGTTGGTGGTTTATCGGCGCTGGGGCTTGATTGCCAGCGCCGCACTCGCGCTGAATATCGCCTTGATTTTTGGCGTGCTCAGCCTGTTTCGGGCGACGCTGACCTTGCCGGGAATCGCGGGCATTATCCTGAGCATTGGGATGGCGGTGGATGCCAATATTCTGATCAATGAACGCATTCGCGAGGAAGTCGCTCAGGGTGGTCGCGCCTGGAAGGCGTTGGATGCGGGGTTTGGCCGTGCCTGGGCAACCATTCTGGACTCGAACGTCACCACGCTGATTGCCATCAGTTTACTCTTTCTGTTCGGTAGCGGTCCGGTGCGGGGGTTTGCCGTCACCATGGCGGTTGGCCTGCTGACCTCTTTGTTTACAGCCATTGCCGTGGCCCGGGTGTTGATGGAGTGGCGGGTCAGGCGCCTCGGGCGGCGTGCGCTGGTGATACCCGGTCTGGCCTGGATGAGCAGGGCCGGACAAGCGCCGCTGAATATCATGAAAGCCCGTTTTGCCGGTATCGCCCTGTCGGCGGTACTGTCTCTGGTATCCATTGGGCTATTTGTGTCACCGGGGCTGACCTACGGTGTGGATTTTACCGGCGGCAGCGTGGTGGAGGTTCGCGCTCCGGCCCTGTCCGTCGAACAGTTGCGCGACCAGCTGACGGACCCGGCCCTCGCGGGTGCGGCGATTCAGGAGTTTGGTGAGGCGGGTGTGTTTCAGGTTCGCTTGCCCACCGAAACGGCTGATAACGTCGCTTCCGGCTCACTGGTGCAACACCTGAAAGCCGAGGTGTTGGCCGCCGACCCCGACGCGAGTTTTCCGCGGGTGGATATGGTGGGCCCCAAAGTCAGCGGAGACTTTACCGAGGCAACGATTCTCGCCGTTTTGATGGCCGGTGGCGGTATGCTGATGTACCTCTGGTTCCGGTTTGAATCACATTTCGCCCTGGCGGCAACCTTGACGCTGGCTTTGGATCTGGCGAAAACCGTTGGCTTTTTTGCGTTGACAGGCATTGAGTTTAATCTGACAGCGGTGGCCGCCCTGCTGGCGCTGATCGGCTATTCGGTGAACGACAAGGTGGTGGTGTTTGATCGCATTCGGGAAAACCTGCGCCTGGATCCAGACCGATCGTTATGGACACTGTTTAACGACAGTATTTCCGCGACATTGAGCCGCACCTTACTGACCTCAATCACCACCGTGTTGGCCATTGTTCCGATGGCAGTTGCCGGTGGCGCCGCGGTACAGAGCTTCGCCTGGCCGATGCTGTTTGGCATCGTTGTGGGAACCAGCTCGTCTATCTTTATTGCCGCTCCGATCCTTTATTGGCTCAGCGAACGTCGCACGGCAAAGGGGCTGGCTCAACTCAAGCCCACAGGAGAGGCGCTTCGGGCCGAGCTGGATGCCCTACCCTGATCATAGCTCTCCGCTGACATCTACATCCGCCAGAAGGAATTGGTGGTTCAATAACCGGATCCCGAACGTTTTACAGCGTATGCCGCTGGTCGTATCCCGGTAGGCATTTGAGACCACCATGGGTGCATTGCGCTGCTCCCCCAGGCCAATCAGCTGCGGAAAATAGGGCCGGTGGCTCCAGTTCTTGCCGATGAACTGGTCCAGGGTTTCCCCCGTGGCAATTTCAACATTGGGCGACACCTGATTACCTTCAGCATCACAAATATAATAGCGAACGACGCCCAGGCGATTCAGCTCACTCAGGAGAGGGATGGGCAGTGGCTGAGTGTCAAGCAGTTGCCTCGCCACACTCTGAAGCTGGCGCCCTACCGCCTCCTGCTGGATCATCGCCTCGGAGTATGCGCGGGCTTTCCGGCTCAGGTATCGGCTCTTCAGATGTTGTGTTTTGTTCACGGTGGCCGTCGGCTCCATCAACGACTCGCTCGCTTTGCCGTGAATCCAGCCCTGAATCAGGTCCGCGCCGCACTCCAGCGCAAATTGATACTCCTGTTCGGTTTCTATGCCCTCACAGATGACCTGGCAGCCGATGCGCTTGGACATTTCGGTAATCGACAACGCAATATCCGCCTCGATACCACCGAGCACTGCCGCTTTCAACAAGCCCATGTCCAGCTTGATGACATCGGGGGTCAAGGCCGCAATGCGATCGACCTGGGAGGCGCCGGAACCAAAATCATCGATGGCAACGCGGATGCCCTGTTTTTGATACTCCCGGGTTAACCGACGCAGGTTATCAATATCGCCGGCACGCTCGGTGATTTCGACAATGACCCGGGCCGGATCGATCCCGGAAGACTCAATCAACCCCAGGGTCGGAATCAGCTCGTTCTGATCCAGGCGGTCCACCCAGTGTGGACAGATGTTGAGTGCGAGAAAGCCCGCTTGGGGCTCGTGAGCGAATGTATTCAACGCTTTCTGGCGCAGGTCCCGATCGATTCTCAGCACGGCGCTCGGCGCATAGTTCCCGCTGGTAAACAGACCGGCGGCGGTGCGCAGTTGCCCGTCACTGGCCCGGATTCGGGCCAGGGATTCATAGCCTGCGACTCGGCCCGTACTGGTATCCACGATGGGTTGGTAACAGGGAATGTACCGGCCAGAGGGTGACGGCAAGGAGGTTACGGCCAGTGATGGCTGAGTGAACAGTCTGGTGATGGGGGGCGGGTTGGCCATACTCGAGATCTCCGGTACATCTGGCCCTGCGTCCCGAAATGGGGGGTGCCTGGCATCCATTTATCGAACGATTGATTAACAACTCAGCCAGTTACCGAAGCAAGTTACGCGCCACCCCAAGGCACGGCGCCAACCCTTGTGCTCTGGCCCATAAATCTCGATAAAACAAGAGGCTTGGGCCATCGTCACCGAGCTATCACGCCTCTCGCCAGTGCCCGCTGCCCGGGCGCGCACCGGTATGGTGCGGTTTTATGTAAGCTTTCCCACACCAATAGTTGACAGTCAGACGCGCTCACCCCTTAAACTACCGAGAGACAACCCATAACCGCGTGTTATGCTTTCGTTTTCAGGCATTTACAGACTGCAGAGGATGGCTATATGGTCCAGCATCAGGAACAAGCGCCCCGTCGACCGGTTTACCTAGTGGACGGCGCCCGAACCCCCTTCCTGAAAGCCCGCGGGCGCCCCGGGCCCTTCACTCCGGTGGACCTGGCTGTTCAGGCCGGAAGGCCCCTGCTAATGCGCCAACCCATGGCGCCCACCGATTTTGATCAGGTGATTCTGGGCTGTGTGAACGTCATTTCCGAGGAGATGAACCCGGCCCGGGTCGCGGCCCTACGGCTCGGTATGGGTGAGGCCATGACCGCCTTTACGGTGCAGATCAACTGCGGCTCGGGGATGCAGTCCATCGATACAGCCTACCGGACCATTCAGGGCGGCAGTGCCGACCTGATCCTCGCCGGCGGTGCGGAAGCGCTGAGCCATTCGCCATTGCTGTTACAGCAGAAAGCCGTGAACTGGCTGGCTGACTTACAGCTCGCCAAAAGCCCCATGGCCAAACTGAAGGCGCTGGGACGGTTCCGCCCTTCCCTGTTCAAACCCGTGATCGGGCTTGAGCGTGGGCTCACCGATCCCATTGTCGAACTCAATATGGGGCAGACGGCGGAAGTCATTGCCCAACTGTTCGGCATTACCCGAGCCCAAGCCGATGAATACGCGGTAAGCAGTCACCTGCGTCTGGCCCGGGCCCAACGGGAAGGCTGGCTGGACAACGAAGTGGTTCCGGCGATTTCCGCTGACGGGCGCATTTATAAAGAGGACGACGGCGTTCGGCCGGATAGTTCGGTCGAGCATCTGGCCAAACTTCGACCGGTGTTCGAACGCCCCTACGGCATCGTGACCGCGGGCAACAGCTCCCAGATCACTGACGGTGCGTCCTGGATGATTCTGGCTTCGGAAGAAGCGGTAAAAAAACACAACCTGACGCCACGAGCGGTGATTACCGATAGCTGCTGGTCTGCCCTCGACCCGGAAATCATGGGCCTGGGCCCGGCGATGAGTATTGCGCAGTTGTTGTCACGTCACCAGTACCGGCTCGACGATATCGACCTGTGGGAGCTCAACGAAGCTTTTGCCGCGCAAGTGCTCGCCTGTCTGGCGGCGCTGGAAGATGAAACTTTCTGCCGCGAAGCGCTCAAGCTGGAGCACTGTTTCGGTCGCATTGACCGGGACAAGCTCAACATTGATGGCGGCGCGGTCGCCCTCGGGCATCCTGTGGGCACCAGCGGTAACCGCATCGTGTTGCACCTGCTCAACGCCCTTGAGCGCAAAGGTCTCAAACGTGGCATCGCCACCCAATGCATCGGTGGCGGCCAGGCCGGCGCCATGATGATCGAACGAGTTTAAGGAGAGCGCTATGACTGGTCCCGTCTATTCTGCCCTGCAAGCGCGCGCCCTGGAGCTGGGGCCCTTTGGCCACGAACCGTCCAGGGATAACCCCGGCCCCTGGCAACACTGGCAACTCGGCCGGGATGAACAGGATGTTGCCTGGCTACTGCTGAACAAAGCCGACTCCAGCGTCAATGTTCTTTCAGCCGATGTGCTGGAGGAGCTGGGTCAGGTGCTGGATGCCCTGCAGGACAATCCGCCCACGGGCCTGGTGCTGCGCTCGGGCAAGCCGGGAAGCTTCTGCGTGGGAGCTGATATCAAGGAGTTTCGGCATCTGCACAGCGAGCAGGAAGTGAGCGAAAAGCTGACCCGCGCTCACGGACTGGTCAAGCGACTGGTCGACCTGCCCTACCCGACGGTGGCGGTGATTCACGGCGCAGCGCTTGGCGGTGGTCTTGAGCTGGCTCTGTGTTGCGACTACCGCATAGCGGTGGCCGGCGCATCCATGGGCACACCGGAAGTGCTGTTGGGCCTGCATCCGGGCCTGGGTGGCACCGGCCGGCTGGTGGATCTGATTCACCCGGTGGCCGCCATGACCATGATGCTGACCGGGAAGAATACCCGTGACCGCAAAGCCAAAGCGCAGGGCCTGGTCGATCTGGTGGTACAGGAACGGCACGTGGCCAATGCAATCAGCGCCGTCATGTCCGGGAAGGTTAAAAAACGCAAGAACACCTGGCAGGCCAGGCTGTTCCGGATTGACCCCCTGCGTCGATTTGTCGGCAAAAAAATGCGTGGCCAGGCCGCCCGAAAAGCGCCACCGGAACATTACCCTGCCCCCTACGCCCTGGTGGACCTGTGGGAAAAATACGGCCGCAACGGAACCGACCTGTTACGCCACGAAGTTGACTCCTTTGCCAAACTGCTGACCAGCGACACCTCGCGCAATCTGGTGCGGGTCTTTTTCCTGCGCGAACAGATGAAGGCACTTACATCCGTTGATCCGCAGGTGGCACCCATTCGACAAGTGCACGTTATTGGCGCCGGTGCCATGGGCGCAGACATCGCCGGCTGGTGTGCCATTCAGGGGCTTCGGGTCACGCTGTTTGATACCCAACCGGAAATGATTGCCAAAGCGATTGGCAAAACAGCAGCCCTGTGCCGCAAGAAGCGCTTCTCCAGTGCGGACACTCGGGCCGTTCTGGACCGGCTGATTCCCGATTTTCATCACGACGGTATTGCCCAGGCCGATCTTGTACTGGAGGCCGTTCCGGAAAAGCTGGAAATAAAGCACAAGGTGTTCGCCGAGGTGGAGCCGAAACTGAAAGACGGTGCCATTTTGGCCACCAACACGTCCAGTATTCCGCTGGAACAACTCCAGGACGGATTGAAACATCCGGAGCGGATGGTGGGCGTACACTTCTTTAATCCGGTCGCGCAAATGCTGCTGGTCGAAGTGGTACAGCACTCGAAGATGAACAACGAAACCTTCGAGCGCGCGAAAAAGTTTGTCGGTCAGATCAGTCGGCTACCCACCCCCGTATCCAGTGCCCCCGGGTTTCTGGTCAATCGGGCGCTGACCCCTTACCTGATTGAAGCCATCGTCATGCTGGATGAAGGCCACAGCCCGGAAAGTATCGATCAGGTAGCGCTGGATTTCGGTATGCCCATGGGGCCCATTGAGTTGGCCGATCAGGTGGGGTTGGATATCTGCCTGGGTGTGGCGGAGATGTTACGTGAACGGCTGGATACCGAATTGCCGGAAACGCCCCAGTGGTTCAAGGATAAAGTGGATCAGGGCAAACTCGGCAAGAAAACCGGTGAGGGTCTCTACGTCTGGGACAAAGGCAAGCCGAAAAAACGCAACAGCCCAGCCCGAGCGCCGGAAGAGACTCTGGATCGGTTGATTCTGCCGATGCTCAATGCCTGCATGGCATGCATGCGCGAAGGCGTCATCGACAACGAGGAGCTGCTCGACGGTGCGATGATTTTTGGTACCGGTTTTGCCCCCTTCCGCGGCGGCCCCATGAAGTACGCCCATGAACGCGGCTTTGCCGACATTCAGCAGCGGTTGCAACAGCTCGCGCAGTTGCATGGCAAGCGTTTCGCACCGGATGCGGGATGGGCTGCACAGGATTCTGACAAATAACAAGACTGACCTGCCCCGAGGGCCGGTAGCCCAGACTATCGATTCGCGGTCTCGCAAACCGCTCAGGGCATTTCCCTGAGCGGTTTGCCCGCCTCATACATGGCCAGTTGCGCCTCGCGTTGTGTTAAGGGCAGCTGTAGTACTTGTGCATCTTCAATGACTTTTTCCTGCCAGAGTACTGCCTGTTTGAAATTGCCCTGCTCCGCCGCGACGGCGGCGGCCGTCATATAGTAACGCTGGCGATCAAAGTAGCGCTCGTCTACACTGCTCCAAAGTGAGTGAGCCAGTGTTCCGTCCCGAACCTCCTCGTCTGGATGCGTCGACAACACCCAGGCATATCGTAACCGAGCGGTTGGGTGTTGCTTTGCAGCCTCTCGCAACCAGAACAATGCCTGTTCTGAGTCCTGAGTGAAATGGGCGCCACTGAACAACTCCAACGCCAATAAGTATTGGGCACCAATCACACCCTTGTTGGCAGACTGCCACAGCCAATAGTAGCTTTTTTGGCGATCTATCTCGCATCCCTCTCCGTAAAGAGTGTTTCTACCCAGAGAGAAACTCGCATCACCGTGCCCCTGACGGGCCGCCTTCATCAGCCACCCGTTCGGATTCGACCGATTACTCTTCGAGAGCTGTTCCTCCCCGACATAAGACTGTGCTACCTGACTCAGGTAGGCGAACAGGTATTGATCTTGCGCTGCACCACCGTCGGCCTGTACCCGGAGTTTGCTTAAATGAGAGTCTGCAATAACTCCGCGACGCTGATTGTCTGCACCGTTGATATCCAACTGAAACAAAAATCGATAAGACACTCCGTGCACGGTGACTGGTGTCCCATCCACCGTGACCGGCTCATATCGGAAGCGCCGCAGTGACTCCAGAGCAGCCTCTACAAAACTGCTGTGGGAGCTGTAGTAGACCAGGTGATCACTCGTGGTTCCATCTTTTTCAATGCTGAATATGAACTCAGCCCAGCCTTATTCCCCCCGAAGCGCAGCTGATCGTGGATACTGTGAAGGATAGGTATACACCGGTGCGTAATGAGGGTTTGGTGGCTCACGTTCGGCGAAAGCGGGTTGCATTTTCTGCAGCAGGGCCTCATCGCCAAAGGATTTTTCTAATGTCCGCTGTCTCGCAACGGCTGCCCTCCTTTGCACACCACTCAAGAGGCTGAGCACCTGTTCATGGGTGCCGTTTTCAGACAGTGGGGCACTTTGGGCAGAAAGGGCCATCCAAGCGTAGCCTTCCACCAAATCCCGCTCGACATGCTGTCCTTTCAAATACATGACGCCGATATTCAACTGCGCCTGGTGGTCGCCCCGCTCGGCAGCATGCCTGAAGGCAAGGTAGGCAGACTCGTAACGTCCGGCCTCATAATGAGCCAGCCCACTTTGCAGACTGGCGAATACCAATGCCGGCCACAATGAGACCACCAGTGTTGTCAGGCGACATAAATGGACTACAGGTGGTTTGAATCGAATCACGGCAATCCTCCCTGCTGGGCTTCAGCCATCTTGGGGAGGCAGGCACATAAGCCTGGGAAGGCAGACTGACTCCGTTTATCAGAAGATTGTAGCTTTGATAGCGAGGGTCAGTCTACTCGACAATATTAGGAGTGGCGAACCGGACGACGTGCTGGGGATGATTCATCGGGCGCCAGTTGCGCGGCGCGCGCGGCGGTATTGGCCAACAGGTCCCGATTCATGCGGTGAGGGTCACGCTGACGTTGCTCGATAAACTCTCGCAGGGGTTTGGCACCATGCTCTTCGAGCATCTCCATTTCCAGACCCACGCCCGTCATGGATTTACGCACCACCAGAGCGGCTACGCAACAGCGCCGATTACCCTTGACGCGATCCCCCAGCAGTACTTCCAGCTCCAGTTTCTGCAGCTCACGCACGTTCTGGTAGTCGGTTTCCAGATAGAGACCGTGACTGCTACCGTTTTTGATTCGCCCCATCGCCACCGGTACACCGTGCTTGTAGATCAGTGTGTTGATATTGAGTGAGACTCGTCGACTGCATCGATGCTCCATGGGTTACCTCATGATCTTGATGGTTGCAAGGGTAAATTGGGTTGCCGCCCGTAAAGCGTTAACCAATGATGGATCGACTCATTCAGGCTCGGCGGCACCTGGGGCCAGACAAAACGCCAGCGCCAATTGCCGTCCTCGGTACCCGGCCGGTTCATCCGCTGCTCGGAGCCGAGGCCGAGTAAATCCTGAAAGGGAATGATGGCCAATCGTGCCACCGAAGATAGTGCCAGTTGCACCAACAGTTGGGGCATGGGCTCCTGGCTTTGATGGCAGTACTCGATCAGGCGCGTGCGAACCGATTCAGGCTGCTGCTGATACCAGCCCAGGCTGGTGTCGTTGTCGTGAGTTCCGGTGTACACGACCGAGTGAGGGTCGTAAGCATGGGGCAGATGAGGGTTGTCGGCATTGCCGTCGAAGGCAAACTGCAATACCACCATGCCGGGAAGACGAAACTCTTCGCGCAAGGCCTCGACCGCTCGGGTTATGAAGCCGAGGTTTTCGGCCACCAGGGGCAGGTTCTTGTGTTCCCGGAACAGGCTGTTGAGCAGGGCCCGTCCCGGCGCCTCGACCCATCGTCCCAGTCGCGGCTGCGGGGTTGCCGCCGGAATTTCCCAGAAGGCTTCCAGCCCCCGAAAATGATCCAGTCGAATCAGATCGAACCAACGCAGTTGCGTGTTCAGTCGCTCGCGCCACCAGCGAAAGCCGTTGGCCTGCATTTCATCCCAGTTGTAATGTGGATTGCCCCAGTGCTGTCCGTCTTCGGAAAAGTAGTCCGGCGGCACCCCGGCGACACTCAGGGGCTGACCGTCGGCGTCCAGCTTGAACAGGTCCTGGTTGGCCCAGACATCGGCGCTGTCATGAGCCACAAAAATCGGCATATCACCGAACAGTGCAACCTCTCGCTCCCGTGCGTACTGACGCAGCGCTTGCCACTGCCAGTCAAAAACAAACTGCTCAAACCGACGCGCTTCAATGCTCTGACTGAGCTCCCGACGCATGCGCGCCATGCCCTGTGCCCGGCGCAGGCGAATATCATCCGGCCACTTCGTCCAGTCATCGCCCGGGTAGCAATCGCGCAACGCCATGAACAGGGCGTAATCATCCAGCCATTGGCGCTGGTCGTGACAGAAACGCTCGTAAGCTTCGGCCTGCTCCGGATGCTGATCATACTGCGCAAAGAACGTATCGGCCGCCTGCCGCCGCGCCTGCTCTCCGGTAAGCGCCTGTCGTTGTTCCGACGTCAACCAACTGCGACTGACCAGATCATCCAGGTCAATAAGGGCCGGATTGCCCGCGTGAATCGACAGGGTCTGATAAGGAGAACGATTGGCGTGGGTGGGGCCTACCGGCAACATCTGCCAGACGGTAAACCCACACTCGGACAGAAAGTCCACAAACCGGAAAGCGTCGGCACCCAAGGTGCCCTGCTCTCCCGGGCCGGGTAATGATGTGGGGTGCAGCAGCACCCCGGCCCTGCGGTGCTGTAACAACGGGTGCGGCAGATCGCGCAGGGCCATCAGGTACTGCCCTCCGCATGGCCGCGCCGCATGACGCCGCCGGCGGCCGGTGCGCCACCGCCGTGACTGAAGGCGCTTTGCAAATAATCCGGTGGTGGCTGTTTGAGCAACCGGTACAGATTGGTCAAATGGCGCCGGTAAAGGTAGTCAAAGTCCTGCACACTCTCGGACGGGTTGTAATCACCAAACCACCAGAACCAGTCGGACCCTTCGCATTGCGCCAATTGTAACTGCGCGGCTTTCCGTTCAGGCTCGGGCAGCCCCTCGCAATGCGTGTCGTAAACGGCTTTCGCTTCACAGAGCATATCCCAGGCGCGGTTCTTGTCCCGATCGCCAATCCAGGTGGAAAAGGTGCCATAGACCCAGCTTCCCGCGACCAGATGATCGAGCGCCACCGCGTCCAGTTTCGTATCCTCCAGCGCCGACTCGTAAGTCGTCATCTCCAACCGTGGATGACTGCTGATGCGTCGGTAGAGGGCTTCGAGAAAGTACCAGGCGTTTTCCGGGTAGTACTCCCAGGCGTTTTCACCATCCATGATGATGGAAATTACACAGGCATCCGGGTTATCGCTTTCATCCGCGATGCGCACCAGGTGGTTGATCAGATCGCCCACGGCATCCTCGGCGTGCCAGTCGGAGTATTGAAAGCCGATCAGATCGGACAGGCCGTCATCACGGAAAAAACAGCGGATCGGTTGCTGGTCGAAGGTGTAAGCGCGGTGCAGGTGCTTGGGAGCCTGTTTGGCATTGGCGGTTTTTTTCAGACTGTTGTGCAACACGGAGTCTCCCGTGGCGGTCCAGGTAAACCCTTCGTCGGTAAGCAGCTTGAGGGTTTCCCCGCTGAGCGCCCCTTCCGATGCCCAACAGCCCTTCGGGCGTGATCCGAAGTAACCCTCGAACACCTCGAGCCCCTGTTTGAGGTGCCAGTGAGCCCGCTCCTCTCCGCCGGGGTAACCGGCTGACTCGGGCAGGACCACATCGGGCATGGCTTCCCGAGCGCTGTTGAAATCCAGAAGCAGCGGTAATATGGGGTGAGCGTAGGGGCTCATGGCCACCTCAATTCGCCCTTCGTCCCGCAGAGCCCGATAACGGGGTTTGATGGCCCGTAACTGTTCGGCAATCACCAACAGCAGGGTTCGACGATCCTGATCGCTGAAACCGCCGCCTTTGGTCTGCAGTGTCTGAACCCTCGGGTCATCCCGCCGGTGATTTTCACCCAACCAGGCAAGGTGGTACCAGACCACCAAGTCAATCAGGAACTGGGGATTGAGATAACACTGGCGCTGCGGACTGTCGGTGGTCTGATCCAGAATCTGGACCAGAAATTTGTAGGCCGGAAAACGCTCGATCATCCGGTCCCGGTGTGCTCGCAAACAGTTCTGTGCCAGCGTCTCATAGTCCTCACTACCCGGTTCCGGCAATTGCTCCTGAACCAGTGCCGCGAGCATGGGGTCACGGATGCTGGTCCCTCTGTCCAGATAGTCGTCCACTTGTGCCTGGTAATCGTCGAGCTGCTCCAGAAGGATGGGCGCAAAATTCACCACGGCCCGCGCTTTGGGATTGTCCTCCAGATGCACGAGCATGTCGGTGTAATCTTTCAGCGCATGCAGATAGGTCCAGGGAAAATAGTATTCCCCGGTCAACCGGTCCCGGTAATCCGGCTGGTGCATATGCCAGCAGAACACCACTTTAACCCGGGGTTTGACACTGTCAGAACACATGGGGGTATGCCTCATCAAGCATTTCCGGGGTGACCATCACAACGCCTTTGCTCGACACATGGAAGCGCTTTTTGTCCTCTTCCGGGTCGAAACCGATCACCGTTCCGGGTGGAATCTGGCAGCCCCGATCAATCAAGGCGCGTCGAATCCGGCAGTTCCGGCCAACATCCACCCGTGGGAACAGCACCGAGTCGGTAATCTCGGAATAGGAGTGAACCCGCACCCGGGGAAACAGCAACGAATGGTGCACCTGGGCTCCGGACACAATACAGCCACCGGCAATCATGGAGTCCACAGCGTTGCCGCGGCGCCCTTCGTCGTCAAAGACGAACTTGGCCGGAGGCACCTGTTCCTGATAGGTCCAGATGGGCCATTCCGAGTCGTAGAGATCCAGTTCCGGCGTAATGCCGGTCAGCTCCAGGTTGGCTTCCCAGAGTGAGTCGATGGTGCCCACATCCCGCCAATAGGCCTTACCGCCGGTAATCGGGTCGCGGAATGGAAACGCCATGACCCGGTGGCTTTTCATTAAGGAAGGAATAATGTCCTTGCCGAAGTCATGGGAGGAGCCGGGCAGGTTCTGATCATTGAGAAGCTCCCGGAACAGCACTTCGGTGTTGAAAACATAGATCCCCATGGACGCCAGGGCCTGATCGTCAGAGCCGGGCATGGGTTCCGGGTTTCGGGGTTTTTCCTGAAATTTGGTGATCCGGTTGTCGGTGTCGATATTCATCACGCCAAACGCGCTGGCCTGCTCCAGCGGCACCTCAATGCAGCCCACCGTAATGTCCGCCTCGCGCTCCACATGGGCCGCCAGCATGGTGCCGTAGTCCATCTTGTAAACGTGGTCGCCCGCCAGAATCAATACATAGGCGGGGTTATGACGCCGGATAATATCCAGGTTCTGCCACACGGCGTCGGCCGTGCCGGCATACCAGCTTTCCCCCATGCGCTGCTGCGCGGGCAGCAGCTCAACAAACTCTCCGAGTTCGCCACCAAGGAACCCCCAGCCACGTTGTATGTGCCGATCGAGTGAGTGGGATTTGTATTGGGTCAACACACTGATTCGACGGATGCCCGAATTCACGCAGTTCGACAAGGGGAAATCAATGATGCGGAACTTACCGCCATAGTGGACCGCCGGCTTGGCGCGCCAGTTGGTCAACTCATGAAGTCGGGAGCCCCTCCCGCCGGCCAGAACGATGGCCAGGGTTTCCCGAGTAAGACGGCTGACAAAACGGCCCGATGTCGACGTAAGCATAATGAATCCCCAAAGCGAGCGGAGCGCCTGTTATTCGATCAACGAATAAAGTGCCCGCATTATCATAGTCAGCAATAACAGTGCCAAGGATTCCCATCGCCACCAAACTGTTCAGGCAATCCATTGGCCCCTCGAAGTTACCGTTCAAGTTGCTTACTAAGTGTAGTCTCAAAACGAGCGGGTCTGCTTGTTCAAGATCAATTTGTTCCGCGAATTGTGGCGGCAAAAGCAACCCAACAGAAAGGTCACAAACCACTGGTAATATAACGCCATCCCTATTACGCTTTAACGACATACATGCTGTGAGTCCTCTCCCATGCCAGCGACTGCTCTGAAGGAAGCCAGCCAACGCCTGGCTCAGGCACGACACCACGATCCCTTTCAGGTACTGGGTCGACACCCGGTACCGGGAAAGCCGGATACCCTTCTGTTTCGCGCGTTTTTACCCCAGGCAAGCCAGGCTTCTCTCAACGGGGTTAAAGGCAAGCTGACTTTAACCAAAGAAGCGGAGTCAGACTTCTGGTCGTGGCAAGGGAAGGCAACACAGTTACCCGAACACCCGGAAGTCGAATGGCAGGACCACCACAACTGCACCCATACCGCGCACTACCCTTACACCTTCGCGCCACAAGTGGGCGATATGGATCTGCACCTGTTTGGCGAAGGACGGCACTGGCAGGTGTACGAGGTTCTGGGAGCACACCCGCGCACCGTCGACGGCGTGGCCGGCGTGTTATTCGCCACCTGGGCGCCGGCGGCAGAGCGGGTCAGCGTTGTGGGTGATTTCAACCACTGGGATGACCGGCTTCATCCCATGCGGGTGCGCGGAGGCAGCGGTGTTTGGGAGCTGTTCATTCCCGGGCTGGAGCCCAGCACCCTCTACAAGTATTCAATCCGCAACCGGCACTCCGGTCACATCCAGATGAAGACGGATCCCTACGGTCAGGCGTTTGAGGTTCGTCCTAAAACCGCCGCTCTGGTAACCGCTCCCTCAGAGTATCAGTGGCAGGATCAGAAATGGCTGACGCAGCGACGCCAATGGGATTGGCAAAACGCCCCACTGTCGGTGTACGAAGTGCATCTGAGTTCCTGGCGCCGAACGGAAAACGGTGGATTCATCAATTACCGGACTCTGGCGCACCAGTTAGTGGATTACGTCAAGCCTTTAGGGTTTACTCACGTCGAGCTTCTGCCCATTACCGAGCACCCTCTGGATGATTCCTGGGGCTACCAGACCACCGGTTACTTTGCCCCGACCAGCCGGTTTGGTTCGCCGGATGATTTCCGGTACTTTGTCGATCACCTTCACCAGTCCGGTATCGGGGTTCTGTTGGACTGGGTGCCCGCCCATTTTCCGAAAGATGAGCACGCCCTGGCCCGCTACGATGGCACCGCATTGTATGAACATGAAGACCCCCGCAAAGGCGAGCACCGGGACTGGGGCACACTGATTTACAACTACGGCCGCAACGAAGTGCGCAACTTTCTGTTGGCCAATGCGCTTTATTGGCTGAAAGAATTTCATATCGACGGTCTGCGAGTCGATGCGGTGGCGTCCATGCTCTATCTGGATTACTCCCGGGAAGAGGGTGACTGGCTGCCCAACCGCTATGGTGGTAATGAGAATCTTGAAGCCATTGATTTTCTCCGCCAGCTCAATGAGCTCTGTCATGGTGAGCACCCCGGCGCCTTGGTTCTGGCGGAGGAGTCCACGGCCTGGCCTCAGGTCACACGACCCACCTGGGTGGGCGGACTGGGTTTTTCCATGAAGTGGAATATGGGCTGGATGCACGACACCCTGCTCTACATGAGCCGTGATCCGATCTATCGTCACTACCATCACGACCAATTGACCTTCGGGCTGATTTACGCGTTTACCGAGAATTTCATGCTGCCGTTCTCCCATGACGAAGTGGTCCATGGCAAAGGCAGCATGCTCACCAAAATGCCCGGCGATGACTGGCAGCGCTTTGCCAACCTGCGTCTGCTCTACGCCTATCAATGGACTTACCCGGGTACCAAGCTCCTGTTCATGGGTTGCGAGTTCGGCCAATGGAAAGAGTGGGCTCACCACGGTGAGCTGGACTGGTTGTTACTGGACCTTGAACCCCACCAGGGCGTAAAAACGGCCCTGTCCGATCTGAACCAACTTTATAAAACCCGCACCGAGTTGCACCAGCGCAGCTTCCGCAGCGACGGCTTCGAGTGGATCGATTGTCACGACAGTCCCCAGTCGGTCATCAGTTACCTTCGGGCGAGCGACGATGGCTTTCTCGTGGTCATCCTGAATTTCACGCCGACGCCGCGGGAGGGCTATCGCCTCGGCGTTCCCAGCGCGGGGCGCTACCGGGAAGTGTTTAATTCGGACTCCACCTACTACGGCGGCAGCAATGTCGGTAACCCATTGCCACTGGAAACCGAAGATCGCCCGTGGATGA
Organism: Marinimicrobium sp. LS-A18; assembly: GCF_000463525.1. Lineage (NCBI taxonomy): Bacteria > Pseudomonadati > Pseudomonadota > Gammaproteobacteria > Cellvibrionales > Cellvibrionaceae > Marinimicrobium > Marinimicrobium sp. LS-A18. Next base: position 882,688 of record NZ_AWEP01000002.1, read on the forward strand.
ATCGACCCTACTCCATTGAACTGACCCTGCCGCCTCTGGGCGCCATCATTCTCGATATCGACCGGACATGAATATTCTGTTTCTGGCCAGCGAGGCCTTCCCCCTGTTCAAAACCGGCGGGCTTGCCGACGTTGCCGGTGCCCTGCCCCGCGCGCTGATCAAACGGGGGCACTCGCTGCGCCTGGTACTACCCGCGTATCAATCTGTGCTCGCCCGGTTGCGCTCGGACGACAAGGCGCCACCCCTCAGCTCGCGCGGACAGATCGACCTTGACGGAACCCCGGTGAAACTCTGGCAGACGCGTCTACCCGGCACCCGGGTAACGGTCTGGCTGGTGGATATTCCGGCCTTTTCCGAGCGCGAGGGTAATCCCTATGTGACGCCGGAGGGCGTCGATTGGCCGGACAATGACCAGCGCTTTTATACCCTCTGCCGAGCTGCCACCGAACTGGCCATGGGCCGGGCCGGGATCAACTGGAAGGCCGATCTGGTGCACGCCAATGACTGGCAGGGCGGGATGGTCTGCCAGCTGCTGGCGCGGGAAGCGTCCGCGCCCACCACGGTATTCACCATTCACAACCTCGCCTATCACGGGTTGTTTGATTACCAGACAATGCACCGGCTTGGGTTGGAACCCTGGTTGTGGCAACCGGACTTTCTGGAATTTTACGGACAACTGTCGTTTATCAAGGCCGGGTTGGTATTCGCCCAACGGCTGACCACCGTCAGTCCCAGCTATGCTCAGGAGATCCAGACTCCCGAGCTGGGCTGCGGCCTCGACGGCCTCTTGCGAGCCCGGCAGGAAGTTTTGAGTGGCATTATCAATGGCATCGATACCCAGGAGTGGAACCCCGCCCGGGACGCCAGTCTCGCCGCGCCTTACGACCGACGGAGACTGGCCCGAAAGGCCGATAATAAAAAGGCCTTGTGCACCGAGTTGGGGTTGGCTGACAAGCCGGATACTTTACTGCTGGGCTTTATTGGACGCCTGGTGGAACAGAAAGGACTGGACCTGCTGCTGGCAACCCTGCCGGAGCTGTTGGCCCGGGGCGATGTGCAGATCGCCCTGTTGGGCTCGGGCGTCAAAGCCTATGAGCAGGCTTTTGCCGCGTTAGCGAAAGATTACCCCGAACAGCTGTCGGTCACCCTCGGTTACAACGAAACCCTGGCGCACCGTATTGAAGCCGGTGTCGATGTGTTTCTGATGCCCTCCCTGTTTGAACCCTGTGGGCTGAACCAGATGTACAGCCTGCGGTATGGCACCCTGCCCCTTGTGCATGCCGTGGGAGGACTGAAAGATACCGTGATTGATGGCGACGACCCGTTGACGGCCAATGGCTTCTGTTTCGAGCCCGCGACTGTCGACGCCTTGCGCGTTGCGCTCAAGCGTGCTCTCGCGCTCTATCAGGACCCCGAGGCCTGGCAACAACGGCAGCGCAATGCCATGAGTGGCGATTACTCCTGGGATAGAAGCGCCGCCGAGTACGAGCGGATTTATGAGCTGGCGCTGGAGGATAAAAAGCAGAACGCCTGAATGGTACACTCTCGGCTTCATTGCACAGAGGTGACCATGCCAACATCACTCCCTTCCTGGTCCAGATGGCTGCTCGCGTTTATCGCGGCCCTGCTCGTGGGCACACTGCTGGGCAGTCTGGTTCAAACGCAATTCAATCTGCTGGCCATTCAATCCATGGGCTTTCCCGTTCCGCTGGATGTGCGCCTGGTGACCAGCGCACAGGATCTGCTGTTCTTTGGTCCGGTATTCGCCGCACTGTTTGGCGGCAGTTTTCTGGTCTCACAACCCGTCGCCCTACTGATCAATCGCTGGCTTTCCCCCCTCTGGCACCCCCTGCTTTGTGCTCTGGGCGCGGCTCTGGGACTGGCGGTCACCCTGAAACTGGTCGATGCTCTTGCGCCCATGCCGACATTGATTGCGGCCACCCGGTCTGCTTCGGGTACTCTCGCTTTGCTGGCCTGCGCCGCACTGGCCGGCTGGCTGTTTGCCCGCTGGCGCCCCTACCGCTCGACCCAGCCGGTACGATCGCCCTTGGCCACATCCGCGGTCCTTGTGCTTGTCGGTGCGCTCTGCCTGCTTCCCGACCCCTCTTCAGCCAGTGAGTCGGCAGACTACCGGATAGAAACCGTGGCCCAAGACCTCGAACACCCCTGGTCCGTGGCGTTTCTCCCGGAAGGCGGGCTGCTGGTGACTGAGCGCCCGGGGCGCCTGCGCCATATCGACGCTCAGGGTCATCTGCACGCCCCCATTTCGGGCATTCCCGAGGTCTATGCCCAGGGTCAGTCCGGATTGTTTGACGTTCTCCTGGCACAGGATTTCGAGCACAGTCATCGCCTGTATCTGAGCTACGCCTGCGGCACCCACAGCGCCAACCATACCTGTCTGGCCCGAGCCCGGTGGCAGGATTCGGCCCTGCGGGAGATCGAGGAAATTTTCCGGACCCGGCCCGCCAAAACCGCATCCGCCCACTTCGGTGGCCGCCTGGCTTGGCTGGACGATGGCACCCTGGTGATGACATTGGGGGACGGCTTTGACTATCGCGAACAGGCGCAAAATGTGAGCAATCACCTGGGCGGTACCGTGCGGCTCAACCCCGACGGTTCGGTGCCGGCCGACAACCCGTTTCGGAGTCAGACAGGGGCCGCCCCGGAGCTCTACACCCTGGGGCACCGCAATGTGCAGGGGCTGTTCTTTGATGCCACCTCCGGCACGCTGTTCAGCCATGAGCACGGCCCCAAAGGTGGCGATGAGCTCAATATATTGGCGCCCGGAGAAAACTACGGCTGGCCGGCGGTGACCCATGGGCTGGATTACACCGGAGCGCGGGTCTCACCCTACACACAGTGGCCCGGCATACGCCCGCCGCTCTGGCACTGGGCGCCATCCATCGCGCCTTCGGGCTTGACGCGTTATACCGGCACCTTATTTCCCGAGTGGGAGGGCAGCTTACTGGTGGGTGGCCTGGCGTCACGGCAAGTGCATCGGCTGACGTTCACCGATGGCGTGATCACTGAGCAGGAACCGCTGTTTGGCGAGCTGAAAGCACGCATTCGGGACGTTCGGGTCGGCCCGGACGGGGCCGTGTATCTTTTGACGGACAGTCCGGAGGGGAAGGTACTCAGAGTAACACCGGATTGACGGGGTACCGGCGCGGGAACGGCCGGAGAGGAGTCGGGGCGGGCCGTGCCCACCCCGGACAATATTTCAGTCTTCGCTGGTATCGGGCAGGTAGGCGCCGTCTTCGTCGTGCACTTCACGACCGGTGACCGGCGGGTTGAAGGTGCAGATCAGACGCATATCTTCAGTGCCACCACGCAGGATGTGCTTGTCGTGCTTATCCAGCGCGTACAGGGTGCCATCGGTGATTTCATGGGTTTCGCCCGTGGCCAGATCAGTAATGGAGCCATTGCCGGCCACACAGTAAACCGCTTCCAGATGGTGCTTGTACCAGAACGTGTGCTCGGAGCCTGCCTTGATGATGGTTTCATGAAAGGAGAAACCCATTCCGTCCTTTTTCAACAACAGACGACGGCTGGTCCACTGCTGTGCGCTGACTTCGCGTTCACTACCGATAATGTCTTGCACACGTACAATTTTCATAGAAGCTCCTCGTTGACTTGAATGTTCGGCCGACCATTATAACCGAAATGGCACTCTGACCCCACGGGCGGGCTTTATTGGCATCAAATGTCCAGATCCAGCTCGCAACCATAGGCCTCTGTACGGGGCGTTTCAACCGCTTCCCCTGCCAGACCGGCTTCCAGAGCGGCCTCAATATGACTCGTGGCGGCTTCAATGGCTTCCGGGCTTGCGCCATCGCTGTCATCCGGAGCACCGCTATATACCAGGGTGCCATGTGGATCAATGATATAAATCTGTGGTGCTTTACTCACACCATAGGCCCTCGCGACCACACTGGTGTCATCCAACAGCACCGGCGCACTGGATCGCAAGTCGTGGGTATCCTCCAGTGCCAACGCTTCTTCGGCTTCAATCACATTGTCTGGCCCTGGCGCCGAGGAGATGATGGTGAGCCATTTGACCCCCTGCTCTCGGTAGCGCTCCTGCAAACGGGGCAAGTTGCCACTGTCATAATGGTTTTCAACCGCTTCACACCCCGGATGAAACCACTCCAGCACAATCCAATTGCCGATATAGTCGGTGAGCGTATGGGACTGGCCGGCGGCATCGTTAGCACGGAATGCCGGCGCTGGATCACCGGGAGTCGCGACGGCCAATGCAGCGGCTGGCATCAGTAGCGATGAGATCCACAATAAGTGACCCAGTAACGGCTTCATTCAACGAGGCTCCTGTAATTGGTTTGGTGTGCTGTTCAGAAAGCCGCATCCTAACAGACTCATAGTGGATTCTCAGCCGCCCCGATGGTTTACAGTTCGGCCCTGCCGAGCCTATACTGTTTTTATATACAGTATATTTTTATCTGTGAGGTATCCTTGAATCCCGATCTGGAGCAACTCAAGCAACGACGCCTGGTCTGGCGCGGACGCGACGCCGCCCGCCCGCTGGAAGCGCGGGCCAGCGGTTGGCCAGAGCTGGATGCCCGACTGGGCGGGCTGCCCGGTGCCGGGGTAGTCATGATTCAAACGCCCCCAGGCATTGGTGAACTGCGACTCCTGTGGCCGTCCATGGAGCAACAATCCCGACTGACGGTACTGATTACCCCGCCTTACCGGATCGGGGTGGAAGCCTGGCTCGGTGGTGGTGTGGCACAGGAGAAGCTGCTGGTTCTGCACCCCGACAGCACACAAGCTGCGCTCTGGGCAACCGAGCAGAGCCTGAAAAGTGGCAGTTGTGACAGCAGTTGTCTGTGGCTGACGCAGCGATTGCAGACCATCCAGGCCCGCCGGCTGCAACTGGCCGCCCGTGCTGGCCAGTCGACCCTGTTTCTGTTTGCGCCCCCGGCGTTGGACTTGCCCCAGTTACCCATCGACTTGCACCTGGTGCTGAGTCCGGCTGCGCAGGGTGTCCGGGTCGAGGTGCGTCGCCGCCGGCAAGGGCGGCCACTGGCTCCCTTCACAGTCATCATGACAGAACACTGGCCAGAGCTGACCCGCCCCCAGGTTCATTCGGGTCGGGCACCCTCAAGCCCCCAAGTCCAACCCGGTGCCGAGGCCATTTGACATGCTCTGGCTCTACCTCTGGCTGCCTCGACTGCAACTGGATACCCAGGCGCCGGACGACCCTGGCCCGGTGGCGGTTGTGGATGAGCGGGACAATCGGGTGGTGCAGATGAATGAACCGGCTTCCCGGGAAGGCATTACCCTGGGAATGGGCCTGGCAACCGCCGCAGCACTCTGCCGGGACGTGCAATTATTGCCGTACCAGAGCGCCCTTGAGATCCGCCGCCTGGAGGAACTGGCTCACGGGCTCTACGATATCTCGGGGGACATATCGCCGGACCCTCCCTGTGGACTCTGGCTTGGGGCCTCAAGGATGGTTAAATACCATAATGGATTCGACAACTATTGCAAAAAAATAAAGCATTTTTTGAGCTGCCGAAAGCTGTCGATGCAGGTGGCTTCCGGTTTTACCCCGCTGGCCGCCAAGCTGTTGGCTCATTCACCGGAAGTGCCGCTGGACCCATGCCCGGAAAAGCTCCGGCAGGTCATCCGGGACTGCCCGCTCAGCGCTACCGAACTGCCTGAACAGACTCAGACCCACCTGCAACGGCTCGGTATCAAAACCCTGGATGGGTTGCTGGTCATTCCCCCCAAGGACCTGTCCCGACGCTTTGACCGACCACTGGCCGAGTATGTGGGGCGACTCGTCGGCCACTTGCCGCACCCCCTGCCCTTTTATCAGCCGCCGGACTACTTCCGTCAGCACCGGGAGCTTCCCAGCGAACTGGAATCCAGCGACCAGTTGGCCCCCTGGGTTAAGCGGTTGCTCGACGAGCTGGAAGCCTTTCTCCATCACCGGGACCGTGTGGTCGAGCGAGTTGAACTGGCCCTGCAACTGCGCAACCTGGACCCACTGTCTCTGACCATCGGCGCCGCCCGGGGTGAATCCCGGGCAGAGCGCTGGCAGCCCCTGGTCCAGCTGACCCTGGAGCGCCACCCTCTGGAAGCCCCCGTGTGCGGTTTGACCCTGACCGCTCGCACGCTGCTGCCCCGCCCCGGCCAATCCGAAGACCTGCTCAATGAGCGTCACGGCGCCGCGATGGCGCCCGCCCAACTGGTGGCCCTGCTTCAGGCAAGGCTGGGGGCAGACCGGGTCCGGAGCCTGAGGGTGGCGGAGGATTTCAGACCGCTGCGCGCCAATATCGAATCCTGTCCTCTTGAGTCGTCGAAGCCCCCCTCCAAACGACGCAGCGACGACGCAGCTCAGCCCGCGCCTCCGGCCTTGCGCCCGGCTTTTCTGTTAGCGGATCCACAGGTGTACTCGCAGCCCCTTGAAATCATCGAGGGGCCCGAGCGGATTACCACCGGATGGTGGGACGGTGAGCCCCAGGTCCGGGACTATTACATCGTGCGCAATGCCCAAGGGCAATGGTGCTGGGCGTTTCGGGAACCGAACCGTCCGGGATGGTTTTTACAGGGGTATTTTGCCTAGCAAAGACAAAATCGCTTTAGAGAGCTTTGGGGCACAGTGGTTAATTTACCACCGAGCCCCAAAGAGCGGGAAGGCTCAAGCGGGATCCGCTTCACCATGGTAATCACGCGCCATCCACAGGTAGACAGCCGGGATGACAAACAGCGTAAACAGCGTCCCGATGGTCATACCGCTGGCGATCACGAGTCCCATCGCGAAGCGGGATCCAGCGCCTGCTCCCGTCGCAATCAGCAGCGGCACCATACCCAGGACGGTTGCGGCGGTAGTCATCAGAATAGGCCGCAAACGAATCGATGTCGCTTCCTCGATTGCGTCGCGTTTGTTCCTGCCTTCCTGTTGAAGCTGATTGGCAAACTCAACGATCAGAATGCCGTGTTTGGCAATCAGACCAATCAGCGCCAGCAGCCCAACCTGAGTGTAAATATTGATACTGGTCAGCCCTATGCTAATGAAGATAAGGGCGCCACAAATACTCATCGGCACGGTGACCATGATAATCAGGCTATCCCGGAACGACTCGAACTGAGCCGCCAATACCAGGAAAATCACCAATAGCGCAAAGAAGAAGGTAACCACCAGTTGCTGCCCTTCTTGCTTGAGCTGCCTCGATTGACCGGCATAATCAACACTGAAGCCTTCAGGCATAACTTCAGACGCAATACGATCAAGCTCGCCCAAGGCATCCCCGAACGCGACGCCCGGCATCGGTACGCCACTGATGGTAACCGCGTTCAACTGCTGAAAGCCGTTTAGTGACCGAGGCTGAACCGAAGACTCCAGTGTTACCAGCGATGAGAGCGGTACCAGCTCCCCTTCGCGGTTACGCGTGTAATAGTCCTCCAGCTGACTCGGATTCAACCGTTCAGATCGTTCAACCTGGGGAATAACCCGGTAAGAGCGGTTATCCAGTGAGAAACGACCCACATAGCCGCCGCCGGTCAAGCTGCCGAGGTCCGCAGCCGCCCGCTGCATATCGACCCCCATCAGCGCGGCTTTCTCGCGATCAATTTCCACTGTTTCACGAGGGCGGTCAATCTTCAGGTCGCTGTCAATAAAGATGAACTTACCGCTTTGTTGGGCCTGCTGGACGATCTCATCGACCACTTCGTCCATCACCTGGTAGGGCTGGGTTGAGCCGACCACAAACTGGATGGGCGGACCACCGCCCCCCGGTGAAGGCAGAGAAGGCGGCACGGTAGCAAACACATTCACGCCCGGCAGATTATTCAGGAACGGTTGTATATCGTTCTGCAGAATCTCGTCCGTACTGCGCTCCCGCTGGTCCCAGGGCGCCATAACAAAACCCGCAATGCCGACATTAGTGCCACTGGTGCCATTGATGATAAACAGATTTTCCAGCTCGGGAATATCTTCCATCAATTGTTCAATATGCCGGGTATTGATTTCCAGATAGTCGAGAGTAGCGTAGGCGTCAGCGGTCGCCTGGGAAAAGACAAACCCTTGATCCTCCGCCGGCTCAAGCTCGGCCCGACTGGAAACGAACAGGAAATAACAGGACACAAGAATGATGGCGGCAAATACCAGAACCACTGGCATGCTGTTCAGAGTGCCGTGAAGTGTGCGCTGGTAACGCCCGCGTAACTTCTCAAAACGATCGTCCAGCCAGACTTCCAGCTTTGGACGCTCACCACCTGCGTCCCTTGAGCGCAAAATCTTCGAGCACATCATCGGCGACAGTGTGAGCGCCACGACCCCTGAGAGCACCACCGTTGACGCCAGGGTAAAGGCAAATTCAACGAACAGCACTCCTGTCAGGCCACCCACAAAGCCCAAAGGAATAAACACCGCCACCAGTGTCGTGGACATGGCCACAATGGGCCAGGCCAGTTGCTGGGCGCCCAGCAGGGACGCATCCAGACGTGACATGCCCTCTTCCACGTGACGCTGAATGTTCTCCAGCATGATGATCGCGTCGTCCACGACGATACCGATCGCCAGCACCATGGCCAACAGTGTCAACAGGTTAATGGAGAAACCCAGAATCCACATAAGGAAGAAAGTGCCCACCAAGGAAAGCGGTACAGCCACAGCCGGCACGATGACACTGCGCACCGACCCGAGAAAGGCGTAAATCACCAACACCACAATGATCAGTGCGAGAACAATGGTGATGACCACCTCGTCAATCGCGCTCTCGATATACTCTGTGGAATCGTAGGGAATATCGGCGCTCAACCCCTCTGGTAGCTCAGGAATAATATCGTCATCCCAGACGTCGCGCACCCGGGCAATCACATCTAGCGCGTTGGAGTCCGGGGAAATTTCAATGCCGATGAAGGTCGCCGCTTCACCATTGAAACTGACCGATGAGTCGTAGCTCTCGGCCCCGAGCTCTACCTTTGCCACATCCCGCAGCCGCACAATGCTGTCGCCATTGGAGCTGACCACCAGGTTTTCAAATGCTTCTACACTGCGCAAATCAGTACCGGCATTCAGGTCAATCGCCACCATCTGCCCTTTGGTTCGACCCAGTGCGGCCAGCACGTTGTTGGCCCGCAGTGCAGTCGATACTTCCGACCCGGTCAGCCCAAAAGCCGCCATCTGCTGCGGATCGAGCCAGATGCGCATCGCAAACGTCCGGGCACCCAGTATTCGGGCACGCTGTACCCCCTGAATGGTCGCCAGCTGTGGTTCGACCACCCGCACCAGGTAGTCGGTAATCTGGTTGTTATCCAGAAGATCACTATAAAAGGACAGATACATGGCGGCCGTATCCTGCCCCACTGACAGGGTTACGACCGGATCTTCGGCATTCTCTGGCAGTTGTGAACGCAGCGCGTTGACCTGAGCGGCAATCTGGGTCAAGGCCTCATTCGGGTCATAATCCAGGCGCAGAAAGGCCTGGACGCTGCTCACTCCGGCCGAAGAGGTGGATTTGACGTAGTCGATCCCTTCCGCCGCGGCCACTTCCCGCTCCATGGGCTTGGTGATAAAGCCCTGGATCAGGTCGGCATCGGCGCCAATATAGGTCGTCGACACGGTAACCACCGCGTTCTTGATTTCCGGGAATTGGCGAACATTGAGATCAAATCCGGCACGCGCGCCCAGTAACAGTAAAAACAGGCTGACCACTGTCGCCAGCACTGGCTTGCGGATAAATGCATCTGTAAACCGCATTGTGTAGCTCTCCTTAAGGCTGGCCTATTATTCGTTAACAGTGTCAGGGCTCTGTTCAGACGATGGCTGCAATGCGGGGTCATCATTGATATTCACCAAGGCATTGTTGCTCAACTTGAGCAGCCCTGAGGTAGCGATTTGCTCACCGACCGCCAGCCCATCGACAACCTCTACGAGATCTCCTCGTTGTTCGCCAGTTTTGATGAAACGACGCTTGACGCGAGTTTTATCTTCCTCATCAGAGTAAACGACGTACACGGAATTACCATAGGGATCGAACTGTACTGCTGTTTGGGGCAGCACTTTCACTTCTCGAGGCTCCCCCATGGTCAGCGATACCCGACCAAACATTCCCGGACGCAGCTTCTGCTCTGGATTTTCCAGCGTCGCCTGGACCGTAAAGCTGCGAGTGGCTTCGTTGATTGAAGGCTCAATGGCCGTTACTTCACCTGTGAATGTGTCATTGCTGTAAGCATCCACACGAACACTCACTGGCTGCTGTACAGAAACCGTGGCAAGCTCTCGGGCAGGCAAAGTGAACTGCAGATAAATGGGATCCAGCGCCTGGACCGCCACCACCGGACTGCCCGCCGACACATACTGACCGACATTCACCTGACGTATACCCGACAACCCTGCAAAAGGCGCACGGATCATTTTCTGACGAATACGGGCCTTCTGTGCCTCCAGCGAGGCCTGAGCCTGCTGCGCTTCACTCTGCCGTCGCTGCAATTCCGACTCGGAACTGTTGCCCTCCTCAAATAACCGCTGATAGCGCTGCAAATCCAGTGACGCCAACCGCTCCGCGGCTTCAAGGCGCTTGAGTTCGGCTCGATCAGTCTCAGTATCCAGGGATACCAGTAGTTGACCCTCTTCCACCGGTTCACCATTCTCAAAGTGTACTTCGGTGACAATCCCACCCACTTCGGTAGTCAGCTGTGCGCCATTCACCGCTCTGAACGACCCCACGGCCGTTGTTGAACGGCTCCAGGTCAAAGCCTCAACCTCAGAGGCGGTGGTGGCAATGGCCTGCTCCGGCATATTGGCAAAATACTGGCCCATCATGTAATTGCCGAACGCCTTCCAGCCAAAGATGAGACCGAAAGCAATGCTTACAGCCACCAACATTATGATCATTCGTTTGGTCATGCGTGTGCTCCCTCTACTCCTGAATCGCGCGTCGCGAAGGTATCTGGACTCTGAAACGTAGCCTGTTCCGGAGCCTGGTTTGCCGGCACCGGAGCATTCAGTGAAACCCTGGAAAAGCTCTGTTGAACCCTGTAGCCGAACGGATACGCGGGGGTGGGCTCTTTAGATGTGGGCAAAGCTTACAACAGAGGCCTGCAAAGGTACACGGTTGTTACAGAATCTTACATTCCCGCGCTGGCGGCTACGCGGTGTCACTGGATCACTTGCATCTTTTTACACACCAGATTACTGTACGTACAAACAGTATTTGATTGAAGTGTAACCATGAGCTATGCCGAACTCGTCTGCCAGAGCAATTTCTCCTTCCTGGAGGGCGCCTCTCATCCTGAAGAACTGATGAACCGGGCCGACGAACTGGGCTACCGGGCCCTGGCGCTGACCGACGAGTGTTCGGTGGCCGGTGTGGTGCGCGCCTACGCCGAGCACCGCCGGCTGGGCTCAGAGACCCGCCTGATCGTCGGCAGTCGGTTGCGCCTGCCCCCCGGCCTGGACCTGGTGCTGCTCTGCCCGACCCGCCAGGCCTATGCCGAGCTTTGCCGGATCATCAGTAACGCCCGACGGCGAAGCCCCAAAGGACAGTACCAACTGGAGAAGTGGGATCTGAAATCCATCCAGCACGGGTTGTTGTTATGGCTGCCTTGCGGCGATAGCACACTGGACCAGCGCTGGGGCCAGTGGCTGAAAAAACACCACGAGGGCCGGCTCTGGCTGGGCGTGCGGCGCCATCTGACGCACCGGGAGCACCGGATGATGGCCCACTGCGAGCAGCTTGGTCAGGATCTGGCTGTGCCCTTGTGCGCCTGCGGTGAAGTGCTGATGCACCGGGCCGAGCGGCTGCCCCTACAACAGGTGCTCACCGCCATTCGGCTGGGCACCACCGTTGCCAAGGCCGGCCGCAAGCTCTGCCCCAATGCCGAACGGAGCCTGCGCAGTCACGCCAAACTGGAAAAACTGTTCAAGCCCGAGTGGCTGGCCGAAACCTGCCATATCGCCGAGCGCTGTACCTTTGATCTGGGCGAGCTGCGTTACGAGTACCCGGCGGAACTCGTCCCCCCGGGGCAAACGCCCTTCTCTTATCTGTGTGAGCTGGTGGAACAGGGCGTTCAGAAACGGTTTCCCGAAGGGCCCGACGAAACGGTCCGAGCGACGATCGACAAGGAACTGGATCTGATCGACAGCCTCGGCTACGCGCACTTCTTCCTGACCATCCACGACCTGGTGGTGTTCGCACAACGGCGCGGTATCCTCTACCAGGGGCGGGGCTCAGCCGCCAACTCGGTGGTCTGTTACTGCCTGGAAATCACCGCTGTCGACCCGAGGCACATCAAAGTTCTGTTTGAGCGTTTTCTGTCCAAAGAGCGCAATGAACCGCCGGACATTGATGTGGACTTCGAGCACGAACGGCGCGAAGAAGTGATCCAGTACATTTATGAAAAATACGGACGCCCCCGGGCAGCCCTGGCCGCCACCGTTATCCGCTACCGGTTCAAAAGTGCGCTGCGGGATGTGGGTAAGGCGCTCGGTATCGGTGAATCCCACCTGGACTTCCTGATTCGCAACGTTAACCGGCGGGACCGGGACAACCAGTGGGAGCAACAGGTAAGCGATATAGGGCTGGACCCGGAATCCGGAACCGCCCAGCAACTGGTGCAGTTGGTCAATGAGCTGCGCGGTTTTCCCCGCCACCTGTCGCAACATGTGGGGGGCTTTGTCATTTCCTCCGGCCCGCTCTACGAGCTGGTCCCCATCGAAAATGCCGCCATGACCGAGCGCACGGTCATCCAGTGGGACAAAGATGACATAGAAACCCTCGGACTGCTGAAGGTGGATGTTCTGGCATTGGGCATGCTCACCGCCCTGCGTAAAAGTTTTGATCTGGTCCGCCAGCACTGGGGCCGCTCACTGAGCCTTTCCGAGCTGACCGGCGCCATGGACGACCCGGCGGTTTACCGGTTGATTCAGAAAGCCGATACGGTGGGACTGTTTCAGATTGAATCCCGGGCTCAGATGTCCATGCTGCCACGCCTGAAGCCGGCCTGCTATTACGATCTGGTGATCCAGATTGCCATTGTCCGGCCCGGTCCGATTCAGGGCGGCATGGTCCATCCCTATCTGAAACGCCGCAATAAAGAAGAGGTCGTGGACTACCCCTCCGAGGAAGTCAGAGGCGTTCTGGAGCGCACTCTGGGGGTACCGATTTTTCAGGAGCAGGTCATCCAACTGGCCATGGTGGCCGCCGGATTCACCGGCGGGGAAGCCGATCAGTTGCGGCGCGCCATGGCGGCCTGGAAGAAAACCGGTGAGCTGGAAAAGTTTCACGACAAACTGGTCGATGGCATGGTGGCCCGGGGCTACACCAACGAGTACGCAGAGCGTATCTATCAACAGATTTGCGGCTTTGGCGAATACGGTTTTCCCGAATCCCACTCCGCCAGCTTTGCCCTACTCGCCTATGCCTCGGCGTGGCTGAAACACCACTACCCCGAAGCGTTCTACACCGCACTGCTGAACAGCCACCCCATGGGCTTCTATTCACCGTCGCAGTTGATCCAGGACGCCCGCCGTCACGGGTTGGAGGTGCGACCGGTCTGTGTGAATCGTTCGGAGCGGGATCACGGCCTCGAAAAGACCGATCAGGGTTGGGCCATTCGGCTCGGTTTCCGATTGGTCAAAGGCCTCTCTGAGGCTGGCATGACTCAGCTTGTGGCACAGCCCCGCCAGAGCGAAGAACGCCGTTTTCAACAGGTGTCGCAACTGAAAGCCGACGGTTTCAGTCAGCGGGACCTCGAAGCGCTGGCCAGTGCTAATGCCCTGCATGACCTCAGTGATAACCGCTACCAGACCCGCTGGGCACTGATGGACCAAAGTCATTCACTGCCTTTGTTTGCCCATCTTGATGAACCAGACAAGGCGGCCGAACCCGAGGCGGACTATCTGACAGCTCCAAGTGAGTTGGACAACCTGGTGGAGGATTATGCAAGCACCGGGCTGACCCTGAATCGTCATCCGATCACTCTTCTGGATGAGGCTGGCGCTATCGGTCGCTTTACCCGGGCCAAGGACTTGTGCACCCGGGAGCACAAGTCCATGGTGGCCGTCGCCGGTGTGGTAACCGGACGACAGAGTCCCGGCACCGCCGCCGGAGTCACCTTCATCACCCTGGAAGACGATACCGGCAACAGCAATGTCGTGGTCTGGCTGGCAACGGCCCGCGCCCAAAAACAGGCCTACCTGACCGCCCGGCTATTGAAAGTCCACGGGATTCTGGAGCGGGAAGGTGAAGTCACTCACGTGATCGCCGGTCGCCTGGAAGATCTCAGCCACCGTCTGGATGCCCTGTCCACCCGGTCCAGGGACTTTCATTAAACCATCACCGGCATTAAACCATCACTGGCATTAATCAATCACTGATCTCAATCGTGTTACTGACGCACAAATACCAGGCAGCGATTGTTGGCGGGCAGCTCAAGGGTTTCGGTCAGTTCCAGTCCGCGTTGCCCGGCTTCTTCGGCGACCGTCTGTCGATTGCGGATGCCCCGGTGTGGCGCCTGGGTTTTCAGCCACTGGTCGAACTCGGCGTTGCTGTCGCTGGTGAACTCACCCTGCTCGTTGAAGGGGCCGTAAACCACCAGCAGGCCGCCGGGAGGCAGAATCCGCGCGCACCCGTCCAACAGGGAGAGCACCGCCTCCCAGGGCATGATATGAAAGGTATTGGAGGTAAACACCGCATCGGTGTGCTCGATCGGCCAAGGAGACTGCATGGCGTCGAGCGCCAACGGTGGTTTCAGGTTGCTACCGAAATAATCCGCCAGCCAGGCCCGAATGCCTTCATGGTGTTCCGGTAAGTCGCTGGTCTGCCAGGTCAGGTGCGGCATGGCCGCCGCAAAATAGACCGCATGTTGGCCGGTACCGGTACCGACTTCCAGCACATGGCGAAAGGTCGCGAAACGCGGCGCAAGCACCGACAGAATGGGCTGTTTATTGTTCTCGCAGGCTTGAGAGAATGGTTTGTCGACGACCGCCATAAGAACGACTCCAGCACGGTGAAAGAAACCTATTGTATCTCAATAAAACAACACTGACTCACCGACCCGGTCAATCAACAGATTCCGGTAGTACTCCGCCTTGGCAATATGCAGTGTTTCCAGAGGGTTGAAGTCATCCGTAATCACCAGCTCTGTATCGCCCGTAACGCTCACCTCCCGGGCCTGCAACCACTGGCGAGACACTGCGGGGCCACTGAGTTCCAGAGGGTCATCCGACACCACGAACACAAAGTCATTGAAGGTGGCCTCCGGTGAGGAGACAAACGTACGCCGATGCTCAAACACCTGATCCAGGGTGTTGGCCACGGCCTCCACCGGGGTGCGCTCCCCATCATGGGTCAAGCCGACAAAGTTCAGTGCCAACACACCGCCGGGCTTCAGGCGGGCTTTCAGCGTCTGGAACATCTCAAGGCTCAACAGATGAATGGGCTCTGCGCCGCCGGTAAAGCAATCGTGCACAATCAGGTCATAGCGTTGTTCAAGTTGCTGTATCCGATAGCGCGCATCGCCCACCACGACCTCGCCCGTCGGTTCAAAGCTGAAGTACTGTTGCGCGGCATGAGCCACCGCCGGGTCAATTTCAATGGCGTCGGTGCGTACACCGAAGCGGGCGTAGGTATTGACCAGGTGGCCACTGCCCAGGCCCACCAGCAGCGCCGAGTCCCCGGCCGGGTGAAACCGGGGCAGTTGACCGACAACCTGCTGATACCCCAGAAGGCCCAACCCGGTCTCCAGATCTTCCGCACCAATCGTCGAGCCACCCGACATCAGCCAGCGTATACCGCGCTCCGGCTGATCAATGACCCGGACCCAGCCGTAATGGGTTTCCGCTTCGAAGACGACGTCCGAGCCGGGGTAATCCCGCTCACCAATCGAAGTGCCAACTCCCAGCAAGAGCGCCGCCGCCAACACCCCCGTGGACACGCCCCAGACCAGCAGCGAATGCCCGGACCTCAAGCGCTGACGCTCATAGAGTGCCAATACAAACGCCATGATCAGCATCAGCAAACTCAGGCTGACCACGATGGCCTCGGTTCCAAACAGCGGCAACAGAAAAAACCCGAGAAAGAGCGTGCCCAGTACACTGCCCAGCGTACTGATCGCGTAAACCGTCCCGGCAGTTCGCCCCACCCGCTCAAGGCCCTGGGTGACAGTCTTGATGACATACGGGCCCACCATTCCCAATGTCAGCAGACAGGGGGTAAACAGGATCAGCGCACTGAGCAGCGCCCCACCCCGCAGTCCAAAGCCATTACTGGCGAGCTGCACCGGTTTGCTCAACAAGGGAATCACCCCAATCAGCACCCCCGTCACCAGAAGGATGTGGGACAGCCGCAACCAGGGTGCGGTGTCGGCAAGACGTCCACCCACCAGGTAGCCCACAGAGAGCGCCAGTAAGGCGGTGGACAGCAGCGACGACCAGACAATCATGCTCACCCCGTAGTAAGGGCCGATAATGCGCGTACCGAGCAGCTCGATCATCATGACGGTCGCGCCAGTGAGACTGGCGGTGACATAAAAGAGCCACCGATCCATCCGGGTCAACGGCGGATGACCTGGCGTCGCGTTGGGAGATGTTTGTTGGGAGTTGGTCTGCCTGCGTTTGGACACGTTCCATGACCTCTATTATTGTTGTATTGCGAATAGTTGGCCGTAGACTATAAGAAGTTCTGGACGCTGCCAACGTGACCTTCTGTTTTTGTGGTCTGGTTCGCAAGCGGTGAAAAGTATCAGGAGGTATTGTGCGTCGATCTGCATCCATTCTGGCCTGGCTCAATTGCCTGATACCACTACTGGCCGTTACCGGTGCCTACAGCTTAGCGCTGTACCAACAGGCCGCACCGGCGTGCAATCCCTTCCTCGACGGCTGCACCTCCATCAGCCGAGCGGCCCGAAGCGGCGATGCCATTTTCCTGTTTCGCGGCCTGATGATGCCGCTCAGCATGCTGCTGGTGCTTTACTGGCTGCTTCAGTGGCAGTGGTTGAACCAGCGCATAGGCCCACGCCGCCGACACACCGCCGCACTCTGGCTCGGTATCATTTCCGCCCTGGCGCTGGTGCTGTATACAAACTACCTCGGGACCGGGAGTGGTTTCTACGAGTTCATGCGCCGCACCGGCATCATTTTCCATTTCGCCTTTGCTTTACTGGCCCAGTTGATTTGCGTGCAGTCGCTGTTCAGCGCCCGGAATCGACTCCCGGCCGAAATCATTACCCCGGTTCGCTGGCAGTTTGCCCTGGTGTCAATTCAGTGGTTGTGGGGCGCAGTATCCTTGGCGGTGGATATCACTCTGCCCGCGTTCGAGTACGAAGCAAAGAACGTGATCGAATGGAATTTCGCCTGGGCAATGGTGGGGTTTTACGGTGTGAGCGGCTGGATCTGGTGGAGGCATCCACCGCAACCGTAAGTAGCTATGGAGAGGATAGCATTCATACGTCAGAAGCGTTCTAAGAAGCCCGGCGCCGGCAAGGAACACCGGTTGCAGACCCGCCGTGAACCCATCCTTGGGGGCTTCTCGTCGGCATCCATGCCTTCGAGAGTCTGCAACCGGTGTTCCTTGCCGACGCCTCAGTGCCACATTAGATTTTTGTGACTCCGCATAAGTGCTAGATCACAGAACCCCAAAGATCGTATTCGTCCGCCTGCTCAATGATAACCTGAACTTTATCGCCCGGTTGCAGGCCTTCGGCGCCATTCAGGTAGACCAGGCCGTCAATTTCCGGAGCGTCGGCGTAACTGCGACCGATGGCGCCCTCTTCATCAACCTCATCAATCAGCACTTCCAGAGTGCGACCGATCTTGGCCTGAAGTCGTTGGGCGGAAATTTTCTGCTGTACCGCCATAAAGCGGTCGAAACGCTCCTGCTTGATCTCATCCGGCACCGGGTCCGGCAGCTCGTTGGCCGCCGCCCCTTCCACCGGTGAATACTGAAAGCAGCCAACGCGGTCAAGCTGTGCCTCTTCCAGAAAATCCAGTAACTGCTGGAAATCCTCTTCCGTTTCACCGGGAAAGCCGACGATAAACGTGGAGCGAATGGTCAGGTCTGGCACCTGTTCGCGCCAGCTCTTGATCCGTTCCAGGGTTTTCTCGACCTGGCCCGGGCGCTTCATCAGTTTGAGCAGACGCGGACTGGCGTGCTGGAACGGAATATCCAAGTACGGAAGGATTTTGCCTTCCGCCATCAGCGGGATCACCTTATCGACATGGGGGTAGGGGTAAACGTAGTGCAGGCGTACCCAGACACCCAACTCCCCCAGGGCCTCGCACAATTTGAGCATGTCGGTTTTGAGCGGGCGGCCGTCCCAGAAGTCGGTGCGGTATTTCACGTCCACACCATAGGCAGAGGTATCCTGGGAGATCACCAGCAGTTCCTTGACGCCCGCTTTGACCAGGCGTTCGGCTTCACTCATCACCTGCCCGATCGGGCGACTGACCAATTTGCCGCGCATGTCCGGGATGATGCAGAAACTGCAACTGTGATTGCAGCCCTCGGAAATTTTGAGGTAGGCGTAGTGCCGTGGCGTGAGCTTCACGCCCTGGGGCGGCACCAGGTCCACAAAGGGGTTGTGGTCCTTGGCCGGCGGCAGGTGCTGGTGTACCTGATCGAGGACTTTTTCATAGGCGTGGGCGCCGGAAATACCCAGTACGCCGGGGTGCACTTCGCGGATTTCATCTTCCTTGACCCCCAGGCAACCGGTCACCAGCACTTTGCCGTTTTCCTTGAGCGCCTCACCGATGGTGCCGAGGGATTCCTCCACCGCGCTGTCAATGAAGCCACAGGTGTTCACAATCACCATGTCCGCATCGTTGTAGGTCGGGACAATCTGATACCCCTCGGTGCGCAACTGGGTCAGAATGCGTTCAGAATCGACCAGGTTTTTCGGGCAGCCAAGACTGACAAAACCAACGGTGGGCGTGTGTTTCATAAGACAAACTCGTGCGGGGGCGAAAAAGGCCGCTATTGTAGGCGTTCCGGACCCGGATTGCATGGGGTTCCCGTGCTAGAATGCCGCTTTTCCCTGAATGAGCCGTAGTTTGATTCCATGAGGCCCAGCCCACGCGTCTGCTCCCTGCCCTATTTCGTCGATAGTGCCCACTGGTTTGCCTGCCTGGCGGACTGGGAGGCTCCGGTCTGGCTGGACAGCGGGCATCCGGGAAGCCACTACGGCCGCTTCGATATTCTGGCCGCCGAACCCCACACACAACTCACCTGTCGGGGCACCCATTGTGATATTCAACCACGTGGACAACCGTCAGAGCGCCGGGAATCCTCGCCCCTGGATGTGGTGCGCGAGTTGATGCCAGCCCCGCTGAGCCCGCTCGCGGAGATTCCCTTTGCGACCGGTGCCATCGGTTATTTTGGCTACGACCTGGCCCGCCGCCTGGAACGCCTGCCGGAGCAGGCCGCCGCAGACATCACTCTGCCGGACCTCTGGCTGGGGTTTTATGATTGGGCCGTAGTGCAGGACCACCAGACCGCCCAGGCCTATCTGGTCACGCGGCCCGAACAAGACATTGAGCCACTTCGTGCTCGCCTGCTGGCCCAGACACCGGAAAAAGCACTTGAGAACTTTCTTGAAGAAACCGGAAACCGCTTTATTATCAATACGTTCAAAGCGGAACTTAGCGCAGATTCTTACCACAAAAAACTCGACCGCATCCTCGACTACATCCACGCCGGCGACTGCTACCAGATCAACCTCGCCCAACGATTTCATGCCGACTACCAGGGCAATCCGGCTCGCGCCTTCCTGGCCTTGCGGCAGGCGCTGCCCTCCCCGTTTTCCGGCTTTATCCCTCTGGCCGACGGGGCGGTAGTCAGCCTGTCTCCCGAGCGCTTTATCGCGCTGCACGATGGACAGGCGGAAACCCGCCCGATCAAAGGCACCGCGCCGCGCCGGAGCGACCCGGAGGCCGACCGGGCTGAGGCGCAGGCCTTGGCCCAGAGCGCCAAAAACCGGGCGGAAAACCTGATGATTGTCGACCTGCTGCGCAACGATCTGAGCAAAAGCTGTCACAACGTTCGCACACCCAAGCTGTTCGAACTGCAGAGTTTTGCCAACGTTCATCACCTGGTCAGCACGGTCACCGGGGAGCTGAACCCCGACGCCGACGCCCTGACACTGCTCGGCGGGAGCTTCCCCGGCGGCTCCATTACCGGTGCACCGAAAGTCCGGGCCATGGAAATCATCGAGGAGCTGGAGCCGGTTCGACGCTCGGTGTATTGCGGCAGCCTGGGCTACTTGAGCGCCGACGGCAATATGGATACCAGCATTGCCATCCGCACCCTGGTCTGCAATCAGGGACGTATTTACTGCTGGGGCGGCGGCGGTATCGTAGCGGATTCTGAGCCCGAGTCAGAATACGAGGAAAGCTGGAATAAAGTGCGGGTACTGATGGAAACGCTGGAGCGGGAGTTTTCCGACAAGGCGTGAGCGGCGCCCCGTGGGTGTTTTGTATGTTTGGTTTTGGTTGCGGCGGATGCGGGCTGCGCCCTTATCCGCCCTACGGCCGAGCGCAGCGGTATAAACCTGCGTAGGGCGGATAAGCGCAGCGCATCCGCCGCCAAGTCACCTTCACGCTGACACCACAAAAACGCCCTACAGCGCCAAATCCCGATTACTGGCCGCAATAAAGGCCTTCTTCAGGTCTTCGTAATTGTGCACCGCCGGGAACTGGGGGAACTCGTCAATGACGTTCTGCGGCGCATGGAACAGAATGCCGGCATCCGCCTCACCCAACATGGTGGTGTCATTGTAGGAGTCGCCCGCCGCTATCACCCGGTAGTACAGCGTTTTCAGCGCCAGTACGGATTGGCGCTTCGGATCTTTCTGACGCAGCGTGTAATCCGCCACCTTGCCATCCTCATTCACCTGAAGGCGGTGACACAGCAACGTGGGGAAACCGAGCTGGCGCATCAACGGCTGGGAGAACTCGTAAAAGGTATCGGAAAGAATGATGACCTGAAAGCGCTCGCGCAACCAGTCCACAAACTCGGGAGCACCATCCAGCGGCTTCAACTTGGCAATGACCTCCTGGATTTCATTCAATCCCAGGCCATTTTCCTCCAGAATGCGCAGGCGTTGCTTCATCAGCACATCGTAATCCGGAATATCCCGGGTGGTCGCTTTCAGCTCTTCAATACCCGTAACCTTGGCAAACTCAATCCAGATTTCCGGAACCAGAACCCCTTCGAGGTCGAGACAGGCTATTTCCACAATTACCCCCGCAGTGTATTGACAGTCGCCCGGACAGAGCCCGGAAAATGCGGGCAAATTTACCGGTTTGCCTGCCGAAACGCAACTTGCTTCCCCTCCTCCTGCGCGTATTGTGACTCCGGGGTTTTCACGTGGAACATAGATCCAGAAAGCATATCAATCCACGAATAATTAGCACAAAAGTTATTTTTTCATCGTTACTTTATGACCATTTTGTTGATTTTTTATTCGATATGTGGGGTTTTCACCCAACAAAACCACTAGATGCTGTGCATTACGTGGCCAAATTGATGAAACTTTGCCCAATGTTCCACGGAGCACTCCATCGGACACATAGGGGCAAACAGTGATGGAATAACCTCATAAAGACTGGGTATTAGGAAGTTATTTCGGCCTCTGGTATTCTTCTCCGCCGTGATCAGCCAACCCCAGCCATGGAATTATCAATGTCGAGCGAACTACTCAATACCGTCGATCTGGACGCCGAACTGCAACAGGCCTCGCCCCAGAAAATCCTGGAATTCGCCCTGAGCGAGTTCGACAACATCGTCGTCTCTTTCAGTGGTGCCGAGGACGTCGTTCTGGTGCACATGGCCCACCAGATACGTCCGGACATCAAGGTATTCGTGCTGGATACCGGACGCCTGCACGCCGAGACGTACCGCTTTATTGAGCGGGTGCGTGAGCACTACAAGGTCGATATCGATGTCCTTTCACCCGACGGAGAGGCCGTTCGCGAGCTGGTGCGCAAAAAAGGCCTGTTCAGTTTCTACCAGGATGGCCATCAGGAGTGCTGCGGCATCCGCAAAATCGGCCCGCTTCGCAAGAAGCTGCTGGAAGTCGACGCCTGGGTTACCGGGCAGCGCAAAGACCAGAGCCCGGGCACCCGCAACGGCATTCCGGTCATTCAGGACGATAAGCTGTTTGCCCGCCCCGGCGATCGGCTGGTGAAATTCAATCCCCTGGCCAACTGGAGTTCCCAGCAGGTTTGGGACTATATTCGGGCTATGGAGATTCCCTACAACGAGCTGCACGACAAGGGTTATGTCTCCATCGGTTGCGAACCCTGCACACGCCCGATTGGTCCGGGGCAGCACGAGCGGGAAGGCCGCTGGTGGTGGGAAGAATCAACCAAGAAAGAGTGCGGGTTGCACGCTGATAACGTCAAGTCGTGACGTGATAGCAGGCCGGGCGAGACAATGCTCCGAGAACGCCACGAGGTAAGCTTATGACCATCACGCTGGTAAAAAAGATACTCAAAGACGGCTCGCCCTGCGCGAAGTGCGCGGACGTCCTGCAGAAGCTGGAAGAAAGCGGCCATATGAGTCGCATCGACGACATTCTGGTGGCGGATGAACGCGACCCGAACAGCCCGGGGATGCAACTGGCCCGCCAGTACCAGGTCGACCGGGCACCCTTTTTCCTGGTCGATCATGAGGACGGTCAGGATCCGGTGATCTATACGGTGTATCTGAAATTCGTCCGGGAGGTGCTGGAGCAGGAGGCGTCAGAGTCGGACGAGCTGAAGGAAATCATGAAGGATAATCCGGATCTGGATTTTCTGTAATCTTCGCCGCAGACAGGCGTTTTTTGGCACTGCATGGGTGCCCTTGTTTGGTTCTGGTTACGGCGGATGCGCGCTTCGCGCTTATCCGCCCTACGGGTGCACGGCACGTAAAGTAGGGCGGATAAGCGCGAAGCGCGCATCCGCCGAAACATTCCTCCACACTAATACCAATACGTCGCATTGAGCCGATCAAGGCGCTGGACAGCTAACGCCGGTACCACCCAACCCGCAATAACCACCCGGGTTTTTGGCCAGATATTGCTGGTGATAAGGTTCAGCATAGTAAAACGGGCCGGCCGGCTGGATCTCTGTGGTTATCTCTCCCCTGCCCCGCTCCTCAAGCGCGGCCTGATACCGCTCCCGACTCTGCTCCGCCGCCGCTTGCTGCGTGGCATTCTGGGTGTAAATTCCGGAGCGGTATTGGGTACCCCGATCATTGCCCTGGCGCATGCCTTGGGTAGGATCGTGATTTTCCCAGAAGGTTTTGAGAATGCTGCTGAGCGGCGCAACGGTGGGGTCAAATACCACCAGGACGACTTCGTTGTGTCCGGTGTAGCCGGAGCAGACTTCTTCGTAGGTAGGATTGGGGGTATAACCGGCGGCGTAACCGACGGCGGTACTGTAGACGCCAGGCAGTTGCCAGAAGCATCGCTCGGCGCCCCAAAAACAGCCCATGCCAACAACAATCTGTTCCAGCCCTTCCGGGAAAGGTGGCTGCAGTGGCGTACCTTTGACAAAGTGTTTGGCATTGTCGCCGTCGAGTTTCATCGCCTCATCACGCCCTTTCAAGGCCTGATCCCGCGTGGGCATTTCCAGCTTTCTCGTACCAAAAAACATCTCTACACCTATTTCCGATCAGTACTTGTGAGCGTTTATCACGTCCGCTGGCTGAGGGAGTATGGCCTTTGGAGACCCGCCGTGAATACATCCCTGTAGGCTTCTCGTCGGCTCCCTGCCTCCGAGAGTCTCCAAAGGCCATACTCCCTCACCCAGCTCATTGCCAACCTTAGACAGTCGGGGATCCAGAATAGTTGTTATTGGCACGGAGGCGTCAGCGGGGTACACCGTTTGGAGACTCTCGGAGACATGGATGTCGACGAGAAGCCCCCATGGATGGGTTCACGGCGGGTCTCCAAACGGTGTACCCCGCTGACGCCGGACCACGAAGTATGCCTCAGAACCAGCGCTGGTTATTGGAGCGCTGCCACCAACGTAACAGAAGCCGATCAACCGCACCCTCGGTGGCCATACCGAGCTTTTCCGGGAGCGACTTCTTGTGCACAAAACTGACTTCAAACACATCGGACTTCTCGGCCAACTGTACCAGATACTCATCACTGGTTTTCAGCTCATCAATCAGCTTCACCGACTGCGCGCGACGACCAAACCAGATCTCCCCGGTGGCCACCTTATCGATCTCCACCTGAGGGCGGTGCTCCGAAACGAACTCCTTAAACAGAATGTGGGTGTCTTCGAGGTCCTCCACAAACTTGTCCCGGCCCTTCTTCGTGTTCTCACCAAACATGGTGACGGTACGCTTGTACTCGCCCGCGGTAAACATCTCGAAATCGATGTTGTTCTTTTTTAGCAACTTGTGGAAATTCGGTAACTGGGCCACCACGCCGATCGAGCCCAGTACCGCGAAAGGGGCCGCCAGAATCCGGTCCGCTACGCAGGCCATCATATAGCCGCCGCTGGCCGCCACCTTGTCCACGCAGACGGTCAGGGGAATATGGCGGTCTCGAATCCGGGCCAGTTGGCTGGACGCCAGGCCGTAGCTGTGCACCAGGCCGCCGCCGCTTTCCAGCTTGACTACCACTTCGTCCGAAGGGCGGGCCAGGCTCAGTACAGCGGTGATTTCTTCTCGCAGGCTGTCAGTGGCCGAGGCTTTGATGTCGCCGTTGAAGTCCAACACAAAGACCCGTTTTTTATCGCTGTCCTTCGGTTTGCCATCGCTTTTGGCATGGGCTTTGAGGGCTTTCTTTTTCTCGGCTTGCTCTGCCTTTTCCTGCTTTTTTTCGGCCTTGGCGTCGGCTTTGCGCTCCGCATCATCCAATGCCGCCTGCTTGAGCGCGTGGGTCATATGCTTGAAGCGGTCGTTCAGTTTGACGACTTCAACCTGCCCTTTATCGCCCCGCTTCCGGTTTTTGCTGCCAGCGGCTGCCACCAGCCCGGCGACAAAACCGATCGCAATCACGACCGTTATTACCTTGGCTAGAAACAGCCCGTACTCATTGATGAATTCCAAAGCTTCACTCCGTTATTTGGTGGTCTTCTTTTACGTTTTCTCTCGGTAGATCGGTCACTCCCAGACTGACAACGCCTGTCGGGCCGGATCATTCAACGGTCGCGCCAGCAAGCCGGACGATGACAGACGCACCTCAAACAGTGCATTGTCCGCCATGGGTACAAAGGTCGCACTGCCATAGCGGGCGTCAACCACCGGGAACCAGGCCGGGTTGCGATTGACCAGGGCCCATAGGTCCGGCCCCCAGGCACTTTGCTCCAGACTGTAGACGGTGCGCTCGGCGCTGCGCTCATCGTTCAGGGTGTAGTATCGGCCACTGAGCCGATCCAGCCGGTAGCCGGGTTTAATACCCAAGCCACCCAAGAATCCTTGCCACTTGATGATGCGTGCATCCAGTTGCCATTGGTCTCCGCGGAGCTCAAAGGTGTCCTCTTCGCCGTTGTTGTGCACCAGTGTCGCTCTGAACCGCTGATCCCCGAGCTGTTTGAGGCTCAAGGTGGCGACAGGTTCCTCCTGTGCCATCTGCCGATAGCTGAAGAGGTCCAGCGCTGCCAGGGCCAACACCAGAGCCAGAACCAACAGGCCCAGCCCGACGAAGCCCCGCAAAAAACCCATCAGCCAGTGCCGACGGGCCAGCAGGCGCAAGGCGGCATAGACCAGTATCAACCCGAGAAGAATGATGGCGATTGAAAAAATCGTGTAGAACATGAGAGTTTCCTAGTCTCAGGAGCGCTTATTGTGCTGCTGCGCGACAAAATCCGCAATCAACTGTCCGGCGATGGTCTGCACAGGAGGCGTGACGGGCAGCTTGTCATAGCGCCACCAGTTGGCCTCCACAATTTCATCGCCGTCCACCCGTATCTCCCCCGAGTCGTACTCCGCATGAAAGCCCAACATCAGTTGTCCGGGGAACGGCCAGGGCTGACTGGCGAAATAACGCGGCGCCTTGATGGTCAGCCCCACCTCCTCCATGACCTCGCGGTGTACGGTATCTTCAACTCGCTCGCCTATCTCAACAAACCCCGCCAGCGCCGTGTGGATACCTTGGCGCGAGCGCGCGTGGCGGGCCAGCAGACACTGATCGCCACGGGTAATCAGCGTGATCATACAGGGGCTCAGGCGGGGGTAAAAACGCAACTCACAGCGCGGGCACCGATGGGCGGGTTCGCCGGCAGGCATGGGTTCAGTCGGGCCACCGCAGCGCCCGCAAAAGCGGTGCTCCAGCCGCCACCGGGACCATTGCAGAGCATTGCCCACCAAGAAAAACAGCCGATCGTCCAGCAGCCCCAGTTGAGTTCGCAGACCCAGCCATTGGCAGCCTTCTATAATTGGTGCGTCCAGGAGGTGCAGCGCATAGAGTGAGAGACCCTCCCAGCGACCGAGGAAATCGCAATCCGTCGTCGCCACCCAGGGTTCCGCTTCAGCCGCATCCAGGAGTCTCAGGCGACCGGGCTGGTCGCAAAGAACGGTGCCGTCCCCTACCAACAGATACCGACGGGAATGATCAGCATGGGAGTCATCCGCCACTTCAGTTCACCGGATAGCCCAGAGCCGCCAGGCTTTCCTCGGCAACCTGGAGGACACTGTCATCGGTATTACGATCCTGACGCAGACTGTCTATGTAATACTCGAGGCTGATGATGGCATCGGCAAAATTCTCCAGCATATGGCGCACCGCCGCCGGCTGCTCACTCTTGAGCAGTGACTCTTCGATAAAGCGCGAGCAGGAGTGCAGCACCGCCGCTGAGCGTGGACGGTTCAGCAGGATCATACCGCCGCGGATGGTGGTCAGGGTGGTGGCCACATTCTTGATGTGCCCGACATCGTAGTTTGATTCGGCATAGGAGGTCAGCGCCCGTTTGATCATGGCCAGGCCGGACTCGGCCTCTTCCAGCACCAACTCTTCCGCCTCGGCGAGCTGACTGTTGGCAATGATCTCGTCCCGGGAGGTCGCATTCAACTTGGCTAACCGCTCATCGGAGAGGTTCATTTTACCCAGTCCCGACACGGAGCTTTCGATGTACAAGAGCGTGTCGGCGACGGCAAGCAGCTCGTCGGGATCGATGGTCTCGTCGGACTTCTGCCAGCGTTGTATTTTCTGGATTTCCTCTTTCAGGCTGTTACTGGGCGATACCAGCCCCACCACCGACAGAATGTCCGCCACTTTTTTGAGGGTTTCCAGCAGCTCCGGGCTTTCGCGCAACAGTTCGGTGCCGCCCTGGGCGGCCCGCTCGAGAATGTTTTTGGTGCTGCGCAGCTCGTCTTTCAGGACTGCGCCCATGGAGTTGATGGTGGCCGCACTCGGGCCCTTGAGGAATTCCAGCTCCCGCACCAGCTCCGCATCCGTATAAGGCAGCGGCTCCAGGCCGTAGGCTTTCACCACTGCATCGGTGCGCGTGCCGCTGGCCCGCGACAAGGCAATCAGATAGAGCATTTCCTTGAGCAGCGACGGCTCTGGAGGTTGCTCAAGTCCCTCGGGGCCGGCAGACTGAAGTTGTTTGATATGGCGATCCAGGGCGCTGAACAGACGTTTACGGCCGACGCCGATATCCATGTTGGCGGCCCGCAGCGCCTCGAACATCGCTGCGGCCACCCACCACAGGCCCGCCCGGGGGCGACCGTGGCTGATGGATTCCAGGCGCTCCATCGCCCGCCCCATCATGCCCAGTGAGGCCCGTTGCTGTTTGTTCTGAAGCAGGTTGACCAGACCCACCTGATACATGTGCCGAAGCCGGCGCACCAGCGGCGGCAGATCTTCCCCGAGTACAGTGCTGCTCTGCCCCGTCCCCGAATAAATGGGTTCCGGTTCCAGGGTATAGAAGTAGCTCTCCGGTAATGGGGGGGCTTTACGAAGCTGACGCAACTCATTGATATGAGGGATCAGAAGCACCGCCATGCTCCGGGAGGTCTGCAGGCAGTACTCGAGATAGCGCGGCAGGATGAAAAAAGCGGACGTCAGCACGTCCAGCTTGCGATTGGTATTCTGCTCTTCCCCCAGCGGGATGTCGGTGATCTGCTCAACCAGCTCCTGGGCCAGCAAGTCAACGCCTCGCAGTTGCAGGAGATTCAGGGTGCCGCTGATCTGCTTGATGCCATCGATACAGTTCTGGAGGAGCTCTCCGTTATTGCGATCGGCGGCAAACTCCTCCAATCGGACGGCGGCCTGCTCAATGGTGGCGACCAACTGATCCTGAACCAGTTTCAGGGAATTGAGGTTGACGTTTTCAGTGCTGCTCACTGCCGCTACCTTTTCTTGTCATGATTTCAGCCCTTGCCCCGAACAACCGTTGAGAGTCCAACGGGGCCGCCCGGGAGGCGCTTTCCGGGGAACAGCGCGCTATTACTTGTTGTTATGGGACACAATTGTTGTGGGAAACAATGTAACCCAAGTCCCCCTATTTTTCACACAAATTTGAACAAAGCAACGTAAGCCACTAAGAAATCAGCAAATTTGGGACTTTGATCAATCTTGCCAGAGCACCTGCCCAGCACTTTTCTCGATCGCCTCGAGCTTCGCGCGATGGGCGGCCAACTCTTCATCGCTGGCGCGAATCACCGGTGTCGGTGTCCGCTGGGCCGACAGGGGGCGCCGCTCCTGCCCGGAGCTGTCATTGCCGCTGCCCGCCGATGAACTTCCTCCCAGAGACAGTGCCGTCTGGCCACCGGTCATCAGCAGGTAAACGTCGGCCAGAATCTCGGCATCCAACAGGGCGCCGTGCAGCTCGCGCTGGGCATTATCCACGCCATAGCGCTTGCACAGCGCATCCAGGTTGTTTTTCTGCCCCGGGTGCTTGCTCCGGGCGAGGACCAGGCTGTCGATCACGCCGCAACGACGGGTAATAGAGCCAAACCGGGCATTCCACTGTTTGAGTTCGTGGTCGATAAAACCGATATCAAACGGCGCGTTGTGAATCACCAGCTCCGCACCATCGACAAAGGCCACAAAGTCTTCAACAATCTGCGCAAACACCGGCTTGTCCGCCAGCATCTCATTGGTGATACCGTGCACCTCCATCGCGCCGGCATCCACTTCCCGCTCCGGATTGATGTACTGATGATAATGACGTCCGGTCAGCTTCCGGTTGACCAGCTCCACACAGCCGATTTCGATGATTTTGTGGCCCTGGGAGGGCTCCAGACCCGTCGTTTCGGTATCCAGTACGATCTGTCGCACGCTCAACTCCTCAATTCGTCAATGCCGCGGTTGGCCAGCTGGTCTGCCAACTCGTTCTCCCGGTGTCCACTGTGCCCCTTGACCCAGCGCCAGTCAATTCGATGGGTCTGTACCGCCCGATCCAGCGCCTGCCACAAATCGACGTTTTTGACGGGCTTTTTGGCGGAGGTTTTCCAGCCGTTGCGTTTCCAGCCCTTCATCCACTCGCTGATGCCCTTACGCACATACTGAGAGTCCGTGGTCAGGACCACCTCACAGGGCTCCCGCAGGGCGTCGAGTGCTTCAATGGCCGCTCGCAGTTCCATCCGGTTGTTGGTGGTCTCGGCTTCACCACCGTACAGGCTCTTTTCCTGACCGTTGAAGCGCAGTAGCGCTCCCCAGCCACCGGGCCCGGGGTTCCCCCGGCAGGCACCGTCCGTAAATATCTCAACTTTTTTCAAACTATCACCAGCAATTCATTGATTTTCAATACTTTTGATCTTTTCTCATGGGCTGGGCGCCCAGCCCCGGCAACGACGATGGGCGCCGCTCCCACGCGGGTTTGACAGGAACCGCACCACCCAGCTCCTTGCAGGCAAGCACTTGATAGAAGGCGCCTCCCGGGAGGTGCAGCCTTTTACCCCACTGGTCACACCATTGTAAACGACGCAAAGCGCCGGGATGCTGCAACGCCGGGCGGTAAAACCCACGCTGAACGCGGTCCGGCTCAAGATCCAGCAACTGCAGCCAGTCCAACAAACGTCCAAGCCTCAACGGCTGATGGCGCCAGAGCGCGTGCCGGCTGAACAGGCGTGCGACGTGGCGGGTGAGCCCGAAGCCACTCCAGGGATTGAATCCCACCACAACCAGACATCCCCGGGGGATCAAGACCCGTTGAGCCTCTCGTAGCAGCTGATGGGGCGTCGGACTGAAATCCAGTGCGTGGTGCAACACCACCAGATCAACCGACCCGGAAGGCAGCGGCAGCTGTCGGGGGTCGGCGATCAACGACGACAGTGAACCGGCCCCGGCATCACTGAGGGCAATCGTCACGCGATGGGTGATCCGGCTGCTGCCGGTCATATCCAGCGCTGGATCGACACCAATCTGCAGCAGATGGTAGCCAAACAGGTCCTGCAGCGCGCCCTCGAGGGTGAGCTTCTCAGCCGCCAACATCGCCCGCCCGAGAGGGGTACCGAACCAGGCCGCCATTTCCCGGGCCGACTGATCCGCCGGCGGCACGCCAAAACGCTGCCTCCGCCAAGCCCGAACCCGGCTCAGGAACTTGTCTGAAGTCATAGTAATCGCCCCACTCGGCGGTTGCGCAGGCATCCGCTATGCTGAGAGTATACTCGCTTAACCCCATGAAAACAGGAGCCTTTAATGCGCGAACCCATTGGTATTCCCGCACTGGACAGCAACTATTTCTGGCTGCTGCCCGTGGACGATACCCCGGAGTGCCAGAGTGGCGACGTGTATCTGATCGATCCCGGCGACGCCCAACCGGTACTTGAAACACTGAAGCGGGAGAAATTCAGACTCAGAGGCATCCTGATCACCCACCACCACTGGGATCATACCGACGGATTGGACGGGATCCTGAGCCGCCTGAAAGTCCCGGTGTATGGCCCGGACTCAGTACCTCAAGTGAACCAGGTCGTGAAAGACGGTGATCGGTTGGAACTGCCGGGCCTGACCCTGTCAGTCATGGCCGTTCCCGGCCATACGCTGGACCACCTCGCCTACTTTCAGGCGGCGACACAAGAAGCTCCCCCGAGGCTGTTCTGCGGCGACGCCCTGTTTGCCGCAGGCTGCGGCCGACTGTTTGAGGGGACCCCGGCGCAAGCACAGACGTCTCTGGACAGGCTCAACACGCTGCCGGGCAAGACCCGGATCTACTGTGCCCATGAGTACACTCAGACCAACCTGCGTTTTGCCCTGTCGGTGGAGCCCGACAATGCGGCCGTGCGCAAGCGTCTGGGCCATGTCAGCGAGTTGAGAGCCAGCCACCGACCGACCCTTCCCAGTGAACTCTCCCTGGAGCGGGAGACCAACCCCTATTTGCGCACGGACGCCCCCTCCCTGGTGAGCGCTCTGGGTCTGCCCCCCAATACCGAGCGGTCAAGAGTCTTTGGGGAACTGCGCTCCAGAAAAGACCGGTTTCGTTAGTCTGCAGGGAAACCCGGATGAACGGCGCGCCACATCCTCCGTGCGTTCCTTGACGCCCCCGATGAGAGTCCCTAGAATCGCGAAAATCCGCGCCTGGCGAACGACGTCTGGCATCACGTGTCACCAGTACTTCGGTAACCCATGAATCGACTCAAGCGCCCTCTCGCCCTGGCCGTCAGCCTGATCAGCCTCGGTGGCTGCCAGACCCTGACCCCCTCTGAACCGTCCAAAACCGCGGACCAGAACCACCTGGTCATCGACGAATCGCTCTGCACCCTGGATCGGGAGCAACAGGCCCAATTCCTGGTGTCGGATGAGGGCAACCTCTGGCCGCGCCTGAGAGACGGCTACGGACTTCCCGATGTCGATCACCCACGAATCGACACCTACGTGGACTGGTACGCCCGTCACCCACATTACATGGAGCGGGTCATCGAGCGGGGCCAGCGCTTCCTCCACCACATTGCCAACGAGCTGGAAGCCGAGGACATGCCGCTTGAGCTGGCGCTGCTACCCATCGTTGAAAGCGCCTTTGACCCCTTTGCCTATTCCCACGGCCGGGCCTCCGGCATCTGGCAATTTGTCCCCGCCACCGGCCGCCAGTACGGCCTCAAACAGAACTGGTGGTACGACGGACGCCGGGATGTGGTCGCCTCCACCGACGCCGCCATTCGCTACCTGAAGTACCTCAACGAGCTGTTTGACGGCGACTGGTTGCTTGCCCTGGCGTCCTATAACACTGGCCAGGGTAATGTCATGCGCCGAATCCGCAGCAACGAGCGACGCGGCAAGCCAACCGACTTCTGGTCCCTGAACCTGCCCAGGGAAACCCGGGCCTATGTGCCCCAATTATTGGCCCTTGCCAGAGTGATTGGCGAGCCCGAAAAGTACAATCTTGCCCTCAACCCCGTCCCGGACGAGCCCTACTTTCGGATCGTGGATGTGGAGTCACAGATCGACCTTGCGCAGGCCGCCGAGCTGGCCGAACTGGAGCTGGACGAGCTCTACCTCCTGAACGCCGGCTACAATCGCTGGGCCACGGATCCGGACGGCCCCCACCGGCTGTTGATCCCGGTCCAGCATGAAGAGACCTTCCGCGCCAACCTGGCCAGCATTCCCACCCGCGAGCGCGTGGGCTGGGATCGCTACCGTGTCGTCAGTGGCGACTCGTTGATCACCATCGCCCGCCGCTATCGCACCAGCGTTGACACCATCAAAAGCGTCAACCAGTTGAACAGCAATATCATCCGGGCCGGTCAGACCCTGATGATCCCCACGGCCAAGCATCCAGCAAACCGCTACGCTTTCAGCGCCGATCAACGGCGGCAGCGGACCCAGAACCGCTCTCAGGGCAGCGAAGGAAGCTCCAGGGTCGACTACAAGGTTCGCCCGGGCGACAGCTTCTGGACCATTGCAAAGCGCCACGGCATCACCGTAGGGGCGTTGACCAACTGGAACGGCATGGCACCGGGCGACACTCTGATGCCGGGTCAGACGCTGGTAATCTGGACCGAACAGGAAGGCATGACCAGCAGCGCCCAGAGCGATCGCCGTTCCGTCGTGCGAAAGGTGCATTACCGGGTGAGAAAGGGGGACTCGATCGCTCGCATCGCCAACCGCTTCAATCTGTCGGTCCAGGATATTCTGCGTTGGAACACGGTATCCGCATCCAGCTACATTCATCCGGGACAATCCCTGACGCTGTTTGTGGACGTGACCAACAACGCTTCGTTCTGATTACTCCCCGGAGTTACAGGCATAAAAAACCGCCGATTGAAGGCGGTTTTTTTATGCCTATGAGGCGCGGACCAGAAGGTCCGCCACTCTGACTGTCAGCCCATCAACGCTCGACGGTGATCTCCTGACGCAACTGCTCGCGATACGCCAGATATTCCTGCTGCCCCTTCATCTGCGCCAGGTTGCGTTGCAGCGACTGCTGTTCCTCTTCACTCAGATCACTCCACTGACCATTCTGCACCTGGGTCAGCCTTACAACGGCATAGCCATTGCGTACCGATACACCACTGATCACAGGCTCGCCAGAGGGCTTGGGTAGTGAAAACACATGCCGGACCAGCGCGCGATCCAGATCGTTTGCACGGCGCTCGACATCCTCCGCCGTCTGAACCTCAAGCCCGGCTTCATCCGCCACCGTTGAAAGTGCTTCGCCAGATGCTACTGCCTCACGCAGTGCTTCACCGCGCTCCGCCAGCAAAGACTGGATCCGCTCATTGCGCAACTGCCGGACAATCTGTTCGCGCACTTCCTCCAGGGGCTTGATGTAGGCCTCCTGGTAGTCGGTCTTCTTGATCACCACGACCCGATCGTTTGCCAACTCGATCAGATCACTGCTGTTTTCACGCTCGAGGACTTCTTCCGAAAATGCCGCCTCGACAACGGTGGTCTCACCGGCAACGCCTGGGCCACCGTTGCGTCCGAACAGACCGGTGTTTTCCAGGGGCAGTTTCAACTCATCCGCGACAGATTCCAGGCTATCGGCGTTGTAGGACAGCTCGCTCAGTCGCTCCATCAGGGTGACGAATTCATTTTCCGCTTCGACCCGCTTGAGCTGCTGCGCAATGCGTTCCCGAGCATCTTCAAACGTGGTTACTTCTGAACCCCGCTGCTCGGTCACCGTGATCAGGTGAACCCCGGCTTCGGTTTCAACCGGAGCCGACACTTCGCCAACCTCGAGTGACTCAACGGCGGCCATAAAGGCTTCGGGCAGGCCCTCACCGGAAACAAAGCCCAGATCGCCACCCTGCCCGCTGGAGCCTAGGTCTTCAGAGTATTGTTCGGCCAGCTCTGCAAACGAGGCACCCTCTTCAAGTGCACTCTGCACCTCGGCAACCCGCTCGTCACTCGCGTCTTCAAACAGGATGTGGGCAACGCGACGTTCCGCCTCCTGCCCTTCCTGAGCCGCCTGGTTCTGCTCGAACTGGTCGCGTAGCGTCTGCTCATCAATCTCTATGCCCGCCATCAGATTGGCAACGCTCAGATCAATATAATCAACGGCCACCTGCTCGGGCTGACGGAACTGGCTCTGGTTACTCTGGTAATACGCCTCGATGTCACTGTCCGTCACCTCGACCTGGTCCGCGACCTGATCGCGGCTCAGAATGGCATACTGGAAATCGCGACTCTGGAAGTTCAAAGCGGCAAACCGCTCCAGCTCAGCGGGCGTCACAAAGCCACTGGCGGCGACACCGGAAGACAGCTGATTCAGCAACAGTTCCTGGCGCAGCAGAGCCTTATACTGGGCCGGCGTATAGCCCATGGAGCGCAGCACCTGCTGGTAGCGGTTCGGATCGAACTGACCACTGTCACCCGCGAACTGCGGGAAACTCAAGATCAACTGATCCAGCGTACTTTCGCTGACCGCCATCCCCTGCTTGCGGGCGTGCTGAATCAGCACCTTGCGCTGGACCAGCGCTTCAATGGCCGGCTCACGCAGACGTTCATCGCTGACAAATTCGGACGGAACGGAGTCGCCATACTGATTGAGAATCTGCTGGCGCTGGCGATAGATCTCCCGAGCCACCTCATTTTCGGTAATGGACTCACCGTCAACGGAAACCACTTCGCCGGAGCGGCTGGAACCCGAAAACAGCGCCTCGGCACCGGACAAAGCGAAAATGATCACCAGGAAGCCGACCAGAATACCGGCTACCACACCTTTGGAGTTGTCGCGAATCGTCTGCAGCATTGTCTGCTCCTAGTCATAAACCCGTTGGGACGATCGATTCCAACGCGCTTTCTTATCATCTTGCTCAAACCAGGGGCCGAGCGAGTCGATCTGGTTGAATAAAGAAAAGGCGCACCTCTAGGGATGCGCCTCTTCATACTGCCGGGTCAGCTCTCTCTGATTTCTGGAGCGATCACTCAACTCGCTGAAACCAAACTATGAACGTTCCCGGCAATCACCGAAAACGCGCACAGGGCGCGTCAAAAACGCTTAGTTGACCGCGTCTTTCAGTGCCTTACCCGCTTTAAAACTGGGCACCTTGGCAGCGGCGATCTGGATCTCGGCGCCGGTCTGTGGGTTGCGGCCGGTGCGCGCGGCACGCTCTTTCACAGCGAAGGTACCAAAACCGACCAGAACAACCTGATCGCCCTTCTGCAGAGCACCAGTAATGTTGTCAACCATTGCGTCGAGCGCACGGCCGGCAGCAGCTTTAGGAATATCCGCAGATGCGGCGATGGCTTCAATCAGCTCGGATTTGTTCACACTTAACCCCTTTTGATTATTTGCTTCAGAAATCGATGGCGCAGGTTACTGTTCAAAATCAATCCCCGACCATTCAATGTCGGCTCATGACCCGCTCAGGTTAGTACCCGTTCAGGCAAACACCATTGGCCTGAACGGTGAGTTGGCCAGGACAGCAAATCGCCCCGTGCCGCCTGCTTGGCGAATGAACTGCGATTTATACCAAGTGAGGTCAGGCGGGTCAAGAAGACAATGTTCGCTTTGTGCGATTACTTCAAGGATTGAACGTTATTTGACCAAACCTGACCCGAACCGGGCGTCAACGCCCTGTTTTGTTACCCGGATACCAGCCCGAAGGCTGGTCCGGTTGTTACCGTTGGAAACTTCCTTTTCGCCTCAGTGGGTGCTGATACGGTTACCGCAATCATCCTGCTGAGCCTTTTTTTCCAGCGCCTGATACTCTTCATCAGACAGCGGCTTGGGCATGGACTGCAACGCAATCTGCAACACATCGTCGATCCACTGCACCGGTTTGATGGTCAGATCTTCTTTGATGTTGTCGGGAATTTCCTTCAGATCACGTTCATTTTCCTGCGGAATAATAACCGTCTTGATACCGCCACGATGCGCCGCAAGAAGCTTTTCTTTCAGGCCACCAATCCGCAGCACTTCCCCGCGCAGGGTGATTTCACCGGTCATCGCCACATCCGCCCGCACAGGGATACTGGTCAACACCGAGACCAATGCGGTGCACATCGCAATACCGGCACTGGGGCCGTCTTTCGGGGTTGCCCCTTCCGGAACGTGAATGTGGACATCCATTTTTTCGTGGTAGTCGGGCGCAATTCCCAGCACCTGGGCGCGGGAACGAACTACGGTGAGGGCCGCCTGAATGGATTCCTGCATGACATCGCCGAGGGAACCCGTTTTGATGACCCGCCCCTTGCCTTTGACTGCCGACGACTCGATCGTGAGCAACTCACCACCGACCTGGGTCCAGGCCAGACCGGTCACCTGGCCGATCTGGTTTTTATCTTCAGCTCGACCAAAGTCAAACTTCCGAACCCCCAGATAATCTTCCAGGACCGCCGAATCAACCACATCCTCGCGCACGGTCTTGTCCTTCACATGGCGGGTGACCACTTTACGGCACACCTTGGCGATTTCCC
This sequence comes from Marinimicrobium sp. LS-A18, assembly GCF_000463525.1. NCBI lineage: Bacteria > Pseudomonadati > Pseudomonadota > Gammaproteobacteria > Cellvibrionales > Cellvibrionaceae > Marinimicrobium > Marinimicrobium sp. LS-A18. Next base: position 919,402 of record NZ_AWEP01000002.1, read on the forward strand.
GCTCCAGACCACGCACGCCGGCTTCGCGAGTGTAGTACCTGACGATGTCGCGAATGGCTTCATCGGCAATGGTCAACTCGCCTTCTTTGAGGCCATTGGTCTTCATCTGTTTCGGAATCAGGTAACGAAGCGCAATGTTGAGCTTCTCATCCTCGGTGTACCCCGGAATCCGGATAACCTCCATACGGTCCAGGAGCGGGCCGGGAATGTTCATCGAGTTGGAGGTGCAGACGAACATGACATCCGACAGATCGTAATCCACTTCCAGGTAATGATCGTTGAAGTGATTGTTCTGTTCCGGGTCCAACACCTCCAGCAGTGCCGAGGCCGGATCACCCCGGTTATCCATCCCCATCTTGTCGACTTCGTCCAACAGGAAGAGCGGATTTTTTACCCCGACCTTCGCCATTTTCTGCACCAGTTTGCCGGGCAGAGAACCGATATAGGTCCGGCGGTGACCGCGAATTTCCGCTTCGTCTCGCACGCCACCCAGCGCCATCCGGATGAACTTGCGATTGGTGGCCCGGGCGATGGATTCACCCAGGGAGGTTTTACCCACACCGGGCGGACCAACCAGACACAGGATCGGGCCTTTGATTTTGTTGACCCGCTTCTGGACCGCCAGATATTCAAGAATGCGCTCCTTGACCTCTTCGAGGCCAAAGTGGTCTTTCTCCAGCACATCCTCAGCCCGCTGCAGGTCGTGACGGACTTTGCTGCGTTTTTTCCAGGGTACCTTCAGCATCCAGTCGATATAGGCGCGCAGCACCGAGGCTTCCGCCGACATCGGGGACATCATGCGCAACTTGTTGAGCTCGGCACGGGTTTTTTCCTCGGCTTCCTTGGGCATACCCACTTGCTCGATTTTCTTTTCGAGCTCGTCGATTTCATTGCCCTCATCCCCCATGTCGCCAAGCTCTTTCTGAATGGCTTTCATCTGCTCATTCAGGTAATACTCGCGCTGGCTTTTTTCCATCTGCTGTTTGACGCGCCCGCGGATTTTTTTCTCGACCTGAAACAGATCGATTTCCGCCTCCATCAAACCCAGCAGGTGTTCGATGCGCTCGCGCACCGAGACCATTTCCAGAATCGCCTGCTTCTGCCCCAGCTCAAGGGTCATGTGCGCCGCCACGGTATCGGCCAGGCGACCGGGCTCGTCAATGCCACTGAGTGAAGTCATCACTTCCGAGGGTACTTTCTTACTCAGAGTGACGTATTGTTCAAACTGATTGATGGTGGAATTGATCAGGGCATCCGCCTGGTGCCCCGTCAGGGTTTCCTCTTCCAGCAGGTTCACTCTGGCGCGGAAATGTTTATCAATGACTTCGACATTTTCGATCGCGGCACGCTCACCGCCTTCCACCAGCACTTTCACCGTGCCGTCAGGCAGCTTCAGAAGCTGCAGAATCGTGGCAACGGTACCGACGCCGTACAGGTCCTCTGCCTTGGGGTCATCGTCACCAGGATTTTTCTGGGCTACCAGTAATACTTGTTTGTCGCTGGACATGGCGCTTTCCAGCGCCTCGATGGACTTGTCACGGCCCACGAACAGGGGAATCACCATGTGGGGATACACCACAACGTCACGCAGCGGCAACAGCGGAATATCACTGACTTGGGTGGGAATGGGCTTGTCTTGTTGATCCATCTGGGTCGGTCCTCATAGTGGAAGGCCAGAAACTGCTTGTCGCCAAAGGGCGACACACTAAAAGATTGGGGGCTACCCCGCCGGATTACAAGTTTTTGACGGTAAAAAACCGCAAAGAGCGCCCATAAGGCGCTCTTTGCGGTTCAACCACGATACTGCAACCGCGTTCAGTCGCCCTTGGCTACCTTCGCTGGCGCCTCGCTCTGCTCATAGACCAGCAGGGGTTCCGACTCGCCTTTGATAACAGACTCATCGACAATGACTTTCACGACACCTTCTTCGGAAGGAATCTTGTACATGGTATCCAGCAGCACCGCCTCCATAATGGAGCGCAGCCCACGAGCACCGGTCTTGCGGTCCATGGCTTTCTGGGCCACCGCCTCAAGCGCGTCGCGGCGGAAATCAATGTCGACCCCTTCCATTTCAAACAGTCGCTGGTACTGCTTGGTCAGGGAGTTCTTGGGTTCGGTCAGAATCTCAACCAACGCCTCTTTATCGAGCTCATCGAGGGTGGCAATGACCGGCAGGCGGCCGACGAACTCGGGAATCAGACCGTACTGAACCAGGTCCTCGGGCTCGAGCTGATGCAGGATTTCGCCAAACTTGCGCTTGTCGTCCTTGCTTTTGACTTCCGCCCCAAAACCGATACCGCCTTTCTCGGAGCGGTCGCGAATAACCTTGTCCAACCCGGCAAAGGCACCGCCGCAGATGAACAGGATATTTTTGGTGTCTACCTGCAGGAATTCCTGCTGAGGATGCTTGCGCCCACCCTGCGGCGGCACGGAAGCCACGGTGCCTTCAATCAGCTTGAGCAGCGCCTGCTGGACGCCCTCCCCTGACACATCACGGGTGATGGAGGGGTTGTCTGATTTGCGGGAAATCTTGTCGATTTCATCGATGTAGACAATACCCTGCTGGGCCTTGTCGACGTCGTAATCACACTTCTGCAACAGCTTCTGAATGATGTTTTCGACGTCTTCGCCCACGTAACCCGCTTCGGTCAACGTGGTCGCATCCGCAATGGTGAAGGGTACATCGAGAAGGCGTGCCAGGGTTTCAGCCAGCAGGGTTTTACCGCTACCGGTCGGCCCCACCAACAGAATATTACTCTTGCCAAGCTCGATCGGGTCCTTGCCTTTGTCGCCAACCCGAAGACGCTTGTAGTGGTTGTACACCGCCACGGCCAATACTTTCTTGGCACGCTTCTGGCCAATGACGTACTCATCCAGAATCGACGAGATTTCGCTCGGCGTGGGCAGGTGTTCAGAGGGGCCTTCAGCGGCCGCTTCCTGAATCTCCTCGCGGATGATGTCATTACACAGATCGACACACTCGTCGCAGATGAACACCGAGGGACCGGCGATCAGCTTGCGCACTTCGTGCTGGCTCTTACCGCAGAACGAGCAATACAGCAGTTTGCCGTTCTTGTCGCCACTGTCTTTGGTGTGATCGGTCATTAAACCACTCCGTCTTAAACGCTTATAGGGGTAAAGATGCAACCTTTTACCCGGAATTTCAAGCTGGATTCGCCGGTTTGGCCTCCAGACTCAATGAAGTATACGCACCGGGCCCCGTTTGGATGCCCGGGCGTGCTGGCGTCAGATTATTCAGCGCCTCCGCGGCGGCTGACCACACTGTCCACCAGACCGTATTCGACCGACTTCTGGGCACTCATGAAGTTGTCCCGCTCGGTGTCCAGCGCAATTTTCTCCACCGACTGGCCGGTGTGATAGGCCATCAGCTCATTCAGACGCTCGCGGATACTCAGAATCTCCCGAGCCTGAATGTGGATGTCCGACGCCTGACCCTGGGCTCCACCACTGGGCTGGTGAATCATGACCCGGGAGTTGGGCAGACAGAACCGCTTGCCCTTGGCGCCGGCGGTCAGCAGGAATGCGCCCATGCTGCACGCCTGGCCGATGCACATGGTGCTGACATCGGGCTTGATGAACTGCATGGTGTCATAAATGGCCATACCGGCGGTCACCGAGCCACCGGGAGAGTTGATGTAGAGGTGAATATCCTTGTCGGGGTTCTCGGCTTCCAGGAACAGAAGCTGAGCCACCACCAGGTTCGCCATATAGTCTTCGACCTGTCCCACCAGAAAGATCACCCGCTCTTTGAGCAGGCGGGAATAGATATCGTAGGAGCGCTCTCCACGGGCGGTCTGCTCCACCACCATGGGAATCAAGCCGGATGCCATAACGTCAGGTACCTGTTTGGAGAATTCGTTCGACATAAAAACCGTATGTCCTTCTATTGACTACCGCGGCTCGACTGGACGGAACCGCTGAAAATGGTAGGGAAAGCTTAACCTGAGAAACGCTGATATGCCAGCATAAGGAGACTTCGGCGGGGAGAATGGCCACAAACTGTCCAGTTTGTGGCCATTTTGTACAATTATTGCTGCTTTTGACGGGTAACGATGTCGTCGTAACTGCTGGACTCATCGGTCACTTTGGCTTTATCCAGGATAAAGTCCACCACCTGATCTTCCAGGGCCGCCGACTCAACACTGGACAGCAACTGACGGTTCTCGTAGTAGTAATTGACGACCGCCTCGGGCTCCTCGTACGTAGAGGCCAGCTCTTCCACCATTTCACGGACGCGATCGGCATCCACTTTGATCTGGTTTTCCTTGACGATTTCACCCACGACCAAGCCCAGGGCGACGCGGCGCTCCGCATCTTCCTGGAACATGGTGTCCGGGAGCAGAGATTTGACGTCAAAGTTCTGCTGCTGACCACCGAAGCGCTGCATCATCTGCTGACGCAGGGTTTCGATTTCACTGCTGACCAGAGCCTTGGGCAGGTCGGGCTTATGGGTTTCCAGCAGCGCGTCCATGACCTGGTTCTTGGTCTTGGCCTTGATGGCGTTCTTTAGCTCGCGGGCCATATTGGCCTTCACTTCCTTGCGGAACTGAGGCTTACCGCCCTTCTCGACGCCGAACTTGGCGTAGAAATCTTTATCCAGCTCGGGCAGCTCTTTCTCGGAAACGCTGTTGACGGTCACCTTGAACTCAACCGCGGCGCCGCGCAGCTCTTCCGCCTGATAGTCTTCCGGAAAAGTCAGTTCGAGGGTTTTCTCGTCACCGGCCTTCAGGCCAACCAAGCCGTCTTCAAAGCCGGGAATCATGGAGCCGGAACCCAGCACCAGATTCTGTCCTTCCGCACTGCCACCTTCGAAGGCTTCACCATCGCGGGTACCGACGAAATCGATATTGACCTGGTCGCCGTCTTGGGCGGCCCGATCCACTTCTTTCCAGCTGGCCTGGTGCTCACGCAGCACGTCGATCATGTTGTCGACATCTTCAGCGGTTACATCCGCCTTGTAGCGAGTCACTTCAATTTTGGAGAAGTCGCCCAGCTCAACGGAGGGGTACACCTCAAAGGTGGCCACATACTCCAGGTCCTTACCCTCTTCGAACTGCTTGGGCTCGATGGACGGCTGACCCGCAGGCTTGACGTCTTCTTTACGCACGGCTTCATAGAAGCTGCGGTTGATGACATCACCCAGCACTTCCTGACGAACACCGTCGCCATAGCGCTGCTTGACCACTTTCATGGGTACTTTGCCCTTGCGGAAGCCGTTGATACGAATGTTCTTGGCAGCCTGCTGCAAGCGCTTCTGCACTTCGCTATCGACTTCTGCGGCGGGGACTCCCACCGTCAGGCGACGTTCCAGACCGGACGTTGTCTCTATGGAAACCTGCATTCTCTTCCTCTATACGCTATTCGCATCGGGGGGCCAATGCCGTTAAGGGTAACTCATGAATGATCTTAAATTGGTGCGGTCGGAGAGACTCGAACTCTCACACCTCTCGGCACCAGAACCTAAATCTGGCGTGTCTACCAATTCCACCACGACCGCTTTCACTGCCGACGCACCTGGCTTGCGGCGCGACAGGCAAACTTCACAGAACCGCCAAGCCACTGATTTTTATGAATTTTTAACAAAAATCAGCCCTTCGGCCGGCGTGAAGGCAGGAGATTGTGCCACAAGCCCCGGAAGGGTTCAATAAGCGCGCTCAGAGCTGCTCGATGCGGTAACCCGCCTGGCGGAGGTTATCGACCAGACCATCGGGACCAATCAGGTGACCAATACCGACCACCAGAAATACCCGTTGCTGGGCGGAGAGGTAGGATTCCACAGCACTGGCCATGGCTTCATTGCGGGTTTTGAACACTCGCTGATAGAGGGTGCGACTGAAATGATCCTCGCGATCAAACGCCCCGAGGATGACCGACTCCAGGTCCGAGCGATCCCCTTCCCGCCAGGCCCGCGCCATTCTCCGCAACTGCGGCCCGGTGGCCTCGAGGTCCTCCAGAGTATGCTCCAGAAAAGCGCTCTGCTCCACTTCGGTCATACCGGCAAACAGGGACAATTGCTGCTCCAGGGTTTCAAGAGGCTCTACCGGCTTGTCCCCCCGGGCCAGATCGAGAAAGTAGCGGTCGACGCCCTGCCCGGCTCGGTAATCGCTGCGCGCCACCTGAAGGTTGACCAGTTGCAGCGCCGCCAACCAGGGGCGCAGATGCACAATAGACTCGGTCTGCAGGCCCAGCCGCTGACTGGCTTGGCTCAGTTGCTCCCAAAGTGCCGGCGCGATGCGTTCGGACAGTTGCACGCCGGACGGATAACGCCCCATTCGCGCCAGGGTGGCGTGCATACGGTCGGGGCCGACCTGGGAGACATCGAGTTCAACGGCGAGCAGATCCGAGTCGCGGTAGGCATCGAGCACTTTATCGGGGAGGGGAAAAAAACTGTCATCGCCGAAGTGCAGCGCTCCGAAGAGGTACACGGGCTCCGGCTGGTCCGGGTGCTGAACCCGCCACAAGAGTGGGCGTGACGGAGCCTCAACCATGGCCTGTGGGAGCACATCGGAAAGGGCGTCCTGAATGCGGACACTCTCGGCCTGCAGCGCTCCCGACCAGAGCGTCGCGACGAACAGGAGCGATAGCGACGCCACGGCACTCCGCAGCCCTTCGAAGAAGGGACGGGCGTCGCTCAGCCTGTTCGCGGGCGCCAGAGCACCGAATCTATTGACCACCAAACGCACTCCGCCGTCATCAGAGAGTCACAATGACGACGGAGTCTAGCAGAACCTGCACGAAAATCGACCCCTTTGAAAGGGCGCTCAGTTGATTCGCTCAATCACGGTGCTGATGCCCTGCCCCAGACCGATGCACATGGTGGCCACGCCCAGGGTCATATCCTGCTCCGCCATGGCGGTGAGCAGGGAGCCGGTAATACGGGTCCCGGAGCAGCCAAACGGGTGCCCCAGGGCGATGGCACCACCGTTGAGGTTCACCCGCTGATCCATATCGTCCAGCAGCTGAAGATCCTTGAGCACGGGCAGCGCCTGAGCGGCGAACGCTTCATTGAGCTCCACGCACTCCACGTCTTCCATGGTCAGATTGGCGCTGTCCAGCGCCTTTTGGGTGGCGGGAACCGGCCCGTACCCCATGATGGAAGGGTCCACGCCCGCCAATCCCATGGACACCACCCGGGCCAGCGGCTTGAGCCCCAGAGCCTGGGCCCGCTCCGCGGACATGACCACCATGGCCGAGGCGCCGTCGGAGAGTTGCGACGAAGTGCCAGCCGTGACCTGACCATTCTTGGGATCGAACACCGGGCGCAACTGCGCCAGCCCCTCCACGGTGGTGTCCGGACGAATCGTCTCGTCTTCCGCCACCATGATCGGAAAGCCCTCTTCAGTGTGCCCCGCCACGGGGACAATTTCCCGGGCAAAGCTTCCGCGCGCCCGTGCGGCCGCCGCCCGCTGATGCGAGCGGGCGCCAAACTCATCCATCTGCGAGCGGGTGATGCCGTGAAGGCGCGCCAGGTATTCGGCGGTAACGCCCATATTTCCCGCCGCCTTGGCCACCGACAGCCCCAACAGGGGGTTCGGATCAATGGCTTCGTACATCGGCAGGTGCCCCAAGTGCTCTACCCCACCAATCAGGTAAACATCCCCCAGGCCGGCGCGTATATTGGCGGTCGCGGTGTGCAGTGCCGCCATGGAAGAACCACACAGACGATTGACGGTTTGCGCCGGTACCGAGTGAGGCAGACCGGCCCGCAGCCAGATATTCCGGGCAATATTGAAAGCCTGTTCTTCACGCTGCAGCACACAGCCCCAGATGAAGTCATAGACCGATGCCGGCTCCAGGGCCGGGTTGCGGGACAAGAGCGCCTGAATCAGGCTGGCGGATATGTCATCCGCCCGACTGAAGCGGAAACAGCCGTTTTTGGACCGGCCCATGGCGCTGCGGGCGTAATCGACAATAACCGCGTCTCGGTGATGCAAGGTCATTGGGCACCTCCCTGAGAGGGAACAACAGGATAGAAAGGCTCGCCGCTCTCGATTCGGCGCAAAAGCCCATCGGGTAGATGGTACAGCGGGGTCAGGTCAGCCCAGGGTTCCGCCATGGCGCGGAAAGCGTCGAGGCCAACGGCATCGACCCAGCGCAGCGGTCCGCCACGAAAGGGAGGGAAGCCGGTTCCGTACACCATGGCCATATCGGCTTCGGCGGGCGAGGCGACAATCCCCTCATCCAGGCAACGAACCAGCTCGGTGACCATCGGCACCATCATTCGGGCCACAATGGCTTCATCCGACAGGTCGGTATTGTCCATCGGCTCCAGAGACTCCCGGGCCTGGGAGCTCGACTGTTTTTGCGGCCGCCCTTTGCGATCGTCACTGTAATCGTAAAAACCGCCCGCGTTTTTCTGCCCCAGCCGTCCGCTGTCAAACAGCACTTCGGTACAGGAGGTAAAATCGCGCTGCAGTCGATCCGGATAGGCCTCGGCCATCACCTGTTCGGCGTGAATGGCCGTATCCAGCCCCACCACATCCAGCAGATAGGCGGGCCCCATCGGCCAACCCCAGCGCTCCATGACCCGATCAATCCGCTCGTAATCGACGCCGTCGCGCACCAGCAGCGCGAAACCCGCGAAATAGGGGAACAGCACGCGATTGACCAGAAAACCCGGACAATCATTGACCACAACGGGCTTTTTGCCCAACTGATTGGCATAGGCGACCGTTCGGGCAATGGCCCGATCGGAGGTTTTCTCGCCCCGAATGATCTCCACTAATGGCATGGCATGCACGGGATTGAAAAAGTGCATCCCGCAGAAATTCTCTGGCCGGCTCAGTGCTTCGGCCAGCGTGGTAATGGAAATGGTCGATGTATTCGAGGCCAGGATGGTGGACTCGGCCACCGCCCGCTCCGTTTCGGCGAGCACCGACTGTTTGACTTTGGTGTTTTCCACGACCGCTTCGACCACCATATCCACATCGTCGAATCCGTCATACCCCAGCGTCGACTCGATCCGATTCAGCGCCTCGCCCATGGCACTGGCGGTCATGCGACCTTTCTCGACACGCTTGACCAACAGCCGGTTGGCTTCTTCCAGCCCCTGCTCCAGGCCTTTGCGGGCGATGTCTTTCATTTTGATCGGCACCCCCTTGAGCGCCGACTGATACGCAATGCCGCCGCCCATGATCCCGGCACCCAGAACCGCCGCCCTCGATACGCCCTGTTTGTCCTCGGCCTGCCAGCGCTTGGCGTTTCGGGCCAGCAACTGATCATTGATAAAGATACCCACCAGAGCCTGGGCCACGGTTGTCGTCGCCAGGCGGGCAAAGGTGTCGGCCTCAATGGCGAGGGCCGCCTCACGGCCCTCGCCCGCCGCCTGCTCCATCACCTCAATGGCCGCCACTGGCGCCGGGTAGTGACGGCCGGCCTGGGCGGCCACCACCGCTTTGGCTGACTCAAACGCCATGGCGGCTTCAATCCGGTTGTGCTTTAGAGGCGCGGTTTTGGCGGCTCGACGGGCGGCATAGTCAAACCGACCCTCATGACATTCTTTCAGGACGTGCAAGCCCGCTTCACGCAGTTTGGAAATCTCCACCAAGGCGTCCACCACACCGGCTTTCAGCGCGGCCTTGCCATCCCACTGACGGCCACTGGCAATCCACTCTGCGGCGGTATCCACGCCTGCCAGCCGGGGCAAACGGACCGTGCCGCCCCACCCGGGGATAATGCCCAACTGGGTTTCGGGAAGTCCGATCCGGGCCGTGGGCGTCATTACCCGGTAATCGCAGGCCAGACACAGCTCCAGGCCTCCGCCCAACGCATAGCCGTCAATCGTGATCGCCACGGGGATCGGAAGATCTTCGAGGCGATTGAAGTTGCGGTTATTACTCGCCAGATAATCCTTCACGGCCTGCTCACCGGAGGCAAAAAACCCTTGGAACTCGCCGATATCCGCGCCGACCATCAGTGCCGGCTTGGCGCTACTGATCAACAGCCCTCTCAACTCGGAGGGCTTCGCCGCGGCAAGCGCATCGAGCGCTTCGCTCAATTCAACAACGGTCTGCCGGCCGAATTTGTTGACCGACTCACCTTGCAGATCGAACACCAGCTCGGCGATACCGTCATCGAGCATGGCAAGCTTCAATGTGTGTCCCTGATACATACCTACAGTCTCTATTGGTCGTGGTCGAAAGGTGTGGTCGGAGTCAAGGGCGCCGGACAATCCGCGCTGCGGGCCAACACCGCGATGGCGGGCACCGAACCGGTATTGCGCACGCGGAACCACTGCCCCTCGGGCAACTGGCAGCCATCGCCCTCGCTCAAAGTGTAGCAGCGAACCCCCAGAGTCAACTCGAGGCGGCCCGACAACAACCAGCCGGATCGCGCTGAGGACAGCTGCCAGGGCTTGGCCCCCGTGTCTGCGCCGGGAGCAAACTGCAGACGTTCAAGTGACAGGGAGTGACGGTCAGATCGGGGGAAACGCTCTATCACCAGTCCCGACTCGGGGAGTTCTGAGCGAATCATCTGATCGCGGGTCAGGACGGTGCCCAGGGGAGCCCGGGTGTCTAATGCGAAAAATTGCGCCAGGGAGAGCGGGATGGCATCGAGCAGCTTGGCCAGAGACCCCACCGAGGGGCTGATCTGGCCCTGTTCGATCAGGGAAATATTGCTGTTGGTCACACCGGCGCGACGGGCCAGTTCGCGCTGGGACAGCCCGTTCAGCTCCCGCACCAGGCGAAGCCGTTCTCCCAGTGCAATAGCTTCGGGGTCACGATCCGTCTGACTCACTCTGCCGCCCCGCCCGAACTGTGACGGTCAGCGACCGAGGAGCCGCTGCTGGTCCGACGGAGGGAGGTTTTCCACGACTCGCTCATAGGAGTGATCGATCAGTTCCAGAATCAGATCTTCGGGCACACTGCCATCGAGAATCACACTGTTCCAGTGGACTTTGTTCATACGATGACCCGGCTGAATGGCCGGATAGGTATCCCGAAGTTCCTGGGCCCGATTCGGCTCACACTTCAGGTTGATGTAAGGCACGCCATCTTCTCCCTCGGCGAGGGTCGCAAACAGTTTATGGCACACTTTGAAAGACGCCACGCCCGGTCCGGCCGGTTGCAGTTCTACCGCTTCAGGTTTCGCCAATATGCTGGCCTTAGCACTTTCGTAATCCATTGATTTTGCCTCACACAAGGTAGTCGGTTAATTTTACAAAACCATAGTCTAACAGCTTAAAAGGAGGTTCGGCGATAATCACGATACTCCGGTTCCCAGAAGTTGCTCGCAATTTTCTGATCCATTACCTCCTCCGGCACCGGCATGGCAACACCGTCTTCAACCGCCTGCCGGAAAACCGCCCGGGCAATCACCTGGCTCACCGAACGGATCTCCCCCAGCGGAGGCAGCAGTGCGCCCTGGCCGGTTTTTACCATCGGAGAACTCTCGGCCAATGCCCGACTGGCCGCGACCATCATATTGTCGGTAATCCGTGACGCTTTTGCGGCCACAACCCCCAGGCCGACCCCGGGAAAGATGTAGCTGTTATTGCACTGGGCAATCTCGTGACGCTGCCCCGCCATATCCACCGGCTTGAAGGGACTGCCGGTCGCAACGATGGCCTTGCCGCTGGTCCAGCGGAGAATATCCACCGGCTGGGCTTCCACCTGGGAGGTCGGGTTCGACAGGGGCAGCACCACCGGTCGATCACAGTGAGCCTGCATGGCTTCAATGACCGCCTTGGTGAACAGCCCCGGCTGACCGGACACACCGACCAGCACCGTCGGGTTGGCGTTGCGTACCACATCCAACAGACTGATCTGGTCGGGATTTTTGCTATTGGACAGATCCCAATCGGCGACCTGCTCATCCGGAACGCACAGCGGCTTCTGGAAGCTGCGCACATTCTCCGACCCCGAGCGCAACAGACCGGAACGGTTCAGCATGTAGATCCGACCACGGGCCTGCGCCTCGCTCAAACCTTCCTGCATCATCAGGACAATGATCTGCTCCGCAATTCCGCACCCGGCGGAGCCGGCACCGGCAAACACAAACGTCTGCTTGGCAAGGGACTCGCCCTTGGCCTTACAGGCCGCCAGTAGCGTGCCCACGGTCACCGACGCGGTGCCCTGGATATCATCGTTGAAACAGCAGATTCGGTCCTTGTAATGCTCGAGCAACGGCGTCGCGTTGCCCTGGGCAAAATCCTCGAACTGGATCAGGGCATCGGGCCAGCGCACGCGCGCCGCTTCAATGAATTGATCCACAAACGCATAGTACTCATCGCCGGTGATGCGCTCGTGACGCCATCCCATGTACATGGGGTCGTTGATCAGAGACTGATTATTACAGCCCACATCCAGAACAACCGGCAAGGTGTAGGCCGGACTGATACCACCGCATGCGGTATAAAGTGCCAACTTGCCGATCGGAATCCCCATTCCACCAATACCCTGATCGCCCAGCCCGAGGATACGCTCACCGTCGGTGACCACGATCACTTTGACCTTCTGCTTGGTGGCGTTCTGCAGCATGTCATCCATGCGCTCCCGGTCGGGATAGGTGATGAACAGGCCGCGCTTGCGGCGATAGATCTTGGAAAACTGCTGGCAGGCCTGGCCCACCGTCGGCGTGTAAATCAGCGGCATCACCTCTTCCAGATGATCCACCACCAACCGAAAATACAACGTCTCGTTGGTATCCTGAATATTGCGCAGGTAAATGTGCTTGTCAATGTCGTTATGAAACGAGCACAATTGCTCGTAGGCGCGCGCCTTTTGCTCTTCGATCGTTTCGATACTGTAGGGCAGCAGACCTTCCAGATTGAAGTGTTGACGTTCCTGGGTGCTGAAGGCGCTACCCTTGTTTAACAGAGGGGCTTCCAACAAAGCCGGACCCGCGAACGGAAGATAAATGGGGCGTTTTTTCACTATGACACCTGCAACGAATACCAAAGACGCAAATGTTAACACAGACCCGGACACGGAGCAGGCCGCCGCTTGCACGACCAGGATGGGTCTCGGCCTTAAGGTACTTTTGACCGGATCCCTGGTGGTCACCCTGACCGCCTGTCAGGGAGGATCCGCGAACGAGCAGCCGACCCCGGCGCTGCCGGAAAATCTGACCGCTTGCCCGGAGGAGCGACCCGACGTCTGCACCCAACAGTATGATCCGGTTTGCGGCTATTTCCAGCTTGCTCCGAAAGACGACGGGGTGACATCAAGCAAAGAGTGGGCGACAGAAACGGCGGCGGGCGCCGGTCAGAAACGCACTTTCGGCAATGCCTGTAGCGCGTGTGCGAAAGACGGGGTGATCGGTTTTGTAAAAGGAGAGTGTCGCTCGTCGTCTGAATGACTCAGCGATCGGCGACGGTATCGTCGAGCAGGTTTTCAATAACCCGCACCATATTGTCATTGGCACTTTTCTGTGCGCGGGCGCTCGTGGTTTTGAGTGCGTTGACTTTCCAGCGAGCCAAAAACCCCTGCACGCCAAACACCCACATCTGGGCCGAGACCCGGGTGCCCTCTTCGCAGGCCGAACAGGTCAGCGCGACTCGGGCCCGATCCCAGGGCATTGGCCCTTCTTTGGCAGACAGCGGCGTATCGTCCTCGAGGCCGGTGTACTGATAGTCGTAAACCAGACGCTCCGGCGAGCCCACTTCGATCAGTTCCAACCGGGTACGGTACGCATAATCAGCCTCGGGCACACTGATCCAATACACCTTGCCCGGCGCGATGGGACTGTCGTCGGTTGAAAGATGCGCACCATAAAACTCGGGGAGCTGCATCAGATAGCGTTGAAAGTCGCTGAGACAGGAAAACACATCGGTCAGCGGCCGCCGGATCAGATACTCGGTATCGAAAAAAAGCATTGCGCTCGCCCTGCCCTCAGGGCTTTCGAGTTGCGCGTAACAACTCGATACCGTCGGCGTCTTTCAGAATCAATACATCGGACCCGGTCAACTGGACGGCGATAGCTTGGGGCAGGAGTTCAAACATCCGCGCCTCCTGTGCCATCACCGGCGCAGCGCAAGCCATCCGGGTACTGCCCAGAGAGGAGTCGATGCGCAGCCCGGAATCGTCGTACTGATAGACACCAAAGAAGCGATTGCAACCACCGTTTCCGGTGAGCCGCGGCGGCTCGGAAAACTCGACAAACGCATGGCTCGAGGCGTCCAGCTCATCACCGCTCAGCGCCACGACCCGCCAGCTGCCCTGAAATTCCGACAGCGCTGGGCCCATCTGCTGTTCAGCCGCCGTGCGAAATGACTGGCAGGCAGTGACGGATGACAGCGCCAGCGCCATCAATGCCAGCGTTTTGAAGGCGCGCATTGTCCGGCGCATCAGCGACGGAACCCCGGGGGCAACTGGCCGCCGCCGGCACCGGGCATACCGCCGCCACCGCCCATCATGCCACCCATGCCGCGCATCATCTTGTTCATGCCGCCGCCCTTCATTTTTTTCATCATCTTGGACATCTGCTTGTACTGCTTCAGCAACCGGTTGAGGTCCTGAATCTGGGTGCCCGACCCCATGGTGATCCGGCGCTTGCGAGAGCCGTTGAGCAGATCCGGATTGCGACGTTCGAAGGGCGTCATGGAATCGATGATGGTTTCCATGACTTTGAACTGGGAGGTCAGGTTATTCTGTTGCGCCAGCTGGGCCATATTGCCCATGCCGGGCAGCTTCTCCATCATGGAGCCCAGGCCACCCATGCTCTGCATCTGCTGGAGCTGATCCCGCAAATCTTCCAGGTCGAAGCGCTGACCCTTTTTGACCTTTTTGACCAGCTTGTCGGCCTTGTCCTTATCAATTTTCTGCTCGGCCTGTTCGATCAGCGACATCAGGTCGCCCATGCCGAGAATACGCGAGGCAATACGGTCCGGGTGGAACGGCTCGAGCGCATCCACTTTCTCGCCCGTCCCGAGGAACTTGATCGGCTTGCCCGTTACCTGACGGACCGAGAGTGCCGCACCGCCGCGCGCATCGCCGTCGGCTTTGGTCAGTACCACACCCGTCAGTGGCAGCGCCTCATTGAACGCCTTGGCGGTGTTGACCGCATCCTGACCGATCATGGCGTCGATCACAAAGAGCGTCTCGGCGGGATTGACGGCCTTGTGCAACGCCTGAATCTCTTCCATCAGGCTATCGTCAATATGCAACCGGCCCGCGGTGTCAACAATGACCACGTCCGCGAACTGCTTGCGCGCGTGTGCGATCGCGGCCTCGGCGATCGCCACCGGCTTCTGTTCGGCGGTGGAAGGGAAAAAGTCCACGCCCACTTCTTCGGCCAGGGTTTCCAACTGCTTGATGGCCGCCGGACGGTAAACGTCGGCACTAACCACCAGCACCTTTTTCTTTTCCCGCTCTTTGAGGTAGCGGGCCAGCTTGGCCACAGAGGTGGTTTTACCGGCCCCCTGAAGGCCCGCCATGAGGATCACCGCCGGGGGCTTGACCGCCAGATCGAGAGTCTCGTTGGCAGCCCCCATCACGGACACCAGCTCTTCCTGGACGATCTTCAGGAATTGCTCGCCCGGGTTGAGCGCCTTGCTGATTTGCTGTCCCAGCGCCTTGCTGCGAACCTGGGCGACGAAGGTCTTCACAACCGGCAGCGCAACATCGGCCTCCAACAGCGCTTTGCGCACCTCCCGCAGGGTGTCTTTGATATTATCTTCGGTCAGCCGGGCCTTGCCGGTCACCCGGCGCAGACTATCGGATAAGCGATCACTCAGCGTATTGAACATGGTTTCTCTCGACAGCAGATCAATGATGGGCGCGATTATACCCCCAAAGGTGGGGCCCGGGTCCAGCCGACGGGACCGACGAGGCCCAGCCTCCGGCCGACGGGAGAATGAGAAGCCTTCCGCTTCTCTTTGACGACACCTTGTGACACACTGCTACCCACCGGAAACCACTGGATATCAACGCTCATACGAGGACGCCCCCTGACTATGGCCACCCTGCTCCTCAACAGCCTGGCGGCGGCACTGTACCTGCTCACCGGAGCCTATCTGATCTGGACCCTGCTTCAGGGCCGGGAGCCCCACCGCCTCCACCTGCTTATTGCGGTCGCCGTGGCGCTGGTCGTCCATGGCATCGGGGTTTATCAGCTGGTCGCGCTGCCAGGGGCTATCGAGCTGGGCTTTTTCCGGGTCTCCTCGGTACTGTTCTGGGTCATCAACGCCGTGGTCCTGCTGAGCAGCCTGCGCAAACCCCTGCATAATCTGTTCATTCTGCTATTGCCGCTGTCCGCCCTGGGCATCATCGCCTCGTTACTGGGGCGCAATGCATCGGGGCACCCACTGGTGCTCGATTACACCCTGGCCAGCCATGTGCTCCTGTCGATTCTGGCCTACAGCCTTCTGACCATCGCCACCCTGCAGGCGCTGCTTCTGGCCTGGCAGAATCACCAACTGAAGCACCGACACCCCGCCGGCCGGGTGCGCCTGCTCCCGCCGCTGCAGACCATGGAGGCCCTGCTGTTCGAGTTGCTCTGGGCCGGTCACCTGGCGCTGAGCCTGTCGATCATTTCCGGCTTTGTGTTTCTGGACGACCTCTTTGCCCAGCACCTGGCCCACAAGACGGTGTTCTCACTCGCCGCCTGGGTCATCTACAGCGTGCTACTTGGAGGCCGTCACTACCTGGGCTGGCGGGGCTATACCGCCATCCGCTGGACGCTGGGCGGCTTTCTGCTGCTGATGCTGGCGTATTTTGGTAGCAAGTTGGTGCTGGAGCTGATTCTCGGGGCCGTCTGACTATTGATTCGGGGGGAGTTCTGCTTCAAGATACCCGGCCTCGCAGCAGAATGGGCATAAGTCGCCTTGAACGAAGCACCGCTAGAAATACTGTTTGCCGCGCTCATCGGACTGTTGGTCCTCTCCGCGTTCTTCTCCAGTTCGGAAACCGGGATGATGTCCATCAACCGGTACCGCCTGAAACACCTGACCAAAAAAGGTGATCATCGGGCGATTCGCGTTACCGGCCTTCTGAAGACTCCCGACAAGTTGATCGGCCTGATTCTGATCGGCAACAACCTGGTCAATATTTTTGCCGCCTCCATCGCCACCGTCATCGGTGTTCGCCTCTACGGCGATGCCGGTATTGCCGCTGCGGGCCTGATCCTGACCTTTGTCATGCTGGTGTTTGCGGAAGTCACGCCCAAAACGCTCGCCGCCCTGTATCCCGAGCGTTTCGCCTTTTTTTCCAGCTGGTTTCTCAAACCTCTGTCTGTGGTGCTCGCGCCCGCCGTCTATCTGGTGAACGGCATTTCCAAAAGCATTTCCCGGGTATTCGGCATCCACAAAGCACACAGCGGCGTCGAGCATCTCAACCCCGAGGAGCTGAGAACCGTGGTCGATGAAGCCGGAGACCTGATCCCCGATCAGCATCAGGGGATGCTCCTGAATATTCTCGACCTGGAAAAATCCACGGTTGAAGACATCATGATCCCCCGCAATGAAGTGGAAGGCCTGGACCTGACGCTACCCGTGGCGGACCTGCTGGAGCAGATTCGCACCAGTGAATACACCCGCCTGCCCCTGTTTGAAGGGGACATCAATAACGTGGTCGGCATTCTGCATCTGCGCAATGCGGCCCGCTTCATTCGCGGTACGGATGACAGTGTCACCCTCGATGATATTCGCCAGTTTGCGAACGAGCCCTATTTCGTCCCGGAAGCTACACCGTTGCACACCCAACTGCTGAACTTCCAGCAACAGAAGTGCCGCATGGCATTGGTGGTGGACGAGTACGGCGAGGTACAGGGACTGGTGACGCTGGAGGATCTTCTGGAGGAAATCGTCGGCGACTTCACCACCAATTCCGCCGAGGAATCCGATGAGGATATTCAGCCCCAGGATGACGGCACCTACCTGATTGACGGCGGCACTTTCATTCGGGACATCAATCGCGCTCTGGACTGGGACCTACCGCAGGACGGACCCAAGACGCTGAACGGTCTGGCAATGGAATACCTTGAAAGTATTCCGGACGCGCATATCGGCTTTGCGATTGACGGTTACCAGTTTGAGACCCGGGAACTGACGGACAAAATGATTTCCTGGCTTCGGGTCAAGCGCGTCCCCGCCACCAACTGACCACGCACTAACGCTGGCGTCGCTCCCGCCAGCGGCGCACCCTGAACAGCACAAAGCCCAGGATGGCGGCGGCAATAATCAGCCCCGCCAGCAGAACCGCCGCCACCCACAGCGTGTTAGCCAGGTCCTGCAGACTTACTCCCCATCCGTACACCGCCAACGCCAGAAACGCGGCGCAAGCCAGCAGGCTGACCCATAGGGTGCGGTACCGACGGTAGGTGGCTCGAAAAGACTTCATAGTGTACCTCTGCGGCGCTTCGTTTCGAACGATGGGACAGGACTTATTCCCGGCGCCATTGGGTTCCAGTGGGTGAGTCCAGAAGCACCACTCCTTGCGCCTGAAGCTGATCGCGAATTTCATCCGCCCGGGCAAAGTTCTTCGCCTTCTTGGCATCAGCACGCTCGGCAATCAACGCTTCAACCTGCTCGGCACCGATCGCATCGGCACCACCGGCCTGTAGAAACCGATCCGGCTGATCCTGCAGCAGTCCGAACACAGCGCCCAGCGCTTTCAGCTCCGCGGCCATGGCCCGCGCCTTGCCGGAGTCGGACTCACTGTTCAGGTCGCGAACCAGATCGTACATGACGGCCAATGCCAATCGGGTGTTGAAATCATCGTTCATCGCCGAAACGAAGTCCCGATAATAAGCACTGCCTTCCAGATCCTTCATCGAGGCGGGCTCAACCTCCGCGTAATCACGCAGTGCGCCATAGAAACGCTCCAGCCCGGTGCGCGCCTCGACCAGACTGTCCTCGGAATAATTGATCGGACTGCGGTAGTGACTGCCAATCAGCAGGTAGCGGACCACCTCCGGGTGATACTTCTCCAGCACATCGCGGATGGTAAAGAAGTTGCCCAGGGACTTGGACATTTTTTCACCGTCCACCCGCAAGGCACCGGCATGAATCCAGTAATTCACGTAGTGGCAACCGTTGGCGGCTTCGCTCTGGGCGATTTCATTTTCGTGATGCGGAAACGGCAGATCGGGGCCGCCGCCGTGAATATCAAAGTGCTCACCCAGGCAGTGTTTACTCATGGCCGAGCACTCGATGTGCCAACCCGGACGACCTCGCCCCCAGGGCGAATCCCACCCGGCCTCATCAGCCTCGGCGTGTTTCCACAGGGCAAAATCACGCGGGTCTTCTTTGGCTTCATCCACATCAATACGGGCACCGGCGAGCAGCTCGTCGGGATTCTTGTTGCTCAGCCGCCCGTAGTCCTTGAATCGGCTCACCCGATAATAGACATCACCGTTGCTCGCCGCGTAAGCAAAATCCTTGTCAATCAGGGTCTGCACCATGGCGAGAATATCGTCGATATGAGCGGTTGCCCGTGGCTCGACATCGGGAGGAACAATACCCAGCTTGGCCTCGTCTTCGTGAGCGGCATCGATGAACCGGGCGGTCAGACTCTGATAGGGCTCACCGTTCTCCTCCGCCCGCCGCAATATCTTGTCATCGATATCGGTCAGATTGCGGACGTAGGTCAGATCCCAACCCTGACTGCGCAGAAAGCGGGCAATCACATCAAACACCACCAGCACCCGAGCGTGCCCGAGGTGACAGTAGTCGTACACCGTCACCCCACAGACATACATGGAAATCTTGCCCGGCTGAATGGGTTGAAAGGCTTCTTTCTGTCGCGTCAGCGTGTTGTACAGATGCAGAGTCATAGTGAATTACTGTTGATCCATTTTGGCCCAGGTGTCGCGCAACTCGATGGTGCGGTTGAACACGGGCTTGTCGATGGTGGAATACTTGCTGTCCAGGCAGAAATAGCCGGAGCGCTCAAACTGAAAATGGTTACCCACTTTGGCTCCCGCCAGGCTGATCTCCGCCTTGCAGTTTTCCAGAATTTTGAGACTTTCAGGGTTGATCGCCTGCAGGAAATCTTTACCGCCCGAATCCGGTGACGGGTCGTTGAACAGACGGTCGTACAGGCGGACTTCGCAGTTGAGGTGATGGGTGGCCGACACCCAGTGGATGACGCCTTTGGGTTTGACGCCGTCCTCCGGGTCTTTACCCAGAGTGTCCTCAATGATGCGGGCACGAACCTCGATCACTTCGCCTTCGTCGTCCTTGATGACTTCATCGGCCTCAATCACATAGGCATTGCGCAAGCGCACACGTTTGCCCAAAACCAACCGCTTGTACTTCTTGTTGGCTTCCTCGCGGAAGTCGTCCTGTTCAATGTATAGTGTATGGGTAAACGGCAATACCCGCTCACTGAAATCATCGCGGTTCGGATGCCCCGGTGCACGCATTTCCTCGATGCGATCCGAGGGGTAATTAGTCAGCGTCACCTTCAGCGGGTGCAGTACACACATGGCGCGCGGGGCG
The DNA here is from genome assembly GCF_000463525.1 of Marinimicrobium sp. LS-A18. Lineage (NCBI taxonomy): Bacteria > Pseudomonadati > Pseudomonadota > Gammaproteobacteria > Cellvibrionales > Cellvibrionaceae > Marinimicrobium > Marinimicrobium sp. LS-A18. The sequence continues at coordinate 939,803 of NZ_AWEP01000002.1, forward strand.
TTCTTGTCCAGATGATCACGCACGGCATACTCAAGCATGCCGACATCCACGACACTGTCGGACCGGGTAACGCCAATCGCGGTGCAGAAATTACGCAGTGCTTCCGGCGGGTAGCCGCGCCGACGCATACCGGAAATGGTGGGCATACGCGGATCGTCCCAACCATCGACGTGCCCTTCGTCCACCAGCTGCTTCAGCTTGCGCTTACTGGTGATGGTGTAGTTCACATTGAGGCGCGCGAACTCATACTGTCGGGGCCGGGCAGGCACCGGAAGATTCTCGATAAACCAGTCATACAACGGCCGATGATCTTCGAATTCGAGGGTGCAAATGGAATGGGTAATCCCTTCCAGGGCATCACTCTGTCCGTGAGCGAAATCGTAGGACGGATAAATGCTCCAGGTGTCTCCGGTGTGGTGATGGTGCGCCTTTTTTATGCGGTAAATGATCGGATCGCGCAAATTCATGTTTGGCGCCGCCATATCAATTTTGGCACGCAGCACACACTCACCTTCGGCGAATTCACCGCGACGCATTTTTTCAAAGCGCTCCAGGTTCTCCTCGACGGAGCGGTCCCGATAGGGGCTGTTGCGGCCGGGCTCGGTGAGCGTCCCGCGATACTCGCGCGCCTGATCCGGACTCAGGTCACAGACATAGGCCTTGCCCTCGCGAATCAGGTGCAACGCCCAGTCGTAGAGATTCTGGAAATAGTCGGAGGTGTAGCGAACCGGGCCGCCCCATTCAAAACCGAGCCACTGGACATCGGCCTTGATGGCGTTGACATACTCCTCGTTTTCTTTCTCCGGGTTGGTATCGTCAAAACGCAGATGACAGACACCGCCAAATTCTTCCGCCATACCGAAGTTCAGGCAGATGGATTTGGCGTGTCCGATGTGAAGATAGCCGTTGGGCTCCGGGGGGAAGCGGGTCACCACCTGTTGCACCTGGCCCGATTCAATATCCTTACGGATGATCTGCTGAATAAAGTGCAGGGGCTTTTCCGGTGCGCGGTTTTCTGCGGTACCCGCAGTGTCTTTGGTGTCTTTGCCCTTGGCGGGCGAATGATCGCTCATACGACTTGCGTTCCCATTGGTCTCGGTTGAATTCGAGTGTCCCGAAGATTGCGAAAGCCCGGTAAAACGGGCCGTCAGATTGGCTTGAAAAGCCGCCTATTGTAAACACTCCCCCCGGTTTTTCCTAGCAAACCGGCGCCCCATCACTCCCGTAATGTCGGGATCAGGGCGCGGCCGGCAGGGAGGAGCGGTAATCTTCCCGTCGCTGCAATTGATATTCGCGTACCGCTTTGTTGTGCGCCTCCAGGGTGTCGGAAAACACGTGGGTACCATCGCCCTTGGCCACAAAATAGAGCGCCGTTCCGGGCGCCGGATTGACCGCCGCCGCCAGCGCTTCGCGCCCGGGTAGCGCGATCGGGGTGGGAGGAAGGCCGTCGATGGTATAGGTGTTGTAGGGCGTCGGCGCTCTCAGATCCCGGCGGGTCAGCCGCCCTTCGTACCGATCCCCCATACCATAGATCACGGTGGGATCCGTCTGCAGACGCATCCCACGGTTCAGGCGGCGTACAAACACCCCGGCAATCTCTTCCCGCTCCCAGGGCGCCCCGGTTTCCCGCTCGATGAGTGACGCCATGATCAATGCCTCATAGGGCGTATCATAGGGCAGACCGCTGGCCCGCTGCGACCACACCCGCTCAAGTTCCTCACGCATGATCCGATGCGCTCGGCGCAATATTTCAACGTCGCTGGTTCCCCGAGCAAACCGGTAGGTATCGGGAAAAAACCAACCCTCGGGATGCTTCACATCCAGCCCAAGGCGCACCATCTGCTGCTCGCGGTTCAGCCCCTTCAGCTCCGCTGCAATAGTGTCTTCGCCGTGCAGTGCAGCCACCGCCTGGGCAAAGGTCCACCCTTCAATCAGAGTTACCTGATGAAGAACAACGTCACCTGCATTGAGTTGCTCCAGCAACGTGCGGGGGGTCAGCCCGGGGCGAAGGTGGTATTCGCCCGCATGAACCCCGGTCTGCTCAGTCAGTCGCGCATACAATCGCAGCGCCCGGGGATGACGTAGAATGCCCTGGGCGCCAAGCTCTGATGTCAGATGGCTCAGCGTCTCCCCCCGGGTGAGCTCCTGGCGCAGGCCATCCTCCGGCAATGCCAGCGGGCTGTTCAGCCAGTGGTACCCGTAAGCGGCAAGCCCGCCGGCGAGCAGCACACCCAAAATAATCAGTTTCCCCAACAGCCGCTTCACGGCACCTCCTTCAGATTTCTGTTATCGGCCAGCCAATGCTCAAAGCAGCTCTGTAATTGCCGGGTCTGAGGGCCGACCGTCCAGGTTTCGCCACCGGGCGCCAACCCGGTCACAGGCCAGATGCCAAACACGCTATTGCAGATAAACCATTCCCGGGCCCCGATCAGAGCCTCACGGGTCACCTGGCCCTCCTGAACCACCAGGTCCAGCTGTGGCCCCAGGACCTCCATGATCAGGCGACGCATGACACCGGCCACACCATTACGGTCCAGGCGCGGGGTCCACCAGCCATCTTCCAGGCGGACGAAGACGTTACTCAAGGTGCCCTCGATGATATACCCCGCCGCATCGCTCAGCAGCCCCTCAGGGTATTCGTCGTCCCATTCCATTCGGGCCAGCACATACTCCAGGCGATTCAGGTGCTTCATGCCGGCCAATACCGGATTATCCCCCAGACGGTGACGACACTCGTGGAGCACCACACCGTCCCTGCCCTTCTGCCAGGCGGGTGAGACGCCGGGACGCAATTGCCAGCAATAACTGATCTGCGGGTGCTTCGGAGGCTGATAGGCCTTGCCGCCGACGCCTCGGGTAACGACCAACTTGAGGCTACCGTCCACAGCCGGCAGACGGGCGAGCAACCGCTCCCGCTCCCGTTCGAGGCGCTCGGTGTCCAGAGCCAGCCCCAGCATCCGGGCGCCGGCGATCAGCCTCTGCCGATGGAACGACCAGAGTGGTACCTGGCCGGCGCGCACCCTGGCGGTTTCGAATAAACCGTCACCATAGGCCAGGCCGCGATCCAGGGGAGAAAGCGTCGCGCCAAATTCACCGTTGGTCAGTGTGATCACTTCTGAATCTGTCATACAGGGAGTCTACCAAAAGCGGACACAAAAACGCCGGAGTGCAGCACACTCCGGCGTTCGAGCCTAAGGACCACCAGCCGGCTAAATGTTGCGGAAGATCAACGAACCGTTGGTGCCACCAAAACCGAAGGAGTTGGACAGAACCGCGTCAATCTTGCGCTCCTGGGCGGTATTCGGCACCAGGTTGATATCATCACAACCTTCATCCGGATTGTCGAGGTTGATGGTCGGCGGCGCCACCTGATCCCGAATGGCCAGAACGCTGAAAATGGCTTCCACCGCGCCGGCGGCACCCAGGAGGTGACCGATCATGGACTTGGTAGAGCTTACCGCCACCTGATCCACGGCGGACCCCATGACGCTCTTCACGGCCTGGCACTCCGCCCGGTCGCCCGCCTGAGTGGAGGTGCCGTGGGCGTTGATGTAGTTGATCGCCTCAGTCTGAATTCCGGCATCGCGGATGGCGTTGCGCATCGACAGCGCCGCACCGGCGCCATCGGCGGGCGGTGAGGTCATATGGTAAGCGTCGCCGCTCATACCAAAACCCACCAGCTCGGCATAAATTTTCGCGCCGCGCGCCTTGGCATGTTCGTACTCTTCGAGCACCATCACCCCGGCACCATCGCCCAGCACAAAACCATCTCGATCTTTGTCCCAGGGGCGGCTGGCCGCTTCAGGGGCATCATTGCGGGTGGACAGCGCGCGCGCCGCGGCGAAACCGCCCAGGCCCACAGGAGTGGTGGCCATTTCGGCACCGCCGGCAAGCATCACATCGCACTCGTCATACATGATGCTGCGCGCCGCATAGCCGATGCTATGGGTACCGGTGGTGCAGGCGGTGGTGATGGCAATGTTCGGACCGCGCAGACCGTACATGATCGACAGGTTGCCCGAAATCATATTGATGATGGCGCCAGGCACAAAAAACGGCGAAATACGACGCGGGCCCTTGTGCTCGATCATCAGTGCACCGTCTTCGATGGAACCGATCCCGCCGATGCCGGAACCGATGGAAACCCCCATCCGATGGCTGTTCGCTTCATCCACCTCGAGACCGGAGTCCCGCATCGCCTGGATACCGGCCACCATGCCGTACTGAATGAACGCGTCCATTTTACGAGCGTCTTTTACCGGGTAGTAGCCATCGACAGAAAAGTCCTTCACCGATGCGCTGAAGCGGGTGGTGAAAGCCGAGGGGTCAAAATGGCTGATCGGGGCTGCCCCGCTGACACCGTTGACGATTCCTCGCCAGCTGTCAGCAACAGTATTTCCCAATGGACTGACCATACCCAGCCCGGTAACTACGACTCGTTTGCGCGACACCTTGAAAGCTCTCCGACAAAAATGACAATCACCGAACCCGGGCCGGCTCCCGCTGCGGTGCAGCGAGGGCCGGCCCGGGCCCGAGTGTGATCCGGCATTATCGCCGTCCGGGACGGCAATAAGCAAAAGAAAAAGCCGTACTATTTCACAATAATACGGCTTTTCGGAAGACGGTAATCAACCAGCTTGAAGATTACGCCAGGTTGGCATTGATGTAATCGATAGCCAACTGAACAGTGGTGATCTTCTCGGCTTCTTCGTCAGGAATTTCGGTTTCGAATTCCTCTTCCAGAGCCATTACCAGCTCGACGGTATCGAGAGAGTCGGCACCCAGATCTTCGACGAAAGAAGCTTCGTTTTTAACTTCTTCTTCTTTCACACCCAGTTGCTCGGCAACAATTTTTTTAACCCGTTCTTCAATGCTGCTCATGATGTTATATAACTCCTAGTAGGTAGTATCGACGAAGCCAATACGGGACCCGGAAATACCGGTAATACCCGGAAAGACTCCTTAGATTAAGCTACGGACAAAATCGACGCGCATTTTACATCGAATTGCCCCGGGTTGTAACGGATATGGCCAATTTTCTTTGATTTTTACAAAAACCCATTAAAAATCAAAAGGTTAACCAAAGCCATTACGCCATATACATGCCCCCGTTGACATGTATCGTCTCGCCGCTGACGTAACCTCCGGCATCACTCGCCAGGAAGGCAACCACAGAGGCAATCTCCTCAGGCTGGCCCAGACGGCCAAGAGGGATCTTGTCGAGCAACTGATTGCGCTGCTCTTCCGGCAGAGCACGGGTCATATCGGTATCGATGAACCCCGGCGCCACGGTGTTAACCGTAATACCCCGCGAGCCTACCTCAGCGGCCAGTGATCTTGCAAATCCGGCAACTCCGGCCTTACTGGCCGCATAGTTGGACTGACCCGGATTGCCCATGGCACCGACCACGGAACTGATGTTGATGATGCGCCCCCAGCGGGCCTTCATCATGCCGCGAAGCACCGCTTTGCTCAGGCGGTAGACGGCACTCAGATTGGTGTTGATCACATCAAACCACTCGTCGTCGCTCATCCGCATCAACAGGTTATCTTTGGTGATACCGGCATTGTTCACCAGAATCGCGGGCAGACCGTGCCGCTCCTTCATATCTGCCAGTACCGATGCGACCGACTCGGCATCGGTCACATTGAGCACCATACCTTCGCCGGTGACGCCCTGGGACGCCAGACGTTCAGTGATCCGGTCGGCTCCGGCCTGGCTGGTCGCGGTACCCACCACCACAGCGCCCGCAGCGCCCAGTTGCTCGGCAACAGCGGCGCCAATGCCCCGACTGGCACCGGTAACCAGCGCTACCTTACCCTCAAGATTGTTCATGGGTGTTATTCCCCTTTGGTCTGTTGCAGTACCGCCTGGAGATCTTCAGGCGATTCAATGGAAAGCGTGTTAAGCGATTTATCGATACGCTTATTGAGGCCCGAGAGCACTTTGCCCGGCCCACACTCAACTGTGCTGGAGACGCCACCGTTGACCAGAGCGCGGACACAGTCGACCCATAGCACGGGGCTGTAGATCTGCTCAATCATCAGGCGCTTGATCGCCTCCGGATCCGTTTCACTTTTGGCGTGCACATTATGAATCACAGGAATCGTCGGCGCACGGAACTCGGTCTCAGCAATTTTGGGGGCCAGACCGTCTGCGGCCGGCTGCATGAGACTGGTGTGGAAGGGGGCGCTGACCGGCAGAGCCAGGGCACGTTTGGCGCCCGCGGCCTTACACAGGGCCATGGCACGATCGACGGCGGCCGAGGCCCCGGCGATCACCACCTGACCCGGCGAATTGAAGTTGACCGGCGCCACCACTTCTCCTTCAGCACCCTGTTCACACGCTTTGATAATGGCGTCGTCTTCGAGCCCGATAATGGCGGCCATACCGCCCTGCCCTGCGGGCACCGCTTCCTGCATCAGCTTGCCGCGCTGCTGAACCAGAGCAATGGCATCGGCAAAGCTGACCACATCCGCCGCCACCAGCGCCGACCACTCACCGAGACTGTGGCCCGCCAGCAGCGCGGGCACCGCCCCGTTCTGGGACTTCCAGACGCGCCATACGGCGGTACTGGCTGCCAGCAACATCGGCTGGGTGCGCTCGGTGAGGTTGAGCTGCTCCTGGGGCCCCTTCTGAACCAACTCCCACAGGTCATAACCAAGCACATCGGACGCTTCGGCAAATGTATCCGTCACTACGCCGTATTCCGCGGCCAGATCCGCCAGCATACCCACCTTTTGCGAACCCTGGCCGGGGAAAACAAAGGCCAATGATTGTTCGGACATAAACTCCACCTCTTATGATGTTGTTTCCAGAGCCACGAAGCACAGCCGTCGGTCAGGACTCCGCGAGCTCGGTTTCAATATGTTCTGTTACCCGCCGGCGCACCTGCTCTATGGCCACATTCAGGGCTCCGGCAAAGGCCCCCTCATCAGCGCCGCCGTGACTTTTGATCACCGGTCGCCGGAGCCCCAGGAAAATGGCCCCGTTGTAGGCGCCCGGGTCCAGCTCGGTGCGCCAACGGCGAAGCAGGGGCATCAACAGGGGGACCGCCAAGCGATAACGCCAGCGCGATCGGATGCCCGAGCGCAGCTTCTCGCCAATCAGCTTCGCCACACCCTCGCTGGCCTTGAGCGCGACGTTTCCGGCAAAGCCATCGCAGACCACCACGTCGGCCCGCCCGGTGTAGATATCATCCCCTTCAATGTAGCCGATATAGTGCAGGCGGCGGTCATCGGCCATCAGCCGGCTTGCGGCCTGCACCACCTCAGGGCCCTTTCCGGACTCGACACCGACGTTCAGCAGGGCCACTTCGGCATCCCGGCCCAGCTCCCGCGTCGCGAGGACCGCGCCCATCAGGGCAAACTGGTGCAGCTGCTCCGCCGTCGCCTGAAGGTTGGCACCGAGGTCAAGCATCCAGGTTCGCCCACGGGACACCGGCATCGCCTTGCAGATGGCGGGTCGCTCGATGCCCGGCAGGCTTTTCAGAAGGTAGCGGCCCATCGCCATCAGCGCCCCGGTGTTGCCGGCACTGACGCAGGCATCGGCCTGACCGGTGCGCACCAGATCCAACGCCCGCCACATGGAGGTTTCACGCCCGTGACGAAGCGCGGCGCGCGGATCATCATCCATCGCCACCCAGGATGGCGCATGATGCACGGAGACAGAGGACGGGAGGGTCGCGGGCAGCAAGCGCTCCAGAACGGAACGTTCACCCACTAGGATAAAGCGAACCCCGGAAGCGGCCGATGTTGCCAATCGGAGCACCGCCAAGATAGCAGTGCGGGGACCTAAGTCCCCGCTCATAGCGTCTACCGCTATACGAATCATTTCCGGATGGCTGAGTAGTCAGCGACTCCGAAATTACTCGTCGTTGCCGGTGTCGACCACTTTACGACCGCGGTAAAAACCGTCGGCAGACACGTGGTGACGCAGGTGCTTTTCACCGGTCGTCGGGTCTACTGACAGCGCTTTTCCGGTCAGCGCGTCGTGAGAGCGACGCATGCCACGCTTGGAACGGGTCTTACGGTTTTGTTGTACGGCCATGATGATCTCCTGTTGACAATACCACTGAAGCCGGGGCGCCTCACGATTTCGGCGAGCCCTTGAGTTGCTTCAGAACTTGAAACGGGTTTTTTGTCGGTTCCGGCTCCACCGGCTCGCCACTGCTGAGCAATTGCTCATCAATGCACAGCGCCTCGTGGTAAGCCACCGACGGCAAACTTAACAATAGCTCTTCTTCTACCATTGTGTAGAAGTCCGTGTTTCCATCCTCCGGCAGAATCCAGGGATCCAGGGCGCGAGGCAGCTGTCGGGCTTCCTCTTCCGTGCGCACCAGTGCCAGCTCAATCTGCGCATCCACCGCAACGGTCACCGGACCGAGGCAGCGTTGGCAGGTAAACACCAGATCAGCGGCAGCCGAACCTTCAACCACCAGCTTACCGGCCTCACTGATCCCGAAGGTCAGATCCACGCGAGCCTGCGCCCCTTCTTCCAACAGCAGATCCTGAATCCGGGTCAGTTGATCCACCGGCACATAGCCACTGATCCGGACGCCCTGTTGCGCAAATTTGCGCGGGTCGCCCTGACGCGGCAGAGGCTTGTCAAAGGGGGCTGAAAACATAAGCGCGCAATAATAGGGATAAGCGCCGCCTGTGTCAAAGAAAAAAGTGGCCAAAGGCCGCAACGACGGGGGTTTCCGCTAAAATGTTGGCCGATTGTCACTGTTTTTCGGAGATTGACCCATGCCAGAGCTGTTATTGGCCTCCCGCTCGCCCTATCGACGCCAACTACTCGAGCGGCTGAATCTGCCCTTCACCTGCGCATCCCCCGAGGTCGACGAAACCCCCGCCCCGGGTGAAGCACCAGAGGCTCTGGCCCGGCGCCTGGCCCACATGAAGGCCCGCGCCCTGGCACCCGCCGGAGCTCAAGACCTGTTGATCATTGGCTCGGACCAGGTGGCCACCCTGGATGGCGAACAGTGCCTCGGCAAGCCGGGCGATCACCAGAGGGCCGTTGAACAGCTGCGCGCGGCCAGCGGGAAGGTGGTCACCTTTTACACCGGCCTCTGCGTGTTCGATGCCCGCACCGGTACCGATGAAACCCGGTGCGAGAGCGTCCGGGCGCACTTTCGTTCCCTGACGGAGACACAGATTGAGCAGTATCTGCGGCAGGATACACCCTACGACTGCGCCGGCGCCTTCAAGGTGGAGGGGCTGGGTATTTGCCTGTTCGAGCGCCTGGAGGGCGATGATCCGAATGCACTGATCGGTCTGCCGCTGATCCGGCTGACCGAGTTGCTACAAAAGGCCGGTCTCGACCCCTTGCTCATGCCAACTATGACCCGAGACGGTTAGCTTACAACCGATCCCACCGGAGCAGCTCATCGAACTGATCCAGGCAAAGGGCGGGCTCATAGGGATGCAGCCGATCGATCGTATGGGCACCGTAACTGACGGCAATACGATCCATGCCCGCTCGACGCCCCATTTCCATATCGTATTCGGTATCCCCCACCATGACCGCGCTGGACGGCTCGGCCCGAAACGCCTCCAGCAATTGATGAAGCATCAGCGGATGCGGCTTCGAGGCGGTCTCATCGGCGCAGCGGGTGGCGTGAAAAAAACCATCAAGCCCCATAACCTTCAACACCCGGTCCAGCCCCACCCGGCTTTTGCCGGTCGCCACGGCCATCTGATGCCCGTCATCACGCAGCCGGGTCAGCGTTTCCATCACACCGGGGAACAGCTCGGAAGGCTGCGCCTGGTCGGCACGCAGATAGTTCGACCGATACCGATCGCGCAGCAGGCCATGCCCCTCGTCATCCTGATCCGGAAACAATAGATGAAGCGCCTCGGGCAAACCGAGCCCGATGATGTTCTGCACGGCAGCGGCTTCCGGGATCGGCCAACCGAGATCCTCGGCCGACTGTTGCATGGCCCGGGTAATCAGGCCGGTGGAATCGCTCAAAGTGCCATCCCAGTCAAAAATCAACAACAACGCTTATACCTCTTTATAACGTCCATCAAACACTCAAAGCCTCATTCGGATTGGCGTCACTCCTGAGGCGTTTGCGCCAGAACGGCCTGCAGATCATCCGGCAGCGGCGCGACCACGCGCGTCATGTCCGACTGGTCCGGGAGGTAAAAACCCAGCTCCGCGGCATGCAGGAACAGGCGTTTTACGCCCCTCGCCCGCCAACGCCTATTGGCTTCATCATCGCCGTACTTCTCATCCCCAACCAGACTGTGGCCGGCGGACTGGGCATGAACCCGAATCTGGTGAGTCCGCCCGGTAATCAAATGCGCCTCGACCAGGGTCGCCCCCTCAAAGCGCCGCAGAACCCGAAACCGCGTCAGGCTCGGCTTGCCCTCGGGGTGCACCTTGACGATCCGGTCGCCGTTGATTTCCAGGCGCATCAGAGGCGCATCGACTTTGGTTTTACGCTCGGACCAGCGCCCCAGCACCAGCGCCTGATAGATTTTGGTGACACCACTGGCACTCTTGTCTCTGAGTGCCGCCTGCATGTGGCGGAGCATACTGCGCTTTTTTGCCACCATAATGCAGCCGGACGTATCCCGGTCCAACCGGTGGATCAATTCCAGAAAGCGGGCCTCCGGCCTCATCTGCCGCAGCACCTCAATCAACCCCAGACTGACACCGCTCCCGCCGTGAACGGCGAGACCGGGCGGCTTATTGAGCACCAACAGCCCCTCGCTCTCAAACAGGATGGCCTTATCAAGCTGACGAACCAGTTGATCGCTGGGCTTGGGTGCGGGCGCACTCTGGGTCACCCGCACCGGGGGCACGCGCACCTGATCCCCAGAGACCAGGCGATAATCGGGCTTGACCCGACCTTTATTCACCCGCACTTCGCCCTTGCGCAAAATGTTGTACACCCGGGACTTGGGCACCCCCTTTAGGCGAGCCATCAGGAAATTGTCGATTCGCTGACCGGCCTGGTCGGCATCAATCGTCAGCCACTGAACCTGAGTGGGCGGCGTCTGGGGCGGCGGGGCCGACCGGGAGGAAGAGGAGGGTTTAGTCATGGCGCGCATGATAGCGCAAACCGGGCCGGGTCGCGACGGGATACTCCCCGGCGCCAGGCTCGGACCCGAAAACAAAGGCAGATTGAAGCTTTTTGCAATTACTGTTATATTCCGGGCTGCTGGGACAGGCAGGTTTCCGGACAGGTAAGCGTAAATCAGGCCTGTTGCGAGGAAATACCGCTGACAGCAACAGGGCCACTTCGGGCCAGGCGAGATGGTTTACCTCCCCCCGATGTTGGCCAGTGAACTGACAAAACCGGTGCTACCGCAACGACGCCCGAAAGGCCTGCGGGGCACCCCATGACCATCGCGCCAACCGCGTGATAGCCATAGTTGATACTGTACGTGTTTTTGTAGAACTCTGATTTCTACGCATTGCCGGCCAGGTGATTTTCCGGCGTCACAGCGAACATAGGGTCCAGACCAAGATGGTTTCTGGCGGGCCCGAGAGATACCACGTGACGATTCGGCACCCGAACACAACACCGGCACTGCCAGATTCCACGCGGACCCCCCCGCCGAGCCCAGCTCGACCCGGGGAACCGCCTGAAGCCGAAATGAGAAAACTAGAGTTTCATGGAGCAGGATTGCATGACGATCAAGGCAACCGACAGCCCCCTCCGCCGACCGGCTCTTTGCCGGGCGGAGCTTGTGGCTGGCCGTCTGCCTCTGCCCCCAACCCCGACAGGCTCTACCCTGGAGCCCGGTCTGTCCTAAGGTTGTAAAACACAACAGCGTTAACCTTGGTTATTCCGTCGGCCTGGCGCCCCGGACGACTATATTAGGTAACGCATGAAAAGAATGCTCATTAATGCAACTCAACCCGAAGAGTTGCGCGTAGCGCTGGTCGACGGCCAATGGCTGTACGACCTGGACATCGAAAATCGCAATCGAGAGCAGAAAAAAGCCAACATCTACAAAGGCAAAATAACCCGGGTTGAACCCAGCCTGGAAGCCGCCTTTGTTGACTACGGTGCCGAGCGCCACGGCTTTCTCCCCCTGAAAGAAATCTCCCGCGAGTACTTCAGCAAAGCCCCCAACGATGTTGAGGGCCGCATCAAGATCAAGGAAGTGGTCAAAGAAGGTACCGAAGTGATCGTGCAGGTCGACAAAGAGGAACGCGGCAACAAAGGCGCCGCGCTCACCACTTTTGTCAGCCTGGCGGGTCGCTACCTGGTCCTGATGCCCAACAACCCCCGCGCCGGTGGCATTTCCCGCCGCATCGAAGGGGAAGACCGGGCGCAGCTCAAAGATGCCCTGAGCGGCGTCGAAATCCCCTCCGGGATGGGAATCATCATTCGCACCGCCGGCGTTGGCCGCAGCGCGGAAGAGCTTCAATGGGACCTGAACTACCTTCTGCAACTGTGGGAATCGATCGACAAGGCCGCCAAAAGCGCCCCGGCACCGAACTTCCTGTTTCAGGAAAGTAACGTCATCATCCGCGCCATTCGCGACTACCTTCGCCAGGACGTCGGCGAAGTGATCGTGGATAACAAGGAAGCCTTCGATCTGGCCAACGGTTTCATCCAACAGGTGATGCCCAACTTCGGCAGCAAGGTCAAGCTGTACAACGACGACATTCCGCTGTTCAACCGTTACCAGATTGAAAGCCAGATCGAGACCGCGTTTCAGCGCGAAGTCAAACTGCCTTCCGGTGGCTCCATCGTCATTGATGTGACCGAGGCATTGGTGTCCATCGACATCAACTCCTCGCGCGCCACCAAAGGCGGCGACATCGAAGAGACCGCCCTGCAGACCAACCTGGAAGCCGCTGACGAGATCGCCCGGCAATTGCGTTTGCGGGACATGGGCGGCCTGATTGTGATCGACTTTATCGACATGCAGCCGGCCCGCAATCAGCGGGAAGTGGAAAACCGCATGCGCGACGCGTTGAACATGGACCGGGCCCGCGTTCAGGTAGGCCGTATTTCACGCTTTGGTCTGCTCGAAATGTCGCGCCAGCGCCTGCGCCCCTCCCTGGGCGAAGTGCACTCGAAAGTCTGCCCCCGCTGCAACGGTCAGGGCACCATCCGCAGCACCCGCTCTCTGGCCCTGTCGATCCTGCGCCTGGTGGAAGAAGAAGCACAGAAAGAGCGCAGCGCCGAGATCCGCGCGATTGCGCCGGTTTCTGTGGCCACCTATCTGCTCAACGAAAAACGCAAAACCATTTCCAACATCGAGCAGCGCAACAGCACCCGCGTGGTCGTCGTGCCGAACGCCGACATGATGACGCCACACTTCGAAGTTCAGCGTCTGCGCGATGACGACGAGGGCACGCTGGAGACCAGCTACAAAATTGTCGCCACCGCCGACGAACACAGCGAAGAGGAAGTGGAAACCAGCAGCAAGCCGGCCCCCCTGCCCCAGCCCGCTGTGCAACCGGCCGCGCCCACAGAAGCGGCACCCACGCCCGTGGCACCCAAAGAGCCCAGCCTGTGGGAGCGTTTTGTCGCCCTGCTGGTAGGCCTGTTCAAGGGTGATGAAGAGGACAAGAAGTCATCGTCGTCGAAAGGTCGCGGCCATCAACGCAGCCGTCACAGTCGCGGCGGCAACCAGAATCGACGTCGCGAGGGTGGCAACCGCAACCGCCGCGGTGGTCGTCGTGATGAACGCGGCAACCAGCGCGATGGCGACAGTCGCCCTGAAAAGCGTCAGGACAAAGCCGCCGACAAAGCCTCGGACAACACTCAGGACAAAGGGCAGGACAAGAACGCCGAAGGCAACAGCGGCCGCCGCTCCCGTGGTGGCAGAAACCGTCGCGGTGGCGCCGGCAACAAGCCGGAAAACCGCGGTGATAACGGTCAGCCGAAAGACGCCTCACCTCAGAAAGCCGAGGCCGCCGAGGTCAATGAGCCGGCACAAGACCAGGCCGCCAATGAGCAGCAGGAAAACCGGCCACCCAAGCGCCCGGCGGGACGTCGCACCCGCTCCGGCCCCCGTCGCCGCAACCGCCGCGAACTGCCGGAGGAGGTGATCGAGAAGGCCAATGAAATTCAGGCCGCCAATCAGGACACCACCGACAACGTGAAGGCCGAGCGAAGCAATCGGGCCAACCGTGACCAGAAGGCGGACACCGAGGCCCGCAGCGACAATGCGACCGACGACAAGCCCGCCAAGGCGGATACGTCGGCCCGTCGCACTGACACAGGACCAGTGACGGCTCAGGCAGACACAGACCAGAGTGAAGAGCGCGAAGCGCGGCGCACTCGCGGAAACACTGAGGCCCGCAACACCGCGACCACTGAGGAGCCTCAATCTCCGAAGGACGCCGACGCTGAAGCCACCATCAAGCCAACGGCTACGGCGGAACTTCGGGAAGAGGCGCCCCGTCGCGTCAGCCAGCGTCAAGTGGGCGAGCCTCGCCCAACCCAGGACGTCGCTGCCCCGACAGCCGACACAGCAGAAAGCAGCACCACAAAAAGCGATACCAAAGCGGCGCAGAACGCAACGGATACTGAGGCACCCCAGGGCCGCCCGGTAACCGACACGGGCTCGGCTGAAACCGACGCCGAGGTCTCTGCCAAAGCGGTCCAGCCGGCCACGCCAGAGCCGGTCACAGAGCCCGCCAATACCGCCGCCCCGGCGGAGCCCGCAGCGCCCGAGGAAAATGTGCTAGCCGAGGACGAGGCAAGCAAAGAAAGCGTCACCGCCGACACTCAGGAGCCGACAACCGCTGAGGCGCCGGCAGAGGAGACGCAGGAAGTCAGCGCACCGACTCCGGAGCCCGCACCCCGCTCGTCGGCGCGGGCGACCAATGATCCGCGTCTGGCTCCCCAGCCCAAGGTACCGACGGAGATCGTGACCGAGCATCGTCAACGCTCCGCAGCCCAGGCGCTGGATACCCGGCAACCGCCCGCGGTAAGCCACAACCCACGGCCTCTGGCGCGCCCGGCAAATGACCCGCGCAACCGGCAGGCTCCCGAGGTTGAGTCAAGCGCCAGCGAGTAAACCTCGTAACGGCAAGTTCAAAGGGCGCTCTCTTCGGGGAGCGCCCTTTTTTTGGCTCTTCAATCACTACTAAGTCTTCGAAATCCTTGAGTTTTTTTCCGCCCTCCCCTTGCTCCACAGAAAAAGCTCTGTATAATTTGCCCCTCTTCGGAAGGGTGGCAGAGCGGTTGAATGCAGCGGTCTTGAAAACCGCCGTAGGTTAATAGCCTACCCAGGGTTCGAATCCCTGCCCTTCCGCCATATAAAAACCCCCGCCAGCAATGGCGGGGGTTTTTTTATGGCCAAAGGGACGGGTGAGAACCCTCCGTTCGACTAACAAATATTTACACCACCCCCCCTAGAACTCCCCCAACCCGCCCCCATCTAATGCAACAAGCTTGGCAAGTTTCCGCCGGTTCCAGTATGATCTATGTCAGGCAATATTTGTCATCAATGGAGAAAAGCAATGCGAGAGCTCTACACCCAGAATGCCCGTGCTGATATCGGCAGCAGCATTGAGGTCAACAAGGTTTTGCGCAACACCTATATGTTGCTGGCACTGACCCTGGCCTTCAGTGCCGTGACCGCGGGTATCGCCATGGCCATCAATATGTCTCACGGCATGGGGCTGATCATGAGCGTCATTGCCATCGTATTGGTCTGGTTCGTACTGCCCAAAACCGCCAACTCCTCGGCCGGTCTGGGCGTCGTGTTTGCGTTCACCGGTCTGATTGGCGCCAGCCTTGGCCCCATCGTGAATCATTACCTGGCCATGTCCAATGGCGGCTCCATCGTTTTGCAGGCCCTGGGCGGCACGGCGGTCATTTTCCTCGGACTGTCCGGCTACACCCTGACCACCCGCAAGGACTTCAGCTTCCTGCGCGGTTTTGTTGCGGTCGGCATGATGGTGATGATCGCCTGTATGCTGTTGCTGATCGGCGCCTCCCTGTTCGGTTTTGATGTATCCGCCCTGAGCCTGGCCTTCTCTGCCGGTATTGTGTTGCTAATGTCGGCACTGATTCTGTTCCAGACCAGCGCCATTATTCACGGCGGTGAGACCAACTACATCATGGCGACCACGTCACTGTACCTGTCGATCATCAACCTCTTTACCAGCCTGCTGCACCTGCTCGGTGCCAGCAACGAGTAAAGCGGGACGCACCACCATGAAAAAAGCCCCGTAGATCGGGGCTTTTTTTGTTTCAGGAATCAGCGCTGATGAAATTCTCACTCGCCATATACGCCGCACCCTTCAACTCCGAGGCCAGCCAGAGCGCCCTGAACTTCGCGCAGGCACTACTGCGCCAGGGCCACGACATCTATCGCGTTTTTTTCTATCAGGAAGGAGTGGCCATGGGTAATAGGCTCGCCACTCCCGCTCAGGATGAGCAGAACCTGGTGGAGGAATGGCGAACCCTGGCCCGCGAGAACGCCATCGATGTGGTCGTCTGCATTGCCGCAGCGTTGCGTCGAGGCATTCTCAATCAGGAAGAGGCTGACCGTTACGAGCACGATGTTGCGAACCTCGCCCCGGAGTTCAGTTTGAGCGGTCTGGGACAGTGGGTGGACGCCGCGGTTCATGCCGACCGGGTCGTCACGTTTGGTGCCTGATGGAAAGGAGATGGAAATGAGCTGCCGCTTATTGTTCGTGATGCGCCACGCCCCCTACGGTAGCAGCACTGCTCGTGAGGCCCTGGATGCGCTCCTGGCGACCGCGGTATTCGGCCAGGATGTCGGCGTCCTGTTCATGAATGACGGGGTTTTTCAATTGGTGCGGGAACAGTCTCCGGACGCCCTTCCCCAGAAAAATCTGGCGTCGAGCCTGCAGGCATTACCGCTCTACGACGTCGAACGATTGTATGTACACACCCCCTCACTGACTGAGCGGGGTCTGGTAATGTCCGATCTGGTCATGGACAACCTTATCGAGCTGGACAACCGTGCGGTAGGCCGCCTGTTTTCCGAGCAGGACCAACTCCTCAGCTTTTAAGGTCGTTCTTCATGAGCACACTCCATACTGTCAATAAATCCCCGTTTGAACACCGGACCCTGCGCGCCTGTCTTGATGTCTGCCAACCCGGGGACGCGGTGCTTCTGATTGAAGACGGTGTCTACGGCGCCCTGCCCGCTTCACCGGAAGCGGATGCGCTGAACGCCTTGCACGAACGTCAGATTGAAGTGTATGCACTGGAGGCGGACCTCCAGGCTCGCGGCCTGTTGGAACGGATCGCGAACGGGGTGTCGATCGCGGACTATGAGAAATTCGTGGCCCTGACCGTCGCGCACAACACAACCCAGAGCTGGTACTGACATGTCACTGACAGTGGACGGTAAGACGCTGAACACCGACAAGGAAGGCTATCTGAAAGACTTGGGGGACTGGAGCCCGGCGGTCGCTGAAGCGCTGGCCAGTCGCGAAAACATTACCCTGACAGCGGAGCACTGGGACGTGATTGAAGTCCTGCGTGACTTCTACCGCGAGTTCGAACTCTCCCCCGCCATGCGCCCGCTGGTCAAACGGGTGGGACAAAAACTCGGCGCGGACAAAGGGCGCAGCATTTACCTGATGAAACTGTTCCCGCCCAGTCCGGCCAAGATTGCCAGCAAGATCGCCGGGCTGCCCCGTCCGGACAATTGTCTGTAGTCTGCAAGAAGTTTACAGACCGAGGGGCTCGGTATTTTTGCGCGCGAAGTACTCGCGGGTCAGACCCACCACCACACCGGATAGCGCCAGTAGCGCAATCAGATTGGGAATGGCCATCAGGCCATTAAGAATATCCGCAAGAATCCAGACCACACCCAGGCTCATATTGGCGCCGACCGGAATCGCCAGCACCCACAGCACCCGAAACGGCTTCACCACACGCTCCCCCATCAAGTACTGGGCACAGCGCTCACCGTAATAGCTCCAGCCCAACAGGGTTGTGAACGCAAACAATGAGACGCTCAGTGCGATCAGATGTTGCCCCTGGGGAATCACCGATGCGAAGGCCTCCTGGGACATGGCCGCACCCTCGGCTCCCGTCTGCCAAGCCCCCGTGACAATCAACACCAGGCCCGTCACAGTGCACACCACCAGGGTGTCGATGAACGTGCCGAGCATTGCGATCAGCCCCTGGCGTACCGGGCTGTTGGTCTGCGCCGCCGCGTGGGCAATAGGCGCGCTACCCAGGCCCGCCTCGTTAGAGAACACCCCTCGGGCAACCCCGAACTGAATCGCCATCATCACGGTGGCGCCGGCAAAACCGCCGGTCGCCGCGGTCCCGGTGAAAGCGGAGTCAACCACCAACAGGACGGCCGCCGGCAGCACCGGTAAGTGAAGTGCCAGAATCACCAGCCCCGACAGAAGGTAGACGATGGCCATGAACGGTACCAGTTTCCCGGCGACACTGGCCAGACGTTTGATACCACCGATCAGAACGGCGCCCACCAGCGCCATAAGCAGGACACTGGTAATCCAGGGGCTGATGTTGAAACTCTCGGACAGTGCATCGGCAACGGAGTTGGCCTGTACCGTGTTGCCAATACCAAACCCGGCGAGCATGCCAAAAAAAGCGAACAGAGCGCCGAGCCACATCCAGCGCTTGCCCAGACCGTTCTTGATGTAATACATGGGGCCACCGACGTGGCGCCCCTGGTGATCGGTTTCCCGGAACTGGACCGCGCACACCGCTTCGGCGTACTTGGTCGCCATTCCCACCAGGGCACTGCACCACATCCAGAACAACGCACCCGGGCCGCCAATGCCGATGGCGGTGGCGACCCCCACGATGTTGCCCGTACCGATGGTGGCGGAGAGCGCCGTCATGAGTGCGTTAAAGCCGCTGATGTCCCCTTCACCCTGAGCCTGGCGGCCCTGGAAGAGTTGCCGGAACGCGGTGCCGATGCGTCTCAGGGGCATGGCGCCGAGACGCACCATCAGGAAAAGACCGGTGCCCAGAATCAGCACCAGCATGAACTCCCCCCACACCAGGTCACTGAGGGTCTTCAAAAAGCTTTCCAGTGAACGGATGGCGGAGGAGTCAGTCATGGATTAGATGGACTTGATGGTGCCTTTGGGCAGAACGGCGTGAACCGCAACCTTCTGGAACTTCTGCTCAATGTTTTCGCCGGTTTCCAGAACGATGTAGTTGTCGTCAACCTTGAGGATTTTGCCCAGCAGGCCGCTGGTCATGACCACTTCATCACCTTTGCTCAACGCGGACACCAGGTTCTGATGCTCCTTTTGACGCTTGCGCTGCGGGCGGATGATAAACAGGTACATGAACACAAACAGGCCCACAAACATCAGCAGAGTGACCATCGGGTTACCCTGGGGTTGCGCAGCATCTTGAGCCATTGCGGCGGGAATAAAGAAATCCATGAAACAAGCCTCATTCTTCTAGGTCGGAAAAAGGGCTAACTCTACCCTGTTTGCGCGGGGCAGGCAATTACATGGAGGGGGTTGAGCGGTGAAAATCAAGAAGCCTCAGCCGCTGGGGACGGCTGAGGCAATCGCCAAATCTGTGGTCAGGCGTAATCGCGAAACAGCTTGCGGAAGACACTCGGAGAAAGCCCGGTCCACCGCTTGAAAGCGTTGGTGAAACTCGTGCGGTCCGAAAAGTCCAGTGCTTTGGATACCGCATCAACGCTCATATGCTGATCAATGAGAAACTTGATCGCATAATGGAAACGTAGACTGTCCCGCAGTTGGGCAAAGTTTTCGCCCTGCTGCTGCAAACGGCGCTGCAAAGTCCGTTTTGACAGGTCCAGATCCTCGGCAATGTAATCAATTGCCAAAGGGTCCTGACCGACGCGACGGTGCAGAACATCCAGAACCTTGGCGGCGACCCCTTCTGCCGGGGGAATACGCGCTAACTCCAGATATTCATGATAAGACCGGACACCGGGCGTGGCGAACGGGCGTGCCGCACTTTCACTGATTCGATCGTCGATACGCTGTAACTGAATCATACAGGCCTCTCCTTCTGCCAAAAACTCTGGGCATTGAAAATTAATGACGCTGGGTGGTCGCGGAGCGACTGCCAACCGAAGCCGCCAGTAACCGAGCTCGCGCGATCGTTATTGTCGACCAGCGGACAGGCCGATGCCTGAGCCCTGATCGGTCCCGAGGTTTGACGGTCAACCCTGTACCTCGAGGGCTGGGCCCTCAACCTCAAGACAGTTCTAGTATAGGCCAATCAAAGCGCAATTGTCGCTAACGGAGTCAAAAAACCCGACATTCAGCGGGACTAAGATCACATTTTTATTAAAAACCTGATCTTATACCGTAAAAGTCACCCTCGACTCCGATTTGGCCCAACCCGTGCGTCATTCACTTCCAAAATGCTCTCGAACCCAGGTCAGAATGACCTGGTCGTGGTTTTTGGTGGTGAACTTTTCAGGGATGGCCCGCAGACGCCCTTCTTTATCAATGATGAAGGTGGTGCGGATCAGCCCCATGTACTCTTTACCGGCAAACTGCTTCAACCCCCAGACACCATACTTTTCGGCGATCTGGTGCTCCGGGTCGGACAGCAGGTCAAAGGTCAATCCCTGTTTGGCAATAAACTTCTGCAGTGCCGGCTCCTTGTCCGGACTCACTCCCAATACGACCGTATCGTATTGCGCCAGTTCCGCGAGCGAATCGCGCATGCCACAGGCCTGAACGGTGCAGCCCGGGGTGGAGGCCTTGGGATAGAAGTACAACACGATGTTCTGTTTACCCTTGAAGTCTTTCAGGCTGACCGCTTCACCATTCTGATTGTTCAGGGTAAAAGCCGGGGCCAGATTGCCGATTTTCGGTAATGCCATGGTTCGCTCCGAATTGCATTGTCAAAGGTCGTCTTTCGGCATTGCACCGACGTAGTGCAATGCGGTTTTCGGTCACGGGGGCTCAATCCCGGTAGAGCTTGAGCAGGTCCCCGTAGTGATCCACTCGCCGGTCCCGCAGGTAGGGCCAGATGCGTCGCACCTTCTCACTGCGCGCCATATCCAGGGAGACCACGGCGTGCTCCACCTGGTCCGTGCTGCCCCGGTAGAGAAACTCCCCCTGGGGGCCGGCGACAAAGCTGCTACCCCAGAAGTCGATGCCGGAGCCACCGCCGGGATCGGTTTCGTGACCCATGCGGTTGACGCTGACCACGGGCACGCCGTTGGCCACCGCGTGGGCGCGCTGAATGGTGATCCAGGCCTGGCGCTGACGCTCCTGCTCCTCGGGGTCATCTTCCCGACTCCAGCCGATGGCGGTGGGGTAAATGAGCAGTTCCGCCCCCGCCATGGCCATCAGGCGGGCCGCTTCCGGGAACCACTGGTCCCAGCACACCAGAACTCCGAGCTTGCCCACTGAGGTCTGAATGGGCTGAAAGCCCAGATCGCCCGGGGTGAAGTAGAACTTCTCGTAAAAACCCGGATCGTCCGGAATGTGCATTTTGCGATATGTGCCGGCGATGGTGCCATCGCGCTCCAGAACCACCGCTGTGTTGTGATACAGCCCCGGCGCCCGACGCTCGAACAGCGAGGCGACAATCACCAGGTTCAGCTCGCGGGCAAGGGCGCCGAGGCGATCGGTACTGGGGCCGGGAATGGGCTCTGCCAGATCAAACTCGTCCACGTCCTCCTGCTGACAGAAATACAGACCCCGGTGCAATTCCTGCAGCACCACCAACTGGGCGCCCTGCTCCGCCGCGCGGCGGATACCATCAATGGAAGCCTGCAGGTTGGATTCGAGGTCGGCACTGCAGGCGTGCTGAATCAGCCCGACGTTAAGCTGGGTCATAGAGAACTCCCTCGGGTAATTGCATGGTAATACAGTGCAGGCTGCCCCCCTGCTCGATCAGTACCGAGCAGGGAATGCCGAAGATGTGATAACCGGGAAAAACCTGCATCACCTGCTCCAGGGCCTGCTCGTCGCTGGGGCAGTCATACTGCGGCACCAGAACGGCGCCATTGATGATCAGAAAGTTGGCGTAGGTGGCCGACAGGCGCCGGCCGTCGTCGCTGTGTATCGCCCCTGGCCAGGGCAGTGGCACCAGTTGGTAGGGCTCACCATCGGCATCGGTCATCAGGGCCAATTCGGCCTCCATCGCCTTGAGTTCGGCGTAGTGCGAGTCCTCCGGGTCATCGCACTGGACATAGGCAATGACATTGTTCGGGCACAACCGCGCCAGGGTATCGATGTGGCTGTCGGTGTCATCCCCTTCGAGATGGCCGTGCTTGAGCCAATTGACTTTCCGTACCCCGAAGGCTTCCTTCAGACGCGTTTCAATGGCCTCCCGACTCAACCCCGGGTTGCGGTTCTCATTCAACAGGCAGGCTTCGGTGGTGAGCAGCGTGCCGCGCCCGTCGACCTCAATCGAACCGCCCTCCAGCACCCAATCCTGGCGCTTCAGCGCCACCTCGGGAAAGGCGCCGTCGCGATGCAGGCGCTCGGTAATGCCGTTGTCCAGATCGTGGGCAAACTTGCCGCCCCAGCCGTTAAACTGAAAGTCCAACAGCACCGGACGCTCACCCTCGAGCACGGTGAGCGGGCCGTGGTCCCGGGCCCAGGTATCGTTGCTCGGCGCCGGGCGCAGGTGAACGCTGTCCATGGGCACATTCATCGCCTCCAGGCGGCTCTGTATGGCGTCCAGCTCCTGTTCCGGGACGGCTATGATCAGGTCCGCGTAGTCCGCAATCACGGTCACCAGCCCCTCATACAGCGGGATCACCTCATCGAGCAGCGGCGCCCAGTCGCTGTCCCGATGGGGCCAGGTCAGCAGCACCGCATCCTGGGGTTCCCACTCGGCGGGCAGGCGGAATTGTGGCATCAAAACACCTCGTTGGTTCGGCTTCAAAGGGCGGCGATTATAGCGCATCCGGGCCGCTCAGGTCCGCCGCGCCAACACTATCACCCGCCGCTCACCCTCTCTATAATAGCCGCCACTGAATACGTCGCGCTCCAGCGACCGGACGAGCTCACTATGCTTCGATTGCTTATCGCCCTGATTGTCATCATCGGCCTCTGGGCGGCCATGGCCCATATCCGGCGCCTGCCGCCGGCCGAGCGCAAGCGCCTGTACTGGCGCCTCGGTCTGTGGGGCGGCGGCCTGGGACTGATTCTGATGGTTGCCACCGGGCGGGCCCACTGGCTGTTTGCCGTGCTGGGTGCCCTGCTCCCCCTGGCGAAAACCGCCATTGCCCTGGGCCTGCAGTTTTTCCCGCTGTGGAAACAGCGCCAGCAGCAGGCCGGCCCCGCCAGCCCGCCGAGCGGCCCCATGGATGTACGCGAAGCCATGGACACGCTGGGCCTGAAAGGCGACGAACAGACGCTCACCCGGGAGGACATCATCGGTGCCCACCGCAAGCTGATGCAGAAGCTGCACCCGGACCGGGGCGGCAATGACTATCTGGCGGCCAAGGTCAACGAGGCCAAAGAGCTGTTACTCAAACGCCTGAGCTGATGGTGTTCAGGTCACCCGCTTTTTGAGCAATACATGCATATACCGCCCGAGCGAGCGGTACGGCTCCAACTGCGAAAGGCGCAGCTCCTGCTCCAGCACCTTGTCCGGTGCCTGCTCTCTAAGGGCCTTGTCCAGAATGTAGTCGTGAAACACTCGGATACCACTGGTGGCCAGCCGCTCCAACGGCCTCGCCGCCAGCCACTGATCCACCGTCTCCGGATAGAGCGGATTGATGGGTGACAGACTGCCCCGAAACCCGCCGTAATCCCCCCGCTCCACCTTCTTGAAGTTGGCCCGCAGCAGGTTTTTGTACACCGCGCCGTGCAGGTTGTAGTAGCACAGGGAGAGGTGACCGCCGGGCTTGAGCCAGCGAATCAGGTGATCGATCAGGGCTTCCGGATCCAGCACCCACTCAAGTACCGCGTGGCAGATCACCAGATCAAAGGCTTCAGTCTCTTCTGGTAAGGCGTCGTCCAGAGACTGAATGGCGCTCTGCACCAGGGTCACCCGATCGCTGACCCCCAGTTGCTCCGCTTCCGCCCGGGCACCAAGCAGCATCTGCTCAGACAGGTCGCACAGGGTAATGGCATGCCCGGCCCGCGCCAGCGGCAGGGAAAACTGGCCCTGCCCGCCGCCGGCATCCAGAATACGCAGGGGCGGCCGACCGGTGTCGGGCACAAAAGGCGGAAACGGCCAGTGTTGACCAAAGTCGCGGCGCAGCACGCTGAGCCGGATACGCCCTTTGAGCCCACCGTAGACATTGCGGGCGAAACGCTGGGCGAGATCGTCAAAGTTGCGGTCGCCGGTGACCGGTTGCTTGGGCATAGCGTGCCTCAGGCGGCCTGGGGCACGCCGCTGTGAAAGCGGAAGGTGTCATCCGGCGATTCGATCAGCGAGCGCTCCAGCGCCAGAAACTCCTCCACCCGAGCATCGATGGACTCCCCACCGGCGGCCTTGCGGGCCAGCTTGAGGTAGTCCTGAAAGTGCCGGGCCTCGGACTTGAGCAGCGACAGATAAAACCCCTGCAGCTCTTCATCCAGGTGCGGGGCCAGTTTGGCGAAGCGCTCACAGGAGCGGGCTTCGATGATCCCGCCCACGATCAGGGTATCGACGTAGCGCCCCGGCTCGTGGGTACGGATCGGTTTGCGCAGCTCCGAGGCATAGCGGCTGGGGGAAATCTGCCCGTAGGCGATGTCGCGCTTTTGCATCAGGCTCATCACCTGCTCGTAGTGACGCAGCTCTTCCCGGGCCAGGCGGGACATCTTATGCATCATCTCGAAGTCGCCCACATAGCGGTACATCAGCGTCAGCGCGGTGGACGCGGCCTTCTTTTCACAATTGGCATGATCGAGTAACAGCAGCGGCTCATTGGCCAGCGCCCAGCGAACCCAGGCATCCGGCGTTTCGCACTGAAGAAAATTAAGAATAGGTTTTATATCAGTCATTTACATCACAAAGTTCAAGTGTTTTGCGCTGCTTTTTGCATCGCATCCGCGGCCAAACCCGGGGCAATATAGCGCTCGTAGTGCGCGCAGGAAAGCTCGTAATAATCGTGATCGATCTGGTCGCGCAGCTCGGGCAGAGAATACGCCCGCCATTCGGGGCGCACCCGCAGGCCGTAGTGCGCCGGTTCACGGATTTGGCTGGCCCCTGCCTTGAGCAGATCGAAAATCCAGCAGTGCGGGTCCCGATCTTCGTTGAACCGCACCTGCTGGTGGCGGATCTGCTCGTGCAAAACGGCTTCGTCCAGAATCTCGAAGCGTGCCGCCACCACTTGGGTCAGAAAGGCCTCCAGGCGCTTGACGATGATATAGCGCTGCTCCTGGTCGTAGGCATTCCAGTCGATCACCTCGTGGGCAAACCGCTTACAGCCCCGGCACACACTATCCCCGATGCCCGTTGAACAGACACCCACACAGGGGGTTTTGACCCGTTTGAATACTGCCATATCAATAAGGATATCCCGCTACATCCAGTTCAATCTGCCAGAGCGTACCCGCGCCGGTCAGGTACAGCGTCTGACGCTCGGGGCCGCCGAATGCGGCATTGGTGATATTCGCATCGACACGGATCTCCGCCAGGGATTCACCCTCTGGGGAGAACACCCGCACTCGCTGCTCGGTGTGTTCGGTGACATAGATGTTCCCCAGGCAGTCAATCGCCGTACCGTCGGGCACAGTCACCTCGGCCAGATCCCGCTGCCCGGTTACCTGCCTGTCTTCATCCAACGAATAGGCCCTGAGCACGCCCTGCTCGCCGCCGCCGGCGACGTAGAGTGTCTTTTCATCCGGTGACAGGGAGACACCATTGGGGTTGCTCAGGGTATCGTCCACCACGGACACACCGTCGGAATCAATACGATAGACCCGGGTCTTTGGTTGTCCACCCGGCGCCGCCGAGCGCTGAAAGTCCGGATCGGTAAAATAGATCACGCCATCGCGGGTCAGGGTCAGGTCGTTGGGGGAGTTGAACGGGCTGTCCGCATATTCGTCCCAGACGATCTCCCGGTCGCCGGTAGAGAGCTCGTAGCGTGAGATGGCCTTGGCATCGTGGGTGGCGGCCATCAGAAAGCCTTCGGCATCCACGGCCAGACCATTGCTGCCGCTGTTTTCCAGCGCGGTTTCCAGGGTGCCCTCTTCGGTCAGGCGCTGGACTCGCGAGGGGAAGCCTTCCTGAAAGGTGAAATCGGAGAAGTACAGGGACCCACCAATCCACACCGGCCCTTCATACAGGCCCGCTTCTTCCCGGGTGGTGGCGGAGCCCGGAATCCGCTCGGCAGTCAGAGTCCCCGAGGGTGCCTGACCGGCGTCCTGCGGGCACTGCCAATGGCTGTCTGGCGTGGACGCGGTACCGGGATTGTCCGGGTCGCTGTACTCGACTCCACTGGCCGCGGCATTACCGGAGGCTTCGGGTGCCGGCTGCGGTTCTTCAGCGGGTTCACAGCCCCAGAGAATCAGCGCGGTCAGTGCGGCGCTCAGAGGCGCCAGGGCGTGTCGGGTGGTGTTCATGGAGGATGTCCTTGTGCCGATTTTAAGTTATTTATAGCTTTAGGTTTTGAGCGTAACTTATTGATTTTAATGAAATCAAATCGATCAGAAAAGCGAGTATTATTATACCGATCACTTGGATCATGAGCCAGTAACTTTAGTTTGACCGCCAGTCGATCGGCGCTCTTTGCTCCCCCAAAAAGGCGCTCCGATCATAATGCTCCGATGGGGTATAGCCTTGCGAGACACGCCGTGAACCCATCCATGGGGGCTCATCACCCGCCATCCAGGCGGGTGACGGTCTCGCAAGGCTATACCCCATCTCCGCAGTGCGAACGTAACGTTTCGGGAAATAGCACCTTAAGTTCAATTTGGCACTGAGGGCCGGGAAGGGAAAGCCCTTTCAAGACCGTAAGCGGAGGGACTCCGCGCGTCGAGCCCCCAGGGATGGGTTTACGGCGTGTCTTGAAAGGGCTTTCCCTTCCCGGCCCGGGCTTGACGCTTACCACCAGTCTATCTGCCGTAGTCGGCGCGCCTCACAAGGGTATGCCCCGGCGGAGCGCCACAACCGGAGCACCATAAGCATCGAAGCTCCATACAGCCCAACCGGGCGCCCTACACAGTTAAGGGGGGTTACTGTATAATCCGCCGCCGTTGAGCCGTGCCATCAACCGCCTCCCGGGGCGCGGCGCCGGACCCTGGGTCCACTCGCATCCATGACGGTCATGGATAGTCTCTCAAGGCAGAGATCCTGTTGAGAGAGTAACCCCACAAAATCAGAGGAACTCAATCGTGCTTGAAGCCTATCGTACTCACGTCGCGGAACGCGCCGCGGAAGGCGTACCCCCCAAACCGCTGAACGCAGAACAAGTTGCCGAACTGGTCGAACTGCTCAAAAACCCACCCGCTGGCGAAGAAGAGACCCTGGTCGAGCTGATCAGCCACCGCGTCCCCGCCGGTGTGGATGAAGCTGCTTACGTCAAAGCCGCTTTCCTGAGCGCCCTCGTGAAAGGCGAAGCCGAAAGCCCCCTGATCTCCAAAGAACACGCCGTCAAACTGCTGGGCAACATGCACGGCGGTTACAACATCGAAACTCTGGTCGAGCTACTGGACAACACCGCCCTGGCTCCCCTGGCCGCCGACGAGCTCAAGCACACCCTGCTGATGTTCGACGCTTTCCACGACGTGGAAGAAAAAGCCAAAGCCGGCAACGAATTTGCCAAAGGCGTTCTGCAATCCTGGGCCGATGCCGAGTGGTTCACCAAGCGCCAGAAAGTGCCCGAGAGCATCAAGCTGACCGTATTCAAGGTCACCGGTGAAACCAACACTGACGACCTGTCCCCGGCCCAGGACGCCTGGTCCCGCCCGGATATCCCGCTGCACGCCCTGGCGATGTACAAAAACGAGCGCGAAGGCCTGACCCCGGACGAACCCGGCACCATCGGCCCGATCAAGCAGATCGACGAGCTGAAGAAGAAAGGCTACCCGCTGGCCATGGTGGGCGATGTGGTCGGTACCGGCTCCTCGCGTAAATCCGCCACCAACTCCGTGCTCTGGTACATCGGTGAAGACATCCCCGGCGTGCCCAACAAGCGCACTGGCGGTGTGTGCATTGGCAGCAAAGTGGCGCCAATTTTCTACAACACCATGGAAGACGCCGGCGCGCTGGTATTCGAAGCGCCGGTGGACGATCTGAACATGGGCGACGTGATCGAAGTCCGTCCCTATGAAGGCAAGATTCTCAATGGCGAGACCGGCGAGCTGATTTGCGAATTTGGTCTGAAGTCCGAAGTCCTGCTGGACGAAGTCCAGGCCGGCGGCCGGATTCCGCTGATCATCGGTCGCGGTCTGACCGGTAAGGCCCGCGAATCCCTGGGCCTGGCCCCTTCCGAGCTGTTCCGCAAGCCCGAACAGCCCAAGGACACCGGCAAGGGTTACACCCTCGCCCAGAAGATGGTCGGCAAGGCCTGTGGCATGGAAGGTGTGCGTCCCGGTACCTACTGCGAGCCCTACATGACCACCGTCGGCTCCCAGGACACCACCGGCCCCATGACCCGCGATGAGCTGAAAGACCTGGCCTGCCTCGGTTTCTCCGCCGACCTGACCATGCAGTCCTTCTGCCACACCGCCGCCTACCCCAAGCCGGTGGACATTGACACCCAGCACACCCTGCCCGACTTCATCATGACCCGTGGCGGTGTGTCCCTGCGCCCGGCGGACGGCATCATTCACAGCTGGCTGAACCGCATGCTGCTGCCCGATACCGTGGGCACCGGCGGTGACTCCCACACCCGTTTCCCGCTGGGCATCTCCTTCCCGGCCGGTTCCGGCCTGGTGGCCTTTGCCGCGGCTACCGGCGTAATGCCGCTGGATATGCCGGAATCGGTTCTGGTGCGCTTCAAGGGCGACATGCAGCCTGGCATCACCCTGCGTGACCTGGTCAATGCAATCCCCTACTACGCGATCCAGAAAGGTCTGTTGACCGTCGAGAAGAAAGGCAAGAAAAACATCTTCTCCGGCCGCATTCTGGAAGTGGAAGGTCTGCCGGACCTGAAAGTCGAACAGGCCTTCGAAATCTCCGATGCCTCGGCCGAGCGTTCCGCCGCCGGTTGTACCATCAAGCTGGGCAAAGAGCCGATCATCGAGTACCTGAAGTCCAACATCACCATGCTGCGCTGGATGATCGAACAGGGCTACGGCGACGTGCGTACCCTGGAGCGTCGTGCGCGCAAGATGGAAGAGTGGCTGGACAACCCGGAGCTGATGGAAGCCGACGCGGACGCGGAATACACCGAAGTGATCGAAATCGATCTGGCGGAAATCACCGAGCCGCTGCTGGCCTGCCCGAACGATCCGGACGATGTGAAGAAACTGTCCGACGTGCAGGAAACCAAAATCGACGAAGTGTTTATCGGCTCGTGCATGACCAACATCGGTCACTTCCGTGCCGCCGGCAAACTGCTGGAAGCCACCAAAGACGAACTGGCCACCCGCCTCTGGATTGCACCGCCCACCAAGATGGACGAGCACCAGCTGATGGAAGAAGGCTACTTCAACATCTTTGGCAGCAAAGGCGCCCGCACCGAAATGCCCGGCTGCTCCCTGTGCATGGGTAACCAGGCGCGGGTCGCCCCGAACTCCACCGTGGTGTCCACCTCCACCCGTAACTTCCCGAACCGTCTGGGTCAGGGTGCCAACGTCTACCTGGCCTCGGCCGAGTTGGCCGCGGTAGCCGCCATCACCGGCAAGCTGCCCACTCCGGCGGAGTACCTGGAGTACACCAAAGGCCTGAACAGCATGGCCAGCGATATCTACCGCTACCTCAACTTCAACGAAATTGAGGAATACCAGAAGTCTGCGGACGAAGGTAAGCGCATCGCGTCGGTGCAGATTGAGGAAGTGGCGGTGTAAACCGCCCTACCCTCATCGCCCACAAAAAAGCCCGCTGGCGTCTGTCAGCGGGCTTTTTCATTTTTGCGGCGTCGCACAAACTTGCCAATGAGTGGCATAACGCCGTCGTTGTCACCCGACCCTGTTTACGGCTGAGGGTTCCAGCCTTCGCCACCGTTATAGGTAGAGAAAATTTGCTCCCTTGAAGAGAACTCGGTTTCGTACTCCTGCTGGCTCAGTGAATAGCTCACCCAACCGCTGGTATCGAGCGGGTCGCCATTGATATCCATACTGTTGTATTCGCGCCAGCCGTTAGTGGCGATGGCGGTTGCCGGGTTGGGAGTCGGGTCGGTGTGCCAGGCACTTGAACGGATGTGGTCATCCATACGGGTATTGATGAATACCACATTGTCGAAATAGTCCTGACTGCCGCCGCTGCGCGCGAGGGCAAACGTATTGTCAGCCACATTGGCACCGGTCGGTCCTTCACCACGAGTCAGTTCGCTGTTCAGGAACACAAAGCCTTTGACGCTGTCCGGTGTGCGCGCCTGAAGAATGTATCCGCCGCTGCCGCCATCG
The DNA here is from genome assembly GCF_000463525.1 of Marinimicrobium sp. LS-A18. Classification (NCBI taxonomy): domain Bacteria; kingdom Pseudomonadati; phylum Pseudomonadota; class Gammaproteobacteria; order Cellvibrionales; family Cellvibrionaceae; genus Marinimicrobium; species Marinimicrobium sp. LS-A18. The sequence continues at coordinate 970,158 of NZ_AWEP01000002.1, forward strand.
GACCGACCCACCGTGCGAATCTCACTGTTTTCAAACAGTGCCGCCTCCACATAACCCCAGATGTAATCCACGTTGCCGGCAACCAGGGACTCATAGAACCAGCTGTAGCCCTTGAGCAACAGGGTGTCCTGCTCGCTAAGAAAGGCAGCGTCTCTGGCCACCAGGCGATGCGAGCTATTGAAGTAAATGGTTTCGGCCTGACCACCATCGCCGATCAGGGTGGTGTTCTCAATCGTGAGGTGTTCAAGAACCAACATGTCCGCAGACTCGACCAGGAACAGGGGGCGACCACTGGTGCCGCCATTGAGCTGCTCGTTGTTGCGGTACTCGATGCGGGTATTCTCCCGGCTCTCGCCGCGCAGGGTGAGGTTGTTCTTGTTGCGCAGGTACAGCGGTTCACGGTAAGTGCCGTTCATGACATTGATGGTCACCGCATCGTCTTTGCCCAACTCCAACATGGCATAAGACAGTGCGCCCTGCACCGTGCGGAAATCCGCCTCGCCGCTTTCGGCCACCGTCAGCTCATTACCGGAAGACGCGTCTGCGGTGGTGCTGAACGTCCAGGCAGCGTCTTTTCCGAGACCTTCAAATTCAGCTCCGTTGAGGGTGCCGTCAATCACCCCATCGGCAATGGCGACATAATAGGTCTCGCCGGGCTCCAAAACACCGTAATGGGGTGCGATCACCACACTGTTGCCCTCGACCCAGATCTGCTCCGTGTTGAGGGTGCGCGCACGATCGGCCGATGGCAGACTGTCCTGCTCGCCCAAGACACTGATATTGTCGACCACAGCGTCATCACTGGCGCGGTAAATACGGGCCGAGCCCGCCGCACCGAGCGTGGGAACATCGTCAAAGGTCAGTTTGATCCGGGTATCGCGCAGAATATCGGTTGCACCAACGGCGGGAACAACTCGTTCAGCCAGATCGTAAACCGCGGTTGGCTGGACGAACGCCGGAGTGATTGTGGCTTCAATGGTTCGGATCAGAGTCGCATCAGAGCCGCTGGTAAAGGTGATGGTCGCCTCGCCCTCGGCCAAGGGGCTCAAGTTCACCTGATTGCCCTGCACGTCGACACCGACCACCGCCGTATTCGAGGACTCGACGCTGAACGTATCCGGATCCCCATTGCTCTGCACCGCCGTTACGTCGATCACATAATCATCGGTCTGGGCCTCGGCGATCCATTCATTACTGGCCGGATCAATGGTCAACTGCACCGGCTTGTTGGCCGGATCACCGATGACCACATCATCAATCTCAAACGACTTGTTGGCGGTAAACAGCCCTATATCGCCAATACCGGTGTAGTCGGTATCGGTATGGGAGCCGACATTTTCACCATTGAAGTAAACCGTCAGGGTATCGCCGATCAACTCAAAACGGACGGTGTACCACTGCCCGCCCTCCAGCGTATCTCTGGGGCCCTGGACGATTTCCCGGCCCACCTGGACCGGACGATCGATCGTGCCGTCCACCGACTTGGCGATCTCCACCTTGGTACTGTCGGTGTTGTTCTGCACATTCAGACCAGCGGCATACCAGTTACCTTCACTGTGATAGCGTGCCATCAGGTACAGGAACTTGTTTCCGGTGGTGCTGTTTTCGCGGGGGCGTATCCGCGCTTCCACGTAGTAGTCTTCCGACGGGATTTCAAGAGCGTTCACGTCGATAAAGGCCAACTCGCCGCCCTGACTGGCGGCGGTGAAGCGCAACACGTGGTTGTCGCCATCCTCCACCACATCGAAGGTACCGTTGGGTTCACCCTCCGGGTTATCCGGGGACGACTGCAGAACCCACTGATCGGCCGTGCCATCGGAGAAGTCGTCACAGAAGTACAACCCGCTCTCCGGGCAGACAAATACCGTCGACGCCGGCTCTGACGAGGCGCTCGCGCTGCTGGAGGAGGCCGGATTGCTTGAGGACGAACTGCTGGAGGAGGAACCGTTTTCGGGGGATGAAGAGCCGCCACAGGCGGCCAGCGCACTGCTCAACAGCAGCACGTACAGCCATTTTGGTTGATTCATTGTTTTTACTCTCACGTAATTATTTATAATATGTCATATCAAATGACCCCCAAATAATCTCAGTCGCTCGCCGGCAGGTCAAGCCCCCGGCTTAGGCTCTTTGGTTATACTGTGGTATTTCCCGACCACCCGCTATTGACGGACCCGACCATGCTGATACAAAACGACCATGTCGATCTCGACACTCCCACCGGCACCATGCGCACCTACGTGTACCGCCCCGCGGCCGAAGGTCGCTATCCGGCCATCATTTTCTACTCGGAGATTTTTCAGCAGACCGCCCCCATCGCCCGTTCAGCGGCGATCATGGCCGGGCACGGCTTCGTCGTCCTGGTACCCGAGGTGGCCCACGAGCTGAATCCGATTGGCACCGTGCTGGGCTACGACGACGCCGGCAAGGAAAAAGGCAACAACGACAAGTTCGCCAAGCCGCTGAAGGATCACGATAGCGACACCGGGGCTATGGTCGCGTTTCTGGAGAAGCAGCAATACTACTCAGGCGCGGTGGGCAGCATGGGAGTCTGCCTGGGTGGGCACCTGGCCTTTCGCGCCGCGTTGAATCCGGCGATCAAGGCGGCCTGCTGTCTGTACGCCACCGACCTGCATTCAAATACCCTACCGGCACCCGACGAAGACCAGACCCTCGCCCGGGCCGGCGAGATCCAGGGGGAGCTGCTGATGATCTGGGGCCGTCAGGACCCACACGTTCCGGATCAACCTAGGGCGGAGATCAATCGCGCTCTCAGGGACGCGGGCTGTACCTTCAGCTGGCTGGAAGTCAACGGCCAGCACGCGTTCATGCGCGATGAGGGCGATCGCTACGATCCGGAGTTGGCATTGCAGTGCTACCAGATGGCGGTAAGTCTGTTTCGGAAAGCGCTGCGCTGAGAGCGGTCAGGGACCCTGACGGTATTTCGCCGCCAATGTCCTGAGCCCACCGCACCCGTGGCTCGTCCGTATCGGTTTCGGGAGCGTACAATAGCGGTATGCGTGTTATTACCTGCCTGCTAACGACTGCCCTGCTATCCGCCTGCCAGCCAACGCCGCCGGCCGAGGCGATGCTGGACGACTACCTGACTCGGTTATCCAGGGTGTTATCCGTAGATATTCCCGCCATAGCCGCTGAGCCCGCACCCCGTATGCCGCCACCGCGGGAACTGCAGGTCGAGCTGGAGCCCCTGTCCATCAATCTATTGGATTTCTGGGGGTTTCGTCAGTGCGGCCTGGCCGAGGTACTGGGCGAACGCAACAGTATTCTCGGGCGGGTGATGGTCCCCTCCCAGCACCTGCACATGGACGGTCGTATTCTCCAGCGACTGCGCCATTGCATCCGGACACTGGACGACGCAGAACTGGTGGCGCTGGCCGAAGACCTCGAGCGGCGCAAGCAACAGCAGTGGCCGGCTCGCTACTGGAATGCCAGTGCGGCGGCACCGGAGCTGCGGGCTTTCTGGAGCCCATCCACCACGCCACTGGAACCCGGCCGGGAAGCCACTTTCCAGGAAGCGCTGACCGCCCTCGCCTTTCTATCGCGATTGCCAGAGCGCCTGGAACAGCAACAGTGGCCGGAACGTCCGGAGCTCGAATCGCAATACAAGGCGCTGGAGCAATACGCTCTGGGCGGCAAACTGCTGCAGAGTCTGGTGCTTGGCGAGCGCTATACCCAAGCGGCCAACCGGATGCTGGAACGAGCCCATCAGCAGAAAACGCTCTGCCCGGCGGGCCTGCCGAAGCTAGAGCTCGAATACGCCCGCAACGTCATGGTGAAGGTATTTGTGGGTGAGGTTCAGCCCTGGCTGGCGGCAGTCAATCGTCGAGCCAACAACGTCATGACGCACTATGAAGCGCTGCTGGACCAACAGTCCGCCGAACTGAGGCCTGCCATTGAGCCATTTTTTGATCAAGTGACCACGCAACACCTCGCCTTCCAGAACAGCCTGCGTGACCACGTGGCTCACTGGCAAACCCTGTTCGACGAGTGCGACAGCAAGGCAATCCCATCGAGGTGACCGGGGCCGGAAAAATCCAGTACACTGCATGCCCTTCTAATGGTTCAACAAACGGCGAGATCATTCCGCATGTCCGACACCAAAACCGTTCTGGTAACCGGCGCCTCCACCGGCATTGGTTACCACTGCGCCAAAGCACTGCAACATGACGGCTACCGCGTCATTGCCAGCTGTCGAAAACTGCCCGATGTCTCCCGCCTGCAGGCCGAGGGCCTGACCTGCATCCAGCTGGATGTTGCGGACTCCGGCAGCATCCACCGGGCCGTCGAGGAAACCCTGCAATTGTGTGACGGGAGGCTGTACGCCCTATTCAACAATGGCGCCTATGGTCAGCCCGGTGCAGTCGAGGATCTCAACCGGGACACCCTGCGCCGGCAGTTTGAAACCAACTTTTTTGGCTGGGCGGAGCTGACCAATGCCCTGCTCCCCGCCATGATTGCCGCCGGTGAAGGGCGCATCATTCAGAACAGTTCCGTATTGGGCTTCGCCGCCATGCCTTTTAGGGGAGCCTACAACGCCAGCAAGTTTGCCCTGGAGGGATTGACCGATACCTTGCGCCTGGAACTCGAAGGAACCGGTGTCCATGTCAGCCTGATTGAGCCCGGCCCGATATTGAGTGATTTCCGTAAAAACGCACTGGCGGCGCTGAAAAGCAATATCGACATGCAGAACAGCCGGCATCGGGGAAAGTACGAAAATGCCATTGAGCGTCTGAGCAAAAAGGGGCCCACTCAGCGATTCACTCTGGGGCCGGATGCGGTCTACAAACGCCTGAAACACGCACTGGAAAGTAACCGACCCAAGCCGCGCTACTACGTCACCTTTCCGACCTACCTGATGGGCTATCTGAAGCGGGTGCTGAGCACCCGGAGACTGGATAAAATTCTGGGGAAAGTGGCCACCTGAGCGACTATCGGTCGTTCATCAGACGGTAATCCACGGGCACTTACTGTGCCCGTTTTGCCATATACGCTTCGTAGTCCGGAATGGAGCGATCCACTTCGTTGTTGAACAGCGGCGAGGCCACCATGAAATCGGCCGATATCTGGTTGCAGGCCACGGGAATGTTCCACACCGCAGCGATACGCAACAGCGCTTTTACATCCGGGTCATGGGGCATCGGCTCGAAGGGATCCCAGAAAAAAATCAGGAAATCCACTTTGCCTTCAGTGATCAGCGAACCCACTTGCTGATCACCGCCCAGTGGGCCGCTGATCAGTTTGTTGATCGGCAGTTGTGTCGCATTGGCGATCACCGTTCCGGTGGTTCCCGTGGCGTAAAGCGTGTGGCTCTTCAGGGTCTCCCGGTGCTTGCTGCACCAGGCCACCAGGTCCTGCTTTTTGTTGTCGTGTGCCACCAACGCAATGCTTTTGTTGTTGGGCAGGGTTACGGTTTTAAATTCCATACTCCACTCGCTTTAGAATCGTTATCGGTTAATCGCGTTTCTCTGCCAGGGCCCGGGTGACATCGGCAATGAGTCGAGGCCCCTGATAGATGAATCCGGTATACACCTGAACCAACCGGGCACCCGCGGCCATTTTTTCGACGGCACTGGCGCCATCGCTGATGCCGCCCACACCAATAATCGGCAACCGTTCCTTCAGGTGACTGTGCAAGGACGCAATGACATGCGTGCTTTTATCGCGCACCGGCAGACCACTGAGGCCACCGGTCTCTTCACTGTGCGCCAACCCCTCAACCCCTTCCCGGCCAATGGTGGTATTGGTGGCGATCACCCCGTCCATGCCCTGCTCCAGCAAGACCTTGGCGACCTGCTCGATGGCGACATCATCCATGTCCGGCGCGATTTTCACGACCAGGGGGACATAGCGTCCGATGGCCTGATAGTGCTTCTGTTGCTCCACTTTCAGACGCTCCAGCATACGGGCCAGGCTGTCGCCAAACTGAAGATCACGCAGCCCCGGGGTATTCGGAGAGGAAATATTGAAGGTGATGTACTCGGCGTGTTCGTAGACGCGATTGAGACAGAAGAGATAGTCATCAACGGCATGTTCCAGAGGCGTCGTAGCGTTTTTGCCGATATTGATCCCCAGGATACCGGAGTAACGACGACGCTTGACCTGCTCTACCAGATGATCCACACCCAGATTGTTGAACCCCATCCGGTTGATAATCGCCTCCTGCTCCGGCAGGCGAAACAGCCTCGGTTTGGGGTTTCCCGGCTGGGGCTTGGGGGTGACCGTCCCGATTTCGACAAATCCGAAACCGAGCGCGCCCAGCGCATTGAAATAATCACCGTTTTTGTCGAGTCCGGCGGCCAGGCCCAGAGGGTTGGCAAAGCGTAACCCCATGACTTCGACCGGATTGTACGCCGCCTTGGGTTTGAACAACGGCAGCAGCTTCAGACGCTCCGCCGCCCCCAGCCAGTCCAGGCTGATGTGGTGAGCGGTTTCAGGGTCCAGTTTGAACAGGGCGTTGCGAATCAGCGAATACATGCAAGGGCTCTTTGCAGCGAGGTGAAACAGCGTCAAAACAGAGCCAAAGGATACTGGATTTCGGGTTTCTAGTCGATTTTTTCGATCTTCTTGAAGCGATTGTCGACATCGAAATGGATCCGGAATCGTCCCCGGATTCCCTCGCGGGTGACAAACTGACGCAGAATCGGCGCCGGGAATCGTACACTGCGGCCATCGACGGTCTGGGCAAGCACGCTCTGAGCGCTCCCCTGGTACCAGCGCTGATATTCATCCGGGGAAATATAGAGATTGACGATTACGGCGTTCAAGGGCGATACCACAGCTCCGGGCGGTCCAGTGGGGTGTCGGGCGTCATCAGCGGGTTATCCATGCGAATGAGGGTACGCTCATTGAGACGGGCCCGCTTCAGGCTCTCTCCGAAGTGTGCCATAAGCACCCGATCAAATGAACCATCGTCAATGGCGGCCAGCAGACCGCGCTCGATCGCCTCGGCCAGGCGCTCGTTGTTCCGGCGTACAAAAAAGTAATACGCCGATGGATAGACCAGAACCACATGCTCATCCACCGCCAGCTCCAGCTCGGAGAACACCCGCTGCTCTTTCCAGACTTCCACCACCGAGCGGGGAAAGTAGTCGACCCGACCGGCGTACAGCATCTTGAACATCCCCTCCCAATGGGGCGTGCGGATCACCGGCAGGCCGTTATGTTCCAGAATGGCGCTATCTGGCCAGTCATGCCCCTGGACGGTTTTCAGATCTCGCAGCGGCGCCAGGTCAGTCATGTTGGCAAACTGGTCCTCGTCGCCCGAACGAACCATCAGCAATCGCCAGCCAATCAACCCTTTGAACAGCGGCACCCGAATGGGGCGCAACACAGTCTCTCGGGTCTTGTTGGTATTCATCCAGTGGATGTCGTACATGCCTTTCGCCACAGACATAACACTGCGGCTTTCACGGAAGTTGGATAGCGTGACGGGATCCAGAACATACTCCTCCCCCGCCTTATCCAGCGCCAGGGTCATCAGCTCCAGAAAGTAATTGGGCCGGGTCTGCCCATACTCTTCGCCCAGCACCGGATATCGAATCACCAGCGCCTCACCCTCAGCGGTATTGCTATCGGCCCAGGAAGCACCGCTCAGTACCACTGCCAGAAGCACCCCTTTCCACACCGTTTTTATAACCTGAAGTCGCATTTTTCTCGCCCTATCCGCATAATAGTTATTAATCATCAAGAACTGCGGAACCATAGGCACAATAACGAATTCACGCACCAATTCAAAGCACGACGCATCGCCATTGTCAACCGAAGGGTCGTCAGGTATCGACGGTTTCGGACAGCGCGACGGCGCGTACCGCCGCCCGGTCCTCTGCCAGGTCCATGGCGCGATCTGAACGCGCCAGTGCCAGACGGGAGTGTCGGGTTGCGGCGCAGACCATGGTCTGGTCCTCCAGTGCCGCAAGGGCACCCAGCGCCTTCTGAAGCCGAATCGCCACTTCGGCAATCCCGGCACCATCCCGGGCAATCGCGGTAAAAGCATCATCAAACAGATCATCCACTGACAGCTCGGGGACCCATACCCGGTCGTAGCGGGTCGCGGCTAGCTCGCCCTGCTCCAGGGGCCGGCGCCAGAGGGTGAACAGGCGCACCAGAGTGCCGATCACATCGATCGCGGTCCCCGGATCATTGACGCCGGGAGACAGCGCCTTGTCGGCAATTTCGGACAGTGCCACCAGACCAAACCGGGGATCATCCTCGAACGTCCGGGTGCGGCCGATGGTAAACGCGGCTTGTAGCGGCTCCTCATCGATCGGACCTTCCGCCTCAACATAGGCCAGCACCCGATCGGGGCTGGCGAAGGTTCCGGGCAAGGCAACCACTTCGATACGGGCATTCCGGGTCTCGGCGCAGTCCTGCAAGACCGCCAGATCGACGTGCCGGACGTAGCCCACTCGCGAGCACATCAGGGGCTGGCCCTGCGCCCGAACGTCGCGCAGCGGGGTCGCGCAGAGCGTGGGAGCACATCGTCGCCGCGCCAGCGCCTCAGCCGTTGCCTCTTCAACCCGTTCAATGGTGTTGACCACCCGCCCCAGCCGGGCAATGCGATCGACCCAGCGGACAAAGGTAATGATGACAATGCCAAAGACCCATACGGTCAGGGCAAAGATGGTGAACAGGCCGGCCCCCTGAAAGTAGTCATTTTTGACCGCAATCAGCGCCACCAGGCTGAAGATGAAAGCGCCGACAAAGGCCGACAGCGCATTCTGGGTGACATCATCGGCAATCACCAGGGGAATGGATCGAGGCGTGGCGGCGGCGCTCGCGGAGGCGTAGGCCGCGACCATGGAGCCCACGGCGAAGGTCGCAATCACCAGCATGCTGGATGCCATCACCGAGAGCAGCGACTCCACCGAGTCGAGGCTGACCGCAGGGAGACTGCCGGCGAACGGCGCGCCCTCTGCGAGCTTGGCCAGGAATACACCGCCGACAGAAAGCACGCAAAGCGCCAGGGGCTTCACCCAAAGGCGCTCTCGAATTCGCTGGACGAGAAAACGAAGCCGGTCCAGGGATAGCAGCGAGGGGCGGCTCATCAGCGCAGCCAACCTGCTGATTCAGCGATCAATCCCCCCAGAATTTCCACCACTTGCGGCGCTTCTCCCGGGCTTCCTGGCCCTGCTCAGAGCCCTTTCCCGCCTCTTTTTGCACCTGGTCCTGTTTCTTCTCCCCCTGTTTTTCCATGACATCCATTCGCTCTCGCTCCGAATCCTCCATCGAGTCTTCCATATTTTCCCGGCGCTCCTTCATGTCCCGGCGTTCGCCATCGCCCATACGACGTGCTTCGTCCGCCCGTTCCTGGGCCCGATCACGCATCTCGGAGCCTCCCCGTTCGTCACCGCGCGGCCTGTCCTCACCGGCGTTCTCCGGTTTTTGAGCAACGGCTGCGGCCGATACTGAGAGCGCCAACACTATAGGGATCAATGAATGCTTCATGTTCTGTTCTCCGGATAAAGTCATCGCGAACCAGCCTTACCTTCTGAAGATTAGGTCCGGCCCCGGCAAGCGTCAAGCGTTTGGGTTCTGCGTAAAACACATCTATTATTCAAGGATAGGCGTACCCAGAGCGCGACCCATCGGTAATACCTGCACCCACATAACAAGGAGCCACCATGAGCCAGCCCGTGATCGCCAACAACAAGCCCGCCAAAGTGACGTTAAAAAAAGGCGAAGAATACGCCTTCTGCCGCTGCGGACGCTCCAAGGATCAACCCTTCTGCGATGGCTCCCACTCCGGAACCGGCTTTACTCCCAAGATGTTCAAGGCCGAAAAAGACGGCGATGCCTTTCTCTGTCAGTGCAAGCACACCGACGATGCCCCCTTCTGCGACGGCACTCATAAACAGTTCAGCGATGAGCAGGTGGGGAAGGAAGGACCGGCCGGGGAGCAGGACGAGCAGAGCGGTGCTCCGACCGCCAAAGCGACACCAGAAGAGCCCACGGTCGAATTCATCCACCTGCTGGCCCGGGAAGGACTGAAAAACCTGGGCAGCCACGGGCCGGTATCGGCCATGGGCGTCCCGCGCAGCGAACTGCCCCACTGGGATGACCTCCAGATCATGGTCGCCCAGATGGCGACCAAACCCCTGATGGAGGATGTCGCCGTTGATACGGAACTGGTGGTCGGGCCCGAGGCGAAGAAACCACTCCGCCTGAAGATTCCCCTACTGGTCTCCGATATGAGCTTTGGCGCCTTATCGGAGGAAGCTAAAGTGGCCTTGGCCAAAGGCGCCGAGCGGGCCGGCACCGGTATCTGCTCCGGTGAGGGCGGCATGCTCCCGGAAGAAAAAGCCGAAAACAGCCGTTATTTTTACGAGCTCGCCAGCGCGAAGTTTGGCTACAAGGAGGAACTGTTGAGCGATATCCAGGCGTTCCACTTCAAAGGGGGCCAGGGTGCCAAGACCGGCACCGGCGGGCATCTGCCCGGCAACAAAAACACCGAAAAGATCGCTCAGGTTCGCCAGATCTCCGCTGGCGAACCCGCCACCTCTCCACCCACGTTCAAGGACCTGTCCAGCGTCAAGGATTTCAAGCGCTTCGCTGACCGGGTGCGGGAGATATCCGGTGGCGTCCCGGTCGGTTTCAAATTGAGCGCTAACCATATCGAGCGTGACATTCAATTCGCGCTGGATGCCAGTGCCGACTACATCATTCTGGACGGTCGGGGCGGCGGCACGGGTGCGGCCCCCGAGATGTTCCGCGATCACATCAGCGTGCCCACCATTCCCGCCCTGGCGCGGGCCCGGCGCTACCTGGATGAGCAGAAAGCCAGTGGCCGGGTCACCCTCATCATCACCGGTGGACTCCGGGTTCCCATGGACTTTGTGAAGGCCCTGGCACTGGGCGCCAATGGTATCGCACTGTCCAACAGCGCCATTCAGGCGGTCGGCTGTGTGGGAGCACGAATCTGCAATACCAACAATTGCCCTGCCGGTATCGCCACACAGCGCGAGGATCTGCGCAAGCGACTCAATGTCGATCAGTCTGCCGAGCGTCTGAGCACCTTCTTCGACGCATCGGTGCAGTTGATGAGCGTCATGGCCAGGGCCTGCGGTCACAATGCGCTGCGGGACCTCAATCAGGAAGACTTGGCCACCTGGCATCGGGAGATGGCTCTCCTGTCGGGGGTTCGATACGCGGGCATCGGCACCCCCTGAACCCGCTGGCTGAAGGCGCCCAGGGTGTGGTTGGCGCCTCCAGAGCAGACGGCACCGCCACATTCGATTATCATGGGCGGACAGACTCAACGACAGGCTCTGATCCGCCCGATGCGACTGACTGCCCTACTGCTTCTATTGGCACTCTGCCAGGCCACCTTCGCCGCCCGGTCAACGGAGGCAGCGGAAGTGGTGGTCGACATACCCTATATGGAGCGGGCGGGGCTGCACCTGGACTATGCCATTGATTTGTTGACCCTCGCGCTGGAGCTATCCGAGCAGCGCTATGGCCCCTATAAAATCGTGCAGCAGCCGTCGCAAACCGTTATCCGCCGTCAGTTACTTGAGATACAGAAGAATGAGCGTTTATCGGTCGCCATCTCCATGCCCATGCCGGAATGGCTGAACAATGCCCAACAGATTCCGTTTCCCATCATGAAGGGGCTGGCCAGTTACCGCCTGTTTTTCAGCCACCGTCAGAATCTGGAGCGGGTCAATGCCATTGAAGATCTGGCAACGCTCAAAACCCTGAAAATCGGACAGGGCGCGGGCTGGTCCACCGCTAAAATCCTTGAGGATAACGGCTTTGAGGTCGTGTATGGCGGGCCTTACGAGACACTGTTTCCGATGCTGCTGGGAGATCGCTTCCAGTTACTCATGCGCGGGGTGTACGAAATCAAACCCGAACTCGAGGTCTACCAGCCCGACATGCCCGACCTGGCGATGGTGGATGAGATTGCCATCTACACTTACTTGCCAATGTACTTTTTTGTATCCCGAAAGCAGCCGGAACTGGCCGAGCGGTTGAACTTCGGCCTGAAAAAAGCGCACGAAACCGGTCAGTGGGACGCGCTGTTTTATCACTATTTCAGTGATACGCTCAGCCTGCTGAACCTCGACACAAGACGGGTGTTCTATCTGAACAATACCAACATTGATCGTTCTTTCTATGCCAACGACAGGCCCTATCTGCTGCCATCCATTGTGGCGCTGGAGTCGCAGCGCCAACAAGCCATCACCGATTGACGCCGCCCCCATCTGAATGCCGGAACAACACCGGACACCTATCCAATTCAATCCAATTTTAAGAGAGTGACTTTTGACCCCTACCGACTTTGCTACCCTGCCCCTCGATCCTGCTCTGCTTCGCAACCTGGATTCCCTGGCGTACCACCAGATGACGCCGGTTCAGGCCCAGAGCCTACCCGAGGTGCTCGCCGGCCGGGATGTGATCGTTCAGGCGCGTACCGGTTCCGGCAAAACCGCCGCCTTCGGGCTGGGCCTGCTGCACAAGCTTCAGGCGCAACGCTTTCGCATTCAGTCACTGGTGCTGTGCCCGACCCGGGAGCTGGCCGACCAGGTGGCCGAGGAAATTCGCACCCTGGCGCGAACCCTGACCAACATCAAGGTGTTGACGCTTTGCGGCGGTGTGCCGATCGGACCGCAGATCGGCTCTCTGGAGCACGGTGCGCACATCATTGTCGGCACACCCGGGCGGATCGAGGACCATCTGCGCAAAGGCACGCTGAATCTGAGCACCGTGGATACTCTGGTGCTTGATGAAGCGGACCGGATGCTGGACATGGGGTTTCAACCGGTACTGGACCGGATTGTCGAACACATCCCCTCGGACCGACAGACACTGCTGTTCAGCGCCACCTTTCCTCCGGAAATTGAATCCATCGCACAACGGATCATGAAGCAACCGGTTCGCATTACCGTTGAAGAGCCCCACGATGAGCGCAGCATTGAGGAGATTTTTTCGCCGATTGACGGCCTGTCCCGACCCGAAGCGGTGCGTCTGCTGCTGTTGGCGGAACGACCGAACGCCGCCCTGGTATTCTGCAATACCAAACAGGATGTCAAAGCCCTGACCCAGCACCTTAATCAGAATGGTCTCAAAACCCAGGCCCTGCACGGTGATCTGGATCAGCGAGAGCGGGATCAGACCATGGTGCTGTTTGACAACAACAGTTGTTCGATCCTGGTGGCCACAGACGTCGCCGCCCGAGGGCTGGATATCGACGCCGTGGACCTGGTGATCAACCATGAAATCGCCCGGGACAGCGCGGTGCACACGCATCGGGTCGGGCGCACCGGCCGTGCCGGCCGCCAGGGGAAGGCCATTACCCTGTTTGATGAAAAAGAACGTTTCAAATTGGCCCGCCTGGGGGACTCACTCACCATCGAGCCGCTACCGGATAAGGGCACTCTCACCCAGCCGCCCTATCGGGCGCCGATGGCCACCGTGCAGATCGACGGCGGGAAAAAACAGAAAGTGCGTCGGGGCGATATTCTCGGTGCGCTCACCGCTCCCGGCGGCCTGGACGGACAACAGGTGGGCAAAATACACCTGCAGGACCTGCGGGCCTACGTCGCGGTCAAGCGCTCGGAAGCCACGCTCGCCCTGGAGATGATCAACAAAGGCAAACTGAAAGGCCGACAGTTCCGCGCCCGCCTGGTGCGATAAGCGGACGCTCAATCAATCGAAGTCCTGCTGTTCCATCCAGGGAATGATGCGTTCGAACGCTTTCTCGATATTGTCCATGGAGGTGGAATAGCTCAGCCGCAGGGAATTGCTGCAGCTACTGCCAAAGGTTTCCCCGGGGATGGTACACACCCCGGTTTCCTTGAGCAGGCGCAGCGCGATATTGGTGCCATTGGCCCCCTCCGGCAAGGACGGGAACAGGTAGAACGCCCCTTCCGGCACATAGCCGGTCATGTGCGGCGTCTGCTCCACCAGCTCCACCAGACGATCCCGGCGCGCGGTGTATTCCTTGAGCATGTGATTGATGAAATCATTGCCGCCGTGCAGTGCCGCCACCCCGGCCCACTGGAACGGGGTATTGGCCACGGTGGTGGTGAACATGTGGTAGCGACGCAGTTTTTTGATCGCCCCCTGACTGCCAATCAGCCAACCGATGCGCATACCCGCCATGCTGTAGGTTTTGGAAAAACTGCTCACCACCATGACATGATCGAGATCGCTGCAACAGGACAACACCGAGGGATAGGTTTTTCCGTCGTAAATGAGATGGTCATACACCTCATCACTGATGATCTGGATACCGCGGTAAGCGGCTTCCTCCACAATCGCCTCCAGGGTTTCCCGCGGATAGACCGTACCGGTGGGGTTGCTCGGTGAGTTGAGCACAATACCGTAGGTATGGGGCTCGATCGCGTCGATGACTTCCTGGGGATCCAGTTGGTGATTGTTTTCCGCGCGGGTGGGAATCTCGGTGACCTCCCCGCCGTTCATCCGGATCAATGGGGAGTACAACATGAACGCCGGATCGGGCACGATGAAATGCCGTCCCGGCGCGGACACGGCGGTCAGCGCCAGGTAAAGCGCCTCGGTGGCGCCGGTGGTGATCATGATGTTGTCCGGGGTCAGGGTCCGCTGGTACCGCTCGCCGTAGTAGATCGCGAGCGACTCCAGCAACTCGGGCAGGCCGGCATCCATGGTGTAGCCGGTCTGGCCACGCTGCAGCGCTTCCACCCCCGCGTTGATCACGTTCTGAGGCGTCGGCAGGTCCGGTTGGCCGATGGACAGATGAATCACATCGTCCATGGTGGACGCCAGGTTGACCATTTTCCGGATGCCCGGAATCGGAATGGTCATCAAGGCCGGGTTCCAGATGGGATCCTCGGATTCGTAGAACTCGAAATCCATATTGCTCAGTGGCATACCGCTTCCCCCTTCAAGACATCAGTGCCGGACGACGATCGGTCAGATCGTTGGCCTGCTGATACGCATCGGCGGTTTGCAACACCAAAGCGTCATTGTAGCGTGCCCCCACCAGTTGCAGGCCGATGGGCATACCACCCGAATCAAAACCACAGGGCACGGTAATGGCGGGCTGCCCGGTCATGTTGAACGGATAGGTAAAGGGCGTCCAGGTGGGCCAACGGGTATTGGGCCAGTCCTCCGGGACTTCCCGTCCGGTTTTGAACGCGGTAATGGGCAAGGTGGGCGTCAACAGCAGATCGTACTTCTGGTGGAAGTTCGCCATGCGCTCACGCAGGCGCATGGATTCATCCACCGCCCCCATGTAATCGAGCATGGACAGGCGCCCGGCTTTTTCCGCGACCTTGACCAACTGAGGGTCCATCCGCTCGCGTTTTTTGGTACCCAGCTCGCGCATGGCATTGGCCACGCCGCCGTAGAATAAATGACCAAAGGCGGGCAAGGGATCGCTGAAACCCGGGTCTACCCGAACCACCTCGGCGCCCAGTTCCCGGAACAATTCAACCGATTGCGCCACCGTCCGTTCAACCTCCGGGTCGACGTCGACATAGCCGAGGTTGGGACTGTAGGCGATGCGCAGCCCTTTGATGCTGCGCCCCAGATTCCCCAGATAATCAATATGTCGGCGGGGAATGGCCCGGGTGTCGCGATGATCGTGCTCGGTGATCACGTTCATCATCAGGGCACAATCCTGCACCGTCCAGGTCATGGGGCCCGCTTGCGTCAGCGAGCCAAAGGGACTGGCGGGCCAGTGCGGTACTTCACCCGCAGAGGGTTTGAAACCCACCAGGCCGCAGAAGGATGCGGGAATACGGATGGAGCCACCGGAGTCCGTACCCAGCGCCAGTGGCGCCATTCCCAGCGCCACCGCCACGGCACTACCGCCACTGGCACCGCCGGCGGTTTTCTGTGGGTTCCAGGGATTATTGGTCACCCCATCGACCGGGTTGTCGGTCACCGCTTTCCAGCCGAACTCCGAGGTGGTGGTTTTGCCGATGGGCACATAACCGTGGCGGGCCAGTGCCGCGGTGGAGGGCGTCGTCCTGTCCAGCGTGTGTTTGGGGTCCACCGCCAGCGAGCCCTTGCGGGTGGGCCACATGGGAGTAAAAAACACATCCTTCACCGCCACCGGTACACCGTCGAGCGTACCCTGGGGCTGATGCTGCTGATAGCGCTGCTCGGACTCGCGCGCCAGTGCCAGGGTGGTGTCGCGATCCACCAGGCAAAACCCGTTGGTTTCGGAATCCACCCGTTCAATCTGATCGAGCATGGCGGTAGCCACCTCGACCGGTGACAGGGACCCGTCCCGATACTGCTCCAGAAGTTCTACCGCGGTCATCCGCAACATCGTTTGGCTCATCAACGGCCCTCCCCGGGTCAGCCTTTGGATACCAGATTGTTCAGTGTTTCGCCCGCCTGCCAGCGGGTGAAGTTGTCGGTGAATTGTTCGCCCAGGGCGCGACGCCAGCCGATAAAGTCACCGGCCATGTGGGCGGAAATCATCACATTGGGTTTATCCCACAGGGGATGATTCTCGGGCAGGGGCTCTTCTTCGAAGACATCCAGCGCCGCCCCGGCAATGTCACCCTGTTCCAGCGCCCCCAGCAGCGCCTCAGTGGCCACAATGGGCCCGCGCCCGACGTTGATCAGATGCGCCGACGGCTTCATGGCGCGAAAGGTTTCCCGATCAAACAGGCCTTCGGTGTCCGGCGTTAGCGGCGCGGTGATCACCACATAATCAACGTGGGGCAACACCGCCATCATGTCTTCCTGAGCGTGCACCTTGCGAAACCCGTCAATGCTCCGCTCGGTTCGGGCGGTGCCTTCGACCTCGAGCCCCGCCGCATTGAGCAACTGCCCCACCGTGGTACCAATCGAACCGGCGCCGACAATCAGCACGCGCTGGCGATCAATCAGGCGGGTTTCCCGATGCTGCCAGCGATGCAGACGCTGGTAGCTGAGGTTTCCCATGGTGTCCTTGGCAAACAGCAGAATGGCCCCCAGCACATATTCGGCAATGCCCCGATTGAATATGCCCCGGGCATTGGTCACTGGAATGTCACTGTCGCGCAGCGCCGGGAACATCAGTGCGTCCACCCCCGCGCTGGTGGCGTGCACCCAGCGTACGCTGGGCTTATCGGGCCAACAGCGCTCGATCATTCCGGAGCGAAAGTCGGTGACCACCAGAATGTCGGCTCGGGTCAGCGCGTCGGTCAGCGCCTGCTCGTCTCTCACGTGGGTCACCCGAACCGAATCGGGCAGCCCATCCAGGCCTGGCAGGTCCGGTTCGTCGTCGGCCGTGAGTACCGCTACTTCGGTCATGATGGATCCTTTTGAGTCGATTCAGTCGTTACAGTTCAGAGGCAACGGCTTCGAGCACCTTGCCGAAACGGTCCGCCGCATCGTCCACTTCTTCCGCCGAGACCACCAGCGGCGGCAACCAGCGAATGATCTGCCCGGCGGTGCCGCAGCGCAGCAGAAGCAGCCCACGCTTCTCGGCTTCTTTTGCCAGCTTTTCCGCAATGTCCGCGCGGGGTCGATCCGGGCTGTGGGCGATCTCCATGCCCAGCATTAACCCCCGACCGCGCAGATCGTCGATCCAGGCGTACTCTTTCTTGTACGCCTCCAGGCGGGCGTACAGCTGTTCGCCTCGCTCGGCGGCATTGGCGACCAGTTTCTCACCCTCGACCACGTCCAGGGTCGCCAAAGCCGCGGCGCAGGCCACCGCATTGGCACCGTAGGTTCCGCCCTGCGAACCGGGCAAGCCTTGGTTCATCAGGGACTGGGACGCGGCAATCGCCGACAGCGGAAAGCCGCTGGCCAAGCCTTTGGCGGTAATGACAATGTCCGGATGCACATCGGCATATTCATGACTCCAGAAGCGCCCGGTGCGGCCGTAGCCGGCCTGGATTTCATCGGCAATCAACAGGATATTGTGGTCTTTACAGCGCTGGGCGATGCCTTCCAGGAAGGCCTTCGGAGCCGGGTAATAACCATATTCACCCTGCACCGGCTCAATGATCATGGCCGCAGTATCTGAGGGGGCGCTGTGGGTTTTCAGAATTTCATCCAGCTCGCGCAGGCAGAAGTCCACCGCCGCCTGTTCGTCCCAGCCGTAGCGATAGGCGTGGGGAAAGGGGGCGGTCACCACCCCGGCCATCATGGGGTGAAACCCGGTGCGCACTTTGGTGCCGGAGGTGGTCATGGAGGCGGCGGCCATGGTCCGGCCGTGAAACCCGCCGTGAAAGGTCAGGATGTTGGCCCGGCCGGTGGCGTGGCGAGCCAGCCGCAAGGCCATCTCAACCGCCTCGGAACCGGAGTTGGCAAACGCCACCGAATCGAGGCCCTTGGGCATTTTTTCCACCAGGCGATCGGTCAGTTTGAGCATGGGCTCATGAGTCACCGTGGTGTACTGGGCATGAATGACTTTACCCACCTGCTCCTGTGCCGCCTTGACCACCGTGGGATGGCAGTGGCCCGTACTGGTTACCCCGATACCCGAGGTAAAGTCGAGGTAAACCTGGCCGTCAGTATCGTAAAGCCAGGCGCCCTCGCCGTGTTCAACGCAGACGTTACTGGACTGTTTCAGGAGTGGCGACAGATGATGGCTCATGGGTAGTGCTCCTGTTTTCTCGATGGTGCTTTCGTTTGCGATCGGTAGTGATGTTCAATCCGTTCTCATGAAAGATGTCCGAGAATGGATTGGGTAATCTCGTCGGTGGTGCGTGTGCCGCTGTTCTGCTCTTGTGACTGACGATGTTGTGCCTGCAGATCTTCGGCAACCGCCGAACGCAAGGATTGCGCCGCATCCGCCAGGCCGAGCCAGTCGAGCATCATCGCTGTGGTCAGCAGCATGGCGCTCGGGTTCGCGATGCCCTGCCCCGCAATATCCGGCGCACTGCCGTGGGTCGGCTCGAACAGGGCCGGCCGGGACTTGTCATCGGGGTTGATGTTGCACG
The DNA here is from genome assembly GCF_000463525.1 of Marinimicrobium sp. LS-A18. Taxonomy (NCBI): domain Bacteria; kingdom Pseudomonadati; phylum Pseudomonadota; class Gammaproteobacteria; order Cellvibrionales; family Cellvibrionaceae; genus Marinimicrobium; species Marinimicrobium sp. LS-A18. The sequence goes on from NZ_AWEP01000002.1 coordinate 989,048, forward strand.
AGGGCGCCACACCCAGTCCTCCGGCCAACACGGCGGCCAGGTCGGTCAGAATGTCGCCATGCAGGTTGCTGGCCACCACGACATCGAATTGCCAGGGGCACTGAACAAACTTCATGCAGGCCGCGTCCACCAGTTCGTGATGCACGCCAATGTCCGGATACTCCCGCGCGACCTGTTCAAAAACCTCGGTGTACATTTCGCCCCAGTGCGGTTGTGCATTGCGCTTGGTGATCAGGCACACCTGGGCCCCCTTCAGGCCCGAGCGGTCGCACAGGTACTCGCGCAGCTCACCGTCCTGCTCTCGCAGGGTCAGTCGCTCCCTGGCCCGATTGAAGGCATGCCGGATCAGTCGTTCGGTGGCCTTGCGGGTAAACACTTCCAGTTGGGTGGCCGTCTCATCCGGCGTGCCGGCGCGCAGTCGCCCACCCTGATTGACGTATTCGCCCTCGCTGTTTTCCCGAATGACCAACATGTCGATATCTTTGGCCCGCTCATCGGCGAGGTACTGGGGCGCTCCCGGAAGCAGGCGCGCCGGGCGCTCACAGGCCCAGAGATCCAGGCCTTTGCGGAAAGTCAGCAACGGCGCCAGAGACACACCGTCGGATAACCGGTAACGCTTGGGATCGCTGGTCGGCCCCGGATCGCCGAGCGCACCCAACAACAGGGCCTGATAGTCGCCGAGCCGCTCCAGCGCATCCGCCGGCATCATTTCGCCGTGCTCACGATGCCAGGCGGTACTCGGCCAGGGCAAGGTGTCCCAGCTCAGAGGCAGGTCATACCGCTGGCGCAAGGTGTCCAGCACCCGTTCGGCCGCGGCGACCACTTCCACACCGATACCGTCTCCGGGCATCAACGCCAGCTTGATCGGTTGCTGGGCCATGGCCGTTACTCCCCACCCATGCAGAGGTATTTGATTTCCTCGTATTCGGCCATACCGTGACTGGACCCTTCCCGTCCCAGCCCCGATGCTTTCATACCACCGAACGGTGCGGAGGCGTTGGACACGGCACCCTCGTTGACGCCGATAATGCCACTCTCCAGCGCATCGGCAACGCGCCAGACGCGATGAATGTTCTGGCTGTAAAAGTACGCCGCCAGGCCATAGGGCGTATCGTTCGCCAGGCGAATGGCGTCGTCTTCAGAGTCAAACGCCATGACTGCGGCCAAAGGGCCAAAGGTTTCTTCGTGACAGACCTGCATTCCCGGTTTGATGCCGGTGAGCAACAGAGGCTCCACATAGTTGCCCTTGTCGCCCTCCGGCGCCGGACCGAAGACCCGCTTGGCCCCTTTGCTCATGGCGTCCTGATAATGCTGCTGGACTTTTTCGACCGCCGCGCGGTTGATCAATGCAGATTGATTGACCCCATCTTCAAAACCGTCGCCGACCTTGAGTGTCTTCATGGCCTCGGTGAGTTTTTCAACGAAGGCATCGTGCACACTGCGCTGCACCAGAAACCGGTTCGCGCACACGCAGGTCTGGCCGGTGTTGCGAAACTTGGAGGCCATCGCCCCCTCGACCGCTTTGTCCAGATCGGCATCATCAAACACGATAAACGGCGCGTTGCCGCCCAGTTCAAGAGACACTTTCTGAATGTGTTCGGCGCACTGGGACATGAGAATGCTGCCCACTCGGGTAGAACCGGTAAAACTGAGCTTGCGCACCACGGGGCTGCGGGTCAGCGCCTCGCCGATCGGCTGGGGTTTACCGGTGATGACGTTCAGCACACCGGCGGGCACTCCGGCCTCCTCGGCCAGTTGCGCCAGTGCCAGCGCCGTATAGGGAGTTGCCTCGGCGGGCTTGACGATCATGGAGCAACCCGCCGCCAATGCCGCGCCCGCTTTGCGGGTGATCATGGCAGCCGGGAAATTCCAGGGGGTGATACAGCAGGTCACGCCCACTGGCTGACGGGTCACCACAATATGCTGACCGGGTTTGGCGCCGGGAATGGTTTCGCCATAAGCGCGGCGCGCCTCCTCGGCAAACCATTTGATAAACGATGCGGCGTAATTCACTTCGCCCTTGGCTTCGGCCAGAGGCTTGCCCTGCTCCAGCGTCATCAGGGCACCGAGGTCATCGGTATGATCCAGCATCAACTGATACCAGCGCATCAATATCTCATTGCGCTCATTGGCCGTTTTGTGACGCCACACCTGAAACCCCTTTTCGGCTTCCGCGATGGCGCGCGCCGTATCCTGCTCATTGCAGTTGGGAACCTGGCCGATGATCTCCCCCGTTGCCGGGTTGTCCACGTCCAGCGTTGCGCCGCTTTGCGCCTGCGACCATTGGCCACCGATGTAACAGGCTTGCTGAAACAGTGCCGCGTGGCGGAGTTTGATCGGGGCTGTTTGCTGGGTCTTGGCCATCGTCATCGAGCTCCTGTCCATCTCATCGTGAAATCGTAAAACGATCAATTCGTTACCTGCTCCAACTCTAGCAGACATCGGCTGGCTGAAAGCAAGTGTTTTTCCGACTTTTTGTCAAGAAATGTTGACAACTTCGTTGAACCCTAACAGTTCGTGGGCAAAAGTTTTGACGCCTAAAGATTACTCGCGATCTCCGTACTGGGTAATCTGCACAAGATCGAGCAGCTCTCGCAAGGCCACGGAGAAAATCGCGTAATCGGTACCGCTGCTGTTCTGCACTTCATTCATCATGGAGCGCCAGCGATCCAGCTGCGGAGCGAACTGTTCGGCCCAGTGTGCGACCGTGTGCTCCACTGGGCACTCGGTGCTCACCCATCCACACAGCGCCAACGTCAGGCTGCGCAATTGTGACTCCAGATCATCCAGATAGGTTTCCCGCGCCATCGCCTGCCAGTAACTTTCTACGGCCGCCTCAGAAATCTGACGGGCAAACTCGTGCAGTTGAAGTTGCTCATTGATGCTCAAGTAGAGATCCAATACAGACAACAGAGGCAGTTCGGTGTGGCGAGACGCCTCGGCGACACTCAAACCGGAGTACAGATGCCCGGGCGTCGCGACGCGAGGCACCAGCGCCTCAGGCACACCGGCCTGGGTCAGATAGTCGACCTGCGCCTGCCAATCCTCCAGGGCAGCCCCGCTCAGTTGCCCCGGCAAGGTGCGAATGACCTCTTCCACCAAGGGCATGAACTGTTGGATCTCCGTGCCCGGATCAAGATGACTGCGCCGGTTGCGCAAGAACCAGCGCGATGCGCGCCGCACCCGTCGCATCAACGTTTTCATCAGCTCCATCTGTACACTGGCATCAACCTGATAATCCAGCGACTCCAGCGTCTGCCAGACGTCATCCAACTGGTAGATATCCCGGGCAATCACGTACGCCTTTGCCATATCTCCGGCGCCCACACCGGTGGAGTCCAACAGCCGTTGGGCAAAACTCAGCCCCATGGTATTGACCAGATCGTTGGCCACCTGGGTCGCGACCAGCTCCTGGCGCAACCGGTGGCCATTGATCCACTCGGGGTAGTCTTTCTGCAGGGGCTCGGGAAACGCGCGAAAGGCGAAGCGGGCTATGTACTCATCACCGGCGAGATCCGCTTCGGCCAGGTCATTCTTCAATATCACCTTGGCATAGGAAATCAGCACGGCCAGTTCCGGGCGTGTCAGCCCCTGCCCCTGTGCCTGGCGCTCCGCGAGGGTTTCCTCATCCGGCAGAAACTCCAACTGGCGGTTCAGTCGCCCCTCGGACTGCCACACACTCATGACCCGCCGATACTCGGCATTACGACGCACCGCATCAGAACTGGCAAGACTGATGGCCTGGGTCTGGCGGTAGTTGTTATCCAGAACCAGTTGCGCCACTTCCTCGGTCATGGCCTCCAACCGTTGGTTGCGTTGTTTTTGCGTCAGGTCACCGTTACTCAGCACCTCGTTGAGCAGTATTTTGATATTGACCTCGTGGTCCGAGCAGTCCACGCCCGCCGCATTGTCAATAAAGTCGGTGTTGCAGGCACCGCCCTGCAGCGCAAACTCGATCCGGCCGCGCTGGGTCATACCGAGGTTACCGCCCTCACCCACCACTTTGCAGCGCAGCTCACTGCCATCAACGCGCACTGAATCATTGGTCTTGTCGCCCACCTCCATATGACTTTCACTGCTGGCTTTGACGTATGTCCCTATGCCACCGTTCCACAGCAGGTCCACCGGCGCTTTGAGCAACTGATGAATCAGTTCGTTCGGTGTCAGCTCGTCGTCTTCCAGCGAAAACCGCTGTTTCATTTCGTCCGTCAGGCGAATCGCTTTGGCATCCCGGGAAAAAACGCCGCCACCCTCGCTGATCAGCGACGCATCATAATCCGCCCAGCTTGAGCCGGGCGTCCGGAACAGCCGCTGTCGCTCCTGAAAGCTTTTTGCCGAGTCCGGGTTCGGGTCGATAAAAATATGCAGATGGTTGAACGCCGCCACCAACTGAATATGTTCGGACAGCAGCATGCCATTGCCGAACACATCGCCGCCCATATCGCCAACACCGACCACGGTAAAGTCCTCGCGCTGAATGTCCAGACCCAGCTCCTTGAAGTGCCGCTGCACCGCCACCCAGGCTCCACGTGCCGTGATCCCCATCGCCTTGTGGTCATAACCCTGGCTGCCTCCGGATGCAAAAGCGTCCCCCAGCCAGTGGCCATACTCCGCCGAAATTTCGTTGGCAATATCGGAAAAAGTCGCAGTCCCCTTATCGGCGGCCACCACCAGATACGGATCGTCTTCATCCAGTCGAACCACCTGTTTGGGTGGCACCAACTCGCCCGCCACCCGATTGTCCGTCAGATCAAGCAGCCCGCGGATGAACGTCTGATAGCAGGTGATTGCCTCCTTTTGCAGCGCCTGTCGGTCACCCCCAGCGGGCGGACGTTTGCAGACAAAACCACCCTTTGCACCGTTGGGCACAATGACCGCATTCTTGACCTGCTGGGCTTTGACCAATCCCAGCACTTCGGTTCGATAATCCTGCAGTCGATCCGACCAGCGCAGCCCTCCGCGAGCGACTTTACCCGCGCGCAGGTGCACACCTTCAACACGCGGGGAATAAACAAAAATCTCATACAGCGGACGGGGCTCCGGAATATCGGGAATCCGTCGGGGCATCAATTTGAAGGCGAGGTATTCTTTGAAGCGGTCATCCGCCTCACGCTGAAAATAATTGGTCCGCACCGTACCATCGAGAATCGCCAGGTAGCGACGGATGATGCGATCCTCGTTGAGGTTCGACACCTGGTTCAGGGAATCCAGAATGCGCCCGTGGATGGTGCCGCGCCGCTCGGCGCGATCACCACTGACTGATGGGTCGAACTGCGCCTTGAACAGGCTGATCAGGTCCCGGGTTATGCGGGCATGATTGACCAGTGCCGAGGCGATATAGCCCTCGGTGAAATTGAACAGTGTCTGGTGCATGTAGGCCGCCAGCGCCCGCAATACCGTCACTTCCCGCCAGGTGAGCCCGGCACTCAACACCAGGCGATTGAAGCCATCGCTCTCGGCGCGCTGATTCCAGACCGCTGCAAAGGCGTCCTGGAATTTGTGGCGCACAGCCTGTATATCCAGGGAGGCCTCGGCATCGTAGGTGAGATGGAAGTTGTGCAGATAAACCTCATCCCCCGAGCTCGATACAATGTCGTAGGGGTGCTCCGCCACGACTCTCAGACCCAGGTGTTCAAGCACCGGGATCACATCCGACAACTCCATCGGGGCGTGGCGGCGGAACACCTTGAACCTCAACCCCTGCGCCGAACGATCCGCCGGCTGATAAAAACTCAGGGCGAGATCACCGTCGCCGTCAAGATTCAATATATGGTCGAGATCCTGAACCGCGACACGGGCATCAAAGTGTTCCCGATAGGCGGAAGGAAACGCATCCTGGTACTGCTCCAGAAGCTTGACCGCCAGCTCCTCGCCTTTTGCTTCCGTCAGCGCCTCAAGCAGTTGGTCCTCCCAGGACCGGGTGATCTCGATGATCTGCCGCTCGAGTTGATCGACATCGAACGGTACCGTACCGTCGCCGGATGCTGGGCCATCGTTTTCCAGACGGAAGACCAGATGCACCCGGGCCAGAATCGATTCGGAAAAGTAGGTATTGAACTCCACTTCCTCCGCGCCCAACGCTTTACCCAATAGCGTCTGGATCTTGATCCGGATGCGGGTGGTGAAAAGATCCCGCGGCACGTAGACCAGACAATTGACAAAACGACCGAACGCATCGGGACGAACAAACAGGCGAACCCGGTAGCGCTCATTGATTCGGGCCACACCGGTGGCAATTTCATAAAGCTGGCTGGTACTGCTCTGGAACAGCTCGTCCCGGGGAAAAGTCTCAAGAATCTGGCGCAACGCTTTCCCGTCGTGACCGCTGCGGCTCAGTCCCGAGCGCTCGAACACCTCACGGACCTTTTCCCGAATCAGCGGAATTTCATAGGGGCTCAGGGTGTACACCGCCGAGGTATACAGGCCCAGCAACCGGCTTTCACCGCACAGCTGGCCGTCGGCATCAAACCGCTTGATCACGATGTAATCAGAGTACGCCTGGCGATGCACGCGTGAGCGCTGGGGCGCTTTGGAAAAAGCGATCAACCTGGGTGACAGATGAAACTGCAGCGTGCCCGGGTTTTCGTCACTGACCGGTTTGCGATCCGCCGCGGTATCGGCATCCCGGAACAGGCCGAGACGCTTGTCCGTGCGCTCTACCAACCTGGTGTCGCCGTTTTCGGTCACCAGGTCGTATTCGGTGTACGCCATGAAGGTAAAATGATCTTGAAGAAGCCAGTCCAGAAACGCCTGATTCTCCGGTACCTTCTGGTTCACGGGTGCCTGAGTCACCCGGCTGAGCTGTTCAGCCGCGCTTGCGGTGGCCTCTTTCAGCGCGCTGAAATCATCCACCACTCGGCGCACCTGCTCCATGACCGTCATCAGCGACCGACTGATCTGGCGCAGTTGGCGCGTATCGGTATGCAGCCGGATCTCCATGTACACCAGCGCTTCCAGAGCGCCCCTGCCAGCATCATCCGGCGCCTCATCGCCCTCAGCCGGCCAGAGTCCAACCAGCCGGTGCTGCTCGTCTCTGACCACACCGAGCACGGTACTCTTGATGCTGTGAATGGCGATATTGCGCCGATTCAGCTCGATCCGGATGGAATCGACGAGAAAGGGCATATCCCGCTGCTGCACCAACAACACACTGTGCGGACAGAGCCAACCATCCTCTTCCAGGGTTGGATTGAACAGCCGCACGGTCGGCTTGCCCGGCCGGAACTGATTCATCAACCGCCAGGCGCTGTGCACCGCGCCGAAAACATCCTTGATCGGCCGACCGACCCATTCCTCCAGAGGTAAACGTGCAAAAAAAGCCCGACTGAAGGTGAGCCAGAGTGCCCATTGGTTTTCCTCAATGGAATCTCCCGCCAGGGCATCCAGGTCCGCAAACAGCTCATCCTTATCTCCGGCGTTCACCAAGCGTATATCCACACTGCCTCCTGTTTCATCGTCCCGCGGACGTTATCGGTGTCGCTCAGTTTTCAGTTTGGTCCGGGGGTGTACACTTGTCGAGTGTAACTGCTTGAAAATCAGGGAACTGACGCCATTAACACAAGTCTACGAGCGCATCGCCGCAGAATTGCCGCGATTTGGTCAGCTTTTGATCAGGTCGCCCATTCATCCAGGCTCAACATCCGATCACAATAAGTGGGGACCCATGCAGGCACACGACGCATTACACACCCTCAATCACTGGCTCAATCAGCAGATTGTCGGTCAGGAACATCTGGTTCAACGCATGCTGATCGCCCTGCTGGCGGACGGCCACCTGCTGGTGGAAGGCGCTCCCGGGCTGGCCAAGACCAAGGCGATCAAAACCCTGTCCGATGCCATTGAAGGCAACTTTCAGCGCATACAGTTCACTCCCGACCTGCTGCCATCGGATGTGACCGGCACCGACATCTACCGCCCAGAGCAGGGTCGCTTTGAATTTCAACCCGGGCCCATCTTTCACAATCTGGTCTTGAGTGACGAAATCAACCGGGCGCCGGCCAAAGTACAGTCCGCCCTGCTCGAAGCCATGGCCGAACGACAGGTCAGCGTGGGCAGCACCACCTACCCGCTGCCGGAACTGTTCATGGTGATGGCGACCCAGAACCCCATTGAGCAGGAAGGGACCTACCCGCTACCGGAAGCCCAACTGGATCGTTTTCTGATGCAGGTGCTGGTGGACTACCCGAATATTGAGGCCGAGCGGAAAATCCTGAAGCTCGCCCGGGCCGAGGCCGCTCACCAGGAGACTCCGCCCCCCGCCGAAATCAGCCAGAGTCTGTTGTTTGAAGGTCGCCAGGCGGTTCTGGCGATCCACATGGCCGAGCCGGTGGAGGAGTATATCGTCCAACTGATCAATGCCAGCCGGCGCCCCGGCGACTATGACCCCGATCTGGTCAACTGGCTGGAATACGGCGCCAGCCCCCGGGCCACCATTGCCCTGGACCGGTGCGCCCGGGCCCATGCCTGGCTGGAAGGCCGGGACTATGTCAGCCCCGACGATGTGCGCGCCATTGCCCACGACGTGCTCCGTCACCGCCTGATCCTGAGCTTTGAGGCTGAGGCCACAGGGGTTTCCCGTGAACAAGTAATCGACCGTCTGCTCGACGTGGTGCCGGTGGCCTGATGGCGGGAACCAAGGCCAGACCCACTGCCGCCGCGCTGGCCCCCCAGGGCGCTTACTGCGACCTGGGAGATCTGTTGCGCCTGCGCTTTGCCGCCCGGGACCTGCAACTGTTCGCCCGGCGACCGGCTCGCAGTCTGCTGACCGGAGGGGTACGCACCCGAATGCGCGGCCGGGGGATCGACTTTGAGGAAGTGCGGCTCTATCAGCCCGGCGATGATGTCCGCACCATCGACTGGCGGGTCACCGCCCGGACCCAGGTGCCTCACACCAAGATCTTTCGCGAGGAGCGCGAACGCCCGGTGTTTGTCGTCGTGGATCAGCGTTCACCGATGTTTTTTGGCAGCCGTACCTGTTTCAAGTCGGTGCTGGCCACCCATATTGCCGGCATCCTGGCCTGGGCCGCTCTGAACCAGAGCGACCGGATTGGCGGCCTGATATTTGGCGATCATAGCCAGCGGGATGTCCGCGCCCGGCGCAGCAAACACGCCGCGCTGGAACTGCTCCACCAGATGCACGACTACAACCGTGAGCTGGCCACTCCGGTGCCAGACAAGGCCATCACCTCCCTGGAGACCCTACTGGCCGATGTCCGTCGCGTCGCCAAACCCGGCAGCGCCGTGTTCGTGATCAGTGATTTCCACGACTTCGACACCCGCTGCGAGCAGCAACTGTTCGAGCTGGCACGCCATACCGACGTAACCCTGATGCACGTATACGATCCGCTGGAGCGGGAGCTGAGCAGCAACCATTTCCTGACGGTGAGCGACGGGGAGGAGCGTCTGCAACTGCCCGCCCAGGATCCGGCGTTCCGGCAGGCCTACCGTCGGGAATTCGAGACGCGGTTGCAGGCGCTGACCGAAAGCAGCCGCCGTCTGGCGTTACCGCTACTGTCCTACGCCACCGATGACGACATTCACACATTGCTGCGCGAGCGTTTCGGCGCCCGCCGTCGCCGCGCCCGAGGCTGATTGACTGCACCCATGAATCCGCAAGACCCACTGGCACAACTGAAAGACATTCATCTGCCGGAGCCCATCGGCTGGTGGCCCCTGGCCTGGGGCTGGTGGCTGTTGATTGCCCTGCTGCTGATCGTGCTCGGAGCACTGCTGTGGCAGGGTTACCGCCGTCAACGCCGGCAGCGCTACCGCCGCGAGGCCATGGCTTTGCTCGATCATGCCTACCGGGACTACCTGCGGAGCGATCCGGGCCCAGCCACCCACCGACACTACCTGCAGCAGGTCAGCCAACTGCTTCGCCGAACCGCGCTGAGCGCCCTGCCCGAGGCCCGCGAAGCTGAATTGGCGGCACTGAAGGGGCCCCAGTGGTTGCGCTTTCTGGACGCCAGTGCCGGGCTGGAACCGGCGTTTACCGAAGGGCCCGGTCACATCCTGGCCGACGGCCCCTATCAACCCGATCCGAAAGTGGATGTCGAGGCGTTGCATCAATTGGCCGCACAATGGATTCGCCGCCACCGCCTGTCCGAGCGACACCTCCAGCAATGGCTCGCGGAGGTGCACCATGCTTGAGCTGCAATGGCCCTGGCTGCTGCTGTTACTGCCGCTGCCACTGCTGATGCGCTGGGTTCCGGAAGAACCCAGCCGCGAGGCGGCTCTGCGAGTGCCTTTCTTCAGTCGATTGAAGCGATTGCGAGGCGAAGAGTCCCGTCGGGGGGAACGGCGCTGGTTGATGGCCGCCAGCCTCTGGCTGATCTGGAGCGCCAGCCTGCTCGCCGCCAGCCACCCCCAGTGGGTCGGCGAGCCGGTCAGCCTGCCCAGCAGCGGCCGGGATCTGCTGATGGCCGTCGACATTTCCGGCAGTATGGAAATCGAGGACATGCAGTACCAGGGGCAAGCCATCAACCGCCTGCAGGCGGTCAAAGGGGTGGTGGGTGATTTTGTTCAGGAGCGCCAGACCGACCGCCTCGGTCTGATCCTGTTCGGCACCCGGGCCTATCTGCAAGCGCCGCTGACCTACGATCGGCAGACCGTCTATACCCTGTTACAGGAAGCCCAGATCGGTTTTGCCGGTGAGAAAACCGCCATCGGCGATGCCATCGGGCTGGCCGTCAAACGCCTGCGGGACCGCCCCGAGGCCAGCCGGGTCCTGATTCTGCTGACCGACGGCGCCAACAACGCCGGGGAACTGACCCCACAGCGGGCCGCCTATCTGGCCGAGCAACACAACGTCAAAATCTACACCATCGGTTTTGGCGCGGAGGAAATGATCACCCAGACCATCTTTGGCCAGCGCCGAGTGAACCCCTCCCGGGATCTGGATGAAGACACCATGAGAGAAATAGCCGCCCAGACTGGCGGGCGCTATTTCCGGGCGCGCAGTCTGGAGGAGCTGTACCAGGTGCACCAGACCCTGAATGAACTGGAGCCCATTGAATACGACGAGGAAACCTTCCGTCCCACCCGGAGCCTGTTTCACTGGCCCCTGGCCCTCGCCTTTGTGCTCAGCGCTCTGCTGGCCACCGGCCGCTGGCTGAGCCCACGACTGACCGCACGCACCTCGGGAGGATCTCGCTGATGGATACACTTCAGACAGCACTTGAGAACTTCCACTGGTTGCGGCCGCTCTGGCTGCTGGCCCTGATTCCGGCGATCGCTCTGGTTCTGTTGTTGTGGCAACAGCGCCAGCAGGCCCGCCAGTGGCGCCAATTGATCGCGCCGGGGCTGCTGGAGCACCTCCTGGACCCGGCGACCCAACAAAAGCGCCGCAGCTACCTGTGGGGACTACTGGCGGCCTGGGTACTGGCCTGCCTGGCCCTGGCCGGGCCCAGCTGGGAAAAACGGCCCATGCCCGTACACAAGACCGAGAACGCCCTGATCATCGTGCTCGATCTGTCGCCGTCCATGCTGGCAGAGGACCTGGCGCCGTCTCGTCTGGTCCGCGCCCGCCTGAAAATCGCCGATGTCCTGCGCGAACGCAAAGAAGGCTTTACCGGCCTGATCGCCTATGCGGGGGACGCCCATGTGGTCTCGCCCCTGACCGACGACACCGCCACCATCCGCAGCCTGCTCAACGCCCTGCATCCCAACGTCATGCCCCTCCCCGGCAGTCGCCCGGAGGAAGCGATCGAACAGGCCAGGACCCTATTTGCCGACGCGGGTATCAGCGAGGGCCAGATCTTGCTGCTGACGGACGGCGTTGTCGAAAAAGCGGTCGACCCCATTTTGGAACAGCTCGGGGATACCGCATTCCGGCTGTCCATTCTCGGTGTCGGCACCCCGGATGGGGCCCCCATTCCCAACGACCGCGGTGGCTTCGAGCGGGACCGTCAGGGCAACATTGTCGTGGCCAAGCTCGAACAAGACCGCCTTGAACGCCTGGCCGGGCGCACCGGTGGGCGCTACGAGCGTATTGATGCCAGCGCCGACGACGTACAGTGGCTGCTGGAGCAACCCGGCTGGATGGAAGGCAAGGAGCGTCAGTTGGACCGTCAGTTCGACACCTGGTACGACCGGGGCCACTGGCTGGTGCTGCTATTGTTACCCATCGTGCTGTACAGTTTCCGCCGCGGTCTGCTGGTGCTGGTAGTCGCCCTGCCCCTGTGCGGCCTGCTCCCCCAACCGGCTCAGGCGGCGGACTGGCAGGCCCCGTTCCTGACGCCGGATCAACGGGGCGCCCGGGCACTGGAAGACAGTGATCCGGCCGCGGCCGCCGAGCATTTCCAGAATCCGGAATGGCGCGGCAGCGCGCTGTATCGGGCGGAGGATTACGCGGCGGCGGCAGAGGCCTTCGCTCAGAGCGACAGCGCCCGCGCCCACTACAACCGGGGCAATGCCCTGGCCAAAGCCGGTGACCTGGACGGTGCGATTGACGCCTACGACCAGGCACTGGAAAAAGATTCCACACTGGAAGACGCCCGGGCCAACAAGGCGCTGGTTGAACAGCTCAAACAGCAACAGGAACAACAGGAGCAGCAACAGAACGGCGGCGACTCACAGGATAGTGACAATGACTCCGACTCCGAGAAGTCCGGGCAGAACGAGCAAGATTCACAAAGCGAGCAAAACGGAGAGCAGCAATCACCCTCGGAGAACGAGTCGTCCGGCGACAACGAACAGAACGCCAGCGAAGAAAGTCCATCGAATTCCGACACCAGCGACTCACCAGGCGACGACGAACCACAGAGAACCGATACGGACAGCCCATCGCCGAAGGGACAGAACGACCAGGCCGAGCAGGAGCAGCCACAATCCGGAAGCCCTGAAGAGAATGGCCAGGAGGGTGACAAAGAGACCTCAGCCGCCACCCTTCAAGAGGGCGATGTCAGCGATGAAGAGCGCCAGTCCATGGAGCAGTGGCTCCGTCAGGTACCCGATGATCCCGGCGGCCTGTTGCGCCGCAAATTCGAGTACCAGAGCCAACAGCGGCGCTTACAGCAGATGCGCGGCGAAACCGAGGGGCGGGGAACCGAAGAGCGCTGGTAGCCCGAGCATACTCAACCCACATAACCATGAGACAGACACATAATACGATGACATTCATGAGACCGTTCGCGACCCACTTGAAGGCGACATTCCAGGCCACGTTACTGATGATCCTGCTGCTGGCCGGCCACACCCAGGCCCAGGAGCTGATCGCCAATGTCGACCGCGAGACCATCGGGTTGAACGATACCCTGACTCTGACCGTGCGCCAGACCGGGCGAACCCTCACCGGGGGCCCCGATTTCGACGCGCTGCGCCGGGACTTCGACATCCTCAGCAATCAGCGAAGTCACCAGATGCGCATCGTCAACGGCGACATGGAAGGTTGGACCGAGTGGCGCCTGATGCTGGCCCCCAAGCGGGCCGGTACCTTCAACATCCCCGCCTTCGAATTCGAAGGCCGCCAGAGCGAGCCCATCACCGTAACGGTGCAGGAACGACAACAGCAACCGGACAGTGACGGCCAGGACATTTTTGTAGAAACGGAGCTGAACAAGGAGAGGGTCCACGTTCAGGAGCAGGTCCTGTTCACGGTGCGGCTGTACAGCCGGGTCAATCTGGATGGTGCGGAAATTCAACCGCTGGAACTGAACAATGCGGTGATCAAGGCCGTCAATGAAGAGAACTACATTACTCAGATCGACGGCCGCCAGCACATTGTTCTGGAAACCACCTTTGCCCTGTTCCCCCAGCGCAGTGGCACTTTGGAAATCCCCTCCCTGGTGTATGAACTCGCCGTCAGCCGGGGACAGCGAGACTTCTGGGGCCGCAGCAGCCGACAGCGAGTCCGCACCGACGCCCTCACTGTGACGGTGGACCCGACCCCCGATCAATACACCGGCGACACTTGGCTGCCGGCCCGCAATCTGCAATTGAGCGAACACTGGGGCACCGATCCGGACTCCCTGCGTCAGGGTGAGCCGGTGACCCGCCGGATCACCATTCAGGCGGACGGTCTGACCGCCGCGCAACTCCCCGCCCTGACCCTGGAAGAAACCCCGGGCCTGACACTCTACCCGGACCGGCCGCAGACCGAAGAGCAGGTCAATGCGAGCGGCGTCCAGAGCACCAGCACCCTGACCCTGGCGATGGTGCCCAACCAGAGCGGACGCCTCGAGATTCCGGCGGTCACCCTGACCTGGTGGGACACCGAGGCCGATCAGATGCGCACCGCGGAGCTGCCGGCGAGCACCGTCAACGTCACCGCCATACCCGGCGCCGCCCCCGCTTCCGAGGTCACACCGTCCCGGGAGCGCGAAAATGGCGAAGACGCCACCGCTCCCCGCCCGACTGCAAGCGGGCCAGCGCCGCTGGTTACCGTAGTACTGGGCATAGCCACGGCGCTCCTGTCAGCCTTGACCCTCTGGCTCGCCTTCCTCGTCTGGCGTCTGAAGAGCGATCTTGCCGCACGCGAGGCGCAGGCCCGAGGCGATAGAGACCGGGCCCGGGCCGCCCGTGGCCGAGCCTGGCAAGGCGTCAAACGCGCCGCCAAAGCCGATGACCTGCACGCCCTGCGCCGGGCCCTGCTCGACTGGGGAGCCGCCATCTGGCCCGAGGTGCCCCCCCGAGGCCTGACCGATCTGGCCGAGCGGCTCGACGACGACGTGGCGCGGGCGCGACTGCAAGAGCTGGACGCCATACTGTTCAAGGGTGAGCCCGACGCACCATTCGACACCGCCGCCCTGCTACAGGCACTGAATCAGAGCCGGGCCGGTTATAGATCCGGGCGCACCGATACCGGGGGACTCAAACCCCTGTACCCACACTCGTGATGGCAGAGAGCCGTTGGCAGGTTTACATCATTCTCGGTGACGATGGCCGGTACTACACCGGCATCACCACCGATGTGGTCCGCCGCTGGAAAGAACACAGCGGCGGACCCCGTGGGGCCCGCTACTTTCGCGGTCGCCAGCCCCATCAGTTATGCTTTCTGGAACATCATCCCGACCGCTCCAGTGCCAGTCGACGGGAGTACGCCATCAAGCAGCTGTCGCGCGCCGCCAAAGAACAACTGATCGCCAGCGCACCCGCTCCGGCCGTCGATCCGGAGGCCGCCGAATGAGCCGTGCCCTTTGCCCCCGTTGCGAGCGACCGGAGCGGGCCTGTATCTGCCACTGGGTCCGACCGGTCGACAACGGCGTATCCCTGCTGATTCTGCAACACCCCGACGAAGCCCACCGGGCCAAAAACAGCGCCCGCCTGCTGGATCTCAGCCTGCGGGACTGTCAGCGGGTGGTGGGGGAGCAGTGGTCCGATGCCGCCCTGGGCGAACTGCTCGGCCGGGCTGACGAATCGATACTGCTCTACCCGGAGACCGACGATCTCCCCGCCCCCCGGTATCCGGACCCGAGCGACCTTGCCGAGCGAACCGATACCGGGCCACGACGCCAGCTGGTGGTGCTCGATGCCACCTGGCGCAAGAGCCGCAAAATGCTTTACCTCAACCCGCCACTGCACGCACTGCCCAGGTTGGCGCTGACCGATACGCCAGCGTCGCGCTATCGAATCCGTCGGGCGCGCAAGCCCGGCCAGCTCTCCACCCTGGAAGCCTGCTGTTACGCACTGGCGCATCTGGAGGGCGAGCGCGTAGACTATGCGCCTTTACTCGACGCTTTTGACGGCTTCAACGACCAGCAACTCGCGTTTCGACCCAAGCCGTAAACCGATACCGGAGATTGTGAAACTTTATGACCCACACCAGCCATGCCGCCTTTGAGCACCTGCGCAGCCAGACCATCGACTCCCTGAACCTGCGGGTGGAGGAGTACCAGCACAAAGTGACCGGTGCTCAGCACATCCACCTCGCCAGCGACAACCCGGAGAACGTTTTTCTGGTCGCCCTGCGCACCGTGCCCCAGGACTCGCGCGGGGTCGCCCACATTCTCGAACACACGGCGCTCTGTGGCAGCGAAAAGTATCCGGTGCGCGATCCGTTTTTCATGATGATCCGCCGGTCCCTGAACACCTTCATGAACGCCTTCACCAGTCCGGACTGGACCGCCTACCCCTTCGCCAGTCAGAACCGCAAGGACTTCGACAACTTGCTGGATGTGTACCTGGATGCGGTGTTTTTCTCCCGCCTGGACGAGCTGGACTTTGCCCAGGAGGGTCATCGCCTGGAGTTCAAGGAGCCGGACAATCCCGACTCCCCGCTGACCTTCAAAGGCGTGGTGTTCAACGAAATGAAAGGCGCCATGAGCTCGGTACCCGCACAACTGTGGCAGTCGCTGTGTCGCTACCTGTTTCCGACCACCACCTACCACCACAACAGCGGCGGCGATCCGGAGCACATCCCGGACCTGACCTACGAACAACTCCAGCAGTTCTATCGCACCCATTACCACCCGAGCAATGCGATCTTCATGACCTATGGCGACATTCCGGCAGCGGAGCATCAGGCCAAGTTTGAAGCCAAAGCCCTGCACCGCTTCAAGCGCCTGGATGATGTCATTGCCGTAGGCGAAGAAAAGCGCTACCACGCCCCCATCGCGGTGGAGGAAGCCTACCCGCTGGAGGAGGGCGAAGACCCGACCCACAAAACCCACGTCGTCATGGGTTGGCTGCTGGGCAACATCACCGATCTGGATCAGACCCTCGAAAGCCAACTGATGACCGCCGTCCTTCTGGACAACAGTGCCTCTCCCCTGCTGCACGCCCTGGAAACCTCCGACCTCGGACAGGCGCCCTCTCCGCTGTGCGGACTGGATGACTCCCAATACGAGCTGGCCTTCGGCTGTGGCCTGGAGGGCTGCCAGTTGGAGGAAGTCCCGGAGGTGGAGCAATTGATTCTGGGCGCCCTGGAGCGGGTAGCCGACGAAGGCGTCCCCCAGGAGCTGATTGACAGCGCACTGCACCAGTTGGAACTGCAGCAGCGCGAAGTCGGCGGAGACGGTTTCCCCTACGGCCTGCAACTGATCATGAACAGCCTGCCCGCCGCCACCCACCGGGCCGACCCCATCGCCCTGCTCGACCTGGATTCGGCGCTGGTGAAACTGCGGGAAAAGGTCAAAGACCCGGATTTCATTCCCTCGCTGGTGCGCCGCTGGTTGCTCGACAACCCTCACCGCCTGCGCCTGACCCTGCGCCCGGACAGCCAGTTCACCCGCCGGGCCCAGGAGGCCGAGCAAAAACGTCTGGCCGATATCAACGCCAAACTCACCGACGACGATCGTCAGTGGATCGTGCAGCGCGCCAAGGCCCTGCAGGAGCGCCAAGTACAAAAAGACGACGACAGCATCCTGCCCAAGGTCGGCCTGGAAGACATTCCCAAGACCATGGCGTATGTGGAAGGCAGCCGGGAAACCCTCGACCCGAAGAACCCCGCCAGCGACCCGCTGCGCCGCTACGGCGCCGGCACCAACGGCCTGGTGTATGAACAGGTCACCTGCAAACTGCCTGACATCAGCGAGGAGGAGCAGCCGCTGCTGCCGCTCTACTGCAACGCCCTGACTGAAGTTGGCCTGGGCAACCTCGATTACCTCGAGGCTCAACGCTGGCAGGCAAGCGCCGTGGGGGGTATCAGCGCCTCGGCGACGGTGCGTGGCACCACCGATGATGTGCAGAACATCGATGCCTATTTTTCGCTAGGCTCCAAGGCACTGACCCGCAATGCCGGGGCCATGAACGAACTGCTGCGCGCGACCCTGACCGAACCGCGTTTTGACGAGCACAGCCGGCTGAAAGAGCTGGTCTCGCAGATGCGCGCCCGCCGTGAACAGAGCATCACCGGCAACGGCCACAGCCTGGCCATGCTGGCCGCCTGCGCCGGCATGGCTCCGTCAGCTCGCCTGACCCACCGGATTGGCGGCCTTGAGGGCATCGCCCACCTGAAGCGGCTTGATCAGGCCCTGAAAGACGGCGAATCCCTGAGAGCCTACGCTGCGCAACTGGAGAGCATTCACGCCCGCCTTCGGGTCGCACCCCGGGAGTTCCTGCTGATTGGAGAACCCCATCAGCTCGACGAGCTGCGCGACACCGTGCAGTCTCACTGGCCCAGCGAGCCGCCGGTGGCCGACTTCCGCTCCTTCGGACTGCCCGCCGTTCACGAGCCGGTACGCGAAGGCTGGCTGACCAACACCCAGGTCAACTTCTGCGCCCAGGCCTACCCCACGGTACCGTCAGAGCACCCCGACGCGGCCGCCCTGACGGTGTTGGCCGGTTTCCTGCGCAACGGCTATCTGCACCGCACCATTCGCGAACAGGGCGGCGCCTACGGCGGCGGCGCCAGCCAGGACAACAATATCGCGGCCTTCCGGTTCTTCTCCTACCGCGACCCCCGCCTGGCGGATACCCTGAAGGATTTCGAGGCGGCGGTGGATTGGCTGTTGTCCAGCGAACACGAGTGGCAGCCGTTGGAGGAGGCGATTCTTGGGGTAGTCAGCAGTCTGGATAAGCCGGCTTCTCCCGCAGGTGAAGCCCGCCAGACCTATCAGGCGGAGTTGTTTGGCCGCACCCGGGAGAAACGCGAGACTTTCCGCAACCGGGTCCTAGCTGTCACCCTAGCCGATATCCAACGCGTGGCCAATGAGTACCTGAAACCAGAACGGGCCAGCACGGCGGTGGTCAGTCACAGCGGAGAACGAGCGGTTCTGGAAAGTTTGGGACTGGAGTTGCGCGAGCTTTAAAGAGGTATGTTTGTCACTGGCTAAGTAACTTCGGAAGGAATGCTTCGCCTGGATAGCCGTTAGTAAAGAAGGTGCAGAGAATACGTGACGCCCGGGCCATGAGGGGGAAACCCTTTCAAGACACGCCGTGAACCCATCCCTGGGGGCTCGACGCGCGGAGTCCCTCCGCTTACGGTCTTGAAAGGGTTTCCCCCTCACCGCCCTCCGTGCCGGATATTACTTGGGTTGTTACACAAGCCCTTTTTTGAAAGGTCCGAGTTCCCGGAACGTTACGCTGGCACCGCGGAGGCTGGGTAACCCCTTGCGAGACCGTCACCCGCCTGGACGGCGGGTGATGAGCCTACATGGATGTATTTACGGCGTGTCTCGCAAGGGGTTACCCAGCCGCAGCTCTGCATACGAAGTCCGATTAAAAAGTCCTTTCGAAAAACCGAAGGGAATTTTGGTACGGCAACAGTCGAAAACCCAAACCGCGACCTGTTATGTAGTTTTCGACGGCAAAGTGCTTTAGGATTCCCGAGGCGATCCCAAGCCGGTAACATACGATGGTGACAACGGACTAACTATGCCCCAGCCACCCCTGGAATACAGCGCCGCCACCCACGCGGGCCACAAGCGCGACAACAACGAAGACACGCTCCTGAGCCTGCCCGAGCGCGGCCTATGGCTCGTGGCCGACGGCATGGGTGGGCACGAAGCCGGCGAAGTCGCCAGCGCCATCGTCCGGGACACCCTGCTCGACCAACAACACAAAAGCCTCACCCAGGCCATCCAGGCCTCCCACCGGGCCGTACTCAAAGCCGCCGCCAATGGCGAAGGCGCGCCGGGCATGGGTTCTACCATCGTCGCCCTGCGCAGCCTCGGAGACGACTACGAAGTCGCCTGGGTCGGCGACAGCCGGGCCTATCTCTGGACCCACACCGAAGACGGCGGTCGCCTCGAACGGCTCACCACCGACCACTCCTACGTGCAGATGCTGCTCGCCTCCGGAGTGATTGAAGAAGCGGAGGTCGAGGGCCACCCCGATAAGAACATCATCACTCAATGTCTGGGTTCCTACGAACTGCAGGAGGTCAAAGTTGACTCCGTGCGCGGCCAATGGCTGAAGGACCAGTGGATCCTGTTGTGCAGCGATGGGCTCACCGACGAATTGGATGACGAAGCCCTGGCCCGTCTGCTGTTTCGGTGCCGTAGCCCGCGTGCCGCCGTCAATCGGCTGATGCGCGCCGCGCTGGACGCGGGAGGTCGTGACAACATCACCCTGCAGCTGATCCAGTCACCACTGAGCCAGCGCTCGCGCTGGAGTACGCTGTGGCAGTGGGTGCCGCATATTACCGGTCGGCGCGGTCCGGATCTGGCCCTGTACGCCACCGCGCTTCTGTCGCTGGCGTTAGTACTCTACTGGGTGGCCCGGTAATGCATATTCCCGGCTACCGCATCATTCGCAAAATCAACCAGGGCGGAATGTCCACCGTCTACCTCGCCATTCAACTGAGCGTGGGCCGTGAAGTGGCCCTGAAAGTCATGTCTCCGGCACTCAATGGCGATCCGGTGTTCAGCGAGCGCTTTCAGCGCGAAGCCAATATCGTCGGGCAACTGTCGCACCCGAACATCGTCTCCATCTACGATATCGGGCGTTACAAGAACCTGAACTACATCGCCATGGACTATCTGGCCGGCGGGTCCATTCACGAAAAAATGGCCTCCGGTCTGAGCACCCAGGAAGTCCTGCGGATCACCCGGGAAATCGCCGGGGCGCTGGACCACGCCCATGAGAAAGGCTACATCCACCGGGACATCAAACCCGAAAACATTCTGTTCCGCGAAGACAACTCCGCGGTATTGTCCGACTTTGGGGTCGCCAAGACCGTCAGCTCCGCCTCCCGGATGACCAACGCCGGCACGGTGGTCGGCACGCCTCATTACATGAGCCCGGAGCAGACCCGGGGAAAACCCGTGGACGGTCGTGCCGATATTTACAGCCTGGGTGTGGTCTTTTACGAAATGCTGACCGGGCAGGTGCCCTACCAGGCGGACGAAGCAGTGGCCATCGCCATCAAGCACCTGACCGCGCCCATTCCCAAGCTCCCGCCCCAGTATCAGGCGTATCAGAAGATTCTCAACCAACTGCTGGCCAAGGATCCGGACAGTCGCTTTCAGCGGGGGCGGGATGTGATTGCGGCGATCGATGCCCTGGAAGGACCCGCCGGCCTGGGACAGACGTATTTCACCACCGCTGACTCCACCCGGGTCCAGCTCCTCTCGCTGTTCCGGGCACTGTTGGCGACCACGCTCGGGGCCTTGCGAGAACAGCTACGCCTGACCTGGCAGAGCCTGTGCTCGCTGCGCTGGACACCGCGTCGCGGCCTTTACCGCCACCCGCAGATCCGGGTGACCGAAATCAAGGGGCCGCTGAATCCGCCCCAGGAACACACCACCGTCATCTCCACCCAGGTTCAGCAGGCGGCGCACTACCACAGCCTGTGGCGAGGACGCCGGTTACTCTCCCGCACGCTGACCCTGATGATACTGCTGACGGTCATCTGGGGTGCCTTCAGCCTGGCGTTGAACGAATGGACATTGCCCGGTGAGCGCTGGCTGCCGGACTCGGTGCAGTCACTGGCCCGTCGCACCGCGCACTTGATCGCCCCGACACCGACCGAGCCCCGCCCCGAAGCGGCCCGCACCCTCGAGATTCCCACGACCCCGCTGGTACTGCGCCCCGAGCCCGAAGCCGAGAATCAGAGCAGCACAGACGCATTGATGGGGATGAGGCCCGACACACCGGTGGAAACCCCGACGGCCGCCCCACCGCGCTACGAACTGCGGGTTACGCCGGAGCCGGAAAACGCCCGGGTCCGCATTCTGAACATACCGGATCGTTATTACCCGGGCATTCCCCTGTTGCCCGGGCGC
This sequence comes from Marinimicrobium sp. LS-A18, assembly GCF_000463525.1. NCBI lineage: Bacteria > Pseudomonadati > Pseudomonadota > Gammaproteobacteria > Cellvibrionales > Cellvibrionaceae > Marinimicrobium > Marinimicrobium sp. LS-A18. The sequence goes on from NZ_AWEP01000002.1 coordinate 1,010,650, forward strand.
TACCATATTGAAACCAGCTATGCCGGCTACGATACCGACACCCGCTGGATTGAGGTGGAAGACGAGGCGGTGACGCTGCCGGTCGCCCTGCGCAAAACACCGGTGGCGGGTGCAACCTTTTACAACGAACTGCGCGACGGCGACCGCGGCCCAGAGATGGTGATCGTTCCCGCCGGTCGTTTCACCATGGGCAGCAAGCTGGACAGCCGCAGCATGCCCGAACGGAATGTCCGGATTCCCCGGGCATTCGCCATCAGCCGATTTGAAATCACCTTCGCCGACTACGACAAGTTTGCCCGGGCCACGGACCGCCCGCTGCCCGACGACGAGCGCTGGGGACGAGACAACCGGCCGGTGATCAATGTGAGCTGGAACGATGCCCTGGCCTACGTAAACTGGCTCAGTGAGAGCACCGGCAAACGCTACCGCTTGCCGAGTGAGTCGGAGTGGGAGTACGCAGCACGGGCGGGCACCCAAACCACCTTCTGGTGGGGAGAAGCCGGCGCCGACGCCGACGGACTCGCGAACTGCCGACGGGGCTGCAACAGTGAGTACACCGGCCTGTTTTCCTCCAAAAGCGCCCCCGTGGGTTCCTACCCGGCCAATGCCTTCGGCTTGCACAGCGTTGCGGGTAATGCGGCCGAATGGACCCAGGACTGTTACCGGAACCACTTGCTGGAAATGCCTCAGAACGGCACACCCCTGATCACCGAAAACTGCACCGAGCGGACCATACGCGGAGGTTCGTTTGAGGATTCGGTGGGCAATATCGCCACCCATGTTCGGCGGGGTGCGCCCACTGATTATCGGGACAGTAACCTGGGGTTCCGGGTCGTGGTCGAGTTGTACTGACCGTTCAGCACCGGTAGCCCCGGATAAGGGGCCGGTGCGTCAGGGATAGACCCGGGGTTCGGGCTCGAGATCCACTCCGTACTCCGCGGCAATGGAGTGACGAATCTCTTCGGCCAGAGCCAGCACTTCCCCGCCGGGCGCGCGGCCCGGATTGGTCAATACCAACGCCTGATGCGCATGCACCGCCACCGGCCCACGGGCCACGCCTTTCCACCCCGCCCGCTCGATCAGCCATCCGGCGGCAAGCTTCACATGGCGCGCATCCACCGGGTAGGACACCAGTCCGGGATGACGGACCTGCAGTTCGAGAAACTGATCCAGCCCCACCAGCGGATTCTTGAAGAAACTTCCCACATTGGGAATATCCGCCGGGTCCGGCAATTTGCTGCGCCGAATCCGGCACACCGCCTCACTCACCGCCACCGGCGTCAGTTCCGCCATGGGAATCGCGCCCACCGCCTCTTTCAACGCCGGATAAGTCACTTTCAGATGCGGCTGCCGAGAGAGCTTCAAGGTCACGGATAAAATAATGTACCGGTCTTTGCCGGCCCGCTTGAACAGACTGTCGCGATAACCGAATTCGCAGGCGTCTTTATCGAAGCGATGCACCTCGCCGGTCACCACATCCATGGCCTCCAGCTCTGAAAATACATCTTTCAGCTCCACACCGTAGGCACCAATATTCTGAATCGGCGCCGCCCCCACAGAACCCGGGATCAGCGAAAGATTTTCCAGCCCCCAGTATTCGTTCGCCAGACAATACTCAACCAGTTCATGCCAGTTTTCCCCAGCGGCCACGCGAAGCCAGACGTGATGGCGATCTTCCTGAACCAGGGTTTTACCGGTCATTCGCATGTGCAGAACCAGGCCGGGAAAATCCTCTCGCAACACGACATTGCTACCGCCACCGAGAATCAGAAGAGGCAGATTTCGATCCCGCGCGAACTGCCGCAACGCGGGCAGTTGGGACACGTCTGTGACCTCCGCATAGTGCTGCGCTTTGGCGGGCACTGCCAGGGTGTTATAGGGTTGGAGGTTGATATTCTCTTGTATATCCACGCGTTCCGAGTCTCTCATCACCGCTGAGTTTTGATGTGTTGAAGCAGACCGTCGCAGGCACTTTCAACCAGATCGAGCACCAATTCAAAACCGTCGCCTTCGCCGTAATAGGGGTCGGGCACTTCGCGATAATGGGCGTTATCGCCAAACTCGAGAAAAAGCCCGAGATGCCCACTGTAATGGGTCGGTCTCATGGCTTGCAGGTCCTGCAGGTTGCTGTGGTCCATGGCGAGGATGTAGTGGTATTCGTCAAAGTCGGCCGGGTTCACCTGCCGGGCCCGAAGCTGACTGAGGTCATAGCCGCGTTTGAGTGCCGCACGCTGGGAACGCGCATCGGGCCCTTTACCAATATGCCAGGCACCCGTACCCGCCGAATCGATCTGGATACGTTTCGCCAATCCCGCCTGCCGGACTTTCTCTTCAAATATCCCATGGGCGGTAGGCGACCGACAGATATTCCCCAAACACACAAATAAAACATTAACGCTCATGCTTAAACCTTTGCCTAGTAAATACTGATTTCATCTTTACGACTTCAGTTCTGGTCTCGTTACGCATAGGCGTCGAGAACCTCTTTGGGGTACGCTACAAGCACATCCATGTGCGCTCGATCGGCGCGCCATCCATGGCGACCGACGCCCCCAAAGAGGTTCTCGACGCCTATGCTCAGTGCCAACCTGAAGCTTCAGTTGCACTAATAAAGCAAACTTTACTAGATCATGGAGAACAATCGTCAAGTTCACACGGAGGCGTCAGAGGGGCAGATAGCGTTTGGAGACTCTCGGAGACATGGATGTCGACGAGAAGCCCCCATGGATGGGTTCACGGCGGGTCTCCAAACGCTATCTGCCCCTCTGACGCCGGACTCCAAAAAGACCACCAAACCAAAAAACTCAAGAGCCCAACAACCGCCGAACCCGATCCAAATCAAGCTCAGTATCAACACCACCAGGAACAGGCCGACAAGCCTCCGCAACGTGAATCGACTCACCTTGCCACATTACCCGCAGCTGCTCCAACGACTCAAACCGCTCCAACGGCGCCTGATCCCAAGTCACAAACCGGTGCAACAACCCCACGCGATACGCATAAATACCAATATGCCGCCGCGCCACAAAATCCTCCGGTAACGCCCTACCCTCACCCGCAAACGCATCGCGAGGATACGGAATCGGCGCCCGACTGAAATACAGCGCACGCCCATGGGCATCCATTACCACCTTCACAATATTCGGATTACAAAAATCCTCCACCGACTCAATCGGCTCACACAAGGTTGCCACACTGGCCGAACCATCACCCGCCAGATTCTGCGCCACCTGATTGATGACTGCGGGCGGAATCAGAGGTTCATCGCCCTGCACATTGACCACAATCGCATCGTCCGGCAACCCCAACTGACTGACCACCTCCTGCAATCGATCGGTTCCTGACTGATGATCCGGGGAGGTCATGCACACCGTTGCCCCGAACGCGCGAGCCGCGTGCTCGATGCGTTCATCATCCGTAGCGATGATCACCTGCGTGGCGGCACTCTCGCGGGCGCGCTCGTAAACGTGCTGAATCATCGGCTTGCCGGCGATGTCTTTGAGGGGCTTGGCGGGCAACCGGGAGGAGGCGTAGCGCGCGGGGATGACAACGTAAAAGCTCATGGGATTGAATTCGTTTCAGGTGTGGATTTCAGGGATTCAATACGGTTCAGAAACTCGCTCCAGAACGCCTCCGGCAATATCGCACTGACACTCAAATACCACCAGTCCGGCTGGGCGAAGGGCTGGCATTTGACCGCATCTTTGGCGGTCATCACAACCGGAAAGGCCGGCTGGAAAACAAGCTCGCCCGGGCGGTAATGATGATGATCCGCGAAACGGTGGGGAACCGGTTCCAGGTCGAGGTCTTTCAGCGTAGTGAAAAACCGGTCGGGGTTGCCGATTCCCGCCACCGCGTGCACGGATGTGTGGGGGGCAAAATGGGTCAGCGATGCGCGGGTGCCATCGGACACCCGATGCCAGGCGTCCGGGGTCACTTTCATGGTGTGCTGAACGGTGCGAAGCGTCGGGGTCTGTTCACGGACCTTGTCCTCCGAGCCGTTGACCACCACCCAGTCGACTTCATTGAGTCGCTCGATCGGTTCACGCAGTGGGCCCACGGGCAAACACCAGCCGTTGCCAAACGCGCGCGCGCCATCGACCACGGCAATTTCCAGATCCCGGGCCAGGCGGTAGTGCTGCAGGCCATCATCACTCAGCACAATATCGCAGCCCTGCTCGCGCAGCGCTTGCGCCGCTTCCACTCGATCCGGACTGACACACACCGCGCACTGGGTGGCCCGCGCAATCGCCAGGGGTTCATCGCCACAATGCGTGACCGGGGTGTCTGCGGAAACCATGAGGGGGTAACTTGGCGCCTTGCCCCCGTAACCCCGACTGACCACGCCCGGGCAGTAACCCGCCTCGCGCAGACGCTGCACCAGGGCAATGAGCAACGGGGTTTTTCCGGTGCCCCCGACACTGATATTACCGACCACGACCACCGGCACATCAAAGGCAACCGCCCGAGGTTTTAGCCGGGCTCGACGCCGGCGCGCCAAAGCCCGGAACAGCCAGGCCAAAGGAGCGAACAGATACACCCAGCGGGCCTTACCGTACCAGGCGTTTTCCCAGACCGAGGCCAGCGTCATGTCGAACGCCCCCGAATCACTCCCCGGACTCGGGGCGCCGGGTGGTGATACTCAGGTGCACAAAGCCCAGTTGACCGGCGGCATCCATGGCCCGAACCACGCTTTCGTGGGGCGCCTTGGCATCGGCGGTAATGGTCAGAGGCAACTGATTGTTGCCCTCGGAGGCCTTTTCCAGAGCCGACTTCAAGGTCACCAGCTTACTGTTTACCAGGCTGCGACCATTGATCGAGTAGTCGCCTTCTGCGGTGATCAGAATATCCAGCGGCGCCTCAGCATCCTGCTCGCTCGCTTCACCTTCGGCTTCAGGCAGGTCGATGCTCAGGTGGGTTTCTTTGGTGAAGGTGGTGGACACCATGAAGAAAATCAGCAACAGAAACACCACATCGATCAATGGTGTCAGATTGATGCTGTCATTTTCTCTAGATTGACGTCGAAATTGCACCCGCTTGCTCCTCGGTCAATCAGTTGGCTTTCACATCGACCCGACGGTCGCTGTGCAGGGCGTCCACAAGTTTTACCGCTTCTTCTTCCATGGTGACCACGATGGTGTCCACCCGGCGCTGGAAAAAGCGGTGCAGAATCATTGCCGGAATGGCCACAGTCAGGCCGGCGGCGGTGGTGATGAGCGCCTCGGAAATCCCGCCGGCCAGAACGCCGGCATTGCCGGTGCCCTGAAGCATGATGGCGGTAAACACCTTGATCATACCGATCACGGTGCCGAGCAGACCGAGCAGCGGTGCGATATTAGCAATGGTGCTGAGGATTGTCAGGTAGCGTTCCATTTCATGGATGACTTGGCTGGCCGCTTCCTGGATGCTGTCTTTCATGACCTCCCGTCCGTGGCGGGAGTTACTCAGCCCCGCGGCCAGAATGCGCCCCAGAGGGGAAGACTGTTTGAGCTCGCGGAGTTTGCCCGCGTCCAACTGGTTGTTCTTGATCCAGCTCCACACCTGTGCGAGCAGATGCCGTGGGGCGATTTTTTTGGGATCCAGGGTCCAGTAACGCTCTCCACCAATGGCAATCACCAGGATGGAACAGAGAATAATGGGGACCATCAGCCAGCCACCCGCGGTAATAATCTCAAACACTGAACTTTCCTCTTTTAAATCGTTTTCTGGCCAAGGCGCGCCACGTCAGGGGAGCAAGATAGCACAGACCATTTCCAGCGGGAAAACACCCGGTCACATTTTGCGACAGTCGCCACCGGCCACCGTCACCTTATTCATACCACCAACGTCTTGGCGCATGCCGGGCATACCGCTCGGTGCGCCGCCCCTGTTCGTCCCATTCGAACACGATGGCCCCCAGGGTCGCGGTATTGAGCACCTCGGCACCCCGGGAGCGATAGCGCTCCACCACCGCCTCATTCGGGTGGCCATGCCGCCCCTGAAACGCGGCGCTTACCACCGCGCGGGCCGGGCGAGTCTGTTCAACCCACTCGATCGACGAGGAGGTGACGGCGCCATGGTGCGGAACCTGCAGCACGTCGATGGCGCCGTTGAGCTGATCCCGGCCGATCAACCGCCACTCCACTTCCCGTTCGATATCACCGGTCAACAGGAGCCGCTGCCCCGCGTATTCAAGCTCGAGAACGCAGGAGCGATTATTGCCATTCACCCGCGCGGGGAAGCCAGCGTGCAGAAACCGGAAATTCACCTGATTCCACTGCCACGAAGCCTTTTGATGGCAATCCTGCCCGGGCATCGACGTGGACAGGCTCGGATCGCCCACCCAGAGCGTCTCGGTCGGGAGACTTTTCAGCACACTGGAAAGGCCGCCCGAGTGATCATCGTGACGATGACTGACCACCACCGCGTCCAGTTGATGCACACCCAGTTGCTGCCAGTAGGGCACGATCACGCCAGAGCCCGCATCCAGCCGCTCACTGTAGGTGGGGCCCGTATCATACACCAGCCGGTAATCCGGCGTCTGTACCGCCACCGCCAGGCCCTGCCCCACATCCAGAAACGTCACTCTCAAGGGGGGTACCGGTGGCCCCGGGAGCAGCAGCGCCAACACGATTCCGGGGTAACCCAGCCACCGTCCGGGCAGCCCTCGTGGCAACAACATCAGCAGTGTGGCGAGTCCGACCAGGGCCAGTGCCGGCCAGGACAGCGCCGTCTGAAACAGGGTCATTGGCGCCACGCCCTCCAGCCACTCCAACCAGACCAAAAGCGTGGACAAACCCAGGTCCGCCACCACCAGCGAGAGGTCGCTGGCCCAGGGCCAGAGAGCGCTCAGCAGCAACGCCAGAAGCAACCAGGGAACCACCAACAGAGTCACCAGCGGAATCGCCAGCAGGTTGGCGATCGGCGCCACCAGGCTGACTCCGTGCACCAGTATCAGGAGCGGAACCATCAGCCCCAGAAACACCGCCCACTGAGACCGCACCACCGTTTGACCCCACCACTGCACACCCGGGCGGCGCCGCCCACCGAGTGCCAGCATCAGGACCGCCACGGCGCTGAAGCTGAGCCAGAACCCGGTATCGTAAGGGGCGAGCGGGTCCCGGATCAGTACCGCCACCCAGGCCAATAGCAAGCCGGTGGCGGCGGGTAGACTGCCCCGGCGCAGCAGCACCCACTGCACCACGGCGATCATGATCAAGGCGCGCTGGGTCGGAATACTGAAACCGGCCAGAGCGCTGTAGAGAAGCGCAAAGCAGAGCGCAAACACCTGACCTACCGCCGAGGCGGGTATCCGATGGCACAGCGTGTTGAGTCCGCGCCCCAGAATGCCACCCAGCCATAGCCCCGCCAGCGCCACCATGCCCACGTGTAATCCGGAGATGGCCAACAGGTGATTGGTGCCCGTGCGCTGCAGCCGCGTCCAACGCTCCGGACTCAAGGTGGAGCGATCACCGATCAACAGCGCCAGCATCAGGTCCCGGTGAGCCACATCAGCCCGATGGTGGTCGAGCCAGTTCCGAATCCGTTCCCTCCAATGACTCAAAGAGCCTGCCGAGGGCCTGTCCAACCGGCGATTATCCGCACTCTCCCGCACATAGGCGGTGGCATCCACGCCCTGGCGCATCAACCATAACTGGTAGTCGAACCCGCCGGGATTGACGAACCCCCGGGGTGGTTTGACCCTCAGCGTCAGTTGCCAGCGCTCCCCGGCGTGCAGGGGCGGCCCGCCGTACCAACTGACCAGAATGTACCTGAGGGGCAGCGCCAGGGGATCGCCCTCGACCGAATCGACTTGCTCCACCCGCAGGCGGATACGCTCGCGGCGGGCATCGTGATCCGGCAGCCCGACCAGGGTCCCCTGGACCCGAATCTCGTCACCACTGAATGAGGGGGGCAGTCGATGATCGAGCTGCCAGTGACCGAACAGCACGCCCCAGAACAATCCCAGAGACGCGAACGCCACACACTGTCGCCAGCGGGGCGCGCGCCAGAACAGAACGGCGATCAGAGGCGCTGACAACCACAGTGCCAATGGCGAAGGTAGACGGGGCAATTGGGAGGCCAGGATGATACCCAGAGAACCACTGAGCAGCGCAGCGCTGAGGGAGAAAGCCGGGCGTCGGCGCATCAGCAGACGACGCACCGACTTTACCAGCGCCTGACGGCCGGAGCTTTGAGGGGTCGAGTCTCCTTGAGAATTCATCGCAGGTCCTTTGCGTGAGAGCGAACGCCGATTATGCGCAAACCGCGACACACCACCAAGCCTAATAGAGGCTATACTGGGCTCGACTCCCATAACTGTGACAGAACCCACAGTTTTAGCGGGGTATCGACAGTAATTTGACGCTTGCAGAGGGCGCGGGATAACAATGCTGGATTCGTTGACACTGACAACGATCATTCTTGGGGAGCTGGTCTTTTTACTCTCCCTCGGCTGCGCGCTGCTCGGTGTGCTTTTGGTGCGCGAGCGTCGCCACCAGAAAAAAATCATGGCCGCCTACCAGCGTCTGCGCAACACTGTGCGCACTGAGCGGGCCCAGAACCGTGCGCCGCCGGAGGAGTCTTCAGCGGGCGACGCGGTGGCCGATTATCTCTTGCGCGTGAAGAGCGAGGCGCGGGATCGGTACCGGAACATTACCCAGACCAACCTGCCCCGACTGACACCGGAACACCCGTTTAACGCCAAAATTGCCGCCCTGCGGTTCCTGTTCACCGAGGCCGAAGAGCGAGCCTACCGCAAGGAAAAAGCCTCCGGCGATGCCTGGGTACTGCTGGAAAAGCAGCTGTACGATATCGCCCGCTGGGTGGTGGATCGGCAGGACAGCAAACCGGGACGCCAGCGCAACAACCAGGTCAAGTTGCTCCAACAGCGGGTCGAAAAACTCAAAGGGTTCGAAAAACAGGCGCGGGACCTGCAGCGCAAATTGGAACTGAACCGACTCAAGCGGGAGGAGTTGGAGCAACTTCAGGACGAAAATCGCCTTACCATTGAGAAGCTTCAGAAGATCAATGACGCCTTGAGCCTTTCCGGGGACGCCGATGCCGAAGGCCTGCGCCGTCAGCTGCGCGACATCATGGATTCCGATGCCCGCCCCCTGGTGGCACCGCCCGAACGCCGTCTGACCAACATCGAACACTTCTCGGCCGACAATCAACGCCTGAACAGTGAACTGGCCAGAGAGCTACGCGCCTACAATGCCGAATTTCCAGACAATCAGAGCGAGCACCTGGAGCAGAGCATCAAACGCCTGGAGGCGGAACTGTTCCGCTCTGAGCAGCACATTCGGGAACTGAAGCAGCAGCGCTCGAGCGCCGAAGCCGAGTCACAAACCTCCGCCAATGAGGCCGACCCACACCAAGACAGTCCACGGGAGCAGACTCAGCAACGCGCTGAGTCCATGGAACAGATCGAGGAAACCCTCCGGGTGATCCACACCAATATGGCAGACAGCAGTCAGGCGTTGAATGTGGCGTCTGGCAGTGGCGGTCAGTCGCCCTACTCTCTGGCGGAGATCCAACAGCTGCGCCATAACAACACTCGCCAACGCAACCTGATCGTCGACCTGGAAGGTGAGATGCGTCGCCTGCGAGACACCATCCCCCACACCGAAGACGATAACGAGCGGGCGCAGCAAACGGAAAAACTGTTCAAGCTGGAACGCCTGGTCAAGGAGTGTGAGCACTGCATTCTGGCGCTGGAAAGCGAGGTCGATCTTCTTTATACGCAGCTCAAAGAGCGCGAACAGCGCCAAGCCCAGAGCTCAGGCCCCACGGATGAGGAAGTGTCACTTGAACAGTTGCAGTCCGAGCTCAGCGCGATGGCCAATCGGCTTGAAGACGTATTGCTGAACAGCGAGCGGGACTCGATCCTGAGCCAGTTTGCCCAGGCGAGCGTGCGAGTCCAGTCCATTGAGGAGCTGGCCCGCTGCGTGATCAGCGCCCTGAAACGGGGTCAACTGATCGCCGGATTTTACCTTCAGTCGAAACTCGGACACGCGGAGTTCTTTCCGGCGAAACAGTTCAGCGAGCGCGAGCGGGCCATGATCCGTCGCACCACCATCAGTCAGAATGTGGCGTATCTGAACGAGGGCATCATGTTCGCAAGCGATCATATGCACCTGCTGCTCAAGGACCCTCATGCCGACGAGCTGGAACTGCAGAAAACCGAACAACTGCTGCAGGCCCTGATGGACATTACCGGCGCCCGGGTTGACAGTCTGGAAATTGAGCATACCGGTCAGCACCAGCGCCGTTACCTGCAGGACTGGTCCGACGGGGCGCACAACACTCTGGTCAATATGGAAATCCGCTACGCCTACCAGGTCGAAGAGACGCTGCGCCTGGTCGACTCCCTGGTTGAGCAGATGCAGAAAGCTTGCTCTGTTCTCGAGGCCAGCGAGGCCACCCGAGCGGTGATCGACAATGCCCTGAGCGAGTGTCAGCACCGGATCCGTAATCTCATGACCCAGGACGACAGCATTGATGAGGGTTGTACCTGGTTGTTGAGCCACCTCGACGAGCTGCCCAAGATTGCGAAATAAAGCGTCGATTCACGGGTTTATCATCGTTTTTTCACCCGAGGACAGGCATAATGGCCCCTTTATTTTGGCCGTTATGTGATCGAGTATGGCACGCAAGCTACTACGGCGCTTTATCCCCAGCGCACACGCCATCAAGAGCAACCCCGCCCTGCATTTTCTCGGGGACCTGCTGCACGATCCCAACCTGTTTCACCTGAACCGCCACTCCGTTTCGGTCGCCTTTTTTGTCGGCATTTTCGTCGCCTTCATCCCACTTCCGGGCCAGATGCCCATCGCGGCGCTGCTTGCGCTGCTGCTGCACTGTAATCTGCCCATCTCGGTGGCCCTGGTGTGGATCAGCAATCCCCTGACCATGCCCGCCATTTTCTTTTCAACCTACCAGCTGGGCCGCTGGCTGCTGGAGCTACCGCCGGTCCAGGTCTCCCTCGAGCTGAGCTGGCATTGGTTGATGCATGAATTCAGTCTGATCTGGAAACCGCTGTTGGTGGGCTCGCTGCTCTCGGGGCTGGTATTCGGCGCAATGGGCTATGTGGTGATGCAGCTGTTCTGGCGCTGGACCGTGGTCAAAAGCTGGCAGCGACGCAAATTGAGGCGCCGTTCGTCACCGCCGAAACCCGACCACTGAGTTCACTTACTCGAAGCGCAACGCTTCGGCCGGCTGCACGCGCGTTGCCCTCCAGGCAGGATAAAGACTGGCCACCAGGCTGAGCACCAGAGCCGTGCCGGCCACCTGGGCCACATCGGGCCAATGCAGGTCCGAGGGAAGATAGCTGATGGGGTAGACGTCAGACTGCAAAAACTGAACGCCCAGCAGCCCTTCAAGCCATTGAACCCAGTCCGTCACCCAGTAAGACAGCGTCACGCCAAGGGCGGTACCGATACCGGTTCCGACGACGCCAATCATTCCACCCTGAATCATGAAGATACCGAGAATTTCCGCACTGGATGCCCCGAGCGTTCGCAGAATGGCGATATCCCCCTGCTTGTCCACGACCACCATGATGAGGGTCGAGACCAGATTGAAGGCGGCGATGGCAATAATCAGGAAGAGGAGCAGCCCCACCAGCTGTTTCGACATATGAATCGCCTGGTAAAGATTGCCGTGGGTGCGGGTCCAATCCGAGCTGTAGTAGCCACCGGGCAGGTCGTACACCAGATCCCGGGCCACTTGCGGCGCGGAAAACAGATCGTGCACCTGGAACCGTATGCCACTGGCAGCCCCGGGGTGCCCGGTCAGCCCGGAGGCGGTCTCCAGGGCGGTGAGGGCCAGATTATTATCCAGCTCGGTACCGGTGTCGAACACCGCCAGAACGGCCAGGGCCTGAACCCGAGGCGCGCCCTCCCCCGCCGGCACCACCAGAATCAATTTGTCATCAACCTTGACCGACAGGGACCGGGCCAGCCCGGCCCCCAGCAGCACGCCCCGGGGGTTGTCCGCTAGGCGGTTCCATATCCCCTCGGGAAGATAATCAGAGAGGACCGCCAGGGAATCCCGCTGCTCCGGCGGTACCCCCACCAGGCCCACGGGTGCCACCTCACGCTTATGGGAAAGCAGCCCTTCCAACTGAACAAAAGGCGTCGCCGAGCTCACGCCGGGATGGGCATTCACCCGGTCGGCCAGATCCCGGTAATCGACCACTCCGTCCCGGTGATACAGAGCGGCGTGAGGCATGATGCCGAGAATGCGATCGCGCAACTCCCGGTCAAAGCCGTTCATGATCGCGAGCACGGTAATCAGCAGTGCCACCCCTATTACCAGGCCGACAATGGAGACCGAGGAAATGAACGAGACCAGATGGCTGTGCCGTCGGGACAACGCATAGCGACGTCCAATCAGCCCAATATAACCAGTGTTACCCATGCAGGGCTCCATCTTCCAGCGTCAGAGTCCGATCCATCCGCGCTGCCAGGTTCAGGTCGTGGGTCACCACGACAAAACTGGTACCGCTGTCCCGGTTCAACTCCGTCATCAGCGCCTGAATGGATTCCGCCGTATGGCTATCGAGATTACCGGTGGGCTCATCCATCAGAACGCAGGCCGGTGAGGTCACCAGCGCCCGGGCAATGGCCACGCGCTGACGCTCACCACCGGACAACTCCGAGGGTTTATGACTGGCCCGTTCGCTGAGCCCGACCCGCCCCAACATGACACGGGCTCGCTGATGAGCTTCGGCTCGGGAAGACCGGCCGATCAACAACGGCATGGCGACATTCTCCAGAGCGCTGAACTCCGGCAGCAAATGGTGGAACTGATACACAAAGCCGAGCTTACGGTTGCGCAGGCGACCCCGTTGGTCGGCACTGAGTGTGCGCAGGGACTGCCCCGCCACTTCCACATCGCCCTCATTGGCCAGATCCAATCCACCCAGAATGTTCAGCAGGGTCGATTTACCGGAGCCGGAGGCGCCGACAATCGCCAGACGCTCACCAGGAGCCACCGCCAGATTCACCGCGTTGAGCACCGACACCGTCTGCGGGCCCTGAGCGTAAGTTTTATGAACGTTGCGGCAGCGCAATACTGCGGTTGAATCACTCATAGCGCAAAGCCTCTGCTGGTTCGATTTTCGCCGCCCGCCACGCGGGATAGAGCGTGGCCAGGAAACTTAGGAACAGGGACACCGTACAGATGCTCAGAACATCCTGCCAAAGCAGCTGTGACGGTAAATGGCTGATGAAATAAACGGAGGGATCGAATACCCGAACGTCCAACAAGCCTTCCAGAGTCGCCACAATGGGACCGATATACAGTGCCAGCACACAACCGAGCAGCGCGCCGACCAGCGTACCGACAAAACCGACCGTTGAGCCCTGCACCACAAACACCGCCATGATCTGTCGGGCTGTCATCCCCAGGGTGCGCAGAACGGCGATATCGCTGCGTTTGTCGGCCACCATCAGAATCAGGCTGGACACAATATTGAAGGCGGCCACCGCGATGATGATACCGAGCAAAACGGCGATGACGATTTTCTCCATTTTGACGGCCTGAAACAGGCTCCCCTGAGTCTGGCTCCAATCGCGCACCCTCAGCTCTCCGGGCAGTTCGGCGGCCAGCTCCCGCATCACCGGACCGGCGCGGTAAATATCCTCCACCTGCACCTGAACACCCTGCACTCCCTCGTAGCGGAACAGTCGCCGGGCATCGTTCAGATGGATCAGGGCGAGCCTCTGGTCCATCTGTGCGCCCACTTCAAAGACGCCGACCAGAGTGAACCGGCGCACGCGGGGGTAAACGCCGGCCGGTGTGATCCGAATATCAGGCAGGGTAATCGTGACTGAATCCCCCAGCGCCAGACCGAGTTGCCGGGCGAGCAGGCGCCCCATGACTACCCGGAATTCACCGGGCTGCAGCTGCAGTGTGGAGCCGAGCAACATGCGGGACTCCACCACCGAGACATCGGACTGGTACTCCGGCGCAATACCCTGAATCTGGACGCCTTCCGAACCACGTCCGTAATTGACCAGCCCGAAACCTTCGATATAGGGCGCAACGCCGCGCACCTCGGGGTGCTGTCTGACGTGGTCTGCCACTGCGCGCCAGTCCGCCAACTCCGGTGTGCCATCGATGAAACCGTGGGGCACCACACTGAGAATCCGCGACTTCATCTCCCGGTCGAAGCCGTTCATCACCGACAGCACGACGATAAGCGCCATCACGCCCAGCGCCATTCCCAGCAGGGAAAAGGCGCTGATGAAAGAGATAAACTGGTTGCGGCGCTTGGCGCGCGTGTAGCGCAGACCGATATGTAGCGGGACGTTGATTGACATGAGCGCATTTAACCCTATTGACCAGAACGCCACAAGCCCGGCAGGTGGATTTGCTGGGCCGCGCAGCGTCATTGACGCCACAGAACGTCATAGTGGCGGGGCACACCGGCAACGCGGTATGCTATACCTTATTACAATGACAAAAGCCTGTTGCGGAACTGTTATGCCTGAACGACGACTCTATTTTCGCATCGACGACTACCTGGATCTGGAATACCTGGCCGTCGACGAAGACACGCTCCAGCACACGCCAGCCGAGAACCTCTTTCCCGGCGCGGCGGCGCTCAAGACTTACGCGGAGCTGAAGAAAGTTGACAGCGAATCGAGCCAACTGTTCTATCAGATCAAGGACCGCGATCGGCAGATTGCCGATTACCTCTATCTGCTCAATCGGAAAATTGACCTGCTCGCCCAGCAACTGATCAGCGAACCCCGGCTGCACGGGACCCATCCAACGGATCAGCGACGCGTCAACATCAGCGAAGGCGGGCTGGCCTTCAGTAACCGGGAAGCGCTGAAGCTCGGCCAGGCAGTAGCCCTGAACCTGACATTCCTGCCCACCTACGTCGGGTTGGCCATCTACGCCCGAGTCGCACGCTGTGAACCACTTCGCACCGGCGGCTACGAAATTGCGGCAGAATTCGAAGCGCTGACGGACCCGCAACAACACCTTCTCAGCCAACAGATCATGCGTGCCCAGATGGCGGAAAAACGCCGCCTGCAGGATATCGATCCCGACGAAAAGGGCAACCTCTACTCCAAAGGAGCTTCTTCATGACGACGTTTCGATCCTACACCCTGCTCGCCCTGGGCCTATCCCTGGGGCTGGGATTATCATCCGCCTCGATCGCCGACCGGGTGGAAATTCCGGTAGGCCAGCAGGGAGGGGCCGAAAACGCGGGCGACGTGCCGACCAATGGCATGACCCAGGACCGCGTCGAATCGCGTTTTGGTGCGCCCCAGGAGCGCCGTGCATCGGTCGGCGACCCACCGATCTCCAGTTGGGTTTATGAAGACTACGTGGTCTATTTTGAGCACGACAAAGTGCTACGCACGGTATTGAAGCACCGCCCCCGCGCGGGGGCGGCACCCGCTAACGGCGGTTGATGCGGTTGATACCGTCCAACGCCGCCAGGCGATAGGCTTCTGCCATGGTGGGATAATTGAACGTGGTGTCGAGGAAAAACTGGATGGTGTTTCCCGCCCCACTCTGACTCATGATGGCCTGACCGATGTGAACAATCTCGGCGGCCTCCGCCCCGAAGCAGTGGACGCCCAGTATCTCCAGGCTGTCGACGTGGAACAGTATTTTCAACATCCCCACGTCTTCGCCACTGATCTGTCCTCTCGCCGTGTTTTTGAACAGCGCTCGTCCGACTTCATAGGGCACCCTCGCCGCAGTCAGTTCGGTTTCCGTCTGACCGATGGAGCTGATTTCCGGCAGGGTATAAATACCGGTGGGCACATTGGTGACCGGTTTGCAAGGCTCTCCGGTGATCACCGACGCGACCGCCCGCCCCTGATCAAACGAGGCACTGGCGAGACTCGGCCAGCCAATCACATCGCCGACCGCAAAAATGTTGTCCACCGAGGTTCGGTAGTCCTGGGACACCTTGAGATTGCCCCGGTAATCCACGTCCAGGCCGGTCGCCTCCAGATTCAGCTTATCGGTGTTACCACTTCGCCCATTGCACCAGAGAATCGCATCGGCCTTAAGTCGCTTGCCGGACTTCAGACGCAGCGTCACGCTGTGATCATCGGCTTCAATGGACTCGTATTCTTCGCTGTGACGCACGGTCACATCACTGTCGCGCAAGTGGTAGCTGAGCGCGTCAGAAATCTCATCATCCAGAAAGGAAAGCAGCCGATCGCGATTATTGATCAGATCCACTTTCACCCCGAGACCGGAAAAGATCGACGCATACTCACAACCGATGACACCAGCCCCATAGATGATCATATGACGAGGGGTGTGCTGCATTTCCAGAATGGTATCGCTGTCGTAGACTCGTGGATGACTGAAATCCACATCCGCCGGCCGATACGGGCGCGAACCGGTGGCGATGATGATCGACTCGGCGGTAATAGTTTCCTGGGCACCATCACCCGAGTCGACGTTTACGGTGTTGGCGTCCACGAAAGAGGCCATCCCGGTGTGCAGGGTCACCCGGTTACGGATATAAAATTCCGTGTGCAGCTCCACCTGCTTGGGAATCACCTTCGAGGCCGCTGCCAGAACCCGGGGATAGGACAGCCAGCGCGTGTCCCCCATCTCCCGGAACAGACTGACGCTGTTGTAGCGAATCAGTTGCTTGACCGCATGCCGAAGCGACTTGGACGGAATGGTGCCTTTGTGTGCGCAGTTGCCGCCCACATGGGCCCGACTTTCAATCACGGCAACTCGCAGATTGGATTTTGCCGCCGACATGGCAGCGCTTTCACCCGCTGGTCCGGACCCGATTACCAGCACATCGTAGGTGTGATCAGCCACTAGGATTAATCTCCTGATTGGGTTTGGGAGGATGTTGCTCTCTCTTTACCCTCTGATGCCGCCCCATGGCTGGCATCGTACGCCAAATCGTCGACGGGCAGACCCGCCTGCTGACGTTCGTTGATGGTTTTGCACTTTTCTTCGTCGTTACCACACAGATCACAGACGTAATCTTTCTCGCCCAGGGCGGCACCGACACCGCCACAGGAACCTTTGAGCGGCTGGCGACCTAACAGAACGCCGATGGACATCCCCACCACCACCAGAAGCATGACCAACAGGGAAACCAGAACCATACCCATGTGTTACCTCACCTGCCCTTGGGGCTTTCGTTGTGCACGCTCACTGCTGGCGCTCAGCGCCAGGGTGCGAATGCACTGGAATAGTCATCAGTAAAACCGTCGTCGGTTTTGACAATCATATACACGGGGAGTTTTTCCCGTTCCGCCAGCGCCATACCGGCTTCCGGCCCCAACACATTCAGTGCCGTCGCCCACGCATCGGCTTCCGCAGAGGTTGGAGCCAGCACCGTAACGGAAGCCAGGCGATGGGCTATCGGCCGACCGGTGCGCGGATCAATGGTGTGTGAGTAGCGCACACCGTCGCGCTCGTAGTAATTGCGATAGTCCCCTGAAGTGGCCATCGCAATATCCGTCAACGCCAGCGCCTTGCGGCCGTCACCCTGAACCAGACTGGGCTGTTCTACGCCAATGCGCCAGGCATCGCCCCGGGGACTGCTACCGCTGAGCCGGACTTCGCCTCCGACTTCGACCAGATAATGCTCATAACCCTGAGCCTCGAGCCAATCGGCAAGATGATCCACTCCATAACCCTTGGCCACGGCCGACAGATCCAGCCGTACATCACTCAATCGACGAGCCCGCCGACCATCGAGCGCCACCTGCGCATAACCCACCGTTGAACGTGCCGCAGAGATCGCTTCGTCACTGGGCACCTGTTCGGGCTCAGCCTGAGGGCCAAAGCCCCAGAGGTCGACCAGCGGCCCCACCGTAATGTCGAAAGCGCCCTCACTTCGCTCACTGATCCGCCGGCTGATGGCCAACACCTCTGCCAGTGGTGCCGACAGCGACTGCCACTGCCCGACCTCCGAGCGATTGAACTGCATCAACTCGGAATCATCAATGTAAGTGGACATCTGCTGATTGATCTGCGCCAGCTCCCGTTCCAGCCCCGCCTGAATCTTCGCGGCATCCACCGGCGGAGACTGGTCGGTCACCACCAGGGTGACGTTGAACGTCGTGCCCATGGTGGGCCCGGAGAACCGGTGCGCCTCGTGTTCGACAGGAGGCTCGCAGCCGCCCAGCAGCACCCCTAAAAACAAAAACGAGGCCAGCAGTGCCGGCCCCGTTTTAATTGTTGTGAGAACCTTGAACAAATCCTGCCCTCTATTAACCGCCGAAGTCGTCCAGCATGATGTTCTCGTCTTCCACGCCCAGGTCCTTGAGCAGTTTGATGACAGCGGCGTTCATCATCGGTGGTCCACACATGTAGTACTCACAGTCTTCCGGCGCCGGATGGTCTTTCAGGTACATGTCATACAACACGTTGTGAATGAATCCGGTCGGTCCTTCCCAGTTATCTTCCGGCTGGGGATCGGACAGCGCCACGTGCCACTGGAAGTTCTCGTTCTCTTCCTGCAGCTGATCGTACTCTTCGTGGTAGAACATCTCGCGCAGTGAACGCGCACCGTACCAGAAGGTGATCTTGCGATCGGTTTTGATCCGACGCAGCTGATCAAAGATGTGCGAGCGCATGGGAGCCATACCGGCACCACCACCGATGAAGACCATTTCCGCATCGGTGTCCTTGGCAAAGAACTCACCAAAGGGTCCGTAAACGGTGATGGTGTCACCCGGTTTCAGGCTGAACACGTAGGAGGACATGATGCCCGGCGGAATATCCTTGGAGCCCGGAGGCGGTGTCGCGATACGGATATTGAACTTCACGATACCGACTTCTTCCGGGTAGTTCGCCATGGAGTAGGCGCGCATGACCGGCTCGTCGACTTTGGATTCCAGATCGAAGAAACCAAAGCGCTCCCAGTCGCCACGGAATTTCTCTTCAATGTCGAAGTCCTTGAACTTCACATGATGCGCCGGGCACTCGAGCTGGACGTAACCACCGGCACGGAAATCGACGTTCTCGCCTTCCGGCAGCTTCAGTGTCAGCTCTTTAATGAAGGTCGCCACGTTCGGGTTTGCTTCAACGGTGCACTCCCACTGCTTCACACCAAACACGTCTTCCGGTACTTCGATGACCATGTCTTCTTTGACCGGTGTCTGGCAGGACAGGCGCCACCCGTCACGGGCCTCGCGCTTGGTGAAGTGACCTTCCTCGGTAGGCAGCATGGCGCCACCGCCCTGCTCTACCACACACTTACACTGTGCGCAGGTACCGCCACCACCACAGGCCGACGGCAGGAACAGGCCCGCATTGGCCAGGCTCTGCAGCAGCTTGCCGCCGGCCGGGACCTGGATTTTTTTCTCGTGGTTGATCTCGATCGTTACGTCGCCACTGCTTACCAGTTTGGCGCGGGCGCTCAGGATGATTACCACCAACGCCGCAACGATGACGGTAAACATGACCACGCCCAATATAATTTCCAAATTCATCTAGCCTACCTCGCTGGTTACAGGTCGATGCCGCCGAAAGACATAAAGCCCAGGGACATGAGACCGACAGTAATGAAGGTAATGCCCAGGCCTCGCAGGCCCGCCGGCACATCGCTGTACTTCATCTTCTCGCGAATACCCGCCAGAGCGGTAATCGCCAGGGCCCAACCGACGCCGGACCCGGCACCGAAGGCAACACTCTCGGCAAAGTTGTAGTCGCGCTCCACCATGAACAGCGAACTACCCAGAATGGCGCAGTTCACGGTAATCAGGGGCAGAAACACACCCAGAGCGTTGTACAGCGCGGGCACGAACTTATCCAGCACCATTTCCAGAATCTGAACCAACGCGGCAATTACACCAATGTAGGTAATCAGACCGAGGAAGCTCAGGTTGACATTGGGCAGGCCGGCCCACGCCAGAGCCCCATCAGCCAATACGTAGGTGTAGAGCAAATTGTTCACCGGTACGGTAATCACCTGCACAACCACAACCGCAATACCCAGGCCAAAGGCGGCACTGATCTTCTTGGAGATGGCCAGGAAGGTACACATCCCCAGG
Organism: Marinimicrobium sp. LS-A18; assembly: GCF_000463525.1. NCBI lineage: Bacteria > Pseudomonadati > Pseudomonadota > Gammaproteobacteria > Cellvibrionales > Cellvibrionaceae > Marinimicrobium > Marinimicrobium sp. LS-A18. The sequence goes on from NZ_AWEP01000002.1 coordinate 1,030,644, forward strand.
AAGAACGCTAATGCCATGTTTTCAATGAAAACGGTCCGTACAAAAATACTCAGTAACTGTTCCACGATCAGGCCTCCTGCGGCTTGGTGTTAGGCGCCATCTTGAACTCTTCTTCCTCGACCTGCTCCGGCTTCCAGGCGCGAATGGCCCAGATGAAGAACCCGATCAGGAAAAAGGCACTCGGCGGCAACAACAGCAGACCGTTAGGCACGTACCAGCCACCCTCGGTCACTGGGGTCAGCAGGGTGACGCCAAACAGGCTGCCAGAGCCGAACAGCTCGCGGATGAATGCCAGGCCCAGAAGAATGGCGCTATAACCCAGTCCATTACCCACACCATCGATAAAGCTCGGTAGCGGCGGGTTTTTCATGGCAAAGGCTTCGGCGCGACCCATTACGATACAGTTGGTAATGATCAGACCCACGAAGACCGACAGCTGCTTGCTGATGTCGTAGGCATAGGCCTTCAGGATCTGGTCAACCACAATCACCAGAGAGGCGATGATGGTCATTTGCACGATGATTCGAATGCTGCCCGGAATGTGATTGCGCACCATGGACACAAACAGGTTTGAAAAAGCGGTCACCGCCGTCAAAGCAATACACATCACCACCGTCACGCTCAGGCTGTTGGTAACGGCCAGAGCCGAACAGATACCCAGAATCTGCAGCGTAATCGGGTTGTTGTCAAAAATCGGTTCAATCAGAAGTTGCTTGAGCTTCTTCATGGCTTAGGCCTCCCCTTCGCGCAAGTTCTTCAAAAACGGCTTGAAGCCCATATCACCCAGCCAGAACTCCACCAGGTTATCCACGCCCTTACTGGTCAGAGTGGCGCCCGAGAGGCCATCCACCTTGTACTCGGCATTGGGATCAGAGGAATCGACACTGCCTTTGATGACCGACAGTTGGACCTTGCCATCGTCGCCGTAGACTTTTTTACCATCCCACTGAGCCTTCCAGTTCGGGTTATCCACTTCACCACCCAGGCCGGGGGTTTCAGCGTGTTCGTAGAAGGTAAGGCCAGCGACGGTATTACCATCGGCCTCGATCGCCATAAAGCCATACAGGGTGGACCAGAGTCCGTAGCCGCGCACCGGCAACACCAACGTCTGTAGTTCACCCTGCTCGTTTTCCACCAGGAAAACCTCGGCGTAGCGCTCACGACGGGAAATACCCGCGATATCTTCATCACCACTGAGATTCATGGAGCGACTCGGGTCTTTGGCAGCTTTCCATTGATCGTAGCTGTCCGGGTCCACTTCATCAGTGAATTTGCCTGACTCGAGATCTACTACACGGGTTTTGATCCGCGCTTCGAAAATCTCTTCGACGCTACCTTCGGCGTCGTTCAAACCGGCCGCTGCAATAATATTGCTTTTGAAATCCAGCTCCTGGTTCATCTGCTGCTTGGGGCGCAACAGCACAGCGGCTGTCGACACCACAACGGAGCAGACGATACACAGCGCCAGGGTCACTGTGATGGTCTTTTTGATCGTATCGTTATTAGCCACGTGCCAACCTCCGCTTGATATTCGCCTGTACAACAAAATGGTCTATCAGGGGGGCGAACAGGTTGGCAAACAGAATCGCCAACATCATCCCCTCCGGGAAGGCCGGGTTGACGACGCGGATCAGCACACACATGAAGCCGATCAGAGCGCCAAACCACCAGCGACCGGCGTGCGTCATGGAAGCGGATACCGGGTCCGTGGCCATGAACATCATGCCGAACGCGAAACCGCCCACGACCAGGTGCCAGTACCAGGGCATGGCAAACATCGGGTTGGTATCGGAGCCAATCGCATTGAACAGCAGCGTGGTCGCGATCATACCCAGCATCACACCGGCCACAATACGCCAGGAGGCAATGCCCATGATCAACAGAATGCCGCCACCGATCAGAATCGCCAGGGTAGACACTTCACCAATGGAGCCGTGGATGTTGCCGATGAACGCGTCCATCCAGCTCATCTGCTGGTATACGCCGTCCATACCCTGCTGGAAAGCGACCGACAGCGCCGTCGCGCCGGAGTAACCATCGACCACGGTCCAGACACTGTCGCCGGACATGGACGCCGGGTAGGCAAAGTACAGGAACGCACGACCGGTCAGTGCGGGGTTGAGGAAGTTCTTGCCGGTACCACCGAACACCTCCTTACCGACCACAACACCGAAGCTGATACCCAGCGCCGCTTGCCACAACGGCAGATCCGGCGGGCAGATCAGGGAGAACAGAACCGAGGTAACAAAGAAACCTTCGTTGACTTCGTGACCGCGCACGGTGGCAAACAGGACTTCCCAGAAGCCGCCGACCACGAACACCACGAAGTAGATCGGGATAAAGTAGGCGGCACCGTGCCAGAAAGAGGCCCAGATGCTGCTGGCGTCGTAGCCGCCCATCATTTCAATAAAGGCACCGCGCCAACCTTCCACCGAGGCGATACCCATGTCCGCCATGATGGTGTTGGCCTGAAAACCCATGTTGTACATGCCGTAGAACATGGCCGGGAAGGTGCACAGCCACACGGTGATCATGATGCGCTTGAGGTCGATGCCGTCGCGCACATGAGCGGTGGTTTTGGTCACACTGGCGGGGCGATAGAAAACGGTGTCCACCGCTTCGTACAGGGAGTACCACTTTTCCAGTTTGCCGCCCTTGTGGAAGTTCGGCTCGATCTTGTCGAGATAGTTGCGCAGAGCTTTCATACCTTAGCCCTCCTTCTCAATAGTGGTGAGATTGTCGCGCAGGATCGGGCCGTATTCGTATTTGCCAGGGCACACGAAGGTGCACAGGGCCAAATCTTCCTCGTCCAGCTCCAGACAACCCAATTGCTGGGCGGTCTCGGTATCCCCGACAATCAGGGAGCGCAGCAGCTGCGTCGGCAGAATATCGAGCGGCATCACGCGCTCGTAGGCACCCACCGGCACCATGGCACGCTCACTACCACCAGTGGTGGTGGTGAAGTCGAACTGCTTGCCTTTGAACAGTTTGGAGATGTAAATGCCCATGACAGAAAAGGCATTGAAACCGGCGCGCAGGTAGTGAAGCATCGGGCGATCGTTGCCCTCTTCCAACACGGACACCTGCTGGTGGTAGCGCCCCAGGTAGGCCAGGGGGCCGCGGCCGTTACGACCGCCAAAGACCGAACCGGAGATCAGACGATTCTCGGCGGGCTTGAGCTCACCGGCGGTCAGTTCTTCGAGGTTGGCACCCAGGCGGGTACGCAGCAGACGGGGCTTCTCGACCTGCGGGCCGCCCAGAGCCACGACGCGGCGGGTATCCAGCTTGCCCGTGGTAAACAGGGTGCCGATGGCGATCACGTCCTGATAGCCGATGGTCCAGACCAGCTTTTTGTCACTGACCGGGTCGAGGTAATGAATGTGGGTGCCCGCATTGCCGGCCGGGTGCACGCCAGCGAACTCCTCGGTGACAAAACGCTCGCCCGAGGCAGCGGGAATATCGGCGCCAGCAGCCTTACAGACAAACACCTTGCCCTCGGTCATCCGACTGAGCACGACCAGGCCCTGCTTGAACGCCTCGGCCTGCTCGGCAATGATCACCTCCGGATTGGCCGCCAGCGGATTGGTGTCCACAGCGGTCACAAAAATGGAGTTGGGCTTGCTGTCCAGAGCCGGCACCTTGCTGAACGGGCGGGTCCGCAGCGCGGTCCACAGGCCAGATTCGTTCAACAGCGCGCGGGCGTCCTCGTCGGACACCTGAGCCGGGTCCGTACCCTTATAGGCCTCGAAGGTCTCGGCGTCGTCGCCTTCGACATCGATCACAACGGACTGCAGCACCCGGCGTTCGCCACGATTGATGGCCGCCACGGTACCGGAGGCAGGTGCGGTATAGCGCACGCCTTCCGTCTTTTTATCGGTAAACAGTAACTGACCGAGCTTGACCTTGTCCCCCACCTGGACCGCCATGGTCGGTTTCATACCGTGGTAATCGAAACCGATGACAGCCACAGAGCGGATTTTTGGACCCTCGCTGATGGCCTGCTCGGGCGCACCGGATATAGGTAAATCCAATCCCCGACGGATCTTTATCATACGTCTCTGCCTAATCACTCGTTGGATAAACTGACCTGAAGGGGAACATCCCCAACCGATCGGTGTCGTATGCCGGGCTAACGGATTGCACTTCGCACACTCAACCCCAGCGGCCCGACAGTAACTGGGTTGCGATATTCAAATATGTGCGGATATATAGTTGTTAGAAGCGCAAGTTCCGGGTGCTCGAGCAGGACAAACCCCGCCATCCCTCAAAAAGCACCTCAGCTATGAGATTTCTCCGCCTCAACACCCATTGCGGAGTCGATTCGGGCACATTTTCTGCCCACACCCTTGGAAAAATCGCCGCAATTATAAAGATCACAGCGCCGAAAGGCCAGTCCACTGGCGGGTTTTTTGCAGTCATCGGGTGGTACCCACAGCGTGGATGGCGCCATCATCGCGGCAGCCAAACACAATCTCATCAGGTCGGGTACAATGGCGCCTTTTTTCCGCAGCCGTCAAATCATGAGTGAACAGAACCCGCTGAACCCGCCAACCACCGTCCGCCCCGGCGATCGTCAGACCTGGGGACAACTCCACGGTGCCGCCCAGGCGCTCGCGCTGGCGAACGCCGCCCGGTCCCACGAGGGCCTGAGCCTGGTCATCGCGCCGGACACCAGCACTGCTCAGCGCCTGGAGAGCGAGCTGCGCTACTTTGCCGGCGACCAACTGCCGGTCCTGCATCTGGCGGACTGGGAAACCCTGCCCTACGACACGATTTCCCCGCACCAGGACATCATTTCCGAGCGCCTTCGTACCCTCTACCGACTGCCGGGCACCCGCCAGGGCATACTGGTGGTGCCGGTCACCAGTATCCTGCAGCGGCTGATGCCGCAAAGCTACCTGCTGAGCAACAGCCTGCTCCTGGAGCCGGGCGAGCGCCTGGATCTGGACGCGCTGCGCAGCCGGCTGGAAAAAGCCGGCTACCACTGCGTCGACACGGTGTACGAGCACGGCGAGTTCGCGGTACGCGGCGCGCTGATCGACCTGTTCCCCATGGGCAGCGATTACCCCTACCGGATCGACCTGTTCGACGACGAAGTGGAAACCCTGCGCCGTTTCGACCCCGAAACGCAGATGACCGTCGAGCAGGTAAACCGTATCGAACTGCTCCCCGCGCGGGAATTCCCCCTGGATAAAAACGGCATCAATCGCTTCCGGGATCACTGGCACGCCCGTTTTGACGTCGATCATCGCGCCTGCCCGGTGTATCAGGACGTCTGCAGCGGCATTGCCCCACCCGGGATCGAGTACTATCTGCCCCTGTTTTTCGAACAGTCGAGCCACCTGTTCGAGTACCTGCCAGAAAACACCCGGATTTTTGCCCTGGGGGAGCTGGAAGCGGCCGCCGAGCGCTTCTGGAACGAACTGCAGAACCGCTATGAAAGCCGCAAAGTCGATCCTCAGCGCCCGATCATGCCGCCGCGGGACATCTATCTCGGCGTGGACGAGCTGTTCGGCCTGATCAAACCCCTGGCCCGCACCTTCGTGCAGACCGCACCGGTAGAGCCGGGCGCCGGCCGGTTCAACTTTGCCACCCACCCCCCCCCGACCCTGCCGGTCAACCATCAGTCAGACACACCGCTGGCAGCGGTGGAGGCGTTCCTGATGGAATTCGACGGTCGGGTGTTGTTCTGCGCCGACTCCGCCGGACGCCGTGAAACGCTGCTGGAACTGCTGGGCCGCATCCGTGTGCACCCGACCATCGTCGACGACTGGGACGCCTTTGCGCAGGACGACTCACGACTGGCCCTCTCCGTGGCCCCCCTGGATCAAGGCCTGCGGCTGCAGGACCCCAATGTGGTGGTCATTGCGGAGTCCCAGCTGTTTGGCGACCGGGTCCGTCAGCAGCGCCGACGCCGTCAGGCACAGGACAATAGCGACCTGATCGTCAAAAACCTGACCGAACTCAAACCCGGCGCCCCGGTGGTGCACATCGACCACGGGGTGGGCCGCTACCGCGGCCTGGAAACCCTGGAGGTGGACAGCCAGTCGACGGAATTCCTGACTCTGGAGTACGCCGAGGGCGCCAAACTGTACGTGCCGGTCACCAACCTGCACCTGATCAGCCGGTTCAGTGGCGCCGATGAAGAACTGGCACCACTGCATCGCCTGGGCAGCGAACAGTGGCAGAAAGCCAAACGCAAAGCCGCAGAGCAAGTGCGCGATGCCGCCGCCGAACTGTTGGATATTTATGCCCGCCGCGCCGCCCGCAAAGGCTTTGCCTTTGACGACCCCAAGGCCGCCTATGAGAGCTTTGCCGCCGCCTTCCCGTTTGAGGAGACGCCGGACCAGCAGCGGGCCATCGAGGCGGTGGTGCAGGACATGCTCTCCCCGCAACCCATGGACCGGCTGGTGTGCGGCGACGTGGGCTTTGGCAAAACCGAAGTGGCCATGCGCGCCGCCTTTATCGCCAGTTACAGCGGCAAGCAGGTCGCCCTGCTGGCCCCGACGACACTGCTCGCCCAGCAACACTTTGAATCCCTGAAAGACCGGTTTGCCGACTGGCCCATCACCATTGAAGTCCTGTCACGCTTTCGCACCACCAAAGAGGTCAACGAGGTGCTCAAGCGCGTGGAGGCCGGCAAAGTGGACATCGTGGTGGGGACCCATAAGCTACTGCAGGGAGACCTCCGCTACAAGAACCTGGGGCTGCTCATCATCGATGAGGAGCATCGGTTCGGTGTGCGCCAGAAGGAGAAACTCAAGGCGTTACGAGCCGAGATCGATATCCTCACCCTGACCGCCACCCCGATCCCCCGGACGCTCAACCTGTCGATGTCCGGCATTCGGGATCTGTCCATCATCGCCACCCCACCGGCGCGCCGCCTGTCGGTCAAAACCTTTGTCCGCACCCAGGACGACGCCACCATCAAGGAGGCGATCCTTCGGGAAATCCTGCGCGGCGGGCAGGTGTATTACCTGTACAACGAAGTCAAAAACATCGAACGGATCGCCCGGGAGTTGGGGGAAATGATTCCCGAAGCCCGGGTGGGCATCGGCCACGGCCAGATGCGCGAGCGCGACCTGGAGCGGGTCATGTCGGACTTTTACCACAAGCGGTTCAATGTGATGGTGTGCACCACCATTATCGAGACCGGCATCGACGTCCCGAGCGCCAACACCATCATCATTCACCGGGCCGACAAATTTGGCCTGGCCCAGTTGCACCAACTGCGGGGCCGGGTCGGCCGCTCGCACCATCAGGCCTACGCCTATCTGCTGACCCCCGAACGCCGCGCCATGACCGCCGACGCACTCAAACGCCTGGACGCCATTGCGGCGGCCCACGACCTGGGCGCCGGCTTTACCTTGGCCACCCACGACATGGAAATTCGCGGCGCCGGGGAACTGCTCGGGGAGGAACAGAGCGGCCAGATCCAGACCGTGGGCTTCTCGCTCTACATGGATATGCTGGACCGGGCCATCAAGGCCATCCGGGCCGGCAAGACGCCGGATATCGAACAGCCTCTGGACTCCGGCATCGATGTGAACCTGCGTATCCCGGCCCTGATTCCCGCGGGCTATCTGCCGGATGTCCACACCCGCCTGGTGCTGTACAAGCGACTGGCCAACGCGGAATCCGATGAGGCGCTGCGCGAGCTTCAAGTGGAAATGATCGACCGGTTCGGGCTGCTACCCGAGGCGACCAAGAACCTGTTTGCGGTCACCGCACTGAAACTGCGTGCGGAAAAGCTCGGCATCGCCAAACTCGAAGCCGGTGACCGGGCCGGCCGGCTGGAATTTTCCGAGCAAACCGAGGTCGATCCTCTGACCATTGTGCAATTGGTGCAAAGTGACCCACAAACCTACCAATTGGCAGGGGCGAATCATTTAAAATTCGTTCGAAATATGGAAAATGGCGAAACACGACTGAACGCTGTTTCAGAATTGCTGGATAAACTGACGCCCGGAAACCGCTCATGACCCACGCTTTGCGCACGTCCCGCACTACCCTCGCTCTGGCCGCCCTGCTCGGCCTGGCCGCCACCGGCGCCACGGCGCCAGCCCTGGCGGAGAACTCGGCCGACTGGTACCAGGTGGAAATGATCGTGTTCGAACGGATCGGCGGTGCAGACGGCATCGAACAGTGGCCGCGCAACATCCAGTTGCGCTACCCGTTCAACTGGGTGACGCTGAAGGACCCGGAGGCCGATCTGGCGGCTGCCGACGACTCCGAGGCCCCGCGCCCCTCCTGGGACAACGGCCTGGCGGCCCTGCAGGAGCCGGCCCCCGCCGACCCGGCCCGAGACGCTTTTCTCCCCCTACCCGAGGACCTGCGCTCCATGGACCGGTTCGCGAATGCCATGAACCGCTCCGGTCAGTATCGGGTCCTGTTTCACGAGGCCTGGCGCCAGCCGGTCACCGAGCTGGAAGAGAGTCCCGCGCTGCTGATTCAGGGCGGCGATACCTTTGATAACCACACCGAGCTCGAGGGCAGCATCACCCTGAGTGTGTCACGCTACCTGCACCTGCACACCCGCCTGTGGTTCACCGAGTTCGAGCCCAACTACGGCCAGCCCCCCGGCGCCTGGCCGGAACTGCCCCGGCGGCCCGACGCACCGCAGCCGGACACTGCCTCCACCGCCGACGGCCGTGAGGCCGCGCCACTGTGGGGCGACGAATGGCAAAACCCCACCGGTACCGCCTGGGACACGAGCCTGAACACCACCTCAAGCCTGCCGGACTTTCTGGAAGAGGACTATCTTCCCCGCCGGATCGTGACCCTGAACCAGCAGCGGCGAATGCGCAGCGAAGAGCTTCACTACCTGGACCACCCTATTGTCGGGCTGATGATTCGCGTCACCCCTTACGAACGCCCCGACGAAGAAGAGACCGGAAGCGACGAAGAGTAGGCGGGAACAGGCGGGAGAGAAAAGAGTAATCAGAGGGAGAAACGGTTATTACCTTGATCAACATGAACACACCCGCCCGCTACCGGCGACGGGTGACCGCACTGGTGTCAGGCAACGGCGACGACGTCGTCGGCCTGGAGCCCTTTGTCACCTTCGAGCAGCTCAAACTCCACACTCTGCCCTTCTGACAGAGAGCGATAGCCCTCACCTCGAATGTTGCGGTAGTGCACGAAAATATCGTCACTGTCTTCGCCACAGGTGATGAACCCGTAGCCTCTGGCGTTATTGAACCATTTGACGGTTCCTGACGCTCGCTCAGCCATAGTGATACCCCATTATTCTTATGAAAAATCCTGACGTCTTTCGTCTTTACGTTTTTAACACCCGGTCACCCGGGCTTTACTCCATCCGCTATTAACGGACGCCCACGTTTTAAGCCATCTGATCCCGATTGTCCAGTCTCGCCTGTGGATTTTGAGACACTCTTAGCGTTTTTGGTTATATGGGCAACCAGAGAGCCCGGCTAATGCCCGACACCAGACTCGGGAACGGCGTATAGGCCGGGCGCGTTACGCCACAGCCCCTGATAATCCATGCCAAACCCGAACACAAAGCGATCCGGCACCGTCAGCCCAACAAAGTCCGCCTCCACCGCCGGCGGGTCAGACAGACGTTTTTGCACCAGCGCCGCCGTATGGATGGAGCGCGCGCCCTGAGCCCGGCAGGCCTCCACAAGCCCCTTCAGCGTAAGCCCCCGATCGAGGATATCGTCAACAATCAGAATCCGTCGGCCGGCCAGCGGAGTGGCCGGTCGGTGCAGCCACCGCAACTGGTCATCGCCTTCCATCCGATGCCCATAGCGACTGGCGTGAACATAGTCGGTTTCCAGCGGCATCGACAGGCGCGGCAGCAAGTGTCCGGCGGTCACCAGGCCGCCGTGCATCACCGTGAGTACCAGCAGTGGCTCAGGCCCCGTCAACCGGTCGCCTATTTCGCGGGATAGACGATCGAGCGCCCGCTCCAGCTCGTCCCGGGTATACAGGCACTCCGCCGCCTCGGGCCAATGGGCATTAGTCACCATCGCCACCGGACTGCTCGCCGTCCACCTCGGGACCATAGGTCGCATCGCCCGCCGAGCGATTGCTCGGCTCTTGATGCTTGTCGGCGGCCCGGTCTGCCGCCTCGTTCTCCGCCGGCGATTCGCGCTCGGACCGGGACGTACGCTCACCCTCACGGCCCGACAGACGGACCGGCTCCGGCACATGCAGCGTCGACGTGGGGAACGCAATTTCCGCACCGTACCCTGCGATGATATCGGCGATTTTCAGCATGACATCCTGCTTGATTTCGTGAAACTCCACCCAATTGACGGTTTTGGTGAAGGTGTAGACGAAGAAGTCCAGCGAACTGGCGGCAAAGGTGTTGAAATTGACAATGAGGGTCTGATGGTCGGTTTCGATGCGCTCATCATCCAGCAACATCTGCCGGACATCGGCCACAATGTCACCCATTTTGTCGACATCGTCATAGCGGATGCCGATGGTCTCCAGAATCCGCCGATTCTCCATGCGCGACGGGTTCTCCACCGAAATCTGGGTAAAAGTCGCGTTGGGCACATACAGTGGCCGGCGGTCAAAGGTGCGGATACGGGTCTGACGCCAACCGATATTTTCCACCACACCCTCAATCTCCTTGTCCGGCGAGCGCACCCAGTCGCCGACCGCGAACGGGCGATCCATATAAATCGTCAGGCCACCAAAAAAGTTCGCCAGCAGGTCCTTGGCGGCAAAACCCACTGCGATACCGCCGACACCACCAAAGGCGAGCACCCCGGAAATACTGTACCCAAGCGCCTGCAGCAGCCCCAGCACCGCGGTGATGACCACCGAGGCCCGCAACAGCTTACTGACCGCCCCTACCGTGGTCGGATCACCGGGCTCCCCGATCCGGGGGCTGAGGAATTCCTGTTCGCCCAGCTTGATAAAGCGCACCAGAAACCAGGTCACCAGCAACACAAGGCCCACCTGACGAACGGTCTCAACCGCCCCCATCAGCTCAACCTCTGCCCCCTGGTGGGTCAGGTAGCTGGCCCAACTGATGCCCATCAGCCAGATGATGCCCTTCAGCGGCGGGCGAACCGAGCGAAACGCCATCATCAGCCAGATGGCGTTCGCGCTGTCGGCCTTCTTCTCCAGGCGTTTGACAATAAAGCTGACCACCATGGCCACGACCAGAGTGGCCAACACCACGGCAAACGCATGCAGTATCCAGAGCTGATCCCGATCGGCCAGATCGGTCAGGAAGTTTTTAATCGGATCCAATAATTCCATGGCAATCACTCAAGCATGTTTAGACAAAGTTTTTATGTAAAACCCTGCCAATAGATTCATTTCGACTCAGCGGAGTATACCCACGCCGTGGCAAAAGCCAAAACTTCAAGGAAAATTAGGCAATTACCGCGACCGGCCCCACGAGTTCCCGGACAATTGGCCTCCCGGGCTTCCTTCCACGGCTCGCGCACCGCTTGCTAGGGAGCGGAAAAGCCATGGTAAGGTAACTCATCGGCGATTCGCCGCACCGCGGACGCGTTTCATTCACGCAGATGGGAGCATTGAGTCATGGGCTTTCAGTCTCCAAGCATTGGCGCCTGGTATTTTGATCGCGAAGACCAGCAGGTCTTTGAAGTGGTCGCGCTGGATGAACAACAGGGTACCATTGAGGTGCAGTATCTCGACGGTGCCATCGGTGAATTTGACCTGGAAACCTGGCCCCAACTGCCGCTGGTGCCCGCGGCCGCCCCGGAGGACTCCGAAGCCGCCTACGAACTGAGTCAGGAAGATCGCTGGAACGACGATGACGTTCTGGTCCCGGACTCCTGGAACAACCCCCTGAACGACATCGAGCCCGACCTCTTCCCCGGCTACGACGACTGAATCCCGCCGCGAACCCGCCCTGCCCCCAGCCATTTTTGTCACCTGTGCTTGCATACAGGTGATAACTGTATATAATCACAATATCTGTATAAAAACCCAGACCACAGTGGTCCCCCACAGAACTGCCACGGAGCTCGCCATGTACAACTTGACCCCTCGCCAGGAAAAGGTGTTGCAGTTGATCAAGAATTACGCGGAGGAAACCGGCTATCCGCCAACCCGCGCCGAGATTGCCCGTATTCTGGGGTACAAATCCGCCAATGCCGCCGAGGAGCACATCAAGGCCCTGGCCCGCAAGGGCGCCATCGAAGTGATTCCCGGCGCCTCCCGCGGCATCAAACTGGTCGAGCCCCAGCAGGGACTGCCGCTGGTCGGGCGAGTCGCGGCCGGCAGTCCCATTCTCGCGCAGGAACACATCGAAGATTACTGCCAGCTCCCCCACAGCTTCTTTACCCCCCAGGCGGATTACCTGCTGCGCGTGCACGGTATGAGCATGAAGGACGCGGGCATTCTGGATGGCGATCTGCTGGCGGTTCACCGCACTCAACAGGTCCGCAACGGCCAGATTGTGGTCGCTCGCATTGGCGAGGAGGTCACAGTGAAACGTTTCAAGCGGGTGGGCAACCGCGCCCAGGTGGAGCTCTGGCCGGAAAATCCGGATTTCGATGTCATTGAGGTGGACCTGCGCGATCAGGAGTTCACCATTGAAGGTCTCAGTGTAGGAGTCATTCGCCGTGATTAACGCCCCCATTCAATCGGCCCTGCCGGCTCCCGCCGGTGGCATTACCGAACTGGTACTGACCCACAACGCCCCGGAGCAGACCCAACTGTTACTGCCCATGGTGGCACACCTGAGCCGAACCCCGAGCGATCGTTGGCTGACCTGGATCAGCCCCGGCCCGGTGGATCGGAGGTTGCTTGAGCGTTACGGTGTGGACATTCGCGGCATTCGCCTGATCCACGCACCGGAAACCGACGACAACCGCTGGATACTCTGGGAGGCCCTGGCCAAAGGCAACAGCCACACCGTCATTGCAAGCCCGGGGGCCTTGAGCGATCGCGAGCTCAAGCAGCTCGAAGCCGCCGCCTTGCAGGGGCAGTGTCAGGCACTGTTATTGCGGGTTCGATAGCGGAGGGGCAGGATGCGCGCGCTCCAGGGCTGGAGCGACTCATTGGGCGCGGGACAGTCACTTTAATAGAGACTGGGACCTCAGCGGAGACTGGAGCCTCAGTGATAAACCGGCTTTTCCTCGGTATCGGCAAACTCACCCAGAAAATCTTCCACGCCGTCTTCGGCAATCTCACTGGCGGCTTCCATACCCGCCTCGATCATGGCCTTGGCCACATCCAGCTTGCCTTCGCGCATATAGGACAGAGAGTCGGCGGAGAACCGGATGCTCACCAGAGGCTCGCCATTCTCATCGGCCCGCTGCAGAACCACATCGCCGTTGGCCAGTTCCACAATTTCATACAGGGATGATGACATAACTTCTCCGCCTTCTTCGATGACAACTGGCCATCAGTTTACCACAGGCTGCCCGGCCAGGGCTCCCCCTCAGTATTCCGCGCTGGTCTCGCGCTGACGTTCCACCAACTCGTTGAACGCCTCAAACCACTGGGTCAGCCGGGTCTGGGTAATCTTCCCCGGAGCGCCGTCGGGCGACTCCAGGTCCAGCACCTCAATGCGCGCGACCGGCGCCGCGCCTGAGGCGGCCCAGCAGGCGTCGTAGGCCTCCTGGAGAGCACCGAGCCAGCTGTCCGGATTGGTGCGAAGGGTGAGCAGCTCACGGGCTTCTGAGGGGTTCTTGCCGAAACGCTCGAGCGCATCCAGCAAGTCCTGCTCGGTGGTGATACGACTCAGGTCGGGAACCGAGTAGTTTTCGGCCAACTCCCGCAGATAGTGCCGGTAGGCACAGAGCAGATGAAAGGCCGCCCCATCGAGCAACGCCTGCTGGCGCAGGCGCTCGTTGGCGCTCCCGGGCGCGCCATCCCGGACCAGCTGCTTGAGCAGCGCACGACAATAGGCCAATTTCTGATTGACCCGAGTCAGACTGGTTCCAGCCATTAACAAACCTCATCAACAGCCCGGCGGCTGATTACTTGTTGGCGACCCACTTCCCTTTTTCATAAAAGGCTTTCCAGCCGGTCGCCTTACCATCCACTTCGGACTGTACATACTGCTCTTTGGTCTTGCGGCTGTAGCGAATCACTGTTTTGTTGCCATCCGGGTCTTCCGTCGGCGCGGAAAAGAGAAACTTGTATTTGGGATCGATCTCTTTTTTGTGCGGCACAATTTCCGCCACCAGAGGCGCGCGGGTCTCCCGGTTTTTGGGGAACTGGCTCGCCGCCAGGAACAGGCCGGATGCGCCATCGCGCAGGACGTAAGTGTCATCCACCTTCTCGCACTTGAGCTCCGGCATGGGTACCGGGTCCATTTTCGGTGGCGCAGGCTCACCGCTCTTGAGCAGCTTGCGGGTATTTTTACACTCGCTGTTGGTGCAGCCGAAGTACTTACCGAAACGGCCGGTCTTGAGCTGCATTTCGCTGCCGCACTTGTCGCACTCAAGAGTCGGACCTTCGTAGCCTTTCAGCTTGAAGCTGCCCTCTTCCACTTCATATCCCGGACAGTCCGGGTTATTGCCACAGATGTGCAATTTTCGCTTGCTGTCGAGCAGATAGCTGTCCATTGCGGTGTTGCACAATTTGCACCGGCGCTTGGTGCGCAGCAGCCTGGACTCGGCCTCTTCATCCGCATCCGCATCCAGCGCTTCGTCGCCGGAGACCAGGTTCATGGTGTTTTTACAGCGCTCTTTGGGCGGCAGACTGTAGCCCGAGCAGCCCAGGAACACACCGGTACTCCCGGTGCGGATCTGCATTGGCCGACCGCACTGTTCGCACTTGATATCGGTATCGGTGGGCGAGTTGGCCCGCATACCGTTGTCACTGCTCTGGGCCTGCTCCAGTTTACGGGTGAACTCCGCATAGAATTCATCGAGTAGCTGCTGCCAGTTTTTCTCACCCTGGGCAACATCGTCGAGGGAGTCTTCCATACTGGCGGTAAAGCCGTAGTCCATCAGGTCATCAAAACTCTCCACCAGACGCTCGGTGACGATATCGCCCATTTTTTCCGCGTAGAACCGGCGGTTTTCCTGACGCACGTAACCGCGATCCTGGATCGTGGAAATGATCGACGCGTAGGTCGATGGACGCCCAATCGCCCGCTTCTCCAGCTCTTTTACCAGGCTCGCTTCGGTAAAGCGCGCCGGCGGTTTGGTGAAGTGCTGGGAGGGTTCAAGTTTGATCAGAGGCAGCACCTGCCCCACTTTAATATCCGGCAGCACTACGTCTTCATCTTTTTTGGCCACCGGAGGCAGCACCTTCAGGAAGCCGTCAAAGCGAATGACCCGGCCGCGGGTGCGCAGCTCGAAGTCCTCGGCCTTGACCACGATCGAGGTGCTGGTAAATTCCGCCGGGCTCATCTGACAGGCCACAAACTGCTGCCAAATCAAAGTGTAGAGACGCTCGGCATCACGCTCCATACCACTGAGGTGGTTGGGCTTGACCGTTACACTGGAGGGACGGATCGCTTCGTGTGCCTCCTGGGCCCCCTCCTTGCTGGAGTAGACCACGGGGCTTTCCGGCAGATAGCGCTTGCCGTACTCGTCCTGAATAAAGTCGCGGCAGTTGGCCACTGCTTCCTGACTCAGATTGGTGGAGTCGGTTCGCATGTAGGTGATGTAACCCGCCTCATACAGGCGCTGGGCCATCATCATGGTTTTTTTGACCCCAAACCCCAGCCGGGTACTCGCGGCCTGCTGAAGGGTAGAGGTAATAAATGGCGCGGGCGGTTTGGACTTGGTGGGCTTGTCCTCCCGGTCCGCCACCTCGTAGCGTGCCCCTTCCAGCGCCTTGACCGCGGCCATGGCCTGGGACTCATTGAGCGGCTTGAACGCCTTGTCGCCCTGCTTTTTGACTTCGAAGCGCACCGCCTCGCCACCACCGGCTTTCAGTTGGGCTGCCAGGGTCCAGTATTCCTCGGGCACGAAGGCGCGAATTTCCCGCTCGCGCTCAACCACCAGGCGCACCGCGACCGATTGTACCCGCCCGGCCGACAGGCCTCGGGCGATTTTCTCCCACAGCAGCGGCGACAGCATATAGCCGACCACCCGATCCAGGAACCGGCGCGCCTGCTGGGCATTGACCCGGTCCCGATCGATACGACCGGGCTGCTTGAAGGCGTTCTGAATCGCGCTTTTGGTAATTTCGTTGAACACCACTCGCCGATACTGCTCGGGCTGACCACCAATGGCCTCCTGCAGGTGCCAGGCAATCGCCTCCCCTTCGCGGTCCAAGTCCGTTGCGAGGTAGATGGTGTCAGCCTTGGCCGCGAGCTTGCGCAGCTCATCGACCACCTTTTCCTTGCCCGGCAGAATTTCATAGCGGGCGTCCCAGCCGTGCTCGGGATCAATACCCATCCGTTTGATCAACTGCTCTTTCTGCTTCTTCGCCTTGTACTTGGCCTTTTCGGCCGGTGACAGCTTGCGGGTCTTGGCCGCCTGGCGGGCGCGCTCTTTGGGATCGACCGGTTTGGAGTTGCCACTGGTGGGCAGATCCCGAATGTGACCGACACTGGACTTGACGATAAAATCGTTGCCCAGATATTTATTGATCGTCTTGGCCTTGGCCGGGGATTCGACAATAACTAAGGATTTACCCATGCGACTCTTCTTTGTCCGTTCCGAGTGAGAGCGGCTAGCCGGATGGCCAGAGCGCTGCAAAATGCCGGTTGAGGTGCGCATATATAAGTCCTCAACCGGGCTGGGTCAAGTCGCGAACTTCCTCAAGGCCTCGATCAACACCGCCAGAACCGTCGCTCAGGGGCTTCCCTCACAGCGCTGGCAGGGTCGCCGACGGCCCCGGGAAGACGCGTCTATCTGCTTGATTTACAAGGGTTTGATAAAAATAGATCATAAAGCTTTGGCAACGCGAGCCGACAACCTGAAAAGCGGGCTCAACCCCGTCAGGAATTATTTCTTCCATTGATGACCCCCGGAGCGTCATGGCCAGCTTATTGCTGCTGACATCACTGCTGTTTCTATCGCTGCTGATCGTGCATCTGGTCAACCAGCGTGAGGAACGCTTTCGCCAGATCCGATTGCGGCAGCGCCGGGTTCGCTGGCGCATCGACGCCCTGGAGGAGGTACTGGTCGGGATCGAAGAGACCTTGCCCAACCGCGCCATCGCCCGCAGTATCAACCGGGAAATACTGCACCTGCTCGAGCAGATGCTGGAGCTCGAGGCGGGCGACAAAACCCACCTGGAAACCCGAATTGCCCATGTTCGGGAGCGGGCGGAAGACATGTTGCACGATCAGGAGCCGAGCCACGCCGGCCGCCTGCGGGAGAGCGACGCCGAAATGGCGCGCGCCAGGGAGTGCCTGGATCAGGCCGCTCAGGTATTGCGTCGACAGGACAACGAGGGGCGACTGGAGGGGGGTACACTCAGTGACTACCTGCTCGAGCTGTCCTGGACCCGATTGATGATCGATGTGGTGACCTACATTGCCGAGGGCCACAAGGCGTTACAGCGCGGGGATATCACCACGTCCCAGGCGTATTACAAGCGCGCCCAGGGGCTGCTGATCGGTTCCGATCACCCCTACCCGCAACGCATGGCGATGATCCGGGAGCTCGGGGAGGTGATTCAGGGCAAGCGCAAGGCGCTCAGCCAGGAGCTGATGCCGGAGACGGACTACAACCCCTGAGGGCGGCCAGAGTCTCCTCGACAACGGCGAGCGCCCGGTCACCCCCCGCTTCGGTCCAATAGATTGACCAACCCCCCGGGTCACCACTGAGGGCGCGCACCGAGCGCGGCATGCGGGGCAGACATTCGCGCAGACAGGCCCGCTCAGCCGGCGTCGCTCGGCCCTTTCCCTGCCAGGCCCAAATCCCCATAAAATGCGACTCGTGCTCGTAGGCGGCCCGCACCAGCATCCAGTCCCGGGCCGGCCCTCCCCCTTTGGCCGCGGGCTGGCGATAGACCGGCAGCCGCTCCGGCTCACTGAGGTCGGTCGCCTGCCTGGGCAGGGCTTCCAGAGTGACCTGCAGGCCTTTTTCGGTCGCCCGCCGGCGCACCGCTTCCTGCTGCCGGTCGCGCTCGCTGGGCTGAAGCATCATGACCGGCCCCAGCACCATGGCGAGCACGCCCAGTAAAATGACGACTATCCAGATATTCACCGTTCACACTCCTCCCGGTATTGCCTGTTCCCCTGATCCCCCCGCTTTAAAAGTGCTACTATCAATAGCATCGGAGAGCAGAATATCGCTCCCAGTTACAGGTCGTTCGCCAACCAGTTACGGGACGTCAGATTATGGCAGTTTACAAACATATTATTGCTGGCCTGGACTTGTCCGAAGAGTCGCCCCAGGTTCTGCAGAGAGCCACCGAGCTCGCCCAGGCCTGCCAGGCTACGGTCAGCGTCGCCCATGTCATCGAGCCGCTGACATTCGCCTACGGCGGCGACATGCCCGTGGACCTGTCAGAGGTTCAGGAACAACTGCAACTCAAAGCCGAACAGGAGCTGCATCGTCTGACCCAGCACGTCGATTTCCCCATCCAGCAGGAACATGTGCTGGTGGGCCAGCCGGCCACCGAGTTGCACTATCTCGCCAATCAGGAGGGGGCCGACCTGATCATTGTCGGCAGCCACGGTCGCAAAGGGTTTGCGCTACTGCTCGGCTCCACCTCCAACAGCGTTCTGCACGGTGCCAGCTGCGACGTGCTCGCGGTCCGGGTAGCGGAATCCGACACTCGAGAAACCTGATGTTTGCGCTAGGGCGCCCTCAGGCGCCCTGCATGTCCTCCAGCTCGGCCCAGCGTTCAAAACACGTCTCCAACTCCGCCTCCACATCGGCCAGCGCTTTCAAATGCGCATCCACCTTGTCCTGTGGCTCACTGTAAAACGCCGGATCCGCGGCCTGCTGCTGCAATGCGTCCAGCCGGGCCTCCAGCGCTTCAATCCGCTCCGGCAACTGATCAAACTCCCGCTGCAGTTTATAGCTGAGCTTTTTGGGCTTGGTCGCCGGCGCCGCCGGGGCCGACGGCGCGGAGGAGGCCCCTTCGGCGGCGGGCTCAGACGGCGCGCTGTCATCGGTCCATCGTCCCCCCTGGCGCAACCAGTCGTCGTAGCCCCCCACGTACTCACGCACCCGGCCGCGCCCCTCAAAGGCGATGACACTGGTGACGATATTGTTGAGGAATGCCCGGTCGTGGCTGACCAGCAATACGGTGCCGTCGTAGTCGGTCAACAGGTCCTCGAGCAGCTCGAGGGTCTCGACATCCAGATCATTGGTCGGCTCATCCATGACCAGCAGGTTGGCCGGCTTACTGAACAGCTTGGCCAGCAGGACCCGGTTGCGCTCGCCCCCGGACAGCGCGCGCAAGGGGGTTCTCGCCCGCTCCCCGGTGAACAGAAAATCGCCCAGATAGGAAATGATGTGCCGCGACTTGCCGTTGAGCTCGATGAATTCGCGCCCCTCGGCAATATTGTCCACCGCGCTCTGATCGAGGTTAAGCTGTTCCCGCAACTGATCAAAATACGCCACCTGCAACTGGGTACCCAGGCGCACCCGGCCTTCCTGAGGTTCCAGCTCCCCGAGAATCAACTTCAGCAGCGTACTCTTGCCGGCGCCATTGGCACCGATCAGGCCAATCCGGTCACCGCGCATGATGACGGAGGAAAAGTCCGAGACAATCGCTTTCTCCGGGAAGCCGTAGGACACCTTTTCCAGCTCCGCCACCAACTTGCCGGAACGCTCCCCGGAGCTGACCGAGAACGAGGCCTTGCCCTGGAGCTCCCGGCGCTCATTGCGGGTCTCCCGCATGGCTTTCAGCGCGCGGACCCGTCCTTCGTTGCGGGTGCGGCGCGCCTTGATTCCCTGACGGATCCAGACTTCCTCCTGGGCCAGCTTCTTGTCGAACAGCGCGTTGTGACGCGCCTCTTCCGCCAGAGCCTGCTCCCGGTACTCCAGGTACCGGTCGTAAGTCCCCGACCAGGTGCGCAAATGCCCCCGATCCAGCTCGGCAATGTCGGTGGCGAGTTTCTGCAACAGAGACCGATCGTGGGTAATGAACACCAGGGCGCCCGGGAACTGGAGCAACTGCTGTTCGAGCCACTCAATGGCGGCAATGTCGAGGTGGTTGGTGGGCTCATCGAGCAGCAGTACGTCCGGCCCGGACACCAGCGCCTGAGCCAGGGCCACCCGCCGGCGCCAGCCCCCGGAGAGCCTGGCCATGGCCCAGTCGCCTTCAAGCCCCAGGCGGGTCAGGGTGGTATCCACCTTCTGCTGGAACTGCCAGCCGTCCTGCGCTTCGATCTGCTGCTGCAGGCGCGCCAGCTCGCTCATACCACTCTCGCCACCGGCGTGGGACAGGTGGTGGAATTTCTGCAGTAACTCGCCCACATCCCCCAGCCCCTCGGCCACCAGGTCGAACACGGTTTTGTCATCGGCCTCGGGAAGATCCTGGGCCAACCGCGCCACCTTGACCTCGGGACCCACCTGCACGGTACCGCCATCCAGGTCGACCTCACCGGCCAGGACTTTCATCAGGCTGGACTTGCCGGCCCCATTGCGGCCGATCAGGCAGAGTCGGCGACCTTTTTCAACCGACAGGTCAACGCCATCCAGCAATACTTGCAGGCCATAACTGAGCTGGGCATTTTCTAAGCGAATCAATGACATGGGAACACTTTTTGATGTACTGCACAAAGGGAATAAAAATCCGGTTTTTATCGCGGAACGCCAGTAGCGCGGGCCCCAGGGGCCTGTTATGCTGAACTGACAAGCGCGAGACGGATGGGCATCATACAGCCTTCCTTCACGCCACAGAAGAATAATCCGGTCAATCCGCGAATTACCGGTTCATGCACGAGAGAATGAGGTAGCAACACCATGTGGTCGCTGCGTATTCGGTCCCACGCCCCCCTGTTCGCCGTTTTTGTCGGCCTGTTCCTGGCTCTACCCAGAGTACTCGCGGACCCCTCGTCGCAAGACATCGTCTGGCCAGATGCGACCACGGCAAGCCCGGAGCGTCTGGCCCAGCGCCAGACCTTTTTGGAGGCCCGGGATGCCCTGTCCCGGCGACAGATGACCCGTTACGAAACCCTGCTTGAGCAGCTGGAGGGGTATCCCCTCGCCCCCTACCTTACCTACCGGGAACTGACCCGCAACCTGCAGAAAGCTTCCCCCGAGGCGGTCGGGGATTTTCTCGAGGCCGAATCGGGCTCCTATCTCGCCCATCAACTCCAGCGCCAGTGGTTGCACAGCCTCGCCCGCCAGAAACGCTGGGATCAGTATCTCAGCGATTACCCCGGCGCCCTGGGGGACACCGAACTGGCCTGCCACGCCCTCCACGCCCGCCTCGCCCGGGGCGACAAGAGTGCCCTGGATGAGGTCGAACCCCTGTGGAATGTGGCGCGCTCGCAACCGGAGGCCTGTGACCCGGTATTCGACCGCTGGATGGCCGAAGGACGGCTGACACCGGCCATCACCTGGGAGCGCCATACCAAGGCCATCAAGGGACGCGCCTACGGCCTGGCCAACTACCTTGCCCGGCAGATGCCGGATAGCTGGCAAGGCAAAGCCAGACTCATGCGGGAGGTGAACCGCAACCCCACGGCGCTCGCCCAGACCGCACGTTTTCGCGAGCAGTCCGAGGCCATGCAGGACATCATCAGCCACGGCATTCAACGTCTTGCGCGCCGCGACGCCCTTCAGGCTCTGGCGCTCTGGCGTGGTTACGATGCCCAGCAGCTGTTTTCCCACGCCGAGCGCCTGGCCACCCAGGAAACCATTGCCCAGCGCCTGATTTTCCAGGGCCACCGGGAGCAGGCCGATCAACTGTTGGCTACCGTCCCGGCACTGGGCAATACCGATCTGGTCGAATCATTGATTCGTGACGCCCTGGAGCAACTGGACTGGGAGCGCGCCTATACCTGGCTCAACCAGCTTCCCGCCGAAGCTCAGGACAGCGAGCGGTGGCGCTACTGGCGCGCCCGGATGATCGAGGAGCTGGCGCTGGAGAACACCGGCCCCGAGCCGAGAGATCTCTACGCCGCCGTGGCCGCCACCCGGAGCTTTTACGGGTTCCTCTCCGCCGACAAGCTGGGCTTCGAGTACCGCCTACTGGACCAGCCGGCGCCGGTCTCGGACGCCGTGCTGGCCGACATGGAACAGCACCCGGCGTTGCAGCGCGCCTATGAATGGTTGATGATCGGCGACACCGTTGCGGCCAGCCGCGAGTGGTATTACACCGTACCCGGGCTGGAGCACGAGCGGATCATGGCAGCCGGCAAACTGGCCCAGCGCTGGGGCTGGCACCGCAAAGGCATTCAGGCAATGATCAGCGCTCGTTTCTGGGACGACTTGCAGATGCGCTTTCCCCTCGCCTATCAGGAACATGTCCAGGCCGCCGCCCGGGACACCGCCATCCACCCTCACCTGCTGTTCGCCATTGCCCGCCAGGAGAGCGCCTTCATGCCCCACGCCCGCTCACCGGCCGGCGCCATGGGGCTGATGCAGCTGATGCCCGCCACCGCTCAGCAGACCGCCCGGAGAGCGGGCGTGCCCTACCGGCGCGCCGATCTGCTCAGCCCGGAGAAAAACATCGCGCTGGGGAGCCGTTACCTGAATGAACTACTGACCGAATTCGGCGGCAACCGGATTCTCGCCACAGCGGCCTACAACGCCGGCCCCTATCGGGTAAAGCAGTGGTTGCGGGAGAAGACCCACAAGCTGCCCTACGACGTCTGGATTGAGACCATACCGTTTCGGGAAACCCGGGGCTATGTACAGAACGTGCTGTCGTATTCGGTGATTTACGGCTACCGGATGGGAGAGAAAAGTCCCTTCATTACGGCGGAGGAGGCAAGCGCGCCCTTCTGATCGAGCGCGCTACCGGAATCAGAGGTTCAGGTAGGCTTTCAGCCGGGCCTGAACCACACTGGCCAACTCGTCCGGCGCGAACTTTGACAGAAAGGCATCACAGCCTACCTTGGATACCATCGCCTGATTGAACCCGCCGCTGAGCGAGGTATGCATGACCACATGCAGGTCCCCGAAATCCGCCGACTGACGGATTTCCGCGGTCAGTCGATAACCGTCCATCTCGGGCATCTCCGCGTCGGTGATCAGCATGACCACCTCATCGGTAACCCGCTTGCCTTCGGCAACCCAAGCCTGCAGTTGCCGCAACGCTTTCAGGCCATCCTGCACCGCAATCAGCTCCAGCCCCAGCTCGCTGAGTGTCTCCCGGACCTGAGCGACGGCGGTTGCCGAGTCCTCGGCAAGCAGCACCTTCAGCCCTCGTGCCCTGGCTTCCCGGGCCAGCGTCTGATCCAGCGTCTGCTCGGAGACCGAGGTGTTCAGTTCCGCCACTTCGGCCAGAACCCGCTCGACGTCCAGAATCTCCACCAGCCGGCCGTCCACACGGGTGATTGAGGTCAGGAAGTGACCGCGTCCCGCCCCTTCCGGTGGCGGCAACACCTCCTCCCAGTTCAGGTTGACAATACGGTCTACCGGCCCGGTCATAAAGGCCTGTACCGAGCGGTTGTATTCCGTGACGATCAGGTTCTGCTCGGTGCCCGGCGGCAGAGCCCGGGCACCGATCGCGGCACTCAGATCCAGTACCGGAATTGTCTGTCCGCGCCACTGGGTCACCCCACACACCTGGGAGTGACTGTGAGGCACCCGGCGCAACCGGGGCATTTTGACCACTTCCTGGACCTTGAAGACATTGATCGCGAACAACTGGGCGCCCCCCAATCGGAACAACAGCAGCTCCAACCGGTTTTCGCCCACCAGGCGGGTTCGCTGATCCACGGTACTGAGCAGGTTTGCCATAGTGAAATCCCCGAAAGAAGGCGCGCTTGATTATTGTCTGATGAGCGTTGCAGCGGCGCCGGATATTGCCAGTCTAGCAGAAATGGCGCAATATTCATCAATTTGGCCTGACCCGTTCCCCCTCCCTCCGCTCCCGGCGATTGTGTACAAGGACCGGACCGGGCTAAACTGGCCCACTGGTTCGATTTAAGGATAACGCAGTAGCCCCCATGTCTGACCTTCTACCGCTGCTGGCGCGGCAACCCATTTTCAACCGTTCCATGCAGGTCGTCGCCTACGAACTGCTGTGTCGCTCGGGCTCCGGGAACCTGGCCTCCTTCACCAATGGTGACTCCGCCAGCTCGCAGGTATTGCTGCACACTTTCACCGATCTCTCGCTGGAAAAAGTGGTCGGCAAACTCAAAGCCTATATCAATTTTACCCGGACCCTGTTGATCACGCCCCCGCCCTTCGACCGCCGCCAGATGGTGGTGGAAGTTCTCGAGGATCAGGTGGTCGATCAGGCACTGCTGACCGGCCTGACGCAGTTGCGCTCCGAGGGCTATACCATTGCCCTGGATGATTTTGTGCTCACCGAGCAGACCCGCCCTCTGCTGGAGTACGCCGATATCGTCAAGCTCGACGTACTGCAACTGTCGGAAACCGAACTGCTGGATCATATCGAACAGCTCAAACCCCTGGGC
Source organism: Marinimicrobium sp. LS-A18 (assembly GCF_000463525.1). NCBI lineage: Bacteria > Pseudomonadati > Pseudomonadota > Gammaproteobacteria > Cellvibrionales > Cellvibrionaceae > Marinimicrobium > Marinimicrobium sp. LS-A18. Next base: position 1,055,071 of record NZ_AWEP01000002.1, read on the forward strand.
CTCACTTTACTGGCCGAAAAGGTGGAAACCTACGAAATGCTTGAGCGTTGCCGGGCCCTGGGGTTCGACCTGTTTCAGGGCTATTTCCTCGCGCGTCCGAAAATTCTCTCGGGTCACAAAATCTCGGAAAGCAAGCAGGCCGTTCTGCAACTGCTCGCCGCCCTGCACGATCCCGATGTATCCATTCTGCGCGTCGAGCAGCTACTTTCCCAGGACCCGGTGCTGAGCTATAAACTGTTGCGCCTGGTCAACTCCGCCGCCTTTGCCCTGCCGCGAACCATCGAGTCCCTGCGCCAGGCCATCACCCTGCTCGGCCTGGACATCATCAAAAACTGGGTCAATCTGTTGGCCATGGCCAACCTCGGCAACAAACCCACCGAACTGAGTGTGGCGGCGCTGACCCGCGCCCGAATGTGCGAGACCCTCGCCAGTGCCATGCAAAGAGAGGCCCGTCAGGATGCGTTCTTCACCGTCGGCCTGCTGTCCACCCTGGATGCGTTCATGGACGTACCGCTCGATGTGCTGTTGGGCAACCTGTCCCTGAGCCCGGAACTGAGCGAGGCCCTGCTACGCCACCAGGGGCACGAGGGACGGATTTTGGATATCGTGGAGCATTATGAGCGGGGTGCCTGGGGGGCGATCGACTGGTCCTATCTGAGCAGCGTGGGCATCACGGCCAGCCAGCTCTCCCAAGCCTACCTGGAAGCCATTCAGTGGGTTTCCGACACCATGGATCAGATCGGGATAAAGCTCTGAGCCGACCGGAGGTCGCACTATCCTTCGAGTAATCCCGTTACCTCACCCGAGCTGAAGGGCCAGCCCAGTTCCGCTCCGGAATCGGACCGGGCGACCACCGGAATGCGCGCTCCGTAGCGAGCCATCAGGCTATCCGAGTCCGCTATATCCACCTCTTCCAACCGCCACCCGGTCTGTGTCAGTGCAGGCCAGAGTTCATCTTTGGCCTGTTCGCACAAATGGCAGCCGAGAGTGGTGTAAAGGATCAGAACCGGTTCCGACAATCAGGCCTCCCCGGACGTATCACCGACATCAGCCGAAGAACGCTGAGGCCGTTCGGCACCCACCGGGTCGGTGGTCAGCGTCTCCAGCATCTCCGCCATGAACCCGCGCAGGGACTGGGCTGGAGTATCGGTTTGATCAGACGGCAGCATGCGCTCGGCGACGTCCAGAAGCAGCGTGTCGGGATTTGCGGACACCCGGGATGCATCAGCCAGCGTTGCCTCCAGGCCCCGGAGGAACTGACCCAAGGGCGCCAATCGCTCCTGAAGCCCGGGGCCCTGCTCGGGCTTTCCGGTGCTCCGACCATAGGTTTCGCTGACCTGCCGGATCGACGATTGGCTCAGGTTCAGGGAGAAGCCGGCCACTTGCTCGCGGTCGTAACCGAGCGCCATGGCCGATTCCAGTGCCCCATTCAGGTCACCGGAGAAGAACTGTTCGGCCAGACGATCAACGCCCCCCAGAAGGGATTCGATCGCGGACCGTTCATCGGCATTCAGATCGCCCTCCACAGACCAGCTCAGCGAACGGCTTGCCGCCGCGGAAAAGGAGGATCCGTTGCCCGACCCACTGAGCGACACAGCGGCACTGCTGTTGGCCTGGATGGCGACGCGGTCCCCCTCGGCGGTCATCAGCTCGAAGCTGAACTGACTGGCGCGGGCCTGTTCATAGCGATAGACGAGCGGTCCCTCGGACCGGGAGGTATTGGCGCCATCAGCGCGCTCATCCGACGGGGATTGACCCCGTTTGGATTGACCCAGTTGTTGGTCAACAATCCGCTGCCTGAGGTCTTCGACACCGGCCAATACCCGCTCTCGGGTATCATCAATATCGGCCTGGATCTCGGGGGTAAAGCTCGCCAGGGCTTCCAACTGCTTCTGCGCCTCGGCAAAGCCCTTTTTGAACCCCTCCAACCCGGCGTCCAGGCGCGCCTGCAACTGGGCTTGGGTGGCGCCTTCGGCCGCGTCTTTGAGGAGTCGACGCTCGATAAAGCCGAGTATATTACCCGCGACTTTTTCCGCGCTCAGGGGCTCGAAACGGTCGAACGCCTGAGCCGCCCCACCGCGCTTGGAGGCGAGCTTTTCGTAGCCCATGGCCAGGGTCTGCTCGATGGTCTGGAACGCCTTCTGCCGGCGCTCCTCCAGGCTGGAGGTCTGGGCACCCGGGGCGCGGTCCGATGCCGCTGCTCCCTGAGAGGCAACCCCACCGTTGCGCCCGGACTGCTCGGGGAGAAGATCCGCCGGGCGACCGGAGGCACTGTGAATTGAGGAAATGGGCATTGTGCACCTCCCGGGAGGCGAGTGAATTTACGATACGCTTTCCCGTTATCGGCCGACGCCGGCGGACCTTTAGGTTATTTTTTGAACAACCACACGACAACCACTGCGGCCAGCAGCCCCAGCAGGACCAAGCCTCCGACCCAGCCCCGCTGGCGGGTGGTCCGCTCGGAGCCAGCGGTCGACGCCGTCGGCTGAGGCTGAACCTTCAGAGGCTCCTCGGCCTCTTCCCGTCGGGTCGTCTCATCTACTCTGGGTTTCTGCGCGCTCGTCTTTGGTGAGGGCGCCCTGGTCGGGGCCGTGTTGCGCACGGTGGTTTTCCCGAGATCATCGGAGGGGCCAATGACGCCGAAGCTCAGGGTATCAAAGCGCAGCTCGTCCCCACGACGAACCCGCGCCTCGGTGACCCGCTCACCATTGAGAAAAGTGCCGTTGGAGGAGCCGAGATCCTTCACGTACAGCAGACCATCCAGAATCTGAAGCTGAGCGTGTCGGCGTGACAGGTGTGCGACCGCCAGGTGAATATCACATTCGCTCGAACGCCCCACTACCGTCGTCTCGGCGAGCGGAAATACCCGGGAGCCGAGCGCCGCACTATTGGGCTTGAGGCTCCACTCGGTAAGCGCCGGCGGGGCCTGGCCAACATCTTTTTTCGGATCGATGATCTCCAGCTCCAGATCACCGAGGGTTATCCGGTCGCCCTCCTGAAGCCTGCAGCGGTCATCGATGAGTTTGTCATTGACCCGCAATGGCGTTTCCGGGGCACGGTTTTTGAGAATGAGTCGGTCGGCGCGAACACCGATGACAAACTGCAGGCTGGCCACGCTGGGTTGGTCCAGGATCAGATCGTTGGTGGCTGAGCGCCCCACTTTAACTCCCGGTTCTACCAGCCACACGGACTGGTGCTTATTATGTCGGGCTCGAAGTTTCAGCATAGTTATTATGAATTGCCTGTTAAGGGTTTCAGTGCCCGGCCATCACGGCAGGGTCAGAGTCAGAATGCCACCGCCGAGGGGGCCATCGTTGGCCAGTTTAAGGCTGCCGCGGACGCCGTGAGCGCGATGCAGCTGGACGATCCGGGACGCAAACAGCAGCCCCAGGTTGGTGCTGCCACTGGAGAAAGAAACGCCCGCGTTCATCTCCAGTGGGGCATCCAGCATTGACTGGGGGTAACCCTGTCCATCATCGGCAATGCGGATGTCCAGCCCCCGTTCCGTCGCCTCCGCGCTGAGCAACAGTTGCGAGCGCGAGTAACGGGCACAATTTACCAGAATATTGTTGATCACGCCGCCAAGCAATTCGCTGTCAAAGTACCATTTGAGATCCGGATCACACTTTACCGTCACCTCCAGGCCACGCGCCTGGAACAACACATCATTCCGATCCACCTGGTCCTCCAGCAGATCCACCACATGGTGCTCGTCGACCTGAACACGCAGCGACTCGTGCTGCATGCGATACAGGGTCAACAGCTGAACCAGCTCGCTGTTGATTCGCGACGCTTCGTAGCCGAGCACAGAAAAGGTTTTCCGCTGCGCATCATTTTCCGGCGGGTTCTCCGCCAACATGGACTCCAGGGTATGAAGCAGCATACCCAGCGAGTTTTTCATGTCGTGAACGCTGGAGGCCAATACAAAGCTGAAATCCAGACCGTCTTCTTGTTCGTCCATTGCGCTCCCCTTGTTGGTGTTCAGAGTGTGATGCACCGATGTCACCTCTACCCTCAACTACCGATTTTGACTTTGTGCTCGACTTGCCGATGCAGATCCTGAAGCTGCCGGAAGCGACGGAATTGCTCGTGGTTGGGCAGAATGGTGTCGGTCACAAACTGAAGGGTGACCGACACTTTGGCCAGGTCGCTCTCATGCACACCTTCCCGGTCGATTTTATCCAACAACGCCTGAGCGAGGTTAAGGCGAACCCCGATATGTCGCGGGAACTTGCGCAACGCTTCATCGAAGCATTCAATCGCGTCCCGGTACTGTTGCTGCTCATAGAAGCTGATGCCGCGCTGGTTGATTTCGGCCACCAGCTGCCGGTTTTTATGACTGACCGGTTCTTCCAGCAGCCGGTCAATTTTTTCCAGGTCGCGTTCCTGCCCGGCGTGCAGCGACGTCAACTCATCCAGCAACTCGCTGGCTTCGGTGGCGCGCTCCGTAGCGCGATAGGTCTTGGCCAGCTCGAGCGACGCATCCAGGCTCAGGACCAGGCCCTCATCCGCCAGCAGCGATTGAGTCTGCTCAAGTAACTGCTCCGCCAGTTTTTTATCGCCCTGCCCCGCTGCGATCTGCGCTTCAATCAACAACGCTTCCGCTTTACGATCGGTCTGTTTACCAAACCGCTGCTCGTAATCGCTGAGGGTTTTCAGCGCATCCCGGGCGTATTGTTTGGCCAGTGTTTTGTCTTCGGCGAACAGCGTCGCCGTCGCCCGGGCAAAGTCCAGGTGAACCTCGGCCCGGTCATACACCGAGTTCTCACCCAGTCGAACGGCTTTGCGGTAGGCCGTTGCCGCGGTAACCACATCGTGGTTTTCCATCGCCGTTTCGGCCAGGGTCTGCTGCCGCAAAATCGCTAGCGGAGAGACTTCAACGGCGTGTTCAAGCACTTTCTGCAGACGGTCACGGGCGCCCTGCTCGCGACATATTTGCGCCTGCAGGTCATAGGCCTTCATGAACAACGGGTGTTCCTGCACGGTTTCTTCCAACCATTGCTGCGCCCCCAAAAGGTCGCCCCGCGCGCGCTTGACCTCCGCCATGCCGACCATCGCCCAGTCCAGTGAGCGGTGCTCGAGCGCTTCGCGATACAGCGCCTCGGCGGCATCAACATCTCCCATCTCGAGATACAGGTGACCGAGCATTTTCTGGCAGTGAGCCGCGAACCGGCCGTCGGAGGCCACTTCTTTGCGACACAGCTGAATGGCGACATCAAACTGCTTGCCATTGATGGCCCGATACACCGGCGTCAGCTTGTCGCGCCGGGCCATCAGGCGATCGAGACGCCGCTGCAGGGATCGGGTGGTGATCGGTTTGGCCAGGTATTCATCCGGCTCCGAGTCGTAGGCGGCCATCACCATACTGCGGCTGGACTCCGCCGAAATCAGGATAAAAACGGCCGTGGGATCAAGAATTTTGTGATAGCGAAGATCTTCGAGTACCTGCTGCCCCGTTTTTCCCTTCCCCAAGTTGTGGTCGCACAGTATCAGGTCGTACATTTTGGCCTTGCACAGGCGCAGGGCTTCAGCGCCATTGCTGGCGGTATCAATCGAGTTTACGCCCATTTCCTGAAGCATTTTGCTGACGGTCATGCGAAAGCTGTCAAAGTCGTCCACAATCAGTGCGTGCAGCTTTTTGTAGCCCGCATAGGCCATAGCGAAGTCTCCGGAACCGTGTCATACAGGGCATCAACGCCTGTCCACAGAATAGCGTATTTACCGAGGGGGGAACAGAAAATCAAGAAAATTCAGGGGCCTGCGGCGGTCCGGGTCAGGCGGGCTGGCGCCGGCGGGACTCAAACAGCGAGTTGCCACCCAGCGCCTTGGCGCTGTGTTTCGCCTCGGCCAGTAGCTGCGCTACCTGATGATGGGTTTTACAGTGCACGGGATCAGGCGTCACACAACCGATGGACAGCGTCAGAGGGCCGAAGCGCTGACGCTGGCCAGTGCGGTCGTGGCTCCAGTAGTCTTTCTGCTCCGGGGGCATGAGGTCGACCGCGTCCTCGAGGAACTGCGCCAGAATGCGCTGGCAGCGAACGCGCCAATCATCACTGCGAAAGACCACGACAAAATCATCACCACCGACATGTCCGACAAAATCCAGAGATTCATGGGCATGCTGGGCCAGAAGAGTCCCCAGCATCAGGATCACGTCGTCACCCAGACCGTAACCGAAGGCATCGTTGAACGGTTTGAACTGGTTGATATCGCAGTAAGCGACCGTAAAGGGACGGGCATCGAGCAGTAACTGGTCTATCCACTCGTACAAAGGAACGTTCCCCGGGAGCTGGGTCAGCGGGTTGCTGTGTCTCGCCAGGCGCATTTTTTCCTCAGTGATACAGCGCAACAGCCGTCCCACCCGCACGACGCCGGCATAGCGGCCCTCCCGCTCTACCAGCAGATCAACACTCAGGTTCTGCAGGGGATCTTCCGTGACCATCTGGCCGGCCAGTTTCAGTTCACAATCAACATCAACCCGGATGGTGCGCTTACAGATGAAGGTCGAGATCGGCTTGCCCGCGTGCAGTTCGTAGGAGTATCGATGCGAGAAGATGTTCAAAAGCTCGCTGCGGCTGACCATCCCCAAAGGCCGATCCTCTTCCACGACCGGCAGGCAGGTCAGTTGCTGATCGGCCCGAAACCGTTCGACCACCGACAGGGTTGAAACCGTTGGCTCGACGGCCTCGGCGTACTGAACAATGTCACCGACCCGCTGGCGGAAGGTGAAGGTGTCGTGCAATCGCGGCCGAAAACCGACCAGCCCCTCCAGCCCCACCATCTGCCTGGGCGGGTGGCTGCAGGGCCTCAGCAGCAGGTATCCCTGCACATACTCGACCCCCAGTGCGGCGAGCGTGCGCAGCTCCTCTTCGCGCTCGATACCCTCGGCAATCACCCGGTTCCCGAGCCGGTGCGCAATATCCAGCATGGCGCGCACAAACTCCCGCTTGACCGGATCGGCATCGATATCGCTGATAAAATGTCGATCAATTTTGACGTAATCGGGATTGAGCTCACTCCAGACCCGCAGCCCCGCGTAGCCGGCGCCCAGATCATCCAGTGCCACCGCGAACCCCTGGTGGCGAAAGTGATCCGTGGCCGCCCGGAGCGAGACAAACTCATCCAGCGGCTGGCGTTCGGTCAACTCAAACACCACCCGCTCGGGATCCAGACCGACCCGGGTCAGAATCTCCCGGGTGACCCCTTCCCGGTAGTGCCGGTCGGTAAAGCTCAATGGCGACATATTGAGAAACAGCTTACCCGGCAGCGCCTGTGCCACAAAAGACTCGCAGGCCACTTCCCGACAGGCGTATTCCAGTGCGGCCAGTTGCTGACTGCACCGGGCCGCGTCAAACAACTGGGCCGGGCTGTGCAGGTCGCTGTCCTCGGGCCCCCGAATGAGCGCTTCGTAACCAACGATCCTGCCACCATCCAGTGCGATGATGGGCTGGAACAGAGGCGTCAGCTGCTTCCGGTCAATCAGGCGTTGCAACGCCTCCGAGGGGGCGGATACCGGGGAAAACGGGCCATTGGCCAGACAGGACGAGAGATTGGCAGACATTTCTGCATGGTGAAACATCGATGTGACAATTCCGTGACAGGCGGGCTCTGCCAATTCGGGACCGCAATCGGTACAATTCGCGCCTGAACTCGCCCGATTCACCTGGAAATGCCGATGTCCGACAACCGCTCCGACCAGCTCTACGCCGATCCACTCGCCGAAGTCAGCCGTTTTGCCTTCGATCAGAAGGTCGTGGAGGTCTTTCCGGATATGATCAAGCGCTCGGTCCCGGGCTACGCCACCATCATCAATATGATCGGTGACCTCGCCGAGCGCTACGCGACCTCGAACAGTCGCTGCTACGACCTCGGGTGCTCCCTGGGGGCCGCCACCCTGGCCATGCGACACCGGATTCGCGCCAGTAACTGCGACATAGTGGCGGTGGACAACTCGCCCGCCATGATTGAACGATGCCGCCAGGTGCTCGCCGCCGACACCGCCGAACCCCCGGTGCAGCTGCTCTGTACCGACCTGCAGAGCACCCCGATCAGCGGCGCCTCCATGGCGGTCCTGAACTTCACTCTGCAGTTCATCCCCCCGGCCGAGCGTCAGGCCGTGCTCGACCAGATCGCCGAGGGCCTGCAGCCCGGCGGCATTCTGATCCTGTCGGAAAAAGTGGCGTTCAAGGATCCGCTGCACAATGAGCTGATGATCGAGCTGCATCACAACTTCAAACGCGCCAACGGCTACAGCGATCTGGAAATCGCCCAGAAGCGCAGTGCGCTGGAAGAGGTCCTGATCCCGGAAACGCTCGAAACCCATCGCGACCGTCTCCGCCAGGCCGGGTTTACCAGCGTGGACGTCTGGTTCCAGTGTTTCAATTTCGCATCGATGATTGCTATCAAATGATTGAGTATTACCACACCCTGCTCGAGACGCTTCGCCTCGACCCGGTCCTGTCTCGCTGGGCTGAACAACTGCCGGAGCAGATCCGTCGGGGACTGGACACCCGTCGCTACGGTGACCTTCCCGACTGGCTCAATGCACTGAACCAGTTGCCCGACATCCATGCCGACTCGATCGAGCTGAACCACGAGGTTCGAATCGAGACCGATGACGAGCTCGATGCCGACACCCGCCAGCAGTTGCGACGCGCACTGGAAGCGTTGATTCCCTGGCGCAAGGGGCCCTACCACCTCCACGGTATTCATCTGGATACCGAGTGGCGCTCGGACTGGAAGTGGGATCGGGTCAGCCCACACCTGGCGGACCTGACCCATCGACGGGTGCTGGATGTGGGCTGTGGCAACGGCTATCACTGCTGGCGAATGCTCGGCGCGGGCGCATCCCGGGTCATCGGCATTGATCCATCACCGCGTTTTGTCGTGCAGTTTCTCGCCATTAAACGGTTGCTCGGCGGGAACCCGCCGGTGGACGTGGTACCGGTCGGCATAGAAGCCCTCCCCGCCAAACTGGAGGCCTTCGATACCGTCTTCTCGATGGGTGTTCTCTATCACCGGCGCTCCCCCATGGATCACCTTCGGGAGTTGAAAGAAGCGCTGCGCCCCGGCGGCCAAGTGGTACTGGAGACGCTGGTGATCGACGGTGGATTGGGTGAAGTGTTGGTGCCCGAAGGCCGATACGCAAAAATGAATAACGTGTGGTTTTTACCCAGCGGCCCGAGTCTTCTGAGCTGGCTGCGCAAAGCCGGTTTCCGGAACCCGCGCATGGTCGATTTCTGCCCCACCACTACGGAAGAGCAGCGCGCCACTGACTGGATGAGGTTTCACTCACTGCCGGAGTTTCTGGACCCGGATGATCCCAGCCGAACCGCCGAGGGCCATCCCGCTCCGGTTCGGGCGGTGTTTATCGCCGAGACCTGAATCGGGTCAGTCGTCGCTCAGCGAACTCAAGGGAGTAGTCAACCCAAATGCCTGATGGATCTGCTCGCACCAGAGATTCAGCCGGCTGAGGGTCAGTTCTTCCTGCTGATCTTCATCCAGAGCCAAGCCGACGAACAGGCCCTCGCCGGGAATTTCGGCCTTGGACGCCTCGAAATCATAGCCTTCTGTGGGCCAGTGCCCCACGATAGTGGCGCCGCCGGCGACCACCACATCGTGCAACATTCCCATGGCATCAAGGAAGTAGTCACCGTAACCAAACTGATCACCCAGGCCAAACAGCGCGATGGTCTTGCCACTGAAGTCCACTTCAGCCACATCATCCCAGAACTCTTCCCAATCCGACTGAATCTGTCCGAAATCCCAGGTCGGGATGCCGAGAATCATCTGGTTGTAATCCGCCAGATCCAGTTGGGTCACATCGGCGATATCGTGCACGGCGACCACATCCTCCCCCAGACACTGCTGGATCAGGTAAGCCACCCGTTCGGTGTTACCCTCGTCGCTTCCAAAAAACAAGCCTATCTGCGCCACATGCACCTCTGCTGGTATCACTCCGGATGGACGGGAATTCTCCCAATTCTGGCCCCGGCAGGCAAGTGCGGGAGCCATGTTAAAAAAGGTTAAATTGTGTCCCACGCCATGACAGACGGCGGAGGCTGTAGCACACTACACACTTGGCATTCAAACGAGGCAAGAACCGACACTACCATGGTGAAACTGCTACTGATCGACGATGACCAGGAACTCTGCCAGCTACTCAACGAGTATCTGACTGCAGAGGGGTTCGAAGTGGACGTTGCCCACGACGGCGAGCAGGCGCTGGAGCAAGTCAACCGCGGCCATTACGCGGCGATCATCCTGGATGTGATGCTGCCCAAGCGCAGCGGATTTGACGTGCTCAAGTCGGTGCGGCAGAAGTACACCACCCCGGTGCTCATGCTCACCGCCAAGGGAGACACCATCGATCGGGTCGTGGGCCTGGAAATCGGGGCCGATGACTACCTGCCCAAGCCCTGTGATCCCCGGGAGCTGGTTGCCCGCCTGCGGGCCGTGCTGCGCCGGGCCGGCAGCGCGGTGCAGTCACCGGGCGGCGCCGAAACCCTGCAGGTGGAGGCACTGCGCCTGCACCTGGGTAGCCGCAGCGCCCACTGGCAGGATCACGATGTCCCCCTGACCGGCACCGAGTTCAGCGTGCTGGAGCTGCTGGTTCGCCAGGCCGGCCAGGTGATCAGCAAGGATGAGCTCACCGAGCAGGCCCTGAACCGCAAACTGACCCCCTACGACCGCAGTATCGACGTGCACGTCAGTAATATCCGCAAAAAGCTGACCAGTGCCGGAGCCCGCCGGGAAATGATCATCAACGTCCGCGGCGCCGGTTATATGCTCACCCTGAACGATACCCACGAAGGTGGCCTCGCCTCCGCATGACACGACTTTACCTGAAAGTATTTTTCACCTTCTGGCTGATCACGGCCATGATCATTGTGGCCACCAATGTGCTGGTGCACTGGTTTGATCTTGCACCCGATACCAAAATGCACAAAACCAGCTACGACAAGGACTACGCCCCGGCCCGTCGCCTGCTGTTTCAGATGGTCGGCTCGGCCATCAACCGTAATACCGAAGAACTGATTCAGGACATGAGGGCCATGCCCGGCTGGTCCACCCAGTATTTCTACATTGTCGACGAACAGGGCGAAGACCTGTTGGATCGCCCGGTACCCCAGGGTGTCCAGGCGCTCATTCCCGAGCTGACCAGCATCAAACCCTACGGTCGGCATATTGAAGGCCACCAGAAAATCTATGGCCGATACCTCTCGCTCAATGATGGCCGAAAGATCAAGGTGATTACGGTCTCGTCGACGCACGACGATCCCTCCGAAGCGGATATCATGTGGCAGCTGTTTATCAGCAACATCTGGCCGCTACTGCTGGTCTCGATTCTGATCTGCGGGGTAGCCTGCTACTTCCTTGCCCGACATTTTTCTCGCAGCGTTGCCACTCTGCAGAAAGCCACCAAACAGATCGCCAATGGCGATCTGAGTGTGCGCGTCAGCCCCCACTTTGCCGGACGACGGGATGAAATTGCGAGCCTGGGCCGGGATTTCGACCACATGACCGAACGGCTCGAGAAGGCCATGCTGGAGCAGAAGCGCCTGATCAAAGATGTGTCGCACGAGCTTCGCTCTCCCCTGGCCCGACTCCAGGTGGCACTCGGCATTGCCCAGCAGCGCAGCAATGGTTCGGTCGACAAGGAACTGGATCGGATCAAGAAAGCCGCCGACTATCTGGGCGATGTCATCTCCGACATCCTGGCGCTGCCCGTGCACGACAACGGCGGTTGGGAGCTGGACGATACGCTGGACCTGCGGGCCCTGCTGGAAACGCTGATGGAAAACTACGGGGCCGAAGCGCGGCGCAAGGGGGTGGCCCTGGTATTGGAATCGGACTTGGAGGAAGCGCTGGTCCCGACCCACGGCAACATGCTGGTCGGCGTGTTCGAGAACATCCTGCGCAACGCCCTGCACTACACCGATCCGGCCACGACCGTGAGCCTGTCGCTCAGCGCCGATGCGGCCCAGAAACCCGACGATCCACACTACTGTGTGCGGGTCTGCGACCAGGGGCCCGGGGTGCCGGCGGAGAGTCTCTCCGATATCTTCCAACCGTTCTACCGCACGGACGAAGACCGCAACCGCGAAAGCGGTGGTTACGGGCTCGGACTGGCCATTGCCCAGCGCAGTGTCGCGCTGCACCAGGGCACCATTGATGCGCAGAACCAGCCGGAAGGCGGGCTTTGCGTCCGTGTCTGTCTGCCCGCCGTGAGTGAAAGCTGACGCGCTGAACGGGCGGCACCGGCAAAGTTTGGCCGCCCGCCGGCAAACCTTGTCAAAATTCCGCCACTGCATCGCATTTTGATGTTTCACACGCCAAAAACTGTCAAAGCGCCCTTCATTTTTATTAATAAAAACAACGAGTTAGAGCTCATCGTCTGAATCTGGCACAAAAATCGCTTGAAAGGTTGTTCAAGTACCGCGTTACAGGGTATTTCCGTTACCCGGCAGACGTGACCAACAGACAGAGCGAACCCGTTCATGCCAGACGACGCCCGACCACTACATCGCCAACAGCCTCGTACGCCCCAGAAAGACGCTGCCGAGCAGCGACTGCGCCTGTTGCAGCGCCTGATGACCACCCAGGAACCGGGCACCATGGTCACCCGTTTCTATGACGGGGTGGCACCGCTGTTGAGTCTGAAAGGGCTGCGCTATGAAGCGCCGGTGCCGGGGGGCATTGTGGATATCGGCAATACCGGGCGACACCAGTGTGATTACGCGTTGCACGGCTCCGGCCAGCCCCTCGGTTCACTGCTGTTCTATCGGGATCGTCGGTTTTCCGAGCTGGAGCTGGCGCGACTCGAGGAGTGGCTGAGCCTGCTGGTGGTCCCTCTGAGCAACGCCCTCAACTACCAGAATGCCGTGCGCCTGGCCTCGGTGGATGCCCTGACCGGTCTGGGCAACCGGGCCGCGCTGGATACCGCACTGCACCGAGAGCTGCGTCTGGCGGAACGTTGCGGCAGCGAATTTTCCCTGTTGCTGGTCGACGTGGATCACTTCAAGCAGATCAATGACCGCTGGGGCCACAGTCGGGGCGATCAGGTTCTGAGAGAGGTGGGTAAAGCGATCAGCCACGCCTGCCGGGAGACCGATCTGGTGTACCGCTACGGAGGCGAGGAATTTGTGGTGCTGCTCAGCGGCACCGATGCCAACGGCGCCAGGATTTTCGCAGAGCGTCTGCGCCATGCGGTCCAGACCTGGGTTTCCGACAGGGAGCGGCTGTCAGTCACCGTCAGCATCGGGGTCAGCACCCGCAAGCCGGAGGGTGAAACCTCCATCCACAGCCTGTTCGACCGGGCGGACCAGGCGCTCTACCGGGCGAAGGCCCAGGGGCGCAACCGGGTGGCCATGGAATTGACCTGCCACACCGGTGAAGCCCCCTGCATCCAGGCGGGGCTCAGCTAGCCTGCGCTCAACTGTCCTTGGGCGCTCTGGGTTTCTTCTGTTTTGCGGCGGGAGAACGTTTGCCAACTCCGGCTCGCAGACGCTTTTCCTGTCGCTCCATGCGCTTTCGTTCGTCCGGTGTCAGACGGCTCACTTTGGGCCGCTCAATCCCCGCGGTCAGCAGAAGATCCCGAATTTCCTTGTCATTCAGTTCAATCCACTGGCCTACCCGGACGTGGGAGGGGATGAAAATATTCCCGTAGCGCACCCGTTTCAGACGGCTGACTTTTACCCCCTGGGACTCCCACAGGCGGCGAACCTCCCGGTTGCGCCCTTCCATCACCACGCAATAGAACCAGCGGTTGCGCCCTTCCCCGGCACCCTCAACAATATCGGTGAAGCGGGCCACGCCGTCGTCCAGCAGCACGCCTTCCACCAATTGACGCTTCATTTCATCGTCCACGGCACCCTGAATCCGTACCAGGTATTCCCGGTCAATCACTGAGGAGGGGTGCATCAACTTGTTGGCCAACTCACCGTCGTTAGTGAACAGCAGCAGGCCGCTGGTGTTGTAGTCCAGGCGCCCCACCGAAATCCAGCGCTCACCCTGCAGCGCAGGAAGGTTTTCGAACACGGTGCGCCGCCCTTCCGGGTCCTGACGGGAACAGATTTCACCTTCCGGCTTGTTGTACAGAATCACCCGCTGACGGGATACCTGGGTGCGCACCTGTACCCGCTCACCCTTGAAAAAGATGGCGTCATCGGGCGTCACTCGATCCCCCAGATGCGCCGGGCGGTCATTGACTTTTACCAGACCGGCCTCAATGGCGCGCTCCATTTCCCGGCGGGAACCCAGCCCGGAGCGGGCCAACACTTTCTGCAGCTTTTCATCCAGCGGCGCCTCAGCCACGGGCTTTTTTTCCCGGGGAGCCGCAGGTGCCTTGCCTTTGGCGGCCTTTGGCGGAGCGCCACGACCGCTCTTGCCGGGGGCTGCTGGCTTGCTGGTGTTACTCGACGGCCCAAAGGGGCCCGGTCGTTTCGATTTACTCATAGGGACGATTGGTCTGCCTCGGGGTTCTGACGCGGCTCGGCGTCTGTATCATTCGTTTCGTCGCGCTCAAACAGCGAACCTTCATAGTATTCGGTCTCGGGGGACGCATCCTCCGGGTCTTGCTCACCGTCCGGGTCTTGAGCGGTTTCTGACGGTGCCGACTCATCGGCATCCTCTTCTGTCGCTTCGTCTTCTGCGGCTTCCGCGTGCTCTACCTCATCCGAAGTGGACGGTTCCGCCCCGTTGTTCACCGGCTCGGCCTGCGCCTGAGTCTCGTCGAGATCATCGCTACCCGCTTCAGCCTCGGCAGTGTGTTCAGCCCCGTCGTTCTGGTCATGGCTCTCAGCCGCGTTATCGTCGACGTTTTCCTCGGGACTCGCTTCAGTAGCGGACTCGTCATTCGTGTCGCCATCGCTGTTCCCCGCCGCTTCCGTGTCCAGGTCCAGCGCCGCATTGATGTCGTTGAGGTCGCGGATTTCACCCAGGCTCGGCAACTCGTCCAGACTTTTCAGATTGAAATAGTCCAGAAATTGCCGGGTGGTGGCGTACAGGGACGGACGGCCCGGCACATCCCGGTGACCGACGACCTTGATCCACTCCCGCTCGGTCAGTGTCTTGATGATATGGGAGCTGACCGCGACGCCGCGGATCTCTTCAATATCGCCGCGGGTGATGGGCTGGCGATAGGCCACCAACGCCAGGGTCTCCAGTAGCGCCCGGGAGTACTTCTGGGGTTTTTCTTCCCACAGTCGGTTGATCCAGGGCGCCACCTCGGTCCGCACCTGGAAGCGCCAGCCAGAGCCGACCTCTTTCAACTCGAAACCCCGGCCCTCGCAATCCGCCGCGATGACTTCCAGCGCCGATTTCAGCGCTTCGGTCTCCGGTTCTTCACCCTCTTCGAACAGGGCTTTGAGTCGATTGAGATTCAGCGGTTGGCCCGCGGCCAGTAGAGCACCTTCAACAATATTGCGCAGCTGGGTCGATTCCATGGTCATGCTTGGTTCACACTGATTGATCGGGAGTACCCGGGCATGGCTATTGCACCCGGGCCTTGACGTGAATGGGGCCAAACGGCTCGCTCTGGACAATCTCCACCAGGGATTCCTTGATCAGCTCCATGACCGCCAGAAACGTCACTACGACGCCAAGACGGCCCTCTTCCACACGGAACAAGGCAACAAAGGGCATGAACTGATTGTGGGCCAACCGGTCCAGCACCTGAGCCATTCGTTCCCGGGTGGACAGCTTTTCCTTTTCCACATGGTGACTTTCAAACATATCGGCCCGCCGCAACACCTCGGACAGCGCCAGGAGAATCTCCTTGAGCTCGACATCCGGGTCGGGGCGGGTCAGGTTCCGATCCGGCGCCTCCGCGCTGGCCTGGAAAACCTCGCGCCCCACCCGGGGCAGCTCATCCAGGTCCTCGGCCGCTTCTTTGAAGCGCTCGTACTCCTGCAGACGACGGATCAGCGCCGCCCGGGGATCCTCTTCTTCCTCGTCCTCCTCGCTGGAGCGAGGCAGCAGCATCCGCGATTTGATCTCCGCGAGCATGGCCGCCATCACCAGATACTCCGCCGCCAGCTCAAAGTGCGCAGCGTCCATCAGCTCCACGTAAGCCATGTACTGACGGGTGATTTCGGACACATCGACGTCCAGAATATCCAGGTTCTGGCGCCGAATCAGGTATAGCAACAGATCCAGCGGCCCCTCGAACGCTTCCAGGAACACTTCCAGGGCATCCGGTGGAATGTACAGGTCCTTGGGCAGCTCGGTGTAGGCCTTGCCCTGAACAATCGCGAAGGGCATCTCCTCCTGGCTGGGGCGATGCGTCAACTCAGCCGCCGGCGGCTGCTCTGCCGGGTCGTCGCGCTCGGCTGCTTCGGCCGTATTGTCTGCGGATGAACTCATTCACTCTCTCGCCCCGAGGCTACTCGGGATGGCTAACGGGTTGACGGGCATGCGGCTTGACGCCACTGGCCGGGCATTATAACGATTTAACCCGCCGGGGCCTACTCGGCGCTCGCGGGGCATCGCGCGGGTCCTGCTGACAGGGTCTAATCCGGAATGAACGCGGAGGCATCGCCCTTACCCTGACGGGTGACCTCGGGCACGGCCCCGGTCAGATCAATGACCGTGGTCGGCTCGAGGCCGCAATTGCCCCCGTCGATGACCAGCTCCAGCTGATGCTCAAGCCGATCGCGAATATCCTCCGGATCGCTCATGGGCAGGTCATCACCGGGCAGCAGCAGACTGCTGGTCATCAGGGGTTCACCCAGTGCCTCCATCAGTGCGAGCGCAATCCGGTTGTCGGGCACCCGCAGGCCGATGGTTTTTCTTTTGGGGTGCATCAGCCGGCGAGGCACTTCCGAAGTGCCCGGCAAGATGAAGGTGAAGGGACCAGGAGTGTGGTTTTTCAGCAGCCGGAAGGCCTGATTATCCACCTTGGCGAAGGTCGCCAGCTCGGAAAGATCCCGACACATCAGGGTAAAGTTGTGGTGCTTATCCAGGCGACGCATCTGGCGGATGCGATCCAGCGCGTTTTTGTCACCGATATGGCACCCCAGGGCGTAGGCCGAATCGGTCGGGTAAGCAATGATGCCCCCGCTGCGAATAATATCGACTGCCTGGCGGATCAGGCGATCCTGGGGGTTATCCGGATGAATCTGAAAATACTGGGCCATAATCGTGCTCTTGTTGTCATGGGTGTATCTGACCTCGTGCGGGTCGCTCACGGCGCAAATCCGGGAAGGTCCCACACCGGTCGGCAGCGCTCGGGCAGTGGACCGAAATTCCCCAGCTCCTGCCAGGGAGCGTCCGGGCGATGAAAGTCACTGCCACAGGAGGCCGCAAGCCCTTCCCGCTCGGCAATGCGTGCGAGATCATCGGCAACCCCGGAGGGCTGCTGGCCGCTGACCACCTCCAGCGCGTCGCCGCCTAGGTCGGCAAAATCCGAAATCAGGGCGCACATTTTGGTCCGGGTCAGCGGATACTTCTTCGGGTGCGCCAGCACCGCGAGCCCACCGGCTTCGTGAATCCAGCCGATCACCTGCTCCATGCCCGGCCACTGGAATTTCACATCGGCCGGTTTACCGGCACCGAGATACTTCTTGAAGGCGGCGCCCACGTCCTTTACTTTCCCCTGAGCCACCAGGAACTGTGCAAAATGGGGGCGTCCGAGCTGGCCACCATCGGATTCGCGTCGCGCACCGGCCAGGGCACCGGGGATCCCGAGCTGTTCAAGCCGCTCGGCGATGGCCTCAGCACGACTCTCACGAGCCTCCTGCTGCCCCCGAATGGCCGCCTGCAGCGCCGGCGACTCGATATCGATGCCCAGCCCGACGATATGGACCCCGCCTTTGCCCCATTGGCTGGAGAACTCAATACCGGGAATCAGTGTCAGACCGATATCGGCGGCCGCAGCCCGGGCCCGGCTTACGCCCTCCACGGTATCATGGTCGGTCAGCGCCAACGCGGACACGCCCTGGTCCCTGGCCCTCGACATCAGCGCCTCAGGGCTTAAAATACCGTCTGAGCAGTGACTGTGGCTGTGTAAATCGTACAAAAACAGGGCTCCCGCCGTAAAAGCGGCATTATGGCACGTCTGAGCGCCCGGGAGCCAACGAACCTTGCAACCCCTGACTTTCAACATCGAGGCCCGAATGACCGACAGCGACAGCGTCACCGAAAAAACCGCCAAACTCGGCCCTAACCCCAAGCGGGAAAGCCTGCTGGCCAACCTGCTGCTGAACATTGTGATTCCCACCGTCATCCTGACCAAATTCAGTGGCGAGGAGCACCTGGGCATCAAAATGGGCATCGTGGTCGCCCTGGCCTTTCCGCTGATCTACGGTGCGCGGGATTTTATCGTCAGCCGCAAACTCAACGTATTCTCCGCCCTGGGTTTTGTCAGCATTCTGCTTACCGGCGGCATCAGTCTGCTGGAGCTCGACCCGAAATACATTGCCATCAAGGAAGCCGCCATCCCGGGGCTGATCGGCCTGGCCACGCTGTTCTCCCTGAAAACCCGGTACCCGCTGGTCAAAACCTTTCTGTACAACGACAAAGTACTCAAGGTAAACAAAGTCGCCGCTGCCCTGCGCGAATACAACAATGAGAGCGCCTTCGAGCAGACCCTGCGCAATGCCTCCTATCTCATTGCCGGCTCATTTTTTCTCTCGTCATTCCTGAACTACGTGCTGGCCAAACTCATTCTGGTGAGCGATCCCGGCACCGTGGCCTTCAACGAGGAGCTGGGCAAAATGACCGCGCTCAGTTTTCCAGTCATTGCCGTGCCCGCCATGTTGGTGATGATGTTTGCCCTGTTCTATCTGTTCCGTCGGATTCGGCAATTGACCCACCTGGGTCTGGACGAAGTCATCAATGACGGAAGCGACAACTGATCCCACCGGCTTAACCCCCGGAATTCACCTGTTTGACAAGGAGCCACCATGTTTTATGCCATAATCAGCGAAGACGTTCCCAACAGCCTGGAGAAGCGCAAAGGGGCTCGCACCGATCACCTGGCCCGACTGAACGCGCTCAAGGACGCCGGCCGCCTGTTACTGGCCGGCCCCCACCCGGCCACCGACAGTGAAGACCCCGGCGCGGCCGGTTTTACCGGCAGCTTGGTGGTCGCCGAGTTTGCTTCGCTGGAGGAGGCGCGCACCTGGGCGGATGCCGACCCCTATGTCTCCGCCGGGGTTTACGCCCGGGTGACCGTCAAGCCGTTCAAGCGGGTACTCCCCTGACCGTGAGAGTGATGCGCCATCGGTCACTGAGGTTGAAATTTGTGGCCTGTGCCACTTGGTTTGTGCCGTCTTTGGCGTACAATCCCGACGTTTAACCAACTTAAAAAGACTACGGGTATCAGCGTGAACAAACTTCTGATCAGTCTCTGCCTCATCGCCCTGGCCTCGCCCTTACTGAGCGTCTCGGCCCAGGCTCAGGATCGCTACATCTCCGACGTGTTGTACGTGCCGCTGCGCAGCGGTATGGGCAACCAGTACCGGATCGTGCACAGCGGGCTGCCCAGTGGCACGCGCCTGGAGCTGGTCCGCGAGGAGCAGAGCAGCGACGGTGAAAACTGGAGCCTGGTCCGTCTGGAGGACGGCGAGGAAGGCTGGATCCGAAGTCAGTTCCTGATGGCGGAGCCCACCGCCGAGCTCAAATTGAGCAGCGCTCAACAGCGAGCTCAACGTGCCGCGCAAGAAAGCCAGGCGCTGCGCGATCAACTGACCGAGGCGCAGCAGCAGGTGGAACAGTTACAGGCCGAGCTGTCCGATGTGCGTTCCCGATACGAAGCACTTCAGCAGGAGCATGAGCGGCTGCGCACACTGTCCTCAGACGCGGTCGGCCTGCACGATCAGCATCAGGAGTTGAGCGAAAACTATCAGGTCTTGCAGACCCGCTACGACGTCGTTCAGGCCGACAACGAACGCTTGAAGCGGGACCGTCGCTACCAGGACTGGCTGTTTGGTGGTGGCATTCTGGTCGCCGGTGTCATCCTGTCCCTGATTCTGCAGGCAATCGGCAAACGTCGTCGCCAATCGGAATGGCGTTAAAGGAGCAACTCCGATAATGAAATTTCTGGCCCTGTTTGGTTTGCTCACTCTGTCTGTCGCCGTGCAGGCAGAAAACGATCGTCCCCGGGTCGAGCTGACCACGGATGAGGGCGCCATCGTTCTGGAACTGTTTCCCGACAAGGCACCGATTACCGTCTCGAACTTTCTGCAGTATGTCGATGACGGCTACTACGACGGTACGATTTTCCACCGGGTCATTCCCGGCTTTGTGGTCCAGGGCGGAGGACTGACCTACGATTTCACCCGCAAGCCACCGCGCGATCCGATTGCCAACGAGTCGGATAACGGGTTGAGCAACAAGCCCATGACTCTGGCTATGGCCCGGCACAGTGATCCGGACAGTGCCACGTCTCAGTTCTACATTAACCTGAACCACAACCCGGGCCTGGACGCGACCGAGGAACGTCCCGGTTACACCGTGTTCGGGCAGGTCGTGGACGGCTACGACACCATCATCACCATCGTCCAGGCCCCCAAAGGTAACTACAAACAGTTCCCGGATGCACCCAATGTCCCCATCCGGATTCTGGAGGCCCGCCGGCTGCCGGCTTCGGCCGATACCACGGCGGACGGGAAGGAGTCAGCGCAATGAATGCCACCAAACTGAGCGTCAACCTGAACAAGGTTGCACTGATCCGCAACTCCCGGGAAGGCAACTACCCGGATGTGACCACCTTCGGGCAGATCTGCCTGGACGCCGGTGCCCACGGGCTGACGGTTCACCCCCGCCCGGATCAGCGCCACATCCGCCCCGGCGATGTGTTCGCGCTGAGCGACTTGGTGCAACAGCACCCGGGCATCGAGTTCAATATCGAAGGCAACCCGAACGCTGACGCCCTGGGCGACTATCCCGGTTTTATGACGTTGGTCCGCCAGACCCGGCCGCACCAGTGCACTCTGGTCCCGGACAGCAATGAGCAATTGACCTCGGATCATGGCTTTGACCTGACCCGCAGTGGCGATGCGCTGCGCCCCATCATCGAAGAGCTGCGCGAGCTCGGTTGTCGGGTCAGCCTGTTCATGGACCCGGACCCGGCACAGATTGATCTGGCACGGGCGGTCGGCGCCGACCGGATTGAGCTATACACGGGTCCCTACGCGGCCGCCCACAAGGCGCACAACTCGGAAATGCACAAGCTGCTCGACCAATACCGCACCGCCACACAGCACGCCCGTGACATCGGGCTGGGGGTCAACGCCGGGCACGACCTGAACCTGGACAATCTGGAGCAGTTCCTGCACATCCCGGGTATTGATGAGGTGTCCATCGGCCACGCCCTGACCGTCGACGCACTGACCATGGGTATGGCCACCGCCGTGCACGCCTACCTTCGGCTCTGCCACCATCAGTAAGGCAGGAGGCGAGAATCCGCCGGGCAAGTGCGCGTTTATCGGCTATCCTTAAGGTGTAAGTCAGACGGTTTTACCCGCCGCAAACAAAGGAGTCAGCCATGCATTCGATTTTGGTAAAAGACTATATGCAGCCGGCCGCCCACGCCATTTCCGTAACCGCCAACACGGCGGAAGTGGTCGAGCGGTTACTGAAGAGCGGGTTGACCGGCGTCCCCGTGATTGATGAGCGTGAAGCGGTGGTGGGTTTTGTCTCGGAACAGGACTGCATCAAAGAGATGCTCAACGATGCGTTCTTTTGCGAAGAGCCCGCCAGCGTCAGAAAACTGATGAGCGAAACAGTACTCACCGTAACCCCCAACACCAGCATCGTCGAGCTCGCCCAGACCATGATGCGTGAAAAACCCAAGAACTACCCGGTGGTCAGTGACGGCAAACTGGTAGGCATCATCACCCGCCGACACGTGCTCCAGGCATTGATCGACAATGACGAGGACTGCTACCTGCGCACCTGATTGAACCCCGGAGACACCGCCTCCGAACGCCCCAATGCGAGCCGCACCCCCGGCTCGTCACCCTCTGACTTCTCCATGCACCTCAGACAGCGCAGACAATAGCGCGGTCGACACGTTATAATTCTCGGCCACTTTTCCCAACGATGGTCACTATGCCCAAGCCAGACAGACCCCAGCAGGACTCGGCCAGCTATCGAGCCAAGAAACAGTTTTTCGATTCACTGCTGACGGTGTACGGACGCAAGCCGGTGCTGGAGGCGCTACGCGATCCGGCGGTCAAGCTGTTTCGCCTGCACCTGGCGGAGAGCAACAAACCCGCCGGGATTCTCGATGAGATCCTGGGCATCGCCAAGTCCCAGGGTGCGGACATTCAGTACCATGACCGCAAGGCGCTATCGCGCATCTCCAAAAACAGCAAGCAGGATCAGGGAGTAGCGGCGGATCTACAATGCAAAGCTTACCAGTCGCTCGAACAGTTCTTGAGTCAACCACCCCGCCCCGACTTCCGCTTGCTGGCCCTGGACCGGATCACCAATCCGCAAAACCTGGGGATGATCATCCGTTCGGCGTGCGCGGGCAACGTGGACGGCATTCTGTTACCGCAGAAAGGTGGCGCACAGATTGATGCTCTGGTAATCAAGGCAAGTGCGGGCACGGTGTTCCGGGCTCCGATCATTCACTGCCCTACTCTGCCCGAGGCGTTGGCCAAACTCAGAGAAGCCGGCGCCACCATCTGCGCGCTTTCATCGCACGCCAGTCAGACGCTGGGGAATTTCAACCCAACCAGTGGCAGCGTGTATGTGTTGGGCAATGAAACGGAGGGGGTGTCGGCAGAGGCGGCCAAGCACTGCAATCACCAGCTTTCCATCCCGATGAATAACGGCGTCGAGTCACTCAACGTAGCGGTCACGGCCGCCCTGATCGCTTTTCAGGACACTATCTGAGGTTCTCCTTGCTCGTACTTTGTAGTGTGTGCTGCGGGAACTAGCTCCTTTCGTACGGCAACTTGGGCAACGGCGGATGCGCCTTCGGCTTATCCGCCCTACGGATAGCGCGGCGGCTTGGCGTAGGGCGGATAAGCCGAAGGCGCATCCGCCGAAACACGTTACGTCAGTTAGATTTGGCACTGAGGACCGGTGAGGGGATTACCGTGCCGCAGCACACCCGACGAAGCACACACGATAACCAGCCTAAAGCTTGTACCCCTCTTCCTCATGATGGGTAATATCGAGGCCAATCAATTCTTCTTCGCGAGTCACCCGCAATCCAGAGGTCAGAACACCGGTCACTTTCAACAGAATGAAGGTCACCGCCCCGGTGTACACCGTTGCCACGACAACGCCGACCACCTGAACTCCGAACTGCTGGCCCATCGTCTCGATACCCTCGGCAAAACCCTGACCACTGAACACACCCAGTTGAGTCGAAGCAAAGACCCCGGCCAACAGCGTACCCAGCATACCGCCGACACCGTGTACCGGAAACACATCCAGCGAATCATCGATCTTGAACACCCGCTTCATCGCCTGGGTCGCGTAGAAACAGACAATGCCCGCCGAAACACCGATAATCAGAGCACCGCCGGGGCCCACGAAGCCCGACGCCGGTGTGATGGTTCCCAGACCGGCCACCATGCCGGTCACGATGCCCAACACGCTCGGGCGACCGAACTTCACCCACTCCATCGTCATCCAGGCCAATGAGCCGGCAGCGGCGGAAATGTGGGTGACCAGCATCGCCATGCTGGCGTCACCGTTGGCCGCCAGCGCGCTGCCGCCGTTAAAGCCAAACCAACCGACCCAGAGCATGCCCGCACCGGTCACCGTCATGGTCATATTGTGCGGGGGCATCGCCGTTTTCGGGAAGCCGTCGCGCGGGCCGAGCACCAGCGCTGCCACCAGCGCCGCCACCCCGGCAGTAATGTGCACAACAATACCCCCGGCGAAATCCAGTACCCCCATGGCGCCCAACCAGCCGCCGCCCCAGACCCAGTGACAGATCGGAAAGTACACCCCGAACAGCCACAGCGTCGAGAAAATCAGAACCGCCGAAAATTTCATCCGCTCGGCAAAGGCGCCCACGATCAGCGCCGGTGTAATCACGGCAAAGGTCATCTGAAACAGGCTGAACAGGCTCTCGGGAATATCGCCAGACAGGGAGTCCGATTCCATGCCCGAAAACAGAATCCGGCTCGCATCCCCGATCCAGGCATTGCCTTCGCCAAAGCTCAGGCTGTACCCGGCCACCAGCCAGATCAGTGAGGCGATACAGGCGATCGCGAAACACTGCATCAGAATCGACAGAATATTTTTCGACCGGACCAGGCCGCCATAAAACAGAGACAGGCCCGGCAAGGTCATAAACAGAACCAGAGCCGTTGCCGTCATGATCCAGGCGGTGTTGGCGCCATTGAGTTCCGCTTGTGCCAGCGCGGTACCGGGCAACAGTGCCAGGCTGATCAACCCGAAAGCGACAGGTCGCTTGTTCATACGCTTATCCTCATTTTGTGTGTCGGCCCAAGGTCGCCGACTATTATTGAGTCACTGCAATGCCCCCGATCGGTGCAGACAAGAGAGGGCAACCCACTGAAAGTACGGGCAACACCGACCGGGAAATTCCAGCAGCTGGAATCTCCGAAGACGGCGTTGCACGAGAGTGCAGAGCGCTTTGGGAAGCAGGAATCGTGCCTCAACATTTTTTCTTTTTATATCAATGAGTTAGTAAAATTACCGAAAGAGATCATTGATGATTGGCACCAACACTGTGCACTACGGGCACTTTTGTGCACCACAGAAGAACACAGCGCGGGAGAATTGCCTGATCACCGGGCGTCCGTCGAAGCGGGCGCACCAGGATCAGGCATGAGGGGTTTCAGGGGTCGTTCGCGCGCCTCTGAACGCCGTCACCGCGCGGGCCAGATCGGTCAGTGCGGCGCGGTTGTCGCCGTAGCTCACACGCTCGTAAAGATCCGCAATGCGGATCAGGGCCGGCTCCAGGTCGGCCTTTTGGCGCCCCAACCGGCGAGCCAGCGCGGTCAAGGGTTCTCCCCGTCGGCGCGGACACCCCATGCGTCTCAGTTTGCGCTCCAGACGCGCCAGTTGGCGATCGGCCGGATAGCGGTAGTGCGGGCGTTGTCGCCAGAACATCCAGAGCAGCAGCACCGACACCAGCGAGGCACCGGTCAGCACCACCGCCAGGGCGATCCGCCACAGATCGGCGCCGCCGAGCCAGTCTTCCAGAAACGCGTCCTGGCGCCCTTGATCGTAACCAAGCACCCAGCGGTGCCATTCGTAATTGAGCGCATCCCAGCGCAGTTGCAGCTGCATCACAAAGGGTAAATCGGCACCAAAGGGTCTCTGCAGCATGTCGCCGTCCGTGGCGCTCAGCGAGACGTCCAGACCTTGCTCGATTCGCTCCGGTGCCACAGCGCCGGTCGGGTCGAAGCGCACCCAGCCTTCTCCCTCCAGCCACACCTCCGCCCAGGCGTGTGCATCCCGTTGGCGGACGGTCCAATAATCCTCCAATGGATTGTGGGTGGCGCCGAGATACCCCACCACCACCCGGGCGGGAATGCCCGCCGCGCGCAGGAAAAATACAAAGCTGCTGGCGAAGTGCTCACAGAAGCCCTCTTGCGTCTGCCACAAAAATTCATCGACGCTGTGCTGTCCCAGTGTCTGTGGACGCAGGGTGTAACGAAACCGCTCCCGGTAAAGCCCCATCAGTCGCTCTATCAGCTCGCTGGGCGATCTGGCGTCCCGCGCCCACTGCCGGGCCGTCGCTCGGGTTTCCGGGTTGGAGTCCCGGGGCAACTGCAACTCCTGGCGTCGCTCCCACTCACTCAGCCCGGAGCGCTGGAACCCATACCGGGTGTGCGACTGAACCCTATAAGCGGTGCGCTGCATGACCGGATCATCCCGTTGTAGCCGCATCTCCTGCCCTACTCCGATGTCGTCACTCCAGCTGACCGGTGCCGCCAGCGCATACAGCCAGGGTTGGCGGGTCGGTTCCAGCATGACCTCATAGGCCACCGGTTCACCCAGGGGATCGACCTGGTTCATCCATTGCCGGACATCATCCTCGCGCCAGCTCATAAAGTGCGTCGCCCGCTGACGTTCGGTAGGTTGCCATTGCCGTCCATCGAAATAGGAAAACACCAGGCCACGCCAGTAACGATCTCTGGGCGACGGCGCCTCGCCATCAAAAGTGACCCGAAAGGCCAGCGCATTGGATTGTGCCAGCTCACCGATATCCCCCGGAGACATGCTGTCACTGATGCCCGTGGTCGCGGCCCGGCGGTCCTGCGGAACCGACCAGAGCGCACCGGTGCGGGGAATGACCAGAAACAGGATCAGCATGAGGGGCGTCGCCTGTAACACCAACCACCCCGCCTGCCGAATACTGGGCCAAAAGCGGACATTGCCCAACGACTGGTGCGCCGCCAACAGCGTCGCCGTCAATAACAACAACGACAGGACACCATACACGCCCGCCAGCGGCCCGGAGTGAAACAGGAATTGGGTCGCGGAAACAAAGTAGCCCAGATAAACGGTGACCAGCAGATCCCGACGTCGGCGCAGCTCCAGCAATTTGAGAATAAAGCCGGCCAGCAACAAACCGACCATGGCAGTCATATCAAACCGGGCGCCGTAGCTCATCACCAGACCACCGCCGAACCCCGCCATCAGTCCGAGCCGCACCCACAACGAGGGGAAGCTCCAGGCACCGCGAAAGATCTGCCAGCGCCAGACCACCACGCACAACCAACCAGCCCACAGCCAGAGCGGCGCATGGACCGAATGCGGCAACAGAATGATGGCCTGGGCCACCAGCAGCCAGGCGAGACTGGTGCGGGTAACCTGTTCCCGTTCAGCCACGTTCACCTCCCTCGGCCTGCTCCGGCATACCGTAGAGCGCCAGGGCCCGCAGTACCCGCTCCTGATGGGCCTGCCCACGCCCCAGCGAAATATCCAGCCCCGGCAGGCGCAGGCCGTATTCAGCGGAGGTTTTGCCGTACTCCACGGCCCAGAAGCAAAGACGGCTCAATCGGCTTTCCTGATCCAGCCCCGGGAGGGCGTCCCAGTCCAGCCAGACCTGCTCACTCTGGTAACCGGCGTAATCTTTCAGATAGAGCCCCTGTTCCCGGGCGTAGAGCTTCCAGGCCACATGGGCCATCGGGGCACCGACCTGATAGGGCCGAAACCCCTGAAACTCTTCCTGATTCTCTGCCGAAAGCTGCTCTCCGACCTCGCCGCTCAGATGCGCTTGCGGTGGGTGGTCGCTGGAGCGCGGTGCGGGGTAAATCAGTGCCCGCCCATCCAGGTGAACCCAGGACCAGACACGGAACAGCCCCAGAGGGTAATAACTCTGTACCCGGAGGCGCTCCGGAACCAGCCAGCCTCGCCGGCGGGCACGGTACGCCAGCGTCACCGTGTGCTCTGCCCGGTGGGGCACATCGGCTTCAACGGTCAGGTCCCGATCCCACCCGAGCAGCAGGGCTTCGTGGCGCGAGCCCGAGGCAGGTTGCAGCAGCAGGTCAAACTCGGCCCACTCCCCGGCGAAGGCGGGATGAGCCCGCTGTACCGAGAGGGTCAACCCGGACAGGTTACGGAACGCATGCACCACCGACACCGTCATCAGACTGAGCAGCAGAAAAGCGGAGGCCAACACCAGATTGTTTTCGTAGTTGGTGCCCAACAGCCACAGCAGTGTGATGACCAACAGAAAGCCGATCCCCTGCGCCGTCGGCAGAACATAGATGGATTTGTGACGCAGACGGACCGACTCGGCCCGGGGCGCGCGACGCACCACCCAGTGCCAGAACCAGTGTGTCAGAGTATCGGGTAAACGCATCGGGGCTCAGTGATTCATCGAACTCGGGCCCTTACCTTACCCTGTCCACCATAAAAAAAGCCACCGGTCGATCGACCGGTGGCTTTTTTACTGTCGCGAGCGACGGACTAGGGTGCGCTACTGTAAAGCGCCGCCACATCGTCTGCGCTCAAGGGCACATCATAGATGCTCAGCTCGTCCATCAATCCATCATAAGGAGTATCCCAGTAGTTGACGCCCACCCCGAATACCGTGGTTTCCGCGGGCGTAAATACGTCCGGGAAATCCGCGCCGGTGAATACCGCTTCACCATCGAGATACAGCGTCAGATTGCCCGCGTTGTTAACCGCCACAAAGTGGGTCCAGGTATTCGTAGCAATCTGGGTCCCGGTATCGCCGTTAAACCAGTCGGTGCCCGACCAGAGCATGGTGTTCTCGTCGATCGGACCACTGGGCACTACGCTGATCCAGCTCTCAGTAGACGCCGCACCAAAGAAGGCGGTGGTGAACTGGGTCAATGCGGACGGATTGAGCCACATCGATACGGTGTAGGTTGCATCGGTAATCAGGTTGTCCGGCAGTGCAACACCATAGGTACCGTCGAGACTGAGTGCGCTACCGACGCGCCCCGCGTCAAAGCTGAGCGAGCCTCCGGTGTTGTCCAGCCGGTTACCGGTCACCGTGCCGGAACCCACATTGCCCGTGGCATCGTCGAGATGATCGTCGAAGCTGAAGCGCGCGGCGGGCTCCGGCATACCTTCCGACAGAACGGTGACCGTAATGTCGCGGGTGACCGATTGCCCCTCCAGGCTCAGGGTCGCGGTCAGAGTCACATCGGCATCGCTAGCCGCCGGCCGGGTCACTCGTGCGGTGGCCCCATCAACGTCAACGACGGCGCTGTCTGACGAAGTCCAACTGACCGCGGTCGCAAACGGGCCGCTCACCGGCAGCGCAAAGTCTTCAATCACGGCGCTGGTATCGCCGAGCGTCAACTGATCGCGGGCAACGCCGAGCAGCTCCGAGGTGGACAGCCGATCAATATCCAGTGCCTGAACTTCAGCGGCGGTGAGCGCAGCATCGTACACATTGAACTCATCCACCAGACCATTGAAGGGCAGATCCCAGTAATTGACGCCCAGAGCGAAACGTCCGGTATTGTCGGTAAAGAAGTCCGCGACCGAACCACCGGCGTACGCCTGCTGACCGTCAATATAGACCCGCACATAGCCCTGCGAGACCGACACTGCCAGGTGACTCCACTCTCCCGCGGGAATGGTCTCGCCCGTCGCACCGTCAAACCACGCATCGTTATTCCGGCTCCAGAACATGACGTTCTCGTCCCAGGAGCTGGGCAGGAAGCTGAACCACTGGCTCGGTTCAACCAAGGGGTCTGAGGTATCCCCCGGCACTTCACCAAACACCAGCGGTGAAAACTGGGTGATGGCGTTGGGACGCACCCACAGGGACAGGGTGTATTCATAGTTGTTGATCAAACCGTCGGGAAAGCGCACACCGCTGCTACCATCCAGCGACACCGCCTGTCCGGCACTGCCGGTGGTGTAACTGAGGTTGCCCTCACCCACTTTATGAATACGATCACCCGTACTCATGGCGGCTTCAAACTGACCGGTGCTGTCGTTCAGGTTATTTTCAAACTCAAACCGCGCTACCCGGTTGAACGGCATACGTTCGGGTACCAGCACCTCGAGGGTGACCGTTTCCTCTTCGCCTTGATACAGAATGGTCGCGGTTAGGTTGACCAGCGCATCGCCGGATCCCGGCGCGGGACGCTCAACCTGCCCATCGGTACCAATGACGGCTTCATTGCTGCTCTCCCAGAGAATCTGGGCACCGCGAATACCGTCGGTGGGCAACGTCAGCGCATCGCCTTTGAAGGTTTCCGGCAGAGTCAGCTCGGCGGCTACCGCGGCCAACACCTCGGTTGTTGACTGTGCGGGCAACCGGGTTCCCCAGACACTTTCACCGCTACCGGACACCGCCGAAAATGCCGGCACCAGCGCTGCAATGCGTTCATCCCACTGCCAGCGCAACTGCCCCTCGTAGTTTCCAAGGCCGTCCAGTTGCATGACGATACGATTGAGCGCCTCCGGGTCCAGTTGATAGGTGCCGGTCACTTCGCCGGTGATGGTGCCGTCGTCATGCAGGGTCATCGCCTGCGACTGACGCGCTTCCCGGTTGATGTCCTTGCCATGATTGATGAACTGGTAGTCACCAACCACATCCTCGCTGTCCACCACATTGTCGCCCTCAATGGGCGCGTAGCGGTGCGGCGATGCAACCAGCCAGCCATCGGCGGTGGCCATCAACTCATGGACCCGAATAGCATGCTGCTCACCCCGATTGGGGAAACGGGTGTGGGTGATCAGGAAATGCTGCCCGGTGGCTTCGTCGTAGTACGCCGAGTTGTGTCCCGGTGCCAGGTAACCCCGGCTGCCGTGGTCGTCACCGGTGCGCGAACGGAAGTTGAAGCCTCCCATCAGCTTGACGCCATAGGGCGCGATACCGTCCCAGCCGCCCCGGGCCAGGGCCATGTCGTTACCCTCGGCATCGAGGTAGGGACCATCGGGCGTGCGCGAGCGGGCAATGCGTATGTTGTACCCGTCGGTCGAGACAAAACCGCCAAAGGAGGCGAACATGTAGTAGTAATCGGTCTCGGGGCTGTAGAGCACAAAGGTGCCTTCAATGGCGCTGTGGTCACCCCCAGTCAGATGTTTACCGTAGCCCTGCCCCGGTTCGGGCAGCCCGGTTGACTCATCCATGGCGAGGATGTGAATACCGCCCGCGTAAGAGCCATAGATCATCCAGAGGTTGCCATCTTTGTCATAGAAAGTGTGGGGATCGATTGCGTTGGGGTGGATGTTGCCGTTATAGGATTCGATCTCTCCCACACCGTACCCCTGATCAATTTCGGCGTCTGTCTGCCCTGACCAGAGGAATATGCCCTGGTTCTCGTAGGGGCCGAAAATGCTGTCCTCCGAGGTGGCCAGACCGAGATAGGAACGCGGCGCATCGCAGACGCCACTGATTGGATTGGTGCAGTGGTTGAAGTAGAAATAGTACTTGCCGTCGGCCAGTTTACGGATGTCCGACGCCCAGGAACCTACATAACCACCGGTCCACTCAATACCTTCGGCCACTTCCGTTTCATAGTTGCCAAACAGCGGGTAATCAGTGAGGTCGGGATTCTCCAGCGCGATACCCGGCGCCTCCGATGTCCAGGTAATCAGATCCTGGGAGCTGGCCATCGCCAAGTGGGAACCGACCACGTAGTAAGTACCGTCGTCGTCCCGGAAAACCGAGGGATCGTGCACAGCCACATCGTTGTACTGGATCAGTTCGCTGTTGACGGTGGGATTGGCCTGAGGCTCCACTCGCGCGAGACTCGAGGAGCTGCTGGAGGACTCAGAGGAGCTTGATGAAACCTCCGATGCGCTGGAACTGGAGCTGGATGCCACCGATGAGCTGGACCCACCATTGTCTCCATCGCTACCGCCACAGGCCGCCAGAACCAGGGTACTCCCCAGCACCCAGGATAGTCGTTGTATTTTCATAATCTAATGCCTCTGCTGCGTTTATTGTTAGACAGAACTGCAGCAGAAATAGTATTACAATACTACCTTAATTGGTAGGCATATAATCACACAATTAGACACTATTCAGAACGGATTTGGACTAAAAAAGGCGAACTCTTAGATCATAAAACAATTTTACCCGCCAAACAGCAAAAAATCCGCTTTTATTTGTATTATTTATATTAGGCAGGAACGATGTCAACGGCGTTCAACAGTTCCGTGATCAGCGCCTGCTCGTGCCCCTCGGTGCCGCTGGCAGCCGGGGCAATTCGGTGCGCGACTACGGGAGGAAGCAGCGTCTGGAGGTCTTCAGGAATGACGTAGTTGCGTCCGTGCATGAACGCCCAGGTCTTAGAGGCACGAAGTAGCGCCAGAGCCCCTCGCGGGGATAGACCGCAGGCAAACTCCGGTGAGTGCCGGGTGTGGTGAACCAACCGCTGCAGGTAATCCAGCAGGCTGTCTGAGGTTTTGACCTGTTCGGCGGCCTGCCGGATCTTGGGCAGTTGCTCGGGCTTCAGGCGGGTTTTGACTCCCGCCAGTTGTTGGCGGGGATCGCCGCCGAGAAACATCTGGCGCTCGGCATCCGCACTGGGGTAACCCAGGCTGATGCGCATCAGAAAGCGATCCAGCTGCGATTCCGGCAGCGGGAAGGTGCCCATCTGGGACAGGGGGTTCTGGGTGGCGATGACGAAAAAGGGGTCTTCGAGCTTGCGGGTCTCCCCTTCCGCCGTGACCTGACGCTCCTCCATCGCCTCCAACAATGCGCTCTGGGTTTTCGGCGTGGTCCGGTTGATCTCGTCGGCCAACAGCAACTGGGTGAATACCGGGCCGGGATGAAAGCTAAAGCGCGACTGCTCCCGCTCGAACACCGACACACCGATAATATCGGCGGGCAGCATATCGCTGGTAAACTGGATTCGCTGGTAGGACAAGCCCAGCACCTTGGCGAGCGCATGGGCCAGAGTGGTTTTCCCCATGCCGGGCAGGTCTTCAATCAACAGATGCCCGTCGGACAGCAGACACGCCAGGGCGAGCTTTATCTTGTCTTCCTTGCCCAACAAAACCTGGCCGATTTCATCGACAACAACCTGGATAAAATCCCGCATTGACCCTCTGCCCTGTTCTGGTGGGTTCGGCGGACTCAGGACAGTCCGCGCAACAAATCGTTTTTCAGATCCTCGACATCCTCCAGCCCCACCGCCAACCGGATCAGGTTATCGGCAATGCCGGACTCGGCCCGCTGTTCAGGCGTGAGACGTCCATGGGTGGTCGTGGCCGGATGCACGATGGTGGTTTTGGCATCACCGAGGTTGGCGGTGAGCGAGCAGATCCGGGTGCTGTCGATCACGCGCCAGGCGGCAGCCTGATCCCCTTTGACCTGAAAGGACAGCACCCCACCGAAAGCAGACTGCTGCTTGCGCGCCAATTCATGCCCGGGGTGTTCGGGCAGACCGGCGTAGTACACACGCTCGACCTGGGGCTGACGCTGGAGCCATTCGGCCAGCGCCTGCGCATTGCGCGAATGAGCTTCCATCCGCAGTCGCAGGGTTTCCAACCCTTTCAGGAACACCCAGGCATTGAAGGCACTCAGGGTGGGTCCGGCACTGCGAACAAACGCCAACACCTCATTGATGGTGTCCTGATCGCCGGCGACCACACCACCCAGGCAGCGCCCCTGGCCATCGATGTATTTGGTCGCCGAGTGAATGATCAGGTCGGCACCGAACTCGATCGGACGCTGCAGCGCCGGGGTGCAGAAACAGTTGTCCACCACCAGTTTGGCACCCCGGGCATGGGTCAGATCGGCCAAGGCCTGGAGGTCAACGACATCGCACAGGGGGTTGGACGGGGTTTCCACAAACACCAACCGGGTGTTGGCCTGGAAACCGTGCTCCCACGCGGTCAGATCGGTGGGATCCACAAAGGTTACCCCAACCCCGAACCGCTGCAGATACTTGGTAAACAGAACCGTGGTGGTGCCAAAGACACTTCGGGAACAGAGAATATGGTCCCCCACCTGCAGTAATGCCATACAGGTGCTAAGAATGGCCGACATGCCGGAGGCCGTCGCAATGGCACTTTCGGCCTTTTCCAGAGCGGCAATGCGCTCTTCAAACGCGCGCACCGTCGGGTTGGTATAACGGGAATACACATTGCCGGGAGCGTCACCCGAGAAGCGGTCCGCCGCTTCCTGGGCACTGCCGAACACATAGCTGGAAGTCAGAAACAGCGCTTCGCTGTGC
The DNA here is from genome assembly GCF_000463525.1 of Marinimicrobium sp. LS-A18. Lineage (NCBI taxonomy): Bacteria > Pseudomonadati > Pseudomonadota > Gammaproteobacteria > Cellvibrionales > Cellvibrionaceae > Marinimicrobium > Marinimicrobium sp. LS-A18. The sequence goes on from NZ_AWEP01000002.1 coordinate 1,088,640, forward strand.
TCCCCTTCCGCCGTGCGGTGACATCCCGCACGAACGGCCAGGGTATCCAGGCCGGCACCGGTCAAGCTGTCATCATATTCACTCATGAGCGATCTCGTCAGGGGTTTTCCGCCACGTCATTGTGCAGGCCGATCAGCGTGGCCTCTGGCTTGGCCGCTTTCTTGTGCGCATTACTCTTGGCGCCATCGTTGCGCTCGGCCTCGAGTTTCTCCAAATAGGCATCATCCACATCGCCGGTCACATACTCACCGTTGAACACCGCGCAGTCAAACTCGGTAACCTTGCGGGTCCCTTCTGCCGAGGCGGCTACCAGGTCTTCCAGATCCTGATAGATCAGCCAGTCGGCTCCGATCTCCCGACAGATTTCTTCGTGACTACGACCGTGAGCGATCAGTTCTTTGACCGTGGGCATATCGATGCCATAGACATTCGGATAGATGACCGGTGGTGCCGCTGAGGCAAAATACACTTTGGCGGCGCCGGCATCGCGGGCCATTTCGATAATCTGCTGACAGGTGGTGCCGCGGACAATGGAATCATCCACCAGCAGCACGTTCTTGCCGCGAAATTCCAACTCGATGGCGTTGAGCTTCTGGCGCACAGACTTCTTACGCTGCTGCTGCCCGGGCATGATGAAGGTCCGACCAATGTAGCGGTTTTTCACCAGCCCTTCCCGGAACTTCACACCCAGATTGTAGGCCAGTGCCTGCCCCGCCACCCGGCTGCTGTCGGGAATCGGCACTACCACATCAATGTCGTGGTCGGGACGCTCGCGCAGAATTTTTTCCGCGAGCTTTTCGCCCTGGCGCAAACGAGCCTTGTACACCGAAATGCCGTCCATGATCGAATCCGGGCGGGCGAAGTACACATGCTCAAAAATACAGGGCCGCAACCGGGTATTCTCGGCGCACTGACGGCGGTGAAGCTCGCCCTCGGCGGTGATGTAAATCGCCTCACCGGGAGCCACATCGGCAATCAGATCAAAGCCGAGCACGTCCAGCGCAACACTTTCCGAGGCAACCATGTACTCGACCCCGCCCTCGGTTTCCCGCTTGCCATAGACCAGGGGACGGATACCGTTCGGATCGCGGAACGCAATCAGGCCGTAGCGGGCAATCATCGACACTACCGCGTAACCACCGCTGACCCGACGATGCACGCCGGCAATGGCTTCAAAGATGTCATCCTCATTGGGCTGCAACTTACCCTGAGACTGCAGCTCGTGGGCAAACACGTTGAGCAACACCTCGGAGTCCGAGTCGGTGTTGACATGACGCAGGTCGGTTTTGAACAGCTCTTCACTGAGCTGGTCCGCGTTGGTCAGGTTGCCGTTGTGGGCCAGGGCAATACCGTAGGGAGAGTTGACATAGAAAGGCTGGGCGAGCGCCGGGCCAGAGCTGCCCGCCGTCGGATAGCGCACGTGGCCGATACCGATATTGCCCACCAGCCGTTGCATATGACGGGTCCGGAACACATCTTTCACCAGACCGTTGGCCTTCTGCTGAGCCAGCTTGCCGCCGTCACAGGTCATGATACCCGCCGCATCCTGGCCGCGATGTTGGAGTATGGTCAGCGCGTCATAGAGCTGCAAATTGACATCGCTTTTACCCACAATACCCACAATGCCGCACATAGAAAAACCACCTTTACGTCATAAAAAAACGGAACACCCGGGCGGCGTCCCGGGATTAAAACCACTGAAAAAAGAAGCGGGTCGTCTCGGCCGCCAGTGCGCGAGCCCAATCTTCAAACGCGAGAAAATGCGGTACCAGGGCCGACTCGCGCCACCACTCGTCCTGGTCAACGGGAATGATCGAGGGCAACAGAATCAGCAGCGCCATGACCACCACCAGGCCACGGGCCAGTCCAAACAACATACCGAACAGTCGGTCGGTGCCCGACAGACCGGTCATCCGGACCAGCTCGCCGATCAGATAATTCACCATGGCGCCGACAATCAGTGTCGCCGCGAACAGAATGACGAAGGCCGCCATTTCTCGAATGGAAGGGGTGGGAATCAAGTCCGTGAGCAGTACTGCCAGGCGATCGCCGAACAGCACAGCCACCACAAAGGCCACCAGCCAGGTGACCAACGACAGGGCTTCTTTGACGAAGCCGCGTTTGATGCTGATAAGGCTGGACACCAACAGTATGCCCAGTATGGCCCAATCTGCCCAGTTCATTCGCTGGCCCGACTCATGCTATGGAAAGCTCCCCGGTTGCTTGCGCGCGCATTTTAGCAGAGGCACTGCGGATCAGATACCCCCGGCGCCCGTCGGGGCCATCGGGGAGGCTCAAGGTTCAAAGCGCAGAATCAGTGCATCGACTTTCAGGGCCTGATCGACCGCCGCCTTGGTCGATTCGGCCTCCGATCGGCTCACTTTCGGACCGATAAACACCCGGCTGACCGCCCCGGCGTCGGTGCTGGCAGAGCGCACGTAGGCCCGGTAGCCCTCGCCCTGCAATCGGTCCCGCAGCGCCCGCGCGGTATCCGGGTCCCGGAAACTGGCGACCTGGATGACCCAGGCGGTACCTTCATCGGTATTCACCTCCGGTGCCTCAGATTCCGGCGCCGAGCGCTCCGGCGACGGGTCGGCCTGAGCCTCTGTCGGGTCGGTCTGGGCCTCTTCCAGGGAGTCCACTACCGGCTGGGAGTCATCTTCGGGCATAAACATGGTGTCGGGTTCCGGTGCCGGCTCAATATTCTCCGGCGCCGTGGGCGCTTCAAAGACCATGGTGTCCCGGGAGGGACGGTCGGGAATCAGCGTCTGGGTACTGACCGGCTCCACCTGCCGATCCCGCAGAATGCTGGGCACTACCAGAATGCCAATCGCGATAAGGACGATCGCACCCACCAGGCGCTGTTTCAGACCGCTATTCATGGTTACTCTCTAAATTATTGCGCACCGCATCGCTTGGCCCGTCAGAGCCCGTACCCTCAGCATCCAGCCAATCGAGGGCCGCGCTGACCGTATAAAAAGACCCCATTATCACAATCCGATCTCCGGGCCGGGACTCCTGCCTCAACCGACCCATCACTTCCGCCACTGTACCACAGCCGCTTGCCGAGACATTGAGCGCCGCCAGATCCTGTTCCAATTGTGCCACGGTAGCGGCCCTGGGGATCTCCGGAAGCGATACCAGCCAACAGTGGGTCATCAGTGGTGAGAGCGGCTCTAGGGTGGCGACCCGATCCTTATCCGCCATCATGCCGACCACGACGTGGGTATCCACCGGGCCAGCGCTTGTCAGACGGGCCGCCAGGTGTCTGGCGGCGGCGGGGTTGTGTGCAACATCCAGCACCAGGGTTCGCCCCGCCCAGGGGCGAGTCTGATAGCGCCCGGGCAGCGTCAGCCGATCGAGCCGGCAGGCTTGCGCCAATGGCTCCACCTGATAGCCCAGTTGAGCGACAACCTGAAGGGCCGCGGCAAGGCTCGGCCAGGGCAGCACCGGCCGCTCGAGCTGGCACTGTTGAGGCTGACCATCACGACCCTGCCCCCACCAGCACCAGCGCTCAACCTGCCCCGTGAATCCAAACCGCTCGCCAATGCGCTGTAACTCGACTCCAATTTCCCCAGCCGCGGCCAGCAGGCCGGCTGGAGGTTGCTCATCAGCGCACAGTGAAATCTGACCAGCACGATAAATACCGGCTTTTTCCCGACCGATACTGTCCCGGTCATTGCCCAACCAGGCCTGATGGTCCAGATCGACACTGGTGACCACTGCCACATCGGCATCCAGCAGGTTGACCGCATCAAGGCGTCCACCCAGCCCGACCTCGAGCACCATGACCTCTACGGCCCGCTCCTGAAAAATCAGCAAAGCGGCCAGGGTGCCGAACTCGAAGTAGGTCAGACTGATGTCGGTGCTCGCGGCATCGATGCGGGCAAACGCACGGCACAACTCGTCATCGTCGACCGGAACACCGTCGATCTGGATGCGCTCGTTATAGTGCTGTAGATGGGGAGAGGTATAGGCACCGACCCGCTGCCCGGCCGCCCGCAACAGCGCGGAGCAGGCGGCCACGCAGGAGCCCTTGCCGTTGGTACCCGCTATGCTGACCACCCGGGCCTGGGGGGATAGCAGGTCGAGGCGCTCGGCCACCGCACGGATTCGGGTCAGGCCGAGCTCAATTTCAGTGGGGTGATGGCCTTCGAGCCAGTGTAACCAGTCGTCCAGGCGCTCAAAGCGCATTGTTGGTGCCAATCAGACCGCCTCGCGGCGAGTGAACTTGGCCAACAGGCGCGCGAGCGTATCGCGCATGTCCCGACGATGGATGATCATGTCGATGGCACCCTTATCGAGCAAGAACTCACTGCGCTGGAAACCTTTGGGCAGCTTCTGCCGAATGGTCTGCTCAATGATATTGGGACCGGCAAAACCGGCCCGGGCATTGGGCTCGGCGGCATTGATGTCACCCAGCAACGCGAGACTCGCGGATACGCCGCCGTAGACCGGATCGGTCATGACTGACACGTAAGGGGTGCCCTGACGCTTCAGACGTTCGATGACGGCGCTGGTCTTGGCCATCTGCATTAGCGAGATCAACGCCTCCTGCATACGGGCACCACCGGTGGCGGAGAAACACACCAGGGGAATATCTTCCTCCAGCGCCACTTTGGCCGCCCGGGCGAAGCGCTCGCCGACCACGTAGCCCATGGAGCCGCCGTGGAAAGCAAACTCAAACGCCACAGCCACCACGGGCATGCCTTTCAGAGTGCCCTTCATGGCCACCAGCGCGTCTTTTTCGCCCGTGGTTTTCTGGGCAGTTGACAGGCGATCCTTGTACTTTTTCACATCGCGGAACTTCAGCCGATCAATCGGCTCGACGTCGGTCGCCAGCTCCTGACGATTGTCCTCATCCAGAAACAGGTTCAGCCGGGTTCGGGCGCCAATGCGCATGTGGTGGTCGCATTTGGGGCAGACATCCAGGTTTCGCTCCAGCTCGGGACGGTAGAGCACCGCCTGACACTTGACGCATTTTTTCCAGAGCCCTTCCGGTACCTTGCTGCCACCACGCTTACCCTCTGCACGGGCCATGCTCGGTACAATCTTTTCTAGCCAACTCATGTCGATTCTCTCTGCGAAATCTTGAGGTTTTCAGTCTCTGCCGGGCTGCCGGGCCCGACTCGGGTATTCGTTACTTGGAGCGATCAGGCATCCAGCGCGGTGCGGATACCGCCCACAATATCGCCCACGGCGGCGGCTATCTGCTCAGGCGACTGTTCGTACCGATCACCCATGGTGCTCACCAGGACGCTACCGATCACAACGCCGTCGGCCAGCGCGGACAGCTTGCGAGCCGTTTCCGGATCCTTGATGCCGAAGCCGATACATAGGGGCAGATCGGTCAGTTTACCAAACTCGTCCAGCTTGGCCTTGACCGCGTCCACATCCAGGTGTCCTGCGCCGGTCACCCCCTTGAGGGAGACATAGTAAATAAAGCCGCTGGCGAGGGCGGACACCTGCCGGGCGCGCTCAACACTGGTGGTCGGCGCCAGCAGCAGGATGTTGTCCATGCCCACGGCGGTCAACTCGCGCTTGAGCGGCTCCGCCTCTTCCGGCGGCAGGTCAACCGTGAGCAGCCCGTCGACGCCCGCCTCGGAGGCCAACTGCGCGATGGTGTCGTAACCCATGCGCTCGATCGGGTTGGCGTAGCCCATCAGTACCACCGGTGTATCGGCGTCGGTTTCCCGAAACTGCCGCACCAGCTCCAGGGTGCCGCGCAGGCTGATTTTGTGCTCCAGCGCCCGCTCGTGGCCCCGTTGGATCACCGGCCCCTCCGCCATCGGGTCGGAAAAGGGAACCCCCAGCTCGATGATATCGGCACCCTGCCTGACCAGTTCGTGCATCGCGGGCAGCGTGGCTTCGGGGTAAGGGTCACCATTGACGATATAGGTCACCAGGGCTTTTCTTCCCTGCGAGCGCAGGTCCTGCAGGCGTTTGGCAATACGACTCATGAATTCTCTATCCTGATTCTGCGCTTACACTTCGATGCCATCAAGCTTGGCAACAGTAAGAATGTCTTTGTCTCCACGGCCGGAGAGGTTCACCACAATACTCTGATCCGGACGCATGGTCGGCGCCAGCTTTTCGGCATAGGCCAGGGCATGGCTCGACTCGAGCGCGGGCATGATGCCTTCTGTCAGGGTCGTTTTACGGAACGCCGCCAGAGCTTCCTGGTCATTGATCGCCACGTAATTGACGCGCCCCTGATCTTTCAACCAGGCGTGCTCCGGACCCACACCCGGATAATCCAGACCGGCGGAGACCGAGTGGGTCTCGATGATCTGACCGTTTTCGTCTTCCATCAGATAGGTCCGGTTGCCGTGCAGTACCCCGGGAATGCCGGCGCTCAGCGGCGCGGCATGGCGCCCGGTCTCAACGCCGTCACCGCCGGCCTCGACGCCGTACATTTCGACACTGTCATCCCCCAAGAAGGGGTGGAACAGACCGATGGCGTTGGAGCCGCCGCCCACACAGGCCACCAGGGCATCGGGCAGACGACCGGTCTGCTCCAGGCACTGGGCCCGGGCTTCGCGACCGATCACCGACTGGAAGTCGCGCACCAACTGTGGATAGGGGTGCGGACCGGCCACGGTGCCGATGATGTAAAAGGTATCGTCGACGTTGGTGGCCCAGTCGCGCATGGCCTCGTTCATCGCGTCCTTGAGGGTGCGGGAACCGGAGGTCACGGGAATGACTTCGGCACCGAGCAGCTTCATCCGATAGACGTTCAGGGACTGGCGCTGGACGTCCTCAGCCCCCATGTATACGCAACACTTGAGACCGAGCCGCGCCGCCACAGTGGCCGATGCCACGCCGTGCTGCCCTGCCCCGGTCTCGGCAATCACCCGCTGCTTACCGGTGAACTTGGCCAGCAGTGCCTGACCAATGGTGTTGTTCACCTTGTGGGCACCGGTGTGGTTCAGGTCTTCCCGCTTGAGGTAAATCTGGGCGCCACCCAGTTCGCGACTCCAGCGCTCGGCGTGGTACAGCGGGGATGGGCGCCCGACGTAGTAGGCCAGATCCTTGTCGAATTCCGCCTGAAAATCCGGATCGTTTTTCAGGTCGCCGTAGATGCGCTTGAGCTCATCCAGGGCATAAATCAATGTCTCGGACACAAACCGCCCGCCATAAGGGCCAAAGTGGCCATCGGCGCTGGGAAACTGGCTGTAGTCGGTGTCAGAGTACCGTTTGCTTGAAAACGCTTGAGTCTTAGAGTTCACCTTGATCACCGTTGAGGGCGTTAAACATAAACTGGTTTACTTTGCCGGCATCCTTGAGACCGGGCGACGCTTCTACCCCGCCACTGACATCCACGCCATAAGGGCGGGTCGCGGAGATCGCCTGACGGACGTTGTCGGGCGTCAGGCCACCGGCCAGAATGACCGGTCGTTCAGGGTTACGAGGCACCCGCTCCCAGTCAAAGGTTTCTCCGGTGCCACCCGGGACCCCTTTGCGGTAGGCATCCAGCAAAAAACCAGACGCGTGTGGATGCTCGGCCATGGCGGCCATCACATCCAACTCAGGACGCATACGCAACGCTTTGATATATGGACGCCCGTAGCGGACGCATTCGTCGGCCGTTTCATCGCCATGGAACTGCAGCAGCTGCAGGGGCACTTCGCTTAGCACCGCGTCGATCGTGGCCGGTGCGGCATTCACAAACAGCCCGACCAGGGTCGCGAACGGCCCTACGGTGCGGGCGACGGCTTTTGCCTGCTCAATGTCCACGGCCCGGGGGCTGGCCGGGTAGAACACCAACCCCAGGGCGTGAGCGCCGGCTCTGAGCGCCAGTCGGGCGTCTTCCGAGCGCGTAATGCCGCATATTTTAACCCGAATGTCCTGGCTCATGTCCGCCCTGTCTGCCGCTGTGAAAACAGACCGGGGATACTAGCAGAAATCCGCACAAATTGCTGCCAGAGGCCGCCGGATCAGGGATTTTCCATCAATCCACCCAGAGGCTCGGGCACAAAAATCGGACCCGGCTGACCGCTGGGCAGGCCAAAGGCCGCCGGGTAATCGACGTGGACCAGGTACAGTCCGAAGGGCCGCGCCGTCACCCCACCGGCGCTGCGGTCCCGGGCCGCCAGGATATCCGCCGCCCAGCCCACCTCCGCCTCACCGGCGCCAATGGCGAGCAGAACGCCCACGATATTGCGCACCATATGATGTAAAAACGCGTTGGCCCGGACTTCGAGCACAATCAGGTCGCCGCGCCGGACGAGATGCAGGTAGTCTATCCGGCGAACCGGGCTGCGCGCCTGGCACTGACTGGCCCGAAAGGAGGTGAAGTCGTGCTCCCCAACCAGGGCCTGGGCCGCCTCACGCATGGCCCCGACGTTCAACCGCTTGCGGGACCAGGTAATGTGCTGGTGGGTCAGCGCCGAGTAGGTGTCGCGATCGGAAATCAGGTAGCGGTAGGTGCGTGAGCGGGCACTGAAGCGCGCGTGAAAACCGGGCTCAACCGGCCTGGCCCAGCGTACCGCCATATCAAAGGGCAACTGAGCACGGGTGCCGAGCACCCAGGCCTTTTCCGGCCTCTCGGCCAGGGTGTCGAAGTGGACGATCTGACCGGTGGCGTGAACCCCCGCATCGGTCCGGCCGGCGCAGATCAGGGAAATCGGCTCGTTGGCCACGGCGCTGAGCGCCCGCTCCAGATGCCCCTGCACCGTCGGCACCCCACTGGGTTGAGTCTGGAATCCGTGGTAGTGGGTTCCCTGATACTCGACCGCCAACGCGATCCGGCGCATCCCCTCGGGCCACTCGGTATCGGGAAAGATTTCGGCGTTGCGCTTGTAGGCCCTGGGCTGGGTCTGACTGGTTTCGGTCATCACTTACTCTTGCCTCGACAATCGGCCGTTTTAGAGAACTCAACCAGCCCCAAAAAACCGCCAATCCTGAAAAACATTGCCACCCCTGAAAAAACAAAGCCCTGCGCACAGGATGCGCAAGGCTTTGCAGGAGAACCAGCCGGAAAAATCAGCTTTCGATTCGACCCAACAGCTCCTCCGCTTCCTGCTGCTGCTGTTCGTTGCCCTCCTGGCGCACCTCTTCGAGGATGTCCCGGGCACCGTCCGCATCACCCATATCGATATAGGCGCGGGCCAGATCCAGCTTGGTCGCGGCCTCATCGGTGTCGGCGAGGAAATCCAGCTCCGCGTCCATATCTTCATCGGACTCCTGAGAATCCGACTCCGTGGCCGCTGAATCATCGGAGGCCAGCCCAGACAACGCCTCTTCAAACACCTGGTCTTCGTCGACATCGGTCGAAGCCGGCTCTGGCGCCTGATCGGCGGTGTCCGTCTGAGGAGTGCTTTCAGGCTCTGAATCGGACGCACCTTCGAGGTCGGCATCCAGATCGCTCATTTCTTCATCCAGGGAGGACAGATCCAGATCACCGGTTTCCAGGGCATCCAGGTCAAGATCGTCACTGTCATCCGCTGCGGGCTTCGCCTCCACTCCGGGCTCCTGGTCACGCTGAGCATCAGACCAGTCTTCGGCCAATGCATCGTCCAGGTCCGCAAACGCATCCTGGCCCGCCTCCTGTTCATCCTCAGAGGTCGCGTCCCGGTCCAGGCCGGATTCGTGTACGGTCAACTCGTCATCCGCGTCATCCTGAAAATCCAATGACAGGTCGTCGTCTTCAGTGACCGCTTCAGAACCCTTGTCTGAATCCGCGCCATCCATCGGCTCCAACGTCAGGGAAGAGGTCTCCGCAGGCTCCTCGTCCAGTTCGGAAAGCGCATCGTCCAGAGCTTCGATACCACCCTCGGAGGAGGTCTCATCGAGCTCAAAATTCCAGTCATCATCGGTGCTGACGCTGTCGGTGACGGGCGCATCGCTTTCGCCCATTTCATTGTCCAGCTTGAGATCCAGCTCGGGGAAATCATCCTGATCGCCATCCCCCGCTTCAGCGGTCTGCTCCGACTGCAGGGTGACCTGATCATCTTCATCGTCCAGATCAAAGTCCAGAGAGAATTCCTCGTCAGCCGCCGCAGGCTCGGACTCGTCAAAGGACAGGTCATACCGGTTCGATGAGGCATCCAGATCCGACTCGGTGGTGACCGGCTCGACGGTTTCATCCTCGAGATCCAGATCATCGTCCAGATCGAAGTTGAAGTCATCGTCCAGGCTCAACTCATTGTCATCCGTGGACTTCGCGTCACTCTGCGACGCTTTGGGTTCATCGTCCAGATCGAGATTGAAGTCGAAATCATCGCTGTCGCTCTGTTCGAGCGAGCTGAAATCGTCCTGCTCATCAGCAGGCGCAGAGGCTCCGGTATCCAGTGCGTTGACATCAAACTCTCCGGCACCGGGAATCGTGTCCCTCAGTTCGCCGGCTCGCTGAATGGCCGACCGATCATCGGTACCCAGCAGGGTGGAATAGTGGCGATCAAACGCCTCTACGTCGCGATTTTCGGCGTAGACTTCCAGCAGCTTGGACAGGATGGCCGGAGAAGCGGGCTCTTTGTCCAGCCCCTTGAGCAGCAGCTCTTCCGCCTGATCCAGCTTGCCGTAGGCGATGTAAATATCCGCCTCGCCAACCACATCACCGGTTTCGGCTTCAACGGAATCATCGGTCTGCTCATCCCAGGCGTCCGGCTCCTCAGGTTCGGCGTCTTCCTGCGCCAGATCGATACCGGTCTCGTCACTGCCCACCTCATCGGAGTCGAACTCTTCCGCGAAACCTTCTTCATCGAACGCTGGCTCAAAATCGTCATCGCTGTCCCGTTCAACCGGGGCTTCACCACTCTGGCGTCGACGCAGCAGAGCAAACACACCCAGCAGAACGACCAGGACACCGGCACCGATCCACAGGAGGTTGTCCATTACGTGATCCATCAGGGTCTTTTCCTGAGGAATGGAGCGCACAACCCGCTTGCTGCGGTCCACCGGTTCTTCCTGCGCGGGCGCGGCAGCCTCAGAGGTGTCTGCCGCGGCGGCGGGTGACTCAGCCTCAGCTTCGGCCTCCGGAGACGGTTCGGCCGCAGCCACATCGGCGGCTTCGTCCTGGGCCTGCTCCGCTTCGCGGTTTTGTTGGGCGCTGGTCTGAAGGGCTCGCAACTGCTCATTGCTGGCTTCAATCAGGCTTTCCATGGTATCGATCTGCGCTTCCAGCTCTTCCACGCGAGAGGACAGTTCCCGGTTCTCACGGCGACTCTTTTCCAGTTCTTCCTGGGCGGCCGACAGCTCAGCCTGCAGCTCGGAGCCGGAATCCGTGCTGGCACCTCCGCCCTGCCCGGCCTCACCGGAGTTACCCTGGCTCGGCGCCGCCAGGCGCACCTGACCGCTGACATCGCTGGGACCGCTGCGCTGGCTGGTGCTGCGCTGACCGGCATCCAATTGGGCACCCAAAGCACCACCGGACCACTCACGATTGTGTTCGGCCACTTCTCGTACCGCATTCTGCGGGTTCAGGTTGCGAATTTCGTCTCGGTTGGGCAGGCGCAGAACCTGCCCCTCGCGGAGCAGATTGATGTTGCCATTGATGAAGGCTTCGGGATTTTTGCGCTGAATCGCCAGCATGGTCTGCTGAACCGACAGGTCGCGCCCTGGACGAACCCGCAGGGCAATCTCCCACAGGGTGTCGTTGGACGTAACCGAATAGGTGTCGCCGTCGTAGCCTGCCTGGGGGCGGGTATCAGATTCAGCACGCTGACGCGGCTGGGGGCGTGTTGCGGGTTGACGCTCGGCGGTCGACCGGGTGCTGCCCGAGGTGGCGGACTGCACCGGCTGGGCCTGACGCTCGTCATCGAAGGTGGGCAGATCCAGCAGGAAGGTGTACTCGCGCAGCAGGCGGCCACTGGCCCAGCGCGCCTCCACCAGGAAGTTCATGTAGGGTTCCCGCACCGGCTGCTGCGTGGTTACCCGCACAATCGGACCTTCGGGATGGTCCAGTAACAATTCAAACTCAAGCTGGCCGTAGAACGCCATGCGCTCAAGGCCGGCACGCTCAAAATCTTCCTGAGAAGCCAGCCGGACGATGATCTCGTTGCGACTCAACCCTCTGAGATTGGTCAACTGGATGTCCGCCTGGAAGGGCTGATTGAGCGCCGACTTCAACTCGGACTCCCCAAGCCCCAGGGCAAATCCCGGTTGAGCAACCAGCAAGGCGGCCAATCCGATTACAAAACTCAGCTTACGAAGCAGATGCATAGGACGATCCTTTATTATCTCCCTGGCCCCATGTGCCCGACTGAAGTCATCGACTCTCCCGTCGATTTTGACGGCACGGTGAACCTGTTTTGGCTTAGCAGGAGTTATAAAACCTAGAATAATTCTTCACTAATGGCTGTAAGTATTCATTATAAGTAGCTTTTTATCAACACTTAAGCCCGTCAACTGGGGGGCTTTATGGCATGTTTTTATACATTATTTGCACCGCCGCACAAAAAATAACGATTTTGACGCCGGCCGCGGGGAACTTTTCTGAGATCCGGATCGACCGCCCCACCCTTTTATACAAAAAAGCCCCGCGCGGTCAAACCGGGCGGGGCTCGTTTCAGCCGAGGACGATCAGGCCTCTTTGAGAATGCGCAACACGCGACGCAGCGGTTCAGCCGCACCCCACAGGAGCTGGTCGCCCACGGTGAAGGCGGACAGGTACTGAGACCCCATGTTCATCTTGCGCAGGCGACCCACCGGCACGGTGAGGGTACCCGTCACGGCCGTCGGCGTCAGGTCACGCAGGGTGGCGTCACGCTCGTTCGGCACCACTTTGGCCCACTGGTTGGCCTCAGCCAGCATGGACTCGATCTCATCCAGCGGCACATCTTTGTTCAGCTTGATGGTCAGCGCCTGGCTGTGGCAGCGCATGGAGCCGATACGCACGCAGAGCCCATCGATGGGCACCGGGTTGTCGCTGCGACCGAGGATCTTGTTGGTCTCGACGTGCCCTTTCCACTCTTCTTTGCTCTGGCGGTTGTCCAGCTGCTTGTCGATAAACGGCAGCAGGCTGCCCGCCAGGGGCGCTCCGAACTGGTCGGTCGGGAAGTCGTCGCTGCGCATGGCGGCGGCCACTTTGCGGTCGATATCCAGAATCGCCGAGGCGGGATCTTCCAGCTCACTGGCGACCGAGTCGCGCAGGCCCCCCATCTGGTTGAGCAGTTCGCGCATGTTCTGCGCACCGGCACCACTGGCGGCCTGGTAGGTCATGGAGGTGGCCCATTCGACCAGGTTGTTCTGGAACAGGCCACCGAGGCCCATCAGCATGAGGCTGACGGTGCAGTTGCCACCGACGTAGTTTTTCACGCCTTTGGCGATGCTGTCTTTGATGACGTCCAGGTTGACCGGGTCCAGCACCAGAGCGGCGTCGTCGGCCATACGCAGGGTGGAGGCGGCGTCGATCCAGTAGCCTTTCCAGCCGCTGTCGCGCAGTTTTCCGAACACTTCAGTGGTGTAGTCACCGCCCTGACAGGTGACAATGGCGTCGAGGGCCTTGAGGGCGTCCAGGTCAAAGGCGTCTTTCAGGGGCGGCACGCCGTCCACCACCGCAGGGGCTTTACCACCGGCGTTGGAGGTGGAGAAGAATACCGGCTCGATGTCCGCAAAGTCGTTCTCTGCCTGCATGCGCTCCATCAATACGGAGCCGACCATGCCGCGCCATCCGATAAAACCTACTTTCATAATAGTTCTCTCTTTCTCAGTGAGTGAATTCTGCTGTTGCCTTGAATGTTTGTCGTCTTACGGTAGTCCGGTCTGAGGTGGAGGATACCGTTCGAAGACCCGCCGTAAACCCATCCCTGGGGGCTTCTCATCGGCATCCATGCCTCAGAGAGTCTTCGAACGGTATCCTCCACCTCAGACCTCAGTGCCAAAGTTCGCGTAGGGCGGATAAGCGCGAAGCGCGCATCCGCCGTTACCCAACCAGACTAAGCTTTCAAAGCCGCAACCACCGCATCGCCCATTTCCGCCGTGGACACCTTGCGACTGCCCTCGGTGACGATATCCGCGGTGCGCAACCCCTGGTCCAGCACTTTGCCCACGGCCGCCTCAATGGCGTCAGCCGCATCGGTCATAGACAGAGAATAGCGCAACATCATCGCGGCGGACAGTATGGTCGCCAGCGGGTTGGCGATGCCCTGGCCGGCAATATCCGGGGCCGAGCCGTGGCAGGGCTCGTACATGCCGCAGCCATTTTTATCCAGGGACGCCGAGGGCAACATGCCGATGGAGCCGGTAAGCATGGCGGCGGCGTCGGAGAGGATGTCGCCGAACATGTTGCCGGTCACGATTACATCGAACTGCTTCGGCGCGCGCACCAGTTGCATGGCGGCGTTGTCCACGTACATATGAGACAGTTCCACGTCCGGGTACTCCGGCGCCAGGCGGTCCATGACTTCGCGCCAGAGCATGGTGGCTTCCAACACATTGGCTTTGTCTACCGAGCAGACTTTCTTGTTCCGCTTACGCGCCATTTCGAACGCGGTACGACCGATGCGCTCGATTTCGCTTTCGCTGTATTTGTAGGTGTTGAACCCTTCCCGCTCGCCATTTTCCAGAGTGCGGATACCGCGCGGTTCACCGAAGTAAATGCCGCCGGTTAGTTCCCGTACGATCAGAATGTCGAGACCGGAGACCACTTCCGGCTTGAGGCTGGAGGCCTCAACCAACTGCGGGTAGAGCATGGCCGGGCGCAGGTTGGCGTATAGCTCCAGGGAGGAGCGGATTTTCAAAAGACCTTTTTCCGGCCGGATGGCCCGATCCAGCTTGTCCCATTTCGGGCCGCCCACGGCGCCGAGCAGAATCGCATCGGACTGGCGGGCTTTTTCCAGGGCTTCGTCGGCCAGAGGTACGCCGTGTTTGTCGATGGAGCAACCGCCCATCAGGTCTTCTTCAAAGCTCAGGCCGAGCTGGAACTGGTCGTTGACCACATCCAGTACTTTTTTGGCTTCGGCCACGATTTCCGGGCCAATGCCGTCGCCCGGGAGTAGTAGAATCTGTTTTCCCACTGGGGGTCTCCTGTTTAATTCCTGGTAGATATTTGTAATCTTCGGTCTACGGTAAATTCGGATATTGTGTTAACGGCGGATGCGGGCTTCGCCCTCCGAGGCGTCGGACCGATCCGCCCTACGTGCACCTCGGCAGTTGGCCTTGGGTGACGGCGGATGCGCGCTTCGCCCTTATCCGCCCTACGCGAACTGCCGTGCTATTCGTAGGGCGGATCGGTCCGACGCCTCGGAGCGCGAAGCGCGCATCCGCCGAAACCTCACGGGATTACCGAGCGCCGCATCCGCCGTCACCCAACTATTTCTTTACCGCAATCCGTCAAAAAGCCAGGGGGCGTCTTTGCGGCGCTGCGCTTCGTAGGCCTCGATCGCATCGGCATGCTCCAGCGTCAAACCGATATCATCCAGACCATTCAGCAGACAGTGCTTGCGAAACTCATCGATCTCGAATGCAAACGACTCGCCGCT
Organism: Marinimicrobium sp. LS-A18; assembly: GCF_000463525.1. Taxonomy (NCBI): domain Bacteria; kingdom Pseudomonadati; phylum Pseudomonadota; class Gammaproteobacteria; order Cellvibrionales; family Cellvibrionaceae; genus Marinimicrobium; species Marinimicrobium sp. LS-A18. The sequence continues at coordinate 1,104,062 of NZ_AWEP01000002.1, forward strand.
CGCTGTGGTGACCGTCTGCTGCTCCAGATCGATGGTCAACTGATACCCTTCCTGTTCATACATCTCGTTGAACAGGCGGTCGACAACCTTCGCATCCAGAACGATCGGCAAAAGACCGTTCTTGAAGCAGTTGTTGTAAAAAATCTCCGCAAAACTCGGCGCGATCACACAGCGGAAGCCGTAATCGTCCAGCGCCCAGGGCGCGTGCTCACGACTGGAACCACAGCCGAAGTTTTCCCGGGCCAGCAGTACCGTCGCCCCCTGATAGCGCTCAAAATTAAGCGGAAATTCCGGGTTCAACGGGCGCCCGGTGCACTCCTGATCCGGTTGCCCTTCGTCGAGGTAGCGCAGTTCGTCAAACAGGTTTTTGCCAAACCCGGTGCGCTTGATCGACTTCAAAAACTGCTTGGGGATGATCATGTCGGTATCGACATTGGCGCGATCCATGGGCGCCGCGATACCGGTCATCTGGGTAAAGGATTTCATGCGGCCTGCCCTCCAGTAATTTCACGCACATCGACAAAATGGCCCGCAATGGCGGCCGCCGCGGCCATTGCCGGACTGACCAGATGGGTGCGACCACCGTAGCCCTGACGTCCCTCGAAGTTTCGGTTCGAAGTGGAGGCACAGTGCTCACCGGCACCCAACTTGTCGGCGTTCATGGCCAGACACATGGAACAGCCCGGCTCACGCCATTCGATACCGGCGTCGATAAAGATTTTATCCAGGCCTTCTTTTTCCGCCTGAGCTTTCACGGTACCGGAGCCCGGTACCACAATCGCTTCTTTGACTGAATCGGCTTTGCGTTTGCCTTTGACCACCGCGGCCGCCGCCCGAATATCTTCAATCCGGGAGTTGGTGCAGGAGCCGATAAACACCCGATCGAGCTTGATGGAGCGCATCGGCTGTCCGGCCTGAAGCCCCATATACTGCAGGGCCCGCTTCATGCTTTCGCGCTTGACCGCGTCGGCTTCCGCTTCCGGGTCCGGCACAGAGTCGTCAATGGACACCACCATCTCCGGCGAAGTCCCCCAACTGACCTGTGGCTTGATGTCCTCACCGCGCATTTCCACCACGCGGTCGAAGTGCGCGCCTTCGTCGCTTTTGAGGTCGCGCCAGGCTTCCACGGCCTTGGTCCAGTTTTCGCCTTTGGGCGCATAGGGCCGACCTTCCACATAGTCGATGGTGGTCTGATCCACCGCCACCATGCCCGCGCGGGCGCCTGCTTCGATGGCCATGTTGCAGACGGTCATCCGCCCTTCCATGCTCATATTGCGGAACACATCGCCACCAAACTCGATGGCATAACCCGTGCCGCCGGCGGTGCCGATCTTGGCGATGATGGCCAGGACCACATCTTTCGGAGTGACACCGGGGCCGAGCTCACCGTCGACCCGGATCAACATGTTCTTCATTTTCTTGGCGACCAGACACTGGGTGGCCATCACATGCTCCACCTCACTGGTACCAATGCCGTGCGCCAAAGCGCCCAAGGCACCGTTGGTGGCGGTATGGGAGTCGCCACAGACGATGGTCATGCCCGGCAGACTGGCGCCGGACTCAGGCCCGATCACATGCACAATGCCCTGGCGCTGGTCGTTGATCTTGTACTCGGTGATCCCGTACTCGTCGCAGTTGTCGTCGAGGGTTTTCACCTGAATCAGGGACACCGGATCCTGAATACCGGACACGCCCGAGGCCCGCTCCTTCGAGGTGGTCGGGACGTTGTGGTCCGGCGTGGCCAGGATGGAATCGGCCCGCCAGGGTTTACGACCCGCCAAGCGCAGGCCTTCGAAGGCCTGGGGCGAAGTCACTTCGTGGATGATGTGCCGATCGATATAGATCAAGGCGGAGCCATCGTCGCGCTTTTGCACGAGGTGGGCATCCCACAATTTGTCGTAAAGGGTTCTGGCGCTCATAAGGGTTGTCTTCTCAAAGCAGATCACGATTTAGGCGTATTTTAAGGGGCCGCAACCAATAAAACAAATTTATAATTTTTATCTATTGCATTCCATTATGGAATGGATAGACTGACAGCTTATGGATACCCAGCATCTGCAAGCCTTTGTCGCCGTCGCCGAAACCGGCTCGTTTTCCGCCGCCGGCCAGCGCCTGCACCTGACTCAGCCCGCCGTGAGCAAGCGCATCGCCACCCTGGAGCAGCAACTGAACAGCCCCCTGTTCGACCGGGTGGGCCGGCAGATCAGTCTCACCCATGCCGGTTTATCGTTACTGCCCAATGCCAAGCGGATTCTGCAGGAGGTGGCGGACGCCGAACGCGCCATTACCGACCTTCAGGGCGAGGTGCGCGGCGCGCTGAGTATTGCCACCAGTCACCACATCGGCCTGCACCGCCTGCCCCCTACCCTTCGCCACTTCACCGAGCGCTACCCCGAGGTGAAACTGGACCTGCACTTTCTGGATTCGGAGCAGGCCTATGGGGAAGTGCTGCAAGGACGCTTTGACCTGGGCATTGTCACTCTGGCGCCGGAATCGGACCCTCGCATGGCCGAGGACATCATCTGGCGCGACCAACTGCACTTCGTGGTGTCGCACAATCACCCCCTGGCCCAGCGAAAGTCCCTGACATTGGCGGATCTCAGCCCCTGGCAGGCGATTTTGCCGGACACCAACACCTATACCACCCGACTCGTTCAGGCGCTGTTCGACGAGCAGTCCCTGACGCTTGATGTGGGCATGGTGACCAACCACCTCGACACCCTGAAGATGATGGTTTCGATTGGGCTCGGCTGGGGAGTGCTACCGCAAACTCTGCTGGGTGATGGTCAAGTACACCCTTTGCCCCTGGATCATACCGTGATCACTCGCAACCTCGGGGCCATTCATCACAAACAACGCAGCCTGAATAACGCCGCGCGGGTCTTCCTGCAGTTATTACAGGGATAATCCAGCCGCGCTGATTTGCTCTGCGTCACACTTTTTGTAGCCTGCTCTGCTAAGATACGGGGCAGTCCATTCACCCAACCAACACAATGGGAACGATGTTATGAAAAAAGTAATGCTTGCAAGTGGTCTGATGCTGGCTGCACCGCTCGCCTCAGCGGATTTTCTCGGCGTATACGCGGGCGCTGGCCAATGGCAAAGCGATTACTCCGGCGTCATCGGTGATGCCAATAACGATATTGATGTCAACGAGCTGGGCCTGAACGAAAGCGACAACAACTTCTTTTACGTCGCGTTCGAACACCCGATTCCGCTGCTACCCAATGTGCGTCTTCAGCACACCGACCTGAGCAGCTCTCAGTCGGCCACCATCGTCGACACCTTCACCCTGGACGGCGAGACTTTTACCCCCGGCGAAGTGGCCACAGACGTTGACCTGACCCATATCGATGGCACTTTGTATTATGAATTACTGGATAACTGGGTGAGCTTTGACCTGGGCCTGACCATCCGAAAATTCGATGGCTATGTACAGGCCGAAAGTGAAACGGTCGGCAATTCTCAGAACGTCGTGTTGGATGAAGCCATTCCCATGGTGTACGGCAAGGCCCGTTTTGATCTGCCGTTGACCGGCCTGTCTGTGGGCGGCCAGGCGAACGTGATCAATTACGACGACAACAGCCTGAGCGACATGAGCGTCAACGTGGCTTATGACTTTATTGACTCTATGGCGCTGGATCTGGGTATTGAAGTCGGCTACCGGCAGATGAATCTGGAGATCAATGAGGACGTGACCGCTGATGTGGAATTGAGCGGGCCTTATGCGTCGTTGAATCTGCATTTTTAAAGGGTGGTATTCGGAGTTTGGTAACGGCGGATGCGCTTCGCTTATCCGCCCTACGCCACCTCCGTAGCCAAGCGTAGGGCGGATAAGGCGAAGCCGCATCTGCCGTTACCAAATACGACATCACGCTCACCGCAAAATCTCAAACCCATCCGCATCCAGATGGGCGGGAAATGACTCACGATATTGGGTCAGCCTTTCCGCACTGAGCACTGCAGTAAAACACCCTTCGCCATCCTCTGCATCGACCAACACCTCGCCAGCGGGACCATAAATGGCACTGTCACCACAGTAGTCCTGATCCTTCTCATCCACGCCGATACGATTCACGCCCGCCACGTAGCTCAGGTTTTCAATCGCCCTCGCCTGCAGCAGGCGTCGCCAATGTAACGACCGGGCGGCCGGCCAATTGGCGACATACAGGGCCAGGTCATAATCGCCCCGATTGCGACTCCACACCGGGAAGCGCAGGTCATAGCAGATCATCGGCAGAACACGCCAGCCATTCAACTCGACCAACACCCGCTCCTGTCCCACGGCGTAACGCTTGTGCTCGCCGGCCATACGAAACAGGTGCCGCTTGTCATAGTGTACCCAGCTACCATCGGGGCGCATCCACATCAGGCGATTACTGTATTGGTCATTGTCCTTCACCACCAGAGAGCCGGTCACCACAGCATTCAGCTCGGACGCCCAGTGCGCCAGCCACTGCCAGGCGCGCCCGCCCACAACTTCAGCGTGGTCCCGCGCCGTGGCGCTAAATCCGGTGGTGAACACTTCGGGGAGTATCACCAGGTCACTGCCCCGGGCCCGCTCCAGCCAGGGTTCATAGCCGGCCAGGTTACGCTCGGGGTCATCCGGTGCGATGGGGGTCTGAATCAGGGATAAAGTGAGGTCTTGCATACACAGGCTCCCGGAGATTCTCGGAGCCCGGCAGGTCAGGAAGGTGGCATGCCGGGATAAAGGCCCAGCATGCCACAGTCACCACGGGGAATCACGACTGTGCGGGAATCACCGGCGTATCGACACGCACGTCCGCATTCTGTGCCCGGTGACGCAGGCAGTGATCCATCAGCACCAGAGCCAGCATAGCCTCGGCAATGGGGGTTGCGCGAATGCCCACGCACGGGTCGTGACGTCCGGTGGTGATCACCTCCACCGGTTCGCCCTGGACGTCAATGCTGCGCCCGGGCACCCGCAGACTGGAGGTGGGTTTGAGGGCCAGATGAGCCACAATGTCCTGGCCGGAGGAAATGCCGCCCAGAATGCCGCCGGCGTTGTTGGAAGTAAAACCTTCCGGGGTCAGCTCGTCACGGTGCTCGGTGCCCTTCTGGGCCACGGAATCAAAGCCCGCACCGATCTCCACCCCTTTCACGGCGTTGATGCTCATCAGCGCGTGGGCGATATCGGCATCCAGGCGATCAAAAATCGGCTCGCCCAGCCCCGGCTGCACGCCGCTGGCCACCACAGTAATCTTGGCGCCCACAGAGTTGCCCTCTTTGGCCAGCGCCTGCATGTAGGTCTCCATTTCCGCCACCTTGGAGGCGTCGGGGCAGAAGAAGGGGTTCTCGCTGATCTGATCCCAATCCACCGACTCGATCGCAATGGGCCCCAACTGCGACAGGTAACCGCGCACTTCGATGCCGTAGCGCTCGCGCAGGTATTTTTTCGCGATTGCACCGGCCGCCACTCTCATGGCGGTTTCCCGGGCGGATGAGCGGCCGCCGCCGCGATAGTCGCGCACGCCGTACTTGTGGTGATAGGTATAGTCCGCGTGAGCCGGGCGGAACTGATCCTTGATCTTGGAGTAATCCTTGGAGCGCTGATCGGTGTTTTCAATCAACAGGCCAATAGGCGTACCCGTGGTTTTGCCCTCGAACACGCCGGACAGAATCCGCACCTGATCGGCTTCGCGCCGCTGAGTGGTATAGCGGGACTGACCGGGCTTGCGCCGGTCCAGGTCGAGCTGCAGGTCTTCCTCGGACAGCGCCAACCCCGGAGGGCAGCCATCCACCACAGCGCCCAGCGCGGGGCCGTGGCTTTCGCCAAAGGTGGTCAGGGTAAACAGTTTGCCAAAGCTATTGCCGGACATAATCGGTTCCGAATTTCTCTTAAACGCAAAGGGAGGAATTATACCTCAGAAAAGGCCGCCAGCGCCCGAGCGCTCAGCACGAACACCCCGTGACCGCCCCGCTCGAACTCCACCCAGGTAAAGGGCAGCTCGGGAAACGCCTGCTCCAGAGCCACCTGGGAGTTGCCCACTTCCACCACCAGAACCCCATCCTCGGTCAAATGCCGGGGGGCCTCGGCGAGCAGGCGCCGGGTGAAGTCCAGGCCATCATCCCCAGAGCCCAACCCCAGCTCAGGCTCGGCATGATACTCCGCCGGCATGCTGGCCAGATCGCGGGCATCCACATAGGGCGGATTGCTGACGATCAGATCGTAGCGACGCTCACCGAGGGCCGCGAACCCATCGGACTCCAGGGCCTCAACCCGCCCCTCCAACTGATGAGCCTTGATGTTGGCCCGGGCGACGTCCAGCGCATCCGGGGAGATATCGCTCAGGTCGACCTGAGCCTCGGGAAAGGCATAGGCACAGGCAATACCGATGCAGCCGCTTCCGGTACACAGATCCAGCACCCGCTCCGGCTCCACTTCCAGCCAGGGCTGAAAGCCGGCTTCAATCAACTCGGCGATGGGCGAGCGCGGGACCAGCACCCGCTCGTCCACCGCAAAACGCAGACCACAGAACCAGGCTTCGCCGGTCAGATAGGCCGCCGGCACCCGCTCGCGGATGCGTCGATCCAGCAGCGCGGCCACGGTCTCCCGCTCGGAATCGGTCAAGCGCGCATCCAGCCATTCCTGACGACTGTTCTGCACCGGCAGGTGCAACGCATGCAACACCAGTTGGACTGCCTCATCCCAGGCGTTGTCGGTGCCGTGGCCGAAGAACAGCCCCTCGGCATTGAAGCGACTGGCACCCCAGCGAATAAAATCTCGAACGGTTTTCAGCGGTGCCCAGGGCGGCACGACATCGGCAGATGACACGAGGCGGATCCTTTGTAATGCGGTAAAAAACCGCTATTGTACCGGTTCTGAGGCGTCGATGGGTCGCATTTCACCAAACCGGAACCGGTGATCCCGAACGACCGTCAGGCCGTAAAAAACCCTTTACCAATTTGGCCGCTTGACGTAGGGTAGCCGCCCTCCTGATAAGCTTGCAGGCCCCTACAGGGTTGAGGAACAGACAATGAAAGAACATTTTGCCCGGATTATTGAAGGCATCGGCGAAGATCTGACGCGTCCGGGACTGGTGGATACCCCCAAGCGGGCCGCCAAAGCCTTCCAGTTTTTGACCAAAGGCTACGAGCAGGACCTGGAGGAAGTCGTCAATGGCGCCCTCTTCCCCTCCGAGTCCAGCGAAATGATCATGGTCAAGGACATCGAGCTGTACTCCCTGTGCGAGCACCATCTACTGCCCTTTATCGGCAAGGCTCACGTCGCCTACATTCCCACCGGGCATGTGCTGGGCCTGTCAAAGGTCGCCCGGATCGTGGACATGTTCGCGCGCCGGCTGCAGATCCAGGAGCAACTCACGGTACAGATTGCCGAGTCCATCCAGAACATTACCGGCGCCTCGGGCGTGGGCGTGATCATTGAGGCACAGCACATGTGCATGATGATGCGCGGCGTGGAAAAGCAGAATTCGGTGATGAAAACCTCGGCCATGCTGGGCACCTTCCGCAGCAACCAGGCGACCCGCACCGAGTTTCTGTCACTGCTTCGCTAGCGCGTCTCAACGCTGTCCGATATTCAGCGCTCGGGTAACCGCACCACTTCCACCCGGGCGCTGCGCTCCCCCTTACCCGCCGGAGACAGACTTCCCAGCCCAAAGACCGGGAGGCGCTGCTCACTGACTCCCTGCGCTTTGAGTTTCTCCCGCACTTGCTCGGCGTAGTGTAGCGACTGGGATTGCTGCGCCTCCAGGGAGTCCGCGGCGTAATCATGACCGACCAGCGCCACCACCCAATCGGATTCCTGCCGCAACAGGGTGGCCAGCGCGTCGATGGCCGGTTCGGAAACCGACACCTGCCAATCCTGCGCAGAACCCACCACATCAAACCCGGGCAGCACAAAATAGCCCGCCTCACGCAAGCGTTCACCCAGCACCGCAGGACTCAGGGTCAGCGCCGGCCGATCCACTTCCGGCATCTGCACCAGATCCAACTGGACGTAAACCCTCCGGTTGCCCCGACGCACCGCGTACAGACTCGCGTAGTAAACCGTGTCATCGCGCACGACTTCATACACACTGTAATACTGAAATTGATCCAGACCGTATAACTGAATCACGTTGAAGTGATTGTTGGCCCAGTTGATACTCCCACCGCACTCGCGCTCCTCACAGGCAAACAGCTCACGGGCACGACCACTGGTCAACTGCTCTTCGTAAAATCGGAAACCTTCACGAGCGCTGAAACCCGACGGCAACTCCAGCGTGCGCCTGAGCACATTGCCCTGAACGCGCTGCTCCCGCTCCGCTGACCAGGTTCCGCCAACTTTCTTGAAGGTGGACAGCGCCAGGACATAGGTCTGATCCGGGCGGTACTCACGCATCATGACCCGGGCTTCCGGAAAATCCTCCAGTCCAAGAAATTCCGGTACTTGCGTACTACTCTGCGCAACCGCGACGGTTGTGGCCAACAAAAGGGCCCACCCCGCCACCGCCAACATCACAATGAAAGGCAGAGTGCGATAACACCTCAAACGCATGTCATTCTCCCATCAAGACCGGACCACCGAGTGGAGCTATTCATTGGTGGAGTTCATTCCATCCCAACGCCTGACCGTTGAAAAACCGGCGTAAACATTCGGCCACCTGTGGCGCCTGGGACTCCAGATGCAGGTGATGCCCTCCCGGCAACTCAATCCAGTTGAGTCGATCGGGAAACCGCTGCAACGCCTCCCGATAATGACTGAATAATCGCGGAATGCCGTCCCGCCCGAGAATCATCGCCATATCGGCCGTGGCACTGGTCAGAAACGCCTCGATATAATCCTCGGTCAGTTTTACCGCGGACGGCGCGAGCAGCCGCTGATCGGTACTCCAGGAGTAGCCACCGTCAACGGCTTTGGTCCCACGCTCGGTCAGCGCCCGGGCCGCGTCGATACTCAGCGGAAACATGCCTCTGGCACGTGCTTTGGCCGCCCGGGTCAGATCCCGGTAAACACTGAGCGGTTTATTCCGCAGCGCACTCATTTCCAGGATCGAACGGGCCAGTTGTCGCGGCGCCGCCTGGGGTTGATGCACTTCCGGCCACAGCGCTTCAATCAGTGCCAACCGGGTAATACGCTCGGGAAACGTGCCTGCCGCGATCATGCCGATAATCCCGCCGCGCGAGTGCCCCAGCAGCGAAAACCGGTCCCACCCCAGTTGATCCGCCACCTCAAACAACTCCGAAACATCTTCCCAGATATTGTAGGGGCCGACACCGGCACGGTGTCCGCTGCGACCGTGTCCGGCGAGATCCAGCGCGACGATGTGGGTGCCCGGAAGCAGCGGCGCCAGCGCATTGAAGGTCGCGCTGTTATCAAGCCAACCGTGCAGCGCCAGAATCGGTTCACCGCCCGGCTCACCCCATTCCTGAGCCGCCAGGGTCATGCCCGGGAGAGTAAAGATCCGCTCGTGACTCATGGACGACCCGCTTTGTGCTGCGCCGAATCAGCGGTGGCATCGTCCGTTATGTCGGGGTGCCACCACAACTCGGAACGATCCAGAGGCGTGCGCTCCGGCAGCAGCGGATTGGTCAGTTTCAGCACGTGGCGCTCATTCAACGCCGCGCGCTCAAAAATCGGACGCTGACTCGGGTGCTGAAAGAACAGCTCATCAAAACTGCCGTCCGCGATCGCCCGCTCGAGCCCCTGCTCCAGCCGCTGCGCAAGTGCCGCGTTCTGGCGGCGCACGAAAAAGTAACTGGCCGCCGGGTAGTGCAGCAACAGACTCGGCTCAACCTTAAGATCGAGCTCCGGACGCTGCGCCACTTCCGCCCAGGGTTCATTGAGAGCACGGGGGATATAATCAATGCGTCCGTGCCGCAACATGGTGAACAGGGAAAAATAACCACTCGTGGTCACGGGCAGCTCATTGTGCCGAAGGATATCGGTATCCGGCCAATCCGCCGCTTGCCCGGCCACATGTCGGGCAAGCGCTTCCAGTGTTGTCGCGTCGGAAAAACGGGCATGATCGTCGCGTCTGACCACAAGCAACCGGTAACCCGCCATCCCCTTGGTCAGTGGGATGCGCACGGGTCGTAAATGGCGCTCGCGATTGCGCGTGGTCATGCTCCAGAGCACGTCGATTTTTTCACCCGCAGAAAGCAACCGGAGGATGCGCCCCTGGGGAACGCGCAAGGGCACCGCCTGCAGACGGTAATCGCCAAAGTCTTCCCGGGTTTTCTCCATGGCCAGGCGTAGCAGTTGCTCGAAATAGTCGTTTCGCTGGTCCAGGGGACTGCTCATATCCGGGTAGCGCACCACCAACGGCTCGCCGCCTTCGGTCGACGCCAGCGAGGCTCCACTCCAGAGGATAAGGGTGGCAATTCCGGCACACAAGATTCGAGACCAGGTCGCCACCGGAGCCACCATGATCAGTCTTCCCGGTGACGGAGCCAGCGTAATTCTCCGACACCACCGGCGACCACATCCAGGGTCAGACAGGCGACGGACGCCGTACCCATGGTATAGCGACCCGGTTCGGCGCCAGTCAGATAATGAATAAGATCGCCGACCAATGGCATGTGACTGACCAGCATCAGGTTATCCTCCTCACAGGCCTGCAACTGGGCACACAGCGCCTCGAGGTCGGCCTCCGGGGTCAGCAGCTCGGTTTCAACCGGCTCGGCCCCGCGGCCCAGGACCTGATTGACGATTGCGGCCGTCTGCCGGGCGCGGCGGTAAGGGCTGACCCACAACTGATCCAGATCGGACAGCTCGTCGCTCAGCGCGTTGGCCACCCGCTCGACATCCGCCTCACCCCGGGCGGTCAGGGGGCGCTCGGCATCGGATGACGCTTTGGCCTGAGCCTGACCGTGACGCATAATGAACAGGGTTTTCATTCAAACACCTCAGTTGCGCGAACGATCGTCGCCGGTCTCTTCCCGCTCGTCTTCTCGGGATGCTGGTGACTCAGTCTCCGCAGCCCGGGGGCTGCTCGCAGGTGCGGATGACACCTCTGAAGCCTCCGGCCAGTCACTGAATGGGAATGGCTTGCCATCGCTACTGTAGGTGAGAAACTCCAGAGCGCGATAGATATACAGCGCCAGGGATTTTCCAAACTGGCGCAGGTTCCGATTGGGGCTTCCGGTCAGCAGCGCAAACAGGAATTGCAGTACGATCACAACCCCCATAACCACCCCGGCGACATAAAGCAGTACGGCAAACAACAGCATATAGACCAATCGCAGCCAATGCTTGCCCGAGGTCACATTGGTTTTCAGAGTTTCGCTATCCATCAGTCTGCTCCCATATATTCCACGTCGTGGTTTTGTTCACCCAACATCAGCTTTCGGGCGACATCGGCGATTGCCTCACCTTCGAATAGTACCGCAAATAGCCCCGAAACCAGAGGCATATAAACACCCAGCTCGTCCGCCTTCTGTTTGACCTGGCGCAGGGTGTTGACCCCCTCGGCCACCTGCCCCAACCCCTGGATGACCTCCTCCAGAGGCTGTCCCTGCCCGAGCGCGTAGCCTACCCGGTAATTACGGCTCAGGTCCGAGGTGCAGGTGAGGATCAGATCGCCCACACCCGCCAACCCCAGAAAGGTCATTGGGTTCGCCCCCATGGCGGCAGCAAAACGCCCCATTTCCGCCAGGCTTCGGGTCAACAGCATCGCCTGGGTGTTGTGCCCCGCCCCCAGAGCGGCGGCCATGCCACACACAATGGCATAAATGTTCTTCAATGCGCCACCAAGTTCCACTCCGTAGCGATCCGGGTTGGCATAGACCCGGAAGGTCTCCGAGCGCAGGCAACTCTGCACCTGCTGGATCAACGCCTCGCTCTCGCTGGCCACCACGGTACCGGTCTGCTGTCGGGCGACAATTTCCTTGGCGAAGTTGGGGCCGCTGAGCACGCCAATGGCGTGGTCGGGCAACTCCTGCTCGAGGACCTGGCTCATCAGGGTGAAGCCCTCCGGCTCAATGCCCTTCGCCGTACTGATCACCATCGCCTGTTTGTGCAGCAGAGGCGCAATCTGTCGGGTGACCGCCCGAAAGGAATGGCTGGGAATCGATACGAACACCAGGTCGCTGTCGGACACCGCCCGGGCCAGATCCGAGGTCACCTCCAGGCCGTCGGCCAGACGCTGCCCCGGCAGGTAACGCTGGTTCTCCCGCGTCGACTGGGTCTCGGTGGCACTGGCGGAGTCCCGCATCCAGAGAAAGGTGCGAACGCCATTTTCGGCAATGATATTGGCAATGGCCGTTCCGAAGCTTCCGCCTCCGAGTACGGCCACCGTGAGCTTTTGGGTCATAGGATTAGATCCGTCCTGCATTGATACCGATCGCTTTAAAGTGTAGCCCGCTTCGGCGGGCCGGGAGATGACAACCCACCTATTCAGCGAAGGCGGATTGGAGACATAAAAAATTCACATTTTTCTTGTCCACATTTTCTGTGGATAACTTGGTGGATACTTTTTGGGAAAGTGCCTCGAACCCGCATCATCTCTGACCGTTGCACAGATTGTCCAAAAAATAACCGGCTCAATTTTTTCTTTATTTATCAATATGTTACGAATGTCAACCAGGGATATAGTGAAGTTTTCGCACTCTGTCGGAACCCTTGACAAGTACCGCACTGCTAATGTGCATAAACCAGTTAGTGAACCTTAACCGCGAAACTCCCGTAGCCACAAAACTTTCATAAAGCAAGCGTATTATTGCGCGCTTTCGGGACTACTTTGACGCCATACGTGCGCCCGAACGAGGCGCACCGAGGCCATCGTCAAACACCTGCCAGGCTTCAGCGGGGCGCCAGCGCACCGTAGCCACCATCGACATAGATCAGCGGGTCTACCGCCAGCTCGCCGAGCTTCACTTCGTGAATCCGGGCCACCACGATATGGTGGGTGCCATAGGTCATTATCTGGTCCGACTCGCAGAAGAAGGTCGCCTGGGCGCCCGCCAGGTAAGGCACCTCATCCCGCCCCTGACGCCAATCCCCGATACTGAAGCGCGGCTGGTCGCCCTCGAAACCGGCACACCGATTGGAGATGGCCTGCTGATCAGACCCCAGGATATTGATGGCGAAAGGCGTGCCTGGCGTGGATAGATGCCCTTCCAGCGCCACCTGTTTGTTCACGCAGACCAACAGGGACGCGGGGTTGTCTGAGACCGAGGTGACCGAAGAGACCGTCATGGCATGACGTTCACCATCGTCCGAACGGGTGGACAGCACCGATACGCCGGAGGCCAGACGACGCATCCCCATCTTCATGGCCATACCCAGTTCGGCCTCTTGCGGGTGATCGACCTCGTGTTGCTTGGGGGTATCCTGCATGCTTACTCCTCACATCTGGTAAGCCGCTATTCTGACGAGCCGCCGTGACAGACACAAGTGCCACTGAACGCCCGAACCTTGCGAGGCCAATTTACCGTTGACGCGGTGAGGCACCATCGGTATTATGCGCACCTCGCGAATGACGGCGTCCACTGGATGGCCATTCGGTCTATGGCGGAGTGTAGCGCAGCCTGGTAGCGCGTCTGCTTTGGGAGCAGAATGTCGGGGGTTCGAATCCCTCCACTCCGACCACTCGCCTGCGAGATTTCCCAGCCATGCGCCCGTAGCTCAGCTGGATAGAGCACCCGCCTTCTAAGCGGGTGGTCGCAGGTTCGAGTCCTGCCGGGCGCGCCATCTTCAAGTGGGGCACTGAATCCACTGAAAGATCGGAAGGCTCGTCAGACGACAAACCTGTATCAGGGTAAGACCTCAAAGGTCTGGATTCATACCGAAAACTTCGGTAGAGTACGCACCCTGAAATTGACCCCGGCAATCGGGGGCAACACCTTGCAATGGTGGCTGTAGCTCAGTTGGTAGAGTCCTGGATTGTGATTCCAGTTGTCGCGGGTTCGAGCCCCGTCAGCCACCCCACTTCCCCCTTTCTGATTCCCCTGCAACACCACAACGGCGCTTTGCCTGAGCAGAGCACTGTGGGACAATAGCGCCCTTTTCTACTCCAGCCCAGCATGAGGAATTCGGTCCATGCCAGCACAGATTCTCGACGGTAAAGCCCTCGCCAAAAAAACCGAGCAGGAGCTCGCCCAGCGCGTTGCCGATCTCAAGGCCCGCAGCAATGGCCAGGCCCCAATTCTCGCCACCATTCTGGTCGGCGATGACCCCGCCTCCGCCACCTACGTAAAAATGAAAGGCAACGCCTGCGAGCGCATCGGGATGGAATCCCTGCGCATCGAGCTGCCCGCGAGCACCAGCACCGACGAGCTGCTGGCCAAAATTGATGAGCTGAACAACGACCCCAACGTGCATGGCATTCTGCTGCAACACCCGGTACCCGAGCAGATTGACGAGCGTCGCTGCTTCGATGCCATCAGTCTGGAAAAAGACGTTGACGGCGTCACCTGTCTCGGCTTTGGTCGGATGAGCATGGGCGAAGAAGCCTACGGCTGTGCGACCCCCAAAGGCATCATGCGCCTATTGGAAGCCTACGACATCGAACTGGAAGGCAAGCACGCGGTCGTGGTCGGTCGCAGCGCCATTCTGGGCAAGCCTATGGCCATGATGCTGCTCGGTGCCAACGCCACCGTCACCATCTGTCACTCGCGCACCAAAAACCTGCCCGAACTGGTTCGCCAGGCCGACATCGTCGTGGGCGCCGTTGGCCGCCCGGAGTTCATCAAAGCGGACTGGATCAAAGACGGTGCCGTGGTGGTCGATGCCGGTTACCACCCGGAAAAGGTGGGCGACATTGAACTCAAGCCCCTGGTCGACCGGGTCAGTGCCTATACCCCGGTGCCCGGCGGCGTCGGCCCCATGACCATCAACACCCTGATTTACCAGACCGTAGAGTCCGGCGAAAAGAGCATCGGCCAGTAGCGAGTTCGGCATGGCCATGCGCCTGGACAAATACATCAGCCAATGCACCGGCCTGTCCCGCAAGGGTGTGCGCATCGCCCTCTACGGCAAGCGGGTGCAGGTCGATGGCGTCACCACCAAAAGTGTCAGCCAGGCACTGACCGGGAACGAGCAGGTCACGCTGGACGGCGAACCTCTCGCTCTCCCCCGGGCCCGCTACCTGATGCTGCACAAACCGGCCGGCACCCTCAGTGCCACCCAGGACAGCAGCCAGCCCTGCGTACTGGATCTGCTGCCGCCGGCATTGGCGGACGGCCTGCAGATTGTCGGCCGCCTGGATAAAGACACGACCGGCCTGCTGCTGTTGACCGACGACGGCGCCTGGAACCACCGGATCACCTCCCCCCGGCGCGCCTGCGCCAAGGTGTATGACGTTACCACCGCCGACCCCATTGCGCCGGATGTCGCCACACAGTTTGCCGAAGGTATTCTGCTTAACAATGAAAGCAAGCCGACCCTGCCGGCCACTCTGGAACAACTGGACGAGCGGCGGGCCCGAGTCACGCTTCAGGAAGGTCGCTACCATCAGGTCAAACGCATGTTCGCCGCCACGGGAAACCGGGTCGTCGAACTGCACCGGCTCGCCGTGGGTGGCATTGTGCTCGACCCCGAACTGGCACCCGGCGACTTCCGTCCGCTGACCGAGGATGAGATAGCCCGTGTCTGACAGCGCCTCTCAATGGCTTCTGGAACAGATCCATTCGGCCCGGGGATTGGCCAGCCTCTGGTGTCTGGATGAGCACGCCCAAGGCGAGACCCTGCCAAACGCTTCATCCCTCAGCGTGATCACCAACCGTTGGGATCAGTCAGAACTCACCCGCCACGCCGCCCTGGATACCCACTTCAGTGATTTTGATTTCTCAACCTGGGCCGACGGTTCACTGGACCGAGTGTTCTATCGCGTCTCCAAAGAAAAACCGGTCGTGCACCACATCATCAACGAAGCCGGCCGCTGCCTGAAGCCCGGCGGTGAGCTGGTCCTGTGCGGGCACAAAACCGACGGCACCAAAACCTATATCGACAAAGCCTCCGCGTATCTGGGCCAGCGCGAGAAGGCCAAAAAAATGGGGCAACTCTATGTTGCGCGCCTGGTCCGGTCGGACCGCCTGGCAACGCCACTGGATGACAGCGACTACACCATTCCACGCCCCATTTTCACCGACGATGACGTTCAGTTTTTCAGCAAGCCGGGGCTGTTCGGCTGGCAGAAACGGGATCGGGGCAGCGCCCTGCTCTGGGAACAGGCGGCGCCCCATCTGCAGACTTCAGGCGCTGAAACCCTGCTGGACCTCGGCTGCGGCTACGGCTATCTGGGGTTGATGACCCACCGCCTGCCACTGAAGCGGCGAGTGTTGACCGACAACAACGCCGCCGCCCTGGCCATGGCGGCCTACAATACCGAACACAATGGTATTCCCGCCGAAGTGATCGGCGCCGACTGCGGCGAGCGCATTACCGACACCTTTGATGCTGTGCTGTGCAATCCACCCTTTCATCAGGGATTCGGTGTCAGCGGGGATTTGACCGACCGGTTTTTACGCAGTGCCCACACTCACCTGACGCCCACGGGGCGAGCCTGGTTTGTGGTGAACCGATTTATTCCACTGGAACAGAAAGCCCGAGGACTCTTTACGCACGCCGAGGTACTGGCAGACCGGGACGGTTTCAAAGTGATTGAGCTTCGCCGCTGATCCCCGCACAGACGTTATGCCTGCAAGCGTCCACACGCCCGGCCCCGCCAAGAGCGAGACTTGGCTCACAAAACGTTGCCACTCTGGCGCAATTCTCACCCTGCCATTTTGCCCACTGGCTCACTTTGCTATGATTGTGACGCTGGCCGAGCCAGCGAGTATCAACACCGCCAGGACAGCGCTCAACGACAAGGAAAGACGCCTACCCCCACCCTTTCCAGACTGCGCGCCGTTCCGGCTATTACATGATAGTCCCGGAGAGACCGCCCATGCGACAAACACTATGCGGCATCGTTTTGCTATTGATCAGTCAAGGAGGTTTGGCTATGTCCCTATTTGACATCGGAAAAGTCTGTGTATTTTCTAAGGTTAACGCACAGCTCTTGCTCGACGGGAAGCCGATCAGTGGCGTTACAGTCACTAGGACATGGAACTGGGATAAACGAGCGTCCGATTCAACCGTAACAGATATGAACGGTTATTTTTCCTTTCCCGCCGTGCATCAGCGCTCCGTCAAGCCGTTACTTCCTTTAGAGATAACCATTACTCAGCAGCTATCCACAACACACAACGGCAAAGAGTACATTCTGTGGCGCGGAGCCAAGCGAGACAGTGAGGAACAATCTGAGCTTGACGGAGCGCCGTTCAACCTGACGTGCGAACTGACGAACGAAGAACGTTTAATTGATACCTACAGGTCACCCATTCTGACGCTATGTCACATCAAGGAGGACTTACCATGAACGGCATTGAATTGAACCTAAAGCTTAGCGCAAAGATCTCCGAGGACGTGTACCTGCTAGGTGACAGCATAGGAATGAGCTTGTTCAAAGCAAGGTACAACGATCGGTTTCAGTTTGAAGGGGAAAATTTTCACAAAGTTAAGACCGGTGCATTCATAGTAGTAAAAAAGCCCAGCACAATGTTGATCTTGGCTAAAGGGAAAGGGGCTCACGAACAAGAGGCGTTCATCACATTCAAAGGCACATCAAGCCTCTACGACGCATTAACCGACCTCAATGCCGGAATCAAGACATCCCATACCGGTACGCCGATTCACCAAGGGTTTTACTACGCTTTCGACTCCGTACTGCACGACCTGAAAAAATTTATCGGCGAGCTGAAGGGTGTATCCATGATTCACTGCCTCGGGCACAGCCTTGGAGGTGCCCTGGCTTCTCTTGCGGCCGACTGGATACGCGCTCGCTCTTCCCTGCCCGTCAAACTGTACACCTTCGGAAGCCCGCGAGTTGGGCTCGACATGTTCGCCCGAAAGTGTACATCACGCCTGAGTTCCAACAACATATACCGGGCCTACCACCGCACCGATCCCGTCGCGATGGTACCTACCTGGCCGTTCACTCACATCCCAACCCGGGATGTGGACTATCGGATTCAATCCCCGGTCGCCGCCATCCCCTGGGAGTACCACAAGATCAAGCGCTACGTGGACTCAGCCGACAGCGCAGGCTCCTGGGAGGTCCTCAAAAACAACCGCCCTCTGGGATACCTGGACAGCACCATCGAGAAATGGCTGGAATCGGACGGACTCGTATCCTTCAGCGCCCGGTCACTCGAACTGGTGAATGCCGCATTGATGTACGTGTGTAAAAAAGTGCTCCACGCCACGGGTATCGCGTTAGTGGTGGCGGGCGCCACGACGCTGACATTGATGGACCGGCTGGCAATCTTTCTGCACAAGGCCGTAGAAGTTTCATCCGATGTCAGTAGCTGGGTGTTTCACCTGGTCAAAAAAATGGCGTCGCTGATTGGTATCATGGTGGTGGAGGGAACCAGCCTGACCGTCAGCTTTATGCGTGCCGTCTTTCTACGTCTCCAGCAACGCATTGCGAGTATGGTGCAGAGCGCGGGACGGGACTTGCGGTAAGCGATGCCTCAGACCTCCCTTCAGCGTCGGGTCGCACAAGACCCTGATGACTAACGCAAAGTCCGGCGGCGATACCGCAGCCGGCATTGCGCCCGCCCCTGGTCCAGTTCGGGATACGCCTGCAACCTAGCTTCATACGTCTCCCACTCCGGTGCCTGCCGAAAGAAGGCGCCAATCGCGTTGGCGTAGTGCGGCGTGCTGAAGCGCTGCGCCTCGGCCCAGCGTCGGCGAATCACGCGATCTCTGCAGAGCGCCGACGCACGCAACTGCGCCTCACTTTCGAAATTCATCACCAGAGCACCGCCCGGCGCCACCACCGACCAGAGGGCGCTGCACCAGTTTGTATCAGCCGCAATGGCGCGCTCCGCTTCGCCGCCCACATGGCCGAACAGATCGTCAATCACCAGATCAAACCCCGGCCCCCGATACTGTGCCAACCATTCCCGTGCGTCCGCCTCAAGCAGACAGACATTGGCCGCCGAGGCACCGAACACCTCTCGCGCCACCTGCAGATGCACCGGGTTCAATTCAATCCCGACAATCAGGTCCGGGCTCAGAAACCGGTTCAACTGACACACCACAGCGCCACCGCCAACGCCCAGCAGCAACACCCGTGACGGACGCCCCGACCGGAGCGCAAAGGCGGGCAGCAACAACAGGTCCCAGACGCTGCCGGTTACCGGCTCGGCGGGATTGTATTGACTGTGGAATACGCCGTTGGTGTACAGGCGCAGACTGTTGCCCGCCCGACGGACCTCGTAGCGATCCTCACCCTGTTGGCGCAACCAGACCAGTGCCACCGGCTAGCGACCCCGCCCAAGTACCGCCATGGCGGCGTTGATCTGCTGCAGACGTCGCTCGGAGCCGCCCCGATCCGGATGGTGGTCCATCGCCAGACGACGGTAGCGCTGCTTGATTTCTTCCCGGGTGACCGGGTCCGTCAGCTCCAGCGTCGCCAGGGCCTCTGCCCGCTCCTGGTCGGAGGGAGCCGCACCCTGCCCCAGTCGCTTCCAGAAACCCGCCAGCAGTTCCACCACCGTCTCTTCGGTCGCGTTGTCGTAATACGACCAATCCAGGTAGAACTCGCGTAAGGGCCCTGCCTCTGCCTCGGACACTGCCCGGGCGCTCTCCCCGTCTGCCAGCGGCCGCAGATAGATCGCCAGGGGCGAGATCACCAGCGCCTGCCCCTGCCGGGCAAACTCCTCCTGGAGCCGATGCAGGGCGTTGAACACCTGAAAGTGCACCCGAAACAGGGTCAGCGGATGAAAACTGTAGTCCCGATCCACCAGTCCCTGGGCCTTGAGGCCTTTGATCAGGGTAAACTCGGTCTGGGCCACCCCCTGGGCGGCCTGCAGGAGTTCCCGAACGGGGCCGATCAGCGGGTTGCGCTCCCCCTCGTCGGGCAGCCTTTGTGTCTGTTCAGTCATAGCCGCCAGTATAGGGAAAGCGGCCTGGATTACCAGCAGAAGACCCGGCGCCAAGCACCAACCCTCTCAATCTAACCCGTTGAAAAAGCACCAGTTATTACCCAAAGTGCACAGAGAACACCCAAATTGCACAAACCGTCACCAGGCCACCCCAAAAGGGGCACTTTTTTCTGAAAAAAGGGTTGACCGATCCAAATCCGGACTATAGGATACGCACCACTTCCAGACAGGAAGGCGCCACTCCGCCTTAGCTCAGTTGGTAGAGCAAATGACTGTTAATCATTGGGTCGCTGGTTCGAGCCCAGCAGGCGGAGCCAAATACGAAGAAACCACCCACCTCGGGTGGTTTTTTTATGGACCAATGATTAGCGCAGCCGCGCCGTTAATCATTGGTGAATTCCAGTGGAATTCACCTAGTTCGAGCCCAGCAGGCGGAGCCAAATTACTAGCCAAGCGCTAGACCAGAAACCACCCACCTTGGGTGGTTTTTTTATGGGCTTCAATCTCCATTGAGCGAGCGCCTCACAAAAAATCATACCACTTATACTCTGGACGCCCCAGAAACCCATAGCCTCCCCTAGGTGCTTTCATCAGTCCAGACGGGCAACGCTCTCCAGTCCACAGGGAACCCCATCTTCTGCGTGTCCACCCTATAGACCTCCAGCAGCTCTAGCAGACGGTTTTTCCATTGGCTGCCGGGACTAATAATGCTCATGAGGTACACCAGCATCACCAAGGAATTGTAGATGTTTCGGGTACTCTGCGTTGTCATATTGCGATTCAGGCCAGGCGGTTTAGATTTGGGTAGCGGCATAGTCACAGTCAGGCGGCGGTTCCACACTCGGCTGTGATGGGCGCAGAGGTTTCGAATGTACGTCAGATGACGAACAAAGCCCTTCAACACTCGCTGGTCAAGGTTATAAGTTCTGGCAACTACAGCACGATCCGAAGGCACCATCTGAGTGATCCAGCGCGACAGCATACCAAATGACATGATTTCACTGACGGCCCACACAGGAGGTGATGCAGGCCGATGATAGGTGCGCTGGTAATGCTGAATAAAAACCTCTTCTGACCGAGCCACCTCTTCTTCCAATTTGGCCAGATGGCGAGCGTGGAGCTTTAAGTTGGCCGCGTGCCGGGCGTCCAGATGGGCATGCGGGCCGTGTGCGTGTGCCATGTGATGTGCCCACTGAGCTCGCAGGGAGACCTCAACACGCTCAATCGCGTCCAATAGATGAAGACGGAACTCGCGATCAAAGTTATAGAGATCAAGCACGTCGTCGAAGGTAGCGCCACGCTGGAACCGGTGAGAGGCATGATCCGCCTCCAAGGGCAGCCAGTACCCCGCCAACCGATAATAATTGATATGGCGTAAATAGTGTTTTGCTCTCGCCTCATCTTCAACCGTAAGGCCACGGGATTCAAGGAGGCGGATTTGCTGCTCATGGGTAGTGGCGGGTTTGGTAAAATCCATTTTCACCCCTTCAGAAAAAAGTAACCCGCCGGTTTGAGGGTACTCCGAGGAGCATAGCCTTGGCGGGTATTGTCGGTGCAGATGGTATCTCAAAGCTTACAATTACGAAAGTATGATTCGCTCTATCAAGTAGCATTTTTAGTATATATAGGGATATCCAGGTTACTCTGCGCCCTCAGGCAGCCCTGGAAAGACCTGTCTCCCCGAGGCCATTCCAGGCGCGCCCCGGTACACGCCAAGAGGAATTGGGCCGACACCTTTCAAGATCGCGCAACACCTAACCATTCTACTCAGGCAAATTCACGCACTCCGGCGTCCACTCCCGCTCCGGGTGGTCCAGAAACTGGCCCAGTGCCGCCTCAACACAGGTGTCCGACCATATCACCGAGTGGCCGACATCTTCGGCGATATAGAGCTGAGCCTCTGGCCAGCGACGGGACACATCGCGAGACCACTGCGCCGGTGTGACTGGGTCCAGTTCGCCGGCCAATATCAGCGTGGGCGTAGCGGGCGGCTCTAGGGGTGGCAGAGGTTCATCGGCGGAGCCCAACCAGCGACAGATGTAACTGTCCCAACGATCCATATAGGCGGCGTAGCGTGGGTAGCGGGCCAGTTCCGCACTGTAGGCGGCCTTGGTGCCCAGCGTATGGTCGAAGCAGTTCACCGCCATGAACGTCAGCCTTGAGAGGCCGCCCTCCAACGCCTGGTTGATGAAGGATTCCACCAGCGGGGTCACTCGTTCTGGTTCTTCGCTCACAACCCCCTGCAGCGCCTCGACGATCATCGGCCAATCGCCATGGTTATACAGGGCGCTGAATACCGTGGTCATCATTCGGTGATCATCCAGTACCACGTCAATGGATTCCGTTCGGTACCAACTGTCCACGGACAATTCCAGTGGCTGATTTTCCAACGTTTTTAGGGCCTGCATCAGCAAGGCGTTCAGGTCCGGCACCGACTCAGCGCAACCCTGCCGCCCTTGGCACCAGCGGATGAAACGCTCGAGACTTTCAGTTACCACTCCGGGCCAACTGATCAGCCCGCCCTGGTCCGGGGGATAGAGTGCATCCAGCACCAGCGTTCTTACCGGCGGCGGCCCCTCATGACTCAACGCAACCGTCGCCAGCGCGAGGCGCGTACCATAGGACACGCCGACCAGGTTGAACTGTTCGTAGGGCAACAGGCGCATCAGGGCCGCCAGATCCGCGGCGCTTTGCCGGGTACCAAACTGATCTTGACGAAAGTGCCCCGCAGCCTCCAAGTCCGCAAAACAGGCTTGCAGCAACTCGGCGGCTTCCCGTGCCTCCCGCTGCGGATCAATATGCTGAGCAACGGTCTGCTCACTGTAGGTGTCATACTCCGGGCAGGTCAGCGCGGGCTCGCTTTGCCCAACGCCGCGCCGATCCATCAGAATCAGGTCACGGCGCAGATTGCTGTATTCCTGCCAGGACTGCCAGAATTCGATGCTGTGTTTATCGAGCCCGGCCGAACCACCGGGGCCGCCGGGCAAGTAGATCACCGGGTCGTCCCGTCGCTCGGCCGAGCTGGAACGGAGGATGACCACCGGCAGGTGAAAACGCTGCTCACCCGAGTCGGTCACATAGCCGGGCGTCAGCAGGTCGGCGCAACGCACGTCTTTGCGCCAGTGGCTCTGGAAACCGCAGCCGCGGTAGCGAAGCTCATAGTCGGCGGCAACCGCCGATGCGTCGTCGGGCGCAGGCTTTGTTGCTTCGGCCGCTGCCGGATCCGGGGGGAGATCAATAATCCAATAGCTGGCTGCTGCGCCCGCCATGCCCAAACCCAAAACCCATATCCACCAGAGTCTGCGCATCAAGCGTTGACCGTTTGCTGCAGAACCAGAGTCCGGTATTCATCCCCCGGCATGGGGCGGGCCAGCCAAAAGCCTTGCAGGTAGTCCACACCCAGGCCTTCCAGGGCCAGACTCTGGGTTTGCGTTTCCACGCCTTCGGCCACGACTTTCAGGTTGAGTGCCTGCGCCATGGCCACGCTCGCCTCTACCAGTGCACGATCCTGCCGGGATTGATCCATGCCCTGCACAAAGCTGCGATCAATTTTCAGATAACTGAAGGGATGTTGGCGCAGGTAACTGAGTGACGAGTAGCCCTGACCGAAGTCATCCATGGAGATGGCGACCCCCAGGTCGGTCAATTGATTGAGAACTTCCGCCGCTTCGATCACGTTGTTCAGTAGTACGCCTTCGGTGATTTCCAGAATCACGCACTGCGGGTCGATACCGGATTCGTGCAACGCCTGCTGCAAGTCAGTGACGATGTACCCATGCACAAACTGCTTGGGGGAAACGTTCACCGAGATGGTCAACGGCTGACCACTCTCCCTGATCAGTTCAACCGTACGGGAAAAGGCTTTTCGGAGCACCATCATGCCCAGTTTGCGAATCTGCCCGCTCTGCTCCGCGACCGGAATAAAGTCCGCCGGTGAAATAAACCCTTCCGCCGTGCGCCAGCGCACCAGAGCCTCGGAGCCGGTGCAGCGCCCTTCAACCGGCTCGTACACCGGCTGAAAGAAAACTTCCAACCCATCCTCTTCCAGCGCCTCGCGTAATTTCTGCTGAAGATCAAAACGATGCTGCAGGCTGGTGGCCATTTCCGGCTGATAAAAATTGAAGCAGTGTTTGTATTTTTTGCTGTGATGCAACGCCAGATCGACGCTGCGCATCAGGCCCAACAGCTGTTGGCCGTCGTCCGGATAACAGGCCACCCCGGCACTGGCGGTGACGGTCAGCTCCATACCATCAAGAGTAACCGGTTCGGTCAGTGTCTCGAGCAACGCACCGGCACGGGCCGCCACCCGATGACGGCTTTCGGTACCGGCGCACATCATCAGAAACTCATCCCCGCCCTGGCGTACCAGATGCTCACCGGGGCCGAGCTGGGCCTTGAGCCGCTCGGCAAGCGCGACGATCAGTTGATCCCCCGCCCTGTGGCCCAGACTGTCATTGACCTGTTTAAAGTCATCCAGGTCCACCAGGATGACACAGAAGCCTTTGCCGCTGCGTTCAGCCTGCCCCAGCAACCGCCGCATGACCCGTAGACCGAAGCGGCGATTCGGCAACCCCGTCAGGTAGTCGGTGTAGGCTTTGCGGCGCACGAGAGACAGGTGCCGGCGTTTCAGATCGAGCTGCCGGGAGAGCGCCCAGTTCAGCCGATAGGCCAACAGGTAGATGATGACGCTGGAGGCGATGACGAATAACCAACCTTTGGTGGTCTGCCAGAACAGGAAGCTGGTGGAGTCTGCGGCGACCAACCAGTACAGCACCCGATCGGATAGCAATATCCACAAGGAAGCGAGCGCGAGGTAAATCAGAGCTATCCGTACTGGGGTCATAAATGGTCAGTATCACTTCAACAGGCTTGCCTTGAGGATAGCAGCCATAGAACGATGCGACCATATGTCGGCGCTTTTTTGCTCCACAATAGACTATGGCAATCACTGTTATAGCGACTGCCCGTTGCTATACTTGGCTCAGGTGTCCGCCGAGGGCTGTGCAGTGACGGGAGTTTCGCCCCTACGAGCGCCCATCTCGGCGCTCCTGATGCCGGTCCCCTGCGGCGGCAAGCGCCGCGGAAAATCCCCTCAGGGCCGGTCAATCAGCCGACAGACGGCAGCCCAGCGGACACCCTCTTCCCTGTGTCCCGGCGCATCAGCGCTACTCGTACAGGGGTGGCAGATCGGCCTCAAACAGGGTCGCCGGATGTTGATAGAACTCAATGAAATCGTCCGCCGCCGGATGATCCGGGTACGGCACATAGAAGTGATCCCGGCTCTCCCGCTCACGATTGGCGTTACGCCACACCTGCATATACACAATCTGTCGCGTCCACTCGTTCGCCTGCCAGCCTTTGAGCAGCCGTTCGGTGAAGAAGTCTGACTCGAACAGCGTATCCTGGCCACCTTCGGTCATGGCCGCCAGCTTGCCCCGCTGCGCCGCCAATTTGGCCAAGGCACCCAGACTGGCAATAAATCGCTCGGCATCTTCCTCCGGTGTGGCAGTGTTGGCGGAATGGCCCAGATCCCAGTAGTTATCAATACCGAGAATATCCACGTAGTCATCACCGGGGTAGCCGTAAAGATAGGACGATTCAAACTGATCCAACGTCAACCGACTGCGATCCGGAGAAAATGCGTACAGCAACTGGTGGAGCTGTTGCTCTTGGGTCAGATAGTCCACGGTAAAGCGCCACAAGGCTCGATAATCCTCCTCGGATGTCGGCCCCTTGCCCCACCAGAACCAGTCGCCATTGTGTTCGTGCCAGGGCCGGAAAATCAGCGGCATGGGGCCGGTGCGGCCATCGGGCAATGACACTTCCTGGGAGCGGGCGAACGCCGCAAATTGATCCAGCGCCAGGCGCAGGTCCTGATGGTATCGCCCGCCCGGCAGCAGCTCGGCGGCGCCGGCGTCGGTTTCCCAGGAGCTGCTGCCGGTACCCGGGTGGGTCATATGCCAGGAGATACTCACCACCCCACCGCGGCGGTAGGCATCACGCATCCAGTCGCGCATTCGCGCAAAGGGGACGCCGTCCAGGTTCCGGGCATCGTTCAGCTCCAGGTGTCCCAGGTCCCAGCCGTAAAGCGCGGGGTAGTCACCCGTGGTGAGTCTGACATCGGAGCGCCCGGAGTCATCACGCCACTGTACCCCGTACGCCAGGCTGTCCTGATGACCGAACAGAAAGCCCTCGCCTTTCAGCCGGTGCAGGTTGCGCCAGAGCGCCTGGGCGGCGGGATCAATGTTTTCAGTGATGGGCTCGGCGGAGCCAGCATTCTGTTGCGGGGCGTCGGATCGAAGCGCTGAGCAAGCCGTCAGCAAGGCAACCAGGCCCGCCAGCAGGCCGTGAAAGACGGTGGTCCTGACCATATCACACCTTGTTTATTGGGTTATTGACGTTGTTTTGGCACGCTGCCGTCGACCGGAGCGGTTCGACGCCCACGGATTGTAATCGGTTACACTACCAGGATGCAATTGTCCTCTGGCAGAAGAGAAAAACATTCAGGGGAAATCCCCGGGGCGAAACCCCGGGGAGGCAGGTGGATCAGCGGTTGAGCAATGACCGGACAGCGTCGACTTTTTCCTTATCGTCATCGGACATACGGGACTCCAGCTCCTCTTTCAGAGCGCCCTCGGCCTCCGAACGCACTTCCGCTTCCACCCGCTGGCGGGCCTGCTGCAGAAGCGGGTCGAGAATCGCCCGGGTCAGCTGGGCCGGGGTCAACCCCTGCTCACGGTCACCCAGGTTTTCCAGGTTGATGTCCCTCAGCGTCAATTCACGATTGCCCAGTTCGTCCGAGCTCAAGTTCAAACCGGCGTTGGTGAAGCTCAGTTTCTCCACCATAAAGCGCACATCGGGGCTGGCGGTGGTGGACTTGGGTGCTTCTTCCCGGGAGCCGGAACTCATCTGGTCCAGCAGGGTTTTGAGGTTGATCTGGGTCAGGTCTCGATGCTCGGCATTGAGCTGGGCACCATCGACTTTGATCTCCTCAATAACCACCACATCCTCGGTGATCGAACTCGGGCGAATATCCAACGTCACATCGCCCACGCGAAAAATCGGCCGATTTGAATAGCCTTGCGGGTTGGCAATGGACAAGCCTCTGATGGTGCCCCGCCCCTCGGTCAATTCAATATGTACCCCATCCACCTGCACGTCCGTTTTGGTCACCGTGGGCCCCACCGACTCGATGGCCGCTTCGACCAGAGTGTCCAGGTTGCGCAGGCCGATAAACAGCGCGATGGCGATGACAACGATCAGGGCCACCAGAATGCTGACTATGATTTTTGTGGCTTTCATGGAGGTTCCTCGGTTTCTGACAGGGTGTTGTATGGGGTGCGACATGGTCGCAGACCACTAAAAGCCTTATGATAGCGGCCAGCTTGAACTCACGCCAATGCCATTTTCGGTCCGACAGTGAAGGTTGCCATGTTCGACGATGTATTTGCTCTGAAATTGCTGACCATTCTGGTCCTGATTTTTGTCACCCTGATCGGGGTCGGGCTGCTCACCGTGGCCGCCATGTATGTGGTGGATGTTACCCAGCGCAAACACACCATTCGCCGGAACTATCCGGTGATCGGTCGCTTTCGGTATTGGTTCGAGCACCTGGGCGAATTTTTCCGGCAGTATTTTTTCGCCATGGACCGCGAGGAAATGCCGTTCAACCGGGCCGAACGCGCCTGGGTTTACCGGGCGGCCAAAAACCTCGACCTCAACCTGGCCTTCGGCTCCACCCGGGACCTGAACCCGTCGGGCACGGTACTGTTTCTGAACTCGGCTTTCCCCACTCTGGAGCAGGACGCCGCCATGCCCTCGGCGGTCACTATTGGCCCCTATTGTCGGCATCCCTACACAACTTCGGCCTTTTTTCATATTTCCGGCATGAGTTATGGCGCCCTCTCCGCGCCGGCGGTGCGTGCCCTCTCCCGAGGCGCCGCCAAGGCCGGTTGCTGGCTGAACACCGGTGAGGGCGGCCTTTCGCCCTTCCATGAAGAGGGAGGCGGCGATCTGGTATTCCAGTTGGGCACCGCCAAGTACGGCGCCCGGGACCTGAACGGTAAGCTCTCGGACGAAAAGCTGACCCAACTGGCCGCCAAAGAGGCGGTCAAGATGTTTGAGATCAAACTCAGCCAGGGGGCCAAGCCCGGCAAGGGCGGCATTCTTCCGGCGGAAAAAGTCTCCGCCGAAATCGCCGCCATTCGCGGAATTCCCGAGGGGCATCCCTCCATCAGCCCCAACGGCCACCCGGATATCCGCTCGGTGGACGACCTGCTGGATATGATTGATCACATTCGCCAGGTGACCGGCAAACCCGTGGGCTTCAAAACCGTGCTGGGCGATAAGCAATGGCTGCGGGATCTGGTGGCCGCCATCCGCACTCGCGGGGTGGATCGGGCGCCGGACTTCATCACCCTGGACAGCGCCGACGGCGGCACGGGTGCGGCCCCACAACCGTTGATGGATTACGTCGGGCTACCGCTCAAGGAAAGCCTGCCCTGGTTGTGCAACCTGCTCAGTGAAGCGGGCCTGAAAGAGCGCGTGCGCGTGATCGCCTCCGGCAAGCTGATCAACCCCTCCATGGTGGCCTGGGCCATCGCCTGCGGCGCCGACTTTGTGACCAGCGCCCGGGGCTTCATGTTTTCCCTGGGCTGTATTCAGGCGATGCAGTGTCACAAAAACACCTGCCCGACCGGGGTGACGACTCACGACCCGAAACTGCAACGGGGCCTGGACCCCACCGACAAGGCCGAGCGGGTGGCCCACTATCAGCGCAACCTGACCTACAGCGTCGGGCTGATCGCCCACGCCTGCGGCGTTCCGGAGCCGCGTCTGCTGCGCCGTCACCATGTGCACATGGTGTTACAATCCGGCCTGTCTCAGCCCTTGAATGAACTCTACCCGGAGCCCATCACTCTGATAGAGAACGGCGAGGATTCGCCCGCACTGGATTCCAAACCCAAAGAGGTAACCCATGAATAAATTGTGTTTCGGTCTGGGCCTGCTGCTCCTGCTTGCCGGCCCGGCCACCCTGGCCCAGGAGGTCACGATTGAGGACCTGGCCTGGATGGACCGCAACCACATGGCGCAACAGGTACAGCGCGTGGATGACCTGGCGCGCACCCGGGTCGGCAGCCAGATTCGCGAGGACCTGAGCGACCTGACCACGCTGCAGCGGATTGTCGATCGCGAACTGATCGATCAGGACGACCGGTTGACGCTTCAGGCGCTGGGCGCGGTGCTGGGCAACGTGATGGCCGCCGAAGTGGACGAGCTGGAATGGAAGATTTACGAGGACAACCGGGGCCGTAGCCGGGCACTGTGTGTCGAGGGCACCGAGGAGTGCCTGTTTCCCATCACCATGCTCTCCCGGAGGATGGAGGTGGGGCTGAAGCCCGACGTGCGTCAAGTGTATAAAGACGCGCTGGCGCTGATTGAACCCTATTTGCCGGAGCTGCCCTACGGCGGGGCTGCCAGCCGTCGCTGAAGCCCGGCCATCACGGCCCCTCGGAGCCCCTCCGGAGAACGGCGAACGATTCGCATTTGACTTGCGGAGCAACACTTTCTAAAATGCAGCCCTCTCTCGGGGGAGTAATCGGCCAGCGCGCAGTATCGCTGGCGTTACTGTCAACATAATTGCGCCACA
This sequence comes from Marinimicrobium sp. LS-A18, assembly GCF_000463525.1. Lineage (NCBI taxonomy): Bacteria > Pseudomonadati > Pseudomonadota > Gammaproteobacteria > Cellvibrionales > Cellvibrionaceae > Marinimicrobium > Marinimicrobium sp. LS-A18. Next base: position 1,133,610 of record NZ_AWEP01000002.1, read on the forward strand.
GCGCATGGCAGTAACACCCCACCCTGCGGCTCCCGCCGCACGGGTCGGGCTGATGAGACCTGAGGTACAGACGCTTATCCCGGCGGGGTGGTGTGTGTATCTCTGTCTAACAGCCCCGCCCGGACGACGTTTTTGATGGAAGCACTGATCGGATCGACTCTCGCCGTGGCTCTGGCCGAAATCGGCGACAAAACCCAGCTCCTGGCGCTGCTTCTCATTTCCCGTTATCACCGCCCCTACGCCATTGCCGCCGGCATTCTGGTCGCCACCCTGATCAATCATGCCCTGTCCGCCCTGCTGGGCAGCTGGCTGGCGGACCTGATACCCGCACAGTGGGTGCCCTGGATACTCGCCAGCAGCTTTCTGCTTGTCGCCCTGTGGACCTTGATTCCCGACAAGGCCAGCGACGAGCCTGGCCGCTTCCATCAATACGGGCCGTTTGTGGCCACTCTGGTGCTGTTTTTCCTGGCGGAAATCGGCGACAAAACCCAGGTCGCCACGGTGGTGCTGGCGGCCAAGTTCGACGCCTTTCTGATGGTGGTGATCGGCACCACCGTGGGCATGTTATTGGCCAATATCCCGGTGCTGTTTGCGGGCCGCTGGCTGATGGACAAGATTCCGCTCAAGTACGCCCGCATCAGTGCTTTCATGTTGTTCGTGATTCTGGCGGTGGTGACGTTGATTCATACCAATGGGCAAGTACATTGACGTGATACATAGGGTTCAGCTTGGGTTACGGCGGGTGCGCGCGTTGCGCTTACCCGCCCTACGCAAACCACGGCAGGTCGTGTAGGGCGGATAAGGCCGAAGGCCGCATCCGCCGTTACCAACCCCCGACCACACCGGCCCATTCAACTCAAATCCGCTTCACCATGCCCTTGAGCAACCAACACCTTGCGAATCTTCTGCGCCGCCGCCGCCAGATCCTCGGCGTCGGCACTGCTCGCATGGTCAAAACTCAAATCCCCCATTGAATCCAGCGGCACCAGGTGGATATGGGTATGCGGTACTTCCAGACCGGCGATCATCATTCCCACCCGCTTCGCCGGATAGGCCTCTTTCAGGCCCTTGGTCACTTTCTGGCTCACCTGCATCAGATGGCTGAGCAAGGCCGGCGGCAGGTCATCCCAGTGATCCACCTCCTCCCGGGGCACCACCAGCACATGGCCTTCACGAATCGGTTGAATGGTCATGAAGACCACGGCTTTGTTGTCTTTCCAGACAAAGTGGCCGGGGAATTCGCCGGAAATCACTTTCGAAAATACACTGGCCATAGGTCGTCTCCTTTTCAACAAAAGTTTGCTCGCAATAGGATAACACCAATAAACCACTACAGACTTGGGTTACGGCGGGTGCGCTCCGCTTACCACGCCCTACGCATTACAACTTGTGACCAGGCAGGTCGCTGTGTGGGGTTGGTATTTCAGGACTCTCGAAGGCATGGATGCCGACGAGAAGCCTACAGGGAAGTATTCACGGCGGGTCCTGAAATACCAACCCCACACAGCGACCGGGCTAATTGCACCTATCGATTCTTGAAGAATTTAAAGCTGGTAACTGCATAGAAATGCGCCTATAATGCGCGCCTCTTCAGTTAAGCCCTCTATGCGTTTGGGGAAATGGTGTTACGGGGCAGAGCTGAGACGACAGGGACCTGTCATGGCTGCAAGAGTGCAGCCCAGGCGACCGCCCACTGGCGGAACACACGCCCAACGTGCCGCGATAAGGCCCCGGACCTGCCGAGATCGCACCCTCTGATCACCCGACAACACCCCCTGACCACGCCGCGCCCATTATCCCGCTGCTCCGGCCGCCGCGCGCCTATTGCATATTGAGGCTAACACTCCATGACCGAACAAACCCCCTTGCTGTTTACCGACCTGGGCCTGTCTGAACCCGTGCTTCAAGCCATCCAGTCCGTCGGCTACGAACAGCCCTCGCCGATCCAGGCGGCCGCCATCCCGGCCCTGCTCGACGGCAAAGACATCGTGGGCATGGCCCAGACCGGTACCGGCAAGACGGCCGCCTTCGCCCTGCCCCTGCTCTCGCGCTTCAACCCCGAGCAGCGCGAGCCGCAGATTCTGGTCCTGGCACCGACCCGCGAGCTGGCCATTCAGGTGGCCGAAGCGTTTCAGCGCTATGCCAGCAAGCTGAACAACTTTCACGTGCTGCCGATTTACGGCGGCGGCGACATGGGCGGCCAGTTGCGCCAGCTCAAGCGCGGCGCCCAGGTGGTTGTGGGCACCCCGGGTCGGGTAATGGACCACCTGCGTCGCGGTACGCTGGACCTGTCCAAGCTACAGAGCCTGGTGCTCGATGAAGCCGACGAAATGCTGCGCATGGGCTTTATCGACGACGTCGAATGGATTCTGGAGCACACACCCAAAGAGCGTCAGACCGCCCTGTTCTCGGCCACCATGCCCAGCCAGATCCGCAAGGTTGCCAGCCAGTATCTGAACAGCCCCCAGGAAATCAAAATTGCCAGCAGCACCTCCACCGGCGCCAACATCGAGCAGGTGTACTGGATGGTCAGCGGCACCAACAAGCTCGATGCCCTGACCCGCATTCTGGAAGTCGAGCCGTTCGACGGCATGATCATTTTCGCCCGCACCAAGAACGCCACTGTGGAGTTGGCAGAGAAACTTGAGGCCCGCGGTTATGCAGCGTCCGCACTGAACGGCGACATGAACCAGCAACTGCGCGAGCGCACCATTGAGCGGCTGAAGAACGGCAAGCTGGATATCGTGATCGCCACCGACGTGGCCGCCCGTGGTATCGACGTGGAGCGGGTCAGCCACGTACTCAACTACGACATTCCGTACGACAGTGAAGCCTACGTGCACCGCATTGGCCGCACCGGTCGTGCCGGTCGCAGCGGTAAGGCGATTCTGTTTGTGGCACCGCGCGAGAAGCGTCTGCTGTACGTGATCGAAAAGGCGACCCGCCAGCCGATCAAGCACATGGAGTTGCCGACCGGCGCCGCCGTGACCGCTCATCGTATTGATCAGTTCAAGCAGTCGATTCAGCAGGTATTTGATACCAGTGTGGATCTGAGTTTCTTTAACGATCTGTTGGCCGATTTCAGTCATCAGACGGACCGTTCACCGGAGGAGATTGCCTCGGCCCTCGCCTATCTGGTGCAGAAAGAGCGCCCGCTGCAGGTGAAGCTGGCCGAGATTCGTCCGGAGAAACCCAGCACCAAGGGCAAGAACAAGCTGGCTCGTGAAGCCAAGGCCGGCAAAGGGCCGAAGCCCCGCGTCAATGATTCGGACCTGCAGCGCTATCGGTTGGATGTGGGCCGCAGTCATGAGGTCCGTCCGGGGGATATTGTCGGCGCCATTGCCAATGAGGCGGGTATCGACAGTCAGTATATTGGTCACATCAAGTTGTTTGATGAGTTTTCCACGGTGGATCTGCCCAAGGGTATGTCGCCGGAGGTGATGCAGTTGCTGAAGAAGGTGCGAGTGCGCAATCGGCCGCTGAATATTGCCGAGGACACGGGTCCGCGCAACGATGGTCCGGTGCCGGATTTCAAGCGTCGCGGTCCGAAGCCGGGCGATAAGCGTGCGCCGGGTAAGTTTGCGGGTAAGGGCAAGCCGGATGGTAAAGGTAAGCCGAAAGCGAAAGTGCGTGATCGTGACGTGAAGAACAAAGGTTACAGAAAGAAAACCGTTTAACCCTTTGAATTAACATAACGGCCGGCGGGCACGGGATTAACCCGTTGGAGACCCGCCGTAAACCCTTCCCTGGGGGCTTCTCGTCGGCATCCATGCCTCCGAGAGTCTCCAACGGGTTAATCCCGCGCCCGCCTCAGTGCCAATCAGCTCCAATTTAAGCGTATCTACGTTATATTTTTTACTCGTCAAACATCTGAATCATGTAGCCGCCTTTGATGGCGGCCTGCATGGCTTTGTCGGCTTCCACGACGCGAGGGTCTTTGCGTAGGGTGTCGGCCACGTATTTGCGGTTTTCAATTTCGATTTCGGTGAAGCCCGCACGCATCAGGTAGATTTTGCACAGTTGTTCCGCACCGAATAAATCCACGTAGTCGATGTAGACGATAAACGGCTTTTTGTCGCCGGCTTTGATGTCGTCGCGATCCGCACGCGCGGTGCCATTGGCGGAAAATATATACATTCAGAATCCTCTGGGACGGCCGGGCCGTCATACCGTCATAATGACACGCACTGCGTCCATTCGCAGTTGCGCACGATTCAAGTACTGCTCGGAATCCGCGAGCTGTTTTTCAAGCGTTTCGATTTCCTGGTGGCGGACGTTCGGGTTCACTTCGGCCAATGCCCGCAGGCGCTCAAGCTCTGCGGACAGCGCTTGGGTCACTCGTGTGCGTGCGTCGTCGATCAGGGCCTGTTGCTTGGGTGCGACCAGGGCTTCGGCCTGGTCCATCATTTCCGCCAGTTGTGGGCGGGCGTGGCGGACGAGGTCCTGGGCGCTGGGGCGTGGGACTTTTTGCAGGAGGCTGTCGAGCTTGCCCGCTGCGAGTGCGCCGCTGAGGTCTTTGCCTTTTGGATCGAGCAGAACCCGCAGGACCGATTCAGGCAGGTAGCGGTCCAGTTGCAGTGCGCGCGGCGCCGGGCAGTGCAGTACGAACAGGGCTTCCAACAGCAGGGTGCCGGGCTTCAGGGGCGGTAGTTTGATGGTGGCCAGAGCGGTGTTGCCGAATTCGCTGTGGGCAATCATTTCCTGGGCGCCATGTACCATTGGGTGCTCCCAGGTCAGGTAGTGCATGTCTTCCCGGGACAGGGCGAGATCGCGATCAAAGGTCACGGTCATGCCCTCTTCCACCAGACCGGGGAAGTGGGAGACGCGCATCTGTTCGCTCGGGTGCACCACCCAGCTCTGTTCGCCGTGCTCGTCCTGATCAATCCCGAAAGCGTCGAACACCCGCTCCAGGTAGGCCGGCAGCGTTTCATCGGAGTCCTGTTGTTCCAGCGCCTCGACCAGAGGTGCGGCTTTTTCCGGCTGGCAGGAGTTCAGCTCCAACAGGCGATCCCGTCCGGCCTGCAATTGCGCCCGCAGGGCTTCGGCACGCTCGCGGGTGTCGTCCAGCAGTGCATCGAATGCGGTGTCGTCGACATCGGTGAGCGAGGCGAGCAGTCGCGCTTCAAACTCATCGTACAGTGTCCGGCCAATGGCACAGGTGTGCTCGAAGGCGTCCAGGCCACGGTGATACCAGTACAGCAGGTGTTCCTGGGCGGTATCCGCGTAGTGCGGCGTATGGATATTGACCTGCCCCTGTTGGCCGATGCGGTCCAGGCGACCGATGCGTTGCTCCAGCAGGTCCGGGTTCAGAGGCAGGTCAAACAGCACCAGGTCCTGGGCGAACTGGAAGTTGCGCCCCTCACTGCCGATCTCCGAACAGATCAATACCTGAGCGCCGGCTTCCTGATCAGCAAAATAGGCGGCGGCCCGGTCGCGCTCCAGCAGACTCAGGTGCTCATGGAAAACGGCCGAGGCGATGCCTTTGCGCAGGCGCAAATAGAGTTCCAGTGCCTGGGCGCTGTCGGCGCTGGCGCAGATGACCAGCACCTTGTTGCCGCGCTGGCTTTTCAGAAAATCACTCAGCCAGTCGACCCGCGGGTCCACCAGCCACCAATCGGCCCCCCGGTGCTCGAACCAGAAATTTTCCGGCCGCAGTTGTTCGTCCAGAGGCCGCTCGCTCAGGGCCATCAGGTCATCGTCTTCCAGGTCCAGAGGATGGTTGTGCAACTTGCGCTCCGGGAAGCCGGATACCGACGCCCGGGTATTGCGAAACAGTACCCGGCCGGTGCCGTGGCGATCCAGCAGGGCGTGAATCGCCTGCCCCACGGCTTCACTCGGCTGGTCCTTGGCCTGGGCTTTGAGGCGTTTGAGTTCCGCCTCCGACAGGTAGTCGGTCAGGGCGCTATCCAGTGCGTTCACTACATCGCTTGAGCTCCCATCACGGGCGGCCAACAAACCCTGCACCCGCTGATTGAGCGCTTCGTAGCCATCGTGCTCGGCGAGAAAGGCATTCAGGTCATGGTAGCGATCCGGGTCCAGCAGGCGCAGACGGGCGAAGTGGCTTTCCACACCCAGCTGCTCCGGTGTCGCGGTCAGCAGCAACAGGCCGTCCGAGACTTTGGAGAGTCCCTCAATGCAGCGGTAGGAGGCACTGGGCTCGCCATCGTGCCACTGAAGGTGATGGGCTTCATCCACCAATAACAGATCCCAGCCGGCTTCTACCGCCTGCTGGTAGCGCTGCTCACTGCCGGTCAGAAACTCCAGGGAGCAGAGAATCAGCTGTTCGCTTTCAAAGGGATTGTCCTCGGCCTCGGCAATCACAATTTCTTCGTCATCGGGCAACAGGGACGGATCGATATCGTCCAGCCCGGCCATGCCCTGGCAGCGCGCTTCATCCAACAGCGTAAAGCTCAGGTTGAAGCGTCGCAGCATTTCCACCAGCCACTGATGCTGCAGACTTTCGGGCACCACTACCAGCGCGCGACGGACCCGCCCGGTCATCAGCTGCTGATGCAGAATAAGGCCCGCTTCGATGGTTTTACCCAGGCCAACCTCATCCGCCAAGAGCACCCGAGGCGCCTGACGTCGCCCCACTTCGCTGGCAATGTACAACTGGTGTGGCAGCGGTTGAATGCGCGGACCACTCAGGCCATAAACCGCGCTCTGCCGGTGGCGGTGCAGAGTATCCAGGGTCTTGTGGCGCAGGCTGAAATGAGTGTACTTGTCGATCTGCCCGGAAAACAGGCGCTCGCGGGGCGTGCTGAATTGGACAAAGCTGTCCAGTTCAAACTCCGGAATCAGGTGCTCGTCCCCTTCCTCGGTATAACCTTTGTAGGCCAGCAACAGCCCCTGCTCCATGACCTCGGCGATGGTGATGGTGGTGCCGTCCTGGTGGCTGATCACCTCGTCCACCTGATAACGGACCCGACTGACCGGCGCACTGCGCAGCGCGTAAGTCCGACGCTGACCGGCGGCCGGGAACCCCAAGGTGACCTGTCGCTCGTCGGTTTCCAGGACGATGCCCAGACCCAGTTCCGCTTCGGTGTCGCTCACCCACCGCTGACCAATGACAAATTGCTGTTGACTCACGCCGGCCTCTTTCTTTCGCTGATTTCAGGGTGCGCATGATACTGGCTGCGTGGCCGAAAGCCAAAGGGTGAGCGGGCGGCGGAGCAAAATAGCCGGTTTTGCCACCGGCAACATGGTCTGTTTTCCCCCATTTGGCGTAAAATAGGACGGTTTTTCTTCACAACGTCCGTCGACGAGGAGTCACTATGCCCGCATTGGCCGATCTGGTGCGCCCCTACGCGGGGATCACTTTGACCGACAGCAAAACCCTGTTTCCCGACGCTCAGGGCACAGGACTGCCCCTGATTCGCATTGACACCGACCTGTGTCAGGCCGTGGTCGCCCCCCAGGGCGCTCAGTTGCTGTCCTTCACCAAGGCCGACGGCACACCCCTGCTCTGGCTGAGCCCCCAATGCCAATTCGAGCCAGGCAAGGCGCTGCGCGGCGGGGTACCGGTCTGTCTGCCCTGGTTTGGCCCCCATCCCGACGAACATAAACCCCAGCACGGTTTCGCCCGCACCTCCGACTGGGCGCTCACGCAGGTGGCCCAGGCCGATAACGGTCGCTGCGAACTCTGGTTTGAACTGGAACACCCCGGCGATGAGCGGTTTACGCAACCCTTTACTGCAGCCCTGCGAATGGTATTGGGGCAGACCATTGAGCTGGAACTGAGCCTGACCAATCACGACTCCCACACCGCGGATTTCACCTGGGCGCTGCACAGCTATCTGCCGGTGCAGACACTAAGCGATGTTCGGGTGCCGGTGCTTGCCGGACGGGACTATCTGGACAACCTGCAGAACCACGCCCGTCTGAGGCAAAGCGGCCCCCTGACCTTCACCGGGGAAGTGGACCGGGTGTTCCCCGACGTGGAATCCGAGGTGACTCTGGAGCCAACACCGCGCCTGCGGCTGAGCCATGAAAATTGTCCCAGCCTGGTCACCTGGAACCCCGGCGCCGAAAAAGCGGCGGCCATGGACGATATGGGAGAAGGTAACGAACAGGGGTTTGTGTGTCTGGAACGGGGGGCGGTACTGGATGAGGGATGGACATTGGCGCCCGGCGAAACCCGTCGTGGGAAGGTGGCGATCAGTGCGGTGTAGTCGTCAGTCGAGGGATTGGATGAGGTGTCGGATTACGCGCTGAGCGCTAATCCGACCTACGGGCCGATCCTATTCAGCAGGTCGGATTAGGCCCGAAGGGCCGTAATCCGACACCACTAAAGCCGCCTTATGCCGGCAGCAGATCCTTCACTGCGTCACGCTCTTCCTGTAGCTCTTTTTCGGTGGCCTGCATCTTCTCGCGGGAGAAATCATTGATCTCCACACCCTGAACAATTTCCCAGTCGCCGTTTTTGCACACGCAGGGGAAAGAGTAAATCAGGCCCTTGTCGATGCCGTAGCTGCCATCGCTGTACACGCCCATGCTGACCCAATCACCTTCCGCACTGCCCAGCGCCCAGTCGCGCATATGGAAAATCGCCGCATTGGCTGCGGATGCCGCGGAGGAGGCGCCACGGGCATCAATGATGGCCGCACCGCGCTTCTGTACCACCGGAATGAAGTCACTCTCGTACCAAGACTGGTCAACCAGTTCCATGGCGTTGGTGCCGGCCACTTTGGTCTGGTGAATGTCCGGATACTGAGTCGAGGAGTGATTGCCCCAGATGGTCAGGTGGGTAATGTCGTTGATGGTTTTGCCGGTTTTCTGGGCCAGTTGAGTCAGGGCACGGTTGTGGTCCAGACGGGTCATGGCGGTGAACTGACGCGGATCCAGATCCGGAGCGTTGCGCTGAGCGATCAGGGCGTTGGTGTTGGCGGGGTTGCCGACCACCAGCACTTTTACGTCGCGGGAGGCGTGGTCATTCAGCGCCTTGCCCTGAACAGAGAAAATCTTGGCGTTGGCTTCCAGCAGGTCCTTACGCTCCATACCGGGACCACGGGGACGGGCACCTACGAGCAGCGCGTAATCGGTGTCTTTGAAAGCCACCGCCGGATCGTCGGTGCAGGTCATGCCTGCCAGCAGCGGAAAGGCACAGTCGTCCAGCTCCATGGCTACGCCTTCGAGGGCCTTGAGCGCCGGAGTGATTTCCAGCAGTTGCAGAATGACCGGCTGATCTTTGCCCAGCATTTCGCCAGCGGCGATGCGGAACAGAAGTGAGTAGCTGATTTGACCGGCGGCGCCGGTGACAGTAACGCGTACAGGTGCTTTCACAATGTGTCTCCGTTTTGGGTATAAATTCAGTGGCTTCCCCGGCGCCCGTAACCAATAAGGGGGCGGCTTCATCCGGCAGAAGTAGTGGCTGTCTTGTTGTGGGAGGTTGAACCGACGCAGCCTGACGGCCGGACATTATAGGGGATTGGGAGAAAATTTCACCCGTTTGGCGCCTATTAACTCCTGCGATGGAGGGGACACTACCGCCGAACCGGTACTACTCCCCTTCCACCCCGGTAATAGGTGTGATGCTGCCCCAGGTCTTGCAGCTGGGACACAGCCAGTGCAGCTGGTTGCCGGTGAATCCACATTTGCGGCAGTGGTGGCTGGGCTTGGCCTCCAACACCTGATCCACCAGTTGCTTGAGCAGTTGCAGGTTGTCTCGCGCCCTGCCCTCGGAGTGCAGCAGATACAACTCGACCAGCCGGTTCAACAGCTTGATGGTGGGCCGCTGACGCAGATGCTCGGCGATAAAATCCGCCGCCGCGTAATCATCCCGTGCCCAGCGCACCTGCTCGGCCATTTTGATCACCAGGGAGCTGCTCGGATATTGGGCCAGCAGCTCTTCCAGATAACGCTGCAGCCCTTTACTGTCACCCAGGCGCTCGTAGCAGGCACATACCAGCTCCAGACTCTCCACCACCAGCTCAGGGTCCTGGTGGGGAATGCGCTGCAGAATTTTCAGCGCTTCGCGTTCATTACCCTGGCCGTGTTCCAACTGGCCCCAGAGCAGGCTGGCGCGCACCGACTGGCGATCAAAGCCCAGCGCTTTCTGCAACTGGCGGCGCGCGGTGAGCAGATCGTTCCGTTCCATGGCGTCTTCCGCCAGCTCACAACAAAAGTGCGCCCGCGCTATGGCCCGCTCGCCGGTGTTTCGGCCAAAGCGACGCTGGCCGATCTGATTGGCGGCCTCAATGGCTTTTTCCCAGTCTTTTTCGTCCTGGTAGATTTCAATCAGGTGGGTGAGCGCTTCGGATTTATATTGGCTGTTTACATCCACCAACTCGTGGAGCAAGCCTTCCGCACGATCCAACAGCCCCGCCCGGATAAAGTCGCGGGCCAGTTCCAGCTGGGCTTCATGGAGTTGCGGAGTGGTCAGACTGGGGCGAGCCAACAGGTTCTGGTGAATGCGGGTGGCTTTGGCAATTTCACCCTTGCGACGCAGAAGATTGCCCAGGGCCAGGTGGGTTTCGAGGGTATCAGAGTTGACCTCCAGGGACTCGATAAAGGCATCCACGGCGCTGTCGGCCTGTTCATTCAGCAGGTAACTGAGCCCCTTGAAATACTTGGGGCCATAGTGCTGATTCTCCTGCTGCAGGCGACGACCACGCTGCCGCCAGCCGAGCAAAAAGCCCGCCGCAATCGCCACCATGATCAGGCCAAACAAGCCGATATCGACCATGGGCATCAATCCCGGATGGGTTGCAGGCGAAGTTGCTTGAGCTCTTTCTCGCACCGGGCGAGTTGTCGTTCACGGGCGCGCAGCTGACGGCGCAGTCGCAGCACCGGCGGCAGGCTGACCGCCATGCCCAACAGGGTACCCAACGCGGTGAAGATCAACAGCCAGACGCCCAGAGACAGGCTGGGAAGCCCCAATCCCATCAAAGTGACCGGTACCGCCTGAGCGTTTTCCAGCGCGAACCAGACGCCCAACAGAAACGCGAGCACCAACAGGGCGACTTTAATCCAGCGCAGAAGTGGTTTCATGGGGCGATAACCTTGGGATCGGGTGCGTCAGTGGTGCAGGCTTTCGTTAACACGATCGCGCATCTCCTTACCCGGCTTGAAGTGAGGGACATACTTGCCTTCGAGTTCAACCGTTTCGCCGGTTTTCGGGTTGCGGCCCATACGGGGGGCCCGGTAGTGCAGAGAGAAGCTTCCAAAGCCGCGTATTTCGATCCGCTCGCCGGATGAGAGTACGTCGGCCATGTGGTCGAGAATGAGCTTGACCGCTAACTCAATGTCTTTGACCGGCAGTTGGTCCTGTTGCTCGGCAATGTACTCGATCAGTTCCGATTTGGTCATGGCATTTGCCCTGTTATTGGAGAAGAGGGTCCCCGCTGTTTACGTCGCTGGGCACCCCGTGCTGGCCTTGCACTTATTTTTGTCCAATTTCAACAACTTAGGCTAGCTTATACCGGACCAGAGGTACAAGCAAGGGGGCGGATTTCAGGTCAAAGTATTGGGTGACGGCGGATGCGGCGGATTTGGGTAACGGCGGATGCGCTGCGCTCCGATGCGTCGGACCGATCCGCCCTACGCGGGATTCATTCCGCTGCGCTCGGCCGTAGGGCGGATCGGTCCGACGCATCGGAGGCCAGAGGCCGCATCCGCCGTTGCCCAACCACCGCAGCACGCGTAGGGCGGATAAGCCGAAGGCGCATCCGCCGTTGCCAAACCATGATGGCCCTTAGTGGCTCAATTCCAACAGCAGCTTGTTCAGGCGCTGCACATAAGCCGCCGGGTCTTCCAACTGGGTGCCTTCGGCCAGGTTGGCCTGATCGAACAGCACTTTGGCCAGATCGGCAAAGCGGTCTTCATCCGGCTCCTGATCCAGTTTCTGCACCAGCGGATGGTCCGGATTGAGCTCGAAACTGGGCTTGGACTCGGGCACTTTCTGTCCGGCCTGCTCCAGAATACGGCGCATCTGGGCGCCCATTTCATGCTCGGCCACCACCACACAGGCGGGCGACTCGGTCAGGCGATGGGTAATGCGCACCTCGGCCACCTCGTTCTCCAGGGCCTTCTTGACCCGCTCCAGCAGCGGCTTGAGTTCCTCGGCCTGCTTCTCCTGAGCCTGCTTTTCGTCCTCGGAGTCCAGCTTGCCGAGGTCCAGCTCGCCCTTGCCGGCGTCCTGGAATGACTTGCCGTCGTACTCCATCAGATGGCTCATCAACCACTCGTCCACCCGATCGAACATCAGCAGCACCTCGATGCCCTTCTTGCGGAACACTTCCAGATGCGGGCTGTTCTTGGCGGTGTTGAAGTTCTCCGCCGCAATGTAATAGATCTTGTCCTGGCCTTCCTGCATCCGGCTGATGTAATCATCCAGGGACTGATCCTGCTCTGGCTTGTCAGTGTGGGTGCTGGCAAAGCGCAGCAGCTTGGCGATTTTCTCGCGGTTGGCGAAATCCTCCGCCGGCCCCTCTTTCAGCACCTGACCAAACTCTGTCCAGAACTTCGCGTACTGCTCCGGCTCGTTCTTGGCCATTTTGGTTAGCATATCCAGCACCCGCTTGGTCAGCGCGGTGCGCATGGTGTCGATGTTCGGGTCTTTCTGCAGGATTTCCCGCGAGACGTTCAGGGACAGATCGTTGGAATCTACTACCCCTTTGATAAAGCGCAGATACAGCGGCAGAAACTGCTCGGCGTCATCCATGATGAAAGTGCGCTGTACGTAAAGCTTCAGGCCGCGAGCGCCGTCCCGGTTGTACAGATCAAACGGGGCATGCTCCGGCACGTACAACAGGCTGGTGTAGTCCAGCTTGCCTTCCACCCGGTTGTGGCTCCAGGTCAGCGGATCGGCATAATCGTGGCTGACATGCTTGTAAAACTCTTTGTACTCTTCATCGCTGATATCGGAACGAGAGCGGGTCCAGAGCGCGGTCGCGGTGTTGACCACTTCGTCCTCGGGCGCCTTATCCTTGTCCTCTTCGGAGGTCTGCAGCTTCTGCATCAGCACCGGAATATCGATGTGGTCGGAGTACTTTTTGATGATCGAGCGCAGGCGCCAGTCATCGGCAAACTCGTCGGCATCGCTGCGCAGGTGCAGCTCAATAGACGTACCACGGTCAGCCTTCTCGACGGTTTCGACACTGAATTCCGCCTCACCGGCACTTTCCCAGCGCACCGCTTCGCTGGCCGGCAAGCCGGCCTTGCGGGTGGTCACCACAACCTTGTCGGCGACGATAAAGGCGGAGTAAAAACCCACCCCGAATTGACCAATCAGTTTGGAGTCTTTCTTCTGGTCACCGGTCAGGTTTTTAAGAAACTGGGCGGTACCGGACTTGGCGATGGTGCCCAGATGCTCGATGACCTCGTCCCGGGACATGCCGATGCCGTTGTCGCTGATGGTGAGCGTCTTGGCTTCTTTGTCGACGCTGACACGCACTTTGAGTTCGCTGTCGCCTTCGTAGAGGCTGTCATTTTCCAGGGCTTCGAAGCGCAGTTTGTCCGCCGCATCGGAGGCGTTGGAGATGAGCTCGCGCAGGAAGATCTCGCGGTTGGAGTAGAGCGAGTGGATCATCAGGTGCAGCAGTTGTTTGGCTTCGGTCTGGAATCCAAGCGTTTCTTTATGGGCGTCCACGGTCATGGGTGCGTAGCTCCTGTCATACAATTGGCATTAAACACAACTCCCAACCATCACTGGTCGGGGTTTGAATTCTGTGGGTGGGTAATGGGGGCTTTCGGGGGAATATCAAGGGTTGGGGCTTTCACCTTGAGGTGGACTGCTACTCCGGCCAGAGGGCTGCGGGAGGTATACCGCTCCGGGACACGCCGTAAATACGTCCATGTAGGCTCATCACCCGCCGTCCAGGCGGGTGACGGTCCCGGAGCGGTATACCCTCCCTCCGCTGTGCCAGATTCAAAGTTTCGGGAACTAGCACCAGCGGTAATACTTGCCTTAAGGGACGCGTAGGGTGGATAAGCACGAAGTGCGCCATCCACCAATAACGAGGCTGACGACTTTACCAAAGGTGGATGACGGGGGTTTCACCCCCTTATCCACCCTACGATTTTAGAGAGTGTTTGGTGCAAAGGCGCTAATTCCCGGAACGTGAATCTGCCGCCGCGGAGGGAGGGTAGGTAGTTGCGAGACCGTCACCCGCCTGGACGGCGGGTGATGAGCCCCCAGGGATGGGTTCACGGCGTGTCTCGCAACTACCTACCCTCCCGCAGCCCTTTGACCGAAGCACTAAAGACCGACCGTCCTTTTAAAACGACCCTTTCTCAATACGTACACCCGAGAAAGTTAGCTCCAGCTCGCCTTCGGTCGCGAGGCTGAAGGGCTCGAGGACGCGGGTGAAGAACTCTTCCGGGGGGAGGACCAGGCCGAAATCCGAGCCGACGTCGGGGAAGCGGTCCAGGGCGATGGACAGTGTCTGCCAGCCCTGCCCCGCCAAAGCGCGCAGCTCTTCAGTGACATCCACCTGAGACAGCGCCGACGGGCCACAGCCCACGCGCCACTGCACCGGTGCCGTGGGGGCGCGATCCACCTTCACGTCCACCACCAGAGCGCCGTTAGCCTTCCAATAATCCGTCAACACCTGACGATCCCGGGTCGCCAGCGCCATGGCGCCGAAACCATCACCATTCCAGATCACCTGCCGGGCATCCTCCTGCACCTCACGGTCTACCGCATTCACCGTTACCGTGGACACTTGCACCTGGTTGCCCTTCATCACCGCCTTGTCGTTCACCTGGCCCTCGACTTCCACCTGCCAGGCGTCCAGCGGGCGCATCTTGAACAGCGTCCAGACATCCTCGGTAGCGGGTAGTCGCAGGCCCTCCTCCGACAGATCGTCGCCCAGCGGATCCTCCTGTCCGTAAGACAGACCGTAGCCGTAGGGAAACAGCGGCGCATAGCCGGGCTCGCCCATATTCAGGGGGCACTGATCCGGGCGGTCGGGCCAGGAGAAACTCAGCTTCCCCTTGATCGGATGACGCACCTGATCCTCGGTGTCGATAAACAACACGTCGGCAACGCCTCCCCCTTCGGTGCCCGGCTGCCAGATGACCACAAATGCATCGGAGGCGTTCAGCTCGCGGTTCACCCACAGCGGACGACCAGTAATAAACAGGGATACCACCGGAATGCCCCGAGCTTTGAGGGACTTGAGCAGCTCCCAGTCCCGCGTGTCGCGGGGCTTGTATTGGACATTCTGCACGTCGCCCTGCATTTCGGCGTAGGGGTCCTCCCCGAACAGGACGATGGCCACATCCACGGACTCGTCGCACTGACCGCCCGGACTGACGAACACCTCGCCACCGGCATCACGAATGGTGGCCTCAATGCCGGCGCTGACGGTGGTGGCGCCCGGAAAGTCCCGAGCGTCCGTTCCGGTGCCCTGCCAGGTGACCGACCAGCCGCCCACCTGCTTGCTGATATTGTCGATGCCGTCGCCCGCCAAAAGCACCCGCTGTTTTGGGTTGAGCGGAAGCAACTGATCGCGGTTTTTCAATAGCACCAGGGATTCACGCACCGCCTGACGGGCCACGTCCCGATGCTCTGGGGCCCCAATGAGTGACTGTCGACCCGCGAGGGTCCGGCTTGAGGGACGATCCCGCTCAAACAGACCCGCGCGCAACTTCACCCGCAGAATCCGACGCACCGCATCGTCAATGCGCGCCAACGAAATCGTACCGTCGCGCACTTGCGCTACGGTATTGTGGAACAGGGTTTTCCACTCGGGGTGTGGCACCATGAAAATATCGAGCCCCGCATTGATCGCCTGAGGACAGTTCAGCACATCGGCGCCGGGGATGAAGGCGTGACCATTCCAATCCCCCACCACCAGGCCATCAAAGCCCATCTGTTCTTTCAGGACACGGGTCAGCAGGTGATGGTGACCGTGGAGCGGCTCACCGTGCCAGCTATTGAATGACGCCATCACGGCCTGCACGCCGGACTCGATCGCACTGAAATAGCCCGCACCGTGAATGTCCCGCAAGCGCTCCTCGGAATCGACATTGTCACCCCGATCGATGCCGTTCACCGTGCCACCGTCACCGATAAAGTGTTTGGCGGTGGCAATGACATGCTGCTCATCCAGGCAAGTCTCACCCTGCCCCTGAAGCCCCCGCACCATCTCACCGGCATAGGCACGCACCAGTTCCGGGTCTTCCGCCCAGGATTCATAGGTCCGACCCCAGCGATCGTCTCTGGCCACAGCAACAGTGGGCGAAAAATCCCAGTCCAGACCGGTCGCGACAATCTCCCGGGCGGTCGCCTCGCCAATGCGGCGAATCAGTTCGGGATTGTGGGCAGCACCGAGCGCAATATTGTGTGGAAACAGGGTGGCCCCCACCAGGTTGCCCACCCCGTGCACCGCATCGGTTCCCCACATGATGGGAATAGGCAGGCGTCCATCCCGGTCATCCATAGAGGCTTCCCAAAACTGATCGGCCAGGGCGACCCAGTCACTCGCCTGAGCGTACCGGTCATTGTTGGGCACACTGCCGCCGCCGTTGAGCACCGAGCCCAAGTGGAAGTCCCGGATATCGTCCGGGGTCACCTGTTTGATCTCCGGTTGAATCATCTGACCCACCTTCTGTTCGAGGGTCATTCGATGCAATAGCGCGTCGATACGCTGCTCAATGGCATCATCCTTGGAAATGGCGCTTTTCAGGCGCGGCCAGGTCACTTGGCGGGAAGCGTTGAACATGACGACAGGGGCTCCGATTATTAAATGGTTTTACGGACTATAAGGTGGGGCATTCTAGCACAGTCGCCAATCCCATAAAGTCGGGGCTGCAAATTCAACAACACCGCGTTACCCTTTGTGTCTGCATGACGTCGAGTGCGCCATTTCTGGCGCCGACGTCCTCCACGCGACCGACCGATACAGGCAGATAACCTATGTGGCAACAGACTGAATTTCGCCTGCCCCCCAAAAGCCGGGGCTTCCACCTGGTCACCCAGGAAGTGCTCAGAGCCCTGCCCCCGCTGGACCACCTTCAATGCGGCCTGCTGCACCTGTTTATTCAGCACACCTCCGCCTCACTGACCATCAACGAAAACGCCGACCCGACCGTACGCGGTGACCTGGAGCGACACTTCAATCAGTTTGTCCCTGAGCGGGCTCCCTACTACGAGCATGACTATGAAGGCGATGACGACATGCCGGCTCACATCAAATGCACCACCATTGGTGCCAGCCTGACCATTCCGATTACCGACGGGCGTCTGAACCTGGGAACCTGGCAGGGAATTTACCTGTGTGAGCATCGCAATCACGCCGGCAGCCGCACCCTGGTCGCCACCGTTCAGGGAGAGTAAGTGCCATACTTGATGAATATCAATTTGCCCCAACCATTTAGGCGCTAAGGTTTGTTCGTATTGGGTTCCTGTGATTCGCGAGGTCACCGATGGAATACAAGGACTACTACAAGACCCTTGGGGTCGAGAGAAACGCCAGCCAGGATGAGATCAAGCGCGCCTACCGGAAGCTGGCGCGCAAGTATCATCCGGATGTCAACAAAGATGCCGGTGCGGAAGACCAGTTCAAAGAGCTGGGCGAGGCCTACGAGGTATTGAAGGACCCGGAAAAACGCGCCGCTTACGATCAGCTCGGCAGTAACTGGCAGCGCGGCCAGGACTTTGAACCACCTCCCGAGTGGGGACAGGATTTCGATTTTGGCGGCGCAGGACAACACTACCACGGCGGCATGGGTGCCGGTGGTTTCAGTGACTTTTTCGAAAACCTGTTCGGCAGCGGCTTCCGTCAAGGCGGCTTCAACCGAGAGGCCGGATTTGGCCAGGGCGGATTCCGGGGCCAGGGCGAGGATCAGCGCGCACGCATCCAGATCGACCTTGAAGACGCCTTCAGCGGCGCCACACGGCAGATTACGCTGCGCAGTCAGAGCGTGGATGCCCAAGGGAGAGTTCAGACCACCCCACGCACCCTCAACATCAAAATTCCCAAGGGGATAAAACCCGGGCAGAGCATCCGCCTGGCCGGTCAGGGTTCGCCGGGGCTTGGAGGCGGGCCCAGCGGGGATCTCTACCTTGAAGTGGAATTCAAGCCCCACCGCCACTTCCGGATGGATGGGAAAGACCTGTTCCTGGCGCTGCCGCTGACGCCCTGGGAAGCGGCGCTCGGCACCAAAATCCAGATCCCCACACCCACGGGCAAGGTCGATCTGAAAGTTCCGGAAGCGTCCCAGTCCGGACGCAAGCTCCGGCTCAAAGAGCGTGGCCTGCCCGGCTTTCCGCCGGGTGATCTCTACGTTGAGCTGAGCATTCATACACCGCCGGCCCACGACGGCGCGGCAAAAGCCGCCTACGAAAAGCTGGCAGAAGCAGCCCCATTCAACCCACGCCGTCATCTGGAGGTCTGATCATGTCCAAGGAGCAAACCCAATGGGTGACCGGTTCTATTGTCGAGGAAGAAGTTGAACTCACTCTGGGGGAACTGTGCCGACGCTGTCAGGTAGAGGCGGATTTCATTGTGGAGCTGGTGCAGGAAGGCGTGATCGACCCTCTGTCACCTTCCGCTCAACGATGGACCTTCAGCGGCCACAGCCTCACCCGCCTCAGGCGGGCCCGCAACCTGCATCGGGATCTGGGGTTGAATCTGGCCGGAGTGGCGCTGGTGATAGAGCTACTCGAAGAGCGGGAGCAGCTGTACCGTGAACTGGCTCATCGGCGACAAGAAAAATAGACGGCTAGAAGGGGGCCGCCGACTCAAAAGAGACGGCCTCACCCGATTCCGGGTGGTCAAAGCTGAGCATTGAGGCATGCAGTAGCAGACGCGGCGCCTGCTGGCGCACCGACTCCGGCGCATAGAATTCACACCCCAGTATGGGGTGTCCCAGCTCGGCACAGTGCAGGCGCAACTGGTGGGAGCGTCCGGTGACCGGAGAGAGCGCCAGGCGCGTGGTGTTGTCTTCCCGGTTGCGGGACAGCACCCGGTAATGGGTCAGTGCCGGTTTGCCGTCCTCAGAGATTTTACTTCGTGGGCGCCGCTCCGGGTCGGGGGCAATCGGCCACTCCATGACGCCCTGATCTTCCAGTACCAGGCCGTGTACTACCGCCGTATAGGTTTTTTTCACGGTGCGAGCCTGAAATTGGCGACTGAGGTTGGACAGGCTGGCCTTGGTGAGCGGAATCACCAACAGTCCGGAGGTATCGAAATCCAACCGGTGAACCGCGTGAACATCCGGGTGAGTTTCCCGCAGCCGGGCGATGACACTGTCACGATTGGCCGGATGACGGCCGGGGACGGTCAACAGCCGGGTCGGCTTATCCACCACCACAAAGCTGCTCTCCTGGCGTACAATCCCAACGTCCTCCTCACAGGGGGGCAGAACGGTCAGATGATCCGTTGAAGACGACATAATACGACTCGCAAATAAGACTATGAGGCCGAAACATGAGTGCCCCTGAAGACCCGGATAAAAAACCCAACCTGTTTCAGATCATCATCAGCACTCTGGCGGCCGCCTTTGGTGTGCAAAGCAGCAAAAACCGCGAGCGCGATTTCAAGCACGGCAGCATTGCCGCCTACATCATTTCCGGAGTGCTGTTCACCGCGATCTTTATACTGATCATGGTGTTCGTGGTTCGACTGGTGCTCTCCCAGGCCGGACAGTAAATCAGACGTGCTTCCAGAGCTGCGTGCTATCGATATCAACGGCCTTGAGCAGCTTCTGAATATTCCCCTTGAACGCCCGAAGCTCCGTCGGGTGCAACTGATTCAGAAAGCGGTTCTGGTGGATGACGGCCAGCTCATTGAGCGTTTCGACCAGTGCGTGTCCCGACCGGGTCAGGTGCACTTTCACGGAGCGACGGTCCAGACCGTCATGCTCACGCTGCACCAGTTGCTTGGTTTCCAGGCGGTCCAGAAGACGGGTGACCGCTGAGCGATCCACCGCAATATTATCGGCAATCTGGGCCGGCGTGTTGGCCAGCTCATGAAACAGCACGTTGAGGATCATCCACTGGGGCCAACTGACGTCATGCTCGGTCAGCGCCTCATTGAACGCCTCCCGCATCTGACTGGCCAGACGGTTGATCCAGAAGGTGAAACTGTTGTGCAGGTGCAGGCCTTTGGTGGCCGCTCGATCAGAACCCAGCATGACTCCCTCGCAATGACATCAGACAGGTGAAAGGAATCCTGCCAGACATTAATTGACAACGCAATTATTTCAATGCAAAGAGTCGGAAAGACATCGGGTGGGATCGGGGCGCTCTGATGGCAACGTCAAAGACACCCCCGGTCGATCAGTGTGCCGGCAAGAAAATCTTATTGGCCACTGACCCAGTAAACACAGGTGACCACGAAGATGGCAATCAGCGCCACCGCCGCCATGGCATCGGCAAACGCATCGCCCTCGTGGGCTTCATGGGTCTCATTTTTCATAACATCAGTCTGCTCAGACATTATTGTTATTCTCCTCTCGCCAAACGTGGTAAGGATAGGAGCGCTTTACAGCCATCAGCTGAGCCGCTTTACGCCCCTACAGGACAGTCGAATCTAATCACACCCCACCCGGATTGACAAGCGACCGCCGCCGGATATAACCAAAAAGCATTAGGATAGCGGAAAACATTCGTTCAAACCGGCCCCCGGTCTCTGGTATTTTTGCGCCCTCTGAAACGGGTGTGCGGCCGACCACCGCCTCCGTTCAGGGTCGCGCCGAAGCGGGTTTTGCTGTATCCTCCGCCGCGACAATACACCGGTTTACGGGCGCTATTGCATTAGCGTTCGCTAACATACCCAACCTTTCCCGGAAGTACAGGTAATACAGCCCTCTATGTACATCTATGACGAATACGACCGCCGCATCCAGGGGCAGCGCGTTACCCAGTTTCGCGCGCAGATGGAGCGGTATCTGGACGGCCAGCTGGAAGAAGCGGAGTTTCTTCCCTTGCGTCTGCAAAACGGCCTCTATGTTCAGCGCTTGGCGCCGATGCTGCGCATCTGTGTGCCCTACGGCCTGATGAACAGCCGCCAGTTGCGCAAAATGGCCCACATTACCCGTACCTACGACAAGGGCTACTGCCACATCAGTACCCGCCAGAACATCCAGCTCAACTGGCCCCAGCTGGAAGAAGTGCCGGACATTCTGGCGGAGCTGCTGGAAGTGGAAATGCACTGCAACCAGACCAGTGGTAACTGCATCCGCAACACCACCACCGACCAATTTGCCGGTGTCGCCACCGATGAGCTGGTGGACCCCCGCCCCTACTGCGAACTGATCCGTCAGTGGTCCACCTTCCACCCGGAATTCGCCTTTCTGCCGCGCAAGTTCAAGATCGCCGTGAGCGCCACCCAGGAAGACCGCGCCGCCATCCGCGTGCACGATATCGGCCTGCAGATTGTGCGCAATGATGCCGGCGAACTGGGCTTCTCCGTCTTCGTGGGCGGTGGCCTGGGTCGCACGCCGGTGATTGGCAGCCTGATCAATGAATTCGTACCCGAGCAGCACCTGCTGACCTACCTGGAAGCGATTCTGCGCATCTACAACCAGTTCGGCCGCCGGGACAACAAATTCAAGGCCCGCATCAAGATTCTGGTGCGCGCCATGACCCCCGAAGTATTCGCGGAAAAGGTCGAGCAGGAGTGGCAGCACCTGCGCGATGGCAGCGCCACCCTCACCCAGGCGGAAATCGACCGGGCCCACAGTTACTTCACCGAGCCGGCCTACGAAAGCCTGGATGATGCCGCCGCACAGGCCGAGCTCGACACGCTCGCCATCGACAACAAAGCCTTCTCCAACTGGCTGAAGCGCAACGTACGCGATCACAAGAAGCCCGGTTACGCCGCCGTCAACCTGTCGCTCAAGCCGACCGGTATCGCGCCCGGCGACATTACCGACCGGCAGTTGGAAATCATCGCCGACTTGGCCGACGATTTCAGCTTTGGCGAAGTGCGCACCACCCATGAGCAGAACATGGTGTTGGCGGATGTGAAGAAAGCCGATCTGTTCGACCTCTGGCAGAAAGCCAAGGCCGCCGGCTTTGCCACGCCCAACATCGGCACCCTGACGGACATCATCTGCTGCCCGGGTGGCGATTTCTGCTCACTGGCCAATGCCAAATCCATTCCGATTGCCGAGGCCATCCAGCGTCAGTTTGAAGACCTGGACTACCTTTACGATCTGGGTGACATCGACCTGAACATCTCCGGCTGCATGAACGCCTGTGGGCATCACCACGTCGGTCATATCGGCGTTCTCGGGGTCGACAAGAAAGGCGAGGAGTTCTACCAGGTGACTCTGGGTGGCAACTCCAGCAACGATGCCGCCCTTGGCAAGGTGATCGGCCCCTCTTTCACCGCCGAGGATATGCCGTCGGTGGTCCAGAAAATCATCGATGTGTACGTCGAGAAGCGGACCGAAGAAGAGCCCTTTATCGACACCGTCAACCGACTGGGTATTGCCCCCTTCAAGGAGCGTGTCTATGCCAAAGCTAGTTAAAGACGGCGCCATCGTCGACAACGAATGGACCCTGATGGCCAAGCCCGAGGGCGAGGCGGCCGAGGCGGAAGTACCCGCCGGACAGATCATTGTCCCGCTCTCGGTCTGGCTGGCCCAGAAAGAAGCACTCTCGGCCCGGAAGGATATCGGCGTATGGATCGATACCGACGAGACCGCCGATCAACTCGGTGAAGAGGCGCAGCGTTTCCCACTGGTCGCGGTGCACTTCCCGGCCTTCGCCGACGGTCGCGCCTTTACCAATGCGCGGCTGCTGCGCGAGCGTTTTGGTTTTACCGGCGAGCTTCGGGCCGTGGGGTATTTCCTGGCCGAACAGGCCTGTTACCTGCGCCGCTGTGGCGTCAATGCCTTCGACTTTGGTACCGATCGGGAACAACACCTGCAGGCCACCATCGAGGCACTGAACGACTTTACCGAGTACTACCAGGCCTCGGTCGACCAGCCTCAGCCGCTGTTCCGCCGTCGCGCCTCCTGACCGCGCCGCCCGACCTGAGCCCATAAAAAAACACCCCGACGGAGCCATCCGCGGGGTGTTTCTGTTTCGACGATCAGGAAAACCTTACGCGATTTCTGCCCGGGCTCTGGACTGCGCCAGGGTGGGATAGTCGGTATAGCCCTCCGGGCCCGAGGCATAGAAAGTCGTCGGGTCCGGTTCATTCAGGGGCGCGTCAATCGCGAAACGTTCCGCCAGATCCGGATTGGCGATATAGAGTCTGCCAAACGCGACGGCATCCGCCTTGCCTTCGGCCAGCCAGCGCTCGGCGCTGGTCTTCTCATAGTTTTCATTGGCGATGTAGACGCCGCCGAACTGCGCTTTCAGGTCCGGGCCCAGGCTGTCCTCCGCTTCGTGCTCCCGCGACAGGCTGTCCTCCGCTTCGTGCTCCCGCGAGCACAGAAAGGCCAACTCGCGCTTGCCAAGCTCGTGCGCCACATAACCGAACAGCGCGGCCGGGTCTTCATCACCCATGTCGTGGCCATCACCGCGCGGCGCCAGATGCACCCCGACCCTACCGGGCTCCCAGACGCTCAGTACCGCATCGGTCACCTCCAGCAGTAGTCGGGCGCGGTTTTCGATCGAACCACCGTACTGATCGGTGCGCTGGTTACTGTTGGTCTGCAGAAACTGATCCAGCAGATAACCATTGGCGCCGTGAATTTCCACTCCATCAAACCCCGCACGCCGAGCGTTTTCGGCCCCGCGTCGATAGGCTTCCACCAGCTCCGGAATCTCATCCAGGGTCAGCGCACGCGGCGTGACATACTCTTTTTTCGGACGAATCAGACTGACGTGCCCTTCCGGGCGAATCGCACTGGGGGCGACCGGTAGTTCGCCCTCCAGATACACCGGGTCCGAAATCCGGCCAACGTGCCACAGCTGCAGGAGAATTTTTCCACCCTCAGCGTGCACCGCCTGTGTCACCTTGCGCCAGCCCGCCACCTGATCTTCCGACCAGATTCCCGGGGTGTTCGGGTAACCAACGCCCATGGGGGTCACAGAGGTGGCCTCGGTCAGGATCATGCCCGCACCGGCACGCTGGCGATAGTACTCCGCCATCATATCGTTGGGCACCCGGCCTTTGGAGGCGCGACAGCGTGTCAGGGGCGCCATGATGATGCGATTGGACAACTGTAGGTCGCCAATCCGGATTGGGTCGGTCAAATGGGGCATGTTTCGTTCTCCTGAACAAAATCCGTAGAGCACGGAAAATCAATGAACGGATGTACGTGAACCCCTATTGCTTGGGATCATTTCCCCCTTTTAAATCCTCCCCGAGATGACCTTTACCTTCCTTTACGTGAGACGCCGCTTTCGTCTCTGCCACAGCACACGCTACAACGCCTGAATCGAGCCCCAGAGTGCGGCATCAACCGGTATGCCGCTCTGCCGGTTTTCCGCGCGTCGAGCCAGTACCGCCTCACCCGGATAGCGGATGACACCGTCGGGCTTTGCCGGCCGGGAGCGATGGAGATCGTCGATGATCGACTGGACAGCACCGCGTAAAGCGGGGCGATCGCCAAGCTGGTTGAGATCAATGGCGATAAAAACCTGAGACACACCATACTCCAGTGTCTGCTGACTGATATCCGCCGTGGAGCGGCCACCACTGAGCAGGGTGGCGAGCAGGTCCAGCATCAGCGACAGCCCCGCGCCTTTCCAGTAACCCACGGGCACCGGCCGCTGACTTTCAAGAATGGCCCGGGGGTCGTCAGTCATGTGCCCGGCGGTATCGTAACCCCCGGGCACGGACAGCTTACGCTGCTGTTCGACCGCCAATTCCATCGCACCGTAGGAAAATTGCGATTGCGCCATATCCAGGACAACCGCACCCGGTTCGTGAGGTACCGCCATCACCAACGGGTTGTTCCCCAAACGACAATCCGCAGCCCCCCAGGCCGGCAGGTTGGCGATGGTGTTGGTCCAACCGATAAACACAAACCCGCGCTCAGCGGCTTGCCAACCATAGGTACCACCGCGCATCCAGTGGTTGGTGTTCGCCAGTCCCACACAGCCCAATCCGTGAGATTCGGCCAACACCATGGCCCGTTCCGTGGCGGTGCAGGCATTGAGTATCCCCGCCCCCAGGTGTCCGTCCCACTGCTCCAGAACGCCCGCCGCCAGAGTGCGCTCGGGCTTCGCCGAGGGCACGACATGGCCGCGACGGATCAGGTCGACAAAACGGGGAAAGCGGTTCAGTCCGTGGGTGTAGACACCATCAATACTGTTATCGGTGAAGGTGTTCGCCAGGTGCGCCGCCTCGGTTTCTGCGAAACCCTCCCGGCGCAGAATGTCGCTCAACGTCTGAACGCTGAGCGCCGGACTGATCAAAATATTCTGAGCCTTGTGGGACAACATAGACTCCTCGACTTCATTGAATTACTGGAGAATCGACTCGTGACGATATCGGCGCACGGCCAGCGACATCAATAACACCGCCAACACGACGCAGCTGACACTGGAAAGCACCCAGTGCAACGGGACAATCGACTGCCCATTTACCAGTTGAGTCATCAGCTGATACTGACCGAGCAATGGAATCGCCATGGTGAGACTCTGCTCGGGAATGTTCAGGAACTGCAGCAGGAAAAACGGCAACATGGGCACCAGCATGGCAATGCCCAGCTGCGTCTGGGCCTCCTTGGTCGAACGAGCAAACGCCGCAATGACAAACAGGAACGCGGTCATCAGCAGGGCGACCGGCAAATGCAAAAACGCTGCGGCCACGAACGTAGATGCCGAAAAATCATAACGGCTGGTGAATACTCCATCGTCCAGCAGGCCGAACAGAACAAAGCCGCTGATCAAGGGCAGAATGAGAGACATCAGGACGAACGCCAGTATGGCGACATACTTACCCAGTACCAGTTGCCAACGCGGGACGGGCAAAGCCAGCAGCGGCTCCAGCGATAGCCGCTCCCGCTCCCCCGCGGTCGTATCCACCGCCAGATAGAAGCCACCCATCATCATGGAGAAGAGCAACATGAATGGCAGGATCAAGCCCATGAACGCCTCACCCGGCACCTGGGTGGAAACGTCCCGCTCGCTGATATGAAGCGGGTCAAAGACCTGCTCGTCCATCCCCCGGGCCAGAAACCGCAGGCTTCGCAAGCGGGCATCATAGCCATCGAGCACCGCCCGCAGTCGCCGCCGCTGCTGGGTCGCGTCGTCATCTCCACTGTGGTAATGAATCACCACCGGGGCGGGTCTGGCGTTGCGCAGAGCCGGTTCATAATCCTCCGGAATTTCCAGAACCAGCGGCAGGTCACCACGGCGCAGTGGCTCAATGAAATTCTCTTCCGTCGCTTCGGTATTGATGTTGTGCTCGGCAAGAAACGCCATCAGGTTGGGCGCCCGCTCGCGCCCGAACACCGCCACTGAGAGTGGCTGTTCCGTATCGACACTGAATTTATTGACGTTGAATACCAAGGGCCCGATCATCAACGCGGGCAACAGCAGAGGGCCGTATAGCAAGGTGAAAAACATGGAGCGCCGATCCCGCAAGTTGTCCCGGATCTCCTTCAACAGAATGACCCAGAACGACCTCATGGCTGCACCTCGGGCTGTTCACCAATGGCGGCCACAAAGGCATCTTCCAGATCACTTTGCCCGGTGCGTTCCAGAATGCCGGTCACGGTATCGGTCATGGCAATGCGTCCCTCACTGATGATGGCCACCCGGTCACACAGACGGGACACCTCCTGCATGATGTGGCTGGAGATCAACACACAATGGCCCTCGTCCCGAAGGCGGCGGAGAATCGTCCGCAGGTTGCGTGTGGCCATGACATCCAGACCATTGGTTGGCTCATCGAGAATGAGGGTGCTCGGGTTGTGAATCAAGGCGCGTCCCAGCGCCACCCGGGTTCTCTGTCCCTGGGAAAATCCCTCAGCCCGTCGATCGGCAAAACCTTCCATATCAAGCCGCTCAATCAGCTCACTGGCCCGATGATGCGCCTCCTCGGCACTCAATCCGCACAACTGCCCGTAGTACACCAGGTTTTCCCGACTGGTCAGTCTGGGGTACAGGCCGGCATTGTGCGGCAAAAACCCCAACCGCCGGCGGACTGCCAGGGGTGCTTTCACCACGTCATGACCGTCCACGCTGGCCAGGCCGCGGTCGGGTTTGACCAGCCCGGCCAGAATTCTCAAGGTCGTGGATTTACCGGCACCGTTGGGGCCGAGTAGACCGGTGATTTCCCCATCCCGCGCGTCAAAACTGACATCCACCAGCGCCTGGACCGGTGTCTTCTTGCGGCCCCTGGAGTGAAAGGATTTTACTAATGCCTCGGTGTGAATCACGTCAACGCCGCCTCAGGGTGATGGTCCGTTTCGGTCCAGAAACAGGGGAACCGTCTGCACTCTGTCCAGACAGTCCGCCGACAATGAACCCGGCTCCGCCGAGATGACAAAGCGCGCGATGATATCCGGCACACACCCCAGCAAGCCGACCTGGTGCCCCCGCTCCGGCACCACCAGGTGGCGTGCATTGCCCAGGGTCTGCATGAGCTGATCACCGTAGGCCGGTGGCGTAATCGGATCCCGCTCGCCGCTGAGCAACAAGGTGGGAATGTCCGATTTCAGGGGCGCTTTGAAATGCTCGCCCATCTCTCCGCGAGGCCAGGGCTCGCACATGGCTTTCAACCCCGCCAGAAACCCCGGCCCCATATAGGTGCCCTCGCCTTCCTCCGCACCGATCTGCGGATAAAAGGGCGCGTCCTCGGTACAGACCACACTGTTGTGCATACCCAGTGCGATATCGTCACTGATATCGAGCCGCTGCGCGAGCCGCGCCAGAGCAACCAAATTGTTGTCCCGAGCCGCCGAGTCAATCATCGGCGGCAGCACCGAAAGCACATCGCTGTTATACAGCGCCATGCGAATCACGTTGACCAGATGGGCGCGGGTGAACCTCAAGGTTTGCCAGCTTCCATCGCGAAGGGATTCATAGCGAACCTCCACCGGCTCCGATTCAAGCCGATCCAGCAGTTCGGTAATGTCCCGTTGCAGTTCGGGAAACCGCTCCCGACAAGGCGATGATTGATCGCACTGACGGATCAGTGCATCCAGGGCGGCCTGGCTGTGACCGGCTATTTGTGGGCCGAGACTGACATCGGCGGGCAGCACACCGTCCAGAACGGCCGTTCGGACCGCGTCCGGATACCGACGCATGTAAGTCTGCGCTACCCGAGTGCCATAGGAAACGCCGTACAGGTTCCAGCGGGACACCCCGAGCGCCTGACGCACCCGCTCCAGATCCCGCACCGCCACCTCGGTTGTATAGTGGCGCGGGTCGCCGTTGAAATCCTGCAAACAGGCCCTCGCCAGAGAGGACAATTGCGCGGGGTCCGGGTCGGCCAATGGCATGGCAGCATCATCCACCGCACAAGGCTGCGGGCTCGATTGCCCCGTGCCGCGTTGATCCACCAGATAGATATCACGCCGCCGGGCCAGTTGGGCAAAGGCCCGATCCAGGCGAAGAAAACTGCGACTGGCCGCCTGACCGGGGCCGCCGGCAATCGCCAGAACCGGATCATCCTGGACCTGAGCGGCGGTGGCCGGAAGACGCACGATCAGCAGATCGATCCAGACATCGTCCGGTCCCTGCTGCTCATAATTCTCCGGAACGCTCAAGCGGGCGCACTGCACATGGCGAAGTCGTTCGTTGGCTGTGAGAGCACAGTCGGAAAACTCCAGTTCTGTCCCCGAGGATGACAACGCCCCGACCTTACCCGCTTGAGGTTTATCGTCCGCCGCCAGGGCAAAGCCTATTACTGATAGCAGCGCAGGCAACAGTAGTGCGAACCAACGGTACCCGAATTTTCGCTGTTGCATGAACATCAACGGAGCCTCCCGGGTTACCCGCTTGTGACTCCAAAAAACGGCTTGAGTCGATCGGCTTCCCACATGGTGTCCTGGTAACCGAGTTCCATCAATTCGCCAATGAAAGACTGGTGAAACAACAGATAACTGGCCGCCGTCGCACCGCCTCCCTTCGCCGTCGCACCGATGGCACGCAGGAAAAAACGCAGGCTCTTGGGCAGGTTCCGCACCTTGCGCCCGGCGATATTATCCAGCTCCCGGGAGGGGGAAATGATCCGGTTATCCACCGCGCGCAGCGGTAAATCAGCGGCGGCAAGCTTGTCTTCGGGAATCATTCCGACCAGTTCATTGATGCGTTCCAGATGCTCCAGGTCTCCTTCCAGTGCATCGATGAAAGCGCTGTTGAAAAGCTGCCCGACAATCTGGGCCATGGACGGCGAGTGCCGTACGGTACGCCGATGCACCGGCTTGCGGGCTTCACGATTGCCACTGACCCCGACAATAAACAGGGATTCCGCCCCGAGGTGTAGCGCCGGACTGATGGGTGCCAACTGGCGAAGCGCACCATCACCGAAATATTCCCGATTGATGCGAACCGCCGGGAAAATGGTCGGAATGGCCGACGAGGCCAACAAGTGTTCCAGTTTCAGTCGGGTCGGCATACCGACTCTACGGTGGCGATTCCAGCCCTCCAGCTCGGGCGCCCCCTGAAAAAAACTGACCGACTGCCCCGAGCTGTAACCCATGGCATTGACCGCTACTGCATGCAGCTTGCCGCTGGCAATGGCGGCATCGAGATTTTCAAAACGTACCGACGTACCCAACAGATGCCACAAGGGACCGTTATCCAGCATCGACAGAGGCCGCGTGCGCCCGACCCCTTCGTTGAACAGGGAGAACCCGAGCAGACCCAGCCCGCGGGCCAGATCACTCCAGCCGTGGCGGTAGACCTGACCGGGGGTCAACCGCTGCCAGATGCCCGCCAGCGACTGGACTGACTCTCGAAAATTGCCCGGGTGGCACGCCAGCGCCAGCGCATTGATCGCCCCGGCGGAAGTGCCGCAAATGATCGGAAACGGATTGACGGTGTCCGCTGGCAGAATATTGGCCAGCGCCTGTAAAACACCCACCTGGTAAGCGGCACGCGCGCCACCTCCAGAGAGAATCAGGGCTCTTTTCATGAACACTCTCTAGCTGATGTCACGCACGGCCGGTTTTCGCTGGTTCCTCGTCCCGCAACTCACGCCGCAGCACTTTGCCCACGTTGGATTTGGGCAACTCGTCCCGGAACTCGACATCGTGCGGCACTTTGTAAGGGGTCAGATTTTTCTTGGCAAATTCCCGGACTTCTTTCACGGTCATGTCCCGGTTGGCGACGATATAGGCTTTGACCAGCTCACCACTTTCCTCGTCGGGCACACCCACGACCGCCGCCTCGACAATGTCCGGGTGGGTGCAGAGCACATCCTCCACTTCATTCGGGAAGACCTTGAACCCGGACACATTGATCATATCCTTCTTGCGATCGACAATCCGGATGTAGCCATCCTCCTGAATGACCGCCATATCGCCGGTTTTGAACCAGCCGTCCTCATCGAGTACCTGTCGGGTTTCATCGGGTCGATTCCAATAGCCCTTCATGACCTGGGGGCCATGCACGCACAGCTCACCGGGCTCACCGTTGGGGAGCGACTGCCCCTCTTCGTCGATCACCTTGCACTCTGTGTCCGGCATGGGTAGCCCGACAGTGCCCTGCTGGATCGCACCCGGCGGATTGATGGAAACCACCGGGGAGGTTTCGGTCAGGCCGTAGCCTTCAAAAATGCCGACACCGGTGACTTCTTTCCAGCGCCGTGCGGCAGCGGCCGTCAGCGCCATGCCGCCGGAGGCGGTCAGTCGCAAATGGCTGAAGTCCAGTTTGACGAAATCCGGATCCCGGCAGAGGGCGTTGAACAGGGTGTTCAACCCGACAAAGCAGGTAAACGGTTTGCCTTTGAGGGTTTTGACAAAACCTTTGATATCCCGTGGGTTGGGAATGAGCAGGTTGTGATTGCCCAGGGACAGCGCCGAGGTGATATGCAGCGTAAACGCATAGATATGGTAGAGCGGCAACGGGGCAATATAGTATTCCTGATTGACCCGGAACTCCCCTTCCATGTGCTTGTTCACCTGAAGCATATTAGCAACCAGGTTGCGGTGCGTCAGCATGGCGCCTTTGGCAACGCCGGTTGTGCCGCCGGTGTACTGGAGCACGGCGACATCGTCCGGAGACTGCTCGACTTTGCGATAGGCACCCTGAGCAAGCCCGAGCGCCTGGCGGAACTCAACCTGACGGGGAAAGTGAAAGCTCGGCACCATGCGTTTGATGTACTTGATCACGGTGTTGAGCAGCACCCGTTTCACGGGTGGATGGAGGTCCGCCAGCTCAGTCACGATCACCTGCTCGACCTCGGTGTCAGCCACAATCGAGGCGGCTTTGTCCGCGATGTTGGCCAGCACCACCAGCGCCCGTGCGCCGGAGTCCTGCAACTGATGTTTGACTTCCCGGGCGGTGTACAGTGGGTTGGTGTTGACCACCACCAGCCCCGCGCGTAGCGCGCCCAGGAGTGCCACCGGGTACTGGAGAATGTTGGGAAGCTGGATGGCAATGCGGTCGCCCGGCTGCAGGTCCGTGTGCTGCTGTAGATAGGCCGCAAATTGGCCGGAGAGACGGTCCAGATCGCCGTAGGTCAGCGTATGGCCGAGACAGCTGAACGAATCGCTGCGTTCGTACTGCCGCAGAGCCTCATCCAGAACCGACACGACGGTACGGTCATAATCCAGGGTCATAATCACTGTACTCCATTTCAGGGCCCGCTCCGTCTTCCTGTGAACCGCGGTGCCGGGCTTGATTTAGTGTTATCTACAGTGATTATCGGTGCCCGGCCAGGGACTTGCAACCGATGTCCCGCACTTTTGCGCCGCCACCCCGACATTGCTTGCCGAAGTGGCGAAACACCGTCAACCCGCTAGCGGAACAGGTCCTCAAGGAACTGTTGCGTCTTGTGCCAAGAATCCGCATCGGCACTGGCGTCATAGCTCAGCGGGAGCTCGAATTGACGCCCCAGCTCGGTCGCCTCCGGGTTGGTAAAACCATGTTGGGCACCGGCGTAGTTCACCAGTTCGTAGTCCACGTCGGCCTGACGCATTTCCGCCTCAAAGTCCGCTACCTGTTGGGCGGGCACCATCGGGTCCGCCTCGCCGTTGAACACCCTGACGGCGGCCTTCACATCTCCCGGCTGCGCGGGTGACTCTGCGGCCAACATACCGTGATAACTCACCACCCCGTCCAGGTCCACACCGGCGCGGGCCATGTTCAACACCACGGCGCCACCAAAGCAATAGCCCAGCGCGGCGATATCATCCGGTGCCACCATGGGCTGCTCACGCAACACCGAGAGCGCCTCGGTGAAGCGCGCTTTGGCCGCCTCTTTATCGCTCATCACGGCCTGCATGAACTCATTCGCCTGGCTGGGATGTTCCGCGTATTTATCCGAGCCATACATATCCAGCGCGAAGGCGGCATAACCGAGTTTGGCCAGCATCTCGGCGCGCTGACGGACATACTCGCCGTGCCCCCACCATTCATGCACGATCAATACACCCGGTCGGGTTCCGCTATGCGCATCGTCATACGCCAGGTAGCCGGTGAATGTCTCACCATCGACCTGATAATCAATTTCACGGGTCTGCAGCTCGGCCTGGGCGCTCAGGCAGACCGAAAGCAGGCTGCCGGCAAGCGTCCATCGAATCAAACGGGGGAACAGGTTGTTCATGACGAGTACTCCTTTTTCCTTTGGGGGATAAACATTGGGTAGAGCTATACGCCGCAACCACCGCCTTGTATCACTTTGGATCCTTGCTGAAACCGGAAAACCCGGGCCTCACAGTTCGGCCAGCTGCCAGACGTCGTACGCCGGTTCTTCGTAGGGATGGGCCGCCTTCAGGGCCGAAATGGCCGGGCGGATCAGATCGTCGGCGCACACCAGCTCGACGCGATACTCGGATACGCGCTCGACCTCGCCCTGACGCCCGAGAAACGGTTGACTGCCCGCCAGGGGTCGAAACTGCCCCTGCCCCAGACTCTGCCAGCAACAGCTGTCGTAATCACCGATACGCCCGGCCCCGGTGGCAAAGACGGCGGCTTTGACGGTTTCAAGATGGCTTTCGGGAACGAAAAAAGCCAGTTTGTACACGGCGTTTCTCCTCTCTCATCCTTTCTCGGGTCATTCGCTATTTGGCGCGATAGAGAATACCGGGGTCACACCGGACCATTTCGAACAGATGGGACGCTCCCGCCAAGCCCTCGGAAGAACCCAGAAAAAGAATACCGCCCGGCTTGAGCGAGCCGTGGATTTTTTCCAGAATCCGACGCTTGAGGTCAGCGTTAAAATAGATCAGAACATTGCGGCAAAAGACGATATCAAATTTGCCCAAGCCCGCGTAGGAATCCAACAGGTTCCAGGCCTTGAACTCTATTCGATCCCGCACCAGCGGCTTCACCCGCCAGACGTTCTCCCGCGGGTTGTCAAAATAACGCTCCAGCCGCTCGGTCGACAGACCACGCACCACCGACAGGCGATCGTATTCGCCCCGCTTGGCCTGGTCCAGCACGATGGATGACAGGTCGGTCCCGACAATCTGTACCGGTCGGGCCAGAGCGCCCATCCGCTGACGCCGGAATTCCTCCACCATCATGCTGATTGAATAGGGTTCCTGGCCCGAGGAACAGGCGGCAGACCAGATGCGGATCGGCCCGGCCATGCGGTGTTCGGTCTGCATCCAGGACGGCAGCAGGGTGTTACGCAGATACTCGAAGGGGTAGATGTCACGAAACCAGAACGTTTCGTTGGTGGTCATGACATCAATGACCTGCTCTTTCAGACGACGGTTCGTATTCTGCTTGAGCGCCCGGACCAGGTCACTGAACGAGGACAATTGATACTCTTCGAGCAGGCGCCGGATGCGATTGGACACCAGATACTGTTTATTGTCCCCCAGCGCAATGCCGCAGGCATCCTGCAGAAACTGACGAAAGTGATCAAATTCCGCCTGATCAAAATTGTCGCGTTTTCCCGCCGCATTACTCATCAATACTTACCGCTCAAAAGTATGCTCCCACGGTAGCCTGAGCCACCCCTCATTCGCTCTGTTCGAGCAGATCTTCGCCCGTCATGGCTCTGACCCGGTCATTGACCTGACGCGCCAGCTCATCCGGACTGAACTTGGCCAGAAAGGCGTCCGCCCCCACTTTCTTGACCATTGCCTGATTGAAAACACCACTGAGCGAAGTGTGCAGCAAAATATGCAGCCCCTTCAAATCCGGGTGATTGCGCATCTCGGCGGTGAAGGTATAGCCGTCCATCTCCGGCATTTCGATATCCGAGATGATCATCACCAGCGCCTCATCCGGGTTCTTACCTTGAGCGACCATATCCAGCAGATAGTCCAGCGCTTCGCGCCCGTCTTTTTTCAGGGTTGTCTGAATCCCGATGGACTGCATCACCCGCTGCACCTGCTTGCGGGCAATGACCGAGTCATCCACGATCAGGACATGTTTCTGGACCACCCGCTCGCTGATACCGTCTTCAATGACACCTTCACTGATCTGCTCATTGACCGGTGCCGCTTCCGCCAGAATTTTTTCAACATCCACGATCTCCACCAGCTCGCCATCGACCTCGGTAACCGCCGTCAGATAATGCGCTTTGCCGGCTCCCCGCGGTGGCGGATGGATATCACTCCAGTTCATATTGACGATCCGGTCCACCCCACGCACCAGGAACCCCTGGGCCGTGCGGTTATACTCGGTAATGATGACAAAACTCGACCGTATGTCTTCCAGTGGCGCCTTGCCCATGGCCTGATTCATATCCATGATCGACAGGGTACCGCCGCGGATATGAGCGACCCCACGTACCACCGGGTTCCGCCCGGGAATGGCATTCAGCGGCGGGCAGGGTAACACCTCTTTCACCTTGAACACGTTGATACCGTACAGCTGCCGTCCCCCCAAGCGGAACAATAGCAGCTCCAGCCGGTTTTCACCCACCAGACGCGTTCTCTGGTTCACGTTATCCAATACTCCGGCCATGGATGCCCCTTCTACCTCTGATTTCATTAAACGTCTATTAACCCACTGCCCGGGAGAATACGCCCACACCCCAACCGCGGATGCCCCGGCGCTCCCCGCGAGCATTCCGCCCGACGGCACGCTCCTTGCTTCAATAGTGCCGATAGTTCCGTTAGCGGCTGAAAACCGTCACGCTTTAACCTTTACCGTCATGCACAAAGAATAGGACAAAAGATGGGTCCCTGTCGCCTTTTTCAGAGCCTGAGCCAATGCTCCCCCCGGGGAGTCGGGCCGTTGTGCGGGCGACTGGCGGGCGCATTGCTGTTGGTTCTGCTCGCCGCGCTGGCCCAGGCCAGCCCGGAGAGCGCGTCATACCAGGATTTGAGCGAGCTCAGGGCCGACGTGCGGCAGTTCCTGGAGGCACACTACCGAGTTCCGTCAGTAAAGCGGACCAAGATTACCGTGGGCCGGCTCGACAGCCGCCTCCACCTGAAAGCCTGCGAGGCCCCTCTGGCGATGACGGTGAGCGATGAGGAGCGCAGCGGCGGAAATCTGACAGTGCACACCCGCTGCCCCGGCCCCACCGCCTGGGCGCTGTACGTCCCGGCGCAGGTGGCGGTATACCGTGAGGTCGCCGTCGCCAGCCGGAGCCTGGGGCGAGGTCACCGGATCGCCCGGGACGATATGACCATGGCATTGCGAGACACTGGCCAATTGCGTCAAGGTTTTGTCGTTGATGCAACGTCGGCTCTGGGGAAGGAGTTGCGCCGCCCGCTGAAGGCCGGCGAGCCGGTCCGGCTGGGGTTACTGATCGAGCCAACCGTCGTCGAACGGGGCGACCAGGTGCGCCTGCGCGCCCGGATGGGCACCATCAGCGTTGATACCACCGGCACCGCCCTGAGCTCCGGGCGGGTGGGAGAGCAGATCCGGGTGCGGAACGACCGCTCTGAACGTATCGTCAGAGGGCGAATCACCGGACCCGGGACGGTCGACGTGATTTTATAACGCGAAATGGGTCACATTTATACACAAAGAGTATTAAAGTTATAAGGATGCCGGCCGATAGTCTGGTCAGAAGCCCGCATTTTGGCTGGCTCCCGGTCTTCCGGCCGGCATCATCGAACATTTTGTTGGGGAACAAAATATGGTTATTGACTCAAACAACGGTATCAAGCCCGGCAACAACGGCGGCAACAACCGCCCCAGCACCGTGGCACCCCGAGAATCCGGTCCGCAATCCGGAGCCGCTGGCAGCAGCCCGCGTCCGGCGAGCCGCGACAGTGTTGAACTCAGTGCGGAGGCACAGAGCATGAACCGCCTGGAAGAGAACCTGGCGCAACTGCCGGATGTCGACGTCGAGCGCGTCGCCAGCCTGAAACAGGCCATTGCCGAGGGTCGATTTGAAATCGACCCCGAACGCATCGCCCAGAATATGCTCAATCAGGACGACCTGCTGGGATAACCCCCGCTGGCCCGGCGGGCCCCCAACACCGCCCGGGCCAAGCAGCGTTCGATTTTCGATGATCCGCCATGACCGAGGCCAACATGACTCCCCCAGCCGAATCCGTCAGCCAGATGCTGGCACACGACGCCCAAGCCATTGAAGAGCTCAGACAGGTGCTGTTGAACGAGCGCGAAGCGCTGGAGCAGCGCGATCTGGACGCCCTTCCCCCGCTCATCGACGCCAAAAACCGGCTCATGGCCGCACTCGGCGAGCACGCCCTGCAACGCCAAAGCTGGCTGGATGCCGCCAGGCTTCCCCACAACCACGAAGGCTGGCAGCAGTGGTTGCACCAGCGCCCGGACACCCGCGCACAGACCCCACAATGGCAAGAGCTCGCCGAGCACTTTGAGGCCTGTCGGGCACTCAACGATATCAACGGCAAAATCATTCAGCGCTCCCGGCAGACGGTGGGCACGCTCCTGGACCTACTCAGAGGACAAAGTAACGACGGTCCCTCGCTGTACAACGCCCAAGGCCGCTCCGGCCCTCAGGGCGGCTCCCAGACCCTGGTCAAGGCGTGATCGCCCCTAATGTCGGCTTGTGCCGGCGTAAGGCTTTTTAGTATAGTTGCCGCCCCTGTCGGCGCCCCCGGGCCAACGCGGCAGCCGATGTCCCCGTCGATTAACAGGATAAATCCTCCGCCTCCTAAGCGGAAGCTCCAGGTTCGAGTCCTGGCGGGGACGCCATTTTGTCGATTCAACGCCCGCAACCGGTCACCCCCAATGAACTTACTGCTGCTTGCCGACAGCGACCTGCTCAGTCCCACGGTGGCCGACCTGTCGGATAAGCGCCGACTCGACCACATTCTTCAGGTGCTCAAACCCCAGCTCGGTGACCGCCTGACCGTTGGCCGGCTGAACGGTGACTGGGGTACTGGAGAGGTGACCGAACTGAGCCGGGAGCGAATCCGGTTGTCCCTGACGCTGGATCGCCCGCCTCCGGAGCCTCTGCCCCTGACCCTGGTGCTCGCCCTGCCCCGCCCCCAACAGATCAAACGGATACTGCAGACCGTCGCCGGTAGCGGCGTCAAAGCATTGCACCTGATTCACAGCCGTCGAGTGGAGAAAAGTTATTGGCAGTCACCCAGCATCCATCCGGATGCGGTGGAGGCACAGCTGCAACTGGGGTTGGAACAGGGGTGCGACACGGTGATGCCGCAGGTGCACTACCATCGTCAGTTCAAACCGTTTGTGGAAGACACCCTGCCCGGGTTGATTGAAGGCCGGCTTGCTATGGTGGCCCACCCCTACGACGCCATTGCCTGTCCGGCTCAGGTGCAGGAACCGGTCACCTTGCTGGTGGGCCCGGAAGGTGGGTTCAATGAATACGAAATCGGCCGGCTCAGCGAACTGGGGGTTCAGGCGGTACACCTGGGGCCCCGCATTCTCAAAACCGAAGTGGCCATCCCTTTCCTTCTGGGACGCCTGTTCTGATACCCGGCCCTCAGGCGGACACGGCGTGCTCCGCCAACATGGCATCGAACGCCGACAGGGTAACGCCGGGGCTGAAATAGAACCCTTGATAGTAATGACAACCGTAGCGCTGGAGAATATCGAACTGAGCCTCCAGTTCCACGCCCTCGGCGACCACATCGAGATCCAGCAACCGACCCATGGTAATGATGGTTTCCACCAACACCCGGTCGTTGTGATCATCCACAATATCCCGGACAAAACTCTGGTCGATTTTCAGCACGGTCACCGGTAGCTGTTTGAGATAGCTGATGGAGGAGTAGCCGGTCCCGAAATCATCCAGGGAGAAGCTGATGCCCTGCTCCGCCAGGCGCCGCATGGTGACAATCGCTTCGTCCACCTGCTGAATCACAATGCCCTCGGTCACCTCCATTTCCAGCGAATTCTCGGGTATCGGGTAGCGTTTCAAGGTGCGCAGGACGTCATCGGCAAAGGCGGCGCGCCGAAACTGCCGGGGGCTGATATTGATGCTCAGACGCATACCCGGTTTCCACCAGCCCTGCGCCTGCCAGTGCACCAGAGTTTCACAGGCGGTTTCCAGCACCCATTGGCCGACATCCAGAATCAGCCCGGACGTTTCCAGAATGGGAATGAAATCCGCCGGCGAGATCAGGCCCTTGGTGGGATGGTGCCAACGCAACAGGGCTTCGGCGCCGACAATGGTTCCGGTGCCCATATCGATTTTGGGTTGATAGTGCAGCGCAAACTGCTTGCCCTCAAGCGCCCGATGCAGATCGCCCTCCATCACCAGCTGTCGGCTGACCTTGTCCGCCATGTCCTCATTGAAAAACTCGATCGCATCGCGTCCCTTCTCTTTGACCTGGTACATGGCGGTATCGGCAAAGCGCAGTAGCTCATGCACCGAGCTGTTTTTATCCGGATAGATCACCACCCCGACACTGCAGCTGATCCGCAAGTCCAGATTCTCTGTGTGGAAGGGACGGGAAATGATACGCCGGATTTTTTCACTGATTTCCCCCGCCCGCAGCGCGGCGGTCGACAGGTCTTTGTCCAGCACCGTCAACACCACGACAAATTCATCGCCACTCAGGCGGGCAACCAGATCCTCTTCCCGAACCGAGCTGACCAGGCGCTGCGCCACCTCCTTGAGAACCTTGTCGCCCACCGGGTGACCCAGTGAGTCGTTGATGTTTTTGAACTGGTCCAGATCGATAAACAGCACCGCACCGCAGTAGCCGTGCCGGGTCGCGCGACGGATTTCCAGGTCCAGACGCTCGACCAATTGCACCCGGTTGGGCAGATTGGTCAGGGCGTCGTGATGGGCCATGTGCTCCATCTTTGCCTGGGCATTCTTGCGCTCGGTGATGTCCACGGACACGTTCAGAGCCACCGTCTGATCGTAGTAATGGAGCGGCATGATGTGACTCTGCAAATAGAGTTTTTTACCTTCACGGGTGACAAAGGACTCTTCATTGATTTCCACATCAATGCCCTGACGAATCACCCGCTGATCGTTCTGCAGAATCAGTTCCACATCATCCACGGCATTGCGGAACAGGTCCCGTACGTCCTGTCCGCGCATGGTGTCGACATCGCGACCGACCATGCTCGCCAGCGCCTTGTTGGCAAACAGGTAGCGTCCCTCAATATCCCGGGCCCCGATCATCACCGGCAGGCTGTCGATAATCTGGCGCAGATGCCCCTCGCTCTTTCGCAACGCCAGTTCCACCGCGCGACGCTTGGCCAGCGACAGATCCACAGCGTTCAGCAATTGGTTACTGCTGTCCAGCAGTTGCGCCAGCTCATCGTGCCGCCCGGGCAAGGGCGTCAGGCGGCGGACGCCGGGCTCTTCCGGGTTGATGCTTTTGATTTCCCGGGACAGGCGCGCGAGGGGTTTGGCCACCACAAAGTAAAAGGCAAAAAACAGCAACACCACCAGCATCGCGTTGCGAACCAGCCCGGTGATCAGGTTGAGGCCCGACCGCTCGTAGAACGCCTGCAGCGCCTGATCCATATCGACAGTAAACGCCAGCCCCCCGGAGGCGGTCTGGCCGTAGCCCGGGATTATCAGGTCGGAATACAGCTCCCGGGTCTCGTCGCTGATCAGCGAGGTCAGCCACCGGGTCTGGGAGGGTTTCTGTGCGGTCTGGCCCTCGGCCAGGGTATTGCCCAACTCATCGGTGACGCGCACCCCGATGACAAAGTCATAGGCCAGCAGCCCATTGACCACTTCAGCGGACAGGTCATCATCCAGGGTGTGAACGGCGCGCATCG
Organism: Marinimicrobium sp. LS-A18; assembly: GCF_000463525.1. Taxonomy (NCBI): domain Bacteria; kingdom Pseudomonadati; phylum Pseudomonadota; class Gammaproteobacteria; order Cellvibrionales; family Cellvibrionaceae; genus Marinimicrobium; species Marinimicrobium sp. LS-A18. The sequence continues at coordinate 1,173,694 of NZ_AWEP01000002.1, forward strand.
CCGGCGGCGTGGCCACTTCCATGACCCGACTGAACAGCAGGTTAAGCTCCTCACGCTGGTTGTCCAGATCCAGATACAACTGCACCGAGCTCATCAACAGGCCGAGCAGAAAGGCCAGGATGATGCCGATTTTCGCCAGCCGGAAAGAAACCCCCTGGAAAAGCGACGGTTCGTTCGTCATTTATGCTTATTGTCCTGTGAATGTCGTTTGTTTCAACAATTGGTAGCTTACTCCGGTCCGCCGCCGAACGCTACCCAGGGTTTGCCCAACGCCCGGGCGACCGCCTCGTGGGTGATCTGGCCCCGGTGCACATTCAGGCCCGCCCTGAGGCCGGGGTCCTGCTTCAGGGCCTGAAGGCCATTCTGCGCCAGCGCCTGCACATAAGGCAAGGTGGCGTGACTCAGCGCCAGGGTGGCGGTTCGGGCCGCCGCCGAGGGGATATTCGCAACACAGTAATGGACCACGCCATCGAGCGAAAAGGTGGGCTGACGGTGCGTTGTGGGCCGGGAGGTGGCGAAGCATCCGCCCTGGTCAATGGCCACATCCACCAATACCGCCCCCTTGGGCAAGGCCCCCAGTTGCTCCCGGGACAGCAGCTTGGGCGCCGAGTCGCCGGTTACCAGTACCGCACCGATCAGCAGATCGGTCTGCGGCAGCGCCTGCTCCAGCGCATCTTCGGTCGCGTACTCGCAGACCAGTCGCCCGTGAAACAGCGCATCCAGCTCCCGCAGGCGCACCAGGGACTTGTCCAGAATTCTGACCTGCGCCCCCAGCCCCAAAGCCATGCGCGCCGCCTGAGTCCCCACCACTCCCCCGCCGATGATGGTGACTCCCGCCGGCGGTACTCCCGGAACCCCTCCGAGCAGGATGCCCCGCCCGCCCTGATGCAGCTCCAGGTGATGGGCGCCCGCTTGGGTGGCGAGCCGCCCGGCCACCTCGGACATGGGGGTCAACAGCGGCAGGCGTCCCGCCTGGTCCGTGACGGTTTCGTAGGCAATGCAGGACGCGCCCGAGGCCAACAGCCCCTCGGCCTGCTCGGGGTCGGGCGCCAGGTGCAGAAAGGTGAACAGAATCTGATCAGGATTGAGCTGGCGATACTCCTCCGGCTGCGGCTCCTTGACCTTGACGATCAACTCGGCCTGGGCGAATACCGCTGAGGCGGAGTCCACCAGGGTGGCCCCCGCCGCTTCGTATGAGGCATCATCCAGGCCCACCGCAGCGCCCGCCTCCCGTTCGACCAACACGCTGTGGCCCTGGCACGCCAATTCCCGCACAGCACTGGGCGTCAGCCCTACGCGGTATTCATCGGTTTTGATTTCCCGGGGTACGCCAATCCTCATAGACACCTCTCTGCCTGAGACCTGTGCAACAGGACCTGTGTACCCTGAGTATAGGAGCTGGCCGCCGGCCGGGCTAACTCAGGAGACTTGCAGAGCCGGGATAAACTGCTGAACGCCGGCCTCGGCCTGGGCCTCATCCCCGGCGTCGGCCACAGCATCCGGATCCACTTTCAATCCGGCGAAGTCAAACAGCGCGGTATCCGCCAACTGAGAGGGGGCCACATTGCGGATGGCGGAAAAGATGGTCTCGGTGCGTCCGGGGTACTGACCTTCCCAGTCGGTCAGCATCTGCTTGATCACCTGCCGCTGGAGGTTCTCCTGGGAGCCGCAGAGGTTGCAGGGAATGATCGGGAACGCCTTGTACTCGGCAAAATCCGCCAGGTCCTGCTCTTTGCAATAGGCGAGCGGGCGAATCAGGACGTTGCGCTTGTCATCGGCGAGCAGCTTGGGCGGCATGGCTTTGAGTTTGCCACCGTAGAACATGTTGAGGAAGAGGGTCTCGATGATGTCGTCCCGGTGGTGACCCAGGGCGATTTTGGTCGCCCCGATCTCGTTGGCGAAGCTATACAGAGTACCGCGCCGTAAACGCGAGCAGAGCCCACAGGTGGTTTTACCCTCGGGAATCACGTCTTTGACGATGCTGTAGGTGTCGCGCTCGATGATATGGTACGGCACCCCGACCTGTTCGAGGTATTCGGGCAATATGTGCTCGGGAAAGCCGGGCTGTTTCTGATCCATGTTGACGGCGATCAGTTCGAAGCGGATGGGGGCGGTTTTCTGCAGGCTCATGAGGATGTCGAGCATGCCGTAGGAGTCTTTGCCACCGGAGAGGCAGACCATGATCCGGTCGCCCTCTTCAATCATGTTGTAATCGGCAATGGCACTGCCGACCTGACGACGCAGGCGCTTTTGCAGTTTGTTGTATTCGAGGCGCTCTTTGCGCACGGCGGGCTGACTCATAATACTCTCGATGTTCGACGGTCCGAAAAATGCCGCCATTGTACGGATTTTAGCCGCCCCAGGGAATTGCCGCCCTTAGCGGCAGGCAGTTGCCGCTTTGCCTACTGAACATTGGCTCTTATGGGACTTCGCATAGAGGGCTGCGGGAGGGAAGGTCTCTTTGAGACACGCCGTGAACCCATCCATGGGGGCTCATTACCCGCCATCCAGGCGGGTAACGGTCTCAAAGAGACCTTCCCTCCCTCCGCTGTGCAAACATAACGTTTCGGGAAATAGCCCGCCCAGCAAACACATGCTTGAGGTGCGTGAAACGGGCTACCTCCACCGCCCTTGACGTTGGCACTAGCGGAGGGAGGGTAACCCCCTTTGGGGACGTCACCGGCCTGGATGGCCGGTGCAGAGCTTACAGGGACGTATTCACAGCGGTCCCCAAAGGGGGTTACCCTCCCGCAGCCTTCCCTGCGAAGTCCCAAAATTTCGATCTGCACAATATGGCACACCCATTGCAAACTCACTCGTAACCGGCAAAGAACCGTCCGTTTTATCGACCTGGAATACGAGTCACCTATGGCCCTGTTGCGAGCACTGCTGCAAAAACTCTCCGCCAACGAACCCACTGAGCGGCCGGCGCCCACGCCACAGGCTCCTGCGCCCGAAGCCGAGTGCGTCAAACACCTGCGCCCGCTCGCCGAACGTCGGCAACTGCTCGCCGTGCGCCATCAAGGCAGCGAATACCAAAGCCTCATCCTCGCCCTCGACACCCAACGGCAACTCCTTTGGCTCGACGAACTCTTCCCCCGGGCGCTCAACCTCGAACCTGGCGACGAGCTGACCGTCAGCTACCACGAAAACGGCCGCCTGTTCGAATTCAGCGCCCCGGTGGTTGGCTGGAGCACGCCCCAGCGAAGCGGCGGGCTCGCCCTGCCCTTGCCCGAACAGTTCTACCTCGGCCCCCGACGTCGCTGGCCCCGCCTGGACGTCTTCGGCTGGTACCCGATCAGCGCCCGTCTCGGTGTACCCGGGCTGTCCCCCCTGTGCGGAGAAATCCTCAACCTGTCCGCGGGCGGTATACGACTCGGACTCACCGGCGACTGGCGACCGTTCCTGCACCACCGAGACATACTCCCGCTGTGCGAATTCACCGTCGCCCCGGGACTCAAGGTTCGCTGCCGGGTGCGCGTCTGCGCGTTCAATCTCAGTCAGCGGCCCTGGCGTCAGACCCGGGTCAGCCTGTCTTTTGTCGACCTCCCTTCCGAGACCCAAAATGCCCTGGCGGCCTTTGTGATCAATCAACAGAGCCGCACACTGGCCGCCGCCTGAACGCGTGAGAATTCACTCAACTTAACGCCCGTGCGGTCGATAACGCGAATAGGTCAACTACCCTGAAAGGGGTGGTTTCATCTAACATCGGCAAATAAATGCCGGCTAGACGTTATCGCGGTTACCGCTGAGGACACTGTATGCGCAACAACGGCCCCGTGACCGGCCGCAACGTTCCGGTGAAACCCGGCGATGAACTGGTTTCATCGACGGACACCAAAGGCACCATCCAATTTTGCAACGACACCTTTCAGGAAATTTCCGGCTTTACCCGGGATGAGCTGATCGGCCAGCCGCACAATATGATTCGCCACCCCGAAATGCCCGAGGCAGTCTTCGGTGTGATGTGGGGCGCGCTGAAAAGCGGTCGGCCCTGGATGGGCATTGTCAAAAACCGGTGCAAAAGCGGCGATCACTACTGGGTGGATGCCTACGTCACGCCGCTCAAAGACCGCGGCCAGGTGCAGGGCTACGAGTCGGTGCGGGTTCATCCGGACGCGGAGCGGGTAGCCCGGGCCGAGGCGAGCTATCGACGGATGCGTGCCGGCAAGCCGGCCTGTCCGCGCTGGTTGAGCCTGTGGCATGCGACTCGAACACCGGTTCAGATCGGCGGCATTGCATTGCTCGTGCTGTTGCTGGGCAGTTGGCTGCTGGGGTTGCTGACCCCGACCCTGGCGTTTGCCGCCCTACTGGGGAGCGCCGTCATCGGCGGTGCTACCCAGGCTCTACTGGCAAAACACCTCAACGTCAGTTTGAGCCGTGCCCGGGCCATCATGCACGACCCGATCGCGGCCTATATTTACACCGGTCGCAGTGACGCTTTGGGTGAAATCGAGTTTGCGCAATTGGCGCTGCGGGCGCGCCTGCGTACCGCACTGGGGCGCTTTGGCGAATCCGCCCGGGAATTGCATGGCCACGCCGCGCAAGCGCAGGCGCAGGCGGCACAGACCCACCGGGGGATGGACGAGCAACAGCGGGAAACCACCCGGGTGGCCGTGGCCATGCAACAGATGGCTCAGGCGGTGCAGGAAGTGGCCAGCGGCGCCTCGGATACCTCCGAGGCTACCCAAAGTGCCCTGGGAGAAGTCCAGCGTGGCGGCACGGTCATCAACACCGCCAGCGGTGCGATCGGTGACCTGTCCCGGCAGGTGGACAATCTGGGGCAAGTACTGGAGCGCCTGACCGCCGACAGTGGCGAGATTGCCAAGGTGGTGGATGTCATTCGGGGTATTGCCGAACAGACCAACCTGCTGGCACTGAACGCGGCGATCGAAGCCGCCCGCGCCGGTGAGCAGGGGCGCGGCTTTGCGGTGGTGGCCGATGAGGTGCGCACCCTGGCACAGCGTACCCAGGACTCCACCGGGCACATTCGCAACATCATTGAGAAGCTCGGTGAAGCCACGGGACAAGCCGGGGAGAGTATGGAGCAGTGTCTGAGTCTGGTCGATCGCAGCGTGGGCGAAATGGACAATGTACAGCAGGCGCTGTCGACCATTTCCGCCGCTGTGGAAAAAATCGATCAGATGTCACACCAGATTGCCTCCGCCGCCGAGGAGCAGTCGGCGACGGCCGTGGATATCGAACAGAACACCCAGCATATCAGCGACATTTCCGACCGCACCCAGAAAGAGGTCGCCGAGGCGGAAGCGCTCAACAAGGAAATGGAGCACTTGTCCGAACGTCAGTTGAACCTGATTGTGCGTTTCGATTAGCGAGAGGTAACCGTCGTCACTCATTGACGCGGGCGACCGGCTGACGCAGGGTGACAAACTCTTCCGCCAATGTCGGATGAATACCGATGGTGCGATCAAAGTCCGCTTTGGTCGCACCGGCGGTCATGGCCACACCCAGGCCCTGCATGATCTCACCCGCCTCAGGCCCCACCATGTGGCAACCCAGCACCCGGTCCGTATCCCGATCGACGATCAGTTTCACCAACGCCCGCTCGTCCAGATCCGGCAGGGTATATTGCATCGGGCGGAAGGCGCCCCGGTAAATATCCACGTGAACGCACTCCTTTCTGGCTTCTTCCTCGGTCAGACCGCAGCTTGCCATGGGCGGCTGACTGAACACCGCGGTGGGAATGTGCCGGTAGTCCACCCGCTCATTCATGCCGCCGAACAGGTTGCGGGCCAGGGCCATTCCCTGAGCCAGGGCAACCGGCGTCAGTTCATCGGGCCCGGTCACGTCGCCCAGTGCGTAGATGGACGGCTCGTCGGTCTGAAATTCTTCGTTCACCTGAATACGGCCCGCATCACTCAACCGCACCGCCGTGTTCTCCAACCCGAGCCCATCGGTTTTCGGCTTGCGCCCGGTAGCGTACATGACCTGCCCGACCGATAGCGTATTTCCCTGATCGGTATGAACCGTCAGTACATCGTCCGCGTTTTTCTCAATGCGCGTGATGTCGGTATTGAAGTGCAGGTGTATGCCTTTCTTGGGTAGCTCCTGCGCCAGATGCGTCCGCACATCCTCATCGAAACCGCGCAAAAACAGCTCCCCGCGATAGCACAAGTGGGTTTCAACACCGAGGCCATTAAAAATCCCGGCAAACTCCACCGCGATATAACCACCGCCAACGATGACAATGCGCTCGGGCAGACTGTCCAGATAAAACGCTTCGTTGGAGGTGATGGCGTGCTCGATACCCGGCACCTCCGGCATCCAGGGCCAACCGCCCACGGCAATCAGGATGCGCTCGGCGGTGTAGGTTCTATCGCCAACAGCCACGGTGTGCCCATCAATCAGGGTACCGGTACCGTTGATGATTTCCACTCCGGCGGTGTTGAGGAGTTTGTCGTACACCTGATTGAGCCGTTCGATTTCGCGATCTTTGTTTGCACGCAGTTCCTGCCAATCAAACTTGATGGCACCCGCGTGCCAACCATAACCGGGGGCGGAGTGAAATGTTTCCCGATAGTGGGAGGCAAACACAAACAGCTTTTTGGGCACGCACCCCACATTGACGCAGGTTCCACCAAGGTAGCGCTCTTCAATAATGCCCACTCTCGCCCCAAACTGCGCCGCAAACCGACTGGCCCGAACCCCACCGGACCCCGCGCCGATCACCAGCAAATCGTAATCGTATTGGCTCATTTTTGTCATTGCTCCTGTCGGTTTTCTGTTTCATGGTTTGGTGACGGCGGATGCGGCCTATGGCCTTATCCGCCCTACGCGACCTTTGGCACTGAGGGGCGGGAAGGGGAAGCCCTTTCAAGACCGTAAGCGGAGGGACTCCGCGCGTCGAGCCCCCAGGGATGGGTTTACGGCGTGTCTTGAAAGGGCTTCCCCTTCCCGGCCCGGACTTGATGCTACAACCGAACCACTAAGCTCGAAGACACAATCAAACCCAACTGGTTTTTTCTTCCCGCGAAAACGCCTCGTCCAAGGAAACCCGTAACTGATGTTCCACCCAACGAACCAGAGCGTCCTGATGTTTGGCCTGCCAACGCCCCTGTTGAATACGCTTTGCCCAACCCAACAGTTGCACCTGCTCCTCTCTTGGCCACGTACCCGCCTCAGAACGCAACACCACCGCACTGCGCTCCGCGTGCGGTTTCAACCACAACTGACGGGTGAACGTCAGCGCCCGGGCCATTACCACCAACGGAAAATTGGGGTGCTTTACCGGCCCCATCACCTGCTTTTGACGGGCCAGCGGCAGCCAGCCCAAACGCCTGCCCGGCAACTCCCGGCTGGCCAACCAACCGCCTACCGACCCGATGACACCACCGGAAATCGCACCGGTCAACAGCGAGGCACCGCCCAGTCCGGCATCCACCGCCAAGCCAGTTGCCGCGCCCGCACTGCCGCTGACCCAGAGTAAATCCCGCTGTTTGAGGCCCCAGAGGTACCAGGTTTCGGTATTCATCAACTCATCGGCGTCCAGTTCCCAGCCGCTGTCCCGCTCCAGTTCGCTGGTGCGATGGCCCCAGGCTTCACGCAGGTGACGGAAAAAGTCGGTTTCGCGCTCATCCAATGCGCGGCGCAACTGTTCCTCGGCCCGCTGGCGACCGATGGCACCGGGCACCTGTACCGGCTGGCGTTCCACCAGCTGCTCCGCCCAGTAGGCGGCCAGGGCGTCGCTGACATTGGTCAGACGCTGTTGGTCGCGCGTGGCCAGCCCCTGAATCAGCCCCTGTATTGGGGCAGACCATTCCGGGGTCAATTCCCCCATGGCGCGCAGCAACGCCTGGCGAGCCGGCAGCGTCGCGGTAAGCGGGTTGAAGACCCGCACCCACTGAAAAAATTGGCCGAGGGTTCGCTGCCAGGTCTCGGTTTGTGACTGGGGCGCCATGGGGTTGATTACCGCCAGCCTCGGCTGTCCGGTCCAGCGCAGGATTTCCATTTCCGCTTCGTCCATCGGCGAGGGCGCCTGGGCGCCGTCCACCACATAGAGAATACCCGCGCCTTCCATGATCGGCCGGAGCAGAGCGACCTCATCGGGGAAGCGCTCAGCGTGGCCCGGTTCCGCCAGGAAGGCGCGCACCCGGTCTGGCCGTGCGCCGGGGCTGACCGGTTCGCGCTCCAGCCAGGCCTGTACCTGACGCGCCCGCTGAAAACCCGGCGTGTCGACCAGAGTCAGTAACACTCGGCCATTCAGCGAGAACTCGAACCGATCCGCCCGGCGCGTGGTACCGGAGGCCGGGCTGATCCGCACGCTGTCGTTCTCGGTCAGCGTCGAGACGATGGAGGACTTGCCCCGGTTGGGGTGGCCCACCACGCACAGCATGGGCGTTGGGTATGACGATACGGATCGGCTCATTCGGTCACCCATTGCAGCTGCTGCTCACCGGCGAACTGACGCCAACTGGCCAAGTGCCGCTCGGGTTGGGTCTGGGCATCCACCACGGCCCGAAGTCCCTGTCGGGCCACGCCGGCATTTCTTACTTGTGCGACCAGGTCGGCCAGCTCTCCCACGGGGGAGCGATTGGCGGGCACTTGCCACAACACGGCGGCGGGCGGTTTGGCCAACAGGGCCTCCAATTGAAGTTCGTCGTCGGACCAGAGTTCGCCCCCCAGGGTCGGTTGACCCTGTTGGTGCCGCTCCCAGTTGATCACCAGGGCGCCGTCCCAGGCACTCAGGGGCGAGGCCGCCACGGGGGCCAACCTTGCACCGCCACCCTGGCTGGTCCCGCGGATAGCGGGCCCGGGAGACTGAGCGTTCAGTTGACGCAAGCGGATCACCCCGACCACCGCGAGCAGTGCCCGCGGCACCAGGTTGTAAAACAGCAGGCTGGCCATCAGGAACGGCCACCAGTCCCCTGCCCGCTCGGTGCCCGAGGCCCGGGGATCAATGCGCACATAGCGGGTCGCGTCCAACAAGGCGGCATCCGGCACCGCCGCCGACCAGAACCACGCCCAGGGCGCCGCCAACCACTGCAGCAAGCGCAGAGGGCTCTGATCGCCATCGAGCAAGGTGGAACTCCAGCCAAAGGCCAGATCGGTGAACAGGAGTAGCGTCAGGAACCCCAGGATCATGCCCAGCCCGAGCAGAAGCCAAAAGCTCTGCAGACCGATCAGCATGTGCCAGCGCTGGCCGGGCTTGGGATACCAGTGGAGGGTTTTATGGCCCCAGCGGAACAACCAGGGCCGGTCGCGCCCAAAGGCGGCGGCTCCGGCGGCGGCCAGGGTGCCCAGGAGGGGAATTCCGGCCCACAGCCACCAGAGCCAGAGCACGTTAAGTCGGCCGCCCGGCGCGTAGCTCAGTGACGCGGCGGCAATCAGCCAGCCGATGATCACCGCAAGCGGCCAGAGCCAGAAAGGTAATTGCAGGCGGGCATCAGTGATGCCATTGGAGTGGGTCATTCCGTCCCCGGGTCAATCGAAAGATCAGGGGAGATTTAACCACACTCGGAGGGGCGCCCGCGAGCGTTAAGGCCCGCGAGCAGCGGTGCGGTCACCCGAGGGGGTAAGCGTCACACCTCGATATCGATTTTGCGCCGACGGCGCCGGTCACCGGAACGCATATCCACCAGGGGCTTGATATCCCGGCGGCGGCGATCACCTCGACGGCGCTCGCGGATGGGCGCCACGGGTGTGGTATCCAGCACCTGTTCGCTCACCGGCATGGTTTCGTCTTTGGCCCGAGTGGTGTTGATCTTGGTGCGGGCCGACGGTGGCAAGGTGCTGGTTGGGCCTATGTAGGTCATGGTGACCTCCGATTCAGTTCGGACCGTCAAAACGACGGCGCTTACCTCTCATATCGGTCTTGGACTCGAAATCTTGACTGGAAGTTCGTTATTTTGTGATCAAAGTCTCGCCACTGTCAATTTATTGACTGCCGGACCGCTCCGGAGAAAACCAGCTCAGCTCGTGATGTAACTGCACCACCTCACCCACAATCAGCAGCGTCGGACCGTGCACATCGCTCTCGGCCACCCGCTGGGGCATGGTTTCCAGGGTCCCGATCAGTACCCGCTGATCCTGGGTCGTGCCCTTCTCCACCAGTGCCACCGGCGTCTGGGGCGACCGACCATGGCGAATCAGAACCTGACAGATTTCCTCCAGTCCCACCAGGCTCATATAGAACACCAGCGTCTGCCCCGGCAACGCCAGCTCGGGCCAGGTGAGGTTCGGGTTGTCGGTTTTCAGGTGACCGGTGATAAAGCGCACCGATTGGGAGTGATCGCGGTGGGTGAGCGGAATACCGGCATAGGCCGCACAGCCCGAGGCCGCGGTAATGCCCGGCACCACCTGGAAGGGAATCTGGTGCGCGGCCAGCAGGTCGATCTCTTCGCCGCCACGACCAAAGATGAACGGGTCGCCCCCCTTCAGGCGCAGCACTCGCTTGCCCTCCTGGGCGAGCTTGAGCAACAGTTCATTGATGTTTTCCTGCGGCATGTGATGATCACTGCGCCGCTTGCCGACATAAATCCGGTCCGCATCCCTACGCACCAGCTCCATCACTTCCGGGGACACCAACCGGTCGTAGAGCACCACATCGGCCTGCTGCATCAGGCGCAGGGCTTTCAGGGTCAACAACTCCGGATCACCGGGGCCGCCCCCCACCAGGTACACCTCGCCCTGGGTATCGACATAATCGGGATTGGCCAGATCCTCGGCAATGGCTTTCTCGGCCTGCTCGTCCTGACCACTGAACACCAGCTCGGCAATCGGCCCCTGCAAGACTTTTTCCCAGAACCGGCGTCGATTCTCCTCACTGAACGACTGCTTCACCCGCTCCCGCCAGCGGCTGGCCAACTGAGCCAGACGGCCATAGCTTTTGGGGATCAGGGTTTCCAGCTTGGCCCGAACCATCCTCGCTAACACAGGCGCCTCACCGCCGCTGGAAATGGCAATCACCAGGGGCGAGCGATCGACAATCGCCGGGGTGATAAAACTGCAGAGTTTGGGGCTGTCCACCACGTTGGTGGGCAGATAGCGGGCCTGGGACTCTTCCGAGATACGCGCGTTAAGTTCGTTGTCATCCGTCGCAGAACAGACCAGCACCACATCGTTCAGATCGGTGGATTCGTACTCCCGGTATTGCAATTCACCACCGCCCTGCTCCGCCAGCTCTTTGAGCTCGTCCGAAATCTCGGGGGCCACAATGCACAGCCGCGCCCCGGCGCGGGCCAACAATCGGCCTTTGCGGGTGGCAATGTCGCCGCCGCCGACCAGAAGGCAGCGGCGGTTTTTCAAATCAAGAAAGACGGGGAAATAATCCATGGGGTATCACCGAGGGTGGAGCGAAGTCGAGTGAGGTAACGGCGGATGCGGGCTGCGCCCTTATCTGCCCTACGCCAACTGCCGTGCCATCCGTAGGGCGGATAAGCGGCCCTGCCGCGCATCCGCCGTTACCGAAACTCCAGAGACCAACTGTCGGATTACGCGCTTTGCGCTAATCCGACCTACAGGACACTCCGGTTTAAACCGGGGTGTTTACGCCCAGGCTTTTCAGTCCACCCATGTAGGGCTGCAACACTTCCGGGATGGTGATGCTGCCATCTTCCTGCTGGTAGTTTTCCAGCACCGCCAGCAAGGTGCGACCAATCGCCAGGCCGGAACCATTCAGCGTGTGCAGCAGCTCCGGCTTGCCGGTTTCCGGGTTGCGGTAGCGGGCCTTCATGCGGCGCGCCTGGAAGTCCCGGAAGTTACTGCAGGAAGAAATCTCCCGGTAGCGCTCCTGGGATGGTACCCATACCTCAATATCGTAAGTTTTCGCCGCCGAGAAACCAATGTCGCCACCGCACAAGATGACAGTGCGGTACGGCAGACCCAGCTTCTGCAGAATCGCCTCGGCGTGGCCGGTCAGTTTTTCCAAGGTCTCATCCGACGCTTCCGGTCGGACAAACTGCACCAGCTCCACCTTTTCAAACTGATGCTGACGAATCAGGCCGCGAGTGTCTTTACCGTGCGAACCGGCTTCACTGCGGAAACAGGGCGTGTGGCTGACAAACTTCATCGGCAACTGGTCCGCTCCGTCGAGCAGCACGTTGCGCAGAATATTGGTCACCGGCACTTCCGCTGTGGGAATCAGGTAGAAACACCGCTCATCATCCAATTTGAACAGGTCTTCCTCAAACTTGGGCAACTGGCCGGTGCCGGTCAGCGAATCCGAGTTCACAATAAAGGGCACATTCACTTCCTCGTAACCGTGCTCCTCAATGTGGGTGTCCAACATGAACTGCGCCAGGGCCCTATGCAGACGGGCAATGCCTGAGCGCAGCAACGCGAAACGCGCACCGGTCAACTTGCTCGCGGTATCAAAATCCAGCCCACCCAGGCGCGCGCCCAAGTCCACATGATCGACAATCGGAAAACCGAACTCGCGCGGCGAACCCCAGCGGCGCACCTCGACGTTATCGTCTTCGCTTTTACCTTCGGGCACTTCATCGGCGGGAATATTGGGAATGCCACTCAACAGGTCATCCAACTCCGCCTGAATCTCATCCAACTCCGCTTCGGCTTTACCCAGGGCCTCTTTTAGCTCACTGACCTGGGCCAGCAGGGGCTCCACATCCTCACCCCGCTGCTTCGCCTGGCCAATCGATTTGGCGCTGGCATTGCGCTCCTTCTGCAGGTTCTCGGTCTTAACCTGCACCTCACGACGGCGCTCCTCCAACGACGTCAGGCGCGCAACGTCCAACTCATAACCACGCTTCTTCAGCGCCTCGGCCACCGATTCGGGATTGCTACGAACAAGTTTTGGATCCAGCATAAAAATGTCTTATTCAGGTCAATAGGTTAGAAGATAGAAAACTGTCTAACTTCCCGGAAATCTCAGGATGGCACCGAGTGGGTTCGGGTGCCTTTACCCGGGACCGTCGGAGGCAGGATGCCGACGCAGAGCTACAGGGAAGTATTTATGCGGGTCCCGGGTAAAGGCACCCGAACCCGCCTGCCAATCAGAACCACTACCGCTTAAAACAGAAGGCGCGCAAAATACACCGACGCAAAAACAGCAACCAGGCAACTCATCAACGTGACCAGCGAATAAACCACCGCCATCGTCGGCGCCCCATTCTGCCAGAGCAACAACGCATCCAACGAAAACGTCGAAAAGGTCGTCAAAGCCCCCAGAAAACCCGTAATCACAAACGGCCGATACTCCGGCGCAACAAGCCCCTTATCGACAATCAATACAAAGGCCAGGCCCACAAGAAGACACCCGAGCACATTCGCCACCAGCGTCCCCAACGGAAAGCGCGTACCCATCACCGGAAACAGCCAGGTCGTCAAACCAAACCGACCCATCGCCCCCAGAGCACCGCCCAAAGCCACGGCCAACCACTGCATCAATCGCTCTCCTGGCTATAACGCCGAGTCGGGCTCTTGGCATCCAGCTCGCGGAAATAGGCCAACTTCTCCCGAATCCGTTGCTCAAGCCCCCGCTCCACCGGCTCGTAATAGACTCGATCCGCCAGCTCTGGCGGCAAATAACACTCACCCGCGGCGTAAGCGCCGGGCTCATGGTGGGCGTACCGATACTCCGCCCCGTAATCCATGGACTTCATCAACTTGGTGGGGGCGTTGCGCAGATGCACCGGCACCTCATAGCCCGGCTGCTCGCGCACCTCGGCCATCACCGTATTGAAGGCATTATACACAGCATTGCTTTTGGGTGCCGAGGCCATATAAACCACGGCCTGGGCGATGGCCAACTCACCCTCCGGACTGCCCAGGCGCTCCTGGGTATCCCAGGCCGCCAGCGCCAGAGGCAGCGCGCGCGGGTCGGCATTGCCGATATCCTCACTGGCGATGCGGACAATGCGCCGGGCGATATAGAGCGGATCGCAACCGCCATCGAGCATCCTGGCAAACCAGTACAGCGCGCCGTCCGGGGAGGAGCCCCGCACCGATTTATGTAAGGCGGAAATCTGCTCGTAAAACAGATCCCCGCCCTTATCAAACCGGCGAACATCGGCGGCCAGCACCTCCTCCAGCACCGCCCGGTCGATCACTTTCTGACCGTCGCGCTCCTCCGCCAGATCCGACGCAATCTCGAGCAGATTCAGCGCCTTGCGCGCATCGCCGTCCGCCGCCTTGGCCAGCGTGTCGAGCCACTCTTCCTCAATCCGGATGCCGTCGTTTCCGAGACCTCTATCGGTATCCTCCAGCGCCTGGTGTAACACTTGGCGAATATGCTCAAACTCCAGTCCGCGCAGCACATACACCCGGCAGCGGGACAACAGCGCGTTGTTCAGCTCAAACGAGGGGTTCTCGGTCGTCGCACCAATAAAGATCAGCGTGCCGTCTTCCACATAAGGCAAAAACGCATCCTGCTGCGCCTTGTTGAAACGGTGCACCTCATCGACAAACAGAATGGTTTTGCGCCCCCGGGCGGCCCGCTCCTGCTCGGCCACCTGCACCGCCGCGCGAATATCCTTCACACCCGCCAGCACCGCAGAAATGGTCTGAAAGCGCGCATCCGCCTGCTCGGCGAACAATCGCGCCAGAGTAGTCTTCCCCACCCCCGGCGGCCCCCAAAGAATCATGGAGTGCAGGTGACCGCGCTCAATGGCGTCGCGCAGCGGCTTGCCGGGCGCAAGTAAATGCTCCTGACCGATATAGTCCGCCAGGTTACGCGGCCGCATCCGCGCTGCCAGGGGCTGATAAACCGGCTCGCTTTGAAACAGATCGCCCGCCATCAATCCACCAACACATCAACGCCGTCGGGAACCTCAAAGGTAAACCGACCGTCATCGATGGACTCATTGCGTTTCAGATCGGACAGAGTAAACCGGGTGATCTGGTCCAGATTGTCATCCATCCGGATTTCCCGAAGCAGATCACCGTCAAACGTCAGCACCAGCGCCGCGAACAAACTGTCATCATCCTTCGGCTCCAGACGGAACGCATCCCACCCCTCATCCGTTTGCGAGTGGGTGATCTCAAACTGCTCATTCAGCGCGGTCAGCTCATCACTGAGAATCAGCGCCGGCGTATCCTGCAGCTCCTCATCGAACTCACGCACCGTCACCTGCATCAGATCCGGGTCGTACAGCCAGATGGACTCGTGATCCGACACCAGACGCTGCTCAAACGGCTCCCGTGTGTGCCAGTCAAACTTGCCCGGGCGCGCCATAGCGAAATCCCCCGAGCTCTCCTCCAGCACCTCGCCGTCCATATCGATCAAGACCTGGGTGAACTCGCCTTGCAGGCTGGTCATGGCGTCCAGGCGGGAGCGCAGTTCCGCGGTCGAGTCGGCGTGAAGGGGGGTGCTCAGCAGGAGCAGGGTTGAGGTGATCAGAGCGTAGAGTCGATTCATAAATAGTGGCTCGGTTGTTTGGTTGTGTTCTTTGGACCCAGGAAGGTGGTAATAAAGTTCCGGGGGTCGTTTTGTCGGATTACGGCCTTTGGCCTAATCCGACCTACGGGTATTTCGGTGGTTTTTTTGGTGGATGACGCCCTTTGGGCTCCGATGCGTCGGACCGATCCACCCTACGTCATTACCGCAGCATCTGGTATTGGGTTACGGCGGGTGCGCCTTCGGCTTACCCGCCCTACGCGACCTCAGGTGGAAGCTGGCACTGAGGCGAGAGAGGGGAATACCCCTCGGAGACTCTCGGAGGCATGGATGCCGACGAGAAGCCCCCATGGGCCGCTCATTGGCTCCTGCCATCGCGGCATTCGTGCATCCATGCACATCATGGGTTTACGGCGGGTCTCCGAGGGGTATTCCCCTCTCTCGCCGGTCTCTCTCGAAACCACCATACGAAATCAGTTTTTGGGGACCAAGACCTCTCGGTTGCCGTTGTGGCCGGCTTCGGAGACTACACCGGCGGCTTCCATGGTATCGATCAGGCGGGCCGCGCGGTTGTAGCCGATGCGTAGCTTGCGCTGAACCCCTGAAATCGACGCCTTGCGTGAATCAATCACAAAGGCCACCGCCTCATCGTAGAGGGCATCCCCCTCACCGGCATCACCGCCCTCTTCCCCTCCGGGCATACCCGGTACCGGAATCGAACTGGTCGTACTCTCATCCGTCACCCCATCAATATAATTCGGCTCACCGCGCTTCTTCCAATCCGCCACCACCTTGTGCACCTCATGATCATCCACAAAGGCCCCGTGGACCCGCACCGGATTGCTCGTGCCCGGGGGCAGATACAACATATCCCCGTGGCCCAGCAGCTGCTCCGCCCCACCCTGATCCAGAATCGTGCGTGAATCAATCTTCGAGGACACCTGAAACGCAATCCGCGTCGGCACGTTCGCCTTGATCAGACCGGTGATCACATCCACCGACGGGCGCTGGGTCGCCAGAATCAGATGGATACCCGCTGCCCGTGCCTTCTGGGCAATACGGGCAATCAACTGTTCCACCTTCTTGCCGACGATCATCATCATATCGGCAAACTCATCGATCACCACCACAATCGCCGGCAGGTGCTCCAGATCCGGCGCCGTGGCCTCCTCGGCCCCCGGCTCGTAGTTCTCTTCCGGTTTGAACAGCGGGTCTTTCAGCGGCTCTCCGGCCTTGCGGGCCTCATCCACCTTGCGGTTATAGCCGGCCAGGTTGCGAACCCCCAGGGCGGCCATCAGCTTGTAACGCCGCTCCATTTCCCCGACGCACCAGCGCAGGCCGTTGGCGGCGTCTTTCATATCGGTAATGACCGGGGTCAACAGGTGCGGAATGCCCTCATAGACCGACAGCTCCAGCATCTTCGGGTCCACCAGCATCAGTCGTACTTCGTCCGGAGAGGATTTGTACAACAGGCTGAGCAGCATCACGTTCACGCCCACGGATTTCCCCGAGCCAGTGGTACCCGCCACCAGCAAGTGGGGCATTTTGGCCAGATCCGCCACGATGGGTTCGCCGGAGATATCGTGACCCAGGGCCATGGTGAGCACGGATTTGGCCTTGGCATACACATCCGAGGCCAACACTTCACTCAGGCGCACGATTTCCCGGTGCTCGTTGGGAATCTCAATCCCCACCACCGATTTGCCGGGAATCACTTCCACCACCCGCACGCTGATCACCGCCAGCGAACGGGCCAGGTCTTTGGCCAGATTGGTAATCCGGCTGGCCTTGACCCCGGGGGCGGGCTGAATCTCGAACCGGGTCACCACAGGCCCGGGCTGCACCGAGACCACCTCGACCTCGATCCCGAAGTCCTTGAGCTTCAGCTCTAGAAGACGGGACATGGCTTCCAGGGACTCTTTGGAATAGGACTTGTCACTGTGTTCATCGGCCGGATCCAGCAGATCAATCGAGGGCAAGTCACCCTCCGGAGGTGAACTGTCCTTGGTATCGAACAGCGAAGCCTGCCGGGCCGGCTTGGGCTGGGGTTTGGGCGGGGCCTTCTTGACCGGTTCGCTGATCGTGGGCGGCACCCGCTTGGCGGTTTTCTCAACCTGCTTGGCAACGGCTTCCCGACGCGTGCGCTGGGCCTCTCTCGCGGCTTTGCGCTCGGCCCGCTGGTGCTGCCAGTGCTGGAAGCCCGAGCGGATTTTATCGAGCAGTACCAGGGTCAAGCGCCCGGTTTCATCCATCAGTGCCAACCAGGACAGGTCCGTAAAGATGGTGATACCGAACAGGAAAATCGACAGCAGAATCAGGGTGCCACCGGTGTAGCTGAAGGCGCCTTCAACGGCCTCGGCCACCGAAGCGCCCATCAGACCACCATTGGAAAACGGCAGGCTGGCCCCATCGGGGTAGTGCATGCTGGCAATACCGGTACCCGCCACCATCACCAGGATCAGGCCCACCACCCGCAGCGAGATCAGCAACCAGTCGAACCCGGGCTGACGCTCCCGATCCCGAAATACCTGCCAGGCCCGGTAGGCCAGAAGTACCGGAAACAGGTAAGCCAGATAGCCAAACAGCGACAGGAACACATCGGCCAACCAGGCCCCGGCCGGGCCGCCGGCATTGCGAATGCGGCTGTTCTCTCCCGTGTGCGACCAGCCCGGGTCCCCGGCGTCATAGGTCACCAGTGCCAACATCAGGTACACACTGATGGCGGCCAGGCCGATCAGGGCGCCTTCTTTGACGATGCGCACCAGTACACTGTCGGCGGGCGCGGCGTCGTTACTGGCGGTGGAGGCTTGAGAACGCTTCAAACGGGTTAATCCTGTTGAGTTGTAAGAATGACGGCGGCTATTCTATCGGCCCGGACGGGGTTTGCAAAAGCGACCCGTTCATAGACTCGCCCCGGACCCGAAGGGACCGATAATAGCGCAAAGCGATAAAACCGAGAGATTACCATTAAAGAAAGCAATACTTGGCATTGGTTCATACTATTTTGCGCCCCGAGAGCGATTCACTTATGATGAGCGCCTTCAAATTTCCCCCTCACTCTCAATTGACGTAAAGGACAGCAAATCATGAGCGAAGCACAGCATCATCGCCTGATTATCCTCGGTTCGGGTCCCGCCGGTTACACAGCGGCCATCTACGCGGCCCGCGCCAACCTGAATCCGGTGCTGATCACCGGCATGCAGCAGGGTGGCCAACTGACTACCACCACGGATGTGGAGAACTGGCCGGGCGGTGTGTCGGACCTCCAGGGGCCCGACCTGATGGTCGAGATGCAGCAGCACGCTGAGCGTTTTGACACTCAGATCATTTTCGATCATATCCACGAAACCGACCTGAGCGAGCGCCCTTACAAGCTGATCGGTAACGAAACCTACACCTGTGACGCCCTGATCATCGCCACCGGCGCCTCCGCCCAGTATATCGGCCTGCCCTCGGAAGAGGCGTTTATGGGTAAGGGCGTCAGCGCCTGCGCCACCTGTGACGGTTTCTTCTACCGCGATCAGAAAGTCGCCGTGGTCGGCGGTGGTAATACCGCCGTGGAAGAGGCCCTGTACCTGTCCAATATCGCCAGCGAAGTGACCCTGATTCACCGTCGCGACAAGCTTCGGGCCGAGAAAATCCTGCAGGACAAGCTGTTCGCCAAGGCCGAAAATGGCAACGTGAAGATCGTCTGGGACCACACCCTGGACGAAGTGCTGGGCGATGACAACGGCGTCACCGGCGCCCGTCTGCGCAGCATGCTCAACGAGAGCACCCAGGAAATCGACGTCCAGGGCGTATTCATCGCCATTGGCCACAAGCCCAACACCGATATCTTCGCCGGTCAGTTGGACATGAAAGACGGCTACATCAAGATCAAGAGCGGCCTGAATGGCAACGCCACCGCCACCAGTGTGCCCGGTGTGTTCGCCGCGGGCGACGTATCCGACCACGTCTACCGTCAGGCCATCACCTCGGCCGGTGCCGGCTGCATGGCGGCTCTGGACGCGGAAAAGTATCTGGACGACTTGTAACCGGGTCGCTCCCGACCTGTTCACCGGCCCTTCGGGGCCGGTTTGACGCACTCATGATTACCCTTCCCTGGCTTGAGCCCGACACCCTGGACTTTCCGCCCACGACCGAAGCCCTGGATGAACCCAACGGGCTGCTCGCCGGTGGCGGCGACCTGTCTCCGGAACGACTGACGCGCGCCTACCGCCTGGGTATTTTTCCCTGGTACGAAGAGGGTCAGCCCATTCTGTGGTGGACACCCGACCCTCGCGCCGTGCTCTTTCCCGACCATCTGCACGTGTCCCGTTCCCTGCGCAAAACCCTCAAACGAGGGGAATATAGGGTCACCTGTGACCAGACTTTCGAGGCGGTCATGCGCGCCTGCGCCGCCCCCCGCGACGGCGCCTCCGGCACCTGGATTACCGATGACATGCTGGCCGCCTACACGCGCCTTCACCGTCAGGGAGTGGCGCATTCCATCGAAGTCTGGCAGGAAGAGCGCCTGGTGGGAGGGCTTTACGGCCTCGCCCTGGGCCGCGTCTTTTTTGGCGAGTCCATGTTCAGCCGGACGGACAATGCCTCCAAGGTCGGCTTTGTCCACCTGGTCGCCCAACTCAAGGCGTGGCATTTTGAGCTCATCGACTGTCAGGTGGGCAGCGCACACCTGTTCAGCCTTGGGGCGGAGGAAATTTCCCGTGAAGCCTTCGAAAAAATCCTGCTAGACTATGCCTATCTGCCCTCGATCAGCGGTCCCTGGCACCTGAATCAGCCCGTGCTATAGACCGACGCCCAGAGATAGACTTCCCGACGGGAGGAGACATCATGACCGACCTGTCGAACCTCAAACTCTTCGCCACCCAGCCCCACCCCTGCAGTTATCTGGAGGGAGAGGAAGCCACTACCCTGTTTATCGACCCCAACGCGCCGGTTGATCAGGACCTGTACAGCCAACTGTCCCAGATTGGCTTCCGCCGCAGCGGCGCGCACCTGTACCGGCCGCACTGCGCCCAGTGCAGTGCCTGTGTGTCCTGTCGCATTCCGGTCGAACACTTCCGCCCCAACCGAAAGCAGCGCCGTTGCTGGCGGCGCAATGAGGACCTGACGCTAGCCATGGTGGAGCGGATTGATGCCGATGAGCACTACGAGCTGTACGCCCATTACATCAACACCCGCCACCGGGACGGGGACATGTACCCACCCTCACGAGCCCAGTACGAAGCGTTTTTAAGCCGGGCCTGGGGCGTGACTCAGTACCTTGAGGTGCGAAATGCTGAGGACCGACTGCTGGCGGTTGCGGTGTGCGACCGACTGGATGACGGGCTGTCGGCGGTGTACACCTTTTTCGACAGCCGGGAGGACCGCCGCAGCCTGGGGGTTTTTGGCATTCTGGCCCAGGTGGAGCAGGCCAAAGCCCTGGGCTTGCGGTATGTGTATCTGGGGTATTGGATCAAGCAGTGTCGGAAGATGGATTACAAGACCCAGTATCGGCCGTTGGAGATGTTGGTCAATCGTCGCTGGATTAGGGTTAACTGACCAACTCTCTTACCTAGTAGATATGCGTGACGTCCGGTCCGCCGGTGAGGTATACCCTTCGGAAACCCGCCGTAAATACATCCCTGTAGGCTTCTCATCGGCATCCATGCCTCAGAGAGTTTCCGAAGGGTATACCTCACCGGCAGCCCTCAGTGCCAAATGAAACTTTTCTTGGGATGTGGCGTGTGTTTACGGCGGATGCGCTTCGCTTATCCGCCCTACGCGTGACTTAAGCTCTTACGAAGTTCGGAGGCCCGGCAAGGGGAATACCGTTTGGAAACTCTCTGAGGCATGGATGCCGATGAGAAGCCCCCAGGGATGGGTTCACGGCGGGTTTCCAAACGGTATTCCCCTTGCCGGGCCGGACGTGACGCGTCCAAACGACGAATAAGCCGCCTCAAACCACCTTTTATCCAGCCAGCACTTGGCCTTTCGGCTCATTTCAGGCACAATTCACGCCTATTTTTGGCCCTGCGGGGCAATCATTCAGACTTACCCTGTGCACGATGTCTGAAGTTCGACGACAATGCACTCACAGAAAGCTGAGGAAACGGCCGAATGGCGAAAGAAGACAATATTGAATTTGAAGGTGAAGTAGTCGATACCCTGCCCAATACCACTTTCCGCGTAAAGCTGGAAAATGGGCACGTGGTGACCGCGCACATCTCTGGCAAGATGCGTAAAAACTATATCCGCATCCTCACCGGCGACAAGGTCAAGGTCGAAATGACCCCCTACGACCTCACCAAAGGTCGCATCACCTACCGCTCCCGCTAAGCACCCCTTCGGCGCCCTGCCCGCCCGGCGCCGAACAGTCTGGTTACCGACAAAAAACCCGCGCCTCCTGACGGTGGCGCGGGTTTCGTTATGCCTGTGGAAAAGTGAGTCGATCAGGCCTTGCCATCTACCCTGATCGCCAGCTCGTCCTTGTCCGGATCCACGCCCACATACACAGAGCCGCCATTTTCGGCCAATTCTCCGAAAAGCACCGCTTCCGCCAAAGGCTTCTTGACCTTCTCCTGGATCAGACGAGCCATGGGTCGGGCGCCCATTTTTTCGTCATAACCGTGCTCGGCCAGCCACTGACGAGCCTCGTCGGTCACCTCCAGAGTGACTTTCTTGTCGTCCAACTGGGACTGCAGTTCCACCAGGAACTTGTCCACCACGGTCTTGATCACATCCATACTCAGGGCGCCGAACTGCACGACCGCATCCAGTCGGTTGCGGAACTCGGGGGTAAAGGACTTTTTGATCGCCTCTTTGCCATCGGTGGTGTGATCCTGATGGGTGAAGCCGATGGACGGCCGGCTCATGTCCTCCGCGCCCGCATTGGTGGTCATCACCAGAATGACGTTGCGGAAGTCCGCCTTGCGGCCGTTGTTGTCGGTCAGGGTCCCGTGGTCCATCACCTGCAACAGCAGGTTGAACACCTCGGGGTGCGCCTTCTCGATCTCATCGAGCAACACCACACTGTGGGGATGCTTGGTTACCGCATCGGTGAGCAGGCCACCCTGATCAAACCCGACGTAGCCCGGAGGCGCACCAATCAGCCGGGACACCGTGTGCCGCTCCATGTACTCGGACATATCGAAACGGATCAACTCCACACCCAGGCACTTGGCCAGTTGCCGGGTCACCTCGGTCTTACCGACACCGGTGGGCCCGGCGAACAGGAAGGAACCGATGGGTTTCTCGGCGGAGCCCAGGCCGGCGCGCGACAGCTTGATCGCGGTCGACAGGGTATCAATGGCCTCGTCCTGCCCGAAAACGGTCATCTTCAGGTTGTCGTCCAGCTTGCGCAGTTGCTCCTTGTCCGAAGAGGAAACGCTCTTCGGGGGAATGCGCGCGATCTTGGCCACCACCGCCTCGATATCGGACACGCCGACGGTTTTCTTACGCTTGCTCGGCGGCTGCAGCTGCTGGTAGGCCCCGGCTTCATCAATCACGTCGATCGCCTTGTCGGGCAGGAAGCGTTCATTGATGTAACGCTCTGACAGCTCCGCTGCGGTGCGCAGCGCCGGATCGGTGTAACGCAGCCCGTGATGCTTCTCAAAGCGGCTCTTGAGCCCCTTGAGGATCTGATAGGTCTCATCCACCGTCGGCTCTTTGACATCCACCTTCTGAAAGCGCCGGGACAGAGCCCTGTCCTTCTCAAACACGCCCCGGTATTCCTGATAGGTCGTGGACCCCATGCAGCGCAATTCGCCGGAGGACAGCAGAGGCTTGAGCAGGTTGGAGGCGTCCATGACACCGCCGGAGGCCGCCCCCGCACCGATGATGGTATGAATTTCGTCGATGAACAGAATCGCATTCTTCTGCTTTTTCAGCTCACCGAGCAGCCCTTTGAAGCGCTTTTCAAAGTCACCACGGTACTTGGTGCCGGCGAGCAGAGCGCCCATA
Organism: Marinimicrobium sp. LS-A18; assembly: GCF_000463525.1. NCBI lineage: Bacteria > Pseudomonadati > Pseudomonadota > Gammaproteobacteria > Cellvibrionales > Cellvibrionaceae > Marinimicrobium > Marinimicrobium sp. LS-A18. The sequence continues at coordinate 1,196,951 of NZ_AWEP01000002.1, forward strand.
TCCAGGGAATAGACCACGCTATCCGCCAGCGCCTCGGGCACATTGCCGTCCACCACGCGCTTCGCCAGCCCTTCGGCAATGGCGGTTTTACCCACCCCGGACTCGCCCACCAGCAGCGGATTGTTCTTGCGCCGACGGGAGAGAATCTGGCTGACCCGCTCCACCTCGTACTCGCGCCCCACCAGGGGATCAATACGCCCCTGCATGGCCTGCTCGTTCAGGTTGGCCGCAAAACTCTCCAGAGGACTCTGGCTGGGCGACTCACCGCCGATGGCATCATCATCGTGCTGCTCCTGAGCGGAGTCGTTGCCGTGATCGGACTGCCCGGCCACCTTGTGGATGCCGTGGGTGATGTAGTTGACCACATCAATGCGGGCAATACTCTGCTGCTTCAGGTAGTAGACCGCCTGACTTTCCTGCTCACTGAAGATGGCCACCAGCACATTGGCACCGGTCACCTCCTGCTTTCCCGAGGACTGAACGTGGAATACCGCGCGCTGCAGTACCCGCTGGAAGCCCAGTGTCGGTTGGGTTTCCCGCTCGGTGTCGTCTTCCGGAATCAGAGGCGTGGTGGAGTCGACAAATTCGATCAACTCCTTGCGCAACTGGCCCAGGTCCGCACCGCAGGCACGCAGGACATTCGCCGCCGATTCATTATCGATCAACGCCAGCAACAGGTGCTCAACGGTCATGAATTCATGCCGCTTTGAGCGCGCGCCCTTGAACGCCAGGTTCAGGGTAATTTCGAGATCTTTACTTAGCATCGCTGATAACCTCTACTGCAGAGTCACCGGTCGTCGTCTTCCACTGCTTCGATTTCACACAACAGCGGATGTTCATTGTCCTTGGCAAATTGATTGACCTGGGCCGCCTTGGTCTCGGCAATATCCCGAGTATAGACACCACATACGGCTTTACCTTGGGTATGTACTTTGATCATGACCTGGGTTGCCTTCTCCCGGTTCATGGAAAAAAAGATTTCCAGCGTCTCCACCACAAAATCCATGGGTGTGTAGTCATCGTTGAACATGACTACCTTGTACATTGGCGGGCGGCGCAGTTTGGGCTTGTCCTCCTGCACCGCCACATTGCCGTCCCCTTCGGCCGCATCCGGCTCTTTGGCCAGCATCGGCTCTTTACTTAAGGTTAGATGATAGATCGCCATTTTTCCCATCAGTACCGAAAAAGGTTGCGTAAAAATGTGTAATCCAGCCGGGCTGCCCGACCGGGATATACGCTTCATTGTACCGGAACGATGCCCCGGTCACCTACCACCTTCCCGGGCCGCACACTTGACACGGGAAGGAAACTTCGCTAAAACGAGTGACGTTGGTCAAAAAAGCAACAAAGTGACGAGCTAGTTAAGCACTTTGAGCAATAAACCAACACACTCTAATAACGATTAACGATGAGGCCTGCGCGCCTCTCCGCAACAGAAGGATACCCCCCATGCCTACAGGTACCGTCAAGTGGTTCAATAACGCCAAAGGCTATGGCTTTATCCTGCCGGACGAAGGTGGCGAAGATCTGTTCGCGCACTACTCGGCCATCCAGATGGAGGGTTATAAAACCCTTAAGGCGGGTCAACTGGTCGCGTTCGATATCACCAAAGGTGATAAAGGCTACCACGCCACCAACATCATTTCTTCCGATGCCCATCAGGCCGACGAGCGCGCCGCCGCCAACAATGGCGCCGGAGAGCGACGGGACTTCGATTCCGCCCCCGGCAAGCCGGCCGCCGTCACGACTCACTGACCGAGTCGCCACGCACCGATCCTGATCCGATCTGAAACAAAAACCCCCGGCGCCCTGATGGACCCCGGGGGTTTTTCGCACCATCAAGCACCCTTCCCTGTGCTGTATATGGCGTCGATCAGGCGTTTTTCAAGGCATCCAGCGAGGCATTGAGCGTTGCGCTCGGGCGCATGACGTCAGACACCTTGCGGGTAACCGGACGGTAGTAGCCACCGATGTCCACCGGCTTGCCCTGCACGCCGTTCAGCTCGGCCACGATCTTGTCTTCCTCGGCCCTCAGGGTTTTCGCCAGCTCGGTGAAACGCTGCTTGAGCTCGGCATCGTCAGACTGAGCCGCCAGTGCTTCTGCCCAGTACAGCGCCAGGTAGAAGTGACTGCCCCGGTTGTCCAGCTCGCCGGTTTTGCGCGAGGGTGACTTGTTGTTTTCCAGGAAGTCCGCATTGGCCTTGTCCAGGGCATCGGCCAGTACCTTCGCCTTGGCATTGCCGGTGACCTTGCCGAAGTGACGCAGTGATTCCACCATCGCCAGGAATTCACCCAGGGAATCCCAACGCAGGTGATTCTCCTCCAGCAGCTGCTGAACATGCTTGGGGGCCGAGCCGCCGGCACCGGTCTCAAACAGGCCGCCGCCATTCATCAGCGGCACAATGGAGAGCATCTTCGCACTGGTGCCCAACTCCATGATCGGGAACAGATCGGTCAGGTAGTCGCGCAACACGTTACCGGTCACGGAAATGGTGTCCTTGCCCTGACGGATACGCTCCAGGGAGAAGGTCATCGCATCCACCGGCGCCATGATGTGAATTTCCAGGCCACTGGTGTCGTGCTCTTTCAGGTACTGCTCCACTTTCTTGGTGACCTGGGCGTCGTGAGCGCGCTTGGAGTCCAGCCAGAACACGGCCGGGGCGCCACTTTCGCGAGCACGGTTGACCGCCAGCTTGACCCAGTCGCGGATCGGCGCATCTTTGACCTGGCACATGCGGAAGATATCACCCGCCTCGACGCTCTGCTCGATCAGCACCTGGCCGCTGGCATCCACCACCTGAACCTTGCCGCTGGCCGGCACTTCAAAGGTCTTGTCGTGTGAACCGTACTCTTCGGCCTTCTGGGCCATCAGACCAACGTTGGACACGCTGCCCATGGTGGTCGGATCGAAAGCGCCATTGGCTTTACAGTCGTCAATCACAGCCTGGTAAATGGTGGCGTAGCAGCGATCCGGGATCACGGCCTTGGCATCGTGGCGAGCATTGTCCGCGCCCCACATCTTGCCGGAATCACGGATCATGGCGGGCATGGAGGCATCGATGATCACATCGCTGGGGACGTGCAGGTTGGTGATGCCTTTATCGGAGTTGACCATGGCCAGACGGGGGCGTTCGTTGTACACCGCCTCCACATCGGCAAAGATGGCCTTGCGCTGATCTTCCGGCAGTTGCTCAACACAGGAGTAGAGATCGCCAATACCGTTGTTGGCATCAAAGCCGACCGACTTCAGGGCCGCCTCATGTTTTTTCAGCGCGTCGGCATAGAACACTTCCACGGTATGACCAAACAGAATCGGGTCGGAGACCTTCATCATGGTCGCCTTCAGATGCAGCGAAAAGAGCACGTCTTTGGCTTTGGCGTCTTTGATTTCGGCTTCCAGGAAGTCCCGCAACGCCTGCTTGCTCATGACCGCCGCGTCAATGATCTCGCCGTCGAGCAGCGCGGTTTTCTCTTTCAGGATCTGAGTGTCGCCCGCATCGGTGACCAGCTGAATTTTTACGTCGGTGGCTTTCTCCACCAGCACGGACTGCTCGCTGCCGTAAAAATCGCCGTGGGACATGTGAGACACGTGAGACTTGGAGTCGGCGGACCAGGCACCCATTTTGTGCGGGTTCTTGCGCGCATACTGCTTGACCGAGGCCGGAGCCCGACGGTCGGAGTTGCCTTCGCGCAGGACCGGGTTAACGGCACTGCCTTTCACTTTGTCGTACTTGGCTTTGACCGCTTTCTCTTCATCGGTCTTGGGCTCATCCGGGTAGTCCGGCAGGTCGTAGCCCTGCTTCTGCAGCTCTTTGATGGCCGCCTTCAACTGGGGAATGGACGCACTGATATTAGGCAGTTTGACGATGTTGGCTTCCGGCGTTTTGGCCAGCTCGCCCAGCTCAGCCAGATCATCAGCGATGCGCTGTTCTTCGCTCAGACGCTCGGGAAACTGGGAGATGATCCGTCCGGACAGGGAGATGTCACGGGTCTCAATCGCGACGCCGCAGGGTTCGGCAAAGGCGCGAACGATGGGCAGCAGAGAGTAGGTCGCCAGCGCGGGCGCCTCGTCAGTTTCCGTGTAGATGATTTTGGATTCGGTCATGATAAGCTGTCACTCCATCTTGTCTGGGGGTGTGCCGGTGTTTTGATCGCGCGCATTATACCAGTAATGACCACGCCCGGCATGAAACGAGGTTATCTGTGGCACGTCTGTTGTTGTTCAATAAACCTTATGGGGTACTCACTCAGTTCACCGATGCCCAGGGCCGGGACACTCTGGCCCGTTACATTGATGTCCCCGGTGTCTACCCGGCCGGCCGTCTGGATCGCGACTCCGAGGGCCTGCTGTTGCTCACCGATGATGGCCAGGTACAGCACCAGATCGCCCACCCGCTGCACAAGCTGCCCAAGGTGTATTGGGTGCAGGTGGAGGGCGCGCCCGACAAGTCGGCTCTGCAGGCGTTGCGTGAGGGTGTCACGCTCAACGACGGCCGGACTCGCCCGGCCAAGGTAAAAGTGATTCCCGAACCGCCCCTCTGGCCCCGGAACCCGCCGGTGCGGGAGCGCAAATCCGTTCCCACCACCTGGCTGGAGCTGACCATCACCGAGGGCCGTAACCGTCAGGTCCGCCGGATGACAGCGGCGGTCGGCCACCCCACCCTGCGCCTGGTCCGCGCCCGCATCGGCACCTGGTCCCTGGATCAGTTGCAACCCGGCCAGTACCGGACGGAAAAACTTCATCTGCCCAAAGCGCCGGCCAAGCCTTCATTGCGTAAGCGTTGAGTTGCTGCTCTCGGCGGAACCTTACCAGGTACTTCACCAGGCACTTCGCATTGTGGCGCTGCGGGTGGGTATACCACTGCAAGACACGCCGTAAACCCATCCCTGGGGGCTCATTACCCGCCGTCCAGGCGGGTAACGGTCTTGCAGTGGTATACCCACCCTCCGCTGGTGCCAACTGAACGTTGTTTGGAGATAGCACGTTTTGCCACTAAAAACCCTCGGTACCCGTCTGCAGGCAGTCGGAACAAGATGGGCGATGCGTCGATGGCAATTTGTTGGCACTGAGGCGTTGGGGAGGAATACCATGTGGAGACTCTCTGAGGCATGGATGCCGATGAGAAGCCTACAGGGATGTATTCACGGCGGGTCTCCACATGGTATTCCTCCCCAACGCCGGACTAAAACGTCGCTCAAGAAATAAGACAACAGACACAAAAAAGGCGGCTCGCAGGCCGCCTTTTTTGACTGAAAGACTTACCAGCCAGTGGCTTCTTTCAGCGCCTGGCCGATGTCCGCCAGACTGCGTACGGTTTTCACACCGGCGTCTTCCAGAGCGGCGAACTTCTCGTCAGCCGTACCCTTACCGCCAGCAATGATCGCACCCGCGTGCCCCATGCGCTTACCCTTCGGTGCCGTGACACCCGCGATGTAAGACACCACCGGCTTGGTGACGTTGGCCTTGATGAACGCGGCGGCTTCTTCTTCCGCGCTACCACCAATCTCACCAATCATCACAATCGCTTCGGTCTTCGGATCGTTCTGGAACATTTCCAGAATATCGATGAAGTTGGAGCCCGGAATCGGGTCACCACCGATGCCCACGCAGGTGGACTGACCGTAACCGAAGTCGGTGGTCTGCTTGACCGCTTCATAAGTCAGGGTACCAGAGCGGGACACGATGCCCACCTTGCCCGGCTTGTGAATGTGGCCCGGCATGATGCCGATTTTGCACTCACCCGGCGTGATCACACCCGGGCAGTTGGGGCCGATCAGGCGCACGCCCAGCTCATCGCACTTCACTTTACAGTCCAGCATATCCAGAGTCGGAATGCCTTCGGTAATGCACACGATCAGCTTGATGCCGGCGTTGGCCGCTTCCAGGATCGAGTCCTTACAGAAGGGAGCCGGTACGTAGATGACGGACGCTTCGGCGCCGGTTTCGGCCACGGCTTCCGCCACGGTATTGAACACCGGCAGGCCCAGGTGAGTCTGGCCACCCTTGCCTGGGGTGACACCGCCGACCATCTTGGTGCCGTAGGCAATTGCCTGCTCAGAGTGGAAGGTACCTTGGGCACCGGTGAAACCCTGGCAGATCACTTTGGTATCTTTGTTGATCAAAACGCTCATTGTTGAGTCCTCAAATTCTGTGTTGCTGCGGAGTGTGAAACCGTCCCTGGTGTTTGGGTCCAGCCCGGCCGTCCTGGCCGGTCGCTAAGGGCGCTGCGGAAACATTCAGTTTCCGGTCGCCCTTAGCCCTCCGCGGCTTTAACCACTTGCTGAGCAGCGTCAGTCAAGCTGGTCGCGGCGATGATGTTCAGACCGCTGTCCGCCAGTACTTTGGCGCCCAGCTCGGCGTTATTACCTTCCAGGCGCACAACCACCGGCACCTTCACGCCCACCTCTTCCACGGCGCCAATCACGCCTTCGGCGATCAGGTCACAGCGAACGATACCGCCGAAGATGTTGATCAGAACAGCCTTGACGTTTTCGTCAGACAGAATGATTTTGAACGCTTCCACAACGCGCTCTTTAGTGGCACCGCCACCGACGTCCAGGAAGTTCGCCGGCGCACCACCGTGCAGCTTGACGATGTCCATGGTGCCCATGGCCAGACCAGCGCCGTTTACCATGCAGCCGATGTTGCCATCGAGTGCCACGTAGTTCAGTTCCCACTTGGCGGCGTGAGCTTCACGGGCGTCTTCCTGGGACGGATCGTGCATTTCGTGCAGGTCGTCGTGACGGTACAGGGCGTTGCCGTCGATCGCCACTTTGGCGTCCAGGCAGTGCAGGTCACCGGCCGGAGTGATCACCAGCGGGTTGATCTCGATCAGTGCCACGTCCTTTTCTTTGAACAGCTTGGCCAGGCCCAGGAAAATCTGTACGAACTGCTTGATCTGCTTGCCTTCCAGGCCCAGCTTGAAGGCCAGGTCGCGGCCCTGATAAGGCTGAGCACCAACCAGCGGATCGATGGTGGCCTTGAGGATTTTTTCCGGCGTTTCCTCAGCCACTTTTTCGATTTCCACACCGCCTTCGGTAGACGCCATGAATACGATGCGGCGAGTGGAGCGATCGACGACCGCACCCAGATACAGTTCTTTATCGATGTCGGTGCAGGTTTCAACCAGAATGCGGCTGACCGGCTGACCGTTTTCGTCAGTCTGATAGGTCACCAGGTTTTTGCCCAACCACTGCTTGGCAAACGCTTCGATTTCCGCCTTGGTTTTCACCAGCTTGACGCCACCAGCCTTACCGCGGCCACCGGCGTGAACCTGGGCCTTGACGACGAACTCGGTACCACCGATGGTGTCCGCTGCCGCTACCGCTTCAGCGGGGGTCTGGGCGGCGACACCCTTGGAGACGGGCAGTCCGTACTGAGCGAACAGTTGCTTACCCTGATATTCATGCAAATTCATGGTGCAGTTCCACATTGTCTGTTGCCGGACCGAGGTCTCTTACGGCATTTCCGGCAAGAATGACCAATTAGCAGACCGCGCCTTGGCGGCCTGCCCCCTGGGTTGAGTTCTCTAACTCAGTGTCATTTCTCGTTATTATTAGCGCTTCTTCTTATTGGCGACATGGATCGCATGACCATGAACCGCCAAGGCTGCTTCATGCACAGCTTCAGACAGAGTCGGGTGGCCAAAGACCATCAGACCCAGATCTTCCGCACTGCTGCCGAATTCCATTGCAATCGCCACCTGCTGGACCAGATCCGCCGCACTCGGTCCCACAATGTGAGCGCCAAGAATGCGATCGGTGTCCGCATGGGCAATGATTTTGACCAGGCCGCCGGTTTCATTGGCCGCCATGGCACGGCCGCTGGCCGCAAACGGGAAAGTACCGACGTTGTAGGGCTCGCCATCGGCTTTGATCTGCTCTTCGGTACGACCGACGGAAGCCACTTCCGGATGAGTGTAGATCACATTCGGAACCACATCGTAATTCATGACGGTTTTCTGACCGGCAATACGCTCGGCAACCATCACGCCCTCTTCAGAACCTTTGTGCGCGAGCATGGGGCCGCGCACCACATCACCAATGGCCCAGACACCGGGGGCGCCCGTCGCACACAGGTCGTTGACGTAAATAAAACCGCGCTCGTCCAGGTTCACACCGCTGTCTTCCGCCAGCAGGCCTTCGGTGTAAGGACGACGCCCGACACAGACGATCAGCTTGTCAAAGGTCTCTTTCTGCTCTTTACCGTCTTTATCGGTAAAGGTCACGGTCACTTCCTTACCCTTGACTTCGGAGCCGGTCACCCGGCAGCTCAGCCGAATATCCAGGCCCTGCTTGGTGAGGATTTTCTGGGTTTCTTTGGCAATCTGCTGATCCATGATGGACAGGAATTTGTCCATAGCTTCAAGCACCACCACATCGGAGCCCAGACGGTTCCAGACACTGCCCAGTTCCAGACCGATCACGCCCGCGCCGATCACGCCCAGACGCTTGGGTACCGCATCAAACTCGAGAGCACCGGTGGAGTCGACGATCACGTCGTTATCAATTTTGGCGACCGGGATATCGATGGGCTTGGAGCCCGACGCCAGGATGACGTTATCCGCCTCGAGGGTTTTGGTTTTGCCGTCGTGACCGGTCACTTCCACCTTGCGGTTGGCGAGCAGTTTGCCCGTGCCGAAAACGGAGGTGACGCCATTGGCCTTGAACAGGGCCGAGATGCCGCCGGTCAGTTGCTTGACGATGTTGTCTTTGCGCTGAATCATTGAGGGCACATCAATCTCGATGCCCTTGGTCGAAATACCGTGTACTTTGAAGTCGTCTTTGGCTTCATGATACTTGTAGGAACTGTCCAGCAGCGCCTTGGACGGGATACAGCCCACATTCAGGCAGGTGCCACCATTGACGCCCTTGCCTTCGCTGTTCTGCCACTTTTCAACACACGCCGTTTTCAGGCCCAGCTGCGCCGCGCGAATCGCCGCAACGTATCCGGCCGGGCCAGAACCAATGACTACCACATCAAATTTATCAGACATATTTCATTTCCCAGGTTTACAAGGCTGCCTGGCCCTCGCTTCATCGGGCCAAACACCATTATTCGGTCAGTGAGCTATACCAAAGCGGGCAGTAACCTGCCCGCTTTGTTCATCAGATTTCCAGAAGGATGCGCGCCGGATCTTCCAGCAGGTCCTTGATGGTGACCAGGAACTGAACGGCTTCTTTGCCATCCAGCAGACGGTGGTCGTAGGAGAGCGCCAGGTACATCATCGGCAGGATTTTCACCTCGCCATTGACCGCCATCGGGCGCTCCTGAATCTTGTGCATGCCCAGAATGGCGGATTGCGGAAGATTCAGAATCGGAGTGGACAACAATGAACCGAAGACCCCACCGTTGGTGATGGTGAAGGTACCGCCGGTCATTTCCTCAATACCCAGCTTGCCATCACGGGCGCGCAGACCGTAGTCGCGAATGGTGCTTTCGATATCCGCCAGGCCCATGCTCTCAGCGTTGCGCAATACCGGCACGACCAGGCCTTTGTCGGTAGAAACCGCCACACCGATATCCTGATAGCCGTGGTAGACAACATCATTGTTGTCGATAGAGGCGTTCACGGCGGGGAAGCGACGCAGCGCTTCGGCGGCGGCTTTCACAAAGAAGCCCATAAAGCCCAGACGGGTACCGTCGTGCGACTTTTCGAACTGATCTTTGTACTTGGCCCGCAGCTCCATGATCGGCCCCATGTTCACCTCGTTGAAGGTGGTCAACATGGCGGTGGTGTTGGAGGCCTCGAGCAGACGCTCGGCAATGCGCTTGCGCAGACGGGTCATCGGCACGCGCTTCTCGGCACGATCGCCGGCGGGCGCTTCGACTTCCGCGGCTTTGGCCGGGGCACTGCTCGACGCACTGGCTGCCTTGCTGTCACCGGATTTGAGGAAGTTGGCCACATCCTCTTTGGTGACCCGACCGTCTTTCCCGGTACCCGGCACGCTATTGGGGTCAATGTTGTTTTCATCGGCCATTTTGCGCGCAGCAGGGCTGAGCAGTTTTTCACCGTCATCGCTGGACGCCGACTGGTCGCCGCTGTCCGCGGGCTTGCTCTCGGACTTCTCTTCCGATTTCTTCTCGTCGGAACTATCACCTTTGTTTTCGTCCTTGGCACCTTTGTCGTCACTCTTGGAGCCGGCCGCGCCTTCTTCAAACTTGGCAATGACTTCATTGCTCAGGACGGTGTCGCCCTCTTCTTTCAGGATTTCAGACAGGCTGCCGTCTGCCGGTGCCACCACTTCCAGCACCACTTTGTCGGTTTCAATATCGACAATCAATTCGTCGCGGGAAACAGCTTCACCGGGCTTTTTGTGCCAGGTGGCGATGCTCCCGTCCTGAACAGATTCGGGGAAAGTCGGGGCTTTGATCTCAATAGTCATTCTTTGTCCTTAGCAATCGCTGTGGATTCTTTGTCGAACACAGGCTCCGGCGTCAAACGCTCAGAGCCTCATTGATGAAACGCTTCTGCTCTTCCAGATGCACGGAGGCATAACCCGCGGCCGGTGCCGCTGATGGGTCGCGCCCCACATAGCTGAGATAGAGGTCCGGGTTGTGATCATTCACCACACGCCGCATGTGGTGCTGGCTGCTGTACCAGGCACCCTGGTTCATGGGCTCTTCCTGACACCAGACGATATCCTTCAGATTTTTGAAAGGCGCCAGCGCCTCTTTCAATTCTTCTTCCGGGAAGGGGTAGAGCTGCTCCAGACGGACCAGAGCCACGTCATCCTGTTCACGTTCCATGCGCTCTTCCAGCAGGTGGTAGTACACCTTGCCGGAACAGAGCACCACCCGCTTGGCTTTCGCCGGGTCAACCTGCTCATCGGTGATCACATTGTGGAAGTGACCGTTGGCCAGATCTTCCAGGCTGGAGGTCGCCAGCTTGTGACGCAGAATCCATTTCGGACTCATGACCACCAGTGGGCGACGCATCGGGCGGATCACCTGACGGCGCAGCATGTGAAACACCTGAGCCGGGGTGGTCGGAATACAGACCTGAATGTTGTGCTCGGCACACAGCTGCATAAAGCGCTCCAGACGCGCGGAGGAGTGCTCCGGGCCCTGCCCTTCGTAGCCGTGTGGCAACAGCATGGTCAAGCCACACAAGCGACCCCACTTGTGCTCACCACTGGTGATGAACTGGTCGATGACCACCTGCGCGCCGTTGGCGAAATCGCCAAATTGGGCTTCCCAGATGATCAGGCCGTTCGGGGTGGTGGTGGCATAGCCATACTCGAACGCCAGCACCGCCTCTTCGGACAGGAAGGAGTCATACAGATCCAGCGCTGGCTGATCCTCTTTGAGGTGACGCAGCGGGATATAGGTGGAACCGTCTTTCTGACTGTGCACTACTGCGTGACGGTGTGAGAAGGTGCCTCGCCCGACATCCTGACCGGTCAGGCGGACGCCGTAGCCCTGATCCAGCAGCGTTGCGTAGGCGAGTGTTTCCGCCATGCCCCAGTTGATGGGCAGAGCGCCACCGGCCATCTTGCGACGGTCGTCGTAAATCTTGCCGACCTGCTTTTGCACCACCACGCCGTCGGGAATCTCGCACATCTTGTGACCGAGTTCCTGCAGACGTTTCAGGTCGAAGCTGGTATCGCCCGGCGTATTCCAGTCGTGGCCGATGTAGGGCGTCCAGTCGACAAACAGCGAGCGGTCCGGCTCACTGACCAGGCCGTTGGCCACACTTTCACCGCGGTCCAGGGCGGCGCGGTAGTTGTTCATCATTTCGTCAACTTTCTCCGCGGTCACCACGCCAGCTTCCACCAGTTTGTCGGCGTAGAGCGCACGGGTGGTTTTTTGCTTGCGGATCAGTTGATACATCAAAGGCTGGGTCGCCGAGGGATCATCAGCCTCATTGTGGCCGCGACGACGGTAACAGACCAGATCGATCACCACGTCTTTCTTGAACTCATAGCGATAGTCCGCCGCCAACTGGGCCGCAAACAGCACCGCGTCCGGATCGTCACCATTGACGTGGAAAATCGGCGCTTCCACCATCTTGGCCACGTCGGTGCAGTACTCGGTGGAGCGCATGTCTTCGCGCTTGCTGGTGGTAAAGCCCACCTGGTTATTGATCACCAGGTGTACGGTGCCGCCGGTGGCATAGGCTCGAGTCTGGGACATCTGGAAGGTTTCCATGACCACGCCCTGACCGGCGAAGGCCGCGTCCCCGTGCACCACGATGGGCAGCACCTTGGCCCCGATCGGGTCTTCACGGCGATCCTGGCGGGCCCGTACCGACCCTTCAACCACCGGAGAGACGATCTCCAGGTGCGACGGGTTGAAGGCCATGGCCATGTGCAGTTCGCCGCCCGGGGTCATGATATTGGAGGAGAACCCCTGGTGGTATTTCACATCGCCTGAGGTGTCCACCAGACGCTTGGTGCCTTCGAACTCGCCAAACAGTTCTGACGGGCTCTTACCGAAGATGTTGACCAGGGTGTTCAGACGGCCACGGTGAGCCATACCCAGCACGATTTCTTTTGCGCCGTAACCGCCCGCGCGGTTGACGATCGCATCCACCAGCGGAATAAAGCTCTCGCCCCCCTCCAGACCAAAACGCTTGGTCCCGGGGTATTTGCTATCAAGGTGCCGCTCCAGCCCTTCGGCCGCCACCAAACGGTCCAACACGGCCAGGCGCTGCTCATCGCTGAAGTCCGGCTTGGAACGCACGCTCTCCAGACGCTGCTGAAGCCACTGCTTCTCCGCAAGGTTGGTGATGTGCATGATTTCCGGGCCTACGTGCCCGCAGTAGGTCTGCTCCAGGGCATCGACGATGTCCCTGAGCGGCGCCTCTTCCCGGCCGATGAACAGGTTGCCGGTGTTGAAAACCGTGTCCAGATCCGCTTCTGTCAGACCATGAAATCCCAGTTCCAGGTCGGGAACCCGTTCACGATCCATCAGGCTGAGGGGGTCGAGTTGGGCTTTCTGGTGGCCGCGGAAGCGGTAGGAGCTGATCAGTTGAAGAACTTTGACCTGCTTGCGCTCGTGCTCGAGGCTGACGGAGCCCGCCGCCGTGGCCGACGCGGTCGCTGAGCGGGTTTTGGCGAGGCGCTGGAACTGCTCGCGGATAACGGAGTGCGGAACGTCCTGGGTGACTACCCCGTTGACCCGGGGCAATTGCTCAAAGTAATTGCGCCACTCATCGGGAACCGCATTGGGATCGTGTAGATATGTGTCGTAGAGCGCTTCGACGTAGGCGGCATTCCCTCCGGAGATATGGGACGTGCGCCAAAATTGCTCCATGATGCTGTCTTGCATTACACCCACCTTGTCATGGGGTTCGCCAACCACCGGTTCACCGGGATGGCTGGCGGCCGGATCGGGTGTTACCCGATACTCCCCCTGCTAGTCTCTAGCCGTTAGCTACCATAACGCACTCCGCTTGTGGCAGAGCGCGCCGCTCAAATACTCAGGCACACCCTTGAGGGTGTGCCGAATGGCCGGGCTCTCGGCCCGACCCATGTTGCTCACATCTGAGTGTGATCAGGTCGCACTTTGCAGCAGCATGGTGCGAATATGACCGATCGCCCGGGTCGGGTTCAACCCTTTGGGGCACACGGACACACAGTTCTGAATGCCGTGACAGCGGAAGACGCTGAAGGGGTCATCCAGGTTCGACAAACGTTTCTCTGTGGCCAGGTCGCGGCTGTCCGCCAGGAAGCGGTAGGCCTGGAGCAGACCGGCCGGACCGATGAACTTGTCCGGATTCCACCAGAACGACGGGCAACTGGTTGAGCAGCAGGCGCACAGGATACACTCGTACAGACCGTCCAGCTTGGCACGATCTTCGGGAGATTGTAACCGCTCGATCGCCGGAGCGGGGGTATCATTTTGCAAATAGGGCTCGATTTTCTTGTACTGATCGTAGAACTGGGTCATATCGATGACCAGATCACGAATCACCGGCAGCCCCGGCAGTGGCCTAACCACCAGCTTGTTGTTCTTCACCGCCTGAGACAGCGGCGTGATACAGGCCAGGCCATTGACGCCGTTGATGTTCATGCCATCCGAGCCGCAAACCCCCTCGCGGCAGGAGCGGCGGTACGCCAGGGACTCGTCCTGTTCCTTGAGCATGCCCAGCACGTCGAGCACCATCAGATCCTTACCCTGAGTGTCCACTTCGTAGGACTTCATGTAAGGCGCTTTGTCGGTCTCGGGGTTGTAGCGATAGACTTCAACTTTCAACATAACTCGTACCCCTTAATAAACACGTGCTTTCGGTTCGAACGCGTCCATGGTGCGCGGGGCAAAGTTCACGCCGCGCTTACCCACCCGCTTGTCGACCGGATAGTACATGGAGTGGCACAGCCAGTTCTTGTCGTCGCGCTCCTGGAAGTCCTCGCGGGCGTGGGCGCCGCGAGACTCGGTGCGCTCATTGGCCGCGATGGCGGTGGCTTCGGCCACCTCCAGCAGGTTCTGCAACTCCAGCGCTTCAATCCGGGCCGTGTTGAACGCATCGCTCTTGTCGTCAATGGACACGTTTTCAATGCGCTCGCGCAGGGCGGCCAGCTTTTTGATGCCCTCGGCCATGAAGTCGCCCTTACGGAATACGCCAAAGTGGTTCTGCATCACTTCCTGCAGCTCTTTGCGCAGCACCGCACTGCTCTCCCCACCGGTCGAGCTGTTCAGGCGATTCAGACGGGCCAGAGACGCTTCGATATCGCTCTCGCGCGGCGCCTGCTGCTCGGCGCCTTCACGCAGCACCTTCTCGATGTGCTTGCCGGCCGCCCGGCCGAACACCACCAGGTCCAGCAGCGAGTTGCCACCCAGACGGTTGGCGCCGTGCACCGACACGCAGGCCGCTTCCCCGCAGGCGAACAGACCTTCGATCGGAACGTCCTTGCCATCCGCATCCACGGTCAGGGCCTGACCGTTCACGTTGGTCGGAATGCCACCCATCATATAGTGGCAGGTGGGGACCACCGGAATCGGCTCTTTGACCGGATCCACATGGGCAAAGGTACGGGACAGCTCACAGATACCGGGCAGACGGCTTTCCAGTACTTCTTCGCCCAGGTGATCGAGCTTGAGCAGCACGTGATCGCCATTGGGGCCACAACCGCGGCCCTCCAGAATCTCCATGACCATGGAGCGTGCCACCACGTCACGGCCCGCCAGATCTTTGGCGTTGGGCGCGTAACGCTCCATAAAGCGCTCACCATCCTTATTGATGAGATAGCCGCCCTCACCGCGGCAACCTTCGGTCACCAGGGTGCCCGCACCGTGAATGCCGGTGGGGTGGAACTGCCACATTTCCATATCCTGGACCGGGAAGCCCGCGCGCAGCGCCATACCGATACCGTCGCCGGTGTTGATGTGCGCGTTGGTGGTGGAGGCGTAAATACGACCGGCACCGCCCGTCGCCAGCACTGTGGCCTTGGAGCGGACAAACACCGTCTCGCCGTCTTCAATATTGATGGCAATTACGCCCACAACAGCGTTGTCGGCGTTCTTCACCAGATCCACGGCATACCATTCGTTCATGAACACCGTGTTGCTCTTGATATTGCCCTGGTACAGGGTGTGCAGCAGCGCATGCCCCGTGCGGTCCGCCGCCGCGCAGGTGCGCGCCGCCTGGCCGCCGCGGCCAAAATCCTTGGATTGACCACCAAACGGACGCTGATAAATGCGCCCCTCTTCGGTACGGGAGAATGGCAGCCCCATGTGCTCCAGCTCGAACACGGCTTCCGGACCCACGGAGCACATATACTCAATGGCGTCCTGATCACCGATATAATCGGAGCCTTTTACCGTGTCATACATGTGCCAACGCCAATCGTCATTGGGGTCAGAACTGGCAATGGCACAGGTGATGCCGCCCTGGGCGGACACGGTGTGCGACCGGGTCGGGAATACTTTGGTGATCACCGCGGTTTTGTAACCGGAGCTGGCCAACTGAAGGGCCGCGCGCATACCCGCGCCGCCACCACCGACGACGATGCCGTCAAAGGAAATCGTGCGCATAGTTTAAAACCCCCAAATAATTTCAACACCCCAGAGGGTGTAAGTCACGGCGACTACCGCCAGCAGTACTTGAGCCAGCAGACGCAACACCAGGGCTTTGCCGCCCATCATCCGCTCGGTGATGTAGTCCGTCAGGACCGCCCACAGGCCGATCCAGGCGTGAGCCACCACGGACAGCAGGGTCATGAGGGTGAACACCCGCATCCACAGCTGGCCAAACAGGCCCTGCCACTGCTCAAAACTCAGTTCGGGGGTTATTACGATATAAGCCACAATAAAGACGGTGTAGACGGCCATGATCACAGCGCTCACGCGCTGAATCAGCCAGTCGTACAGGCCGCTGCGGCCGAGATTGGTTACCGCGGTTACCATATCCAGACTCCTGCCAGAACAATCAGTACAACGGCCAGCGCCAGTGCGAGCTTCGCACCGAGGCGACCACCTTTCAGGCTTTCACCAATGCCACAATCCATAATCAGGTGCCGGACCCCCATCACCATGTGATAGGCGAGCGCGGCGACAACGGCCCAGACGACGATTTGCCAGACGGGTTGGGTCAGCGTTTCCTGCAGAGCCACAAACTGCTCTTCGGAGGCAAGACTGCCATCAAGCAGCCAGAGGAGTACGGCCACACCGGCAAAAAGGAAAACACCGGAGACGCGGTGAAGAATGGAAACAATAGCGGTAATCGGAAGTTTGATGGTGGAGATATCGAGATTGACAGGTCTTTGGTTTTTCACGGTTGATAGTCACCTTCTAGCCCAGCTAATGTAGGCAGGTTAGCGAAATAGCGCCAAGCGCATCTCTCCAGAGCACACAGGGCGGTCGCCAGGTTGATTTGTTTATGCGCCGTCCGGGCCAATGTCTCTTCTCAGAGCATGGTCTGGACCGGCGATTGGCTCTCTCACCGCTGCCTGCAAGTCGCGGCGTATTATAGAGAGTCGAATCCTGAAACACAAACAAAAACCCGGGCAAAAATCCCCCGGAAATGCCCGATTGGCGTGCACTGGAGCCGCTTGATGCTCCATTTGGAGGCAAATCACCACCGGATTGTTCACCACCCCGTCCCCGGGGGTAAAATCCGACAGCGCTGTCACCTGTTACGACGTCCCCACCACTGCCGGATCATTGCCTCCAGTCAAAGCCTCCGTGATGCCGGGCACCCCGGCACCAACGGGCCGGCCACTACACGGGCGCCCTTGCCGTCAAGTGGATTTTTTGCCAACCCGATCTCGAAAAACTACCGAAATCAGACCTTCTCCTCTATAATGCCGCCTCCCATCAACCCGTGGGCTGTTTGACAAACCCACGCCGGGGCTTATAGTGACGCCCCGATTAAAAACCCGGTCTGGCCATCCAGCCATTCCTGGAAGCCTTAAAAGTTTGTAAACCACAGGAGTCCGTAATGACTGACAGAAAAGCACGGTTAACGGTCGACGGCCTGGATGCGCCTATTGATCTGCCTGTTTACCCGAGCACTGCCGGCCCTGACGTGATTGATGTCTCCGGCCTGACCAAAAAGGGTTTTTTCACCTACGATCCGGGGTTCATGTCCACCGCCCCCTGCGAGTCCAAAATTACCTTCATCGATGGCGCCAAAGGCGTGCTTCTGCACCGTGGCTACCCCATCGATCAGTTAGCCGAGCACTCTGACTACCTCGAGACCTGCTACCTTCTGCTGAACGGCGAACTCCCCTCAAAAGAACAGAAAGCGACGTTCGCCGACGAAGTCAAAAAGCACTCCAAGGTCGACGACTCAGTGGCTCAGATCATCAAAGGCTTCAGTCGCAACGCTCACCCCATGGCCATCATGGGCAGCGCAGTGAACGCTCTGGCCGCGGTTTACCATGAAGAGACCGACATCACCAGCGAAGAGAGCCGTCGGGTTACGGCCTACCGGTTGATCGGTCAGATGCCGACCCTTGCCGCCATGGCCCACAAGCACCGCCAGGGCGAAGAGTTCATCGCCCCGGACGCCGATCTCGCCTACGCTGAAAACTACCTGAACATGACCTTTGGTACCGCCGGGCAAAGCCCCAAGGTCAACCAGGTATTGGCCAAAGCCATGGACCGGATCTTCCTGCTGCACGCCGACCACGAGCAGAACGCCTCCACCTCCACCGTGCGTCTGTCCGGCTCGTCCGGCACCAACCCCTTTGCCGCCATCGCAGCGGGTATCGCTACCCTGTGGGGCCCCGCACACGGTGGTGCGAACGAAGCCGTTCTCAACATGCTTGAGGAAATTGGCAGCGTCGACAACATCGACACCTATGTCGCCAAAGCCAAAGACAAGAACGATCCCTTCCGTCTGATGGGCTTCGGTCACCGGGTCTACAAGAACTTTGATCCGCGCGCCAAGGTGATGAAACAGGCCGCTGACGAAGTACTGTCCGAGCTGGGCCTGGAAAACGATCCGCTGCTGGCGATCGCCAAGCGCCTGGAGAAAATCGCCCTGGAAGACGAGTACTTCATCCAGAAGAAACTCTACCCCAATGTGGATTTCTACTCCGGCATCATCATGAAGGCCATCGGCATTCCCACCGAAGCCTTTACCGTGATTTTTGCCACAGGCCGCGCCGTCGGCTGGTACGCCCACTGGCAGGAAATGGTGAGCGCACCCTACAAGATCGGCCGTCCACGCCAGCTTTACACCGGCTACAACAAGCGCGATTACCCCGCCTGAGGCCGACACCACCGGGCCTTTACCGACCCACCCTGGGGCCGCACTTAGTGCGGCCCCAGTGCGTTCTGGGGAACTCTTGCGCCGATTTACCTTTCTAAACGTCTCCCGAACCCACTCCGGTAGCCATACTCCGGGGGCTATAGTAGTATGAAACCCAGTATTAACGCCGCTTCCAGTGTCACTGGCGATAGTCAACCACAGTTCGCTGGCCACCGGAAACAAAG
This sequence comes from Marinimicrobium sp. LS-A18, assembly GCF_000463525.1. Taxonomy (NCBI): domain Bacteria; kingdom Pseudomonadati; phylum Pseudomonadota; class Gammaproteobacteria; order Cellvibrionales; family Cellvibrionaceae; genus Marinimicrobium; species Marinimicrobium sp. LS-A18. The sequence goes on from NZ_AWEP01000002.1 coordinate 1,215,837, forward strand.
CAGGATTGAACCTATGCTCAACGTCCCGAAGTTCCTGCGCAGCAGTCTCGCCATTTCGGCCCTGTTGTTCAGCGCCCCAGCGCTCTGGGCTGCCGCCCTGGCCCCCCTGGAAATCACCGATCAGCACCGCCAGGTCACGGCGAGCGTGGTCCAGCAACTGAGCGAGCACCATTACCGGGACCAGTCCCTCAATGACGACCTGTCGTCCGAGTATCTGGACAATTACCTGAAAACCCTGGACCCCACCAAAAGCTACTTCTTCCAGGCCGATATCGACGGATTCAACCGTCACCGTGAGAAGTTCGACAACTGGCTCGCCAAGGGCAACCTGAATGAAGCCTTCGACATCTTCGATATCTACCGGCAGCGCCTGACGACGCGTCTGGAATCGGTGATTGAGCGGCTGGAGAGTGATGAGATCAAGTACGACTTCACCACCGACGATCAGCTCGTGGTGGATTGGGAGCAGGCCGAGTGGCCCGAGGACAAGAAAACCGCTGATGAGCTCTGGCACCGCAGGGTCAAAGCCAGCCTGTTGGATCTGGTACTGGCCGGGAAGGACCTGGAGGAGAGCAAAGAGCTCCTGCGTAAGCGCTATGAAAACCAGCTGCGCCGGGTTCGCCAGCAGGACAGCGATGACGCCTTTGAGGTCGTAATCAACAGCCTGACCACCCTGTACGATCCGCACACCAACTACCTGTCGCCGAGAACACTGGAAAACTTCAATATCAACATGTCTCTGTCACTGGAGGGCATTGGCGCAGTACTCCAGACCGAGGACGAACATACCAAAGTCATGCGTCTGGTCCCCGCCGGCCCGGCAGACAAGCAGGGCGAGCTTCGCCCCGCTGACCGCATTGTCGCCGTCGGCCAGGGCGAGGAAGGTGAAATGACCGACGTGGTCGGCTGGCGCCTCGACGAAGTGGTAGAGCAGATTCGCGGCAAAAAGGACACGGTTGTCCGCCTTGAGGTGCTCCCCGCCAAGGCCCCCACCGACAGTGCGACCAAAGTCATCACCATCACCCGGGACAAGGTCAAGCTTGAGGAGCAGGCGGCGAAGCACGACGTATTCGAAGTGATGAATGGACGCGACCGCTACAAAATTGGCGTGATTCGCGTACCCACCTTCTACATGGATTTCGAGGCTTATCGCAAGCGCGACCCGAACTTCAAGAGCACCACCCGTGACGTACACCGGATTCTTCAAGAGCTGGAAAAAGAAAACGTCGACGGGATTGTGCTTGATCTGCGCGGCAATGGCGGCGGGTCCCTGCAGGAGGCCACTACCCTGACCGACCTGTTTATCGATCGCGGGCCCGTGGTACAGATTCGCCAGACCAATGAGCTGATTTCACGCAATTATCAATCACACTCCCGGGCGGCCTACCGCGGACCATTGGTGGTGCTGATTGACCGGCTGAGTGCATCGGCTTCGGAAATTTTTGCCGGCGCCATCCAGGATTACGGCCGGGGCATCATTGTCGGCACCCAGAGTTTCGGCAAAGGCTCGGTGCAATCGCTGGTACCGGTTGATGCCGGCCAGTTGAAGCTGACGGAATCCAAGTTCTATCGGGTCTCGGGCGAGAGCACACAGCATCGCGGGGTCATTCCCGACATGACACTGCCCAGCCTGGTCAACATCGACGATGTCGGCGAAAGCACTTACGACAACGCCCTGCCCTGGGACAAGATTCACGCGGTTCCGCACTCGCGCTACTTTGACATTCAGGCGCTTCTACCGCATCTGAACCCGCTGCACGAGCAGCGTGTGGAAAAAAACCCGGATTTTATCTACCTGCGCGATCAGATGGCGCTGACGGAGAAGAATAAAGACCGCACGGTCATCTCCTTGAATGAAGAACAGCGTCGAAACGAACAGGAATCCCTGGAAGCGTCTCTATTGCAGCTGGAAAACGAGCGCCGTAAGGCCAAAGGACTGTCCCTGTATGAAAGCTACGAAGACATTGATCGCCTGGCCGGCAGCGACGACGAAGACGCAACCGAAGGCACGGATACCGAAGAAGCGGCCAACGACGACGAACAAGAAGGCGACCTGGTCAGCTTCAGTGCCCTTTCGCGCAGCGAAATCCACCCGGATAAAGACCCGTTTCTCAACGAAGCCGGACATATTCTGGTGGACTTCATTGAGCAGCTCGAATCCATGGATGAACAGGACCGGGATCGCGTCGCCAACTGGTAACCAACATCCAAACCCGAGCCCCGATACCGCACAAGCCTGTTTCCGCTGTGCGCTTTCGGGGTATTTTTTTAACCCACGCCTCCATCAGATCGGACTCAGGAATTGAACCGCATGAACGCCGTTTCCTTCAACGTAAACAGCATCCGCACCCGCCTCCACCAGTTGCAGGCGGTGATCGATAAATATCAACCGGACTTCATCGGCCTGCAGGAAACCAAAGTCACCGACGAGCAGTTTCCCGAGCAGGAAATCCGGGACATGGGTTACCACGTAGAGTTCTACGGTCAGAAAACGCACTACGGCGTAGCGCTAATGTCCCGCCACCCCTTCAAGCAGGTGATCAAGGGTTTCCCCGGAGATCTGGAAGAATCCCAACGGCGTTTTATCGGAGGGGTATTCGACTCTCCCCTCGGCGGCGAAGTGACCGTTCTGAATGGTTACTTCCCCCAGGGCGAAAGTCGCGACCACCCAGTCAAATTTCCCAATAAGCGCAAGTTCTACCAGGACCTGATGGCCTTCCTGAACGACCAGTGCGACCCCTCTAAACCGCTGCTTGTCATGGGCGATATGAACGTCTCTCATACTGACCGGGATATCGGTATTGGCGAGCAGAACCGCAAGCGCTGGTTGCGCGACGGAAAGTGCAGCTTTTTGCCGGAAGAGCGGGAGTGGCTGGATACTCTGCTGGACTGGGGTCTGAAGGATACCTTCCGTCAACACCAGCCGGACGAAGAGCGCACCTTCAGCTGGTTTGACTATCGTAGCAAAGGCTTTGATGCCGACCCCAAACGGGGCCTGAGAATCGACCTCATTCTGGCAACAGAGCCGTTACTCGAACGATGCACGGAGGCGGGCGTCGATTATGACATCCGGGGTATGGAGCGCCCGTCCGATCACTGCCCCATCTGGGCGTCGTTTTCGTAGCCGGTCCGCACAAAAAAGCGCCGGGGTAAAAACACCGGCGCCAAGCATGCCAACAATATCGGCGGCTTCCCTACCGCCGGGTCTCACCTAAAAATTGGCCCTGAGGGTTAATGCGTAGCGCGTGTCGTTCAGGAAGTAAGAAGCGTAGTGGTTTCCCGCTGCGTTCTGTTTCATGATCGTGCGCGTTTCCGAATTGAGGATGTTGTTCACTTCCAGGCCGAGTGACAGCATGTCGGTGATGTCGTAGAAGATCGACCCATCCATCTGACCGTAATCGTCGTTATACACCGGCAGGCGCCAGGTGATATCGCGATCGGTGCCGTTAAAGCCATTGGGGCCAACGGACATCAGGAAGTCACTGCGCCAGTTATACGCCAGGCGAACAGACAGCGGCCCCTTCTCGTACATACCCACCAGATTGTAGGAATGCTCCGACAGCCCCTCAAAGGGCATCTGCCCGTATTCACTGCCGTCGGTATCGACCGGGTTGGAGCCCTCATCGCGAGGCACATCGGTGCTGCTGTCGATGTAGGTGTAGTTGGCCTGCATACCCAGGCCATCAAAGGGCTCGGGAAGCTGATCAAAGAACTGGCTCCAGCCCAACTCGACACCCCGGATATCAGCGGTGCCGGTGTTGACCGGACGGGTCACCGTATAATCCCACCCACCGTGTTCTTCGCGGATCGTCTGGTTGCGGATAAACCCTTCAATGTCCTTACTGAAGGCATTGACGTGGGCCATACCACCGGCGTCATTGAAGTACCACTCCAGCGAGATATCAAACTGGGTCGCCTCCATCGGCTCGAGCATCGGGTTGGAGCCGGAGGAAGACGTCAGCCGGAAATCCTCCGGCGGCACATACTGGTCTTCCGGCACCCCTTCCGGGCGGCCCGCGCTCAAGGTCTGGAACGCCTGCATCTGATTGTACGCAGGCCGCGCCATGGCTTTGGAGGCGGCGAAGCGCAGGAACAGATCATCACGCAATTCCACGCGCAAGTTCAGGTTCGGGAGCACGTTGGTATAGGAATTCTCCGCCACGATATCTTCCGGATCCTGATACCAGGGGCGGCTTTCCGTCTCCCCATCCTCTCCCACCACGATGGTTTCGGGGTAGCGGATCATGCCCGATGCCGCGCTGTCGGTCTGCACCACGCGAATACCGATATTACCGTCTACCGGCAGCGCCCAGTCGTCGACACCGAAGCCGAGCAGGAAGTACGCCGCGTAGGTCTGCTCTTCCTGTTCGTTAATGCGGCTCGGATCGTCCATGGTTGCCGGCATGTAGTCGTCACAGCAGATATAGTTCTCACTGGCATCCGCATGCAGTTGATCGAAGCTCTCCGGATAGCCCTCAACCAGCGATATGTGAGGCGCATAGACAGCCCCCGGGCTCGGTGCCTTGCCCCGGAAAAAGTTATCAAAGGTGTTGAGCGACATCTGGCTGGCGTCTTCCACCGGAGGCATCTGGTCGTCGGGCAGCTTCCACCAGGCCATCCACGGCTGGTAGATTGCCTGCCAGTGGTAGCCGCTGTTGATGTTGGTGGCTTCCCGGTCCGTCAGCCGAACGCCGGTCTTGATGTAGCGCACAACGTCGGTGTCATTGAAATTGTATTTCACATCCGCACGCCAGGCGAATTGCTCAGCTTCGTTGTCCTCGATAAAGGGCATGGTGAAGCCCCAGTAGTAATTGCCCGGATCGGACAGGTACTCATCGTCGGCCTGAACCAGCGGTCGCTCACCGCGCAGATCAATATCGATGTACGGCAGGTTGATGCCCGTCGCGATGGTGGCATCCAGACCCTCCGTTGTTGCCTTGGTGTACTGGAGGTCGGTACTGAATTCCAGCTGGTCACCCGGCAGCCACTTGTAACCGGCGGAGAAATCGCTGGTGACTGACTCGCGATTGGCAACGCGGATATCGGCCCCGAAGGGGATCCCCCCGGGCTGGGTCAGGCGACCCGACAGAAAGACATTATTGTCATCGACAACAAACTCTTTGCCCTCGCCCGGCTGGATGGCATAGGCATCGTTCTGGACAAAGATGGCATCCTCATCCCACTGCATGTCATATTCGGAACGGAACGCCTGGAAATAGAATTCTGACGCATCGCTGGGCCGCCACTGAGTCGCCAGGTAGGACCCCAACCGCTCGCGATTGAAATCCATGGAGCGCCAGTCCGCCCCACGCGGTACCTGGATGGTAGTCCCCTCGTAACCCTGCAGGTCATCGCGGGGGAAAAACGGACGATTGAAAATGCCGTCGGTGCGGGTCGAAATTTCCGAAAAAGCGACATCCACCAACAGACCGAACTCACCGGCGGAGGTGTCCCAGCGGTTGCTGTAAAGAGCCGATACCGACGGGTCGGCCTCTTCGATAAAGTCACCGTAATTCACGCTGGCCGTCGCCGCCATTACCTGACCATCACTGTCAAAAGGCATACGAGTACGCAGGTTGACGGTGCCGCCCAGGCCACCTTCGATCATGTCCGCCGAAGGGTTTTTATAGACGTCCACCCCGGCCATAAGCTCAGCGGGCACATCTTCAAAGCTCAGGCTCCGCCCACCGTTTGCGGTAAAGCTGTCGCGTCCATTGAGCTCACTACGCACCTGGGTCAAACCGCGCACGGCGACGCCACTGCCTTCGGCCGAGAAGTGCTCCGGATCCCCGAGAGACATGAAGTGATCAATGGTCACACCCGGAATGCGCTGCAAGGTTTCGGTCACCGAGCGATCGGGCAGCTTGCCGATGTCATCCGCCACAATCGAGTCGACGATCTGTTCAGCACTCTGCTTGATCATCTGGGCCGACTGAATGCTGCTGCGCTGACCGGACACCACGATCTCTTCCAGTGCGGTCGGCTGCTCCGGCTCCGCCGGTGGGGCCTCTTGTGCAAAGCCGGCGCCGTGCCAGCCAACCGCACCTGCGACCAGTAACTGTGAACTCCAGTGAATGGCGCGCGCCAGCCTGGTGCGCCGAAATGCCGAACGAGGTGCCAAGCCCTGAGTCTTGTTCATTATTGTCATCGCTTATTCTCCGCTTACCCGATAATGGATCTGCATTGTTTATTGTTGTTGCGCCAGCACGCCTCCCTGCCCCTGTGATTGACCTGCGTCATAGCCGGACGCTGCTGTGGGTGTCACAGGTAGCGCACTGCCTTTATAACTCCATATTTTCATTAGCGCAACCATTTTTCTATATGATATAAGACTAACCCGCCTCCTTCTTTGGCCACGCTTGCTTTATCATGGCGGTTGAGCACTCTGAAAAGTCGAGTACGAACTGGAGCCGAACGTCATGAGCCTCCCGCCGGATACCTCTGAGCAATCTGAGTTGATTGATGGACCAGACGCCTTTCGCCAGGCGCTACTCCACTGCGCGAGCGAGACACGCCGCAATTTCTCACTCTACTCACCCGACCTGGCCAGAGAGGTTTACGACCTGCCGGAACTGGCCGAAGCGCTCTCCGAGATTGCCCGTCGACATCGCCAGGCGCAGGTACAGCTGCTGGTCCGGGATACCCGGGCGCTGGTTGAATACGGGCACAGCCTGGTTCGCCTGGCCCAGAGGCTACCCAGCAAGGTGACCCTGCGCCGACTGACCAACGACATTGAAACCCAGGCCATCGCATTTGCGCTGGGCGACCGGGAGCGCCTGGTCTACCAGAATGATCCGGATAACTATCACGGCTTTTACGATCGGCAGGCGGGTGCGCGAGTGAAAACGCTGAGGGAGATTTTCGATCGGGCCTGGGAAACCGCTGAAGAGGATCCGCGCCTGAGACAATTGGCGCTGTAGCGGTAAAAAAGCGGTTTTTTGGGTTGCTGATCGTCGTTTTATCCTTTATATATAGTGCCAGCCGCACCCGATGCGGTTAATACGCTATATAATCAGGCTTTTTTATCGGTCTGACTCAATAAACACTTGACCATCAACAAGGATCATATTATGGCTGCTCGCAAAACTGCTGCCAAAAAGGCACCCGCAAAGAAAGCTCCCGCCAAGAAAGCTGCTGCCAAGCAGCCGGCCGCCAAGAAAGTAAAGGCAATCTCCGAGCGTTACAACAAAACCCAGATTCTGAATCAGATCGCGGAAAATACCGAGCTGAGCAAGAAGCAGGTCCAGTCGGTACTGGACGAGCTGTCTGACATCATTGAAGGTCACGTCAAGAAGCGTGCCGTGGGCGAGTTCGTACTGCCCGGCCTGCTGAAGATCACCACCGTGAAGAAGCCCGCCACCAAGGCGCGCAAGGGCATCAACCCCTTCACTGGCGAAGAGACCGTGTTCAAAGCGAAACCGGCCTCCATCGCCGTCAAGGTACGTCCTTTGAAGAAGCTCAAGGAAATGGCTCTGTAAGCGCCATACCTGCTCAACAGGGCCCCTCTCGGGGCCCTGTTCTCAATACCAGTCGCCCGGCCCCGTTGTATCGACCAGACTGACCTCCAGATTCTCCAGTGACTCCAACACCTCAAAGTCGTCCCCGACCAGGGCGGATCTCAGGTGATCCAGTCGGTCCTGCAATTGCGCCTCAGAATAGCCTGCCGCGGGCTTGACGCCCCAAATCGGCTGCGGCCAGGCAGGGTCCGTCTCAAAGCGGGCAATGTGGTGTACATGTAACTGGGGGACCACATTGCCGAGCGCCGCCACGTTCATCTTGTCGGCATCAAACACGCTGGTCATCACCTCGGCCAGACGACAGGATTCGCGCATCAGCTGCTGCTGATCCCGCTCACCCAAGTGATGAATTTCAAACACATCCTCCCGCAGTGGCACCAGCAGGCACCAGGGATAGTTGGCATCTTTGCTGAGCAGCAGCAGAGACAGCGGGAAGCGCCCTACCGGCACGGTATCCTCGGCCAGGCGTGAATGCAGTTGAAACATGACCCTCTCCTCATCGACTTCTTTGGGTGGTTCGGTACTCAGTGCGCATCGGGAGTCTGTACCCGAGCCGGTAAGCACCGTAGAATAAGCGTTTTCTCTGTTTACCAGTATAGCCACTAAGAAGCCAATCTATGCGAGCCAGTCGTTTTTTAATCGCCACACTGAAAGAAACGCCCTCCGACGCCGAGGTCATCAGCCACCAATTGATGCTGCGCGCGGGCATGATCCGCAAACTGGCCTCGGGGCTGTATACCTGGATGCCCCTCGGGCTGCGTGTACTGCGCAAGGTCGAGCGCATCATCCGCGAGGAAATGGACCGCTCCGGTGCCCAGGAAGTTCTGATGCCGGTGGTTCAGCCCGCCGAGCTGTGGGAAGAGTCCGGACGCTGGCAACAATACGGCCCCGAGCTGTTGCGCATCAATGACCGCCACCAGCGGGACTTCTGCCTCGGCCCCACCCACGAAGAGGTCATTACCGACCTGATTCGCGGTGAGATCAACAGCTACAAACAGCTGCCGGCCAATTTCTATCAGATTCAGACCAAATTCCGCGACGAAATCCGCCCCCGGTTCGGGGTCATGCGGGCCCGTGAGTTCACCATGAAGGATGCTTACTCGTTCCACTTGAGTCAGGAATCCCTGCAGGAAACCTACGAGGTCATGCACCGCACCTACTGCGCCATTTTTGACCGCATTGGCCTGGCCTATCGCCCCGTGTTGGCCGATACCGGCTCCATCGGCGGCGCTTTCTCGCACGAATTTCACGTACTGGCCGACAGCGGTGAAGATGACATCGCGTTCAGTAACGGCAGCGACTATGCCGCCAACATCGAAAAGGCCGAAGCCCTGGCGCCGAGCGACGCACGCCCCAGTGCCAGCGAAGCCATGACCGAGGTTGCCACTGCGGATCAGCACACCATCGAACAGGTCGCAGGTTTTCTGAAAGTCGCGCCGGCGCAGACCGTCAAGACCCTGATCGTACTGGGCGAAGCCCCGGAAGAGGGCTCCGCGCCCCTGGTGGCTCTGGTGCTGCGCGGCGATCATGAGCTCAATGACATCAAGGCCGAAAAAATCGAGGGCATTGCCGCACCGCTGACCTTTGCCCCGGAGGAGCGCATTGAAGCAGAGCTGGGCGCGGGAGTCGGCTCCCTCGGTCCGGTGGGCCTGACCATTCGCGTATTGGTGGACCGGGCGGCCGCCCAGCTGGCGGACTTCGTCTGCGGGGCCAACCGGAACGGCTACCACCTGACCGGCGTCAACTGGGAGCGCGATGTACCCCTGAACGATGTGGTGGATCTGCGCAACGTGGTGGCCGGAGACCCGAGCCCCGACGGCAAGGGCCAATTGGAGATCAAGCGCGGCATTGAGGTCGGCCACATCTTCCAGCTGGGCACCAAGTACAGCGAGGCGATGAATGCGCGCGTGCTGGATGAGAACGGCAAAGAAAAACCCATGATCATGGGTTGCTACGGTATCGGGGTATCCCGTGTGGTCGCGGCGGCCATTGAGCAGAATCATGATCAGAATGGCATCATCTGGCCCCAGAGTATTGCGCCCTTCCAGCTCGCACTGGTGCCGATCAACCCGCACAAATCCCCGGCGGTGGCCGAACAGTGTGAGACGCTGTACCAGCAGCTCACCGATCTGGGCGTTGAAGTCCTGTACATGGACGAAGACAAAGCGCGCCTCGGTGTCATGCTCGCCAATACCGACCTGATGGGTATTCCACACCGTCTGGTGGTGGGCGACCGCGGCCTGGAAAAAGGCACCCTGGAGTACAAGGGACGCCGGGACGAACAGGCTCAGGACGTTCCACTGGAACAGGTGGTCGAGTTTATCCGCGAGCGCCTGGCGGACTGACCTCGATGCGTGGGCCGGGCGTGAAGAAAACCGCGTTCAGTGTTCTGGTGGCACTGTGGATGGCGAGCGCCACCAGCTTCGCCTGGGCGCAATCGAACACCCTGGCCTACGCCGAACCGGCCATCGAAGTGGATGACCAGCTTCGGCAGAAGCTGCTCGATAACATTCGCGCCGCGGACAGTTTCGAGGATCGCTTTGATGCCGAGGCCTGGCTGATGCTGATGTCGGGACGCCTGGAGCGCTATGTGCGCGATCCGGACCGACGCCTGCGCTTGCTGCGCAAAATCCACAGCGCGGCCCGCCAGACCGATCTGCAACCCGAGCTGGTATTGGCCGTCATTGAGGTGGAAAGCCACTTCAATCACTATGCGGTGTCACCGGTGGGCGCTCAGGGAATCATGCAGGTCATGCCGTTCTGGAAGAACGAGATTGGCCGACCGGAAGACAACCTGATCGACCTGGACACCAACCTGCGCTACGGCTGCACCATCCTCAAACATTACCTGGAACGATCAGAGGGGCGCCTGGCGGAAGCCCTGGCACGCTATAACGGCAGCTATGGCAGTTATCGCTATGCCGCCAAAGTCATGGATGCCTGGGAGCGTTGGCGATAGCCTCTCGCGCCTGCTCGTGGGAAAACCCACGGTATTGAAGGAATCGGGCCTGACGGGCTTTCTCTTTGGGGGTTTCCACCGGCGCATCACCGAAGCGCTTTCGGCGCACTTCATTGGCCAGATCCCACCAGCGCTCATCCCCTTCATCGAGATAAAGGCTGACCAGAGAGTCTAAAACGCCTTTTTGCCGCAATTCCTGGGCAATACGCAGAGGCCCCTTGCCCTGCCGCTCCCGAGCGGTGACAAATGCCTCGGTGAAGCGCTCATCGCTCTGAAGCCCCTGCTCTTCCAACCGGGCCAGCGCCTGATCCACCGTCTTAACCCGTTCACCCTCCGAACCAAAGCGCTTGAGTAATTTGGTCCGAAGCTCGTCACGAGCATGCTCGCGACGAGCCAACAGGTTCATGGCCGCCAGTCGCACTTCGCCCATCGTGGGCTCGCTCGACTCATCCCGCGCTGTCATAACGACTCAACGTACCGGTGGGAAATTCGACAGTACCTCGGTCACTGCGGCAGAGAGCCGTTGACGCTGTTCCTGAGGCGTCAGACCATCATACAGACGCTGCTCGGCGACACCCCGCCACAGCGGTTTGTTGTCCTCAGCGCGAGCGATGTCGATGATCAGAGTTCCCTGGCGGTAGACCCGTGGACTGGGACCGTGGGAATAGGGGTAACGGTACCAGGGGCCATAACCGTAGTACCCAAAGCCATAGCGCTGATCGTAACTGCGTACATCCAGCCGGTCTTCCACCACGATGTGGTAGCGGACCACGAAATCCGCCTCCCCATCTTCGCCCGCAGACTCATAGCGCGAGGCCAAATGGCTTTCAATCACCCGCTGCAGATGACTCAGGGTGAACGGGGAGATCAGCAGGCTGTTACCGTCTTCCTGCTCGGCCAGTTCAACCCGAAAACGCTTGAGCTCTCCAAACGAAAATTCAGGATCGTAATCGGTCACCACCGAGGGCGTACTGGTACAGCCAGCCAGAAGGCCCAGCACCAACAATAGTCCAACACCCAAACGAATCAGTCGCACAGCCGCTTTCCTCTTATTACTTGGCGTTGCCTTGGCGGCGCCACAGGCTCCGCCCAAGGGATTTCATGAGTATCACGTCAGTTGGACCACAGACAAGAGACCCGGGTTCAACCCGGGTCTCTTGTAGTTTGACAGGACGGCGAGGCTCAGGCCTCGCTTTCCTCTTCTTCCTTCTCTTCGGCCTTTACCGGGATGTTCAGCAGTTCGCCGCGTACCCGCTTCTCCATTTCCTGGGCAATGGTGGGATTCTCATGAAGGAACTTCACCACGTTGTTTTTGCCCTGGCCAATCTTGTCGCCATTGTAGCTGTACCAGGCACCCGCCTTGTCCACGATGCCAAGCTTGACGCCGTAATCAATGACCTCACCGAAGCGGTTGATGCCCGTGCCGTACAGAATCTGGAACTCGGTCTGTTTGAACGGCGGTGCCACCTTGTTTTTCACCACCTTCACTCGGGTCTCGTTCCCGATGACCTCATCGCCCTCTTTCACCGAACCAATGCGGCGGATATCCAGGCGAACCGAGGAGTAGAACTTGAGCGCATTACCACCGGTGGTGGTTTCCGGGCTGCCGAACATCACACCGATCTTCATGCGGATCTGGTTAATGAAAATTACCAGGCAGTTGGCGTTCTTGATGTTGCCGGTAATTTTACGCAGCGCCTGGGACATCAGACGGGCCTGCAGGCCCACGTGCTGATCACCCATCTCGCCTTCGATTTCTGCCCGGGGCGTCAGCGCCGCCACCGAGTCCACCACCAGCACGTCAACCGCACCGGAGCGCACCAGCATGTCGCTGACCTCCAGGGCCTGCTCACCGGTATCCGGCTGGGAGATGATCAGGTCATCCACATTTACGCCCAGTTTTTCGGCGTAAATCGGGTCCAGCGCGTGCTCGGCGTCAATAAAGGCACAGGTACCGCCCTGGCGCTGGGCTTCGGCGATCACCTGCAGCGTCAGGGTGGTTTTACCGGACGATTCCGGCCCGTAAATCTCAACCACCCGCCCCTTGGGCAAGCCACCAATACCGAGGGCGGCATCCAGCCCCAGAGAGCCCGTGGAAATGGCGGGAATCGCCACCCGCTCACGATCGCCCATGCGCATGACCGTGCCTTTACCAAATTGACGTTCAATCTGGCCTAAGGCGGCCTGTAGCGCTTTCTCTTTATTCGCGTCCATCCGACACCTCGATCAATGCTGTGAAATTAGAACTTGAAATGGTTTCAATACAACTGCCGACAGCATACACGAAAAACCTGTATGCGCAAACAGTAACTCGATATTTATACAGTAGTTTTGTTCCTGGACGTCAGAGTCAACAACTGCTGCAACGCGGCGGTCACGGTCTGCCCTCGCACGGCGGTCCGATCGCCTTCAAACCGATGCAGATGAGCATCGCTGAGCAGCGCCTCGCCGCGCCGATACGCCCACCCCAACCAGACGGTACCCACCGGTTTTTCCTCAGAGCCGCCGTCTGGTCCGGCCACGCCGCTCACCGCAATGGCCAGGTCCGCGCCAGAGACTCGCGCCGCCCCCTCCGCCATGGCGCGCACCACCGGTTCACTGACTGCACCGTTCTGTATCAGCATCTGCTCGGGAACGCCCAACAGGCGGACCTTGGCGTCGTTGGAATACGTCACCAGACCATAGCCAAACCAGCCCGAACTGCCGGGAATGTCGGTGATCGCGGCGGCAATACCACCACCGGTGCAGGATTCCGCCGCAGCCACGGTCCAGTGGTTTGCCGTCAGCGCCTGTCCCAGGCGGGTCGCGAGGGCCTGCTGTTCGGCAGCGGAAGTGGTCAGGGGTTCGGTCATGGGCTCAAGGTATGCCAGGCGCGAGACGAGTGCAAGCCCCGGATGAATTCCGTAGAATAGCGCAGCTTCCAATCACCCGATAACACCCAGGCAACGCCGTTTTATGAGCAAAACATCCGACGCCCCAAGCCAGCACACGCCGATGATGCAGCAGTACCTGCGGATCAAGGCAGAGCACCCACAGGAGCTGGTGTTCTATCGCATGGGCGACTTCTACGAATTGTTCTACGACGACGCCAAGCGGGCCGCCGAGCTGCTGGACGTAACCCTCACGGCCCGTGGCAAGTCCAATGGTGAGCCCATTCCCATGGCAGGCATTCCGTTTCACGCCGCCGACGGCTACCTGGCCAAGCTGGTCCGGGCCGGGGTGTCAGTGGCCATCTGCGAGCAGATCGGCGATCCGGCGACGTCCAAGGGGCCCGTGGAGCGCAAAGTGGTGCGCATCGTCACGCCGGGCACCGTCAGCGACGAAGCCCTTCTGGACTCCGGTCGGGACAACCTGCTGGTGGCCCTGCACCAGCAGGGCGACACCTATGGACTGGCGTCTCTGGATATCGCCAGCGGCCGTTTTTACGTGCTGGAGGTCGAGGGGCTGGACGCGGCCCTCGGTGAGCTGCAGCGACTGCGCCCGGCCGAGTTGCTGGTCAGCGATGACCTGACCACGCCCGAACTGCTGGAGAACCGCAAGGGCGTGCGCCGCCGGGGCCCCTGGGAGTTCGAGCTGGACAGCGCCCGACGCCTGCTGACCCAGCAGTTCGGCACCCAGGATCTGGCAGGCTTTGGTTGCGACCATCTGGACGCCGCCATCGCCGCCGCCGGCTGTCTGCTCAACTACGCCCGGGAAACCCAGCGCGCCGCCCTGCCCCACGTGCGCGGCCTGAGCCACGAAAACCGGGAGCAGGCGGTGATCATGGATGCCGCCACCCGGCGCAACCTGGAACTGGATATCAACCTCGGGGGCACCGAAGAAAACACCCTGTACAGCGTCCTGAACCGCTGCGCCACCGCCATGGGCTCCCGCCTGCTGCGCCGCTGGCTGAACCGCCCGCTGCGCGACCTGCCGATTCTGCAATCCCGTCAGGACGCAGTGGCGGAGCTGCAACACCAGTACACCTTCGAGGTGATTCACCGGATTCTCAAACGCATCGGCGATATGGAGCGGATACTCGGTCGCCTGGCCCTGCGTTCGGCCCGCCCGCGGGATCTCGCCCGGCTGCACGCCTCCCTGGCCTGCTACCCGGAGCTGCGCAGCGAGCTGGCCAAACTCGGCGCGCCACACCTGTCCGAGCTGGCACAACAGCTGGGAGAATTCCCCAAGGCCGTTGATCTGCTGGGACGCGCCCTGATTGAAAACCCGCCGGTGGTCATCCGCGATGGCGGCGTGATCGCCGAAGGCTACGATGAGGAACTGGACGAGCTGCGCAATATCAGCAATAACGCCGGCCAGTACCTGGTGGACCTGGAGACCCGGGAGCGAGAGCGCACCGGCATCAGCACGCTGAAGGTGGGCTACAACCGGGTGCACGGCTACTTTATCGAGCTCAGCCGCGCCCAGGCCGAACAGGCCCCGGCGGACTATATCCGCCGCCAGACCCTGAAAAACGCCGAGCGTTTTATCACCCCGGAGCTGAAAGAATTCGAGGACAAGGCGCTGTCCGCCAAAAGTCGCGCCCTGGCCCGGGAAAAGCTGCTCTACGATCAGCTGATCGACATTCTCAACGACGACCTGATCCCCCTGCAGCAGTCCGCCGCCGCCGTGGCGGAGCTGGACCTGCTGACCAATCTGGCCGAACGCGCCGACAGCCTTGGCTGGAGCCGCCCCATCCTGAACGCCGACCCCGGTATCGACATTCAGGGCGGGCGACATCCGGTGGTCGAGCACGTCAGCGACGCACCCTTTGTGCCCAACGATCTGTGCTTTGGCGATCAGCGCCACATGCTGGTGGTCACTGGTCCGAACATGGGCGGTAAATCCACCTACATGCGCCAGGCGGCGCTGATCGCCGTGCTGGCCCATATCGGCAGCTTTGTGCCCGCAGCGGAAGCGAGAGTGGGCATGCTGGACCGGATCTTTACCCGGATCGGCTCCTCCGATGACCTGGCCGGTGGGCGCTCCACTTTTATGGTGGAAATGACCGAGACCGCCAACATTCTGCATAACGCCACGCCGCGCAGCCTGGTGCTGATGGACGAGATCGGCCGGGGCACCAGTACCTTTGACGGTCTGGCCCTGGCCTGGGCCTGCGCCCGCCATCTGGCGGAAAACGTCAAGGCGTACACCCTGTTCGCCACCCACTACTTTGAACTGACCCGGCTGCCCGACGAGCTACCGGGCATCGTCAATGTCCACCTGGATGCCACCGAGCACCACGACAGCATTGTCTTTCTGCACAAGGTGCAGGAGGGGCCCGCGAGCAAGAGCTACGGCCTGCAGGTGGCCAAACTCGCGGGCATACCCGATGGCGTGCTGGCCCAGGCCAAGACCCAACTGGCGGAACTGGAGGGCGACGCCCAGCGCGGCAGCCCGATGTTCACGCCCCAGCCGCTCAAACCTGAACCGGCACCGGCGGCCGACACACCCGTTCAGGGCGGCTTGTTCGACAGCGCGCCTCACCCGGTGGTGGAAGCGCTGGGCGAGGTTCAGCCGGATGATCTGAGCCCCCGTGAGGCGCTGGAGCAACTTTATGCCCTAAAGGCGCTTATGACTGGCAAAAGCTAAGAATACTGCTAGAATAAGCGCCCAAAATCCGAACCGTGTTAGCTGGAGTCCGCTATGACATTTGTTGTTGGGGAAAACTGCATTAAATGCAAACACACAGACTGCGTTGAAGTCTGCCCCGTTGACTGCTTTTATGAAGGCCCCAATTTCCTGGTGATTCACCCGGACGAGTGCATTGACTGCGCTCTGTGTGAGCCCGAGTGTCCGGTGGATGCCATCTTCTCGGAAGATGAACTGCCCGAAGGGCAGGAAGTGTTCCTGGAGCTGAACGCCGAACTGGCGGAAGTCTGGCCCAATATTACCGAGAAGAAAGACGCTCCGGCGGACGCCGAAGAGTGGGATGGTGTAGAAGGGAAACTGCAGTACCTCGAACGCTGAGCCGTCTGCACCGACAACTCTGCACCCACAAAAAAGCCGGGCCATCAAAGCCCGGCTTTTTTGTGCCTCAGACAGAGGTACCGCATCAAACGCTGAACAGTGCCTCGCTATTGAGCCCCTGCTTTTCGATGATTTCCCGCAACCGCTTCAGGGCTTCCACCTGAATCTGACGCACCCTTTCTCGGGTCAATCCGATTTCATGGCCCACCTCTTCCAGGGTGCACACCTCATGGCCACGCAACCCGAAACGCCGGGCCAGGACTTCACGCTGCTTCTCACTCAGATCATCCAGCCAACGATCCAGACTGTCATTTAGATCGCCATCCTGCATCAGAAAAGCCGGGTCGGAGTTGTTGATGTCCGGGATGGTGTCCACCACGGTCCGATCGGAGGCATTGCCCACCGGGCTGTCCACCGACGTGACCCGCTCATTCAGCCCCAACATACGTTCCACATCGGCCACCGGCTTGTGCAACAGCGTGGCGATTTCATCCGAGGAGGGTTCGTGGTCCAGCTTCTGAGTCAACTCCCGAGCCGCCCGCAGGTAGATATTGAGCTCTTTCACCACATGGATGGGCAGTCGGATGGTGCGGGTCTGATTCATGATCGCCCGCTCGATGGTCTGACGGATCCACCAGGTCGCGTAGGTGGAGAAGCGAAAACCCCGCTCCGGGTCAAATTTCTCTACCGCGCGAATCAGCCCCAGGTTGCCCTCTTCAATCAGATCCAACAGGGCCAGACCCCGATTGACGTAGCGGCGTGAAATTTTCACCACCAGACGCAGATTGCTTTCGATCATCCGCTTCCGGGACGCCTCATCTCCACGCAGTGCGCGGCGGGCAAAATAGACCTCTTCCTCGGCGGTCAGCAAGGGTGAGAAGCCGATTTCGTTCAGGTAAAGTTGTGTCGCATCGAGACTTTTGGAGAAGTGATCGTCGGAGTGCCGATCAGCGGTGGCGCGCCCTCGTCGGGCGGAGGTGGGTGCTGCGGTGGTCGGTTCCTCTGCAACCACAACATCATCGTTAAAATCAATTTCGTGAACCGCCGCGGCTGACTCACGATCCGCTTTTGTATCCCGTTCTTGCAGTGCCATAGATCACCCCTCGCTCTACATAAGGCTCCTGGTGCCGCCCCTATGGCATCCAACAGCCTCAACCCAAGTTATCGTTATACTGCGACACTATTGTTAACGTTTTGCGTTAACGTTTGGGTAAATACCCAATTGGGTCAACGGGTTTCCCATCACGCCGAATTTCAAAGTGCAGGCGCACACTATCGGTGCCACTGGAACCCATTTCGGCAATCACCTCTCCTGCTTTTACCGCGTCACCTTCGGCTACCTTCAGGCGACGGTTGTGGGCATAAGCGCTGAGGTACGTGTCATTGTGTTTGATGATCACGAGATTGCCATACCCACGCAGCCCGCTGCCCGCATAAACCACTTGCCCGGCAGCAGCTGCTCGTACAGAGTCTCCCAATTTACCGCTGATATCAATACCCTGATTGAGCCCCGTAGAAGCGCCGAAGGCGGCAATCACCCGCCCCTTCACGGGCCACCGCCAATCGGGGTTGCCCGCAACCAGGGCCGGGGCGGCGGACGCCTTTGGGCGAGATGTTTTATTTTCTTGACGGGCAGCAGGCGCTTTAGGGGTCGGCTTACTGGCGACTTTGGGGGGCGTCGCCCGTGGAGAGGGCCTGGAAGGCGCGGCCATATTATGCACATCGAGGCGCAGTGTCTGGCCGGGGTAAATGGTGAAAGGTGGGCTGATACCGTTGTGCTGAGCCAGTTTCCGGTGATCCACATCGTAGCGCCAGGCAATGGAATAGAGCGTTTCTCCGGCGCTCACCCAGTGCTTCTGAATCTCCCGACCCGGCGGCTGGCCCCGCTCCACCACATCCGCCCGCTGGGAAGCGCAACCTCCCAGAACCACCAAACTGATCAATATATAAATCAGTCGGCTGTATTTTCTCCAGCGGTGGGTTGACCAGTCCTGCATAAACACACTCACGTTAAGGGCTGATGCGAAGGCCCCGTTTATTTGGATTCGCAATTAACGCCGGGCCCTTATTAGAAAATACTCTAAAATACGGGTTGCCACTGTGAATTATTAATGAGTCGACCGCTTCGCCCAAAATTCCAGGGCGAGCACCAGCAACAGTCCCAACGCCATGAGAACCAGAACCATTGCTGTCTGTGGGTCAGACCCGACAATATTCTCATAGTGCCACGGCACCAGGTTTTCCTGAACCAGTGGCACCTGCTCACCGTGACGGTCGGTATAGGTCTCCAGGGTATGCTTCCAGGGCCAGATGATATTCAACGAGCCCACCAGAAAACCGGTCAGCACCGCCAATGTCCGGTCATGATAATGCCGCAACAGCCCGCCCAGAAAGTGGGAAAATAACAACAGGCCGGTCACACAGCCCGCGAGAAAGCACGCCAGTATCCACCAGTTCAGATCCACCACCGCCTGGATAAACACCGGGTACATCCCCATCAACAGCAACAGGAAGCTGCCGGAAACACCGGGAAGGATCATGGCGCATATGGCAATGCAGCCGGCCAGGTACACCATCCACCACTCGGCGGGCAGTTGGACCGGCTTGCCTACCGAGATTGCCAGCGCCACCAGAGTGCCAATGCCCAGGCCCAACCATATGACCGGAGAGCGAAGCGGCAACTGTCGGCCGATATAGACGACCGACGCCACCACCAGCCCGAAAAAGAACCCCCAGACCAACAGGGGATGAAATTCCAGCAGGTAGTGCACCAGATTGGCCAGGGAAAAGATGCTGAGCAGTACACCGCCGAAGACTGTCAGCAGAAAGCCGCCGTTGACGTGGCGCCAAAAGGCGGCCGTACCCTGCCGCCGCCAGATACCCAGCGCCGCAGGCGTCCAACGCCGCAGTGAGTCGATCAGTTCTTCGTAGATACCGGATATGAAGGCAATGGTCCCGCCGGAGACACCGGGAACCACATCAGCCGCCCCCATCGCCATCCCTTTCAGGCACAGAATCAGTCGGGCTTGCAGGGTCATGGGAGTCCTTGTCATGGGGCAACAAAATCAGACATGAAACGTCAGCGGCTGGTGCCGGAGAGCAGCGGAACGAATTTGACCGGCTCGAGCACCTGGGTCACAAAGTTCTCGCTGTCACCATCGCGAATGATCAGGTTGAGGGATTGGGTCTGATCACCCACCGGAATCACCAGCACGCCGTTTGGCGCCAATTGATCCAGCAACCCCTGGGGCACAAAGCGCGGGGCGGCGGTGCTCAGGATACCGTCAAACGGCCCCGCCTCCGGCCAGCCGAAACCGCCATCGGCGTGCTTGAGGTGAACGTTGCGCAATCCCAATTCCCGCAGGCGCTCACGGGCCTTATCCTGCAGAGGCTTGATCCGCTCGACGCTGTACACTTCGTCCACCAACTGCGCCAGGATGCTGGTCTGGTAGCCTGAGCCGGTGCCCACTTCCAGCACCTTGTGCAGTCGTTTACCGGCGGCACCGAGCAGAATTTCCGTCATTCGAGCGACGATATAGGGTTGGGAGAGCGTCTGGCCATAACCGATGGGCAGCGCGGTGTCCTCGTAGGCGCGGTGGGACAATGCTTCATCCAGAAACCAGTGCCGGGGCGTGTTGCGCAGGGTGTCCAGCACCTGCAGATTGGTGACGCCCTTGTCGGCCAGCCTTTGCACCAGACGCTCCCGCGTGCGCTGGGAGGTCATTCCCACACCTTCCAAATTAAGACTCGTCACTGCGTATTTCCCCGGAATTCTAGCCGTCAATATTGTTCTGATGAAAAGCGATCACTATAGCACAGTGGCGCCCCGAGCTGCTTCCATCTGGGTGGTATCGAGCTGGGCCAGCTCCGCCAGCAGTGCGGTGGCAAAGGTCCCCGGCGGCAGGGCAAAAGACATCACCAGGTCGCCCTCCTCCCAGTGCCACGCCAGACCCTGTGGGTTTAGTGCCAGGGCGCGTCGCTCCTGGTTCAGGCCAACATGCTCCAGGCCGTCGCACCAGGCTTTCCAGGGTGCCAACACCCGGGACTCCAATTGAGCGGTCTGGGCATCACTCATCAGCCGACCGCGGCCCCAGAGTGGGCCGGAAGGTTCATCCTGCGGTTCGCCCGTAAGGCGCTCAAGCCAGGTACCCTCACGCACACGTTCCGCCAGCACCTGATTGAAAAGCCAGGAGCGGGCAGCGGACATCACCATGCCCCGCTGCTGGCGGTTCTTGATACGCTCACCGTCCACCAACCAGCGCTGCGCCTGTTGCAAATTGCCCGCGTCACGGCCAAAGCGCTGCCCACCAAAGTAGTTGGGTGCACCCTGCTCCGCCACCCGGGCCAGCGTCTGCTCAAGCCGCTCCAGGGCGCCCTCCTCCAGGGCCTGCACGTTCCGCAGTCGGATGACAAAGTGGTTGGCCTGGTGCTGGCCCCGGCGCAGCTTGCGCGAGTGACGGGAGCAGCTGAGCACGGTGGGGCCGGTCTGTTCCAATGCGGTCCAGTCGGGCTCCACGGCTTTGGGTTGATAGATACTGAACCACTGTGTGGTCACCGCGTGGCGATCCTTCAGGCCACAGTAACCCACATCCCGACTGGTGACACCGGCACAGCGCGCCAGTTGCCCGGCCACCCAGGCGGTATTGTCACCGCGTTTGCGAACCTGAACCAGCCAGTGTTCGCCCTCGCCCTCAGGCTCAAACCCGAGGATTTCGTCCACCTGAAAATCTTCCGGTGTCACCCGAAATCCGGCGGACACGCGGGGGCCGCCCCAGGCGGTGGGCATTCGGATGTCAAACTCGGGGGTCATGGCTTCTCCCGGCCAAAGTGTTGCAAAAATCGTCGTTCAAGCCACCAGTCACCCGGGCCCTGCCAGAATCCGACGTGGCCACCAGTGCGGGGCGCTTCAAAAATCAGATGGTCATGGGCCTCGGCTTCCTCGGTCGGGAAACAGCGATCGTTGAAGAAGGGGTCGTTGCGCGCGGTAACCAGCAGGGTGGGAACGCAGATATCCCGCAGAAAAAATCGGCTGCTGCAGCGGGCGTAGTAGTCGGCCGCATCGCGAAAGCCATTGAGGGGGGCCGTGTAGTGTTCATCCAGGGCCCAGAGGGTTTTCATCTGCTTGAGTCGCTGCAGATCGAAATGCCCGGGAAACTGGGCGGCCTTGGCTTTGAGCCGGCGCTTCATCGAGCGGACAAAGTGTTTGTGGTACAACCAGTTGCCCGGACGCTCCAGAGTCAACACGCACGCGAGCAGGTCCAGCGGCACCGAGGCCGTAGCCGCCGCCTCCACACCGCGCTCGCGTGCCGCCTCGCCCTGCTCACCCAGCCACTTCAGGGTGACATTGCCCCCGAGCGAGAAGCCTCCCAGATGCAGGCGAGGAAAGCCCGCACCGGTGGCCCAACTGATCACCGCGTCCAGGTCATCACTACAGCCGGAGTGGTAGATGCGCGGCGTACGATTGAGTTGGTCACCGCAACTGCGCAGATTCCAGGCGAGTACCGACCAGCCCCTGGCCAGCGCCGCCCGGGTCGTCCCGAGGATGTAACCACTGCGGGCACTGCCTTCCAGGCCGTGGGAGAGAATCAGCAGCGGAGCATCCGGTTCAGGGCTGCGATACAACTCGGCGTGCAACTGGTCGCCATCGGGCAGGTCGATATCCACCGGCTCGCCGGTCAGTGTCAGACGACGAATATAGCGGGGCACCAGTGTCTGGAGATGTCCGCCGGGCAGCCATGTTGGTGCCCGGTAATCCGCGTCATTTACCGGCATACGGAAAGCGTCCTCAGGGTTGTTGCGGCTCGAGCAGCACCACCGCCTGAGCGGCGATGCCCTCTTCCCGGCCGGTAAAACCCAGCCGCTCGGTGGTGGTGGCCTTGATGTTGAGCTGTCCCGTGGTGCAGCTTAGATCATCCGCGATCCGCTCAATCATGGCGGGGACGTGACGGGCCATTTTCGGAGCCTGGGCAATCACCGTCATATCCGCATTGACCAACCGCCACCCCTGCGCCCGGACCTTGGCGTAAACCATGCGCAACAGCGCCCGACTATCGGCGTTTTTGAAGCCCGGATCGGTGTCCGGAAAATGCCGACCGATGTCTCCCAGGGCGGCAGCGCCCAATAGCCCATCGCATAGTGCATGCAGCAGCACGTCGCCGTCCGAGTGGGCGACCAGCCCCCGGTCGTGCGCAATGGCCACACCACCGATCACTACTTTATCGCCCGGCCCGAAGGCATGCACATCGAAGCCCTGTCCCACTCGCATCAGTGTTGCTCCTGTCTCTGTAAAATCGCCTCGGCCAGAGCCAGATCCTCCGGCCGGGTCACTTTGATATTGTCGGTGCGCCCTTCAACCATCAGCGGCTGATAGCCTGCCAGCTCCATCGCCGATGCCTCATCGGTCACCACCTCACCTTGCCCCAGGGCCCGGGCCAGACACTGGTGCAGCAACTGGTAGCGGAACAGCTGTGGCGTCTGCGCCTGCCAGAGTCCTCGCCGGTCGCAGGTATCGAGAATCACGTTGAGGGGACCGACACGTTTGAGGGTATCCCCCACCGGAACGCCGAGAATGCCACCGACCGGATGATTGGCGGTGTGTCGCCGCAGGCTGGCTATGGCACTTGGCGTGATGCAGGGACGGGCGGCGTCGTGCACCAGAATCCAGTCCTCCGCCTCGGCTTGCAGGGTCAGGTAGTTCAGGGCGTTGAGCACAGAACGGCTGCGTTCGCTGCCTCCGTCCACAACCGCGATCCGGGCATTGCCGGCCAGCGGCAACTGCTCCCAGTAAGGGTCGGTCGGGCTCAGCGCCAACACCACTCCGGCCAGGTCGGGAATGGCCAGTAGACGTTCCAGCGTATGTTCCAGAAGGGTTTTGCCTCGCAGCCGCAGATACTGCTTGGGCAGATCTGAACGCATGCGGGTGCCGATACCCGCTGCGGGAACAATGGCCCAGCAAGGATTCGAGGCATCGGAACGGCGGTGATTGCCCATATACGTTTCCGAAGACGTTTGAGGTCGGTTTATTCTTGGGGGTCGACGACCATGAAGAAAGTTTCGCCGTCGCGGATCATGCCCAGATCTTCTCGGGCCCGCTCTTCGATGCTGTCCAGCCCTTCCTTGAGTTCATCCACTTCCACGGCCAGCCGACGGTTGCGCGCTTTGAGCCGCTCGTTGGCCAGCTCCTGCGCCCGAATGTCGCGGTCCAGTCGCGTCACGTCCGCCCAACTTCCTTCTGCAATCCACAAGCGGTATTGCAGGGCGGTGAGTAGCACTATCAGGATGGCCAACAGAATTTTCATTGTTACCAGCTCCTGGTTAGTGGATCGTGGGGTAGATGCTCTCGGGTAAGCGGTGGATGACGCGCTTTGCGCTTATCCACCCTACATCGCTGCGGTTACGGCGGATCGTTTGGGTTACGGCGGATGCGGCCTTTGGCCTTATCCGCCCTACGCAAACCACGGTGCCATCCGTAGGGCGGATAAGCGAAGCGCATCCGCCGTAACCTTACCTTCTTACGCCTTGAATTCCGCACGGCCCTTGTACGGCGCCGAACCATTCAGCTCCGCTTCGATGCGCAGCAGGCGGTTGTACTTGGACACACGGTCGGAACGACACAGAGAGCCGGTCTTGATCTGACCCGCTGCGGTCGCCACGGCCAGATCGGCAATGGTGGTGTCTTCGGTTTCACCGGAACGGTGGGAGATCACCGCGGTGTAACCGGCGTCCTGGGCCATCTTGATCGCATCCAGCGTTTCGGACAGCGAGCCGATCTGGTTGAATTTGATCAGGATGGAGTTACCGATCTTCTTGTCGATACCTTCCTGCAGAATCTTGGTGTTGGTCACGAACAGGTCGTCGCCCACCAGCTGAACCTTGTTGCCCAGCTTCTGGGTCAGGTAGGCCCAGCCGTCCCAGTCGCTCTCATCCAGACCATCTTCGATGGAGATGATCGGGTACTTGGCCGACAGGTCTGCCAGGTAATCAGAGAACTCTTCGGCGCTGAACACCTTGCCTTCACCAGACAGGTCGTACTTGCCATCTTTATAGAACTCGGACGCGGCGCAGTCCAGTGCCAGGGTCACGTCTTCACCCAGTTTGTAGCCGGCATTGGCCACGGCCTGACCGATGACCTGCAGAGCCTCTTCATTGGAAGGCAGGTTGGGTGCGAAACCACCTTCGTCACCGACCGCGGTGCTCAGGCCTTTTTCGTTCAGCACTTTTTTCAGGGCGTGGAAAATTTCCGCACCGGTGCGCAGCGCTTCGGAGAAGGTCTTGGCGGAAACCGGCTGAATCATGAATTCCTGAATGTCGACGTTGTTGTCGGCGTGCTCACCGCCGTTCAGGATGTTCATCATCGGTACCGGCATGGAGTACTTACCGGCGGTGCCGTTGACTTCAGCAATGTGCTGGTACAGGGGAATGCCCTTGTCGATGGCAGCGGCTTTGGCAGCGGCCAGGGACACGGCCAGGATGGCGTTGGCGCCAAACTTGGACTTGTTCTCGGTGCCGTCGGCATCGATCATGATTTTGTCCAGCGCGCGCTGATCGGCGGCGTCTTTACCCACCAACAGATCTTTGATGGTGTCGTTGATGTGGCCCACGGCCTTCAGTACGCCCTTGCCCAGGTAGCGGGACTTGTCGCCGTCGCGCAGTTCCAGTGCTTCGCGCGAACCGGTAGAGGCGCCAGAGGGGGCGCAGGCGGAGCCTACGGCACCGCTTTCCAGAATGACTTCAGCGCTGACGGTCGGGTTACCGCGACTGTCCAGAACTTCGAAAGCTTTGATGTCGACAATTTTACTCATGCGTAGATTGCTCCGTTTGCCAATAAATAATGAAAAAGGGTTCGTTACTGCGTTCGTTACTGAATATCCAGTGGCGGCAACTGCTTCACCACATCGTCAATGGCTTTGATCTGGGCCAGGAACGGCTCCAGCTTGTCCAGCGGCAGCGCGCTGGGCCCATCACACTTGGCGTTATCCGGGTCCGGGTGGGCTTCCAGAAACAGCCCCGCCAGCCCCACAGCCATACCCGCACGGGCCAACTCGGCGACCTGATGACGGCGCCCGCCGGAGGCTTCACCCAGCGGGTCACGACACTGCAGCGCGTGGGTGGCGTCAAAAATAATCGGCGCCCCGCCGCTGACTTCCCGCATGGTGCGAAAGCCAAGCATATCCACCACCAGGTTGTCGTAACCGAAGTTGCTGCCGCGCTCACACAGAATGATCTGGTCGTTGCCGCACTCGCGGAATTTCTCCACGATATTCTTCATCTGGCCCGGACTCAGAAACTGCGGCTTCTTGATGTTGATGACCGCCCCGGTCTTTGCCATGGCCTGCACCAGGTCGGTCTGGCGTGCCAGAAAGGCGGGCAACTGAATCACATCACAGACCTCCGCCACCGGCTGACACTGATACTGCTCGTGCACATCGGTAATGACCGGCACACCGAAGGTGTCTTTGATTTCCTGAAAAATCTTCAGGCCTTCTTCCATGCCCGGGCCGCGAAAGGAATGGATGGAGGAGCGGTTGGCCTTGTCAAACGAGGCCTTGAACACATAGGGAATGCCCAGCTTTTCGGTCACCTTGACGTAGGCTTCGGCCACCTGCATTGCCATGTCCCGGGATTCGAGGACATTCATGCCACCGAACAGGGTAAAGGGACGTTGGTTGCCCACCGTCAGCTTGGCAATGGCAATATCTCGATCAGTCACAGCGTTCTCACTCTATCGTTGGCGGGCCCCGCAGGGCCCGCGAGGCGGATCAGGAGGATTGGTTGGTCAGCGCGGCGCGAACAAAGCTGGTAAACAGCGGGTGGCCGTCGCGCGGCGTGGAGGTGAATTCCGGGTGGAACTGGCAGGCGACAAACCAGGGGTGATCCGGCAGCTCCACCGCTTCCACCAGAGTATCGTCCGCCGACCATCCACCGATGCGCAGGCCGGCTTTCTGCAGCTGGTCCACGTAATTGTTGTTCACTTCATAGCGATGCCGATGGCGCTCGACAATCACATCCTTACCATAAATGTCCCGGGTCTTGGAGCCGGCCACCAGACGACTCTCCTGACCACCGAGGCGCATGGTGCCGCCCAGGTCGGAGGTTTCGTCGCGCTGCTCGCGGCGTCCACTGTTATCCACCCACTCGGTAATCAGGCCGATCACCGGGTCCGGGGTATGCTTATCAAATTCGGTGCTGTTGGCGTTTTTCAGGCCGAGCACGTTGCGGGCAAACTCAATCACCACCGATTGCATACCCAGGCAGATCCCCAGGTACGGCACCTTGTTCTCGCGGGCATAGCGCACCGCCATCAGCTTGCCTTCGACGCCGCGGTTACCAAAACCGCCGGGCACCAGGATCGCATCCGCTTCGCGCAGCAGGCTGTCGCCCTGCTCTTCCAGTTGTTCGGCGTCCACGTATTGCATGTTCACTTTGGTACGAGTGTGAATGCCAGCGTGAATCATCGCCTCGATCAGGGATTTGTAGGCATCCAGCAGCTCCATGTACTTGCCGACCATGGCGATGGTGACTTCGTTCTCGGGATGCAGCTTGCCATCCACCACGCGATCCCACTCGCTCAGGTCCGCCGGACCGCAGTCGAGCTCAAACTGCTCGACGATAATGTCGTCCAGGCCGAATTCGTGCAGCATGCGCGGGATGGCGTAGATGGTGCCGGCATCCGGCAGCGGGACCACCGCGCGCTCATCCACGTTGGTGAACAGGGCAATTTTGCGGCGGGAGTCTTCATCCACTTCCCGCTCGGAGCGACACAGCAGAATATTGGGCTGCAAGCCAATTGAGCGCAGCTCTTTCACCGAATGCTGGGTCGGTTTGGTCTTGGTCTCACCGGCGGTGGCAATATAGGGCACCAGAGTCAGGTGCATCAGAATGGAATTCTTGGGGCCCAGCTCGACTTTGAGCTGACGCACGGCCTCGAGGAACGGCTGGGACTCGATATCCCCCACGGTACCGCCGATTTCCACCAGCGCCACATCGGCATCCCGGCCGCCTTCGATAATCCGGCGCTTGATTTCGTCGGTAATGTGGGGAATCACCTGAACGGTGCCGCCCAGGTAGTCACCGCGGCGCTCTTTGCGCAGCACGGTTTCGTACACTCGACCGGTGGTGAAGTTGTTGCGACGGGTCATTTTGGTGCGAATGAAGCGCTCGTAATGCCCGAGGTCCAGATCCGTCTCGGCCCCGTCTTCGGTGACAAACACCTCGCCGTGCTGAAAAGGGCTCATGGTGCCCGGATCCACATTGATGTAGGGATCCAGCTTCATGATGGTGACGTTCACGCCCCGAGACTCAAGAATTGCCGCCAGAGAAGCCGAGGCAATACCCTTGCCCAAAGACGAAACCACACCACCGGTAACGAAAATATATCGCGTCATGTAAAACCTTGTTCAGTACGATCGAGGGACAGACAAATACCGGACGCCAACGCTGTGCTTGTCGTTGGGGTATTTCTCTTCAGGACGGGGCGCCAGAGTACCAGAAAGCCGGGATAGCCTCAATCAAAAGTTGTACCACCTCAGGCGGTAGCCCGGCTGGCCCGGGGCCGCCGAGAAGCCCTTACAGACCCACAGATCTCCGGCGGCCACCAGGGTCTCGCCGCTGTAAACCAGCGGCAGCCGGGCCCGCCACCAGGGGGCCAGGGCGTACTCCTGCAGCAGCTTCTTCAGGGTCTGTGAGTGGGCCCGTCCCTCGGGCTGGCAGCGTTCACCCCCCTGACGCCACCGAATGGACAGCTCCGGCAGCCCCGCCGCCAGGCGGGGACCATTGCCGCCGAAATCCTCCCTTTCAAAGACCAGAACAGCGCCCCCCGGCAACTCCACCCGCCCCGCTCCACTCAATTCCACGGGGATAGGCTCCGAAGGCAGAGGGGCCTCAAGCGAGGTGCTGTTCAGCAAGTACAGGCCCTGACGAAACCGCCGCAACGCCCAGCCCTCCCAGGCCACACACGCCCCGGCGTCCTCCCGCCCGTCAATCAACTGGCGATCGACCTCCGCCAATCGATCACGATTCAACCCGGGCACCCCACGCTCTCTGAGCCAGACCCGCAGCACCTGATGGCGCCGCGCCGGCGACAGGCCCTGTAACCCCGGAAGACTGAGCACCCACCCCGCAGCAGCGTGCGAATCGGCAGACTCAGGCGTCAGACGCGCCAGATCCTCCCGCGCGTAGTCCTCCAGCAACACCTCGGACTCGGCACACAGAGCCGCACTCTGCCCCCAGCCCTCCACCAGATGCGGCCAACGCTCCCGCAACGCGGGCATGACCCGGTGGCGAAGGAAGTTGCGATCAAATTGCAGATCGTCGTTGCTCTCATCCTCAATCCAGGATAAGCGGTGACTGCGGGCATAATCTTCAAGCTCGCGCCGGTTCACGCCCAGCAGCGGACGCCAGAGCTCCCCGGCACCCAACGGCCGCCGCGCCGCCATCCCCGCCAGCCCCCGAACCCCGGATCCGCGCCCGAGGCGCATCAGCAGGGTTTCCACCTGATCGTCCCCGTGGTGGGCGGTGAGCAGTATCTCATTGGGCTGGAGCTGTTGAATGAACGCCTGATAACGCGCTTCACGCGCGGCGTCTTCCAGTCCCTTGCCGTCTTTCCGAACATCGACGGTCACCACGTCTAAAGGCACGCCGAGCTGTTCACACAGTGTTTCGCAGTGACGCTGCCATTGGTCGGCATTAGGAGATAAGCCATGATGAACATGCACCGCCCGCACCCCCGAACACCGACGCGCCACCGCATACAGCAACACGCTGGAATCCAACCCACCACTGAGCGCAACGCAGTAGCGACGATCTTCTGGAAGTGTTTGGATGGACTGTTTTAAGGGCATCTCAGTTACTGTGAAAGTATTGTCTTTACATTGAGTCCGGCGGGCAGGCGGTATACCGGTTCGAGACCCGCCGTGAACCCATCCATGGGGGCTTCTCGTCGACATCCATGTCTCGGCTTTGGCTTCCTGCGTCGCTCTAACACCTACATCCATGTAGGCGTCCGAGAGTCTCGAACCGGTATACCGCCTGCCCGCCTCAGTGCCAACCTGAAATCCTGCAGCAACGTCTCAACCAGTGGAGACAGACAGTATGAAGCTCATCGGTTGGCACGTAGGCCTCGGCAAGGTGAACCCTTTGGAGACTCTCGGAGGCAGGGAGCCGACGAGAAGCCTACAGGGATGTATTCACGGCGGGTCTCCAAAGGGTTCACCTTGCCGAGGCCGGACGCTCCAAGAACCTCGAAGTCACAAAACCGAACCACATTGATAAACCGCCAACGATCACTGACAATGAAGGCATTGTCACCGTTTGGTTAGGGGTTGTCCACGACCACCCACCGAACGACTCAACCAACCGCGACAGGACTCCTATGGCTACCACCGCCCCCTACGGAAGTTGGGCCTCGCCCATCAAAGCCCAGACCCTCACCCAGGGCACCGTCCGCCTCAGCGAACCCGCCATCGACGGCGACGACATCTACTGGCTCGAATCCCGCCCCAGCGAAAAAGGCCGCAGCGTACTCGTGCGGCTCAACGCCCAGGGCCTGCGCCAGGATGTTACCCCCCATCCCCACAGCGTACGCACCCGCGCCAACGAATACGGCGGCGGCAGCTACTGCGTACAGGACGGCGTCGTCTACTGCGTACTCGACAGCGATCAACGCATCTATCGGCTCATCGGCAAAGAGCTCACCGCTATCTCCCCCGAAGGCGATTATCGCTATGCCGACCTCACACTGGATAGCGAGCGTCAGCGTCTGATCTGTGTGCGTGAAGATCACACCGACAGCGGTACCGAGGAGAAAGCGGAGATTGTCGCCATCGCACTGGACGGCAGTGGCGAAACCCGGGTGCTTGCCTCCGGTGCGGATTTTTACAGCAACCCGCGCCTGAGCCCCAATGGAACCCAGTTCTGCTACCTGTGCTGGAATCACCCCAATATGCCCTGGGACAGCACCGAGTGCCATCTGGCGGAGGTGTCCGAGGATGGGGCGCTGAAGAATGTCCGGATGATTGCCGGGGGCGAGGACGAGTCGGTGTTTCAGCCGCAGTGGGCCCCGGATGGTGAGTTGTATTTTGTGTCGGATCGCAACAACTGGTGGAACCTGTACCGCTGGACCGGGGAGGATGCGGAAACCCTGTGTCACCTGGACGCGGAGTTTGCCACTCCCCAGTGGGTGTTCGGCATGTCCACTTACGATTTTCTCGGCCCCAATACCGTACTGTGCACCTACACCCAGGAAGGCTACTGGCTGTTGGCGCGGCTGGACCTGACCCACGGTAGTCTGACCCGGATCGAGACCGGTATGACCGACATCAGCTCCGTGCGCTGTGGCGGCGGCAAGGGGCTCTTCCTGGGGGCCAACGCGCAGCACAACACCTGCCTCTGGGCCTTCCGGCCCGAGGGCACCGAGGCGCTGGTGCCGCTGG
This sequence comes from Marinimicrobium sp. LS-A18, assembly GCF_000463525.1. Taxonomy (NCBI): domain Bacteria; kingdom Pseudomonadati; phylum Pseudomonadota; class Gammaproteobacteria; order Cellvibrionales; family Cellvibrionaceae; genus Marinimicrobium; species Marinimicrobium sp. LS-A18. The sequence goes on from NZ_AWEP01000002.1 coordinate 1,246,691, forward strand.
CCCGTTCAGCGTCGACGGACCCGGACCATCATTATCTGTCCAACCCGGAACCCATGACCTTCGAAACCGCCGATGGCGAAGAGGCGCACGGTTTCTATTACCCGCCCCACAATCCCGACTTTGTGGCACCGGAAAGCGAACGCCCGCCGCTGCTGGTGATGTGCCACGGCGGCCCCACCGGCGCCACCCAGACTGCCCTGAACCTTAAAATCCAGTTCTGGACCAGCCGCGGTTTTGCCGTGCTGGATGTCAATTACCGTGGCAGTACCGGTTACGGCCGCCGTTATCGCGAACGACTCAAGGGCAACTGGGGTGTGACCGATGTGATCGATGTAAGCAGCGGCGCCGAGGCCCTGGCGCAACAGGGGCTGGCGGATCCGGAACGCTGCGCCATTCGCGGCAGCAGTGCCGGGGGCTACACAGTGCTGGCCGCCCTCACCTTCCGTGACACTTTTCAGGCCGGCGCCAGCCTCTATGGCATTGGCGATCTGGAAGCCCTGGCCCGGGATACCCACAAGTTTGAATCCCGCTACCTCGACACTCTGGTGGGCCCCTACCCCGCACAGCAAGCCGTGTATCAGGAGCGCTCCCCGATCAGGCACATTGAACAACTCCAGTGCCCGGTGATTTTCCTGCAGGGTGAAGAGGACAAGATCGTTCCCCCCAACCAGGCCGAAGCCATGGTCAAGGCACTGACCGACAAGGGCATCGCCAACGCGCTGGTACTGTTTCCCGAAGAGGGCCACGGTTTCCGCCAGGGCCCGAACATCGAGCGAGCCCTGGAGGCCGAGCTGTATTTTTATGGCCAGGTTTTCGGTTTCACGCCAGCCGACAACATTGAACCGGTGCCCATCGCTCACCTGAAGGAGATCCACTGAGTATGGGCCGCTGGCGTCCCCCCGCCCCCCGAAGCTCGCCCTACATCACGCCGACGGGCGCCCGCCGGCTCAAGGAAGAGCTGACCCAACTGTGGAAGGTTGAACGCCCGCAGGTCACCCAGACCGTGCACGAGGCCGCAAAAAACGGCGACCGCTCGGAAAATGGCGATTACATCTACGGCAAAAAACGCCTGCGGGAAATCGACCGCCGGGTGCGCTACCTGAGCAAGCGCCTGGAAAACGTGACCATTGTCGATCGCCTGCCGGAGGACCGGAGCAAGATCTTCTTCGGCGCCTGGGTGACCCTGGAAGATGAAGACGGTGAAGAACGCACCTACCAGATCGTCGGGCCGGACGAGTTTGATCTCAGCAAGGGCCAGCTCAGTGTCGACTCGCCGCTGGCCCGGCAGCTACTCGGCAAGCGGGTGGACGATGAAGTGGTGGTGCGCACCCCGGAGCATGGAGAGCTGGTGTACTGGGTGGCGGCCATTGAATATCGGGCGTATGAGGATGCGCTTCCGTAGGGCCCCGCGAGCCCGGAGCCCTATTGGTGCACTTCCCTGTGCCGCTTCCCTAACTCTCCCGCTTGCGCAAAGTCTCCCGCACTTCCAGCGCATCGTAGCTGTCGCCTTCGGTGGGACGCACTCCCTTACCCAGGCGGATTTCCAGGATCACCTCCGACTCCGCTCGATCACCCGAACGAATCTCGGCACTGTAGGTGGTGGAGGGGCGGGAGCGAGTGGAACAGCCGAGCAGACCGCAGCTGCGCTCCCACTCCCGGGTGCGGCTTGCGCCCAATTTGCTTCCTGACTCCCGCTTCTCGCCATCCACCTGCCGATCAACAACGACAAACCAATCGTGGTCCGCCATCAGGGTCAGCTCGGCGGCCCGCAGCAGAGCGTAATCCATGGCTTCGAATTGGGTATCGCCGCGCATTCTGAACGACACACGGTAGCGGTTATCGGCAATCTGGCTTTCCCGGTAGCCGTAGCCGCCGTCTGAGGCAGGCTGGTAGACCTCAGGTGCCGCGCAGGCGCTGATCAACACAGCCATCATCAGAGCGAGTATTGGCGTTTTCATACACTACCTCCCGGTTATCTGGTCAAGGGCTTTAACGATTGTCCCGATGGCCTCTGGCTACGGCTGCCAATCGCCTTCAATCAATTGTTTTTCCTGCTCCGGTTCAATAATGCCGCCGTCCATCATCTGGTCCAGCGCGCTGTCCAGCAATGAACCACCGCTGGCGGTCTGATAACTGCCGGGCGCTGCGGCCGGCTGCCGAACACTGGCCAACTCTTCCCAGCCGGCATCGGCCTGTTGGGCTCGGCAGGCAATGTGTTCCGAGCGCTCTCCCGCACCGGTCACCGAGTACTGCCGGCAGTGCTGTCCATCGCGATTGACGAAGGTGAGGCGGGGGGTAATTTCCCGACCGTCGGGCAGAGTTTCACTGGTGCCGCTGGGCAGCGTTTCCAGACGCTCGGCGACGGACTGGAACGCATCGGCCTGCGGATTCCCGGCGTTGTCGGTGATCTCGGCCAGCCCGAACCCGAACGCCAGCGCAATAGCAGCGGCAATACCGGTTTGCGCATTCAGGGCCTGACGGGCCCGGCGCCACAGGGGAAAGGCAATCACCTGGGCGGACTCGGCCTTGGTGTCGTCCTCCGCCAACAGCTTTTGTACACCGCTCGGCAGCGGCCGTTCATCAATGGCGTGGGCGCGCTCGCGTACGCGTTTGTCCACGGCACTCAGCTCCGCGAGACGGTCTGCCAGTGCCGGGTCTTCGGCCAGCCGGGCGCGAACCTGCTCCATTTCGGCCGGGGGCAGTTCGCCGTCCAGAAAGGCCGACAGGGTTTCATCGTTGATGTTCATGCGCTGGTCCTCGCAACAGGTGAATTCAGGCTTTGTATAAGAGCGGTTCGGGCGCGAGCCAGGCGGCTCATCACCGTGCCCGGGGGTATTTCCAGCGTGGCGGCCGCCTCCTTGTAGGACAGGCCCTGAACCGCCACCAGCGACAACACCAGGCGCTGGTCGTCCGGCAGTTGATCCATTGCGCGGCTGACCTGGTCGAGCTCGACTTCGCTCGACATGGCCCGCTCTCCATCGACGATTTCGCGCTCCTGCAGCTGTGGATCAAAGGTCGCTTCCTGACGGACCTTCCGGGAGCGGTAACCGTCGATCCACAAATTCCGGCAAACCCGGAACAGCCATTTCGTCAACTCCACTCCTTCGGGTACAGTGCGGTTCAGCGCTCGCTCTACCGTGCTCTGCAGCAGGTCGTCGGCATCGTCCATCGACCCGGTGAGCGAGTAGGCAAACCGCCTCAGTTGAGGCAATACCTCGGTCAATTCGCTTTTCATAGACAGCACCTTTCTGTTGTACCCTGTTAACGGGCCAGCGGTTTTTTTATTCCCGGCCCCAGGAATTTTTTATCGGGTGAGGCCGTTATAGTAACAGGTACCCCACTAGCTTCTTCACCGGATATGCGATTATGAAAGCCAAACGCCGACCCGCCAGATTGACCCGATTGCGCCCACTGGTGCTGTGCCTGCTGGGCCTCGGCACCATCGCCCAGGCCCAAATCGGATTGCCATCGGCGGTGACCGACCGGGTGGAGCGCTCCGTTGATTCGGTAGAGCGCCTGCGCCGGGACTCCCTCCCCGATGTCACCAGTGCCCTGGAGCGCCGGTTCACTGCCCCGTTGCCGGAGCAACTGCCAGACAACCTGCGCCCTCCGGAAGAACCCCTGAGCGCCCTACCGAGCCGCTTGTCGATACTGAATTCCCGGGGCGCCACCCTGTTTATGGAGGTGGAAGTGGAAGACGGCTGGCGCGCCGTACAGAGCGAGTGGCTGCTGATGCTCGCGCCCGAAGAACGGGCGCTGTTGGAACCGCTGAATGTCGAAATCCTGGAGCAGAAGCGTCTGCCAAAACTGGGGTTGGAGATGGTGCGCTTTCGGGTGCCGGCACGACTGGATTCCTACGCCGCTCTGCAGAAAGCCTTGCCGGCCGACCTGGCCGAACGACTGGACCGCAACCATATCTACAACCCCCAGTCCGACACCCCATCGTCGACACCTGTCGAGCGCCCGCGCAAATCTCTGTGCAAACAGCCGGTGAAAGTGGGCATGATCGATACCGCCATCGCCACCGAACATCCGGGGCTGATCAACAGCCGCATCGTGGAACAAGCCTTTTTACCGGACCCCGAGGGCACCGGAGAGCAAGGTCCGCCCACCGGCCATGGCACGGCGGTCGCCGGGCTCATGGTAGGGAGCTTTGACGACGTTCCCGCACGCTTGCCGGAGGCGAGGCTCTATAACGCCTCCGTGTTCTACAGCCGCAATCAATACGCCCAGGGCGCCACCATGATGCATCTGCTGTCGGGCCTGGAATGGCTGGCCGAGCGGGAGGTGAGCGTGATCAATATGAGCCTGACGGGGCCTGACAACCGCATACTCGCCACCGCCATGGAGCGGATCACCGCTGGGGGAACCGCCGTGGTCGCGGCGGCAGGCAATGAGGGGCCCGCGGCCTCACCGCTTTACCCGGCGGCCTACCCCGGCGTAATCGCCATTACCGCCGTGGATGCGGACGGGCAGGTGTATCGCTGGGCCAATCGAGGAGAGCACATCGATTTTGCCGGCCCCGGCGTGTCGGTACGCACCACCCGGGGCAATGGGGAATTTGGCCACGAGAGTGGCACCTCCATGGCCGCGCCGACGGTGACCGCTCATGTGGCCTGTGCCCTGGCCAAGCAACGGGCCTCCAGTGAAGAAGTGGTGCACTATCTGGCCGGGCAGGCAAAAGATCTGGGAGAGAAAGGCCGCGACCCGATTTTTGGCCACGGCCTGCTGGAGTAGCGGGCTAACCTCAGAACTCCACACTCAGTAACGCCGACACCCCGGTTTCCCGGTAATCCGCCGCGTCGAAGTTCGATTGGTAATTACCGTACTCGACCTTGGTTTCCAGCGCCAACCACTGCGTAAAACTCAGCGACCAGATCGCTTCGACCACATGACTGCGGTCATGCCGAGTGTCCGTTCCGGTTGGTGACATGGCGCTACCCGTTCCGGGCAAGCCTCCGTCGCTTACGTTATCGGTTTCAGGCAGCGACGCTTCGCTGTCGTAGTCCCGATCCTGATACCGCCAGCCCAGCTGTATCCGGCTTTCCTTACCCGCCATCGAGCCTGTGTGGGAATAGCGAGCCCGCAGTTTAAGGGCGGCATTGTCGAACGCCAGCGAACGGGCCTCCTCCACTTCGCGGCCCACGCCCAGTGACCAGAAGCTGCGGGCACCGTTGAAAAAGTAATAGACATCGGCGGCCAGTTCTTCACCATCGGCGTTGCGTTCGCGGTTGTTCTCAAACCGTTTTTCGCTGTCGGTATAGGCACCGCGAACATACAGGCCCCCGCTAAACAGTTTGGCGGCGTAGAGGCTGTCTCTGGTCAGATCCAGCAAGGGCTCGGACGCGAGCTCGGCGTCCGCGACATGCCGACTCAGGCCCCAGGTAATGCCCGCCAGATCAATGGCGGCATCAAGCGAAGCGATGCCCAGATCCTGGTCGAATTCGCTGACCTCGTGATACCGGCGTGAGGACAGACTGTAACTGCCTTTCAGGGTGATCCGCTCGGTCGGGTAAAGCTCACCGCCGACCCGGCCGTAAAACACATTCGCCGAGTCGCCCTGATTGGATGTCTGGTCCAGCGAAGCAACCGAAAGCGTTGAATCATAGGCACCGCCGGCATGAAGTTTCACAGTGAAGTCCGCCTTTTTATCCGACGTGCCGTCGTTTTGAGCAAGGGCGGGAACACTGGAAAAAACGGCGGCAACGGTCAGTACCATTCGGGGTAATGTATTCATATTCATGGGAATGACTCCGAAAAAAAGCACCGGTCGGACTGAGGCCCGCCGGTGCTGACTGGAAGTGGGTGTTAGCGGGTGATACTGGCATCGAGTGCCTGTTTGACGGAGGCTTCAGCGGCCCCGGCCGCTTCGCCGGCAACCTGGTCGGCTACCGTTGCGCTCACCTGCTGGGCAACCTCCGCATCAACCGCCGTCGCCGTTGCCGCGCTTACCGAGTTGGACACTTCATTGCCAACCGCCTGGCTGACTTCCGCGGCCACATCGGCACCAGCCGCCGCCGTAACGCTGGCCGACTCCACGGCCGCAGCGGCCTGCTCCTCTGCCTGGGCGCCAGCCTCTGCAGCGGTATCAACGCCACCCTGAACAGCGGCTTCGGCCGTGCCCAGCCCCCGCTCCATGCGCTCACCGGCTTGCTCACCGACGGACGCCGCCGTGGTCAGCCCCGCCTCGGCGCCGGCATTGGCTTGGCCCTCGACATTCTGTGCAGCCGAGGTAGCAACCTCGCCAGTGCTTTCCAGCAGAGTGCGGGGCTCATCCTGGGAAGACGACTCTTCGGACCGCAGGCTCACAGTGGACGAGCCGCCCGCATCGCCGCGGGCTTCTGTAGACGCCGCGTTCCGCTGATCCTGTTCACCTGCCGGCTCACCGGCGTCACGAGTTCCTGAGGTTTGCATCTGCGCATCGGCGTTAACCCGAGCGTCAGCCTCGGCCTCAGAGTTGAAGGTTTGAGCGGAGCTTGGCAGAGCCAAAACAGAAGCGATTGCGAGAACGAGTGTTGATTTTTTCATGACTAAGACCTCCTACTGATTGGGTTTCAACCAGTTAACGTCTTAGTGGGAGATTTATTCCACAGAGGGCCTAAAAATTAACTCCACCGCCATTATAAGGCGGGGGCTATCATTGCCACTGGGGCTGGAGCAAGTTGACTGAATGACATTATTTCGAACAAGGCGCTCTCCGCGTTATCTGAAAACGCTTGTTCCTTCTCAGAGAGACGGACATCCAAATTATAGTTGATTCTGGGAACTGGAAACTCAGGGTGCCCTGCGAGAACAGATTGAACAATAGATTCGACGTGAACTTTCCCTATCGCCACAGACTTTATAGTCGCACCCTACCTTGTGATGAGAAAGTGAGTTACTGCTGAGCGCCTGGCATTCCTAACTAGCCGACAAGCCACTACTTATAGTTCCACCGAAACGCGGTAGCGCGCTCTTATTCGTCATACGCCACTCGCGACATTGGGAAACCGCTCAGGGTGCTCTATAACCTCATCAGTCAGGTCGATATCAAGATCGGGCCAATAGAAATGTCCCGGAGACGGTTCTTCAACATTCAGGATTGCACTGACAGGCTGCTCCTTAAACCACGGGAAGTTGCTGTAGGGCATAAAAAACTCACGGTCATGCGCCAGAAGCCACACACCATGCACAGATATATTGGTTACCTCAACAGCTGAAGTGCTGTCTCCAAGCGCTGACAAGCTCATCGCCCCAACTAATCCGACCAAAGTCAGAAGTGTGCCCTAAACCGTACTTTATGCCAACCCCACTTGGTTCGCACCGCCGAAGCATGGATGCTGCCGTCAGGACGCCGCCCGAAACACCAAGCCCTTCTCCCGGTATTCGGCCACACTGATGCCGTAGGTCCCATCCTTGAGGGCCCGTTGAATCAGGAAGTCTTCTTTCAACTGACCCCGCTCCACATCAGCCAGGTTAATGACCTGTTCTTTCTTGAGTGGTCGTTCGCCTCGTTTGATCAGAATCACCTTGGGCAGGTGGCGGTATTTCTGGCTGGTTTCCAGCACTATGCCCACCAGCTCATTGCGCAGCTGCACAATGGTGCCGGGGGGATAAAGGCCGATGCTTTTAATGAATTCCAGGGCGAGCTTCTCATCGAAGTGGGTGCCGCGATCCTTGTAGATATTTTTCAGCGCGGCGGTGGTCGGTATGGCCTCCGCGTAACAGCGGTTGGCGGTCATGGCATCGTAGGCGTCGACCAGCGCGATGATGCGGGCGAAGCGGGATATTTTTTCCGCTGGCAGTTTGCGCGGATAACCGGTTCCGTCGATGCGTTCGTGGTGGGTGTAGGCCACGTCCACCACCACGTTGAAAATGCCCGGCGTGGACAGCAACAGGTTGCGGCCGTGCACGGTATGGGCCCGGATCATGTTGAACTCTTTCGGGGTGAGCGCGCCCGGTTTATTCAAGATGTCCGGCGGTACCCGCATCTTGCCCACATCGTGGAGCAGACCGCACAGACCCAGCTTTTCCAGGTCCGCCTCTTCCATGCCCAGGTGCCGCCCGAAAGCGATGGCCAGTATGCAGACGTTCAGGCAGTGCTCGGCGGTGTATTCGTCTTCATTGCGGATTTTGGTCATCCACAGGAGCGCATCGGGGTTGCGCAGGATGCTGTCGACGCAGGTCCGAACCGTGGCTTTGGCCTGTTCGGTATTGATGGCACCCCCAAGGCGAATGTCATCGACCAAGGTTTTGGTAAGCTGGCGGGCCTGGCGAAACACCTTGATCGCCTGACCGTGCTCTTCCCGGGCGGAGACTTTGTTGATGTAGGTGGTTTTGGGGCGAATGGCGGCTTTCAGGCCGGTGCGCTGCTCTGGAGGCCGCCAATTCGTCGGCACGGCGTCGATCCAGACGTACTCGGCGTATTCGGCCACGGTGTCGACATCTTCCGGGCCTTCGATCATAAAGCCCTGCACCAGGAACGGCGTCTCGAGCCAATCCCGATCGAGTTTGGAAACGAACATGCCGACTCTGAGCTCGGAGACGTGGATTTTGATGGAGCTTTTGCTCCGGTCCATCGAATCCGGCTGGACGTCTTGCCAATTCACCGTTACTTCTCCTGGCCGAGATTCCATCACTTTTATTGTAGTTCACGGATTGGAGGTTAACCGATTTCATTGGGGTGGTCACAGAGTTTTTGTTTATAAGAACAAGGCGGATTTCGGTGCCAAGGTCATAAGGTGGCGCTGCAATCGATTGACGAGGCGGCGTAGAGGTTCGTAGGTCGGCTTAGGCCGAAGGCCGTAAGCCGACGCTGTGGGGATCGGGTAGGATTGTCGGATTACGCGCTTTGCGCTAATCCGACCTACGGGGTTGGGTTTTGGCTTTGTTCCAGAGGGTGTCGAGGGCTTCGAGGGAGTGATCGTTCAGATTTCCCTCGGCATTCTGCTCGACGTAGCGGAAGCGCTGCTCGAATTTGCGGTTGGCCTGACGCAGGGCCGCTTCGGGGTCGATCTTCAGGTGACGGGCAGCATTGGTGACGGCGAACAGCAGGTCGCCCAGCTCTTCGGTCAGGTGAGCCTGGTCTCCGGTCTCCAAAGCCTCGGTCAACTCGTCGGTCTCCTCCCGGATTTTGCCCAAGGGACCTCCTACGTCCGGCCAGTCGAAGCCGACGTTGGCGGCGCGTTTTTGCAGTTTGGCCGCGCGGCTGAGGGCCGGGAGATTCAGGGGCACGTCGTCGAGTACACCCCGCACGCCCTTCTCTTCCCGCTCCTGCTGTTTGATGGTCTCCCAGCGCTGTTTGACGTCGGCCGGCAAAGAGGCCTGGTCGTCCACGTGACTGTCCAGGGTGCCATCGGGGAAGACGTGCGGGTGACGGCGAATCAGTTTGCTCACCAGGCCATCGACGATCTGCCCGAAATCAAAGCGCTCCTCTTCCTTGCCCAGTTGGCTGTAGAAAATCACCTGAAACAGCAGGTCTCCGAGCTCTTCGCGCAAGTGGTCATAGTCGCCCCGCTCGATGGTGTCGACCACTTCGTAGGCCTCTTCCAGGGTGGAGGGGGCGATGGTGCGGTAGGACTGTTTGAGGTCCCAGGGGCAGCCGGTGTTGGGCTCGCGCAGGCGGGACATGAGGTAGAGTAAGTCGTCTACAGTGTGAGGCATGGTTGTGATGGTCCCGAGTGTTTGGGTTGCGGCGGATGCGGCCGTTGGCCTTATCCGCCCTACGGGTTGTTTTGGTGCCAGCGCTTAGTGTTTGCGGCGGGCCGAGGCGATGTTGGGGAGCTGGTTGAGGCGCGTGAGAATCCGACTGAGCTCGTCGATGCTGCGAATCTCGGCGCTGACCAGCATATCCACGGTGTTCTTGCGCTTGTCGGACAGCGTCTGCATGGCGCTGATGTTGATACGTTCGCTGTCCAGCAGTGTGGTGATGTCCCGCAGCAGCCCCTGACGGTCGTAGGCTTCGATGATGATATCCACCGAGTAGCTGCTCTGAGGCGTCTCACCCCAGGACACTTTGATGATCCGCTGGGGTTCATCGGCCTGAAGCTGCAAGATGTTGCTGCAATCCTGTCGGTGAATGGACACGCCTTTACCCAGGGTGATGTAGCCGGTAATGGCATCCCCGGGAACCGGGTTACAGCAACTGGCAATCTGGGTGAGCAGGTTGCCCACACCTTCGATGTAGACATCCGAATCTTTCTTGCGTTTGCCGGATTTGGCCTTGAACGGGATGACCAGCTCTTCCGGGCGCGAGGCCTTGAGCAGTCGCTGAGCGGCGCTCAGTACTTGGCCGACACCGATATCGCTGGCGCCTACGGCGGCGTAGAGGTCATCCAAACTCTGCATATTCAGTTTGTTGGCCAGGGCTTCGAAATCCAAATCCAGCAGCGCCAACCGTTTGAACTCGCGGTCCAACAGTGCCTGCCCTTCGGCAATGTTCTGATCCCGCGCCTGCACCTTGAACCAGTGCTGCACCTTGGCCCGGGCCCGGGCGGTGTTGATATAGCCCAGTGCCGGCGACAGCCAATCCCGGCTGGGCGCCTCCCGCTTGCCGGTGAGAATTTCCACCTGATCGGCGGTGTTCAGGTGATAGTTCAGGGGCACGATACGGTTATTGACCTTGGCACCGCGACAGCGATGACCCACATCGGTGTGAATACGATAGGCAAAATCCAGCGGGGTGGCGGTTTTGGGCAGATCCACCACGTGGCCTTCCGGGGTAAACACGTAGATGCGATCCTGATCCACCGCGCGCAGGCCTTCCTTAAGCGGCTGGCCGTCGCCACCCAACTCGTCGTGCCACTCGAGTACCTGCCGCAACCAGGCAATTTTCTGCTCGTAGCTTTTTTCACTGGCATCGGTATCGGTACCTTTGTAGCGCCAGTGGGCACACACCCCCAGCTCCGCCTCATCGTGCATGGCAAAGGTGCGGATCTGAATTTCCAGTACTTTGTTGTCCGGACCAATGACCGCGGTATGCAGTGACCGGTAGCCATTTTCTTTGGGCGAGGCGATGTAGTCATCGAACTCGTGGGGGATGTTGCGCCACTGACTGTGCACGATACCCAGCACGGTGTAGCAGTCGCGCACGGTGGGCACCAGTATGCGCACGGCCCGAATGTCGTACACCTGGGAGAAGCTGATGCCCTTGCGCTGCATCTTCCGCCAGATGCTGTAAATGTGCTTGGCCCGGCCGGTGACCTCACCGTCAATATGGGCGTCTTTTAACTCATCTCGCAACACCCTCAGGACGTTGTCGATGTATTCCTGGCGCGCCAGCCGCCGCTCATCCAGCAGTGTGGCAATGCGCTTGTAATCCGCCGGCTCCAGATAGCGGAAAGCCAGGTCTTCCAGTTCCCATTTAATGTGGCCAATGCCCAACCGGTGTGCGAGGGGCGCATAGACGTCCGCCACTTCCCGGGCGACCTGCCGCCGCCGCTGGGGGCCTGAGTCCTTGACCGCGCGTATGGCGCAGGTGCGCTCGGCCAGCTTGATCAGCGCCACGCGCACATCATCGACCATGGCCACCAGCATCTTGCGGATATTTTCCGCCTGCTCTTCGGATTGCCGACCGAACACCCGCTCGTCGCCGTCGCCGCGCTGATAGCTGATCGCGGCCATGCGCAATACGCCCTTGATCAGCTTGGCCACCGTCTCGCCAAAGGCTTTCTGGACGGCCTCAAGGGTGAGGCGTTCTTCGCGCACCGCCCGGTAGAGAATGGCCGCCACCAGGGTGTCCTGATCCAGTTGCAGATCCGCCAGCAACTCGGCCATATCCAGCCCGATACTCAGACAACTGCTGCCCCAGTCATACTCAACCTGGGTATTGACCCGGTCAGCTTCGGCACTGAGGGCGCAGGCCCGGCGCAACTGCGCCTGGCTTTCGTCGGAGCGCTCCGCCGCGCCGGGCAATCGCTCAAGCCAGGCGTCAATATCAATGGTGCCGTCGTCGGCAACGGGATGGTCTTCTCGAACTTTTACCATCGGTCTTGTTCACCCTCGACCCCCGACCGTCAAAAAGCCCGGAGATCGTCCTGTCGGTGTTAGCGGCGCTCGAACAGCGCCATGGATTCCACATGTTCGGTGTGCGGGAACATATCCAGCACGCCGACGGATTGCAAGTCATAACCCGACTTGGCCAATTCGGCGGCATCCCGCGCCAGGGTGGCGGGATTGCAGGACACATAGACCAGGCGGCCCGGACGGAGTTTTATCACTGTGTCCAGAACCTCGCGCGCGCCCTCCCTCGGCGGGTCGATCAGCACCGCATCCGGCGTGCCCCAACGGCGGCGCATGGCGGGGCTGGGGTCGGCCAGGTTGGCCTGGGAGAAGCTTGCCTCCAGGTGATTGCGCCGGGCGTTCTCCTCGCCCCGGCTCACCATGCTGGCGGCCCCCTCCAGCCCCAGCACCCGGGCGCCGGAGCGGGCCAAGGGTAGCGTAAAGTTGCCGATGCCACAAAACAGGTCCAGCACCTGCTCTTCAGGCCGAGGGGCCAACCAATCCATGGCCTGGTGGACCATGCGGCGGTTGACCTCGGCATTCACCTGGGTGAAGTCCTGGGGATGAAACGCCAGGCTGAGATCGAACTCAGGCAGCTCGTAGCTCAGCCGGGGATCACAGGGCTCTCCGCCCAGCGTGAGTAGCGTGCTCTGGTCGTTGATCTGGCGCCAGATCCGCTCCGGCGGGACGGCGGGCAAGGCGGTGGCCAGCGCTTCCCGGTCAGCGTCTTTCAGCGTTTTGATTTCCCGGAGTACCAGCGCGGGGCCCTCACTCGCCAGAATCAGCTCGATATGACTGATCGCGCCCCGCGCCTGAAGGCCAGACAGCCACTGGTTCAGCGGTTCAATCAGGGCATTGAGTTCCGGCGCCAGCACATCACAGTGCCCGATACTCACCAGCTCCCGCTGGCCCCGACGACGAAATCCGAGGGTGACCTGGCCGCGTTTGTCCGTCCAGACCCCCAGACGGGCCCGATGGCGATAGCCTTCGCTGGGGGATTCAATGGCGGGCGCGACCTGGCGAGGTACAACGCCACCCCACCGGGACAACTGGTCCAGCAGGGCCTGCTGCTTGAAGGCGAGCTGTGCATCGGGCCGCACGTGCTGCAACTGACAGCCGCCACACTCCCGAAAATGCGGACAGGGCGGGGTTTGCCGCTCCGGTGCCGGCGCGAGCACTTCGGCGGCGGAGCCCTCGGCGTACCGGCTCTGCTCCCCTTCCAGGAGCACGCGGACCGATTCCCCCGGCAGCGCGCCGGCGACAAACAGGGTCTTGCCCTGCCAGCGGACAATGCCCCGGCCGTCATGGCTCAGGCGCTCCACGGTCAGGGCATCGGGCAGGTGTCGGGGTTGGAACCGGGGTTTACGCCCCGAGCGGGGTCGCCGACCGGGACGCGCGGGTGGCCGGCGGCTCATGCCCGGTATACGCCGGACGACAGGTAGCGATCGCCCCGATCACAGACGATGGCCACAATCACCGCGTTGCTGACGTGTTGGCTCAACTCCAGCGCCGCCGCCACCGAACCGCCGGAAGAGACCCCGGCAAAAATGCCCTCCTGACGGGCCAGGGCCCGCATGGTCTCCTCCGCCAGTTGCTGGGGCATATTGACGATATGGTCGACCCGGGACGCGTCGTAAATTTTCGGCAGGTAGGCTTCCGGCCAGCGGCGAATCCCCGGGATTTTGGCGTTTTCATCCGGCTGCAGACCAATGATTTCAATGTTCGGGTTCTGCTCCTTGAAATACCGGGAGCACCCCATGATGGTCCCCGTGGTGCCCATGGAGCTGATGAAGTGGGTGATCCGCCCGTCGGTCTGGTGCCAGATTTCCGGGCCGGTGGTCTCGTAGTGAGCCTGGGGGTTGGAGGCGTTGCCAAACTGATCGAGCACCCGACCACGTCCCTCGGCCTGCATCTTCAGCGCCAGATCGCGGGCGCCTTCCATGCCCTCCTCCTCGGTCACCTGAATCAGCTCGGCGCCGTAGGCCGTCATGGCATCCTTGCGCTCCTGGGTGCTGTTATCGGGCATGATCAGGATCATCCGGTACCCCTTGATCGCCGCCACCATTGCCAGGGCAATGCCGGTGTTGCCGCTGGTGGCCTCAATCAGGGTATCGCCCGGCTGGATCAAACCCTTGGCCTCAGCCTGCTGGATCATCCACAGGGCTGGCCGGTCCTTGACCGAACCCGCCGGGTTATTGCCTTCGAGCTTGACCAGAATCTCGTTGCTGGTGTCGCCGGGCAGCCGCTGCAGGCGCACCAGCGGTGTATTGCCAACACAGGACTCAATCGTGGGAAAAGGGGATACCGCCATAATCTGAACGCCATAACCATCGATGGGACGGGGCTGGGAACCGCTTCACAGACCCCGCAAAAGCCCGCTATTCTACCGCTGAATATGCTAAGGTGAAACCAAACCAGCGGACTTGGCCGCACATGGAACGGAAACGATAACAAGCCCCATGAGACTGACCGACATCAAAACCCAGATATGGCGCCTGGTACTCTTCCCCGCCCTGGGTGTCACCCTGATCCTCGCCTTCACCCTGACCTACCTGTATCTGGCGCAATTGAACAAGTTTGTCAGCCAGCGGGGGGGCGCGTTGAGCGAGAAACTGGCCGAAATCAGCGCCGAAACCCTGAGCCGGAATGACCCGGATCTGTTGCGTTCGGTCATTCAGGCCTCTCTGGAAGAGCCCTATATCCGGGCGGTCGAGCTGTATCTCAAAGACAGCGGCACCACCATTCACAGCGGCCCTCGCATGCTGCCGCTGGTCAATCCCGCACCGGCGGACCTGAGCCAACCCCAACAGCGGGAAACCCCCAAGTCGATCCGCTTTGCCCATCCGGTCCCGGGCCGGGACGGTGCGCCATCGCCGGGCTGGATCGAGGTGGAGCTGCTGGCCTCACCGTTTCTGGTGCTGCGTTACCAGACCATCCTGATCACCCTGGTACTGACGCTGGTGTGCCTGGCGCTGTGCGCCTGGTTCTCCACCCGTCTTTACAAGCGCTTGACCCGCCCACTGAACCAGATCCGGGAAACAATCCAGGGCATGGCACGCGGCCAGATGGACCGCCGTCTGCCGAGTATGGAAAGCCGTGAGCTGGACGAGCTGGCCCGAGCGGTGAACGACACCGCCGAATCTCTGGAGCAGGCTCACCGGGATATGCAGGTGAACATCGACCAGTCCACCGAGGACCTGCGCGAGACCCTGGAAACCATTGAGATCCAGAACATCGAGTTGAACATGGCCCGCAAGGAGGCCCTGGAAGCCAGCCGGATCAAGTCGGAGTTTCTGGCCAACACCAGTCACGAAATCCGCACACCACTGAACGGCATTCTCGGGTTCACCAATCTGGCCCTGAAAACCGACCTGGACGAACAGCAGAAAGAGTACCTGGAGACCATCCGGGACTCCTCCCAGAACCTGCTGACCGTGATCAACGACATTCTGGACTTCTCCAAAATCGAGTCCGGCAAACTGACGCTGGACTATGTCCCCCTGCCCTTGCGCAAAGTTGTGGAGGAAGCCGTACACATTCTGGCGCCGGATGCCCACGAGAAAAACCTGCAGCTGGTCACGCTGCTCGACGACAACCTACCGCTGCACCTGCTCGGTGACCCACTGCGCTTCAAACAGGTGCTGACCAACCTGGTGAGCAACGCGATCAAGTTCAGCCAGCAGGGCAATATTGTCGTGCATGCCGCCCTGATCAACCGCCAGGAAACCCAGCTCACCCTCAAGGTCAGCGTCAGTGACAACGGCATCGGCCTGACCGCGGAACAGAAAGAGCGGCTGTTCAGCGCGTTCAACCAGGCGGACACCTCCAGCTCCCGGGAATACGGTGGCACCGGTCTCGGCCTGGTGATCTGTAAGGGACTGGTGGAACGCATGGGCGGCGAAATCGGCGTTGAGAGCCAGCCCGAGCAGGGGGCCCGGTTCTGGTTCACCGCCCGCCTGGGTATCGACAAGAGTCTGCCAGACACCCCGGCCGAACGTCTGCTGTTGGGAGAACGGGCCCTGATCTGCAGCGACAACCCCCCGTCCTGCCACCAACTGGAGCAACTGCTGCACCTGTGGCAGGCCGACACGGACACCATCTCCTCCATTCACGATATCTTCCCGGCCCTGCGCAAAGCCCAGGAGCGGGACGATGCGTTTCGCCTGGTGTTCATGGATATCGCACCGAGCGAGCGCAAGCTCCAGGCGCCCCTGCTGGAAAGCCTGACCCAACAGCTGCGCCGCGAATTCGACTGCATTCTGATCGCCTGCTGCACCCCGGCACACCAGCGCCTGTTCCGCCAGGGCGTGGACACCTGCAGCACCACCTTCATCAATAAACCGATCAGCTACGAGGCGTTGCTGGAGACCCTGGCGCGGCAGATGGACATTCCCCTGAAGCGCCCGGGCGACGCCCAGAGCAAAGGCCCGAACGCCGGCGGCAAACCCGCCGCCCGGATTCTGGTGGTCGATGACAACCCCGCCAACCTGCAACTGGCCGGAGAGCTGCTGCGCGGCCTGAACACCGAAGTGGTACTGGCCACCAGCGGCAAGGAAGCGCTGGAGTGGTGTCGGAAGCAGGAATTCGACCTGATTTTCATGGACATCCAGATGCCCGGCATGGACGGCATCGAGACCACCAAACGCCTGCGCATCGATCACCCCCGGCGGCGCACGCCGATCATTGCCCTCACCGCCCACTCCATGACTGAGCAGAAAGCGGAATTGTTGATCGCCGGTATGGACGACTGCGTCAGCAAGCCGGTCAGCGAAAACCAGCTGGCCCATATCGTCAATCGCTGGGTACCGCTGAATGGGCGCCAGGCCGTGGAGGGCCCGATTCAGGGCACGCCGACCCAACCCAGGCTGCCCGCCATTGAACTGGCCGAGGACGAGCAGCCCAGCCCCGTGGACATTCCCCTGTGCCTCAAGCTCGCCAACCACAAGCCCACCCTGGCCCGGGACATGCTGGAAATGCTGATCAAGAACCTGAGCGGTGAGCGGGACGCCATCAACCAGGCCTTCGACAACCAGGATTTCGAGCAGCTGGAAGAGCTGGTGCACCGATTGTACGGTAGCTGCTGCTACTGCGGCGTACCCCGCCTGAAGCGGATCAGTGGCCTGCTCGACAAGATACTGCAGGCCCGTCAGTATGATCAGGTCGCCAGCCCGATCAAGGCGCTCGACAACGAGGTGGACGAGATTTTGCGCTGGGCCTACGAGCGGAATATCAGCGCGCTGTTCGATGTCGACCCGTAAATTTACCGATTCCGGCGCAATCGGTGATTCTCAGACCGCCGCTTAAAATGATATGATAATACTTTAATAAGTAGGTTCCTTTCTTGGGAGCCATCCAATAACGCTAACTCTTAGCCTAAAAAAACCAGGGTGGTAGATAACGATGATTCCATTCAGTGGTCTGGACTGGGCCGTTCTCGGCCTGTTCTTCCTGATTCTTCTTGGGGTAGTGGTCTGGTCCTTCATGGAGAAGGAAAAAGACACCACCGATTACTTCCTGGCGGGCCGCAACGCGGGCTGGCTGGTAATCGGGGCCTCCATTTTCGCCTCCAACATCGGTTCCGAGCATCTGGTCGGCCTCTCCGGCGCCGGCGCCCAGACGGGCATGGCCATGGCTCACTGGGAACTGCAGTCGTGGATTATCATCCTTCTCGGCTGGGTGTTTGCGCCCTTCTACTGGAGCGCCAAGGTCTACACCATGCCCGAGTACCTGGAGCGCCGTTACTCCAGTAGCTCACGCACCTTCCTCTCGTTCATCTCACTGGTCAGTTACGTTCTGACCAAAGTGTCGGTCACGGTCTACGCCGGTGGCGTGGTCCTGAAAACCGTACTGGGTATCGATTCCCTCTGGGGCATCGACTTCTTCTGGATCGCGGCCATGGGCCTGGTCTTGATTACCGGTCTGTACACCGTTGCCGGGGGCATGAAGGCCATTCTGGTCACCTCGGTCATTCAAACGCCGATCCTGATCCTCGGCTCCCTGGTCATCCTGTTTGTGGGCATGGACAAAGTCGGCGGCATGGAAGAGCTGGAGCGCATCAACGCTGAGCGCATGAGCCTGATGCGGCCGCTGGACGATCCGGAATTCCCCTGGCTGGGCGTGATCGGCGGTTCCATCATCATCGGTCTGTGGTACTGGTGTACTGACCAGTACATTGTTCAACGTGTGCTGACCGCCAAAGGCATTCAGGCCGCCCGTCGCGGTACCATCTTCGCCGGTTACCTGAAGCTGCTGCCGGTATTCATCTTCCTGTTCCCGGGCATGATAGCCTACGCACTGCACGAGCAGGGCCAGATCAACCTGGCCAGTGCGGACCAGGCCTTTGCCACGCTGGTAACCGAGCTGTTGCCTTCGGGCATCAAGGGCATTGTGATCGGTGGTCTGATCGCCGCTCTGATGAGCTCCCTGGCCTCGCTGTTCAACTCCTCGGCGACCCTGTTCACCATCGACTTCTACAAGAAGTACAAGCCCCAGTCGAGCGAACAACACCTGGTGAAAGTGGGCCGTTATGCCACCGTAGCGGTGGTGGCGCTGGGTATTCTGTGGATTCCGATCATGCAGTCCATCGCCGATGTGCTGTATGAATATCTGCAGCTGGTTCAGTCGCTGATCGCCCCGGGTATTGCCGCGGTATTCCTGCTGGGTGTGTTCTCCCGCAAGATCACCCCCGCCGCCGGTATCACCGGTCTGGTCGCCGGTTTCGTGATCGGCATGACGCGCCTGGTGCTGACCATTTTCGAAGACAGCCTGCCCGAGGGCAGTATCTGGCTGGGCATGGTTGACCTGAACTGGCTGTACTTCTGCTCGGTCCTGTTTATCGCCATTGTACTGTTGGTCATCGGGGTGAGCTTCTTCACCCGTCAGGCCAGCGACGAGCAGGTGGCCGGTCTGACTTATGGGTCGATCAGTAAGGAACAGCGCGCCGAAATCAAGGCCGGCATTGATAAGTGGGATATCATCCACACCGTTATCATTCTCGGCATCACCGCCTTCATTTACGTGCGGTTCTGGTAAGGCATTGAGCGTTCGGCAAGGAGGCCGATGAATATTCCGAAAACGGCTCACCTTTTGGTGTGGGCCGTTTTTTTTGGGATCAGACAGGAGGGAGCTTCGCATTGGAGTGCTGCGGGTGTGTAACCCGGTTGGAGACCCGCCGTGAACCCATCCATGGGGGCTTCTCGTCGACATCCATGTCTCCGAGAGTCTCCAACCGGGTTACACACCCTCCGCTAGTGCCAACGGAGCCCTCGGTGGAGCTAGCTCCAAAAGTCTCGCGTAGGGCGTGGTAAGCGCAAAGCGCGCACCCGCCGTTCCCGCACTTGGACACCCATACAGAACCTTGATGTGGCGTAACGCAAGGGTAACGGCGGGTGCGCTTCGCTTACCCGCCCTACGCAGCCTGAGGAGGTGGGAGCCAAGCATTCCAAATGATCTATTTCTAACACGGTCTAATTCGGCACTGGCGGAGGGAGGGTGTACCCCTTTGAGACCGTCGCCTGCCTGGACGGCAGGCGATCGAGCCCCCAGGGATGGGTTTACGGCGTGTCTCAAAGGGGTACACCCTCCCGCAGCACTCCACGACGAAGTAACCAAACAATAACCCTCCAAAACAAAAAAAACCGCCCAAGGCCTGCGGCCAAGGGCGGTTCATGCGCTCCGTTCTTTCGAACGTGTTACTTCACATCAAACCGGAAACTCATGCTGGTTTCATACACCTCACCCGGCTCCAGAATGGTGCTCGGGAATTCCGGCTGGTTGGGTGAATCCGGATAGTGCTGGGGCTCCAGGCAGAAGCCGCCGTGGAGGACAAAATCACGCTCGCCATCGGACAGCGAGCCGTCCAGGAAATTACCGGAATAGAACTGAATCGCCGGCTCCTCGGTCAGCACTTCCAGCACCCGGCCGGTGTTTGGGTCTTCGGCGCGGGCCGCTACGATCAACCCATCCTGACCCTCGCGGTTCAAAATAAAGTTGTGGTCAAAACCACCGCCCACGCGCATCAGTTGTGGATGATCCGCATTGATGTCTTCGCCAATCGGCTTGGGCTCGGTGAAATCCAGTGGGGTACCGGCAACGGGTGCCAGCTCGCCGGTGGGAATCAGGCCGCTGTCCACGGGGGTGTAGCGATCGGCATTGATCTGCAGAGTGTGATCCAGAATCTTGCCTTCACCCGACAGATTGAAGTAAGTATGCTGAGTCAGGTTCACCGGCGTCGCCTTGTCGGTTTCCGCGCGGAATTCCGTGATCAGCTCGTTATCATCGGTCAGGACATAACGGGTGGTCACTTCCAGATTACCCGGATAACCCTGATCCCCGTCTTCGCTCAGCAGGAACAGCTCGACCGCCAGACCCCGCTCGTCGGAGACAAACTTGGCGTCCCACAGCTTCTTATCAAAGCCCACAACCCCACCGTGCAGGTGGTTGTCGCCGTCGTTCTGATCCAGCGTGATGGTCTCACCGTTCAGATCAAAACGGCCGTTGGCAATACGGTTGCCATAGCGACCAATCAGCGCGCCGAAGTACGGCGGGTTCTGTTCCAGATAATCGTTCAGCGTCTCAAAACCCAGTACCACGTTATCCAGCTCACCGTTCTGATCCGGTACGGTCAGGTGCGTGATGATGCCTCCGTAGTTCATCAGCTTGACCTCCATGCCTTCACCATTGTTCAGGGTGAAACGGGTCACTTCGCGGCCGTCGGGCAGCTCGCCGAACGACTCCTTGCTGATGTAGGCGCGGCCGTACTCAGAGGCGTCCGCACTGGAATCTTCGTACTGCTCGGAGTTCAGGTGGTGGTTGTCCGGACGGTTCTGATAGAACTCCGGAAACCCGTCCTCATCCCATCCGATCACCCGCACCCGGGCGTGGCGGTTGGGATCGGTCAGCGGATTGCCCTTCAGTTCCTTGTAGCTGCGAGCGTGATAGACCATCAGGTCCGTCTCGCCGTCTTCCGCCACAGTGAAGCTGTTGTGCCCGGGGCCGAAACGCTCCAGAGACTCGTTGGTGTGGAACACCGGCTCGGGGGATTTCTTCCAGGAGGCGGGATCGGTCAGATCGGCGTCATCATCCGCCCACACCATACCCACCGCGTAGTTGTGATCCGTGGCCGCCGCGGAGTAGGTCACGAAAATCCGGCCGTTGCGTTTGAGCACCGCCGCGCCTTCATTGACCTTGTAGCCCACCTGCTCCCAATCGAGCTCGGGCTCGGTAATGGCGATCACCGGTCCGGTAATGGACGTGGGGCTGTCCATTTCGGCCAGGTAGAGTGCGGAATTGTACCGCTCCTGCTGATCGCTCTGGGCCCAGATCAGGTAACGCTTGCCATTGTGCTCAAAGGTCGTGGCGTCGAGGGAGAAGCTCTCCCAGGGCGTCTCGATTGCGCCCTCGTCGGTCCACTCACCGGTCATCGGGTCTTCGTTGGCGTTCGACAGCACATGCATCCGCATGCGGAACGGCTGATCGCCGTGACCCAGCGCCACGTGCACATACCAGACGCCATCAATACGGTGCAGCTCCGGTGCCCAGACGTTCCCCGCCGTGGGGCCTTCGTCCGGACGCTGCCAGATCACCTTGGGCTCGGCGTCGGCCAGGCCATTGAGGGTGTCGGCGGTGACCAGTTCGATCCGGTCAAACTCGGGCGCGGTGGAAATAAAGTAATATTGACCGTCTTCGGTGCGGTGAATCCAGGGATCGGCCCCGAATTCGACCAGGGGTACCTGATACTCAGGCAATCCATTGTCGACATTAGCGTTGGCGGAGGAGGTTTCCTCAGGCGCCTCGGAACAGGCAACCAGACCCAGTCCAGCGGCAACCAGGGCGCCCCCGGCCAACAGCTGTCGCAGAGGAGAGATACTCGTCATAATCCATACCTTCTATCGTTGTCGTTATCAGCGTTATTCGTACCGGTCATTCTACGAAAGGCCTTATTATAATACAATAAATTGACGCCACACGACCGATCTTTCGATACAAACTCCCTCACCAATCACCGCCTCCCCCACCCGCTTCCCTGCCACCGGGAAAGGGGACGAGAATTGTCGTCAGAAACTGTGTAAAGTGACTCCCTACCGGCGACGACCGGTACGGCAAACCACAATAAAATAACGACACTGGAGGCAATATGATCGGTCATTACCTGACGCACAGCACTCGCCGCCTGAGCTACGGAATATGCATGCTCAGCCTGGCCCTGCTCATCGGCTGTTCGGATCCACATCGGGAGTCAGCCACCACGGAGAGCGACCTTCCTGTGTACCAACAGTGGCACAGCGTCACCCTCGATTTTGCGGGACCCGACACCTCAGAGCAAGACGCGGACAACCCCTTTCTGAATTACCGGCTCATGGTCACCTTCACTCATGACGGCCAGGAATACCCCATTCGCGGCTACTATGCCGCCGACGGCCAGGCCAGCGAGAGCGGCGCCGATGCCGGCAACATCTGGCAGGTGAAGTTCAGAGCCCCGGAGACCGGCCAGTGGCAGTACCGCGCCCGACTTGAGCGGGGGGAGAAAATCGCGCTCGGCGCAGACTCCGGTGAAAGCCTGCCACTCGATAACGCCACCGGAACCTTCATGGTTGAGGCCAGCGACAAACGCGCACCGGATTTTCGCGCCCTGGGCCGACTGTCGGTGAACGATGGCTACTTTTACTTCCCCGGTACCGACCGGTACTGGCTCAAGGGCGGCAGCAACAGCCCGGAGAACTTTCTCGCCTACGAAGGGTTCGATGGCACTTACCGGATCGCCGCATCGGCTCGCGATGGTGAAGCGAGCGCCAATAGCGAACTGCACCAGTACGAGTCACACCGACAAGACTGGCAACCGGGCGACCCCACCCTGCGCGGGGAGGCTGGTAAATCCATCTTCGGCGCCGTCAACTACCTCGCCGAAAAGGGTATGAACGCCATTTATCTCCTGACCCTGAATATCGAGGGCGACGGCAAAGATGTCTGGCCTTATACCAGCCCGGAGGATTTCACCCGCTTTGACGTGAGCCGATTGGCACAGTGGGAGCAACTGTTTCAACACATGCAGAATAAAGGCATCCTCATTCACATGGTCACTCAGGAAACCGAGAATGAGCGATTGCTGGATGATGGCGATGTCGGTCCGATGCGCACACTCTACTATCAGGAACTGATCGCCCGCTTTGGCCATCACCTCGGGTTGATCTGGAACCTGGGCGAAGAGAACGGGTACGCCGAGTGGTCTCCTCCGGCGCAAAACACCGAACAACGCAAAGCCATGATACGCTTTTTTGAGCAGGCGGACCCCTACCAGAACCCCGTTCTTCTTCACACCCATGCGGAAATCGGCACCCGTGAGCCAGTACTGGAACCCCTGCTGGGTGTCGAAGGTCTGGATGGCCTGTCACTGCAAGCGGACGACCGCGAGCACGCCCATGAGGTGGTGATGAAGTGGAAACAGCGTTCCGAGCAGGCCGGTCGAGGCTGGTTGATCACCATGGATGAAATCGGCATGTGGCACACCGGTGCCGACACCGACGCGAATGATCCCGGTCACCCGAGCCTGCGCGGCGATGTGCTCTGGGGCACCCTGCTGTCCGGAGCGGCCGGCGTGGAGTGGTATTTCGGTGCCCATAATCCCCACAACGATCTGACCTCGGAAGACTGGCGCCAGCGGGAGGAGCTCTGGTCACTGACCCGCCACGCCATGACGTTCTTCCAGACCTACTTGCCCTGGTGGGACATGGCGCCGGCACACGATCTTTTGGCTCGGGAAGGTGCCTTCTGTCTGGCCAAGCACGACGACATCTATGCCCTGTATTTCCCCACCGGCACCGAGCAGTATCAGATTGATCTGCGCGGGCTGAGCAACGACTTCGAGGTCCATTGGTACAACCCGGTGTCCGGTGGCGACCTGTCCTCGGGAAGCGTGACCAACGTACAGGGCGGCGCGGAGGTCAGTCTGGGCAATCCGCCCAGCCGGCCGACAGAGGACTGGGTGGTTCTGTTGCGCAAAACCGGACGCTAACGGCGACCTTTAAGCCAGCTCAACTGCGCGCTCCTTGCAGTCGCCGGTGGCCCGGAGGATACTGAATCCACTCCTCCGGGCCATCGAGGTCGCCGACCATGTCCAGAGCCCTGCCCGCCTGCTGTCTGTCGTTATTTCTGCTCGCCAGCTGTACTCAGCGAGACGAACCGCTGGTGCTGACCTACGGCACTCTGACCGAGCCGCCCCGACCGATCGCCGAGTTCCGGTTGACCGACCAGACAGGAGCCGCCTTTTCCAGAACCAACCTGCTGGGTCAGTGGACCCTGCTGTTTTCCGGCTTTACCCACTGCCCCGATATCTGCCCACTGACTCTGGGCATCATCCGCAACGCCGAGGATAAACTGGAGACACCCGGGCATCACCGGGTGGTTTTTGTCAGTGTCGATGCCGAACGGGACACGCCGGCGCTGTTGCAGGAGTACCTGGGGTGGTTTGACCCGGACTGGGTGGGCCTGTCCGGAACCCGCGCGGCACTCAACCCCTTGCTCGACAGCCTGGAGTTGGGCTATGTGCGGGTGCCGCTGGGCTCGGAAGGCGACTACACCATGGACCATTCGACGGCTGTGGTATTGATCGATCCGGAAGCACGGCTGGTCGGTTACTGGAAGGCGCCCCTGGACGCGGAGCGACTGGCGGCGGATCTGGCCACCCTGCCCGCCCCTTGAGCGGATCGGGCAGAGCGCCAGGCGATACCTCAGAGCCTGGAAGAGGTCAGGGTAATATCCGCGTGGGCCCAGGCCTTTTCAAAACGCTCGCCAATAGCGTCGGCACTGTCATTTTTCCCCTGGGCGCGCAGCGCCTGCTCCAATCCGAACAGGGACCAACCATTTTCCGGGTTCCGGCGAAGCTCAGCGCGGTAAGTCGCCTCCGCCTCCATCGGTCGCTCGGCCTCGAGCAATATGGCCCCCAGGGTCTGGCGCACGGGGGCATGCCAGGCCGGTGGCTCGTCGTAGGGCAATTCGCCCTCAATGGCCATCCCCTCGTTGAGCGCCGAGAGTGCACCGTCGAGGTCTTTCCGGGCCCAGGCGATTTCCCCGGCGAGCGTCCGCTCGGCCACACGCACGCCGTGCACCAATGAGTACCGATTCCAGACCCGCATGGCCTCAATGCGCGGATCTTCGGTGAGTGCCATCAGCGCCGCATGATGTTCCCGCGCCTTAGATTCCTGTCCACTGCGCAGCGCGGCCATCCCCTGAGCATACTCCCACATGGCGACCATGTAAGGCAGATCCTCCGCCGGCTTGGGCGTGGTGGCGATCTCATCCCACAGCCCGAACCGTACCCGGGCGAACAGGGGAGACAGAGCGAAGTTCTGCATGGCCTCCAGACCTGGCGCCCGCATCAACTCCTCGTCACTGGTTCGCCCGTAGGTCGACTCCGCCGCCGCCAACGCGGTCGCCCGATTACCCGTCATACTCGCGGCAAACCACAGAAAGTGATGGTTGTGGGGAACGTATCCCAGGGGATAGACCCCGGGCCCGGGTCGGCAGGCGGCCAGATAGGTATTGTCGGCTTCGATCGCGCGCTGATTGGCGAGCACCGCGTCTTGCCAGCGCCCCACCCGGGCGTAGATATGGGCGGGCATGTGCACCAGGTGGCCAGAGCCCGGGATCAGATCACGCAGCCGGTCTGCCGCCATCACTCCTCGCTCCGGTTCGTTCGACGCCTCTACCGCGTGCACATAGAGGTGAAGGGCACCGGCGTGTTCGTCATTGCGCTCGATAACGCTTTCCAGCACTTCGACAATCTCGGCCGTATTACCCTTAGGATTGCCTTCGCCGTCCCAGTAATCCCAGGGCTGCAGGTCCATCAGCGCTTCGGCGTAGAAAGCGGCCGCATCCAGATCGTCGGGATACTGCTCCATCAATTCGGCCATGGCATCGGCGTAGGCACGATCCAATGCTGAGCGGTCTTCCGGGGGACTCTCGGCGTAGCGAGCCCCCAGAGCACGAATGTAGGCCTGTTCGCGAGGAGTCGCGTTGTCTGCCAGAGCTTGCGCTGCCTGCAGGCGTTCCCAGGCGGCCTGATTGTTGGCCGGGTCCATGCCGGCATTGACGTGCGGGCCCAGCACCAGCGCCGCACCCCACCAGCACATGGCGCACTCCGGGTCCAGCTCGACGGCTTTCAGAAAGGAGCGTTCGGCGGCCTGATGATTGAACCCGTAGGTCAGCATCAGCGCCTGATCAAACCATCGCTGGGCCTCGGGGTTCTGGTGACTGATCGGAAAGTGGTAATCACCCAAGCCATCGAGCAGGGTGGCGCCAACGGGGGCAATTTCGGGCAGGTAATTATCGGGCGAAGTATCGGAAGTGGCGGTGCGGTCGGTCGTATCGCGCTGGCAGGCTGCAGCCAGCAATGCAATCAGAATCAAACCTGGAAACCAGGGAGGGCGGAACCGTTTCATGGGATTTACCTCACAATTCCGTTTAGGGGCAATCCAAGCTACGCCCCGCCCTACCACCTGTCAATCGATTGTTTTCCGGCCTCGCCGCCATCACCGGACCCAGGCCTCACGCACTCATCAGGCCGGGCGGAACAGGTCCCGACTTTTCAATGGCTTACTCCCCAACAGCGGGTGCAGCATCAGTCGGCTGAGGCGCTTGGCGGTCATCAGGGTCTGGGGCTCGGAAAAGTCGGCCTGGGCGCAGGCCAGCAGATCCGCTCCCACAAACAGCTTGGGCGTTTCCTGCGGGTCACGGCTACTGTAGGTGGGAATGAAGCCGGCTTCGGGGTCGAAGCGGTACAGCGCGTCGGCACGCACCGGTTCGCCGGTGTCCGCCTCCTCGGTAAAGCTGATCCCGTAACCCAGCCCATCCAGCAGGCGCCACTCGAACTGACGCAATACCGGCTCCGGCGAGGCATCCGCCGGGTTGGTGGACAGGGCATTCATCGTCCAACGGTAATCGTCAAACAGATCCGGGTTAGGATCCTGCTCTCCAAGCAGGCGCACAATCAGCTCATTGACGTAAAAGCCACTGTAGAGAGAAAGGCCGGCCAGCCGATGACCGATACCATCCGCCTCCACCGCCGTGAGGGTTTTCAGGCTGCTTCGGCCACCGAGCGAGACCAGTATGGGAATGAAGGGGTTGAGCAAGGGGCGACGCTGGCTTTTACCCCGGCGCACCCCCTTGGCGACGGCGCCAATCCGGCCAAAATCCGGCGTCAAAAGATCCAGCAACAGGCTGGTATCCCGGTAGGGACGGGTGTGCAATACATAGGCGGGCTGGAACTCAATGCGCATATCGCGCCCCCGCCGTTACAGGTCGTCGTAACCCAGACTGCGCAGGGCGCGGCTGTCATCGGACCAACCCGATTTCACTTTGACCCAGAGCTTGAGCATCACCTTCTGATCAAACAGCTTTTCCATATCCAGTCGGGCCTGCTGACCAATCTGCTTGATACGCTCGCCACGGTCGCCGATCAGAATGCGCTTCTGGCCATCCCGCTCCACCAGCACCACGGCGGAGATGTGCAGAATCCGGCCATCGTCTTTGAACTCTTCGATTTCCACCGCCATCTGATAGGGAAGCTCATCACCCAGCTGGCGGGTGATTTTTTCACGCACCATTTCCGCTGCCATGAAGCGCGAGCTTTTGTCCGTCAGCTGATCTTCCGGAAACAGATGTATCCCCTCCGGCAACCGCTCGACAATCAAGTCCTCGAGCCGATCCAGATTGGTGTTGCGCAACGCGGACAGCGGGATCATTTCCGCCTTGGGAAACCGCTCGCTCAGCTTCTGCAGGTGCGGCAACAGCGTGTCTTTCTGTTCAATCTTGTCGACTTTGTTGATGGCCAGAATCAGCGGGCAGGAGAGGTTTTCCAGCCGCTGCGCCACCATTTCATCTTCCTCGGTCCAGGCCAGTCGGTCCACCAGGAAAATCACCACATCCACATCCTTGATGGCGGTGGTTGCCGCCTGGTTCATGTAGCGGTTGATGGCTTTGGTTTCCGCCCGATGCAGCCCCGGCGTGTCGACAAAGACGATCTGGGTGTCGCCTTCCGTCTTGATGCCCTGAACATTGTTCCGGGTCGTCTGGGGCTTGCGGGAGGTGATGCTGACCTTCTGGCCGAGCATATGGTTGAGCAGTGTGGATTTGCCCACATTGGGGCGACCCACAATGGCCACATAGCCGCAACGTTGTTTTGAATCTGTCATGGCCTAACCCTTGCGCTTCGGTTTGAGGGTGATTTTCTGCAACTTTTCCAGCATTTCCGCCGCCGCCTGTTTTTCGGCCACTCGCCGACTGCTGGCCTGGGCCCGGACGGTTTCCTTGATGGGCGTCACCCGGCACTCGATCGTGAACTGATGCGCATGGGCTTCACCCTCCACCTCGACCACGTCATATTCCGGCAGCGGTAGCTTGTGCGCCTGGAGAAATTCCTGCAAGCGGGTTTTGGCATCCTTGGCGGGCTGAGCCAGGGAAAGTGCCTGAAGGCGGGACTGGTACCAGGCATTGACCCGCTCGGCGCAGACCTGAAAGCCGGACTCCAGATAGATGGCCCCGATCAGGGCTTCCACCGTATCGGCGAGAATCGACTCGCGGCGGTGGCCACCACTTTTCATTTCCCCTTCGCCCAAGCGCAGGCATTCGCCGACCTCAAATTCGCGCGCCAACATGGCCAGGGTTTCCCCTTTGACCATCTGGGAGCGCAGGCGGCTCAACTGCCCTTCCCTTGCTTCGGGAAACTGCTGGTAAAGCGCCTCGCCGATAATAAAGTTGAGGATGGAGTCGCCCAGAAATTCCAGGCGCTCGTTATTGCGGGCACCGTGACTGCGATGGGTCAGTGCCAGGTCAAGCTGGGCCGGGTCACGAAACTCGTAACCCAAGCGGGCCTGCAAGCGTTGTTTGAGAAGGTCGGACACTAATTACCACTGTTGCTTTCTAGGGGTTTACAGCAGCGCTCGGGGGCGGAGCTGTCGAGCTGATTATTGAAAGTGAATACCAGCTCAATGTTATGGACGAAGGGAATCCGCTCTTCGTACGCAATGGTGATCAACACCTTACTGGCGCGCTTATCAATATCAATATTGCGTCGGCCTTCGGTGCGGACATTGTTGACCGTATAGAATTTGGTGAGCTGGGCGCGAATGTCCGACGGGCTCATGCTGAACAGGTCATTGTTATTCCTGGCCAACGACTTGAGGGCCGAGGTAATGTATCGGTTCTCGGCGTAAACCGGCACCACCTTGAAAGCGGTGAACAGCACGGCCACAGCGACCAGCACCACAAATACGAACCCAAGGGTAGAAATGCCGCGTTGAGATTGTCGAAATTGCATGCGTACGCCCTCTTTGATGAACGCCTAACGGTTAATGGATGGCGCCGGCGCGCTCGAAGCTCGGAACACTGAACAGGGAATCCCAGTGCATCCAGATAGCAAATGCCTTACCCACAATGGCATCCTCCGATACAAAACTCAGGTCCGGGCCATTCCCGGGGTTGAGCTCGTTCCAGCCCCGACTGTCGTGACTGCCATCGCGGTTATCGCCCATCATGAAGTAGTGCCCCTCGGGCACGACCCAGGAACCGTACCGACTGTAGCGGCCGGGCTCGAGGTGCTTGCGTACAGTATAGGTGTTATCACCCAGAGTTTCCCGAACCACACGGTAGGCCGGACGGGCGGATCGATTGACTTCAACAACCTCTTCCTCCACCGGTTCGCCGTTGATGGTCAGTTGGTGGTCAATGTAAGTCACCGTATCACCGGGCAACCCGATGACCCGCTTGATGAAATAGGTCTCCGGCTGGTGAGGCGGGAAAAACACCATCACTTCACCACGCTCGGGCTTGTTGACCGGAATCACTTCGGTGTTCAGCACCGGCAGCCGGATACCGTAGGTGAATTTGTTCACCACAATAAAATCTCCCACTTCCAGGGTGGGCTCCATGGAGCCGGAGGGAATCTGAAACGGCTCGGCGATAAATGAGCGCAATACAAATACCAGCGCCAGCACCGGGAAGAAGGACTTGGAGTACTCGACCCACACCGGCTCCTTGCCCGCTGCCTCAAGCGCTTGCTGATAGGCCTCTTTCTGGTGTTTGTCCGCCAGGTTGGCGCGCTCGAACTGCTTGTCCACCGCGTCAAGTTTCTGCTTGCGCGGCTTGGCCAGAACCAGGGCGTCATACAACCAGACCAACCCCGTAACGAACACCGCCAGGGTCAGAATCAGGGGTAAATTAATGCTGCTCATAAGCGTTCCATGATTATGGTAATCAGTTATCAACCTTCAGTACGGCAAGGAAGGCGTCCTGGGGAATTTCCACCCGGCCGACCTGCTTCATACGCTTTTTACCGGCTTTCTGCTTTTCCAGCAGCTTTTTCTTGCGCGAGGCATCGCCGCCGTAGCACTTCGCGGTCACGTTCTTGCGCAGGGCTTTGACCGTGGAACGGGCAATCACATTGCCACCGATGGCCGCCTGAATGGCGACATCAAACATCTGCCGGGGAATCAGTTCTTTCATTTTCTCGACCAGCGAACGGCCAATACTCTGGGAGTGATCCCGATGCACGATCAACGCCAGGGCATCGACCTTGTCACCGTTGATCAGCACATCCAGGCGCACCAGGTTGGCCGGTTCAAACCGGTCAAAGCTGTAGTCCAGCGAGGCGAAGCCGCGACTGGCGGACTTCAGCCGATCGAAGAAATCCATCACCACTTCGTTCATCGGCATGTCGTAGCGCAGCGTGACCTGAGTGCCGGTGTACTGCATGTCTTTCTGCATGCCGCGTTTTTCACTGCACAGGGTGATCACATTGCCGAGATACTCCTGGGGCACCAGAATGTTGGCCTCGACAATCGGCTCGCGCATTTCTTCGATCTCGCCCGGATCGGGCAGGTTCGAGGGGCTGGACACATACAGCGTCTCGCCCTTGGTGGTGATCACTTCATACACCACGGTCGGCGCGGTGGTGATCAGATCCAGGTCGTATTCCCGTTCCAGCCGCTCCTGGATGATTTCCATGTGCAGCATCCCGAGGAAGCCACAGCGGAACCCAAAACCCAGAGCATCGGAGCTCTCCGGTTCGAAGAACAGGGAGGCATCGTTCAGGGTCAGTTTGGACAGCGCCTCGCGGAAATCCTCAAAGTCATCGGCATCGACCGGGAACATGCCCGCATACACCTGCGGTTTGACCTTCTTGAACCCCGGCAACGCGGGCGTTTCCGGGGTATTGGCGTGGGTCAGGGTATCCCCCACCGGCGCGCCCAGAATGTCCTTGATACCGGCGATCACAAACCCCACTTCGCCGGCCTTGAGCTCCTTGAGCTTGGTCAGCTTGGGGTTGAACACGCCGACGCTGTCCACCACGTGGGACTTGCCGATGGACTTGGTGATGATTTTGTCTTTGACCTTGAGGGTGCCCTGTTTGACCCGCACCAGCGAGACCACGCCCATGTATTTGTCGAACCAGGAGTCAATGATCAGCGCCTGCAGCGGGGCGTCCACATCCCCTTCCGGCGGCGGCACCAGCCTCACCAGCTCTTCCAGAACATCCTCGATGCCCACCCCGGACTTGGCGCTGCAGCGCACCGCCTCGGTGGCCTCGATCCCGATGATGTCTTCAATTTCCTGGGCCACGCGCTCGGGCTCGGCCTGAGGCAGATCCATCTTGTTCAGAACCGGAATCACTTCCAGCCCCTGCTCGATGGCGGTGTAGCAGTTGGCCACGGACTGGGCTTCCACCCCCTGACCGGCATCCACCACCAGCAGCGCCCCTTCACAGGCAAACAGGGAGCGGGAGACTTCGTAGGAAAAGTCCACATGCCCCGGGGTGTCAATAAAGTTGAGCTGGTAGGTTTTACCATCGCGGGCCTTGTAACTCAGCGTCACACTCTGGGCCTTGATGGTGATGCCCCGCTCGCGCTCCAGGTCCATGGAGTCGAGCACCTGCTCGGCCATCTCCCGATCGGTCAGACCGCCACAGACCTGGATGAAGCGGTCGGCGATGGTGGATTTACCGTGGTCAATGTGGGCGATGATGGAAAAGTTGCGGATATGGCTGAGATCAGTCACTGGGCGTCAAATTCTTAGGTTGGTGCGGTTGGCAAAACGGCGGGAGGGGCCGGGTGCCCGTTGGGGGCACTACCGGAGCCCGATGGAGCCGCCGGACAAAGGCGGCCAGTTTAGCGTATTTGGCTGACCCCGGCTATGGGGAGCCCGGCCAGCCACCCCGTCCCTGGGCCCGTTTGTGAGGGCTACTCAATCCGCAGGGTGGTAAACGCCGGCTGCCCATCGCGCAGGAAGCGCACGGCTACCGGCTCGTTTTTGGGAAGGTCACTGACCAGCGTCCGGTAGCGACTCACCGAGTCGACCATCTCGTAGCCCAACTGCGTAACAATGTCGCCGGGACGCAAGCCGGCGCCTGCGGCGGCACTACCACGGGTAACCCGGGTCACCAATACCCCGGACACCTGGGCATCGGTGGGCAGCGCCTCCACCGTCAGACCCAACGGGTCACCCGAGGACGGACCATCTGGGCCGCTGCTGGCCACCTGCCCATCCCGATCCGGCAACAGGCCGATTTCCACATCAATCGTACGCTCATCGCCCCGTCTCATCACCACCACGGGTACTTCCGAGCCGGGCTCGGTGCGCCCCACCAGCGGTGGCAGATCTCCGGACTCACCGATGGTGCGACCGTCAAACTCGAGAATGATATCGCCCACTTCCAGACCAGAGCGGGCCGCCGGACCCTCAGGATCAATATTGGAAATCAGGGCTCCGGTGGCGCGGCGCAGGCCAAAAGACTGGGCCAGGTCCCGATTCACGCCCTGAATCACCACGCCCAGCCAGCCGCGTTCCACCCGGCCTTTGTCTTTCAACTGAGCGACCACCTCTTTGGCCAGCCCCGCCGGAATGGCGAACGACAGGCCGATGGAGCCACCGGAGCGGGTGTAAATCTGGGAGTTGATACCCACCACTTCGCCGTCGAGGTTGAACAGCGGACCACCGGAGTTACCCGGATTGATCGCCACGTCCGTCTGAATGAACGGTACATAGGTATCGTTGTTCGGGCCGGGAATGCTTCGACCAATGGCGCTGACGATCCCGGAGCTGACCGAGTAATCCAGACCAAAGGGCGAGCCGATGGCCAGCACCCACTGCCCGACCTTGACGCTATCGGAGTCCGCGAAGCGAAGGTACGGCAGATCTTCGGCATCCACCTTCAGCAGGGCGAGATCAGACCGGGCGTCCGTACCGATTACCTCGGCGGTATACTCTCGCCGGTCGATCAGTCGCACGTAGATATTGTCAGCGTTTTCAATGACGTGATAGTTGGTCAGAATATAACCATCTTCAGAAATTACAAACCCGGATCCCATGGAACGCACATCCCTCTCCTGAGGCATGCGCCGTTCAAAAAATTCCCGGAACATATCCGGAATATCTTCCTGATAGGGAATCCGGTTACCGGTTTCAACGCGTCCCTGGGTGGTAATTTTGACCACGGCGGGAGAATGCGCTTCCACCAGTTCGGTGAAATCCGGCAGATCGCGCGCCTGAGCCGGCAGCGCCAGCGCGAGCAGGCAGACCAGACTCATCAGATAAACCGCCAGCGGCGAACGGGACACCTTCGTATCGGTCATGAACCATTCCTCTCAAGTCAATAACGGTAAGTTCAATGGATAGAGCCAGCTTTGACTGACGCTGGCATCATAAATTCCATGGGTCGTCACATTGATTTGTCAGGGATTTATCAGGAACGACAATGAGGGCGGATATCGAAACGTCAAGGGTGGCGATCAGGGGTCAATCCCTTTGGGCAGACAACCGCTCGTCCCGGCGTTCGAGACGAATGGTGACGCGTCGGTTTTCGGCGCGGCCTTCGGGGTCGCGGTTCGAGCCGACGGGATAGCGCTCGCCATGCCAGCGGGTGATGATTTTTTGCTCGGGAACGCCTCGCTCAACCAGATACTGGGTCACCATTTCCGCCCGCTCCCGGGACAGCTCGAGATTTTCGGCTCTGAGTCCGAGGCCATCCGTATGGCCATCCACGTAGAAGTGGGTGACCCGGTCATCGGCCGAGGCGTACAGCGCGATGCGATCCAGCTTTTCCAGCTCGGACTCGGGAAGGTCGACATAACCGGCGGGAAAATACAGGGCATTGCGCTGCACCTGGTCAAAGTTGACCGGCAACAACCCGGACAGACAGTCGTTAAAACCGTCCATACCCGCGCGGAACCCCACCGGCTCAAGCACAATTTCCGCCCTTTGCTCGCGTCCATCCCAGGGGGCATAAGAAATGATCAGGCGTCGCCCGGTGCGCAACTCCGCCGCGAGCCGCTGGGAGCGCTGCCAATCCACGACCAGGGGCTGGGCGCCGGACTGCACCGATACGGCATCCAGCGCCTCGGGCTGAGCGGTCTCGCGCCACTCGGGGTGCTCGGAGCGGATTTGAGCCTCACCGTTTGCCAGATGCCGATTGGCCTGCTGCAACACAAACCGCTGCGCCTCACCGGCACGACGGGTGAATACCGCGCTGCCAAACCGGGGAATAGGCTGAACCAGACGACACTCGAACACGGACGCGTCCAGTTGCCAGTTTGCCTGGGCAACCGGACCGCGAAACTGCTCGGCTCGCGCCCCAACCACCAGCACGCATGCCGACAGCAGACACCATAGCGGCGCCCACAGAACGTTATTGCGGTACTGCGGCACAACACGGGGCCCTGAAGGCGTCATCATGGGTTATCGCTCATCGGCTGTCTCACACTCATACCGTCTCTATCGGCACCGGATGGCTGCGCTTTAACGGCA
Organism: Marinimicrobium sp. LS-A18; assembly: GCF_000463525.1. Classification (NCBI taxonomy): domain Bacteria; kingdom Pseudomonadati; phylum Pseudomonadota; class Gammaproteobacteria; order Cellvibrionales; family Cellvibrionaceae; genus Marinimicrobium; species Marinimicrobium sp. LS-A18. Next base: position 1,281,461 of record NZ_AWEP01000002.1, read on the forward strand.
ATTTTGGTAGCATGCCCGCTCTTTAGCCCGATTCCAGCCCAACGACGGTGTCCATGACTCAGCAACTGACCCTTACCCGCCCCGACGACTGGCACATCCACCTGCGCGATGGCGATGCCTTGCCGCGAACCGTGGGTGATGCGGCTGCGCAGTTCCAGCGCGCCATTGTCATGCCCAATCTGGTGCCGCCGGTCACCACGGCCGAAGCCGCCGTGGCGTATCGGGATCGCATCCTGGCCACCCGACCGGCCGGCAGCCAATTTGAGCCCCTGATGGTGCTGTACCTGACCGACAACACGACCCCGGAAGACATTCGCGCCGCCAAGGCCGCCGGCGTGATCGCGTGCAAGCTCTACCCGGCGGGCGCCACCACCAATTCCGACTCCGGTGTGACCGACATTGACGGGCTCTACCCGGTGCTGGAGACCATGGAGAAAGAGGGGCTGCGGTTTCTGTTACACGGTGAAGTGACCGACTCCGACATCGATATTTTTGATCGTGAGCGGATCTTTCTGGAGCGCACCTTCAGCCGCCTGGTCGCCGACTTTCCGGCGCTGCACACGGTGCTGGAGCACATCACCACGGCCGACTCGGTCGATTTTGTCCGCCAGGCCGGCGATCGCGTCGCCGCCACGATTACCGCCCACCACCTGCGCTACAACCGCAACCATATGTTGGTGGGCGGCATTCGGCCACATTATTATTGCCTGCCGATTCTCAAGCGCAACCGCCACCAACAGGCGCTGATTGAAGCGGCCACCAGCGGCAGCCCCAAGTTCTTTCTGGGCACCGACTCGGCACCTCACGCCAAGGGCCGCAAGGAAGCCGACTGTGGCTGTGCGGGCTGCTACACCGCCTATTCGGCGATTGAGCTCTACGCCGAGGTGTTTGAAGACGCCGGAGCGCTGGACAAACTCGAAGCATTTGCCAGCCATTTCGGGCCGGATTTCTACGGTTTGCCCCGGAATACCGACACCGTCACCCTGACCCGGACCGAGTGGCAACTGCCACCGTCGCTGCCCATGGCGGACACCGAAGTGGTGCCACTGGGTGCCGGCGACGCGCTGCGCTGGAAACTGACGACCACTGGGACTGAGGGGGCGGCGTGAATCAACCGGAAGCCGCCAAAGACCCGAATTCACCCATGGCGAGCCGCTTTCGCGGCTATCTGCCGGTCGTCATTGACGTCGAGACCGGGGGATTCAACGCCGCCACCGACGCTCTGCTGGAAATTGCCGCCGTCACCCTCACTATGGACGAGGACGGCACGCTGCGCCCGGACGAGACCTTCGACTTCCACGTCGACCCCTTTGAAGGCGCGAATATCGAGCAATCGGCCCTGGATTTCACCGGCATCGACCTGGAGAGCCCGGACCGCCCCGCCGAACCGGAATCCATGGTGATGCCGGACCTGATGAAGGCGATACGCCGCGCGGTACGCGCCCATGGCTGCACCCGGGCGGTCATGGTGGCGCATAACGCCCATTTCGACTTGGGGTTTGTCAATGCCGCTGTGGCGCGCTGCAACATCAAGCGCAACCCCTTCCACCCGTTTTCCTGCTTTGATACCGCGACCCTGGCCGGGCTGGCCTGCGGACAGACCGTGCTCGCCAAGGCCTGCCGGGTAGCCGGTATAGAGTTCAGCAACAGCGCGGCACACAGCGCCGGTTACGACGCTGAGAAGACCGCCGAGCTGTTCTGCTATATCGTCAACCAGTGGAAGCAATTGGGGGGCTGGACCCCGCCCATGCCGGGCGAGACCGAGGATTCTGAATCAGTGTAGGCGGCCTCTGGGCCGCTTATTTCTCCTGTGCTGACCGCTTCGGGTGGCCACTATTGCGCTGACGGCGCTCCTCTTCCTTGCGCTTGCGGGACTCATGGCTCGCCTTGACCCATTCATCCGACCGTCTCTGCCACTGCTTGTCATTCGGCATGGTGTTCATCTCCTGTCATAGTGGGGAACTTTTGCCCCCATGGTAATCCAAATTCGTCGCTAACCCCATGACCCCGGGGGAAAAATTATCTCTGTAAAAACGTTTCTCCGATTGCTATGCTTAGCGTTTAACACTAAAAACAATCAAGGTATCGAATTCGAACCACAGCAGGAGCCACTATGACGACCCCTCAGCAGAAAATTTTTGTCGTTGTCGATCCCAACGACGAGCAGCACATCGCCCTGGAGCGCGTGGCGGTGACCGCCAAGCTGCTTGATGTAAAACCCTACGTCTATGTGTTCGTCGCCGTTGACGGTGACGCGGTGGATACCCGGGCCAGTAACGACAAGCTGTTCCGCGACCAGCGCTGGTTCGATGCCATGATCAAGAAGCCTCTGGAAGATGCCGGCATTGAGTACCTGATCGAAGTGTCCTGGTCCAGCGAGTGGCAGGCCTCCATCATGCAGTCCGCCAAGCGCTTCAGTGCCGACCTGATTTACCTGCCGGTACACGCCAAGGTGAACTACACCCGCTTCACCTTTACCGAATCCAAGTGGGAGCTGCTCAAAGGGGCGCCCTGCCCTGTGGTCCTGATCCGTCCGGGCGCCAAAGAAGCCCGCAAGGTCATTCTGGCCGCGGTCAACTTCCAGGCGCAGCGTGAGGTACAGCGCGAGCTGAACAAAATCATTCTGGAGCAGGCCCGTCATTACTCCCAGCTTTACAATGCCGAGCTGCACGTTGTGAATGCTTACCTGGATTCCATGAACTACCCGGACCGCGGCCGCCTGGTGCGTGAAACCGGCTTGGAGCAGGATCGCATTCACGTGAACAATGGTTATACATCGGAAGTGGTTGCCGAGGTGGCGGATGAGATCAATGCCGACCTGGTGGTGATGGGTACCCTGGGGCAGAACGGTATGACCACTTCGCGTCGTGGTAACACCGCCGAGCGTCTGATTGCGGGGTTGGATGACGATGTGATGGTGATTAACCACGAGTAAGGTTTAAGGCCACGTTTGGTTACGGCGGATGCGCGCCTGACGGCGCTTATCCGCCCTACGCGACCTGCCCTGCCAACGTAACCGCTTCAACGCTTCTCAAGCGCACAAAGCGCGCACCCCACGACGAATACCACGGAGTTCGCGTAGGGCGGATAAGCGAAGCGCATCCGCCGTAACAATCCCGCTTACTGACCTCCCCTACTGACGCAACGCGTCCAACTCCTCCCGAAACCACGCCATCCATTCGAGAAACGCCCTTTGCACCTGCATGGCGGTCAGCGGGCTATTGCGCTCATTCAATGAACGATCAATCGGTTGCCGGCTGGTCATGGTGGCCACCAGATCGCCGGACACACTGTCGTACAGATCCAACGTCAGCAACATCACGATGGTGCCCCGCGGCGCCCCGGAACCTTCCTCCGGCGCTTGAACCGCCTGACGCAGCTGCCCCCGCACCTCCAGCACACCCGGCCCGGGATCAATGGCCAACGCGTAGTCGCCGCGCATCACCAGGGTATGCACCAGGGACTCGGTATAGGTCTGACGGAAAAACTGGCGGTCATTGCTATTCAGCGCCTGGAGGGGCAGCTCGCGACCGGCCGAGCGCCACTCATCCAGATTCAGCGCCGGCACCCGCAGGGAGTTGTAGCCGCTGAAATCCACCCCCGGCACCACAAAGACACCATCCAGTGCGGGGTCGTCCAGAGTGGCCACCAAGGCGTCGTCCTCACCCGCCGACTCGGCGCGCTCACGCTCCTCGGATTCCGGCGTACTGGCGCAGCCCACCATCAGCAGGCTTACGGCCAGCAAGCCCAGCCAACGAGGTCCACCGGAAATACGACGCTGCATAACCCGCCTCTTCTGATCAGTCTACAAAGACCCGGGCATTGCGGAACATACGCAACCAGGGGCCATCATCGCCCCAACTGTCCGGGTGCCAGGAATTGGTCACCGAGCGGTAAACCCGCTCCGGGTGCGGCATCATGATGGTGACCCGGCCATCGCGACTGGTCACCCCGGTGATGCCTTTCGGCGATCCGTTCGGGTTGGCCGGGTAACGCTCGGTCACCGCCAGGTGATTGTCGAGATAACGCAGGGATACCAGGCCACTGGTGTCACACTGTGACAACTGATCGGCGGAAAATTCCGCCCGACCCTCACCGTGGGCCACCGCCACCGGCAGATGAGAACCGGCCATGCCCTTGAGCAACACCGACGGCGATTCGTCGATACGGACCAGACTGACACGGGCCTCAAACTGTTCGGAGCGGTTGCGCACAAAGTGTGGCCAGTGCTCGGTGCCCGGTATCAGGGACTTGAGGTTGGACATCATCTGACAGCCGTTGCACACCCCGAGGCTGAAGGTATCCGCCCGATCAAAGAAAGCGGCAAACTGATCCCGGGCGCGGGGATTGAACAAAATGGTTTTGGCCCAGCCCTCACCGGCACCCAGCACATCACCGTAGGAGAAACCACCACAGGCCACCAGCCCTTTGAACTCCTCCAGCGAACGACGGCCGGAGAGAATATCGCTCATATGCACGTCCACCGACCGGAAACCCGCGCGGTCAAACGCGGCCGCCATTTCCACCTGACCGTTGACACCCTGCTCGCGCAGCACGGCAATCGCCGGGCGGGCACCGGTCTGAATATAGGGCGCGGCAATGTCCTCGGCGGGATCAAAGGTCAGCTCGGCGCTCAGGCCCGGATCATCGCTCAGCAGTTGTTCAAACTCCTGGCGGGCGCACTCGGGGTTATCCCGCAGGGCCTGCATGCGGTAGCTGGTTTCCGCCCAGAGGGTCTGCAGAATGGCCCGGGACTGATCAAAGATCAGCTCGCCGTCGGCTTTGAGGTGCACCCAATCTTCATCATTAGGCTGGCCGATGACGCTGGCGGGTACCCCGGCCTGCTCAAAACGGGCGAGCACCGTATCGCGGTCTTCGCGCCGGACTTGCAATACCGCACCCGGCTCTTCACTGAACAGCGCCGCCAGAGCGTCGTCACCCAGCCCGGTCAGGTCGGCATCCAGGCCGCAGTGGCCGGCAAAGGCCATCTCCACCAGGGTGGCAAACAGGCCACCATCGCTGCGGTCGTGATAAGCCAACAGCTGCTCTTCAGCCAGACTCGCCTGAACCGCGTTGAAAAAGCCTTTCAGTTGTTCGGCGCTGTCCAGGTCCGGGGACTGCTCACCCATCTGGTTATAGACCTGCGCCAGAATGGAACCGCCCAGGCGATTCTTGCCGTTACCCAGATCCACCAGAATCAGGTCGGTATCGCCCTTATCCAGCCGCAATTGCGGGGTGACCGTCTGGCGGACATCCAGCACGGGCGTGAACGCCGAGATCACCAGTGACAGCGGCGCGGTCACAGCCTTTTCCTGACCCTCGTCCTGCCAGGCGGTGCGCATGGACATGGAGTCCTTACCCACCGGAATGGTGATGCCCAGGGCCGGGCACAACTCCATACCCACCGCCTCGACGGTGCGGTAGAGTTTTTCATCTTCGCCCTTGTGGCCCGCCGCGCACATCCAGTTGGCAGACAGCTTGATGTCGGAGAGTTTCTCGATGCGGGTCGCGGCAATGTTGGTGATGGCTTCGGCAATGGCCAGCCGGCCCGAGGCCGGTGCATCCAGCAGCGCCACCGGGGTGCGCTCGCCCATGCTCATGGCTTCGCCCCGGTAGCTGTCGTAACTGACCGTGGTCACCGCGCAGTCCGCCACCGGCACCTGCCAGGGGCCGACCATCTGGTCCCGGGCCACCATGCCGGTGACCGAGCGATCACCAATGGTGATCAGGAAGTTCTTGCTGGCCACCGCCGGGTGCTTGAGCACCCGCTCGGCGGCTTCATTGAGGTCCAGCTCGGCGGTGCCAAAACTCTGGGTGGCCGCCTGATAGCGCTCGGCGCTGCGGTGCATTTTGGGCGGTTTGCCAAACAGCACGGACATGGGCAGATCCACCGGCTTGGCATCGAAGTGCTTGTCGTTCACCAGCAGGTGCTTCTCGCTGGTCGCCTCACCCACCACGGCATAGGGGCAGCGCTCGCGCTGGCAGAGGGCTTCAAAGCGCTCCAGGTCTTCGGGCTGAATGGCGAGTACGTAGCGCTCCTGGGATTCATTACACCAGATTGCCAGAGGGCTCATGCCCGGCTCGTCATTGGGGACATTGCGCAGCTCAAAGGCGCCACCGCAGCCACCGTCTTTCACCAGTTCGGGGAAGGCGTTGGACAGGCCACCCGCCCCCACGTCGTGAATAAAGGCGATGGGGTTCTGGCCGCCCTGCTGCCAGCAGCGGTCAATGACTTCCTGACAGCGACGTTCGATTTCCGGGTTCTGGCGCTGTACCGAGGCGAAGTCCAGATCCTCGGTGGAGCTACCGGAATCCATAGAGGAAGCAGCACCTCCACCCAGGCCGATCAACATGGCCGGGCCACCGAGCACCACCAGTTTGGCGCCCGCCGTAAACGGCGGCTTGTCGACGTGTTCGGTTTTGATGTTGCCGTAACCGCCGGCCAGCATGATCGGCTTGTGGTAGCCGCGACGCTCGCCGTCAAAGTCGTCCTCGAAGGTCCGGAAGTAACCATTGATGTTGGGGCGGCCAAATTCGTTGTTGAACGCGGCCCCACCAATCGGCCCCTCCAGCATGATATCCAGGGGACTGGCGATGCGGCCGGGGCGACCGTAGCTCTGCTCCCAGGGCTGCTCAAAATCGGGAATCTGCAGGTTGGAGACGGTAAACCCGTTCAGGCCCACCTTGGGCTTGGAGCCCCGGCCCACGGCGCCTTCGTCCCGGATTTCACCACCGGCACCGGTACCCGCGCCCGGGAAAGGGGCAATGGCCGTGGGGTGGTTGTGAGTCTCCACCTTCATCAGCAGGTTGATCGGCTCTTGATGGAAACCGTAGGTCTGGGAGTCCGGGTCCGGATAGAAGCGCCCGGCTTCCGGCCCCTCCACCACCGCCGCGTTATCGGCGTAGGCGGACAGCACCTGCTCGCCGCCCTGCTCGTGGGTGTTCTTGATCATCTTGAACAGGCTGCGCGGCTGATCTTCTCCGTCCAGGGTCCAGGACGCGTTGAAAATCTTGTGGCGACAGTGCTCGGAGTTCGCCTGGGCGAACATCATCAGCTCAACATCGACCGGATTGCGGCCCAGGCCCTGAAAGCTCTCCACCAGGTAGTCGATCTCATCGTCCGCCAGGGCCAGGCCCAGCTCCCGGTTGGCCACAACCAGCGCCTCGCGGCCACCGGAGAGGATATCCACGCTGGTTTGCGGCGCCGGCGCCTGCTTCTGGAACAGACGGCTGGCCTGCTCCAGCTCCGACATCACGGTTTCCACCATCCGATCGTGCAACAGCTCGGCGACGGCCGAGTGATCCGTGTCGCCAAATTCACCGTTTACATAAAATGCTGTGCCGCGCTCCAGGCGACGAACCTGAGTCAGACCGCAGTTGCGGGCGATATCCGTCGCCTTCGATGCCCAGGGAGAAATGGTGCCGGGGCGGGGCACCACCAGAAACAGCTGGCCGTCGTGACCCGCCTCGGTTTCCGGTTTCGGGCCGTAGGTCAGCAGTTGGGCCAACGTCTGTTGCTGGTCGTCCGACAGGGGACTGTCCAGGTCGGCAAAGTGCACATATTCGGCGCTCAGGCCAGTAATGGCGGGAACCCGGGCCTGTAGGCCGGCCAGGAGTTTTTCGGAGCGGAAAGACGAAAGTGCGGGGGCGCCGCGCAAAATCAGCATGTCGATCAGGACCTCAGAGGTTCGGAGGGTTTTGAAGAGGGCGCAATTGTACTTGAAATGACCGCCAATGGCAGCTCTTACCGGGCGCCCACCTCACACGCTCAGTGGAGCCGTTCGTCGGGAATCTGGCACCAAAGTCGACACAGACCGCCTGATCGGCTAAAATTTGAACAGATACCGAGTCACTTAACCCATTTTTGATCAGAAAACAAGCTAGCAGTTCACAGCCACAAGCTTTAGAATTGCGCAAATTTTGCACGGGCCAGATGGGATCTGGCGCCACATCCGACAACATCGGAGAGGAGAAGCCGTCAATGGAAGTCCGCAAAACCCCCCGCCTTATCCAGGCGGCCGCCAAACATATTTTCAGCCTGACGGTCATCAGCGTCAGCCTGCTTCTGGTCGGCAGCAAATTGCCCACCACCCTCGAGCGTGTCTACGCCCTGGGCGAACTGCGTGTGATCTCCCGCAATGGCCCCACCACCTATTATGAAGGCCCTCACGGCCAGACCGGTTTTGAATACCTGCTGCTACAGCAGTTCGCCAATGAACTGGGCGTGCGCCTGGTGATTGAAGATGAAGAGAGCCTCGATGCCATGCTCAACAAGGTCGGCGGGGGCCAGACCCACTTTGCCGCCGCCGGACTGAGCATCACCGAGCGTCGCCGCCAGCGCGTGCGCTTCAACCAACCTTATATGACCATCCGCCAGCAGGTGCTGTATAACAGCCGAACTCCGGCGCCCCGTTCGGTCGAGGACTTGATCGGCAAAGACATTCTGGTTATCGCCAACTCCTCCCACGCCGAACGTCTGGAGGCCATCAAGACTCACTACCCGGCCCTGACCTGGCGTGAGTCCTCCTCGGTGGAAATGATCGACCTGCTGGAAAAAGTACACAGCGGTGAGGTGGACTATGCCATCGTCGACTCCAACGCCTATGAACTGAATCGGCACACCTTTCCCCGAGCCCGAGCGGCGTTTGATTTGGGCGCACCTCAGGAGCTGGCTTGGGCCTTTCCCCGCAGTCGGGATGAAAGCCTGTACCAGGCGGCCGAGGAATATCTGAACCGAATCAAACAGGACGGCACCCTGGCGGCCATCAGCGAGCGGTTCTACGACCACATTGATGAGGTCACCACTGGCGGTGCCCTGCTGTTCTCCTACCGGCTGGAAAAACGTCTACCTCAGTGGCAGACCCTGCTGCAGGAAGCCGCCGACGAGTTTGACCTTGACTGGCAGCTGCTCGCCGCGATCAGCTATCAGGAAAGCCACTGGAACCCCAACGCCCGCTCCCGCACCGGCGTGCGAGGCCTGATGATGCTGACCCTGGCCGCCGCCAGCGACATGGGCATCGACAACCGGATCGACCCCAAGCAGAGCATTCACGGTGGGGCCAAATACTTCCGCAACCTGTACGACCGCCTTCCCGAGCGCATCCAGGGTGAAGACCGCACCTGGCTGGCACTGGCGGCCTACAACGTGGGCATGGGCCACCTGGAAGACGCCCGCAAGATTACCCAGGCACTGGGCGGCAACCCGGACCGCTGGGTGGATGTGCGCGAACACCTGCCGCTACTCGCCAAGCGTTCCTACTACAAGTACACCCGACACGGCTACGCCCGCGGCTGGGAGCCGGTGACCTACGTGCGCAACATCCGCAACTTCTACAGCATCATCGCCTGGCATCAGCAGCAGGAACAGCGACAGCTTGCCGCGCAGGAAGCGGAAACCGAACAGCAACGCATCCAGCGTAAAGTCAGCAGCAACCGCACGCTGAATATGCCCCTGTCGGTGCTCTGACTCCGTTACCACCGGTCACCAGAGCGGGCGCCATTTATGGTTTAATGGCGCCATGAACGATACCCCTCCCCCACAAGCCCCCTACCGTGTGCTGGCCGAACCCTGTCAGCACACACTGGAAGAAAAGCGCAGCCTGTTCCACACCTACCTGTTTCCGGTTCAGGAGCGCGAGCAGGCACTGGCCCATGTCGAGGCACTGCGCCAGTCCCAACCCGGCGCCTCCCACTATTGCTGGGCCTATATTCTGGGCCCGGCGGATCAGCCGCGCAGTCAGGCGTTCAGCGATGACGGTGAACCTTCCGGCACGGCGGGCAAACCCATGTTGCATGTGCTGACCCAGCGCGGCGCAGGCGATACCCTGGCGGTGATTGTGCGGATTTTCGGAGGCGTGAAGCTCGGCGCTGGCGGGTTGGTGCGCGCTTACGGCGGCGCGGTATCCCAGGCGCTGGATCTCGCCCAGTGGCGAGAGATCACCCCGAGCACCGAGATCAGCATTACCGTGGACTTCGCTCTGGAGGAGCGGATTCGACACTGCGCCCAACAGCGCGGACTGGCCGTCATTGAAGTCGACTACCAACAACAGGTTCGCCTGACCCTCGCCGTGCCCGAGGCCGAGGTGGGGGTGTTACAGGACGAGGTTCAGCAGCTGACCAGCGGCCAATTTCAGTGGCAGCCATAATCGGTGCGGGGCGCGGTTTTGTGCCGCGCCCCGGTCAACTCAGGTGGATACCGCCGGCGCCGAGGATCGTATCTGCCAGACGCACAGCGCCACCACCACAGCGATAACCAACGGCACCATGGTCAGGTTCAACACCATCCATCCCCACAGATGAAACAGCGTGCCCGCCAGCAGCGAACCGATCGCCACCAACGATAGGACGATCAGGTCATTGATCCCCTGAACCTTGCCCCGCTCGGACTCCGAGTGAGTGCCGGCCAACATCACGCTGCCGCCGACAAACAGAAAGTTCCAACCGATGCCCAGCAACACCAGGGCCACCCAGAAGTGGGCAAAGCTCTCCCCCGAGGCCGCCGTTGCGCTCGACAGAAGCAGCGCCCCGGCACCGGCCATCAGCACCCGATAAAGCCCCAACCGGGCGATCAGGCTTCCGGTGAAGAACGAGGGCACGAACATACCCAGTACATGCCACTGCATGATCGTGGCCACCTGCCCCATCTCGAACCCTTTGGAGAGCATGGCCAAAGGCGTCGCGGTCATGACCAGAATCATGATCGCGTAGCCGACCGCGCTGGCCAGCACAGCCACCTTAAAGCGACCCTGCCCGGCAATGTCCCTCATGGGCCGCACCACGTCGTCGGCCTGGGGCTCACCCTGGGGCGGCACGCGCAATAGGGCCAACAACAGGCTCGCCAGCACCGCGAGAAACGCCATCACCAAATAGGGCCCACCATCGGGTACCGAGGTCAGCCACTCATAGTTGGCACTGGCATTCCACGGGCCGAGAAAGGCCGCCGCGACACCCCCGGCCATGACCCAGGAAATGGCGCGACTGCGAATCGCCGGACGGGCCACATCCGCTGCGGCAAACCGGTAGTACATGGCAAAACCCTGATACAGCCCCACCAGCAAGTTACCCAGGCAAAAACCGATGAAGGTGCCCTCCACAATGGACCAGAATGACAGAAGGCTGCCGGCCAATCCACCCAGCAGTGCCCCCACCAGAAAGCCCGGGCGGCGCCCTACCCGCTTCATGAAGAGCGACGCTGGCAAGGTGGACACCACCGCGCCAACCATAGTTAGGGCAATCGGCAATGTGGCCAGTGAAGGAGTGTCGCTCAGTCGGCCACCGACCACGCCACTGAGTGTCATCACGGTAATGGCCGCCACCATAAACAGCGTCTGATTGACCACCAGAATCGCAATATTGAGTATTTCCCGGCGCGTTTCAGATCCTGTCACTCGTCGTTCTCCATCATTTTGAATTCCTGTTTGCCAGCATCACAATCCGGACGCGGGCAAAGATTTTTTTGACCCAAGCTGGCATCATGCGCACACAGCTTACCCGCAACCGAGAGCTTCAAATGCGCCGCCCTTACGGACCAACACCACCACGAGACGCCAGCATACCCCGCCTGAACCTGCGGGAGGTATGGGGTTATCTCTGGCCCTACCTCTGGGACTTTAAAGGGCGGGTAATCCTGGCCATTATGGCACTGCTGGCCGCCAAAGGGGCGACGCTGGCCATGCCCTGGGCGCTCAAGCATATCATTGATGGCGTGGACCGAAGCCTGCAGCCCGAGCTGGTGCTGCCCATCGCCTTTCTGTTGATCTACGGGTTTTTGCGCTTTGGCGGGGTATTCTTCGGCGAGCTGCGGGACGCCATCTTCAGCCGGGTCACCGAGCGGGCCATGCGCCGGATCGGGCTGCGGGTGTTCGAACACCTGCACCGGTTGGAGCTGAACTTCCATCTGAGCCGGCAGACCGGCGGCATCAGTCGGGATATTGAGCGCGGCACCAGTGCCATCAGTTTTCTGATGCGCTTTCTGATGTTCAATATCGTGCCGACCCTGTTTGAAATCGTCATGGTCGCCGCCATTTTTACCTTTGCGTTCTCGGTCTGGTACGCCCTGATCATTCTGGTGGCGGTGATCATCTACATCGGCTTTACCGTGGTCACCACCGAGTGGCGCACCCGCTTTGTGCGCGAGGCCAACCAGGCCGACTCCTCCACCAATACCCGCGCCGTCGACAGTCTGCTCAACTATGAAACGGTGAAGTATTTCAACAACGAGACCTTTGAGGCCCAGACCTACGATACCTTTCTGGAACAGTGGGAAAAAGCCAAACTCAAAAACCGTCTGTCGCTACTGGCTTTGAACTCCGGGCAGGCATTGATTATCGCCGCCGCCATCACCGGAATGATGATCATGGCCACCCAGTCGGTCATCGACGAGAACATGACTCTGGGCGATTTGGCCATGGTGAATGCCTATATGATCCAGTTGTTCATGCCGCTTAATTTTCTCGGCTTTGTGTATCGGGAAATGCGCCGGGCGCTAACGGATCTGGAAAACATGCTGGGCTTACTGCAACGCGAACCTAGCATTGAAGATGCACCCGACGCTCGCGAGCTGACGGTGCAACGGGGCGAGGTGCGTTTTCACCAGGTGTCGTTTGGCTACCACACCGATCGGCCGATTCTCAAAGGCCTGGACTTTCAAGTGCAGGCCGGGCAACGAGTCGCCATCGTCGGCGCCTCAGGCGCCGGGAAAAGCACCATCGCCCGACTGCTGTACCGGTTTTATGACATCGATGACGGTCGCATCACCATTGATGGCCAGGACATTCGCGAAGTGACCCTGGACAGCCTGCGCCGGGCTATTGCCATCGTTCCCCAGGACACGGTTCTGTTCAATACCAGCATTCGGGAGAACATCGCTTACGGTAACCCATCGGCCTCGGATGAAGCCATTGATCGGGCCATTCGCATGGCCCACCTGGACGGCTTTATTGCCGCCCTACCCCTGGGGGATCAGACGTTGGTGGGTGAGCGGGGACTGAAGGTCTCGGGTGGCGAGAAGCAGCGCATCGCCATCGCCCGGGTGCTGCTCAAGGGTGCACCGATTCTGATTTTTGACGAGGCCACCTCCGCCCTCGACTCCCGCGCGGAAGCCGCCATTGTGGCCGCCATGCGGGAAGTGTCTTCCGGGCATACCAGCCTGGTCATCGCCCACCGGCTGTCGACCATTGTCGACGCCGACACCATTCTGGTTCTGGACGAAGGGACACTGGTGGAACAGGGCGATCATGCCCAACTGCTGCAGCGCGGCGGGCGCTACGCCGAGCTTTGGGCTCTGCAGCAGTCAGAACACGAGAAAGCGCCGGGGCCGATCAACGGGGAGTGACCCCGAGCCGTATCACTCCTGCTCAGCGGCTTCGCGCAGCGCATCGTAACGCTCGACGGCGTTGCGGTGCGCCTCGAATGCCGCCTCCCGGTTCTCGAACTCGTACATCTGCCGGATCGTACAGTGATCACCACCGGCATAGACCTTGTGCATGCCACCCCCGCACACCTCGCTGAAGCGCTCTTCAAACAGCGCGGACGGGGAGGTATCCAGCGCGTTACAGCCCGGCATCACCGTAGCCAGGTAATAATTGCGCCGCCCGTCGATGGAAATCACGTCGTGATCCAGAACGCCATAGCCCCGGATATCACTGTGACGGACGCAGGCACGGCCATTCTGCCCCGCCGTCTCGGCCAGCACGTCATAAAACGACGGGACCGACTCACCGGTCGTGGTACAGGCGGACAGCGCGGCCAACAGCGGCGCGGTGGCGCACAGCTTCCATAGTTTCATAGCTCACCTCTCTGAATCATCGACATCAAACTGGCGCAAGAAATCATTTCTCTTGACCCTTTAAATGTTAATCACTATCATTTGCATCATCGTTGTCATGTATTTCTGTTCAACACACCTTAGGAGTATCACTACTGTGTCTTTGTTCCGTCCTTCCCTGTTGGCCGTCGCCGTGGGCTCGCTGCTGGCTCCCGGCTACACCCACGCCCAGTCTGCTACCCCTGAAATCCAGGAAATTCAGGTGACGGGGCAACTGTCCCGCTATTCCGCCCTGAAGTCCGATACCCCGATCATGGAAACCGCTCGCTCGGTGTCGATTGAAGGACTGCAGGACATCATCGACAAGGGCGCCATCACCCTGGACGATGTCTTCACCTACTCCTCCGGTGTTTATGGAAAAACCTACGGCTTTGCCACCCGGGGCGACTGGGTAAAGGTCCGGGGCCTGGACGTGCCTCAGTATCAGGATAGTCTGCAATCGCTGTTTGGCAATTACAACAACACCCGCCCGGACGTCTACACCCTGGAACAGGTAGAGGTTCTCAAAGGCCCGGCGTCGGTATTGTACGGCCAGGGTTCTCCCGGCGGTATTGTCAATGTGGTGAGCAAGCTGCCCAAAGCCGACTCCGCGCACGAACTCCTGGCCGAACTGGGCAGCTTTGATCGCCAGCAACTGGCGTTCGACAGCACCGGCGCCATGGATTCAGATGAACAGTGGCTTTATCGTGTGGTGGGCGTCTACCGCGATACCGACACCCAGGTCGATCAGGTGGATGAAAATACCCGGGTATTCGCACCGTCAATCACCTGGCAGCCGAACCAGCAGACCCGGGTCACCGCCCTGCTCAACCGCACCGAAACGGACAGCGACGTCGGCGCCCAGTTTCTGCCGGTGTATGGCACCCTGCTGCCGGCACCCAACGGCCAGTTTATCGACAACGATACCTACACCGGCGATCCGGACTTCAACTACTACGACACCGAGACCACCTCGTTCACCCTGTTGGCCGAGCACCAATTCAACTCGGTATGGAGCCTGGAGCTGACCTCCCGCTACACCGATGCAAAGGCCGACTACCAACAGGCCTGGACCGCGTTCATCGGCGGCGATCGCTACGTGCGTAATCCCGATGGCAGCCTGTACGGCGACGGGCTGGTCCCGCGCTCCTTCTATGGCAGCAAGTCCACCTCCGAACAGGCGGCACTGGACGCCCGCCTGCGCGCCAACTTCCAGACCGGTGCCCTGTTCCACGAAGTGCTGATCGGCACCCAATATCAGGATGTGACTCTGGGTGAAAGCGGCTTTTATGACTATGCCCGTGGTTACGATGTGGCAACCGGAACCGTGCTGGATGACAGCACCTGGATCAACGTGTTTGACCCCCAATACGGCAATATTCCCCCCGCCAGCGAGTTTACCTACGCCGCTTCACCGGACAGCACCACCGAGGACCTGGGCCTGTATATCAATGACCAGATCAGCGTGGGCAACTGGCGCATCACCGCCGGGGTACGTTTCGACGATACCGAAACCAACAGCGGCACCAGCTCCCAGAGTGACGATGCGGTCAGCACCAGTGTCGGCGCCCTGTATCAGTTTGATAATGGACTGTCGCCCTACGTGAGCTTCGCCGAATCCTTCGATCCGGTGATCGGAACCAACGGTCGCGGCGAACCGCTCGAGCCGCAGGAAGGCGAACAGTGGGAAGCCGGTTTCAAATACCAGCCGAGCACCTTCCCTGCCATGGTCACCCTGGCTTACTTTGATATCACCCAGTCCAACCTGAACGACCCCAGCTCCCTGGTGGGCGAGTATCAGCAACAACGAGGCGAGGCTTCAATCACCGGCGTGGAATTGGAAGGTATTGTGTTCATGGGTGACTTGAGCCTTGAGCTCAACGCCAGCCAGTTGGATACCGAGAGCGCCGAAGGCTATCGACTGGCCAGCGTACCGGAGCGGCAGGCGTCCACCTGGCTGACCTGGCGCCCCGGCGGTTTCGAAGGCTTCAAAGCCGGTGCGGGCATTCGCTACGTGGGCGAGAGCTGGGACGGCATCGATCAACTTCGCACGCCCTCTTACACCCTGGGCGACCTGATGATCGGCTACCAGACCGGCCCCTGGGACCTGACCCTGAACGCCCGCAACGTCGCCGATAAAGAGTTCCAGGCCACCTGTCTCGCTCGGGGCGACTGCTTCCCCGGCGAAGCCCGCTCGGTGGTTGGCCGGGTCCGCTATCAGTTCTGATCCCCTCCTCGCGCCGCAGGGACGCGGCGCTACTTCTTGGAAGCTGGCGGTACAAACACCCGCCAGGGCTTGCCCTCACAGCGATCAAAATTCTTGCAGGTCGGCAGACAGCCACGACAGGGTAGACGGTGCGGTGATTCCGGCTTGGATACAGGTTGGTTCACATCAGACTCCGATTGAATGACTTGCTGGCTCTGTTTACGCTCCGGAACCGGATACAGATAACTGTAGCGCATAAGTCGGGCCCGTTATCAGGCTAAGCGCTGATCTGGCACCCGCCCGACACCTCCCAGGCCCCACCTCCCCTCTGCGCTCGATTCCCAGCCGACGGCCCTACCCTGGTATACACTGAAAGAAGTAATGGCAGGTAATCTTTTCCCAAAAATCGTACGTAAAAGTCGTGTCGTCTGAGCAATCGTGCTATGCCATTACATACGGGGGGACACTTACATGAAAACGTCTACAGCTTTACTATCGGCCGCGCTCCTACAGGCCCTTTTTCTGCAACCCGCACTGGCGCAGGACGGAAACACCGCCCTGGTGCCCCTGCCCTCGATTGACGACTTCACCCAGGGTGAAGATGGCTTCGCCTTCGGCCTTGGACTGGCTGTTGAATACGAAACGGCCTACGAAGGGTCCGATGAATTCGGCGTCGAAGTCGATCCAGCGGGCGCCGTGCAATGGCGCAACGACGACGATATCTTCTTCTGGGCCGGTGAGGCGCTCGGATGGCGCGGCCTTCGCTCGGACACCTGGCTATTTGAGGCCGTTGTGGGCTTCGAAGAGGGTCGAGAGGAAAGCGACTCCGATGACGGGCGACTGGATGGACTCGGCGCTACTGATGAGTCGGTCGAATTCGCCCTGCAAGCGCGCCGGGCGTTCGACGCCGACTGGCGTTACTGGCTGGATGGTCGATTGGTCACCAGCGACAACGGAACCCTGGGCATCTTCGGCGTGGGTCGCCGCTTTGGCGACCAGATGGACGGCACCGGCTCTGAACTGGCGATTGTTGCGGTGTACCACGACAGCGATCTCGCCAATACCGAATTTGGCATAACCCCCGCGCAGTCCGCTGCCTCGGGGCTAGCCGAGACGGAACTGAGCGGCGGTTTTCGCTCAATTGGCCTGAATTACACCTACCGTAACTACATCCGTGAGAACTGGCAGATTTTCGGTGAGGTGCTCTATGAGCATTTCAGTAGCGATATTCAGGATAGTCCCATCGCGCGTAGTGACTATGAAGCCGAAGTGGGGATTGGGTTTATTTACGTGTTCTAACGGACGGCGCTGCCAACCTGGCAACGCTCAGCGTGTACCCGCCATCAATTGCACAACGGAAGGAATGGCAATTGATGGCGGCATCAGCCGCGCTTGTAAACCTGCTTTCGATGGCCAATCTTCACAACCGTTACAACAAGAAGCTCATCCACCACTTCATAGATGATTCGGTACACACCCTGCCGGACTCTATAGCGCTCCTGCCCTGAAAGTTTTTCACTGCCGACCGGGCGAGGATCATCCTGCAACGCCTCCACCCGCTGAAGAATGCGAGCAACGTCTTTGTTGGGGATTGAGCGAAGGTCTTTCGAAACGGAT
This sequence comes from Marinimicrobium sp. LS-A18, assembly GCF_000463525.1. Taxonomy (NCBI): domain Bacteria; kingdom Pseudomonadati; phylum Pseudomonadota; class Gammaproteobacteria; order Cellvibrionales; family Cellvibrionaceae; genus Marinimicrobium; species Marinimicrobium sp. LS-A18. The sequence goes on from NZ_AWEP01000002.1 coordinate 1,299,088, forward strand.
TTCTTGAAAACAAGCTTATAGTTTGCCATGAGCCTTCAAATCGTTCAGCAAAGCTTCATAACTCATGGTTGGCTCAGATACCCGCTCCTCAAACGCCGCCAGGTCTTCCTGATCCTCCGCTAATGCCGCGCGAACCGCATCATTAACGATATCGGATAAAGAACGATGCGTATGCGCCGCCTTCAGCCGCAGCGCCGCATGTAACTGAGGGTCAAAATAAACCGTAGAACGCTTCGATGGCTCGCTCATGGAATTCTCCAGATATAACGACATTGACGCACTATAGCGTCATGACATCAAAGCGTCAAGCGTCACCAGCGTAAAGTCCGGAATGGAGAGAGGCGACTAACGGGCTTTTCTTTGCGCGATGTACTCCAACGCCTCTGGGTCGGCGTTGATCTGTCGCTCCAGAACTTTTAGCAGCGTTGCCCTTGAGACATAGCGATGCGAGTCTGCGCCGTATGTGGAGGTTCCCATAATGAACGCCGCCAACACTAAATACTTCGTGTAATCATGAAAGTCCGGCAGGAAGGTCGACAAAGCCGCCATTGCCGCAATCAGTACCGCCAGCGCGTATATGACGTTTGCGTAGGAGAATTTGTCTTTAGCTTTTAGGTACAGCTCTATGTCATCTTTTGTCATAACCGGCTCCCTGATGAGCAACACTGTTTGCCGAAAACCCTGTAAACACAAAGCACCAAATCCGACAACGACACCAATTCAGAAATAAAACGCTAGAGGGGGTTATCTACTTATCGAACTGGCGGTTTTTTAACATTATTTCATCAATCTCTTTTTTGATTTTACTGGCGCCGCCAACACGCGTAACTATGCAATGAGGGCGTAGCAGCAACGGAAAAGTTGTCGTGATAACTGACTTTTTATAATACGATTTTATTTTTTGAAGTGATTTTGCACATACTCGACGAGCTTCGGCCCTTCAAGCTTATCCGTAGCTGGGTTTGTGCGAACATAAAACTCTTTACCGTCGAGATAGCACGGAGAGGTCGCTGGTTTGCAGTCAACCATCAACACATTAGCATTACCGAGCCCCACCAGTCGATGATTAATATAAGGGTAATTTTGTTCGCCTACTCGTTGCTTAAGCTGGTTTTTAAAATGTAGCAGGAATGCATCTGTGCTCTTGTGAAACTTTTCCACCTCGCACCTAACCCCGGGAATGTCTCCCGAGTCAGCCACGCCAATCAAAAGGACTCCCCCATTCGTATTAAGAAACGCAACTATTGTCTTTAGTGCTGAAAGCTCGATGTACTTTTCCTTTGTTCCCTTTCGTACATCAAGGCTGAAACTTTCCTTAAACTCAAGGGTTTCAGACTCTCCCTCCCGAGCCAAGCTCATGACCTTATCTGCTTCGGTAAGACCGCCAATCGTTTCCAGCATACCGTCTACTTGCCCCCGGATTGCGGAGGCACGTCCGGGATTCAGAGCGAGTTCTCTTTGAAAGTTCGCAATAGCCGTTCTCAACGCTTGAAGCTGGCTATGCGAGCGCACAATTTCCTCCTGTTCCTTTAAGCTTGGAACTGCAAATTGCGCTTGAGAAAGATCAGATTTTGTTATCCGCGGTATTACTGTCCCACGCGTCAGAGATCGCAATATCAAAAGGCCTAGCCCGGAGCGAAAGAAGGCTGTAGCGTACTGACTATTGACTGCATCCGACAAAACAACCTGAATGAGGTTGTGATGCTTTATCGTCACCGATGAGAGGTTGTCGGTAACGAGGGACGTCCCGACAGTTGGCACATAAATCGAATTGTCCTTATGCTCGAACGACTCTCTGGACCGAACCGAATTTATTTCAAGAGAGACCTCACCTAGCGCAAAGCTCTTGTAGTCATTATATTGGGTCTTGAGGCGATCAATCTGAAGCCGCGCCTTCAAGCTTTCGAAGCCATCAAATCTCCCATCCGCAAGCGACATTCCTTCATACAGAGAATTCGACTCCGGCTCATCGCCCCGACTAAACGCTTGAGCGATTTCGACAGCTTGGCTCTCATCCCCCAACTCAGCAACAAAAAGGCTCGAACGATCTTGTCGACTAAACGCGACAATTACTGGCCGAATGGCGGATCTAGTCAGTAGCTTTGGAGGAGCATTAAAGACACCATTTAAATAGAAACCCTCGTTCGCCAATGCTTTCTGAAACCTTGGCCACTCCGAGATCCCAAGCGCGGTCGACTCCATTATTGCAACACACAAACCCTTTGAGGTAAGCAGGTTAAGTGCTTTGTACAACTCTATCCAGCTTCCCCGAGCACTGATTGTTGAGCCGCCCATCTCGATCTTCTTTCGGGCCGTCCCCAATGGAAGATCGAGGACCACTAAGTCATACCTCGTATTTGACCCAGTACTGTCAAGCCAATCATAACCTCCGACTATTGCCCCTGCACCCGGAATGTCGAGCAACGGATCACTCGAAAGCTTTATGACTATAGCTGACTCAATCAACCGCGAGGCCGCCAACGCCTCGACGAAACTCCCTACGATGAATTTTGGATGTGTCACTACTCCACCCTCATTATTCCTACAAAGCATTCAACGCCGTCGCTTTTCGGTATAACGAAGTCCCAGCGCGAGTGCGCTCGTCAACAGCCACGGGTTAGCTTTTGTTGATAGATTTTTTTGCGACGAGGTTCCACGATTTAACATCGGGTTCACACTGCATCATCTTGACATCTTTTCTCCCCCAGGACTGAAGCACATCCTTCAACTCTTTGTCAGTAACAGAGCCACCTTTGGTAACATTTCTATATAAATTTCGCCCTAAATAAATTTCTTTAAGCGAGTTTTCCGGCACATCAAGGCAGTATAAAGGTCGACCAGAGACAGTTACTTTATTCCACTCACGATATCGACCACTACCTGTGTGATATCCGAAGGGGATATTTTCAATATTTTTTACAATACGGACTTCTTCTTCGTATGCCCACTCAAGAGACTTATATAGAAAAGCTCTTTTCATCAAATTGTAGGCATTCGAGTCAAAACGAAGTTTACCGCCAATGTTCATCAGCTCATGCTCGCCAATCACAGGGAGATCCTTATGAGGCTTTGTAGCTGAGTAGATCATCTCTCCATACTGGCTTGAAATCACATTGCTTTGCGGGTCTGAAAATCCGGCCAAATCACAATCATACCCAAGGACCACCCCTTGGTGAGAGTCTCCATAATGCGACCACATAAGCGCGTTTAACGGCTGCCGAGTCAACGATAAGACACCGTATTTTCTCGAGAAGCGGTTTCTGCACGCATCCGTGGCTGTTTTCGCGCTTATAGAATCATCGCCATCTCGAAAACCAAAGGCTGTGCACTCAAAAGGATCGTTCAAGTCTTCAAGGCATGAAAATCCTATTGATAGGGAATCGATCACCTTCCGAGCGGCATTGAAGGACATGTACTTGTATAGGATCATGAACCTCTCTCAAAAAAGCTAGCGACCGGCTTTTGGAGCGGATTTGCAGCCATTCAGTAGCGGGAAAGCCGTTCACTCCAAAGGATCAGCAACAACCGTTTATTATGTACTACTTAGCTTCCGCACTCACTGCATTTCCAGCCACCGACCTGCACATTTAAAATCTTCCATACGATGACAAGCAGCAACCACACACCAACAGTTGCGACAGTCAGAATCAGATGCACCAGAAGCATAAACCCGCTTGACTTACTATTATTTCGATGATGCTTGGTAGTTTTAGAACACCTTTTGCAGTACTCCAATTTTTCTTCGATTACTCTTGCCATCACCTTCTCCGCCTATTATTTAGATAATTAATTTTGCACATCCAACAAAACCACATTCAAAAGGGCGACGTCTTCCAAGCAACGGTTACATAAAAAGAAACTTTTCGGACACTTTGGAGCCGCGAAGCGGAAGGGAATTGTCCCGAAATAGCGCATGGTTAAGTCTTGTCTGATCTTTGTTCATAAGTATGATGACTCATGAAATCAATTTTTTGAATAATGGCTCCAAAATATTCTCAGAAGTGCGTTTTTTATAGACATTAAAAAGACGTCTCACTCTAACGTATTGGATAATACCAATAGATTTGGAAACCTTAAGAATATCTGACCTCAATTCGGCCAAAAGATGCTCGACAAGTTCACTCTCCATTTTTGGAAGTTCAGACTCAACATGCTCCGCTGAAAGGTCGTTATCACTAAGCATCTCCAAATAACGAACCCAATACTCACGGACTTGAGGGATAATATCCATTAGCAGCGAATTAGATTTAAGGCGATGTGCTAGCACGGGATTATTTCGAGCAATTCGTTCGAGCTTTTGGACATAACCTGCGTCATCCCAACCATTGACTTGGGATAGCATTGCTTCCAGCTGGGGCTTAACTAGAGGCTCCATAATCCGGAAAAACTCTTCATTTTTCGCCAAGTTCTTGTGGCCTAGACGCTCCATCACTTCAGCGCATGCTTCAAGATAATTTCTTGGTTTGAGGATTTGCGTAGCTCTTAACGAACTATAGACTCCTAGAAGCGTGAATATTAGCCCTCGGAATTCATCTTTATATTCAGCAGAACGTCTGTAGAGAAACCCCACACCTGCCAACAGAGACCCTAATATGGCACCAAACATGGAAGCTAAAAAACTAGGTGGTAAATCCAAAAAAACCCCTCAGAATCTAACAACTGTATATCAAGCCTGTACGTTTATGAGTCAAGGTAGGCCACGGGGTAAAGTGCTGACACTCAACCAACTCCCGACAACAATACCTTCCTCCCTGGGTGTAAAAGTGTGCTGGCACTGTTTCTCCCGACCTGCGGCACGCTTACCTTTAACCAATTTCAGTAAGCCATTGATTTTTCTAAATTTTATTTTATCGGGTCAAAAAAGCGTTAACCGCCTGAATGTAAAGTGTGCACTAATTTTTCAGAAATTCAAATATGAGCTTTAAATCTTCAAATCACCCGCCCTGCACAGTACCCACTGGCCCAAGCCCACTGGAAGTTGTATCCCCCCAGCCAACCGGTCACGTCGAGCACTTCACCGATAAAGTACAGCCCCGGCACTGCTCTTGCCTCAAAGGTCTTGGAGGACACCGCCTGGGTGTCCACCCCGCCGCGGGTGACTTCCGCGGTGCGGTAGCCTTCGGTTCCCGGCGGGACGATCTGCCAGCGGTGGAAGCCTTCGCACAGGGCGTCCATGTCGGCGCGGCTCCACTCCGCCAGTGGTTTGTCCTGTAGGCCGCTCGGGAAGATGGGCAGCTCCAGCCAGGTTTCTACAAAGCGCTTGGGGAGGTGGCGGGACAGGCGATTTTTGAGGGTGGTTTTTTGGCCGTCGGAGCGCCATTGGTTCAGCAGTTCCCCGAGAGCTTCTCCGGGCAGGAAGTCGATGGTGATGGCTTCCTGACGGTGCCAGTAGTTGGAAATCTGCAAGATGGCCGGGCCACTCAGGCCTCGGTGGGTGAAAAGCAGGGCTTCGGCAAAGCGCTGCTCGCCACACTCGACCGTCACCGGCAGTGACACGCCCGAGAGCGAGCGGGCAATCTCCAGCCATTGGCCGCTCAGGGTGAAGGGTACCAGTGCTGCTTCCCGCTCGGTGATCGGCAGGCCGAACTGTTTGGCGATCTGATAACCGAAGCCGGTGGCGCCCATGGTGGGAATGGACAGGCCGCCGGTGGCGATCACCAGGGATTCACACTGCACACCGCCGTTGGTTGTGGTCAAGGTAAAGCCGCTGTCGGCTTTCTCGATTGATTCAATGGCGCAGCGGGTCTGGATGCTCACGCCCGCTCGGTCGCACTCGGCCAACAGGATGTCGAGAATATCCCGGGACTTGTGATCACAAAATAATTGCCCCAGCGCTTTTTCGTGATACTGGAGATCGTAACGCTGCACCAACGCCAGAAAGTCGTAGGGGGTGTACCGGCGCAGGGCGGAGATGCAGAAGTGGGGATTGTCGGAAATGAAGTTCTCCGGCGAGACATCGTAGTTGGTGAAATTACAGCGCCCACCACCGGACATCAGGATTTTTTTGCCCACTTTGTTGGCGTGGTCCAGCACCGCCACGCTTCGCCCGCGAAATCCGGCGGTGGCGGCACACATCAGGCCGGCGGCGCCGCCGCCGATAATCACGCAGTCGTAATATTTCATAAAGGGTTTTGCGCCTGCTTGCGCGCCTTGGCCTCGGCTCGGCGCTGGCGGAAAAATTCGGTCAGTTGCTGCTGGCAGGCCTCGGCGAGTACGCCGCCCTGCACTTCCAGCCAGTGGTTGTAGTAGTCCGTCTGCGCCAGTTTATTGCGGCTTTCAACCACACCGGCTTTGGGTTCGGTGGTGCCGTAGACCAAGCGCGCGACGCGGGCGTGAATCAGGGCGCCGATGCACATGGTGCAGGGCTCGAGGGTCACATAAAGGGTGGTATCCGGCAGGCGGTAGTTCTGCTCCGCTGTGGCGGCCTGACGCAGCGCCACCACTTCGGCATGGGCGGTGGGGTCCTGAGCGCCGATGGGCTGATTGAAGCCTTCACCTAGCACTTCATCGTCGCGGACCAACACGGCACCGACCGGCACTTCGCCCCGCTGCGCACCCTGCTCCGCCAACGCCAGGGCGCGCTGCATCCAGTGTTCGTCCCGCGCGTTCAGGTCGTCCGCTGTTACTGTCCTGCCCACAGGTGATCCTTTTCCATGGGTTCCACATAGGCAAAACGCGGCACGGTTTCCCCCGCCACTTCCACCGATTCGTTAAACATGGACAGCGGCCGGACCCAGAGGCTGTAGTCGCCGTAGAGGCAACGATAGACCACCATGGCCTCCCCGGTTTCACTGTGGGTGGCTACTTCCAGTACCTGATAGTCCTTGCCTTTGTAGTGGCGATAGCGGCCGGGCTTGAGCGGCTCGTCGGGTCGTTCTTCGGTTTTGTTCATAACAGATTACTCGTTCTATCGGGCGTCGTATCGGGCCGCTACACAATGCCCTGTTCGCGCAAATCACTCAAGTCTTCCGCACTCAGGCCCAAAGCGTCCTGCAATACCCCGTCGGTGTGTTGGCCCACTTCGGGGCCCGGCCAGTTGGTTCCGCCGGGGGTGCTGTCCAGGCGCGGCATCATCGCCGGGATTTTCAGCGGCTTGCCATTGATCTCGACCTGCTCAAACAGGCCCCGCGCCTGAAAGTGCGGGTCGGCCATCATATCCGCGACATTGTAGATCGGGCCCGAGGGCACCCGCGCCGCTTCGAGTTTGGCCAGAACCTCGGTGGATTCGAGGGAACCACACCAATCGGACAGTGCACCATCGATTTCTTCCACGCATTCGACGCGCCCGGCGTTGGTGGCCATGCGTGGATCTTCCGCCATCTCCGGCCGGTCCGCCGCGCGCATCAGGCGCTGGAAAATGGAGTCGCCGTTGCCGCCGATCACCACGTATTTGCCATCCTGACACCGGTAGGTGTTGGTGGGCACAATGCCGGTGACGGTGGTGCCCGAGGGCTCGCGAATCACACCGGCGCCGTCGTATTCCGGCACCACCGCTTCCATCAGATTGAACATGGCTTCGTACAGGGCCACATCCACCACCTGACCTTCCCCGCCCGGCTGGCGCTCGCGCTCGAACAGCGCCAGGGTAATGCCCAGCGCCGCGTGCAGACCGGCGATGGTATCACCAATACTCAGGTTCGGGCGCACCGGTGCCTGGTCCGGGTGGCCGTTGACGTAGCGGAAGCCGCTCATGCCTTCACAGACCGAGGCGAAGCCGGGTTTTTTGGCATAGGGGCCGGTCTGACCGAAACCGGAGATCCGGCAGTAGACCAGCGCCGGGTTGCTTTGCTTGATGACGTCGGGGCCGAGGCCCCAGTTTTCCATCACGCCGGGTCGGAAGTTTTCGATCAGGACGTCGGCGCTGTCGATCAGTTGCCGGGCGATGTCCCGGCCTTTGTCCTGTTTGAGGTCCAGGGTCACGCTTTTTTTGTTGCGGCCCAGGCTGCGCCACCAGAGGGAGGTGCCGTCTTCTACCACGCGCCAACCACGTAGGGCGTCGCCTTTGCCCGGGGGTTCGATTTTGATGACCTCCGCGCCGAAGTAGGCGAGCATGCAGCCGGCGAAGGGGCCGGCGATGAGTTGGCCGAGTTCGATGACGCGGATGCCTTCGAGGGGGCGGTGGGGGGTGGTGTTTGTCATAGGTTGATAACGGCTTTGCCGATCAGGGTGTTGGATTCTATTAGTTCGTGGGCTTTCTGGGCGTCACTTAGTGCAAAGCGATGGTTTATCAAGGGTTTTACTCGTCCGAGGGCGATCAGGGGCCAGACGCGTTGTTCCAGTTCTCGGGCGATGCCGGCTTTGGCTTCGGTGCTCTGGGCTCTTAGTGTCGAGCCGGTCAGGGTCAGGCGTTTGAGCATTAGCGGCATCAAGTCTACCTCGACTTTGCTGCCGTTTAGAAAAGCGATATTGACGATGCGCCCTTCTTTGGCCGCTGCTTTGATATTGCGCTGGACGTAGTCGCCGCCGACCATGTCCAGAATCACATCGGCGCCCTGGCCGTCGGTGAAGGCTTTGACTTCGGTGACAAAATCCTCTTCGCGGTAGTTGATCGTCCGGTCGGCTCCTAGCGCCAGGCAAGCCTCGCATTTTTCAGGGCTGCCGGCGGTCACGATGACGCGGTGATCCAGGGCCTTGGCCAGTTGGATGGCGGTGGTGCCGATGCCACTGGCGCCGCCGTGGATCAGCAGGGTTTCGCCCGGCTGCAGCCGGGCCCGCTGCCAGAGGTTGTGCCAGACGGTGAACAGGGTTTCCGGCAGTGCGGCGGCGTCTTCCAGGTCTAGCCCCTCGGGCACCGGTAAGCATTGATCTGCCGGGGCGATGGCGTATTCGGCGTAGCCGCCGCCGTTGACCAGGGCGCAGACCCGGTCGCCCAACTGCCAGCGCTGAACGCCCTCGCCGACCGCGACGACGGTTCCCGAGACTTCCAGCCCCAGCACCGGGGAGGCATCTTCCGGCGGCGGGTAGAGTCCCTGTCGTTGCAATACGTCGGGGCGGTTTACCCCGGCGGCGGCCACTTGAATCAACACTTCATGGGCGCTGGGCTCGGGTACCGGGCCTTCGGTCAGGGCCAGTACGGAGGGCGCACCGGTGGCACTGTGGTGGATGTAACGCATGGTGGCTGGGCCCGGCATATTCAGGGCTCCAGCCGGTCGATGGTCCAGTTGCCGTCGGGCTGCAGGTTGTACTCGAACCGGTCATGCAGCCGATGGGCGCCCCCCTGCCAGAATTCCATCTGCTGGGGACGCACCCGGTAGCCGCCCCAGAAATCCGGCAGCGGGATGTCCTGCCCCTCAAAACGCTGTTCCAGTTCACGAAAATGGGCCATCAGTGCTTCGCGGGATTCGACCGGGCGGCTCTGGTGGGACGCCCAGGCGGAGAGTTGGCTTTCCCGGGGGCGGGAGTGGAAATAGCGCTCGGACTCCTCCGCCGACAGTGGTTCAGCGATACCGCAGACATCCACCTGACGCTCCAGGGTGTGCCAGGGAAAGTGCAGGCTGACTTTGGGGTTGGCGGCCAGCTCGCGCCCCTTGCGGCTGGTGCGGTTGGTGTAGAACACGAAGCCGTCGGAATCCAGCCCTTTGAGCAGCACGATACGCTGGGAAGGCTGCCCGTCCGGGGAGGCGGAGGCGAGCACCATGGCCGTGGGGTCGGGAATCTCCGCCTTCACCGCCTGCTCCATCCAGACTTCAAACTGATCAATGGGGCTGGCGCTCAAATCTTCCAGGTTCAAACCACCGCGCAAGTACTCCCGGCGCAGACTCTGCAAATCAAGACCCATACTCAAGACTCCCGGTGAAAACCGACTCCGCCGATGCGGAACCGTTAAAAAAATCGACATGAAACAGTCGCGCGTTCAATCTCTTACCGCGTATAGTACTGGTAAAACCCGACACCGTTAACCAGAGATTATGAACGACAGATCCCCGATTCTGGGCATTATCCTCGCCGGAGGACTCGCCCGCCGCATGGGCGGCGGCGATAAGTGCCTGCTGCCACTGGGCGGCCAGACCCTGCTCCAGCGGGCGATTGCCAAAGCCAGACCCCAGGTAACCGAGCTGCTACTCAACGCCAATGGCAACCATCTGCGGTTTACCCGCAGCGGACTGACGGTCCTGTCAGACGAGTATCCCAATTTTCCCGGCCCTCTGGCGGGCATTCACGCCGGCCTGCAGTGGCTGGAAAACCATCGCCCGGAGCAACAGTGGCTGGCCAGCTTTGCCAGCGACACGCCGTTTTTCCCGGACAATCTGGTCAGCGAATTGTACCGCCAGGCGCAGGAGACCGATGCGTCTCTGGTCCTGGCCCGCTCCGGCGAGCAGACCCATCCGATCTTCGGGCTGTGGCACCGCTCCCTATTGCCGGCCATTCGTGAGGCGCTGCAATCGGACCAGACACCGCGACTGCAGGATTGGGCGCGGGAACAGAACGCCGAATCGGTGACCTTTGAGCAGACCGGCTACGACCCGTTTTTCAACATCAACCGCCCTCAGGATCTGTACGATGCCGAGGCGCTACTGCCTCTGACCGACCGCGCCCGCTAGCCCCTGTTACCCAGGCCCAGCCCGTGCAATACGGGCCCCTTTCCGGTATACTCCGCCGCCTTCAAACCAAGCCACCGGTCTCGCGACTTGGCAGTTGACCCCCGGGGCATTCGGCCCTGAAGGTTGGCCCTCGGAAATTCCCGTTGCCCGTCCAGTTCACTGGTAAACCGCCGTGTATCGGCCGGTTTGCCAGCCGGTTTTCTCTTTTCAAAACCATCGGTGACGCCCGCCCTGCGCAGCCGTCCACGGTATTGACTTCGAACTGCTGGAAGATACTTATGCTCGCAAACATTCGACAGGAATGGTTCTCGAACCCCAAAGGTGACAGCCTCGCCGGCATTGTGGTGGCGCTGGCGCTGATTCCCGAGGCCATCGCCTTCTCCATCATTGCCGGAGTCGACCCCAAGGTCGGCCTGTACGCCTCTTTCTGTATCGCCGTGGTCACGGCGTTTGTGGGTGGCCGACCGGGCATGATTTCCGCCGCCACCGGCGCCATGGCACTACTGATGGTGACGCTGGTGAAGGAGCATGGGCTGGAATACCTGCTCGCCGCCACGTTACTAACCGGGGTCTTTCAGATCATTGCCGGGATCATAAAGCTGGGGGCACTGATGCGGTTTGTCTCCCGCTCGGTGGTGACCGGTTTTGTGAATGCCCTGGCGATCCTGATTTTCCTGGCGCAGTTGCCGGAAATCACCGGGCAAAATGCTACCCTCCCGGTGTATCTCATGCTCGCGGCGGGCCTCGGTATCATCTATCTGTTTCCGCTGCTGACCAAAGCCGTGCCGTCCCCGTTGGTGTGCATCATTGTTCTGACCGGGATCGCCGTGTACCTGGGTATGGACATTCGCACCGTGGGCGATATGGGCGAGCTGCCGGACAGCCTGCCGGTATTTTTGTGGCCGGATGTGCCGCTGAACTTTGAAACCCTGCAGATCATTTTCCCTTACTCGATCACCCTGGCAGTGGTCGGCCTGCTGGAGTCCATGATGACTGCCACCATCGTGGACGATCTGACCGATACCCCGAGTAACAAAAATCGTGAGTGTATCGGCCAGGGTACCGCCAATATCGGCTCCGGCCTGCTGGGTGGTATGGCCGGTTGCGCCATGATCGGCCAGTCGGTGATCAACGTGAAATCCGGTGGTCGCACCCGCCTCTCCACCCTGACCGCCGGGGTCGTGCTGCTGATTATGGTGGTGTTTCTGGACCAGTGGGTCGCGGCCATTCCCATGGCCGCTCTGGTAGCGGTCATGATCATGGTGTCGATTGGTACTTTCAGTTGGTCGTCGGTCAAAAACCTGAAAGACAATCCCAAGAGCTCCAGTATCGTCATGGTCAGCACCGTGGCTGTGGTGGTCGCCACCCATAACCTGGCACTCGGCGTGTTGGTGGGCGTGCTGTTGAGCGCGCTGTTCTTCGCCCGCAAGGTGGGCGACATTCTGTATATTGGCTCCAACCTTTCCGAGGATGGCGAACACCGCACCTATCATGTGGTCGGCCAGGTGTTCTTCACCTCCGCCGAACAATTTGTTGACGGGTTCGATTTTAAAGAGGCGATCGGACAGGTTACTATCGACCTGCACCGCGCCCACTTCTGGGACATTACGGCGATCAGCTCCCTCGATAAAGTGGTGCTGAAGTTCCGCCGTGAAGGGACCGATGTGGAGTTGATTGGCCTGAACGAAGCCAGTGCCACGCTGGTGGACCGATTTGCCGTGCACGACAAGCCGGACGCTGTTGAACGCCTGATGGGCCACTAACCGAGAGAAAGAGTATGCACAACAAAGTGATTGCCTGTATCGATGACTCTCAGTACGCCGAATCCGTCTGTGATTACGCGGCCTGGTCCGCCCAGCGAATGGACGCACCGCTGAGCCTGGTGCACGTGCTGGACGAGCCCACCCAGGGCAGGAAGCAGAACCTGAGCGGCAGCATCGGCTTTGGCTCTCAGGAGGCGCTGCTGGAAGAGCTCGCCAGCCTGGACGAGCAGCGCTCCAAAGTGGCCATGGAACACGGCCGACTGATGCTCAAGGCTGCCCGTGAACGGGTGGAGCAGAAAGGTGTGAACGAGGTGGAAACCCGCCAGCGTCACGGCGAACTGGTGAGCGCTCTGGCCGAGCTGGAAACCGAAACGCGGATGCTGGTGGTGGGCAAGCGCGGCGCGGACACCGCCTCGGCCCATGGCCATATCGGCAGTCACCTGGAACAGATCATCCGCACCCTGCACCGGCCGATTCTCATTGCCCAGCAAAGTTTTGAACCGCCCAAGGCGATCATGTTTGCCTTTGACGGCAGTGCCACCACCCGCAAAGGTGTGGATATGGTGGCGGCCAGCCCGCTGTTCAAAGGCATTCCCATTCACCTGGTCACGGTCGGTGCGGACGTGGACAGCAACCGCGAACAACTGGACTGGGCCAAGAACAAGCTGATCGAGGCCGGTTTCGAGACCCAGGGCACCATCATCGCCGGTGACCCGGAAACCGTTCTGGAAGAGTATCAGCACACCCACAATATCGATCTGCTGATCATGGGCGCCTACGGCCATTCGCGTATTCGTCAGCTGATTGTGGGCAGCACCACCACTCACATGATCAGCAAAACCCGCATCTCACTGATGGTGCTGCGCTGAGTATGACCGTTCCGGAGTGGTGGCGGCCGCTGTGCCGGTGGCAGTTCGTTCTGCTGCTGGCGATCTTCACCTATTTCGGGCTGACCACCGCCTCTGGCCCCCATATTCCGCAATACAACGACAAGCTGATGCACTTTCTCGGTTATGGTGTTGCCGGCTGGTCAATCACCGTCGCCCTGCCGGGCTGGCCGGTGTGGCAGCGTCTTCTGGTGTTGGTGGTGTACTCGACGGGTATTGAAGTGATCCAGCATTTTTTGCCGCCGCGCACCTTCAGCCTCGGCGATATTCTGGCCAATGTCAGCGGCGCCCTTTTGGGTATTGGCTCGGCCGAGCTGGCCCGCCGGCTCGCTCCCAACCTGAGCCGCGCCTTACTCGAACGCTGATTCCTGACCTCGGGCCCCCTGGGTCAGTCGCTGGCGTCGATGCAGCAAGGCCGAATAGGTGCCCAACCCGGTCACCAATGCCAACACCCAACCGAATATCCGCAACACGAAGATCGGTAGCCAGTGCGCATCCTGAGAGCGGGTCTGCACCGCGAACTCCCAGCCACGTTCAGAGCCCAGGCGCACCACATCCTCGTCCTCAAACAGCGCCTCGTCGCCCCACAGGGACACGGAATTCCCCGGGCGGTTGACCCGCACCGCAAACCGATGGCGACTGTCCCGATCCATCACCCCGAACATGGCGTCCAACAGGGGCTCGGCATCAATCACCGTGGACAATAGCCCCCAATAGACGTCGTCCACATAAATAGGGTCACGGTAGACAAAAGCCTCACCGCCCTGGATCAGCTTCACACCCTCGGACAGCACCGGCTCGCGTTGCTCTACCGCCCTTTTGACGTCCGGCCACTGGGTCTCGAGCTCGCGGTAATCCAGGCCGATGGCCGCCTGATTGCCTTCGGCGGGATAGACATAGCTCAACTGGTAGTCCACGGCCACACCGAAATTCCGGATGACCGGGCTGGTCTGGTAGGCCACCCGCAGAATATTGAGGATCTCTTCACGCTCCAGGGAGTCGTGACGCACGGAAAAGTAACTGCTCAGGCCACGGGTGAGATAAAGCACATTGTTCAGCTCGCGCTCGGCGTTGGCGCGCAGGTCGGCAGCGAAGGTCACGGCTTGAAAGCGCTGATCGCTGTGGAGCTTCCCCTTGTATGCGAAGATCACCCCTTCCACCACACCGATTACCAACAAAAACACCAGTGCGGGCAAAATCAGGGGGGACCGTTTTCCGGACGATGGACTCAAACCGGAATTACCTCCATTTCATAAACGACGCTACGCCATCATACGCTTCACTCTGACGTGGTGCCAGTGCCGCCCCAGATCCCGCGAAGGAAGGCGGACACTTCATCCGCTGTGGGTTGCAGCCAGGGATCAAACAGCCAGAACGTATGCGGTGTATTGTCAAAACGCTGAACGTGATAGCGGATCCCCAGCGGTTCCATCTTGGCGATCATTTCATCGCGCCCCACACCAAATCGTTCCCGGGCACTATTCAGAAACAGAATCGGCGGCATATCGGCGTGGACATAGTAAATGGGCGAGCCTTTATGCCAGAGCTCGGTTTGCTCCGCGTAGCGCCCGCCGAACCAGGAACCGGCGGACGACGGGTTCTTGCTCGGATCATCTTCGTAGTGACGCGCCTCCTCCGAGGTGAAGTCAGACAGACCATCAATATTCAGAATCGCCTGCACATCGCTGGATACCGGGCTGTGTGCCTGCTGCGGATCGAAATACGGATCGCCGGCGGTAATGCCGGTCAGACTGGCAATCTGCCCGCCGGCGGAGGTGCCACCCACGGCAATCTGGTCCGGGTTAACACCATAGGCCTCGGCATGCTCGCGCAGCCACCGAATCGCCGCTTTGACATCGTGAATGGCGGCGGGAAAGCGCGCCTCGGGCGCCAGCCGATAACTGATATTGGCCACCACAAACCCTCGCTCTGCCAAGGCGTTGGCCAGGGGCGTCAGGTTTTCCCGGTAACCCGAACGCCAACCGCCCCCGTGCACCAGAACCACGGCCGGACGAAAGCTCCCCGCCTCTGGCCGATGCAGATCCAGTTGCAGCGCCCGCCGACCGTATTGCACATAAGTCAGGTCCCGCTCGACGCGTACTCCGTCGGGCGTATCGAGACTGGCGATTTCAATATGCGGGAACTGCTTCACTTCCTTTTGATAGGTATTTTCCGCCGTATAGGTGTTTTCAAAAGGCACCGGGGGTTCGGTGATGACGGATGGCGCGCAGCCGAGTAAAAACAGGGGGGCAAATAACGAAGCGAGTTGTTTCATGGTGTTCTCTCATTGGTTTTATCATTTTGAATGGTTGATTTGGCACTGCATGAGTGCCGATAGTGACACAAAAAAGGCCAGCAAACGCTGGCCTTTTTTGTTACTGCAACACTTCACTCGCGCTTAGAGCAACAGGCGACGCACGTCCGCCAGAGCTCCGGCCAGGAAAGTGAAGAAGCGACCGGCATCGGCACCGTTGATGGCGCGATGATCGTAGGACAGACAGATTGGCAGCATATTGCGCGGCACAAACTCTGTGCCATTCCACACCGGCTTGATCTGGGCGCGAGACACACCCAGGATGCCGACTTCCGGGGCATTCACAATCGGCGTAAAGCCGCTGCCACCCATGGCGCCCAGGCTGGAGATCGTAAAGCAACCGCCCTGCATTTCTGCCGCCGTCAGCTTGCCATCGCGCGCCTTCTTGGCCATGGTATTGATCTCTTCGGTCAACTGCCACAAGCCTTTCTTGTTGACGTCACGAATGACCGGCACAACCAGACCATTCGGGGTGTCCACCGCAATACCGATGTGAACGTATTTTTTCTGAACAATATGTTCGCCATCGTGATGCAGAGACACGTTGAAGCTCGGCTCGGCTTCAAGCGCCGCCGCACAGGCTTTAAGCAGGAACGGCAGCGGCGTGAGCTTGGTGCCACGCTTCTCCGCCTCGGTCTTCAGCCCTTTACGGAACTCTTCCATATCGGTGATATCGGCATCGTCCCACTGGGTAACGTGGGGGATATTCAGCCAGTTGCGGGTCATGTTGTCCGCGGTGAGCTTTTTGATCTTGCTCATCTTCACTTCTTCGACTTCACCAAACTTGCTGAAGTCGATCGGCGGAATACGCGGAATGGCACCGCCGCCGGCGGCCGGTGCAGCACCGGACTGAGACGCCGTGACAATGTTCTTCACATAGCTGCGCACATCATCTTTGGTGATACGACCGCGAGGACCGGAACCTTTCACCTTGGCCAGATCCACGCCCAACTGGCGACCCAGTCGACGCACGGCGGGGCCGGCGTAAACATCGCCACTGTTGATGACTTCGGCGCTGGCACCGGTGGCGGTGGCCGGAGAAGACGGCTCGGCTTTGGGCGCCGGCTCGCTCTTGGCGGGCGCTTCGCTTTTGGCCGGGGCGGACGGTGCCGGCGCGGCACTGCCTTCGGCTTCAATCACGCCGATCAGGTCGCCCTGGGATACCTTGTCGCCTTCTTTCAGAGCAATGCTCTTGATCTTGCCAGAGGCGGGAGCGGGAATTTCCATCGACGCCTTGTCGGTTTCCAGCACGATGAGGGTGTCGCCTTCGGACACTTCATCGCCGGCCTTGACGCTGACTTCGATCACTTCCACGCCTTCCGCACCGCCGATATCCGGCACCGGCATGTCCTGCTCACCACCGCCCTGAGGCGCGGCCGGAGCGGCACTTTCTGAAGCGGACTGGCTCGCCGGCTCGCTCTGCGCGGGGGCTTCGCCACCGGCGGTTTTCATTTTCCCGATGACGTCACCTTCAGACACCTTATCGCCTTCTTTCAACGCGATGCTGCTGATGGTGCCGCTGGCCGGAGCCGGGATTTCCATGGAAGCTTTGTCGGTTTCCAGCACGATCAATGAATCCCCTTCGGAGACCTCATCACCGGCTTTGACGCACACCTCAATGACTTCCACACCCTCGGAGCCGCCAATGTCCGGTACCGGGATGTCCATCTCACTGCCGCCGGAGGCCTTGGGGGCTTCTTGCGATGCCTTGGACTCTGCAGCGTTGTCCGAAGCGGACGATTCGGCGCTCTCGGCCTGGGTATCGTCACCGGCGCCCTCGCCTTCCAGTTCCAACTCGAGAATGGCGGAACCTTCCGAGACCTTGTCGCCCTCTTTGACGGAGATGGCGGTCACCTTACCCGCCTTGGGGCAAGGGATGTCCATGGACGCCTTGTCCGTTTCCAGCACAACCAGCGTGTCTTCAGCGGCGACGGTATCCCCCACCGAGACGCTGATCTCAATCACTTCTACATCTTCGGAGCCGCCGATATCGGGGACTTTGATGGTTTCTGTGGCCACAGTAACTCCTCACATATTCTTGGTGTTCGACCCAAAACCCCGGGGACTCAGCCCCGGGGCGTACCGATTCGTTAAACGGTCAGAGGGTCGGCCTTGTCCGGATCAATACCAAACTGCTTGATGGCCTTGCTGACCACCTCGGGCTTCACTTTGCCCTGATCCGCCAGGGACTTGAGCGCGGCAATCACAACGAAGTTGCGATCCACTTCAAAGAAGTGACGCAGTTTCTCACGGCTGTCACTGCGACCGAAGCCGTCGGTACCCAGTACATAGTAGTCGCCCGGCACGTAGGGACGCAGTTGTTCCGAGTAGTTCTTCATGTAGTCGGTCGCGATGATGAACGGACCGTCCTGTCCTTCCAGCTGCTCGGTCAGATACGCCTTGCGGGGCTTCTCACCGGGGTGCAGCAGGTTCCAGCGAGCGGCGCGCTGACCGTCGCGGGTCAGTTCGTTAACGCTGGTAACACTCCAGACGTCGGCTTCTACACTGAAGTCTTTGCGCAGAATTTCGGCGGCTTCACGCACTTCATTCAGAATGGTACCGGAGCCCATGAGCTGGACGCGGTTTTTCTTCTTGCTGGTGCCTTTTTCGAGCTGATAAATACCCTTGATGATGCCTTCTTCGGCGCCCTTGGGCATATCCGGATGAACGTAGTTTTCGTTCATCAGGGTGATGTAGTAGTAGCAGTTTTCCTTTTCCTGATACATACGCTTCAGGCCATCCTGCACGATCACCGCGACCTCGTAGGAGTACGTCGGGTCATAGGTGCGGCAGTTCGGGATGGTGTTGGCCAGAATGTGGCTGTGGCCATCCTGGTGCTGCAGGCCTTCGCCGTTCAGGGTGGTGCGGCCGGCGGTACCGCCGAGCAGGAAACCACGTGCCTGGGCATCACCGGCCAACCAGGCCAGATCACCGACGCGCTGGAAGCCAAACATCGAGTAGTAGATGTAGAACGGCAGCAGCGGCTTGTGGTTGTTGCTGTAGGAAGTCGCGGCCGCAATCCACGCGGACATGGCACCGGCTTCGTTAATGCCCTCTTCGAGGATCTGACCTTTCTGATCCTCTTTGTAGTACATGATCTGACCGGCATCCTGCGGCGTGTACTTCTGGCCTTCGGCCGAGTAAATACCGATCTGGCGGAACATGCCTTCCATACCAAAGGTACGGGCTTCGTCCGGCACAATCGGTACCACTTGATTGCCCACCTTCTTGTCTTTGATCAGCGTGTTGAGTACGCGCACAAAGGCCATGGTGGTGGAGATGGTGCGGTCGCCGGTGCCTTCGAGCTGCTTGCTGAAGGCGTCCAGACCCGGGATTTCCAGGGCTTCGAAATCCGCTTTACGGGCCGGCAGATAACCGTTGAGCTGCTTGCGACGCTCGTGCAGGTACTGCATTTCCGCGCTGTCTTCCGGCGGACGGTAGTACGGGATTTTTTCCAGATCCTTGTCTTCGATCGGGATGTTGAAACGGTCGCGGAAGGTCTTGAGCGCATCGATGTCGAGCTTCTTGACCTGGTGCGCATTGTTGACCGCTTCACCGGTCGGACCCATGCCATAACCTTTTACGGTCTGGGCCAGAATCACGGTCGGCTGGCCTTTGGTATTCACCGCATTGTGGTAGGCGTTGTACACCTTGTGTGCGTCGTGACCACCGCGAGCCAGGTGCAGAATTTCGTCGTCGGTCATGTCTTTGACCAACTCCAGCAGCTCGGGGTATTTGCCGAAGAAATGCTCACGGGTGTAAGCGCCACCGTTGGCCTTGTAGTTCTGCATTTCACCGTCGAGCACTTCGTCCATACGCTTCTGCAGCAGACCGGTTTTGTCTTTCTCCAGCAGCTTGTCCCAGGCACCGCCCCAAAGCACTTTTACCACGTTCCAACCGGCACCGCGGAATACGCCTTCGAGCTCCTGAACCACCTTGCCGTTACCGCGCACCGGACCGTCCAGGCGCTGCAGGTTACAGTTGATGACAAAAATCAGGTTGTCGAGCTTCTCGCGGCCCGCCAGAGAAATGGCACCCAGAGATTCCGGCTCATCACACTCACCGTCACCCAGGAAGGCCCAGATCTTGCGATCGCCCTTTTCAATAAGGCCGCGCTGATCCAGGTAGCGCATCACGTGCGCCTGGTAAATCGAGTTGATCGGACCGAGACCCATGGAAACGGTCGGGAACTGCCAGTAATCCGGCATCAACCAGGGGTGCGGATAAGAGGACAGGCCCTTGCCATCGACTTCGCGACGGAAGTTGTCCAGTTGCTCTTCGGTCAGGCGACCTTCGAGGAAGGAGCGGGCGTACATACCCGGAGAGCTGTGGCCCTGGAAGTACACCAGATCGCCCGGCTTGCCGCCTTCGCTGCCGCGCCAAAAATGGTTGAAGCCGACTTCGTACAGGGTTGCAGCTGAGGAGAAGGAGGCAATGTGGCCACCCAACTCGTCGGCACTCTTGTTCGCCCGAACCACCATTGCAATGGCGTTCCAGCGAATAATGGAGCGAATCTTGCGCTCGATGTAGGCATCGCCGGGGCTCTGCACTTCTTTCGAAACCGGAATGGTGTTGCGATAAGGGGTGGTGATCGCCGAGGGCTGATCAATACCGTGGTCTACCGCATTTTCTGACAGTTGCTTCAGAAGGAAAGTGGCCCGTTCTTTGCCTGCGTGGCGAACAACTGACTCAAGGGCATCCAGCCATTCTCTCGTTTCGAGGGCATCGATATCTTCTTGCATTAAATTCTCCTCAGCCGTGCACGCATTGGCACATCTAATCGTTGCGTTCAATCAATAGGAAATTGAAAACAGGTGTCTCTGCACCGCCATAGAGCCCTTGTGTGGGATGTTATATAGGGTTATGGCCAGTATTGGTAGAGCCGAAAAATCAGCGAATTCTTACATATTCACGCCTTTTTTACCAGTCCGCCGCCGCGCGGCGGACTCAGGGGTAACTCAGGGCCTCAAGGGCCTTCTGGTAATCGGGTATGGCGTCGATCGGGGTCGCCTCCGGGGCCTCTTCCGATCGATCGGTCACCAGCCACAGGCGCCGGGCGGGATCGGCAAACACCTGGCGATAATAAGCCTGCAGGGATTCAGCCGTCACAGCCTCCACCGCCTGGGCCAGGCGTTCGCGCCGATCAAAGCGGGTATCCGCCATCATCAGGTCCTCCCAGTACCGAACGGACTGCTGGTATAGGGTCTTGGCCGGCTCGCGCAACTCGCGGACCAACGCCGCTTTCTGTTCCACCAACCCCTCTTTCAGGTGGCTTTCGGCGCCAGCCAGGAAGCCCTCCATTTCCCGCCAGAGGCGGTCACTGTCAACCGAGGGCGACTGGACCACCAGCACGGTGCCTTCCTGATCTTTGAGCGGTAAGGCAAACACCGTCGCCACATAGCCCAGCTGTTTCTCGGTGCGCAGCTCATGGAAAAATGCCGGTTGCAGCAAGCGTCGGGCCAGCTGCATATGAGCCACATCATCCAGCTTAGTGGAGAGGCCCTGGACGTAGAGCATGGTGACACTGTCATCGTGCTCCAGAGATCGCTCATATACCCAGGGGCCCTGGGATTTCAGGCGGAACACCCGGGCCGGCGCCAGATCCTGGCGCGTCACATCGCCGAGCAATTGATGCTCGAGGTACGCGGCCAGGCGCACGGCCTCCTGGCGATACAGGTTGCCGTATAGCAACACTTCCAGCTCGGCGTCTTTGAGTACCGAATCGGCGAACTGGTGGATGGCCTCGAGATCAATGCCCTCCAGTACCTGGAGCTTGTCCCGCCCAAGCGAATAGGGCTCAAAGTGCAGGCGCGGTATCTGTCTGGCGATCACGCCGTAAGGGGTGTCGAGCGCTTCGTTGTGCCAACGCCGCTCCACCCTGCGTTTGATGTCGTCAAAGCGGTCCTGATCAAAGCGGCCCTTGCGCAAGGCCTCGACAATGCGGGTCAACAGGAGGTTCTGGCGACTGCTGTAACCGAAGATTTCGATGTCCAGGCCCCGGGTGTTGGGGTGCAGCGAGAAATCCAGCCCGGCCAGCTGGGCCGGATAGGCGAATTCATTGAGCTGGTCTCGTACCAATTCGGATAACAGCTCGGCTTTGGCTGCGCCTTCAACCCCGGCCGCCACCTGGGGTAGCTTGAGCCGCAGGCGCATGCTGGTTTTGGGAACCTCAAACTCCTGATCCCATTGATACCAGACTTTGATTCTCGGCTTGTCCACCACCGCCTCGGGGAGACCGGCTTCCGCCTGGTCCGAGGCGCCCGGTCCGGGGAGCAGCGGCGCCTCCTTGACAGCCAGTCGACTGGGGATAAAGTCATTTGGCTTGGGCAAAACCAACTGTTTCTGGATGCGGGCCTTGATTTCTGGCTGCTCCACGGCCTGCTCTTCGACCTGGTACGGCGTCTGGTAATACGGAGAGCGGGCATCCCCCTCTACCTTGGGAGCGACCAAGGACACCAGTACATTCCCGCTATTCAGGTACCCCAGGTATCGCTTGATCAGCTTGGCGTCGTAGCCTGCATACCGGTAATCCCCCCAGAGCACGTTTTCCGGCTCGTAGAGGTGCAGTCGGTAGGCGAGCCCGCGGACCGTGTCCATCGGAGCACTGACTTCCCGAAAACGGAAGTCGATGTTCGCCATCTGCTGGAGCTCTTCGTATCGCCAGGCGTCCAGCCCCCGGGCCTCAATCTGCTCGATGGAGTGAAACACCAGAGCCACAATCTGATCGGCGGCCCGAACCCCGAGCTCGGTCAACTGGATGGATACCTGAAACAGGGCATCGTGACGATCCCGGTGCCGGGTGCCGGCACTCAGGCCTTCCGCCCAACCCAGCTGCTTGAGCAGCGACAATAAGCTGCCCTCCCCTTCATGCCCCAGTAGGTGGCCAATATAGTGCAGCGGCTTATGGGCCTCGCTGTCGGCATTGACCGGCAGCGGAAACAGGAGGGACAGGCGGCGAATGTCTTTTTCGGGCTGAATGGACACCCGCAATGGCAGTTGATCTTTGCCGAACATCGGAGGGTAGGCCTCGGGCAGAGACACCTCCTGGGTGGGGACCGCTTTGAACCGTTCCTTCACCTGTTTCTGCAGCTCATCGAGGCTTTCCCGCCCCAGAACCACCAGCGACATCAGGTCCGATGAGTAGTAGCGCTGGTAAAAGTCGATCAGGTCTTTGCGCAGGGGACGCTCTTCGGTATCCGCCAGAGTAGTGAGATTCCCGACCCCAAAACGGGACGCCGGGTGGGCCGGATTCATCAGTGCCTGGTAGACATCCTGAATGCGTCGGGCATCATCGTTCAGGCGGGCCTTGTACTCCGACTCCACCGCAAACCGCTCCCGTTCGACGTATTCGGGGTTGAAAAGCGGCGCAACAAAAAACTGTGCAAAGCGATCCAGCGCCGGCTCAAGATACTCGGGGTCGATATCAAAATAATAATTGGTGTGCTCGCTCGCGGTATAGGCGTTGTGGCTGCCGCCGTGACGACTGATAAACGCGGGATAGGCACCGGGCTCAGGATATTTTTCCGTGCCGAGAAAGAGCATATGTTCGAGAAAGTGCGCCAGCCCCTCGCGCCCCAGCGGATTCTGATGATGGCCCACATGGACATCCAGGGAAGCCGCGGCTTTTTCCGCCTGCGGGTCCGAAATCAGGAGGACTTTCAGCCCGTTTTCCAGCGTCAGGTAACGGTAATCCCGGTGATCGATATCCCCTTTTACGGGCGTCACGGCCTGAGCCGGGGTTGCCAGCATCACGGTGGTTACCAACAGGGAAGCCATGGTCAGGCTCCAACGGCGAAGAAGGACGGCTGCGTGCATTATGCCTCGCTTTGTTCGGTGTCATGTGAAGCCTGTCCCTGCAGTTCCTGGTTGTGCGCCTCCTTGACGCCGATCGGCCAGGCGTAAAGGATCGCCTTGACCAGCGTAGCCAGGGGGATCGCAAAAAACACGCCCCAGAATCCCCACAGGCCCCCGAAAACCAGTACGGCCAGAATGATGGCCACCGGATGTAAATTGACCGCTTCGGAAAACAGCAGTGGCACCAGCACATTGCCGTCCAGAGCCTGCAGGATGCCGTAGGCGACCAACAGGTACACGAACTCCGGGCCCCAGCCCCACTGAAAGAAACCCACCAGCGCCACCGGTATGGTGGCGACCGCCGCGCCGATATACGGCACCAGCACCGACAACCCGACGGCAATCGCCAGCAAGGCGCTGTAATTCAGGCCAAACAGGACAAAGACTACGTAAGCGGTCGCACCAACGATGACAATTTCGATGGCCTTACCCCTGACGTAGTTGGCAATCTGCTGGTTCATCTCCTGCCAGATCTTGCTCATCAGTGGTCGTTTCTCCGGCAGAAAACCCGCAAACCAACGCATGATGGACTGACTGTCCTTGAGGAAGAAATACACCAGAATGGGTACCAGAACAAAGTAGACGAGCACCGTGGCCAGCACCGGCAGGTTGGATACGGAAAAGCTGACAATGTACTGCCCGACATAACCCAGTTCAGAGCTGGTAACGGACATCATCTGCTCCACCTGCGCCTCGCTGATCAGGCTCGGGTAGCGCTCGGGCAAAAGCAGCATCAGTTCCTGCCACTCACGGAGCATCCTCGGCAATTCGGCAAAAAAGCGGGTGGACTGTTGCCAGATGACCGGCAACAGCCCCAGCATGATGGCCGCCACGCTGGCCATCAGCACCATGAACGTGATCAGCACCGCCAGCCAGTGCGGCACCTTCCAGGATTTCAGCCGGACCACCATGCCCTGCATCAAAAACGCGATGATCAGGCTGGCAATCATGGGCGCCAGCACGGCACCGAGGGTCAGAATGACCACCAGGCCCACCGCGAGCAATACCAGCAGCAGTACTGCTTCCTCATCGGAGAAGTAGCGATCGATCCAGCGGCGAATAATCTTCAGCATAAGTTTCCGTTTTGACCTGTAGCACCCGTAAGGCGGGTCAGGATTTTACCAGAATGTAGACGTAGAGGCCGTCGGGAGATTCTTCCCGCTCCAGCCCATGGCCCGCGAGGGTGGCGAACGTCTGAAAGTCCCGAACCGAACCGCTGTCCGTCGCCAGGATACGCACCGCCTCACCCGGCGCGAGATCACGCAGTGCCTGCTTTGCCTTGAGCAGCGGCAGAGGGCAGCGCAGCCCCTGGGCATCCACCTCCAGCACGACCGGCGCAGCGCCCTCCCGATCGGTCATGGGTGCCCCCCGCTTTGCGGTAACGGCTGAACCGAGTCGGGCGTCCGTGGTCTCAGGAGCAACGCCAGCGCGGAAGCGCGGCCTGCCTCTGGCGCCTCAGGTGCGGCCAAGGCTACACTGTGCGCAACAGGAAGAACACCGGAGTCTGAATCGACGTGAAACATGTTGTCACCCTTGTCTTGAGTCTGATGCTGCTGTCAGGTACCGCCAGCGCGAACCGGGAGCTGCAATTGCCGGTGTTGGGCGATACCAGTTCGGCAATCAGCTCGCCCTATCAGGAGCAGCAACTGGGCCGGGAAGTGCTGCGATTGTACCGCAGTCGGATGCCGACGTCCTCCGATTACCAAGTGGTCAAATACCTGGAGGATCTGCTCAATCAGCTCGCGGTGCACAGCGAGCTGGAGGACCCCAGCCTGCAACTGGTGGTGATTGAGAATCCCAACATCAACGCCTTCGCGGCTCCGGGGGGCATTATCGGGGTGAATACCGGTTTGCTCAACTACGCTGAGAACGAGCACCAACTGGCCTCGGTGCTGGCCCACGAACTGGCGCACCTGAGCCAGCGCCACTACGCCCGGCGCCTGCAGCAACAGCAACAGATGAGCGTCCCCTACTATGCCGCCCTGCTGGGCAGCCTGATCCTGGCCGCCACTTCCGGCTCGGACGCGGGCATCGCCGCCATGATGAGCACCCAGGCCGCTGCACTGGACGCCCAGTTGCGCTTCAGCCGGCAATTTGAGCAGGAAGCCGACCGCCTGGGGATGCAGACCATGGCCCGGGCCGGGCTGGACCCCAACGCCGCCAGCGACATTTTTGAAATCATGCTGCGGGCCACCCGCTATACCGAACGTCCCCCCGAGTTTCTACTGACCCACCCGGTCACCGAGCGGCGGATTGCCGATACCCGCAATCGCGCCATGAACCTGCCCCGCACAGAGCCCGCGGTCAATCTGGAATACCACCTGATGAGGGCCCGCACCCGGGTGGAACACGAGCAATCGGCGCAGCGGGCGGTGCAACTGTTTCAGAGCGAACTGGACGCCAAGCGCGAACCCCTGGCCGCCAGCCGGTATGGCCTGGCGCTGGCGCAGATTCGAGCCGGCCAGTTTGACGCCGCCGAGGCCACTATGGCGCCGCTGCTCGAGGAGGAACCCGACCGCCTGACGTACCAGCTGCTGGCGGCGGAGCTCGCGACCGAACGGGGCAGCCATGAGGCGGCATTAGAGCGCTTGAGAGCCCTTCATCAGACGCAACCGGACCACTATGCGGTGACCATGCACTACGCACTGGCGCTTATGAAAGCCAACCGGTTTGAGCAGAGCACCGAGCTGCTCAATCGTTTTTCCCGTCAGCGCCGGGACGATCCGGCCGTGTGGTATTGGTTGGCAGAGGTGAGCGGCCTGGCCGGCGACATTCAGCAGGTCCACGAGGCCCGCGCCGAGTATTTCATTCAGGTGGGCGCCTACAGCCAGGCCCTGCAGCAACTGCAGAATGCCCTCAAACGCACAGATGACGACAGCACCCATACACGGATTCTGCTAAGAGAGCGCATCAAGCAGGTCGAGGAAATGCAGCGCACAGCGGCGCGAATTCTGTAACGCAACGGGACTGTTATCAGCTGCGGTGTGCAGCGTAGGGCCGCTCGACCCACCGGGAGTCCGTCAGCCAGGCTTCCAGCGCCGCTTGCGGCATCGGTCGGCCGATGTGATAGCCCTGGGCGAGATCACAATCCAGGGCCTGCAGCCGGTGCAGCAGCGCCTCGGACTCCACCCCTTCGGCCACCACGTTCAACCCCAGGTTATGGGCCAGATGAATCGTCGATTTGACGATGATTTCGTCCTGCTCGTCATCGAGCATCTGCCGAACAAATGAGAAGTCGATTTTCAGCGTCTGCACGGGCAAACGTTTCAGGTACGCGAGGGAGGAATAACCGGTTCCGAAATCGTCGATACTCAGACAGATCCCCAACTCATGCAGACGCTCGAGATTGGTCATCGCACGACGCGGATCGGTCATGATCGAGCTTTCGGTAATTTCCAGCTCCAGGGCCCAGTGCGGTAACCCATATTCTTCAAGCAGCAACTCCACCTGTCGAGGGAGAGTGTCGTCCATCAGGTTCCGCGCGGACAGATTGACCGCCACGCTCAGCGGGAATCCCGCGCGCTGCCATTCACAACAGGTGGCTATGCTCTGCTTCAACACCCAGTGGGTCAGCGGGTGGATCAGGTTGGTGGCTTCGGCGATGGGGATAAAGTCCGCCGGTGAAATCATGCCCAGTGTCGGATGTTGCCAGCGCAACAGCGCCTCCAGGCCATAACAGCGCTGACCGTGCAGTTCGATTTTGGGCTGAAAATGCAGGCACAACTGATCGTCCCGAATGGCCCGCCCGAGCTCGTTGATCAATGACAGTCGCTGAGGAGAGTGCGGATCTTTTTCACCATCGTACAGGGCCACACCGGTCATTTCCGATTTGGCGCAGTACATGGCGACATCCGCATAGCGCATCAGGGTACTGACATCGCTGGCCTGATCCGGACTCATGGAAATGCCGATACTGGCGCTGATTTCCGTGGTGTAGCCTTCAATAACAAACTCGTTGCGCAGCGCATCCAGCACCCGATGCCCCAACACCAGCGCCTGTCGGTGATGACGAATATCCGGCAGAAAAATCGCGAACTCATCGCCGCCCAAGCGGGCCACCAGCCCCTCGGTGTCCGCCATTTCGCTACTCAGCCTTGGACCAATCTGACTCAGTAACTGATCGCCCACGGAGTGACCAAGCGTATCGTTGATTTCCTTGAAGCGATCCAGATCGATCAGCAAAAGGGCCGCCTTGCGCCCATCCGACTGTTTCAACCAACGCTCCATCTCCCGGTACAGACGGGTGCGATTGGGCAGTCGGGTCAACGCATCGTGGGTGGCCTGATACTCGAGCTTCTCTTCGTACCGTTTACGCGCGGTGATGTCTTTACTGGTTCCCCAGACGCGACACAGCGCCCCGTTTTCGACTTCACCGACACAGGAAATCTGGAAGTGGATATCGCCCCGGCCGCGCGGATCACTTCGAGCAATTTCATAATCAATCAGTTGATAGCCGTTGCCAATGAATTGTTGGACATCGAAGCGATACCGACTAGAGCCAGTTTCCCGCAAACCGCTGCCCAACAATGACTCGACCGAGGGCGCCCCCATGATCTGGGCCAGCACCCGGTTGCCCTCGGCCAGACGGGCACTGCGGACAATCGCGGCCTCCTGTTCATCCGGCGCCAGATCCGTGGGCACCGGTGGCGTCATATCGTAACGCCAGATGGCCTCGGAGCTGTTGGCAATGAAAGCCCGATAGCGTGCCTCGCTCTGGGCCAGCGCCCGTTCGCGCAGAACACTCTCGGTAATGTCGTTGACCACCAACAGTACCCCGTTGACGTAGCCCTGATTGTTTTTGGTCGGAATCTTGTCGACCGAAAACCAGTGACGCGACCCGTCCCGTTGCGCACTTTCAACGGAATTCAACTGGGCCTCACCCGTGCGGACCACCTGCATCAACTCTCGCTGACGCTCCTCCGGGCTGTCCCACTGAGGGGCGACTTCGAGAAAACTTTTGCCCACCTGCAACGCGGGCCCGAGCAGGCCTCTGGCAAGCTCATTGAAATCCTTCACCAACCCCCAGCGATCGAAATAGCCGATCCCGGCACGCATGGAATCCAGCAACAGCCTCAGTTCCTGCTGCTGACTCTGCAGACTGCGCTCAATGGCTTTCTGACGGGTGATGTCGGTCATGATCTGGCCGATCCCCCGCTGGGCTCCGTCGGGCCCCTCGATGGGGAAACGCACGCAGACAAAGGTGTACTGTCGCCCGTCCGGCCCCGGCAGAACTTCTTCGATTTCCGCCGGCAAAGCGCCGGCCAGCAGCGCCTGCTCCTGCACCCGTCGCTGCTCCGCAATCGGGGCGGGAAACAGGTCATCGTCGGTCTGCCCGCACAGCTCGTCGGCATCCCGGCCGAACCAGCGGGCAAAGCTGTCGTTGACCAACAGGTACTTGCCGTCCAGTGACTTGATCGAAACCAGGTTGTGCGAGTTGTTGATCAGGCTGTAGAGCAGCTGATCCCGGTGTAACAGCTCCTGGTGAGCACTGCGCTCCCCGCTGCGATCCTGACACTGAATCAGCACCCGGGTCACGTCACCGTAGCGGTCCCGCATCGGTAGAAAACTGACCCTGAGCGGAACCTCCTGCTCGGCAAACAGCTTATTGCGGTGCACATTGGCCAGAGGGTAATCCAGGTCGAAGCACTGAATTTCGCCTTGCTGAAACACCCGCCGCACCCGGTTCAACAGATCCGGGCGCGCCTGCAGCACCCGGTCACGCAATACCCGGTAGCGACCAATTCCGGCGGTACTCTGACGGGGTGAGATCTGCAGCAGAGCTTCCAGGGCGTGATTACATTCGAGCATTACCCCGTCCGGATCGGTGACAAAGCTGGCGATCGGACTCTCGGCGAACAGGCGGGAGAGCAGACTCTGAACATACTCGGGCCCTGGATTGGCCAGCCAATGCTGGCTGCTGACCACCGCCCCCACACAGTAGTGATCCCCTGAGTCGGTCCGCCGCCGACGCCCCATAAAGCGCAGCCGGGGCTGGCTTGCCAGGCCGGCCAGACAGACCTCACAGGAGGCGGGCCCATCGCCCTGGCGATGCGCGGAAAACGTCTGCTGAAACAGGTATTGATCCGCCGGAGGCATAAGCGCCAGTAATTGGGTCTCATCGGCGATCTCGCCCAGCTCCGGAACCAAGCGATAGATCGTGTCGGACAGCGTCAGCGTCCGGTCATCCAGCGAGAGCTCCCACAGGGCGATATCCGACGCACTGAGCGCCGACCCCACCAAATCAGGATCGGAGAGCGAGCCGGTTAGCGGAGCGGCATTGGACTGACCGGAGTATCCCTGCGGCATGTTCTGAAGGTCGACTCTTTACTCGAAATGATAATGGGTGACCCAAGTGTAGACGAAAAACGCCCGCTGAATGAGCACTCAAGGCAACGCCTATCGTCAAAAACCACCATACATCCGAAAAGTCGTCAGTAATGCGGCGGGCGCTCGTCGGCCGGACTGCCGCCCTCCTCCCCCGGAGACTGCTCCACCGCATCTCTCAAGTCCCGGTACTTGCCGGCCAGCGCCCGCAGTTGCTGTTCCAGACGATCTATCTGTTCGGTCTGACGCGCCACCACATCGTTGAGGTCGGTCAGTGTCTGCTCCTGAAACGCCAGGCGTGATTGCAGATCTTCCAGGGTATCAGAGTCACTCATGGCGTTTCTCCCAGGCAGTCATAGAGGGCATTGATCAGGCGTTGAGGGCGGGGGTCGATCAGCAGGCTCTGCCCCATTCGCCCGGTGACATAGCCGAAACCAATGCCGTAGTCCGGATCGGCAAAACCGAGGCAACCCCCCGCTCCCGGGTGACCAAAGCCGCCTCGGCCCCGCCCAAAGCGGCAGTCAGCGCGTTTCTGGGACAACATGAAGCCGTGCCCGAAACGCAGCGGCAACCCGAGTACGCGGTCCTGCTCGAAGGTCAGCTCGTCGCCACACAGTGCGAGCTGCTTTTCCGAGAGCAGGCGCACACCGCCCAGATCCCCCCGGTTGGCCAGCGCGCCATACAGGGCCGCCAGGTCGCGTGCGCTGCTGTGGCCATTGGCGGCGGGTATCTCGGCCTGACGCCACTGTTCGGTATTGGCGGCGGTCAGGAGGGTCATGGGGTTGCTGAAGGCTTTGTTGGTGACACCGCGAGGGTCGGCCTTCATGATTTTCCCCAGCGACTGGCTGTCCGCTCCGTTACTGGCGCCACCGAGCGCTTTTTTCAGCGGCCGGGCCTGCGCCAGCGACACCTCACCCCGGGCGCCGAAGCCCAGTCCGAGCCCGAGGGGCTGGGTAATACGATCCGCGACCCAATCATTGAAGCGCTCCGCCCCGGTAATGCGACGCACCAGCTCACCCAGTGCCCAGCCGAACAGAAACGGGGAGTAGCCCTGGGCCGTGCCGGGGGACCACCAGGGTTCGGCCCGCTCGATACGCTCAACCATAGCGTCCCAGTCGAAGATGTCATCCTCCGCGACCCGGTCCTGAAGCGCGGACAGACCCGACCGGTGACTCAGCAGATCCCTGACCCGGATGCCACTTTTGCCCTGTTGGGCAAACTCGGGCCAATAATGAGCCACCGGTTTATCCAGATCCAGCTGCCGGGCATCCACCAGTTGCAGTATGGATAGCGCCACTATCCCCTTACTGGCGGAAAACAGATTGACCTGGGTATCCTCCTGCCAGGGCTGCCCCGGCGAGGCCTCCCCCGCCCAGAGGCTGACCAGCGGCTCGCCGGCACGATACACCGCCAGCGCCGCAGCCTCTTCACCGGCCTCAGCCATATTTTCCTGAAAGGCGTTTACCAGTGGCTGCCAACGATCCGTCCAGTGCCCCTGAACCTCACTCATCACCGGCTCCCGGTAGACTGGCAAAGTAGTGGCTGAGGGAATCGATCGCCTCATCGCTGAGATTGCGCGCGACCGAGCTCATCATGGGATTGTCCCGCTCGCCGCTGCGGAAGGCATGCAACTGCTCCTCCAGATAGTCCTGCGGCAAACCGGCAATGGAAGGATAAGAAGCCACTCGGGAGATCCCTTCGGGCCCGTGACAGCCAACGCACATACGCGCCACCCGTTTACCCTCGGCAATACGCTGCTCTTCGGGACTGAGTGATGCCTGGGCGCTGCCACCCGATTCGCTATCACTGCAGGCCATCAATGCCCAGCCGGCACTCAATAGCAACGCCCCTTTTAACAGACGCCACGGCAGATTATTCGATGTCACTGGTATCCCCTTGTCGATAGGCTTTGGTCAAAAATCGGGAGGGATTCTATCATTGAGGTTGGTATCATGGGGGTTTTGTCCCCGGGGAGATCGTTTCGATGAGCAAGAACAGTCGTCTGGTGTATTCGACGGAAGTGGGTCGCATCAAGCCGCAAGCCGATGAGCCGGAGGCACCACCCGCAGGCGATGGCATTGTGCGTTTGCACCGCGAGACCAAGGGGCGCGGCGGTAAGGCGGTAACGCTGATCAAGGGGATTCCGCTGGCCGGCGCGGAATTGAAGGCGCTGGCGAAGGAGCTGAAGAAGCTCTGCGGTGTGGGCGGCACGATCAAGGACGGTGAGGTGACGATTCAGGGTGATGTCCGGGAAAAGCTGAAGCCGGCACTTGAGAAGAAAGGGTTTACGGTGAAGATTGCTGGGGGGTGAATGTTGCCCTCACGTTGGAAGTCGGGGACTCCGCATTGCAGTGCTGCGGAAGGGTAAGCCCCTTTGAGACACGCTGTGAATACATCCCTGTACGCTCTGCACCGGCCATCCAGGCCGGTGACGGTCTCAAAGGGGCTCACCCTTCCTCCGCCAGGAGTAGCCGAACGTTGGCTGGAGGTAGTGAGTAGGTCGGATTAGCGCAGCGTAATCCGACATGGACTCTCGTCAAGCAGCGGTTTCTCGCCAAGCAATGTCGGATTACACGCTTCGCGCTAATCCGACCTACTCACTCGAATTTGGCAGAGAGGTTCGGTGTGGGGAATACCCTTTGGAGACTCTCGGAGGCAGGGAGCCGACGAGAAGCCTACAGGGATGTATTCACGGCGGGTCTCCAAAGGGTATTCCCCACGCCGGACCGGACGTGACCAAAACCGAAATACCTGGCGCTATTTTTGCATTAATCCGAGACAAACCTTCATAACGTCAAGTTTTTGTCTTCGAGGACTCAAACCGTGGATAGCGCGATCTTTATCGAACTGCTGGATACCTCCCTCAAAGTCGCCCTGGGGGCACTCATCGCCGGGGTGGCCGGATGGTGGGTCATGCGGCGTAACGCCATTGTCGGCTCCCGTTCCCCCCAGGAAAACCGCAAACTCAGCCTGCTGGAAGACGTCTCCGGACAAGTCGGGCGGGTCACCCACACCTTCGCCAAATACTCGTCACTGGCCGCCGAATCCATCCAGTTTGGCAAACGCTGGCCCAAAGAGCGCCGCGCCGAACTGGAACAGATCAGCGCCGAGTTGGTGAACGAGTTCAAAGGGCTGGCGGACGCCGAGGCCAAGCTGCTCATGCTCGGTGAAAACAACCTAGAGCGCAGCCTGCGCCTGTACGGCAGTCAGATTGCTCAGTTCCGCAAGCAGGTGTATGCCGGGCGGGAGGATATCAGCCTGGAGCAGATTGCCGCGTTCAAAAAAGAAGTGGCGCGCACCCGGGAGAAGTTCTACGAGCTGCTGAGTCGCAAGTACGATCGGCTGCTGGCGAGTGCGTAGGGAATTGGCTTGGGTGGATCAGTTGTCGGATTACGCGCTTTGCGCTAATCCGACCTACTGAGATTGAGGATAGCTTTTGGGCGACGTGTAGGTCGGATCGGTCCGACGCATCGGAGCGCAAAGCGCGTAATCCGACCTGCACGTCGCCTAATATCAGGGATTACCGTAGCTCATCAGACGCTGGTAGCGACGCTCCAGCAGATCGTCGATGGGCTCGTTGCTCAGGCGATCCAGTTGCACACTCAAGCGCTCCTTGAGCTTGCTCGCCATGGCGTCGATATCCCGGTGGGCGCCGCCCAGGGGCTCCGGAATGGTCTCATCCACAATACCCAACTCCTCCAGCACGGTGGACGTCACACCCATGGCCTCGGCGGCCTGGGGCGCCTTGGCCACGGTTTTCCAGATGATGTTGGCACAACCTTCGGGCGAGATCACAAAATAGGTGGAGTACTGCAGCATGTTGAGCTGATCGCCCACGCCAATGGCCAGGGCGCCACCGGAGGAGCCCTCACCAATCACGGTGCAGATGATCGGCGTGCGCAGGTGGGACATCACCGCCAGGTTCTGGGCGATGGACTCACTGATACCGCGCTCTTCCGAGTCGATACCGGGGTAGGCCCCCGGGGTGTCGATCAGGGTCAGGACCGGCAACTTGAAACGCTCGGCCATTTCCATCAGGCGCAACGCCTTGCGGTAGCCTTCCGGGCGCGGCATACCGAAGTTGCGGTATACCTTATCGTTGACACTGCGGCCTTTTTCCTCGCCAATCACCATGACGGGCTTGCCGTCCAGGCGGGCAACGCCGCCGATAATGGCGTGATCATCGCCGAAATGGCGGTCACCGTGCAGCTCATCCCAATCGGTGAACAAGCGCTTGATGTAGTCAGAGGTATAGGGGCGATGCGGGTGGCGGGCCACCTGCACGACCTGCCAGGGGGTCAGTTGCGCGTAGATGCTCTCGGTGAGCTTGGTGCTTTTTTCGCGCAGCTTGGCAATTTCCTCGGTGATATTGAGGTCATTATCGCTGCCCACCAGCTGCAGCTCTTCGATTTTGCCTTCGAGTTCGGCGATGGGCTGTTCAAATTCCAGATAATTCAGATTCATAGTCGGCTTTTCAGGCTCAGTGTTGTCGTCCGATCAATAAACGCGGATGGAAAGGCGCCTAAGATACGCGAAACCGTCAAAATAGTCGACCTTTGAGGCGGCGTGTGTGGGTGACGGCGGGTGGGTGACTATGGGTTACGGCGGGTGCGCGCTTTGCGCTTACCCGCCCTACGCCGCCTTACGCGCTATGAGTAGACCAGGTGGACGCTCTCCGGGCCATAGGTGTCGCGCAGGCGTTGGAGCAGATCATCCTCGGGGCGGACCTGCCAGGCCTGTCCCAGGCGCACCTGACCACGGGCGCCCTGACGGGTGTAGTCGATCACGATCGGACAGCGGCCCTCCCGATAGGGATCCAGCAGCTCGCCCAACTGGCGCGAGAAGTTGGCTGAAAGAGCGCCCGCCTCCACCGCCAGACACAGCTCCCGAGCCCGCTCCTGACGCATATCCGACAGCAGGCGCAGTTGATCGGCGCGCATTTTCAGCGAACCGCTGTAGTCGTCGTGGCTCACCTGCCCGGTGATCACCAACAGGCTGTCTTTCAACAGCAGGTCCCGGTATTCATTGAAGGTATCGCTGAACACCGCCACCTCGATGCGGCCGGTGCGGTCATCCAGGGTGACAAAGCCCATGTTGTCACCGCGCTTGGTTTTCATCACCCTCATAGCCACCACCAACCCGGCCACCGTCTGGGACTCTTTCTGGGGTTTCAGATCGCTGATGCGGGAGCTCACCAGGTGGTTCAGCTCACTGTCGTACTCGTCGATCGGGTGCCCGGTCAGATACAGGCCGAGGGTTTCCTTTTCGCCATGCAGGCGCTCTTTCATGCTCCAGCTGCGGACTTTGTGAAACTCCCCGTAGGCATCCCCTTCCGGGTCACCGCCGGGAATCACATCGCCAAACAGATCCACCATACCAGCACTCTGATTGGCGGCTTTCTGCTCGGCGGTTTTCACCGCTTCGTTGATCGCCGCGAACATGACCGCGCGATCGTAATCAATATCCACGCCCGGGCCCAGCTTGTCGGCGGCACCGGAGCGGATCAGGGCTTCCAGGGCCCGCTTGTTCACCTTGCGCGGATCGACGCGGGCACAGAAATCGAACAGGTCCTTGAAGGGACCGTCCTTGCGCGCCGCGATGATGCTTTCCACCGGGCCTTCACCCAGGCCTTTGATGGCACCGAGACCGTAGATGATGTTGTTGTCATCATCCACGCTGAACTGGAACTCACCGGTGTTCACATCCGGTGGCAACAGTTGAAGGTTCATCTGGCGACATTCTTCGATGAATGTCACCACCTTGTCGGTTTTGTCCATGTCCGAGGACATGGTGGCGGCCATGAAGTGTGCCGGGTAATGGGCCTTCAGCCACGCGGTCTGATACGACACCAACGCGTAGGCGGCGGAGTGGGATTTGTTGAAACCGTAGCCGGCGAACTTTTCCACCAGGTCGAAAATCTTCATTGCCAGGTCGGGATCAATGCCCTGCTCTTTCGCCCCCTGCGCAAACACTTCCCGCTGTTTGGCCATTTCCTCGGGTTTTTTCTTACCCATGGCCCGGCGCAACAGGTCGGCGCCGCCGAGACTGTAGCCCGCCAGCTCCTGGGCGATCTGCATCACCTGTTCCTGATACACGATCACGCCATAGGTGGGCTTGAGAATCGGCTCCAGACGTTCGTGCTGATACTGGGCATCCGGGTAGGCGACCTTGGCGCGGCCGTGCTTCCGGTTGATGAAGTCGTCCACCATGCCCGAGTCCAACGGGCCGGGACGAAACAGGGCCACCAGGGCGATCAACTCTTCCAGGCTTTCCGGCACCATGCGCTTGATCAGGTCTTTCATGCCCCGGGATTCGAGCTGGAACACGGCGGTGGTTTCCGCCCGTTTGAGCATATCGAACGTCGGTTTGTCGTCGAGGGGAATCGCGGCGATATCCAGGGGCTCCTCCCCCACCTTGGCGCGCTGCTGATCGATCATCGCCTTGGCCCAGTCGATGATCGTCAGGGTCCGCAGGCCCAGGAAGTCGAACTTCACCAGGCCGGCGTCTTCCACATCGTTCTTGTCGTACTGGGTGACCAGACCACTACCGGTCTCATCGCAGTACAGGGGGGCGAAGTCAGTCAGCTTGGTCGGGGCGATCACCACCCCACCGGCGTGCTTACCGACGTTTCTCGCCAGGCCTTCGAGCTGCCTGGCCATTTCCCAGATTTCCTGGGCCTCCTCGTCGACTTCGAGAAATTCGCGCAGTACCTCTTCCTGCTCCAGCGCCGCTTCCAGAGTCATCCCCGGCGTGGCCGGAATCATCTTGGACAACTTGTCCGCCAGGCCGTAGGACTTGCCCTGCACCCGAGCCACATCGCGCACCACGGCCTTGGCGGCCATGGTGCCGAAGGTGATGATCTGACTGACCGCATCCCGGCCATAGTTGTCGGCCACGTAGGCGATCACCTGGTCGCGGTTGTCCATGCAGAAGTCGACGTCGAAGTCGGGCATGGAAACCCGTTCCGGGTTCAGGAAACGTTCGAACAGCAGGTCGTACTGCAGTGGATCCAGATCGGTAATATCCAGTGAATAGGCAACCAGCGAACCGGCACCGGAACCCCGCCCGGGCCCCACGGGAATGTCGTGGTCTTTGGCCCACTGGATAAAGTCCATTACGATCAGGAAGTAACCGGGGAACCCCATCTGGATGATGATATCCAGCTCAAACTGCAGGCGGGTTTCGTAGGCTTTTTTACGCTCCTGATAATCCGCCGCCTGCGGATCGAGAATTCGCTCCAGTCGTTTGTACAGACCTTCGTAGGAAATTTTCTCGAAAAATTCGTTCTCGGTCATTCCCTCGGGAATGGGGTACTCGGGCAGATAATATTTACCGAGTTCAATATCCAGGTTACAGCGCTTGGCAATTTCAACCGAGTTCTCCAACGCTTCGGGAATGTCGCTGAACAGCTCCGCCATTTCCTCCGGCGAGCGCAGGTACTGCTGATCGCCGTAACGCCGTTCGCGACGCGGGTCATCCAGGGCCCGCCCCTCACTGATACAGACCCGCGCTTCATGGGCCTCGAACTCGTCTTGCCGAAGAAACCGGACATCGTTGGTCGCCACCACCGGACACTGCGCCTGCGCCGCGAGGTCCACCGCCGCGTGCAGATAGTCTTCATCGTTGTCGCGACCGGTACGTTGCAGCTCGAGATAAAACCGGTTGGGGAAATCCGCCATCCAGCCACTGAGCAGTTCTTTGGCCTGATTCTGCCGACTGGCGATCAGCGCCACACCAATATCACCGAACTTGCCCCCGGAGAGCGCGATTACGCCCTCGGCAAGCTCACTGATCCACTCGCGCTGAACATAGGCGATGCCTTGCTGCTGGCCTTTTTGCCAGGCGCGGGAGATCAGTTCAATGATGTTCTTGTAGCCCTTGTTGTTCATTGCCAACAAGGTAATCAACGTCGGCTTGCCGTCGGGGTCGGCATTGGCGACCAGGAAGTCGCTGCCGGCAATGGGCTTGAGGCCGGCGCCCTGGGCGGCTTTGTAAAATTTGATCAGGCCGTAGAAGTTGGTCTGGTCGGTGACGGCCACCGCCGGCATACCCAGTTCGGCCACGCGTTTGACCAGGGGTTTGATGCGCACCAAACTGTCCGAGAGGGAGTATTCGGTGTGTAATCTGAGATGGACGAATTGTGTGGTCATAAAATCTGCCGGGTTTTGTTCGTCGTTACGGTTCTCGTTTCGACCTTAGTTCATCGTGAAATTTGTCGTCCGGCGGCTACGGGGGTAAACCGGTTGGAGACCCGCCGTGAACCCATCCATGGGGGCTTCTCGTCGGCATCCATGCCTCGGCTTTGGCTTCCTGCGTCGCTCTACCACCTACATCCATGTAGGCGTCCGAGAGTCTCCAACCGGTTTACCCCCGCACCCGCCTCAGTGCCAATAGAGACTACGGCGGATGCGCTTCGCTTATCCGCCCTACGCGACTCGAGCCGACTTCCACCGCAGACGCCTCAGTGCCAGTTGCGATACTGCTGGTTTGCCGCGCGATCTTACGAAGTTCGGAGGCGGCGGAGGGGTATAGCATTTGGAGACTCTCGGAGGCAGGGAGCCGACGAGAAGCCTACAGGGATGTATTCACGGCGGGTCTCCAAATGCTATACCCCTCCGCCGCCGGTCGTGCCGCAAACCAATAAAGGCGATCGCAAAATTAAAAGAGTTCAATCTGTTCCAGGCGTTCGCGGATTGGGGCGTAGGAGGTCCGGTGGATGGGTGTGACACCCAGGGTGTCCAGCGCCGCCATGTGGGTTTTGGTCGGGTAGCCTTTGTGCTCCGCGAACCCATAACCCGGATACTGCTGATCGAATGCCACCATCTCACGATCTCGCGCCACCTTGGCCAGAATCGACGCCGCACTGATTGCCGGGTGACGGCTATCGCCCTTCACCACAGCCTCCGCCGAATACGCCCACTTCGGCAAACGGTTCCCATCCACCAGCACATGCTCCGGCGGCGGCGCCAAGCCCTCTACCGCGCGGGTCATCGCCAACAGACTCGCCTGCAGAATATTGAGCCGATCAATTTCCGCCACCGACGCCCGGGCGATACACCAGGCCGCGGCCTTCTGTTGAATCTCATCGAACAACCGCTCGCGCCGCTTCTCGGTGAGTTTCTTTGAATCATTCAGGCCATCAATGGGTTGCTTGGGATCCAGAATCACCGCCGCGGCCACGACGTCGCCCGCCAGGGGGCCTCGGCCCACCTCATCCACGCCAGCGAGCCAGGGGCCAGTGTACGCCGGTTCGAACGGTTCCAACACCACGCTCATCGGGCCCGCGCCTCCAGCAGCTCCGCAATGGCCGCCGCGGCTTTTTCACTGGCGTTGCGGGCGAGATTCCGGTGCATATCCGTGAACGTCTCCACCAGTGCCTCAGTCTGCTCCGGGTGATCGATATAGTCCAACACCGCCGCACTCAGCGCTTCGGGTGTGGCCGCGTCCTGGAGCAGTTCCGGTACCAGGGCGCGGTCGGCCAACAGGTTGGGCAGCGAGACGTACTTCGTTTTCAGCATCCGGGACAGGATCGCGTAGGACAAGCGGGCCATTTTGTAGGCCACTACCATGGGGGTTTTGAGCAACATGGCCTCCAGCGCCGTGGTGCCGGAGGAAATCAACGCAACATCGGCGGCTGCCATGGCCTGCTGGGACTGCCCCTGCACCAGGTGTACCGGTAGATCCACAAACTCGGACAACTGATGATGAATCTGCCGGTAGCGCTCGGGACTGGCGGCGGGAATCACAAACTGCAGGTTGGGTCGGTGCTCCCGGCACAGCCGCGCCGCTTTCAGAAACAGGGGGCCGAGTTGCTCTACCTCGCCACTGCGGCTGCCCGGCAGCAGCGCTACCAGGGGGCCTTTGTGATCGATTCTCAGGGCCGCGCGGGCGCCCATGGCGTCGACCTCCAGCGGAATTTCATCGGCCAGGTGGTGGCCGACAAAGGCCACGGGAACCTGATGCTGCTCGTAAAAGGCCGCCTCAAAGGGCAGCAGGGTCAGCATCAGGTCGACACTGTGGGCAATGCCTTTGATCCGCCCCTGGCGCCAGGCCCAGACCGAGGGACTGACATAGTGCACCGTGGGCACGTCCGCCGAGCGCAGGTGCCGTTCGATATTGAGGGTGAAATCCGGGGAGTCGACGCCAATGAAGACCGCGGGTGGCTGCTCGGTGAAATGGTTTTTCAGAAACTTGCGGATTTTCAGCAGTTCCGGCAGGCGCTTGAGCGGGTCGATCAGGCCCATGACCGACAGTCGATCCATCGGGAAAAACGAGTGGAAACCCTGCTCGAGCATACGCGGCCCGCCGATGCCCGAGAATTCGCAGTCCGGGTAATGCTTTCGCAACGCTTTCATAAGCGCTGCGCCAAGAATGTCCCCGGAGGCTTCGCCTACCACGATACCGATCTGCAGTCGGCCACGGGATGAGGTCGATGTCTGGTGGCTCTGCACTTCCATAGGGTGATCCTAGCGAACAATACCGCGTGAAGAGTTCCGTATAGAATCCACCATCACCCCGAGCGCCTCACAATCGGTCGCCATCGCTTCGAGTTCGGTCAGCGCCTCACCGAGCGTAAGCCCACGGCGATACAGAATTTTGAACGCTTTCTGGATCGTCGCCACTTCCGATTTATCGAAGCCGCGGCGCTTGAGCCCTTCCGCGTTGATACTTTTGGCTTCCGCCGGATTGCCGTTGGCCATGACGTACGCCGGCAAATCCTTGCCCAGAGCGGTGCCCATGCCAGTAAAGCTGTGGGCGCCAATATGGCAGTACTGGTGTACCAGGGTAAATCCACTGAGAATCGCCCAGTCCCCAATGTGAACATGACCCGCGAGGGCCGTGTTGTTGACCAGAATGCAGTGGTTGCCCACAACACTGTCATGGCCGATATGCACATAGGCCA
The DNA here is from genome assembly GCF_000463525.1 of Marinimicrobium sp. LS-A18. NCBI lineage: Bacteria > Pseudomonadati > Pseudomonadota > Gammaproteobacteria > Cellvibrionales > Cellvibrionaceae > Marinimicrobium > Marinimicrobium sp. LS-A18. The sequence continues at coordinate 1,339,674 of NZ_AWEP01000002.1, forward strand.
TCAACAGATTGTGATCACCGATGGTGGTCTCGCTGCGATCCTGAACGGTTCCGCGGTGAATGGTCACCCCTTCACGGATAATGTTGTGATCGCCGATGACCAGCCGAGTGGGTTCGCCTTTGTATTTGAGATCCGGCGTTGCTTCGCCAATGGTCGAGAACTGAAAGATATGGTTGTGCGCACCGATACGGGTCGGCCCCTTGATGACGACGTGAGACTCAATCACCGTACCCGAGCCGATCTCGACATCAGCACCGATTATCGTCCAAGGCCCGACTTCCACGTCGGGCGCCAAGCGGGCATCAGAATGAATAATCGCAGTGGGGTGAATCAACGCTGTTCTCACTCTTGTCCGGGAAGTTCGGGGGTGGAGGGGCGCTCACACGGAACACCCCGGGGCTTCGATTAAACCTTGCGGTCCGCACACAGAATGTTGGCGGAGGCCGCCAGCACGCCATCAACGGTGGCCTTGCACTCAAACTTCCAGATGCCCCGCTTCACCGAAACCACCCGGGACTCTAACGTCAGACGATCGCCGGGAATGACCTGGCGCTTGAAACGCACATCATCCACACCGGCAAACAGATAGATGGAGCCATCTTCCGGCTTCTTGTTCATGGTTTTAAAGCCCAGAATGCCCGAGGCCTGAGCCAGCGCTTCCAGAATCATGACGCCGGGAAATACCGGGCTTTGCGGGAAGTGACCGTTGAACACCTCTTCGTTGACCGAAATGTTTTTGTAAGCGACGATTGACTCGCCTTCCACCAGCTCCACAACCCGGTCCACCAAAAGAAACGGATAGCGGTGTGGCAGGTATTCACGTATTTCTCGTACATCCATCATAGTCAACGACCCCTGGGTGTTCATGATTGCCCGCCTGAGTTGGCCGGCAGTTTATCTCTGACGCCGCCGTCCGGCAGCGATAGGTTCATCTATTCGTCGAGCTTTTTCAGGCGCGTGGCCAGCTCGTTCAATTGCTTAAATCGCACAGCGTTGCGACGCCACTCTCGGGTGGGCGCCAGTGGGGTCCCGGAGGAGTAGGAACCAGGCTTATGGAGGGAATGGGTGACCAGGCTCATGGCCGTCACGTGTACCCCATCGGCAATCGTCAGATGGCCCACAATGCCCACTCCGCCGGCAATCGTGCAATTCTCCCCTACCGTCGTGCTCCCGGCAATACCTGCTTGTCCCGCAATAGCCGTGTTTCGTCCGATCGAAACGTTGTGCGCAATTTGCACCTGGTTGTCGATTTTTACGCCATCCGCGATTCGGGTATCGTCCAACGCACCTCGGTCTACGGTCGTTCCGGCGCCTATTTCAACATCGTTACCAATGACTACACTGCCAAGCTGGTGAATTTTCAGCCAGCCGTCGGCGGTGGGGGCAAATCCGAATCCGTCTGCGCCAATGACCGCGCCACTGTGGACCACACAGCGTTCGCCCACGCGAACGTCGTGGTAGAGAACAGCTCGGGCGGCAATTCGCGTTCCCGCGCCGATCTGACAACCATCGCCAATGCTGGCGCCTGCCCCGATCTCAACGCCTTCAGCCAGCACCACCTGCCGGCCAATGGTCGCCTGGGGACCGATGCGAACCCCGTCCGCCAGTTGGCAGTCATCGCCGATCACGGCGGTAGGATGACAGCCCGCCGGTACCGCCGGCCGGTCATCAAAGCGCTCTGTCAGCCGGGCATACGTCTCATAGGGGTTAGCCGTGAGCAGCTTGTTCCCCGGGTATTCTGCGGCCAGATCCGGACGCATGATGACCGCCGAGGCACGGGTGCTCGCAAGATACTTCCGATAAATCGGGTTGGCAATAAAGCTCAACTGCCCCGGCAGAGCCGACTGGAGCGTCGCCAGCCCACTCAGAGGGCAGGCGCCGTCGCCTTCAAAATCGGCATCCAGCCACGCAGCCAGCTCTGCCAGAGTCAAGGTGGGTGACACACTCGGGCCCTCTATCAGTTGGCCTTGTTGAGCATCTCAGTTAGGTCATCGGTGATGTCATATTCTGCCGAGGCGTGGAACGCGCTCTGGCTGTTCAGTACCAGACCGATTTTTTCCGCTTCGATCAACTGTGTGAGGGCTGACTGAGTCTGTTCGCCCATTTCCTGCATGATGGCCTGCATCACCTGCTGGCGCTCACCCTGGAGCCCCTGAACGGTGCGCTCATACTGCTCACGCAGCTCGCGCATCTCCTGTTGCTTGGCCTGCTTCTGCTCATCGGACCAGGTCATGCCGTTTTTCTGGGCATCTTCCTGAAACGCCTGAATCTCAGAAGTCAGGCTCTGGTAACGGGTGCGCATAGCGACATAATCCTCGTCCTTTTCCAAGGTTTCCAGACGGGCTTGCGCTTTATCGGTGCCGAGCACGGCAGCCTGCAGGTCCAGGACCACGACTTTACCTTGCGCCAGCGCGACGGAAGAACCCAGAAGCAATACCAGCCCGAGGGCGATTTTCTTTGCATTAGCCAACATGATGTTAATTTCCTCTGTATTATCAATAAGTTAGGAAATGAAAAGGCCCTGCAATCAGGGCCATCGAGTCCCCCGAAGGGGCCATATCCCGCGGGCAAGGCCCGAAAAGGGGCCAATGATACCGCGTTAGAAGGATCCACCCAAAGAAAACTGGAAAAATTCCGCCTTGTCTTCTTCGTTTTCGTTGATTGGGCGGGCCACCGCAAACGTCAGCGGACCAAACCCGGTAATCCAGGTCAGACCAAAGCCGGCCGAGGCACTCAGCCGATCAATATCCGGTTCGTAACAGTTGCGCTGGCGCTCAGAACAAGTGGTGCTGAACACGTTGCCCGCCTCCACAAAGAAGCTGGACTGCAGCATGCGCTGGTCCTTGATGAACGGCAGCGGGAACAGGATTTCCGCGCCGGCCTCAACCTGGATGTTACCGCCAAAGGCATCATAACGACTGTTGCGGTTGCTCAGCTGGCTTTGCCGCACGCCGTACTGAGTAACCAGCTCGCCCGGGTTACACTTGAGTGCGTCCAGGTCATAGTTTTCACCAAACGCTTCCTGATCTTCACACAACAGGTAGCCCGAAGCGGTTTCACTGTCAGAGATGACGCCGTCGCCATTGGCATCGTCCCAGGCAAAAGGCACGGTATAGGAACGCTCTGCCGGCGTTGACCGCGGACCGAGGCTATTGCGTTCAAACCCGCGCACAGAACCAAAACCACCGGCGTAAAAGTGTTCAAAGAATGGCAGCTCGGTATCCCCATAGCTGTCCACAAAACCCAGATTGGTACGCAGCTTCAGGGTCAGAGCACGAGTCAAAGGTTTGTAGGTTTCGCCCTGGAACTGGATCTTGTAATACTCGAGGTCCCCACCGGGAACCGCCGCCTCAATGGAGAATCGCTGCGAGGTGCCTCGAGTCGCGAGCATCCCGCGGTTCAGGGTCGACTTGACGTAATTGAAACCGACCAGCCCATCCTGAAACTCATTGCCATACAGATCAAGATACCCTGGCTCGCCCAATACAGACTCGGTCACCCGGTTATCACTGTAACCATCGGGGAAGTCGCGTCCCATGGCGATATCTTCCCGCATCTGCTCGAGTTCACTTTGAGTGATGTAGGGCGCCCCCTCGCGAATAATGGGAGTACGGATGATTTCTCGCGGAGACGATGCCGACGGCTTGACCGTCAAATCGCGCGCTTCAAAGCTGAACCCGATGCGCTCGATTTCCGAGATCGGATAGCCAAAACTCAATCGTGCACCATAGGTGTCGGTACTATAACCCGCCACACCATAGTTGGCGTAATCACTTTTGGTGTAGTACAGGTTGATGCCGCGGCTCACCCCGTCTTTGGTGAAATAGGGGTCGTTGTAGCTGAAGTTATAGGCGGTCCGGAAGCGGCTGTTACTCAGGGAGAAGCCTACCTGCTTACCGGTACCAAACCAGTTGTTCTGCTGAATGTTCGCCGACAGCAACAAGCCACTGTATTCCGCATAACCGACCTGCAACCCCATACTGCCGGAGGGCTGCTCCTCGACGGTGTACTCCACGTCGACCTGATCGCTGGTGCCCGGAACCTCGTTGGTTTCGACGTTGACCTCTTTGAAGAAGCCGAGGCGATCCAGGCGGATCTTCGAGTGCTCAATCTGGGAGTTGGAGGCGGCACCGCCTTCCATCTGCCGCATCTCCCGGCGCAGTACCTCATCGATCGTCTTGGTATTGCCCTTGAAATTGATACGGCGCACGTAGGCCCGCTGGCCGGGATCAACAAAGAAGGTTACTTTGACCGTCTTGTCTTCTTCGTTTTTCTCGGGGATCCCCTCCACTTCCGCAAACGTATAGCCTTCATTGCCCAGGCGCTGGGTAATGTACTCGGAGGAGTTGGTCATCAGGATCTGAGAGAAATCGTCACCCTCACGCAGCATGATCATGCGCCGAACCAGAGGTTCTGGCAGTTTCAGGTCACCAGCCAGCTCCACCTCACTGACTTTGTAAATCTCGCCTTCGGAAACATTCAGGGTGATATAGATTTTGGATTTGTCCGGGCTCAACGCCACCTGGGTGGAATCAATTCGAAAGCTCAGATACCCGCGATCCAGGTAAAAGGACTCCAGGGTTTCAATATCGCCGGTGAGCTTCTCCCGGGAGTATTTGTCGTCCCCGGTGATCCATGAAAGCCAACCCGAGGACTTGAGCTCAAACCCTTCCAGCAACTCTTCTTCACTGTAGATGTCGTTGCCGACGATATTGATGCCCTTGATCCGAGCCGGCTTGCCTTCATTGACATTGACGGTCACCTTCACCTGGTTGCGAGGCAGATCCTCCACATCAATGTCCACCGAGGCGCCGTAGCGACCCTGGCCGATATACTCTCGCTCCAACGCCTGACTGATCCCTTCCAGAGTAGCGCGCTGAAAAATCTGGCCTTCAAACAGATCGCTGTCGCGAAGACTGCCCATCAGGTCCTCGGTTTTGATGACCTTGTTTCCCTCAATGGTAATTTCGTTAATGGCTGGACGCTCTTCGAGCTTTACCACCAGAACATCGCCGTCCCGGCCCATGGCCACATCGGCAAAGTAGCCCACCTGAAACAACGAGCGGGTGGCCATCCGGATATCTTCAGAGGTCACCTGATCGCCCACTCGCAGAGGCAGGGCACTGAACACGGTACCGGCAGACACCCGCTGCAAGCCTTCCACCCGAATGTCACTGATCTGAAAACTCTGGGCCTGCACCACTGCCGATAGCAACAGGGCCGCCACCAGACTCATCACTCGCATCCAAACTCGCATCATAGAAAAATTCTTTTTCCGGTTGAGATCAATTGCATTCGGCAGCATTGGCACCGCCACGTATCTTGTATGCCCCGATTGCTGTTGGGGCCGTATCTAAAGACGCATCGTCAGAGGCGCATAATATCGTTGTAGAACGCCAGCACCATGAGCCCGACCACCATCACCAGGCCAATCTGATACCCGACCTGCTGAACGCGATCAGAAACCGGGCTGCCTTTAACCACCTCAATGGCGTAATACAGCAAATGGCCACCATCGAGCACCGGAATCGGCAACAGGTTGAACACCCCGAGGAAGATACTGAGCAGCGCCACAAAGCCCACAAAGCTTTTCCAGCCACTCTCGGCGGAATCGCCGGCCACCTTAGCAATGGTGATGGGGCCACTCAAGTTTTTCGTCGAAATTTCGCCCACCACCAACTTCTTCACAGAAAGCAGCACAAAGCCGGCAGTCTCCCAGGTGCGATCCACGCCCGCCACGAAGGATTCCACGAGCCCATAGTGATAGGTCCTGATTCGCTCTTCTGGCCACGGCTGTGGCTGAATGCCCACGCCGACACGGCCAAAGCGTTCTCCATCTTCCTCGATCGTCTCGGGCGTCACCGATAGACTCGTCTGACCGCCATCGCGTTCCACGGTCATCTGGATTTCTTGCCCGGGTCGGGCCCGGACGTAATCCACCCACTCAGACCAGCCCGACACCGATTCGCCGTCGACACTGAGAATACGGTCACCGGAGATCAACCCCGCTCGCTCAGCCGGGCTGTCCGGCACAATCTGTCCGAGGATCGCCTGCGGCTCGGGCCGATCCAGGGTCAGTCCCAGCCCGGCCACCGGGTCCGGCTCTTCAGCGCCGCGCAGCCAGCCATCAAGCGGTGCCTGGGACATGTACTGCAGGTCCGAGCCGGGGTACTTCACCAGGAACTGAATCGTGCCGCTTTCTCCCAGGCGACGCAGCAACTGCTGGTGCAACGCCTGCCAGGTCGGGGTGAGCTCGCCGTCCACGGCCAGAATCTCCTGACCGGCCTCCAGGCCCGCCTGGGCGGCGACCGATCCCGGCTCTACTTCACCGACGATCGGAATCGGCTCCCGGGTGCCGGGTATCATCAACAACCAGAACAGCAGAATCGCCAAGATGAAGTTGGCCACCGGCCCCGCCGCAACAATGGCGATGCGCTGCCAGACGTTTTTCCGATTGAACGAGCGATGCAGCTCCTCTTCCGGCACTTCACCTTCGCGCTCATCCAGCATTTTGACGTAGCCGCCCAACGGTATGGCAGCCAACGCATACTCCGTGCCCTGGCGGTCTGTCCGGCGCCAGAGCACCCGGCCAAAACCAATGGAGAACCGCAGAACCTTGACGCCACAGCGGCGAGCCACATAGAAATGCCCAAACTCATGCACAGCCACCAGAATGACCAGGGCGACCAGAAACCAGATTATTGTCTGAATAAGAGCCACGGATTACCTCTCAGCGTGCTTCGATCAGGGATTGCGCCAGGCGTCTGGCCTCCTGATCCGCGGTTTGGACCACCAGCAGGTCCTCAGGTTCAGTCACAGGTACCCGCTCAAGCACGGATTCGATCACCTTGGGGATATCGGTAAAGCCGATCTGACGCCGCAGAAATGCCGCTACCGCCACCTCATTGGCCGCATTGAGCAGCGCAGGCGCCGTACCGCCCTGCCCGGCCGCCTCCACCGCCAGCCTCAGCGCCGGAAAACGATCCAGATCCGGCGCCTCAAAGTCCAGCCGCGCGGTTCTGATCATGTCCAGGCCGGAAACGCCAGAGGTGATGCGCTCGGGCCAGGCCAGCGCGTGGGCAATGGGCGTGCGCATGTCCGGGTTCCCCAACTGCGCCAGCACCGACCCGTCCACGTACTCAACCATGGAGTGAATGACGCTCTGCGGGTGGACAACCACCTCAATCTGCTCGGGCCGGGCACGGAACAGCCAGCACGCCTCAATCAGCTCCAGCCCCTTGTTCATCAGGGTGGCGGAATCAACGGAAATTTTCTGCCCCATGCTCCAGTTCGGGTGGGCACAAGCCTGCTCGGGGGTGACGGCCTCAAGCTGCTGGCGGGAATATTCACGAAAGGGACCGCCGGAGGCCGTCAAGAGTATCTTCCGCACACCACAGGTCGCCAGGCCTTCGCTCAGGCAATCCTGAGGGTGGGCGGGTAAACACTGGAAAATGGCGTTGTGCTCGCTATCAATGGGCAACAGTGTTGCGCGATGCTGCTCGACCGCCCGGGTGAATAGAGCACCGGCCATAACCAGTGCCTCTTTGTTGGCCAGCAACACCTTTTTACCGGCCTCCACCGCCGCCAGTGTCGGCACTAGACCGGCCGCCCCGACGATGGCCGCCATGACGGTGTCCACGGCAGGCGCTGCCGCAACCTCACTCAGCGCCTGAGTACCCGACAGGACTTCGGTCTCGCTGCCTTTGGCTTTCAGCCACGCCTGTAGAGCCTCGGCTTCGGCCGGCTCGACCACGACCGCATAGCGGGGCCGGTGGGTAAGGCAGGCGTCCGCCAGCTTGCGCCACTGGGAAAACGCGGTGAGCGCGTATACCCGGTAGCGATCCGGGTGCCGGGCCAATACGTCCAGGGTGCTGCTGCCGATTGATCCGGATGCGCCCAAAATAGTAACAAGCTGCATAGTGACCTCAGCCCTGGGGCCAGCCGCCGGCCAGCAGTGCCAGGGCAAATACCGGAGCGGCCGACGTCAGGCTGTCGACCCGATCCAGAACGCCACCATGGCCGGGCAGCAGCGCGCTGCTGTCCTTGATACCCCGCTGGCGCTTGACCATGCTCTCGAGCAGATCCCCGAGCACCGACACCAGGCTGGTCGGCAGAATGATCGCCAGCCAGAACAATACGCTGCCCTGCCAGAAATACCCGACCAGCAGCGCCAGCAGGATATTGGCCGCAACGCCGCCAGCAAACCCTTCCCAGGTTTTGCCCGGACTGACGCTTACCGCCAACTTATGTTTGCCCCACCGACGCCCGGCAAAGTAGCCACCGATATCCGCACAGGCCACAATCGCCACCAACAACACCAGCAGCCACAGCCCGCTGTCCTGAACGCGCAGGTACGAGAGCCCCGCCCAGGCGGGTACCAGAACAAAGAACCCCATCAGGGCCCGCATCCAACGACTGTGCCAGAGCAGTGCACTACTGGGGTAACCCTGTACCCACAGCAATGCCAGCGCCCACCAGATACAGCCCACCATCAGAATATTGCGAAACGCCAGACTCTGGCTTTCCATCAACTCGCGGCTATCAAGGGACTGATCCGGTAGATGATGAACGCCCAGATACGCCGCGCCCAGGCCCAGCAAGGCTCCGACCGCCAACACATAGACTCCGCGCTGCCAGCGCTTTGACAGGCCGGACAGATTGGCCCACTCCCAGGCCCCGATCAGGGTGATGGTGGCGGCAAAGGCGGAGAAAAGTGGCCCCGGCAAAAACACCAGCGCAGCGACAAAAACACTGGCCAGCAGAACCGCCGTAATCACTCGTTGCTTAAGCATGTCTCGCCTCCCCGGCGCGACCCGGCGCATCCAGTTGATCCGCGGTCTTTCCGAACCGACGCTGGCGTCGATAGAAATCATCGGCTGCGGCTTTGAGCTCATCGGCGCCAAAGTCCGGCCAGAGTAATTGACTGAAATACAGTTCGGCGTAGGCCGACTGCCAGAGCAGGAAGTTACTGATACGCACCTCGCCCCCCGTGCGAATCAACAGATCCGGGTCGGGCAGATCGCTCAGGCTTGTATGGCGGTGTAAGGTTTGCTCATCGATATCGGCCGGGTCCAGCGTACCGGCGGCAACCTGCTCCGCCAGCTGTCGGGCGGCGTTGGCGATATCCCATCGACCGCCGTAGTCCGCCGCGATCACCAGCGTCGTATCACCCTCGCGGGTCATGGCCTCGGCATCGGCTATGGACTTCTGCAGAGAGGAACTGAAGCGCTCGCGGTTGCCTACCACACGGAGCCGGACATTTTTCTTGCGAAGCTCTTTGGCCTCCTGCTTCAAATACCATTGAAACAGCGACATCAAGGCTTCCACTTCTTTCTTGGGACGCTTCCAGTTTTCACTGCTGAACGCGAACAGGGTGAGCACTTCAATGCCCAGGTCCTGGCAGGCGGTCATGATGTCCCGGATACGCTCGGCACCGACCTTATGACCGGCCACACCGGACAGTCCTCGCTGCTTGGCCCAGCGGTTGTTGCCGTCCATGATAATAGCGATATGGCGCAGGGAATTGCTGGTCACAAAAAACTCCTGGATCAGTTGCCGCGCGGGCCAAATGGGGCGGTCGGGAGGACCGCCCCACGGCTCAGATTTCCATCAGATCCGCTTCCTTGGCACTGAGAGCCTTGTCAATCTGAGCAATGTATTTATCGGTTATTTTTTGAATCTCGTCCTGAGCACGACGTTCGTCGTCTTCGCTGATTTCCTTGTCTTTGAGCAGCGCTTTCACATCGGACAGAACGTCACGACGCACGCCGCGCACGGCCACCCGGGCATTCTCGGCTTCGTGGCGCGCCTGCTTGATGTAATTTTTACGCGTCTCTTCGGTCAGCGGCGGCATCGGAATGCGAATCACGCCACCGTTGGTGGATGGATTCAGACCGAGATCCGACTTCATGATCGCTTTCTCGATCTCCGGCACCAACTGCTTTTCCCAGGGGGTGATGCTCAAAGTGCGGGCATCTTCCACGTTGACGTTGGCCAACTGGCCCAGGGGCGTTTCCGCGCCGTAGTAGGACACATGAATACCGTCCAGGATGCTCGGATGGGCACGGCCAGTACGGATCTTGTTGAAGTTATTGCCCAACGCGTCGACCGATTTGGCCATACGGGCTTCGGCATCTTTCTTAAATTCATTCAGCATTGTTTTTGCCCTCTTCTATCAGGGTGCCCTCATTGCTACCGACCACAATGTTGAGCAGCGCCCCGGTTTTATTCATGCGAAATACCCGTACAGGCATATCGTGTTCCCGGCAGAGGCAAATCGCGGTCAGATCCATCACACCCAATTTGCGCTCCAGCACTTCGTCGTAGGTCAGGCGGTCGTACTTGGTGGCCGCCGGATCCTGCATCGGGTCAGCGGTGTAAACGCCATCGACCTTGGTGGCCTTGAGCACAATATCGGCCTCGACTTCGATAGCGCGCAAGCAGGCTGCCGAATCGGTGGTAAAGAACGGGTTGCCGGTGCCAGCGGAGAAAATCACCACCTCACCCGAGGTCAGGGCGCGGTTGGCCTGGCGACTGTCGTAGTGTTCGACAATGCCACTCATGGGGATGGCGGACATCACCCGGGAGGAAATATTCGAGCGCTCAAGTGCATCCCGCATGGCCAGCGCATTCATGACCGTCGCCAGCATGCCCATGTGGTCGCCGGTGACGCGATTCAGACCGGCGCTGCTGAGCGCCGCCCCGCGAAACAGGTTGCCCCCGCCAATGACCAGGCCTACCTGGACACCGATGCCAACCAACTGGCCAATTTCCAGGGCCATTTTATCCAGTACCTTGGGATCAATCCCAAAGCCTTCGGAGCCCATCAGCTCTTCGCCGCTGAGCTTCAACAGAATTCGTTTGTACTTCTTGTCGCGCGCGCTTGGCATACCAGGTTCTCCGCAAGGTGCTCATTCAGGTTTAGAAATTCGTCAGGTAGGCCCGGATCAGGCCCACCTGACGAGAGAGCAGCGGCGATTAACCTTTGGAAGAAGCCTTGACCTGAGCGGCCACTTCTTCGGCGAAATCGACGGTCTCTTTCTCGATACCTTCGCCCACTTCAAAGCGCACAAAGCTCTGGATGCTCGCACCCGCGTCAGCCGCCAGCTTGCCCACTTTGATTTCGGGATTCTTGACGAACGGCTGCTCAACCAGGCTGCCTTCCTTCAGGAACTTGTTGATACGTCCCATCATCATCTTCTCGACGATTTCAGCCGGCTTGCCTTCCATATCCGGCTGAGCCTTGATGATTTCCTTCTCTTTTTCCACCAGTTCGGCGGGCATATCGTCCGGGTTGATGACCTGGGGGTTTACCGCGGCTACGTGCATGGCCACATCGCGCGCCAGCTCGGCATCGCCACCGCCCTGCAGTTGGGTAACCACCGCAATGCGGTTGTTGGAGTGAACGTAACCGTCAACCACACCACCTTCTACCACGGCGGCGCGACGTACGGTGATGTTCTCACCAATTTTCTGTACCAGCGCTTCGCGATCGCCTTCCAGCTCGCCGCTCATCAGGGCCGCCACGTCGCTCTGCTTGTCGGCAAAGGCCTTGTCCAGCACCTTGCTGACGAACGCCAGGAAGCCTTCATCGCGGGCGACAAAGTCGGTTTCACTGTTCACTTCCAGAATCACGGCGTAGCTGTTGTCGTCGGCCACCTTGACGGAAACCACACCGTCAGCGGCGGTACGACCGGCCTTCTTGGCGGCCTTCAGGCCACTGGCCTTACGCAAGTTCTCAATCGCCACTTCAACGTCGCCATCGGCTTCGTTCAGGGCCTTTTTACACTCCATCATGCCGAGCCCGGTACGCTCGCGCAGCTCCTTAACCATTGACGCAGAAATCGCTGCCATGTCGCTATCCTCTTGAAATGGGTCTAACTCAGTATTCGAAAAAAGGGGGCCGCCGTCTGGCCTGCCCCCTTGTCTTATGCCGATCGGCCAGGAGCCGGATTACTCGGACGCGGCTTCGCCTTCGGCGGGCACGTATTCGTCTTTGTTGGGCACGGCAGAAGCTTCTTTCGCTCCTTCCAGGCAGGCATCTGCCATGGCGGAAACGTACAGCTTGATGGCGCGGATGGCGTCATCGTTGCCCGGGATGACGTAGTCGATGTCGTCCGGGTTGCTGTTGGTGTCTACGATACCGATGATCGGCAGACCCAGCTTCTTGGCTTCCTGAACGGCAATGCGCTCGTGGTCAACGTCAACAATGAACAGTGCATCGGGCAGGCCGTTCATGTCTTTGATACCACCGATGGAGTTTTCCAGCTTGTCCATCTCGCGGGTGCGCATCAGCGCTTCTTTCTTGGTCAGCTTATCAAAGGTACCGTCCTGGCTCTGGGCTTCCAGATCGCGGTAGCGACGGATAGAGGCGCGGATGGTCTTGTAGTTGGTCAGCATACCACCGAGCCAGCGGTGGCTGACGAAGGGCATACCGGCACGCTCGGCCTGCTCTTTGATGGTCTTCTGGGCGGCGCGCTTGGTACCGACGAACAGTACCTTTTTCTTCTGGGCGGCCATCTTCTTGACCACGTCCATCGCTTCAGCGAAGGCCGGTACGGTCTTTTCCAGATTGATGATGTGAATCTTGTTACGGGCACCGAAGATGAAACGGTTCATCTTGGGGTTCCAATAGCGGGTCTGGTGGCCGAAGTGGGCACCAGCCTGCAGCATATCGCGCATGCTTACTGTAGGCATTTTGTCATTCCTATCGGGTTGGGCCTCCATACACCCCGCCAGCCAACCCACTGATAACCAGTGAGCACCCAGGCTGAACGTGACGGTGCATGTGTGACGTTCATGGTTTATTGACCGCCCGTTTGACCGGGTCGGCACTCCTCGGTCGTGCATGGCACTGGCCGCGGAGCCGCGCTTTATACCATAATTTGTCGACCAGTGGAACCCGAACAACGTCGCTTCCCCGCCCCGGCCGTTGCGCCAGAGCGGCCGCTGTTGTCTAATAGTCACCATGACACTAAATGGCCGATCTCCCTCGATCGGCAGGCAATACACGAACACAGAACCCTGAGAGAGCAACCGAATGAAAGAAACCTGGCGCTGGTTTGGCCCCAATGACACCGTATCCCTTGAGCAGATCGCCCAGGCCGGCGCCACCGGCGTGGTGACCGCACTGCACGACATTCCCACCGGGGAAGTCTGGCCGTTGAAGGCGATCCTCGAGCGCAAGGCACTGATTGAGGCGCGGGGCCTGGAATGGTCCGTGGTCGAAAGCGTGCCGCTGCACAATGACATCAAGACCCGCAGCGGCGACTTTGAGCGACACATCGACAATTACCGGGAAACGCTTACCAACCTCGCCGCGGCCGGGATTCACGACGTCTGCTACAACTTTATGCCCGTGGTCGATTGGACCCGCACTAATCTGGACTACGAGCTGGCCAATGGCAGCCGCGCACTGCGCTTTGAAATGGCCGATTTTGCCGCCTATGACCTGCACATCCTCCAGCGGCGCAACGCAGAGGCCAGCTACACGGACGACATCCTGGAGCGGGCCGAACAGCGCTTCCGCGCCATGTCGGGCGCCGAGAAAGTCCAGTTGGAGAAGAACATCATTGCCGGACTGCCCGGCGGAGAGGGCTCCTACGATCGCGAGGGCATCCGGGTGGCGATCGAGCAGTTTATCGCCTTGGGGGAGGATGGCATGCGCGCCAACCTGATCCAGTTTCTCAAAGACGTCACCCCGACCGCCGAGTCTGTGGGCTTGCGCCTGGCGATCCACCCGGATGACCCACCCTTCTCGCTCTTCGGGCTGCCGCGCGTGGTATCGACCGCCGCCGATGCCCGCGCCCTGCTTGACGCCGTGCCCAGCGAGGCCAACGGCCTCACCCTGTGTGCCGGCTCCTACGGCGCCCGGGCCGACAATGACCTGGTCGCCATGGCCCGGGAGTTCGGCTCCCGCATCTATTTTGTGCATCTGCGCAATATCCGCCGCGAGGCCGATGGCTCCTTTTACGAATCGGACCACCTCGGCGGCGATAACGATATGGTCGGTCTGATCCGGGCCCTGCTGGAAGAAGAGCGGCGCCGGCGCAAGAACCACAGCCGGCTGCCGGAAATCGCCATGCGCCCAGACCACGGCCACCTGATGGCCGAGGAGATCGGCCGCCCCGGCATCAACCCCGGCTATTCCTACGGCGGCCGCATGAAGGGGCTGGCCGAACTGCGCGGGGTCATTCACGCGCTGGAGTACTTGGATACGGCCGCCTGAGGGCGGCCTCTCCCAGACTGTCAGACACTGCCCAGATCGTTTAGAATGGTGGTTTTCCCTTCAATCTAGCGAGTAGACATGTCTGTCAGCATCAAAACCCCGGAAGAAATCGAGAAAATGCGCGTCGCCGGCCGCATGGCCGCCGAGGTGCTGGAACTGATCGAACCCCACGTCCAGCCCGGCGTGACCACCGCCGAGCTGGACCGAATCTGCCACGACCACATCGTCAACGAGCAGAACGCCATCCCGGCGTGCCTCAACTACCGGGGCTTCCCGAAATCCATCTGCACCTCCATCAACCAAGTGGTCTGCCACGGCATTCCGTCGGAAAAGAAGGTGCTCAAGAACGGGGATATCGTCAATATTGATGTGACCGTGATTTATGAAGGTTACCACGGCGATACCAGCAAAATGTATTTCGTCGGCAAGCGCCTGCCCCACGCCGAGCGACTGGTTCAAGTGACCCAAGAGTGCCTGTATAAGGGTATTGAAATGGTCAAACCCGGCATCAAGCTGGGCGACATTGGCCATGCCATCCAGCAGCACGCCGAAAGCAACCATTACTCTGTGGTACGTGAGTACTGTGGCCACGGCATTGGCGCGGTCTTCCATGAAGACCCCCAGGTTCTGCACTACGGCCGCCCGGACACGGGGCTGGAGCTCAAAGAGGGGATGACCTTCACCATTGAGCCCATGATCAACGCCGGCAAGCGCCACACCAAAACCAAAGGCGACGGCTGGACCGTCGAAACCAAGGACGGCCGGCTTTCGGCCCAGTGGGAGCACACCCTGGCGGTGACCAAAGACGGCGTTGAAGTACTGACCGCCCGCCGCGAAGAAGCCTTCTGATCATGGATACCGCTGCCCTGCCCTACTTCGAACGCCCCCTGTTCTTTTTCGACCAGGCGCGGTTTCGCCGCGCTCTGGCAGAGCAGCCCGTCATCACGGTTTTCAAAGACGCCATCACCGCCGCCAACCGGCAGTTTGATGCGCGCTTTCGCGAGGGCGAGGATATCCGCGCGCTGGTTCACGAGCGCGCTCTGTTTGTCGACTGCATGCTCCACTACGCCTGGCATCGCAACCACTGGCCCCTGGGCATCAGCCTGGAGGCCGTTGGGGGCTACGGCCGCTGCGAGCTGCACCCGCACTCCGACATCGACCTGCTGGTGCTGACCGGCAACGATAATATTCGGGACCGCTGCCAGGAGCAGATCGAGCAACTGCTCACCTTTCTCTGGGACATCGGTCTGGAAATCGGCCACAGCGTCCGCTCCCTGGAAGAGTGCGTCGGCTATGCCCGCAACGACATTACCGTCGCCACCAACCTGATGGAATCCCGCACCCTGGTCGGCGACAGCTCGCTGCGCATTCAACTGATGCAGGAAACCGCCCCCGACCAGCTATGGCCCGCGGACGATTTTTTCCGGGCCAAATGGCAGGAGCAGATTCAACGTCATCAGAAGTACAACGATACCGAATACAACCTTGAGCCCAATATCAAGAATGCCCCGGGCGGCCTGCGCGACATCCAGATGATCGGCTGGGTGGCCAAGCGATTCTTTCAGGTCCGGACGCTCAAACAGCTCGAGGGCAAGGGTTTTTTCACCGAGGAAGAATTCTCCCTGCTCCAGAGCGGCGAAGAGTTCCTCTGGCGGGTCCGTTATGGCCTGCACCTGATCGCCGGCCGCGCCGAAGAGCGCCTGCTGTTCGATCACCAGCGCGAACTGGCGGCCATGTTCGGTTATCGGGACAACAGTGAGAGCCTGGCGGTGGAGCAGTTCATGCACCGCTACTACCGCCTGGTGATGTCCCTGCGCGAACTGAACGACGTGCTGCTGCAGTTCCTACATGAGGTCATTCTGCAGAGAGGCGTCAATAAAAATGTGACCGCGTTGAATGAACGCTTTCAGCTACGCGATCACTATATCGAGGCCGCGCACATCTATGTCTTTGAGGAAACGCCCTCAGCGCTTCTGGAAATTTTCGTGCTGATGGCCAAACACCCGGAAATCCAGGGGGTGCGGGCATCCACCATCCGCCTGATCCGCGAAAGCCGCCACCTGATCGACGACGACTACCGCCGTAACCCAACCAACACCCAACTGTTTCTGGAGCTGTTCCACCACCCGAAGGGCCTGGTAGAACAGCTCAAACGGATGTCCCGCTACGGCATTCTCGGGCTGTACCTGCCGGAGTTCGGACTGGTCACCGGGCAGATGCAACACGACCTGTTCCACATCTATACCGTGGATGCGCACACCCTGAAGGTCATGCAGAACATGTGCGACTTCTGGGCGCCGGATGCCAAAGAAGAGTTTCCGATCGCCGCCCATGTGATCAAACGACTCCCCAAGCCGGAGCTGCTCTACATCGCCGGCCTGTACCACGACATTGCCAAAGGACGCGGCGGAGATCACTCCACCCTTGGCGCCGTGGACGCCGAGGACTTCTGCCAGCGCCACGGACTGTCACCGCGGGAGACCCGACTGATCTGCTGGCTGGTGGAGCAGCACCTGCTCATGTCCGCCGTGGCCCAGAAGCAGGACATCTCCGACCCCGATGTGATCCACGATTTTGCCCTGCGGGTGGGCGACCAGCAGCGTCTGGACTACCTGTATACCCTGACGGTCGCCGACATCAACGGCACCAACAAAGAGCTCTGGAACACCTGGCGGGCCAGCCTGATGCGCCAGCTCTATATGGAAACCAAGCGGGCGTTGCGCCGGGGCCTGGAAAACAATATCGACAAGCACGAGCTGATCGAAGAAACCCAGCAGTCCGCGCTGCGTAAACTCGAGCGCAAGGATATTTCCGCGGACACCGCCTGGCAGCTGTGGAGCGACATGGGCGAAGAGTATTTCATGCGCGAGACGGCACTGGATATCGCCTGGCACAGCGAGGCGATGATCCAGCACACCGACGACACACCGCTCATCCTGATCAAGAAGACCACCAACCGGGAGCTCGAGGGCGCGACCCAGATTTTCGTGCGCAGCAAGGGCCGCAAAAACGTCTTCGCCGCCGTGGCCACAGCACTGGATCAGCTTAACCTGAACATTCAGGATGCCCGCATTTACAATTCGAACAGCGGCTACACCGTGGACACCTTTTTTGTTCTGAACCAGGACGGCGAACCGCTGGGCGATGACCCGAAGGTACTCAAGCGCATTCAGGATGCACTGCTGGATGAGTTGCGACTGGTGGATGATTATTCCGAGGTCATCAGCCGCCGCACGCCCCGTCGCCTTAAGCACTTTACGATGCCCACCCGCACGAGTCTGAGCAACGATATGATCAGTGGCTATACGGTGCTGGAGGTGATCAGTCCGGACCGCCCGGGTTTGCTGGCGTGTATTGGCCGGGTTTTTCTGCAGTTTGATATTCTGTTACAGAATGCCAAAATCGCCACTTTGGGCGAGCGGGTGGAGGATGTCTTTTTCATCACCGATAACGAGGGCGAGCCCTTGAGCGACCCGGCGCTATGCGAGGCATTACAGCGGGAAATCTGCGAACAACTGGACAAGCGCGCCACCAAAACCTCAGCGTCGGTGGTAAATTTCTAAAATCCGTTCGCTTTACTCCGGTGCTTCGCATTGTAGTGCTGCGGGAGGGTAGGCCTCTTTGAGACACGCCGTAAACCCATCCATGGGGGCTCATTACCCGCCGTCCAGGCGGGTAACGGTCTCAAAGAGGCCTACCCTCCCTCCGCCAGTACCAACGGATAATGAGGTGGAGATAGATAAGACTCCAACAACATGATGCTGGCACAGAGGCGTTTGCGGGGTTTACCGTTTGGAGACTCTCGGAGGCAGGGAGCCGACGAGAAGCCCCCAGGGATGGGTTCACGGCGGGTCTCCAAACGGTAAACCCCGCAAACGCCGGAACTACATTGAGGCACTCAGCCGTGCACAAGCTTAACGTGAAGATAACCCAATGAACCCAGACCTGAATCACCTTCACCCTTATCCGTTTGAAAAGCTCGCCAAGCTCAAAGCGGGCGTGGAGCCGCCGGAACATCTATCGCATATTGCGCTATCCATTGGTGAGCCCAAACACCAGCCGCCGGCGTTCGTGCTCGACACCCTGAGCCAGAACCTCAACCGCGTCGCCAACTACCCCGCGACCAAAGGCCTGCCGGAATTGCGTCAGTCTATTGCCCAGTGGGCCGAAAAGCGCTTTGCACTGAGCAGGGGGCAGCTCGACCCCGAAACCCAGGTTCTGCCCGTGAATGGCACCCGCGAAGCCCTGTTCGCTTTCGCCCAGGCCGTGGTGGACCGCACCGCCGAACAACCATTGGTGGTCAGCCCCAACCCGTTTTATCAGATCTACGAAGGCGCCGCCCTGCTCGCCGGAGCGCAACCGGCGTTTCTGAACTGTACCGCCGACAACCACTATATTCCCGACTTTGCCGCCGTCGACCCGAACATCTGGAAACACTGCCAACTCCTGTACCTCTGCTCCCCGGGCAACCCCACCGGCGCGGTCCTCACGCTCGAGCACTGGCGCACCCTGTTGGCACTGGCCGACGAGTATGATTTTGTAATTGCCTCGGACGAGTGTTACTCCGAACTCTACTTCGACGAACAGGCACCCCCGCTTGGATTGCTGCAGGCCTGCACAGAGCTCGGCCGTGAGGATTTCAGCCGCTGCGTGGTCTTTCACAGCCTATCCAAGCGCTCCAACCTGCCGGGCTTACGCTCCGGGTTTGTGGCCGGTGATGCGTCGATTCTCGCGGAGTTTTTGCGTTACCGAACCTACCACGGCTGCGCCATGCCGGTGCCCTCACAACTGGCGAGCATCGCTGCCTGGGAAGACGAGGCGCATGTGCGGGCAAACCGGGATCTGTATCGCCAGAAGTTTGCGGCGGTGCTGGACATCCTGGACGGCTGTCTGGATGTTGCCAAGCCTGAAGCGGGCTTCTATCTCTGGCCGCGCACGCCGGTGGACAGTGAGACGTTCGCCCGGGAGCTGTTTGCCCAGCAGAACATTACCGTCCTCCCCGGCAATTACCTGGCCCGCGACACCGAAACCGGCAATCCGGGCGACCACCACGTCCGAATGGCATTGGTGGCATCCCTGGACGAATGCGTCGAAGCGGCACACCGAATCAATAAGTTTATGGCTCAATACGAGGTAAGCGCTTTGTAGGAAATGCTGCGGGAAGGTAGGGGGCTTCGGGACACGCTGTGAATACGTCCCTGTACGCTCTGCACCGGCCGTCCAGGCCGGTGACGGTCCCGAAGCCCCCTACCTCCCCTCCGCGGTGCCACACAGAAAGTCTCGGGAACTAGATAGTTCTACAAAAATCTCTTAGTGGCACTGAGGCGGCTGTGGGGTACACCCGTTGGAGACTCTCGGAGGCATGGATGCCGACGAGAAGCCCCCAGGGATGGGTTCACGGCGGGTCTCCAACGGGTGTACCCCACAGCCGCCGGTCTAGACGATCACCAAGATACTGTTAAAGAACGATGATTCAAAATATGACAAAGCCGGAAAATTTAAAGAAACCCGAACGAGTCGAGTTCATTTTGAATCGACTCCAGGAATTGTACCCCGAGCCGCCGATACCGCTCGATCACAAAGACCCCTACACCCTACTGGTCGCCGTCCTGCTGTCCGCCCAATGCACCGACGAGCGGGTCAACCAGGTCACCCCACATTTATGGCAACTCGCCGACAACCCCGCAGACATGGCCAAAATACCCGTCGAAGACATCCAGGCCGTCATCCGCCCCTGCGGACTCTCGCCCCAGAAAGCCAAAGCCATCTCCAAGCTGTCCCAGATACTCATCGACGAACACGACGGCGAAGTCCCCGATGACATAGACGCCCTGGAAAAACTGCCCGGGGTCGGCCACAAAACCGCCAGCGTCGTCATGAGCCAGGCCTTTGGCGTGCCCGCATTTCCGGTCGACACCCACATCCACCGGCTCGCCCAACGCTGGGGACTGACCAACGGCAAAAATGTCACCCAAACCGAAAAAGACCTAAAACGCCTGTTCCCCAAAGACCGCTGGAACGCCCTGCACCTGCAGATCATCTATTATGGACGCGAGTACTGTTCCGCGCGGCGCTGTGATGGTACGGTGTGCGACATTTGCCGGACCTGTTACCCAGCACGCAAACACCCCAAGAAAGTACACAAACCCTGAACCACCGGCACCAGACACCCAATTCCAGACTGAAGGACACACAGGATGACCGCTCTACTCAAACACCTGCACCTGCTCTTTGTGTTGCTCTCCTTTATCGGCTTCTTTATTCGCGGCATCTGGATGATGCAGGGCTCTGGCTTGCTCAGACGCAAGTGGGCTCGGGTGTTGCCTCATATCAATGACACCCTGCTACTGGTCAGCGCCGTTGCCCTGGCTGTTGCCATGGGTTACTCGCCCGGTGATCATCCCTGGCTGATGACCAAAATCATCGCCCTGTTTGTCTACATCGGTGTGGGCGTGCTGGCCTTCCGGCACCCGAAAAAAACCGTGCGGGTCGCCGCCTGGCTGATCGCGCTCGGAATTTTTCTCTACATTGTCAGCGTGGCCCTGTTCAAGCACCCGCTGGGCTTTATGCTGACTCTGAGCGCCTAAGTCACCACCGTGGCCGACTACGCGCCCACCTCCTGGCGGCGGCTGGCACTGTTCGCCCTGCTGTTTGTGCTGCTGACCGCCGCCGGGCTCTATTCCGTCTGGGGTCAGTTTGCCGGGCGGGAGCTTTCCTTCGATACCCGTTTGCTGCAGCCCTGGGTGCTGCTGTCGCTGTTGGGGTTACTGGCCGTTTACTACCTCAGTGATGCACTGCGATTGGGGTACACCCTGCAGGCGCTGGGACATCGGGTTCCGTTACGGAACCTACTGTCGCTCGTTTTCATCAACCTGTTTTTTTCCAATATCACACCCATGGCCACCGGAGGCGGTTTTGCGCAGATCTGGTATTTGCGCCGCGAAGGTGTGCCGTTAGGCCACGCGACCGCCGCCACGACTTTACGCACCCTGCTGGCGGTGGCGTTTATTTTCACCCTGGCGCCCTTGTGCCTGCTGACCCTGGACGTATTCAGCGAAGGCACCCTTGGAAAAGACATCGGATGGGCGTTGGCGGGCTTTGTGGTGTTGTACCTGGGCTTTTTTATCCTGGTGCTGTTTCGCACCCGCTGGCTGATTGGACTGGTAAGTGTGATATTGCAACAGCTTTACCGTTGGCACGGGCTCAGTGATCGCCGCCACCGCCGCTGGCAATTTCACCTGCGCCGGGAGATGTTGCGATTCACGCGTGCGTTTCGAGAATACGGCTCCGGTAACCACTGGGCGGTGTTCGCCTCCATACTGACCACGGCAATATTTCTGGTAAGCCTGTTCAGCTTTCCCGCGCTGCTGCTATGGGGACTGGGCTACTCGTTCAGTTACATGAACGTTCTGGGGCTACTGCTGGTGACGACTTTTATCATGTACTTTTCGCCCACCCCCGGCGCTTCGGGTATTTCTGAGGGAGTATTTGGCCACTTCTTTCGGTCCCTGATTGGCGGCCCCCACTTATTGCTGGTGACCCTTGCCTGGCGTGCACTGACCATCTACCTGGGCATGGCCATCGGGCTGGTACTGTTCAAGCGAACCCTGGCAAAAAATCTTTTACGCGACGCCCAACGGAATAAACAGTAATGAAAGCGCCACGCCTGATGAAATGGCTGTTCTATCTGAATTTGACGATCGTCGGCTTCCTGATCGGCTACAAGCTCTACCTCAACCTGGACCGCCCCGAGTACAACAGCCTGCACACGGAACAGCTACGCCTACTCAAAAATAACCTCGAATCCCGGGATGACTACCAGTTCGCGGTGATAGGGAACATCAACAACTCAGTGGGCGTGTTTGAAAAGCGCATTATTCCCACGCTGAACCAGTCCGGCGTGAACTTCATGGTCTCAGCCGGCAATGCCGTCAGCGGAGGCGGTGAAGATAAATACCGCGCGCTCCACGGTACCCTGAGCCACCTGGACATTCCCTACCTGCTGACGTTCGGGGAGCAGGAGCACGAGGACTTCGGCAGCTTTCGTTTTTACGAGCATTTCGGCCCCTATTTCTACAACTTCAAGCTGGGCAACAGTCAGTTCATTTTTCTGGACAGCACTGGAAAAACCCCCTGGCGCTGGCAGATCGAGTGGCTCAAGGGGTTGCTGGGCGACGCCCAGCCAGGCCCGGTGTTTCTCTTCCTTGGGCATCCCCTCTACCCCGTTGAGCATGAACTGCTGTTCGATCGGGAAGACCAGTACCTGCAGGACTCGACATTCAGGGATGCACTGCTCGGCCTCATTCACCAGCATGATATCACGGCGGTGTTTTCAGCCAACCTGCCGCTGTATTCCAGGCAAACCCATCAGGACACCGAGTTCGTTACCACGGGCGGTGGCGGCGGGCTGGTCCTGAACGATGACGTCAGCTTTTATCACTACGTCAAGGTCGCCGTGTCGGGTCGCGATGCGGAGATCACCATGGAGCGCCTTGACGTGGGCCAGCACCCGCTGCTCTCCACGCTGGAGAGCTTCTGGTTTTTCATCTATTCTCTGTTCTATGTCGGGTATGTCAACTTCATCCTCCTGGTCAGTGCTTTCACGGTAATTGCCATCAAGCTCTACCAGCGTATCGTGGTCGGAAGGAACTACTATCCGGATTTTGATCTGGACCCCACCCCTTGGCAGAGTGCCCCCTTGCGGGTGGCCATGTTCACCAACAACTATCTACCGTTTATTGGCGGGGTGCCGCTGTCGATTGAACGGCTGCGCCGCGGGCTGATTGCCCTGGGAAATTCCGTACTGGTGGTGGCACCGCGGTATCGACGTCAGGACCCCGAGGAATCCGGTGTGGTTCGCGCCCACTCGCTGCTGACGCTCGGTGTTCGAGGCGAATTCAGGCTCCCCAATATTTTCCTGACGCGGATCCGCCGAACAGTGCGGGCCTTCAGGCCCGACCTCATCCATGTCCACCACCCGATATGGATGGGCACTCTGGGGCTGTGGCTGGCCCGGCGTCTGGACATTCCTTCGGTCTACACCTATCACACCCGGCTCGAGCACTACGCTCATTTCGTGCCACTCCCGGGGGCACTGTTCCGCAACCTGATCTCGCACGGATTGATCAAGCGCTTTGCCAACCGGTGCAGCGGGGTCATCGTACCCACCAACTCCGCCGAGGATTACCTGCGTATGATCGGGGTGAAAACCCCCATCTTTGTACAACCCACCGGTATTGACTATGACCGTTTTCAGACAGTGGACGATGCGGCCTTGGCACGACTTCGCCAGCAATACACTCTGGAAGGAAAGCGGGTTCTGATCAGCGTGTCCCGATTGTCGACGGAAAAGAACATCGATTTTCTGTTGGATGCGGTGGCCCGGCTCAAAGACCAGACCTCGACACCCTTTCACTTACTGATGATCGGCGACGGACATGAGCGCCACCGCCTGCAACAGCGAATAGAACAGGAAGCACTGGCCGACCATGTCACGCTGGTGGGCGCGATCGCCCCAGAGGACATGGCCACTTACTACCGCCTGGGCGATCTCTTTGTTTTCGCCTCCAAATCGGAGACCCAGGGAATGGTCATCCTGGAGGCCATGGCCGCATCCCTGCCCGTTGTCGCGGTGCGCTCCAGCGGCATTGATGATGTGGTCCGGGAAGATGAAAACGGCTATAAAACACCCGATAATCTGGAGGTCTGGTGTCGGCGGGTCCACCAGTTGATCGAGGACGACACTCACCGTGATCGTCTTTCCCGGCAGGCACAATCGTTTGCACAACAATATTCCACCGACGCGTTTGCGCGCAACGTGAAGGGCATTTACAGTTGGTTGATGGCAGCCCACCATCAACATAAAAATCATTCACCGTGGTAGAAGTACTTTTTTACAGCAAAAACTTATAAGTTTCCGTTATCTAGACTGATTCCTAATAACAAAGGTGAGTTAAGTGCCCCACCGTTGACGGTGTCGCCAAAATGTCATATATAGGGCACTACGCTGTACAAAATCCATAACAAACCACTGGCGCGACTATGAAAAAACTATTTATTTTACTCAGCCTTATGGTGTGCCTACCCAGCCAGGCCTGCGATGAAACCTGCAAGCGCGAGGCGGCCATGGAAGAGCACGGTGTCAAATTCCCCAGCTATCTCACAGCATCCTATTGCCAGGACACCAGCGTTGCGTTTCTGTTGCGCGCTCGGGAGAGCCTGCAAAGCTACCGGGATGAGCAACTGACCACTGGCCACAAAGGAGGGATGCGCAACATCAGCAACTTCCTGAAGCAGCGTAAGCAGTGGCTTGAAGAGTGTGATCAGTACCTGGCCCTGACCGGTCAGGGACGGGTATTCCGCGATGAGGCCACCACCCAGAATATTCTGACGGCCATCGATTCAACCACCGAGGAACTCGATCGTCTGGTCGCCAGCGGAGGTGGTGTTCACGCTCCCGCCAGTCAGGCGGAAATAGCAGGTGTGCGTATGGATCAGTTGTTTACGGTGGTCGACAACCACCGGACAGACCTGCAACTGCGCGGTCAACTGGTAATCCGTTAATCCCTTTTTTTGAGCGATAGCTTGGGCCGCGCGGGGCGGTCCTTGCGCTGCTCAGCAAACTGTTTGGCACTTTCTTCCGCCCGACGGGCGCGACTGTTCACGACCGTAGAGCGCTTCTGGGAGCTGGCGTCCGAGCCATTGGCGGCAGCGGCCAACGCCTCCATGCCAGAGCGTAGCAGGCGCGCCTGATCGGCAAAGCTCAACCCTTGCGGATAGTTTGCCGGCGCGACCCCGGAGGGGTTGCGTACATCCCCCTCCACTTCCAGGCTGAAACCACTCGGGTGCTCCGCCCTGCCTCGGGCCAGATCCAGGGTCCACGCTTGGTAATCCAGGGATTCCATGAGTCAATCTCCGTTGGGGGAAGTGGCGTCGGCGCCCTTCCAGATCACGATTTGGTGGCGGCCCGACGCTGGCGCGCCGGCGGCGCGGCGCCAATATGGGCTTCGTTGCGCTGACGCGCCAACTCAATCTGTTTCTGTCGCTCGGCGAAACGGGCCTTCTGATCGTCCGTCAGTTGGTGGTAACAACGCGGACAACTGACGCCTTTCATATACTCTGGCGCCTGCTTGTCTTCTTCCGTGATCGGGTGACGACAGCCGTGGCACTGGTCATAGGTGCCAGGCTCAAGGCGGTGATTGACCGCGACGCGGTTATCAAACACAAAACATTCACCCCGCCAGAGGCTCTCCTCCTCGGGGACCTCCTCCAGGTATTTGAGAATACCGCCCTGCAGGTGGTACACCTCATCAAAGCCCTGGGCTTTCATATACGCCGTGGCCTTCTCGCACCGAATGCCGCCCGTGCAGAACATGGCCACTTTCTTGTAGCGCGACGGGTCGAGGTTGTCCTGCACATACTGGGGAAATTCGCGGAATGTCTCGGTCTCCGGGTCAAGCGCACGCTCAAAGCTCCCGATCGCATACTCGTAGTGGTTACGGGTATCGATAACGAGTACTTCAGGGTCGGAAATCAGCGCATTCCAATCGCTCGGCGGCACGTACGTGCCCACGCTCTGGCGAGGGTCGATACCCTCCACCCCCATGGTCACGATTTCCTTTTTCAGTTTGACCTTCATGCGGTAAAACGGCTGCTCATCGCTCGGAGACTCCTTGTGCTCCAGATCCGCCAGTCGCGGGTCCGAGCGCAGGTAGTCGAGCAGGCCATCGACGCCCTCCCGGGAGCCGGCAACCGTGCCGTTGATGCCTTCATGGGCCAGCAGGAGCGTGCCTTTCAGGCCCAGCGCCACGCAGCGCTCCCGCAGGGGATCACTGATCTCCTGGAAGTCCGGTAGAGACGCAAATTTATACAGGGCAGCGACAACAAAAGCACTCATGGGAAGACAATCAACCTCGGGGAACTGACAGAAAGCGCGCATTATAAACGCTTAAAATTTGAACAACCAGCTTCAACCGGTGAATTGACAGGTCAATTCACCGGATTTCAGGACTTGGCGCCACCGCCCAGGCAAGGAGGCGAGCCCGGAACCTGATTGGCGTCGCGCCACTCCTCCGGGCTGTAGGTGTGCAGCGCCAGGGCATGGACCGGACCTCGCAGCTGCTCGGCGAGCGCCCCATAAACCGCCTGATGACGCTGCACCTGGCGCTTGCCAACAAAGGCCTCAGAGACCAGAACGACCTTGAAATGACTCTCCGAGCCGGGGGGCACATTATGCTGGTGGCTTTCATTGAGCACCTCCAGGTGGAGGGGCTCGAAGGCCTCTGTCAAAGCACGATTGATGGACGCTTCTACCGGTTTCATACACTACTCCACAAAATTTGTCGGCATTTTACCGATTGCCGACTACACTGTGTTAATTCAACCCTCAAAAAAACAACTGACCGCCATGCACCGCCCAGACGCTATTTTTATCAACCGCCGTCGCGGACCGGACCGCCGTCGGGAACCGGACCCCTGCGCCGAAATGCCCATGGACCTGTATCATCGCAAGCGTCGCAAATCACTGGACCGGCGCACCCCGGGCCGTTCGCTGGAACAGGACTACTACGCCTACTTCAGCGAGGTTGGCCTCTACTCCCACCATTGAGGCTCCATCTGCGGTAAGCCCGCTTCAGGCGACGACGTCCAGCGCTCGCAACACCTCGGACGTGATCGGATAGACCGGGTAGTCACGGAAAAAATCCGCCAGATCGAAGGCCTCCAACACCCGTTCGCTGTAGTCCCGATGCCGGGCTCGCGCGGCGTCAAAGCCGCGAAACTGTAGTTGCTGCAGGCATTCCGGGCACACCCGCCAGGGCCAGGGGTCCGGCTCGGGTAACCGGGTGGCCACCGACAAGCGCAGATCCGGTTGCTGTCGACGCAACTGTTGCAGCGTCCGGCAGTACGCCAGGTGGTACCCCGGCGCTGCCCAACTCTCTCCCGGCGCCTGCCCCCACACCAGAACCCGGCTGTTTTTATACGCCAGCGTATAATCGTGCAGGCACCGTAAGGCCGACCAGCCCAGTGTCAGGCCCGTGAGGAGCTCCTCCCGTTCCCGGGCGGTGAGGTGCAGATTCGGATCAAAAAACTCGAACGCTCCCAATTGCTCCGTCCCGAGAGACGCCCGCATGCGGTTGAACGGCTCAAACTCCAGAAAGTCCGGCAGCTTCACGAGCGCTCCTCGGTGAGCAACCCTTCGATGCGGGACTCCGCATCGGTGCGCAGCCGGAACTCAACTCGACGGGAGCGGATCTCGTCCTCTTGGCCGTTTCGGGTCACTACCTTGGAGGAGGACAGTCCATTGGCGGTCAGGTGCGCCTTGATCCAGGCCCGCTCCGGCTCCACCTCCGGCAGGCTGAGCAGGTAGGCCAGGGTCGTGCGGGTTCGAGCCTGGGACAGCGCCATATTGCGAATGTAGGCTTCCCGCTCCGGCAGATTTCCCCAGTCGCTGGAGGTGTGACCTTCAATCCGCACCTCAAGAATGTCATCCCGGTATTTGGGGGAAGTGATGATCGCCAGGTAACGCGGGAAGAAATCGGACAATATCGCCTCAAACGCGGGACGCAGGGTGTCTTCCCCCTGAGGAAAGAGCACTTCGGTGTCGTAAAAGCGCAGGCTGAGATCCCGGTTGAGTTCGGCTCCCCAGCGCGGCAGATCGTCTCCGAACTCTTCCTGAAGATCGTCGTACAACTGGGTTTTCAGGCGGTCGTAGAGCACCGCCACATCGCGAATTTTACGGCTCTCGATCTCGAGCTGAACCATATAGACCACGGCAATCAACAGGAACACCATCATCAGTCCCCCCATCAGATCACTGACGGAGACCCAGTGCTCCTCGTGCTCTACATCATGGTTGGGCCGGGGTGCGAGCGGATTTTGCTGATTGGGACGCTGAGTCATGAGTGGTATCGGGGCCATTGGAATCAGTAACCGCGCCGCTGGCCTGAACCAGTGCGCGCAGCTTGTCAGTCAACGGCGAATAATCGTTGACGAATTTCTCGGACAGTGAGGTCAATTGATAGCCAAAGGTGGTCAGCGCTTTGGTCAGCTCGCGCTCCAGCGCCTTATCAAGCTCCTCCAACTGACTGCCGGTACGGTCCACCAGGGCTTCCACCTGTTGGTGCATACCGTTCTGGGATTGAGTCAGACTGTCGGCCAGGTTGCGATGCACTTCCGCCGACGTATCCCTCAGGGCCCGGGAGGCTTCATCCAGTACCTGGCTCAGTTGCTGTTGGTTGCGGGTCACGCTGTCCGCCAGCTGATCCGTGAGCGCATCCACCCGTCCCTCCAGAGAGGGAAGACCCGCCGCGGCTTTCTCCGCCACCGTCGACAGCTGGGACAGATACTGATCCAACCCCTGGGCCTGCGCCTGCAGCGCTTCCATCAGCCCGCCGAGAGACTCGGACACCTGATTGAACACCTCGGAGTGGGTGACCACTTTCTCATACGCCCGGCTGGCCTTGTCGAGCAGCTCGCCATTGGACTTCTGAGTCACCAGAAGCTCCTGCAGCTCGGTTTTGTAGTTCTGCTGCCAGAGCAGCATATTACCCACCGCTTCATTGAGCTTCTTGAAGTTTTCGCCGTACTGGACGTCGATCTGAGCATTGAAGTCGGTCAGCACGGTCTCCAGCGCGCGAATCAGCGCCTGAGTGTTGGCCTCGGTCATATCGGCCTGATACTGCTCCAGAGACTGTTTCAGCCCCCGGATTTCGTCCTGCTGTTGCTGGCGCAAGCCCTGCACGGCGGCATTCAGACCACCGGCATCGGGGTCGGACAGGGATTGGTGAATATCGGATAGCAAATTGGCCAGATCATCGACCGTGGCCGCCTCGTAACTGGACTGGCGCCGATGCTGGCGCAGCGTGGTGGTCAAATGACGGAACTTGACCAGCAAGGCGCCTAACAGGCCGGCGATGGAGGTCCAGAACGCGGTCTGAAGCCCCTCGATCAACCCCGGAACGCTGGACTGGATATCCGTCGTGTCAAATTCCAGCAGTCCCAGCGCCACCCCGATAAAGGTACCGAAAATACCCGTACTGGTGAGAATGGTCGGGGCGTGTACCGCACTTTGGGAAGAGTAGCCCGGCCCGATAAAGTAGACCGTCATCAGTACGATCAATGCCATCAAAACCAGTGACAGGGTGGAGAATTCGAGCAAGAAGTCCATAGAGGCCTGAGTCTGTATGCCGTCTCGGCGTTAACGTCGGCCCCGAGTGTAGCCTATTCGCCCCCCGGTCGACCACTGCCGAGCACTCTCGCTCCCGCTCCTCTCAGAGAAACCGCGCCGCTCCCACGCTGACCCAGATGATGGCCAGCAGGATCAGACTGACCAGCACCAGTGCCGAGCCCATATCCTTGGCGCGACCCGCAAGCACATGCATTTCATCCCCCGTGCGATCAATCGCCGCCTCAATCGCCGAGTTCGCCAACTCCGCCATGATGACCCAGAACACACTGGCCACCAGCAGCAACCGCTCCATTAGGGTCGTCCCCAGCCAGAGCGAGGCCGGTAGCAGGATAACCGCCAACAGGACCTCCTGACGGAACGCCGCCTCGAAGCGCCAGGCCGCGGCAAAGCCGTGCATGGAGTACCCAAAGGCATCAACAATCCGGCGTAAACCGGTTTTTCCGGGTTTGGGCATAAGGGGGTAACACTCCTGGATGATCGCCAATGCCGCGTACGTTAACGGATTGTTGCGGCGATGGAAATCCCGGCCGTTCACTGTCATGGAAGATTCACAATGGAGTGCTATCAATACGCTGTCGGCGGCTGAAGTCCCAAGACCCAACCAAGGCGGTGACCTATGAACAGTCTCTTTGAACGCGTGCATCGGCTGGATACTCTCGCTTTTCTGTGGCTACACGTCACCAAGCGCTTCCCCTACCGCAAATCGGTTCGCTGGATTTCGAGAACCGGGGACGGCCACCTGTATATTCTGGGCTCCCTGGCACTGGCGCTGCTCGAGCCGGAGCACGGCCAGGCGTTTATCCTGGCGGGCATACTGGCCTACGCGCTGGATATCAGTCTCTACCTTTGGCTTAAAAATGCCATCAAGCGAGACCGGCCCGCCATGAAAATTGATTTCTACGAGGCCTGGATCACCCCCTCGGACCAGTTCAGTTTCCCCTCGGGGCATACCGCCGCCGCCTTTCTGTTTGCCGCGCTGGTTACCAGCTTTTACCCGACCTTTGCCCTGCCCTGCTATCTGTGGGCCAGCATGATTGGCGCCAGCCGGGTGTTGCTGGGTGTGCACTACCCCAGTGATATCGCCGCCGGGGCCTTGCTGGGATCCGGAGCGGCAATGACGGGGCTCTATGCCTCCTCGATAATCTGGCCAACCACAGGCGTTTTATGAAGATACTGTACGGTGTTCAGGGCACGGGCAATGGCCACACCACTCGCGCGCGAATCATGGCAAGAGCACTCAAGGAGGAGGGAGTCGAAGTAGACTGGGTGTTTTCCGGGCGGGCGCCCGAAGACTATTTCGACATGGACACTTTCGGCTCGTACCGATGCTTTCGCGGTCTGACCTTTGTCACTGAGCACGGGCGGGTAAACTATCCTCGAACCATACTCAGCAGCCACCTGCGCACCCTTTACCGGGATATCCGCTCGCTGGATGTCAGCGGCTACGATCTGCTGATCAATGATTTCGAACCGGTAACCGCCTGGGCGGCGCGCCGAGCCGGGCTGCCCAGCATCGGCATTTCCCACCAGTGTGCATTCATGCACCAGATTCCGAAACGGGGCGAAAACCTGTTTGTACGGGCCTTCATGCGGCAGTTCGCGCCGGTAGAGCACGCCATCGGTCTGCACTGGCACCACTTCAACCAGCCGATTCTGCCACCGCTGATTGAGCCCTCGCAGTATCCCAACGAGTGCCACGCCAAAGAGTATCTGGTGTATCTGCCCTTCGCTCAGCCCGAGGACATAGTGCCTCAGCTACGCGCGTTTCCGGACACCCGCTTCTACGTCTATCAGCCGGTACCGAAACCCATCGACGAGGGCCACATCCAGATCCGGCCCTTTTCCCGGGAAGGCTTTCAGGCCGATCTGCACCGGGTCGAGGGAGTCATTTGCAGCGCGGGTTTCGAACTGCCCAGCGAGGCCATTCAGTTGGGCAAGAAGCTGCTGGTGCAACCCGTGGTCGGTCAGATGGAGCAACAGTCGAATGCGTTCGCCTTGAGCCAACTCGGCTATGGTGCCGTGGCTCAGGTATTGACCGAAAAGGCCATTGGCGACTGGCTGGCCATGCCGCGCGCCCGACCGGTAGATTACCCCAACGTTGCCCAGGCCCTGGCGCGCTGGTTGCTCAATGATCGGAAACCGGCGTTCGGGCAGTTGCGGGATGAGCTCTGGCGACAGGTGCCGGAGCCGGAGGCCAAGGTCAATCTGGAGCGTGCGTCCGCCACCGCTCAGCCCTGAACAGGGTGTCGGTGGCGGTTCAACGGTCAGAGGTCAGAGGTCAGAGGTCGACTTTACCGCGATTGCGTTTGATCGCGCCGCGCTGCGTCTTTCGATCCATGCGCTTTTGCCGAGCGGCCTTGGAGGGGCGAGTGGGTCGCCGGGGCTTGGGTCGGTGACTGGCTTTGGCAATCAGCTCCGCCAACCGCTCCAGCGCATCGGCCCGGTTTTTCTCCCAGGTTCTGAAGCGCTGGGCTTTGAGTACCAGGACACCGTCTGCGGTGATCCGCTGATCGCGCATCTGCAGCAGACGCTCCTTGACCGCTCCCGGTAGCGAGGACGCCTGAACATCAAAACGCAGGTGCACCGCGCTGTTGACCTTGTTGACATTCTGCCCCCCCGCCCCTTGGGCGCGAATGGCCGTCAATTCGACTTCGTGCTCCGGAATCATCAGGGAAGGGGGCAAAACGCGATCTCACTCTTGCAGGGATAGGGTTCAGGAGGGAATCAGGGTGACCGGTTGCCGATCGTCGAGCAGCACCGGCTGCAGGCGGCGATCGTAGCGGGTCTGGTGCGCACGCCAGCGGACCAGTGCGCCACCGGCCAGCAGGCCGACCAGGGCGCCAAGGGCGCTCAGGCCATCGGATGCCCAGAGCTGCTGGGCCACGCCGGCACCGGCCAACATGCCAAACAGCGGTGTGAGGTACACAAACAGGGAGCCGTTGACCACAACACTTTCGGGCACTCCAATCTGGATTTCCTGATCAATACGGTAATCCGCCGGATCCCGCCCTTCCAGAAGCACCCACAGGTAACTGGTATGCCCCATGAGCCGCGCCATCAGGCTCTGACCACAACCTTTTTCCGCCGCGCAGCTACCACAGGTGGAGCGCTGGATGGTTTCCACCCAGAGTCCATCGGTTTCAATGGCGACAATGCGGCCGGTTTCGGAAATCATGGTGTTGTTGCCTCACGGGGCCCGGACAAAGGGGTTATGCCTTGGGCCAGCTGCTCGGCGACGGCGCCGGGAATCTCGCCCACCACGGTCACGCGATACTGCTGATTGTCCGTTGCCAACTGCCCCATGAATGCTGAGGTGGCCCCTCGATGGGCACGCCCGGCAATCTCCGAGGAGCTGGCCACCGGCTGCAGGAATACCGAAAAACTGGCCAGACCGTCGGTATACATTAACATATCAATGCCATTGGGAAGACGCTTTTCCCCGGAATAGGCAAACCCCGGGGGCAGCCAATTCAGGCTCCAGCGCGTCGGCTGGCCCGCCTCGGCATCCAGGCAATCGGTGTGATTTTCAGGCCGCTGCTCAGCCTCTTCCGGCAGCGCTTCGGCATCTGGGTTGATATCCAGGTCTACAAATTGGAAACGTTCCAGCAGCCGCTGCTGTTCATCGACCAACAGCGCCTTAAGCAGCAGCCCGGTCTTTTGGTCCACCCCTAGCAGGTAGCCATAGCGAAGCTGATCTCTGGGGCGTACCTCAAGGGTATAGGTCTCTCGACCGGCCACCCGGTCTGAACCTCGGACGGTCAACTGGTAGTAGCGGTCAAGGCGGGCGACCGTTTCGGGGGATACATCGGCGTTGAGCAGGCGATAACCGGTTGTCTGACATCCGGCCATACCATTCAGTTGTTGGGCGGTACCCGCGGGACCGTTCAGATACTCGAGCCGCTCCACGACCCGCTCACCGTCTGACCAGCGGTATACCCGGAAGCTCTCCATGGCATTGCGATGCTCATAGGTGAAAGAGCCCCGGTAATTCAGGTTCTGCCCGGCACGAGCCATGCTCTGGAGCAGGCTCAGCGGATCCGGACTGTCTGCTTGAGCTGGACTGTCTGCCTGAGCCGCCCAGCCTGCGGATAGCAACACCAGGCTTGCGAGCAGTCGCCCCATCACGGCGCTTTACTCCTCGTCTTGATTGGTCACCCGAGCAAAAGGCAGAACACCCTGATTGCTGTTGCGCGCGGCGTGATCACTGTGGGCCTGCATCAACTGGTTCAGGTAGGCGCGGATTTCCTCGGCGGGAATCTGGCCGGATTCGGCGCGCACCGGCACAAAAATGACTTCTCTGGACGGGCGCTGCACCGGGTCATAACCGCTTTCCGCGCTGGCGGTACGGGCCATGGGCAGGGAGGGTGCCTGATAACCCGCCGGCAGAGACACCGGCTCGGAACGGCCGATGTCGCTTTCGGCACTGCTGCTCTCGGCAGGCGAGGTGCCGGCGATCGTGTTGTCGGCTTCCATACCCGGGTACTGCTGGACCCCGATCAATACCGCACCGGCCACCGAGGCGGCCACCGCGACCTGCCCGACGCGCTGCCACCAATGACGGTGTCCGGTCGCCGGCGCCGCCTCGTCGGCCAGCGCTTCACTGATCCGGTCCGCAAAGCCCGAGGGCGCCATGACTTCCAGCTCACGTCGCATTACCGAGCCCGCCAACTGGTAACGGGACCAGCGTGCGTTCAACTCCGAATCCGCTGAGTCGTCAGCGCCGGCTTTCAGTAAACGACGTACTTCCAGCGGAGACGCTTCACCATCGACCAGTGCCGACAGTGACTCATTCAGGGAGTGATTGCTCTGTTCAGTCATCGCGCATGTACCTTCATCAAGCGATATCAATAGTGGCTGAAGCACTGCTGAATGCTTCCAACCCCGGGCCTTCATTGGGTGAGACTGGGCTCTCCCCCAAAGGTTCAGCCGAAAACCAAAAAAATCTTAACAAACATTTACGACTCTGCCACCAGCGGTTCGATGCACCGATCGATGGCTTCGCGAGCCCGGAATATCCGGGATCTGACGGTACCAACCGGACAATCCATGATATGAGCGATGTCCTCATAGCTCAGCCCCTCCATCTCCCGCAGTGTCACCGCGGTGCGCAGATCTTCCGGCAGATCCCGTATGGCCTTGTCCACCACGGCCTGGAGCTCATCGCGCATCAGGCTGCGTTCCGGGCTCTCGATATCCTTCAGAGCCTCGCTGCCGGTGTAAAACTCGGCATCGTCCACTTCCACATCGCTGGCCGGAGGGCGCCGATTGCGCGCCACCAGGTGGTTCTTCGCCGTGTTGATGGCAATCCGGTACAGCCAGGTGTAGAAGGCGCTGTCGCCCCGGAATTTGGCCAGGGCCCGATAGGCCTTGATGAACGCCTCTTGAGCCACATCCTGCACTTCCGCCTGATCGCGGATATAGCGCCCGATAATGGCATAAATTTTGTGCTGGTACTTGATGACCAACAGATCGAAGGCGCGCTTATCGCCCTTCTGTACTCGCTCGACCAGCTGTTGATCGGTGTCCTGCGCGGCGTGCGCTGTCATCCCATAACCCCCAAGCGACCCGGAGCCCACAACCGGACTCCAGTGTCATTCATCTGTTGTTGTTTGCCACTTCTGTGGTTTGCCTCTGTCCGCCCGCAAATGCGAACACGCTTCGTTGCTATGGTAGGTGGCCA
Organism: Marinimicrobium sp. LS-A18; assembly: GCF_000463525.1. Taxonomy (NCBI): domain Bacteria; kingdom Pseudomonadati; phylum Pseudomonadota; class Gammaproteobacteria; order Cellvibrionales; family Cellvibrionaceae; genus Marinimicrobium; species Marinimicrobium sp. LS-A18. The sequence continues at coordinate 1,374,768 of NZ_AWEP01000002.1, forward strand.
CCCGGTCACTACCGGTGCCCCACTGACCAAAGGCCCGACAAAAAGTTCATAAGTGCTGCGTCTCATATTACCCAATGATCTCTAAGACACTGGCCACGAGCCTTGCTATTATACGGGTTTATACCATCTACCTCTAACGTTACGGTCGGTCCAGGCCGCATCCGTACCGCAGAACGATGATCCCGGAGCGCGCCCGACGACGTAAATGGCCCTACCGGGCATCGCCCCATGGCAGGACAGGTACACACTGAATGAGCAACCACTTTAGCAGCGATATTCTCGTTATCGGGTCCGGCGCCGCCGGTCTGACACTGGCATTGCAACTGGCCCGGCACGGACGGGTTCACGTGCTCAGTAAAAATGCCGTCAACGAGGGCTCGACCTGGTTTGCCCAGGGCGGTATTGCGGCGGTGCTGGACGATGACGATTCCATTGAAGCCCATGTCAGCGATACCCTAAATGCCGGCGGAGGCCTCTGCCACGAAGACGCGGTCCGGTTTACCGTTGAGCGCAGCGAGGGAGCCATTCGCTGGCTGATTGATCAGGGCGTCAACTTTACTCGGGAAGGCAGCAACGGCGGTTACCACCTGACCCAGGAGGGCGGCCACAGCCACCGGCGCATCATCCACAGTGCCGACGCCACCGGAGAAGCGGTGCACAGCACCCTGATTGACCGGGTACGCGCCGAGCCCAATATCGAACTGTTTGAGGACCATGTCGCCCTCAACCTGATCACCCAGGCCGACAAAGGCTCACCCAAACTGCGCTGCACCGGCGCCTATGCGCTCAACCGGCGCGACGACCATGTGCATGTGTTTCAGTCCCGCGTGGTGGTACTGGCCACCGGGGGCGCCAGCAAGGTCTATCTGTACACCAGCAACCCCGACAGCGCCAGTGGCGACGGGATTGCCATGGCCTGGCGGGCGGGCTGCCGGGTCGCCAACATGGAGTTCAACCAGTTTCACCCGACGTGCCTGTACCACCCCCGGGCCAAGACCTTTCTGATTACCGAAGCGCTGCGTGGTGAAGGCGCCTATCTGCGCCTGCCCAGTGGCGAACGCTTCATGACCCGGTTCGACGAGCGCGCCGAACTGGCGCCGCGCGACATTGTGGCCCGGGCCATCGACCATGAAATGAAGCGCCTCGGCTGCGACTGCCTCTATCTGGATATCAGCCACAAGCCGGCCGAGTTCATCAGCGAACATTTCCCGACGGTCAAAGCCCGCTGCCTGGAGTTCGGCATCGACATCACCAAAGAGCCGATCCCCGTGGTACCGGCGGCCCACTACACCTGCGGGGGAATCATGGTGGACCACCACGGGCAGACCGACCTGCTCAACCTTTATGCCATCGGCGAGACGTCGTTTACCGGCCTGCACGGTGCCAACCGCATGGCGAGTAATTCATTGCTGGAGTGCATTGTGTACGCCCAGTCCGCCGCGGAGCACATCGGTGAGAACTTGCCCCGGATCGACGCCCCCGAAGTCTCCCCCGCCTGGGATGAATCCCGGGTCACCAACTCCGACGAGGATGTGATCATCTCCCACAACTGGGATGAGCTGCGCCGCTTCATGTGGGACTACGTGGGCATAGTGCGCACCCAAAAGCGCCTGCAGCGGGCGACCCACCGCATCAAACTGCTGCAGCGGGAAATCGCCGAGTATTACAGCAACTACAAGGTCAGCAGTGATCTGATTGAATTGCGCAACCTGGCCATGGTCGCCGAGCTGATCATCCGTTCGGCCAGCGCTCGCCGGGAGAGCCGCGGCCTGCACTTCTCTCTCGACTATCCGGAGCGCTCACCCATTGCGCGGGACACCATTCTGGTGCCGATGAATTACGCCGGCCAGAATGTGATTGTGAACAAAGAGTAATGTGATCGGAGGGACGCCGACCGCTCGCGATCAGCGTCCCTCATGCCAACGCCCCATCCGCAACCACACCCGAAGGCGCCGACGGTCGTCAGCACTGGCACTGTCCGGCAGGATGATCAGGGTGTGCACTCGCAGCTTGTCGCCTTCACGAAAACGCACCACCTGGAGCCAGGGCCAGACCAGCCATTCACCGCAGGGGACCACCGTAACCACCCCGGATGCCCCCTCAAGCGTCCAGGCTCCGGCTTCATAGGCCAAAACCGTCGGTTCAGAACGTCGTCCGGTACGCCACCACTCCCAGACCAGCAGCGCATTGAACAGGCACAGGACCATCAGCCAACCAATGGGGACATCGGAATGCCCCACAAAAGCGAGCCAAGGCAGTACCGCCAGAGCGAGTAACAGACACCGATGCAGGCGCCGCAACCAGCGCGACGGCTGCAGGCGGATGGGCGCCAACCGGCGGTTAGCGGGCGTTGATTCCGGTATTGGCCCGGACAATGTCGACAATCCTTTTCAGTTCAGCGTCCTCGGGATCCTGGCGGTGCAGAAACCAGGCGAACATCTCCTGATCCTCGGACTCGAGCAACTTCCAGTAGCGCTCTTTGTCCGCCTGCTCAAGGCCGGGATACACGTTTTCCAGAAAGGGCAGCAGGATCAGATCCAGCTCCAGCATACCGCGGCGACTGCCCCAGAATAGACGGTTGCGTTCCACAGACATCTCCCGTTAGCAACAAGGGCCGCAGTATATCATCGCACCGGAACTCTATGAACGGCGCAAGGCCGGAGATTGCCCGCCCGGGCCCGGACCTCGGAGCGTGACTCGCACTCGGGCGCTTGCCGGGCTTGGAGCCACCGACGTATCGTTCTATCATGCGCCCTCGGTGATCGGCCCTATCGCCCAGCGGCGCAGGTCAATCACGTTCGAATCGCAACCACGGGAGCGCTCTACCCATGCAGACGGCAACTTCCACCCACTGGCTGACTCTGTCCGACTGGACCCTGATGGCCATCACCGGTCCCCAGGCCAAGGCCTTTCTCCAGGGGCAGGTCACCTGTGACATTCGGGAGTTGACGCCGGGCGAAAGCCGACTGGGGGCGCACTGCGACCCGAAAGGTCGGATGCAGGTGAGCTTTCGCGCCCTGGCCACCGGTGAAGAGCAGGTGCTGCTGCGCCTGCCGCGCTCCATGGTGGAGGCCACCACCGCCTCTCTGGGAAAATATATTGTCTTTTCCAAAGCGGAGCTGTCCGACGAAACCGGCCATTACCGGTTACGCGGCCTGTGCGGCCCCGACGCCCGCAAACAGCTGGCCGGGGTACTGGTTGAGCCCGCCCCTGAGCCGGGCCAGTGGGTGGCGCACGACGGGGGCTTTATTGTCACGCTCGACGAGCAGCGCTACGAGTGCTGGCTGACCGAGGCCCAGGCCGAGGTCCTCGACCGACACTTCGGCCAGCCGACGGCCGGTGATACCCAGTGGCGGCTGCTGGATATCCGCGCGGGCCTGGGTGAGGTGCTGCCGCAGACGCAGGGACTGTTTACCCCGCAACTGTTGAATTTTACCCAGATCGGCGGCGTCAGCTTCCGCAAAGGTTGCTTCACCGGCCAGGAAATCGTCGCGCGACTGCACTACAAAGGGAAACTCAAGCAACGCATGCGGCGGTTGAGCGCCACCTGCAGCGATCCCGACGCCCTGCTGCCGGGCACGCTGCTGCACAATGGCGACGGGAAGAAAGTCGGTGAGCTGGTTACGGCCGCCCCGAGCGGGCCCGGCACCTGTGAGTGCCTTGCCGTAGTCGAAGACAGCGCTCTGGAGGGAGAAATCCAGATCGACCACACTTTCCCGGCCGAAGCGCTATCATTACCCTATACTGTCGAATAAACTCCAATGGTTGGCCGCCCGAGAAGCTGGCGGCCCATGAAAACCCTGAAGACCGGAAACAGGAAGCCCCATGAGTCATGTTGTTGAGCGCGTCCGAGACGAAATCATCAGTGCCATCAAAAACGATCAACTGGTCCTGCCCACCCTGCCCGAAGTCGCCCTCCAGGTTCGGGAAGTGGCGGACGACCCGGACGCCAGTCTGGATCAACTGGCCAAGGTGATCGGCAACGACGCCGCCCTGAGCGCCCGCATCATCCGGGTGGCAAACAGCCCCCTGCTCAGGGCCAACCGCCACATCGAAGATCTGAAAACCGCCCTGAGCCGACTGGGCATGGAATATACCTGCAACCTGGCCACCGGCCTGGCCATGGAGCAGATGTTCCAGGCCACCTCGGATCTGGTGGACAGCCGATTGCGGGATGTGTGGATGCGCTCAAGCGAAGTGGCCGGGATCTGCCATGTGCTGTGCCGGCACTACACCAAGCTGCAGCCGGACAAGGCGACCCTGGCGGGCCTGATCCATAAAATCGGCGTTCTGCCCATTCTGACCTACGCCGAGGAGCACCCTTCGCTGCTGACCGACAGCCTGACTCTGGACCGGGTGATTGACGAGCTGCAGGGCCCGCTGGGTGACATGATTCTGAAAGCCTGGGAATTCCCCGAAGAGCTGGTCAATGTGCCGAGCCGGCACCTGAAGTTCGACCGCAAGGCCGAGACCGCCGACTACGCCGACCTGGTCACGGTTGCGCTGCTTCAGAGTCATATGGGCGACGGCTCCGCCATCGGGGAAATGGATTACCAGGACGTCACCGCGTTCGAACGGCTCGGTATGGACCCGGACATGCAGTCGGCCGAAGCGGAAGACCTGAGCGACGAAATGGCGGCGGCCATGATGGCGCTGCAATAAAGCACCGATCAGGCGCCGTCGGTGTACAGGCGGCGCACCTCATCCCCCAGAATCTTGGCCCCCTCGGCAACCCGCTCCGGGGCCTGACAGTAGGTCACGCGCAGACATTCCTGCCGATGCCCCCACGGCTCCTGCAGCCCCGGAAAGAAGTGTTCACCGGGCACCACCAGCACACCCCGTGCCTTGAGGCGCTCGTACAATGCCATGCTGGAAATGGGTAGCCCTTCAAACCAGAGCCACAAAAAGAACGCACCCTCGGGGCGATGAATACGAACCGGCAGGCCGGTCAGTTCGTGCTGAAATACCGCCAGCGCCGACTGCATCCGCTGGTGATAAAACGGCCGTATCACCTCGGGCCCCAACCGAAACAGCTCACCCCTTACCAGCAGCTGTTGCGCCAACGCCGGCCCCAGGTTGCCGCTGGCAAGGCTCAATACCGTATTGGCCCGGGCAAAGGCCTGAATGATCTCCGGTCGGGCAACGACAATGCCCGTGCGCGCCCCGGGCAACCCCAGCTTGGACAGGCTCAGCACCAGTATGGTGTTGTCATTCCAGAAGGGGCGCGTGGACGGGTAAACGATGTCGGGAAAAGGCGCTCCATACGCCACATCCAGAATCAACGGCAGGTCGCGTTCCCGAGCCATTGCATCAAGGTGATTCAATTCATCTTCGGTCACCAGGTTCCCGGTCGGGTTGGTCGGCCGGGACAAGCACAGGGCGCCAACATCCTCCTCCAGGGTCAGTCGCTCAAAGTCGATGTGATACTTGAACAGCCCCTCGGGCAGCAACTCGATGGCCGGCCGGTTCGCACGAAACAGCGACGGGGCCAGGCCGACATCCGCATAGCCCAGATACTCGGGCACCAGGGGCAACTGCACCTTACGGTAGACGCCATCACTCCCCTCTCCGGCCAACAGATTGAACAACACGAAGAACGCCGACTGGCTGCCATTGGCCACCGCGAGGTTCTCTCGGGTGACCGACCAACCGCAGGTGCGACGCAGCTCCCCGGCCAGTGAATCGAGAAATTCCGGATCCCCCTGAGGGGGCTGGTACACACCGAGCATCGGGCGTCGAACGCCGGGGTCGTCCATCACCCCCTGCAGGGCGCTGCTCAGCGATGCCTCCACCTCGGGGATGGATGCGGGATTACCACCGCCCATGAAAATCATCTCGGGATTGACCCGGAGCGCCTCGCCCAGGTCGTCCATCAAGGTGACAATACCGGCATCACCCGCCACTTTTTCACCAAATCGGGACAGCTTCATAAGTCGCTCAGATTCCGCTCGCACGAGACGCAGGATGCTCGGAAAGACGGGCCTCCCGATTCTTATCGGCGGCCTCTTTTTCCATAGCCGCGTCGAACAGTTCCGCGAAGGTCATATCCAGTTGCTCCCCGGAGAACCCCTCAATACGCTTCAGACGCTCGTGCAATTCGGGGTACCAGGGCAGCTTGTCCAGGTCGAGACAGGGGTCGGGCAGAACTTTGGGCAGCCTCAACAGCGGACCCAGCTCCCGGATGCGGCGGCGATGCAGATCCCGGCAGAGGACGAAATCCCCCTGATTGGTCACCGCGATCCAGTGTTCTCTCTGCAGGGCCATACGAATTCGCTGCCACTGGTCCGAAGCCAGGCCAAGCTGCAGCAGTTCACTGTCTTCCAGCCCCCGGCCATCGAGACTGCGGCGATAGAAATGCCACAACACCACCATGGCCGCCACCAGATCCGGGTAGCCCCGGTCGCGCAGCGCGATCTGGTAAACGCCGATGGTATGGACCAGCACGGCGCCGGCCAGAATCACAATCCAGGTCAGGTTTACCCACAGCAGAAACAGCGGAACAATGGCAAAGGCACCGTAAATGGAACTGAGTGCGGAGTTGGCGACAATAACGCCAAACACCGCCTTGAGCAGCTCAAACACCAGCCCGGTCACAACCCCGCCGATCAACGCGTGGCGGATGGGTACCCGGCAGTTGGGCACCGCGGCAAACAGCAGGGTGAAGGTCGCCGAGGTCAGCAACCAGGGAGTGAACTCAAAGATCCAGGTGATCAACCCAAGCGCCTCATAGCCATCCATGAACAGCCGCAAGGAGGCCAGGTAGGTGCTCATGGCCAGACCGACGCCGAGCAGCAGTGGTCCGAGGCTCAGCACCGCCCAGTAGAGCAAGAACTTGGAAATGCCCCGGCGGCCGCGCACAATGCCCCACACCGAATTGAAGTTTTTCTCGATATTGGCCAGCATGAAATAGGCGGAGGCCACCAGAAACACGACCCCCACAATGGTCAGACGGCGTGCCTGTTGCGAGAATTCCCGCAGATGACCGAGCAACTCCTGGCCGGTTTCAGGTACCATATTGGCAAAGATCAGATCCTGGACTTGCTCGCCCAACCCCTGGAAGGCCGGAATGGCGGAAAACATGGAGTAGGTGACCGTCATCAGGGGCACCAGGGCAAACAGAGTGACGTAAGTCAGTTGCGCGGCACTTTTCTGGCAGTCGGTGTCTTTCAGTTGCTGGCCGATCATCTGCAAAAACTGCCATGTCAGGCGCAGATAGTGGCGACGATTTTCCGCGTTGAGCAAGTCCCGCATAATCGGCATTTCCTGTTGTAAAACCTGGGCGCGAAGACCAGGTACCGTATTGAAGGGAGCGTATGATCACACTGTACCACAACCCCCATCGTCTCAAGCCCGGACAGGTCCCCCTATGCCCTACGTTCTGATTCTCTATTACAGCCGAACCGGTTCGGTCGCCGCCATGGCACAACAACTGGCGCGAGGCGTGAGACGCGTACAAGGTATTGAAGCCCGGTTGCGCACGGTACCGCCGGTCTCTGCCGACACTCAGGCGAGCGAGCCGGCCGTGCCCGCCGACGGAGCCCCCTACGCGACGCTGGACGACCTGCGCCACTGCGCCGGTTTATTGCTCGGGAGCCCGACGCGTTTTGGCAATATGGCCGCACCGCTCAAATACTTTCTGGATAGCACCAGCGGCCTTTGGGTCAATGGGGACCTGATTGACAAGCCAGCAGCGGTTTTCACCTCCACCTCGACCCTGCACGGCGGTCAGGAGAGCACGCTGCTGTCGATGATGCTGCCGCTGCTGCATCACGGCATGGTATTGATGGGCCAGCCCTACAGCGAGCCAGCCCTCACCCAAACCCGCAGTGGCGGCACGCCGTACGGTCCGTCCCACTGGGCCGAGGGCGCCGAAGCAACCACCCTGAGCGAACACGAAACCACTCTGTGTCAGACCCTCGGGCAGCGCATGGCGCAATGGGCGCTGCGCGGCCCCCGTGCTGACGACACCCCGACCGCAAGCGGAGATTGATTGTATGGGAATGGCTCCCAAGCCCCCGGAAAATACCGAACAGGCGCAACACATCAAGCGCAAACTGTCGATTGCCCGTGCCCTGGTGCTGGCCACCTACTCGGGACTGCTCCTGATGTTCACCCTCCTGACGCTGTTCAAGGCCGAGCCCAACTGGCCGCTATGGATTGTGCAGGTGGTTCCGCTACTGATCTTTGCGCCGGGGCTGAAGCGTGGCTATCATCGGACCTATAGCTGGCTGTGTTTTGTGGTGCTGCTGTATTTTACCTGGGCCGTGACCAACACACTCTCGCCACTGGCCTACTGGCGCGACTACCTGGCGGTGGCGCTGACCGTGATACTGTTCTCCAGCGCCATGATGGCCAGCCGCTGGCGCCAACAATGGTGGCTCTGGGAAAATCGCCACTGACTGCCTATTGATAACCACAACCGCTCTCACTTCAGGATCGAAAGGACCGACACCGTGACCTACGACGACCAGACTCCTCCTCCCGCCCGCAAACGCCGCGGGTTCATTCGCCGGTTTTTCGGCTTCATCGGACGAAGCATCAGTTGGTTGCGGGTGGTATTGGGCAACCTGATTTTTCTTCTGGTGTTGCTGTTCGTGGTACTCGCGCTTCTCCCCAAGGAGCCCCTGGTGTTGCCGGACGAATTTGCCCTGACTCTGGCGCCGACCGGTTACCTGGTGGATGAGGAAAGCTACGTTGATCCCGTGAACATGCTTCTCAGCGGCAGTGATGACGCCCCTATGGAAACGCCGATTCGCCCACTGATTCAGGCCATCGATGCCGGGCGCACGGATCCAAGAGTCAGCGGCCTGGTGTTGGAGCTGGACGGACTTCTGGGTGGCGGCATCAGCAAGCTTGAAGAGGTGGGCGCGGCCCTGCAGCGATTCAAGGACAGCGACAAACCGATCATCGCCCTGGGCAGCCTGTACACTCAGGAGCAGTACTACCTGGCGAGCTACGCCGATGAGATATACCTGGATCCGATGGGCTCGGTACTGCTAACCGGCTACGCCAACTACCGCAACTATTTCAAAAGTGCCATGGACAAGCTGTCCGTGAACTTTCACGTCTTCCGGGTCGGCAAATACAAAGACTTTATCGAGCCCTATACCCGGGATGACATGTCGCCCGAGTCCCGGGAGCACAACAGCGAATGGCTCAACCAGCTCTGGGGTGTGTACACCAGCCGGGTGGAAGCATTGCGCCAATTACCCAGCGGCGCCGTCAATGACTACATCCGCAACATGGATGTTCAACTGGCGTCAGTGGGCGGTGACAGCGCGCAACTGGCCCTGGAGTCTCAACTGATCGACGGGATTCTGAGCCACCGAGAGCGTCAGCAATTGCTGACCGAACGCTTCGGTCACAGCGACTACGGCGATCATTACAACGGCGTGGGCCACCGGACGTTTTTGGCCGATGTCCGCCGCCAGTCCCCCAGCCCGGCGAACGACCGCGTCGGTCTGATCGTCGCCTCCGGTACCATCTCCACCGGCGAGCAACCCGAAGGCAGTATTGGCAGCGACAGCTTTCTGCAACGGCTGCAGCAGGTCCAGGATGACCCGAACATCAAAGCACTTGTTATCCGCATCGACAGCGGTGGCGGCAGTGCCTATGCCTCAGAAGTCATTCGCTCCGAAATCGCCGCGCTGCGGGCGGAGGGCATGCCGGTATTGGTCTCCATGGGCAGCATGGCCGCCTCCGGGGGTTACTGGATGGCCGCCGGCGCCGACGAAATCTGGGCAACGCCCACCACGCTGACCGGCTCCATCGGCGTGTTCGGCGCATTGCCGACTTTTGAGGACAGTCTTGAGAAAATCGGTATTCATGTCGACGGTGTGGGCACCACACCCCTGGCCGGCTCCATGCGCCTGGATCGCACACTCACACCCCAGGCCAACCGGATCATCCAGCAGACGGTGAATCACATTTACCAGCAATTTATCGACCTGGTAGCCGAGGCCCGGGGACTGACGCCCGAACGGGTGGATCAGTTGGGTCAGGGCCGCGTCTGGACAGGGGCCACCGCTCAGGAATTGGGGCTGGTGGACCGGCTGGGCAGTCTGGAAGAGACCCTCGCCGCCGCCGCAGAGCACGCTGAGCTGGACGACTACGAGGTACGTCAGATCACCCGCCCGCTGGCGCCCTACGAACAGTTTCTCAAACAGCTCAGCGGCAGCGCCGTGAGCGCCTGGGTGCCGCAGGTATCGGGACCGGAGTGGTTGACGCCGAAGCTGAAGAGCCAGCTCGCGCCGTTACTGGAACCTCTGCGGATGTTGAGCGAACTGGATGATCCAAGAGCGGTATACGCACGGTGTATGGAGTGTCTGGCGCCTTAGCGGTATAGCGTTGAGTAACGGCGGATGCGGCTTTCAGCCTTATCCGCCCTACGCAACCCGCGGTGCCAAACCTGCCATTACACGTACGCAACCCACCTGCGGTCCGTAGGGCGGATAAGCCGAAGGCGCATCCGCCGTCACCCCAATCCCAAACTCACCAATAACTCGCCCTAATCCCCTCGAACATACCGTTGACTCAACCGGGTCAACAACGTGGCTGCCACACCAATCGCCAACCACACGGGGTCCACCACAATCGCGAGAAACACCCCGTCAATAATCCCCATGCTCGCAATCATCCAGGGAATCACCGGAAAACCAAACCCGTTTCGACGACTGTTCTCCCAGCGAGCCACCACAGTCACCGCCAGGGTATAAACCGCTTGAATGCCGCCCGCCAGCCACACCAGTGCGGGCACCTCCCCCACCAAGGCCACTGCGGTCACCGCGTAAACCCCAAGCCGGGTCAACGCCATCAGAAACACCGTGCTCCAGTGTTTTTTGTGCAGCGCATCGTACAGAACAATCACCAACAACAACGCCAGGCCCGCCAGGGGTGCCCGGTCGTCCGGGGCAAAAAACAGAAAGACAAAGCCTGTGGCAAACAGCCCCAACGCAATACTCAACACCTGCCGAGGCCGAACCCGCCCCGAAGGAATGGGACGATAAGGCTGATGCTGGGTATCCCAATCCCGATCACAATAATCGTTCAGCGTCATACCACCGGCATAAAAACAGGAAATGGCAAAGATCAACAAACCGATGGTGTAACTACCACCAACGGTAGCACTGACCAACACCGCGGTCGTAAGAATATTCATCCACACCGTCGGCAGGTTACTGACCCGCCCCAGGGCTAACAGGGTTTTTACAGAAGGCATAACACTCTCTATCCGGTTAAAGTTGAGAATTGGCACGGAGGCCGTGCGAGGGGTAGACCGTTTACAGACTCTCGGACGCCTACATGGATGTAGGTGGTAGAGCGACGCAGGAGCCAAAGCCGAGACAAGGATGTCGACGAGAAGCCCCCAGGGACGGGTTCACGGCGGGTCTGTAAACGGTCTACCCCTCGCACGGCCGGACCTGAATCCAACTCTCCACCAAACTACTCAAACAGATGCTTCAACATAAGATCACAGACATCCGTCGCCGGCACTCTTCCGTCGGGAATCAACTGCGGTTCAGTGCTCATCAGCAAAGGCAGCGACTCCGGCGAACCATCACTCACCCCATGGGAACCTTTCACCAACTCCGGCGCAACGGCAATCACATCCATTACATAACGAAAGCCCAGTTTCTTCTGAGCCACCCGACGCGCCGCTTTCAATTTCGGAAACCGCAGTTTCGGGTCAAAAAACAACTCACAGGGATCGAAACCGGGCTTGCGGTGAATCTCCACCTGATGAGCGTAATCCGGCTGGCGCTCATCGTCCAACCAGAAATAATAGGTAAACCAGCTATCGGGCTTCGCCAGCAGCACCAACTCACCGCTGCGCTCATGATCCAGCCCCAGTTCGGCCTGTTCGGTTTTATCCAGAACCCGATCAATGCCTTCCACCCCTTCAAAGACCTGGCGAACGGCGGGAATATCATCGGGGTTGTGCACATAGATATGGGCAATCTGGTGGTCCGCCACCGCGAAGGCGCGGCTGCTGAAGTAATCCAGATACTCTTTACCCAAATCCACCTTCACCGACACCATGCCCGCCTCACGGAGTAGTCGATTCGGGTGCACAGCTCTGTTGACGTTCTGAATACCGTACTCGGACAACACCATCACCCGGCAACCGCGCTGTTCAAAGAAATCGAGCAGATCGCCCACCAGGGTATCGATTTCCTTCAGGTCCTGAACGATATCGCCATCGGGCCCCTCTTTCTGGAGCACATAATCCAGATGCGGCAGGTACACAAGCTGCAGGCTGGGCTGCTTCTCTTCTTCAATATACTTCGCCGCATCCGCAATCCACTGGCTGGATTTGATGCTGGTCATAGGCCCCCAGAAGTTGAACAACGGGAAGTTGCCGAATTTTTCACTGAGGGTGTGGCGCAGCTCCAGCGGGCAGGTATAGCAGTCCGGCTCTTTGCGGCCATCGGCGAGGTACAGTGGGCGCGGAGTCAGGGTCCAGTCGGCATCGGTGGCCATGGCGTACCACCAGAAGGTGTTGCTGCAGGTAAAGCTCGGGTCGCGTTCTTTGGCCAGGTGCCACACTTTGGGACTCTGTACCAGCTTATTACTTTGCCGCCAAAGCCAGACTTCGTTCATGTCCCGAAAATACCAACCATTAGCCACAATGCCATGGTCTTTCGGTGACTTACCAGTGGTGTAAGTGGCTTGGGCAGTACAGGTAACGGCGGGAATGACCGGTTCGATATCGGTAGCCTGATCCCGAAGTCTATTCAGGTTCGGGGTATGTTCGCCCAATAATTTTCTCGTGAGACCTACGACGTTAAGGACAACGGTTCTGTGCATTTCTATACTCGTATTTTCGGCTTGGTGAGGAGCGAGCCATCCGTAGGGCGGTTCAAGACCCGCCGTAAACCCATCCCTGGGGGCTTCTCGTCGACATCCATGTCTCCGAGAGTCTTGAACCGCCCTACGGATGCCTCGCTTGCACGTTTCTAGCGTAATTCTTTAAAGATCTTGAACAGACTCCGGACCGATTGCGTCGAGCGTTCAGTCACAATCCAGTAGTTGGTTTACCCACATTAGCTCTCGAGCGATACTCTCCCCCACCGAATCCGTCTTAAGGTGTTCGGGCAAAACGCCAAAGCTGTAGGTTTCCACTTCCAGGGGAATATCAGTTGCCAGTTTGGGCAGCAGTGTTTTCAGAAAGCCCTGGGTGGTGCCGCAGTCGCCCAGGTGTTCGAGGAAGATCGGTACGTGGAAATGGACTCGGCACTCGGTTGGCGTCAGGCCGGCTTCCATAGCCGCTTCGAATTCGGGTAAGTCGGAGAAGGCGTGTAACGTTCCATCGTTGGTTCGGGCCATGGCCTGGTGTAAGTAGACCGGCTCATTGAAGCCTTTGAGGTGCTCGACTTCTTCCGGAGTGTCGGCCTGTAGGGCGCTCGATACCTGGACTTTGGCGATGGGGATTTCGGCTTCGGCCAGGCGTTGCAGGCAGGTGGCCGGGTCTTCGAATTCGACGGCCTGGTGGCAGCAGTCGAAGCACACGCCGAGGTGGGCGTTTTCGGCCAGGCTCAGACGCGGGCGCAGGCGCTGAAAGAAGTCCAGCAGTTCGTCGGTGGTTTCCAGTACGCAGGCCGGTTCGGGTTCGATGGCGAGCATCAGGTGTACGCCGGTGCTTCGCTTCAGGTTGGCGAAGTGGGCGAGCACGTCCTGGATGTGGCCGAGTACGGTGTTCCAGTCTTCCGGTGCGAAGCCCTGTTTGAAGGCGACCGGTACCGTGGATATCGACAGCTGTCGGGCGTCCGGTTGCAGTTGTACGGCGATATCGCCGAGCTGACAGGTGTAGCGCACGCGCTCCTGGTCGCGCCAGTCCGGCAGGTAGACGTTTTCTTTGACCCGCTCGTTGTGGAAGGCGCCGTAGGGAAAGCCGTTGATGGTCAGCAGATAGGCGTTGTGTTCGCGACACCACTGCTGAAATTCCGCAACGGCCTGGGCGTCCACTTCCGTCGCCGCTTGCCCGGCAATGCGCAGCCCCAGAGGAAAGGGGCGCTGGGCGCTGTCGCCCAGTCGCTCCATCACTTCCAGCCCGTGGCTGTTGAGGTTGTGCATCACATCGGCCCAGCCTTCGCCGGGGTGGATGTTGCTGCAATAGGTGAGCGGTGCGTTCAGCTTGGCCATTGGTTCTCCAGCAATTGCTGACGGCACTGGTGCATGGTGTCCAGATCAATGTGGTCCACTTCTTCCGCTTCGCCTGCCGCGTTGAGCAGGGTAATACACAGCTCGCCGCCCAGGTGCTCACGAAAGCCCTGCAGGGCCGCATCGATATCCAGTGCTTCAAGTGCGGGGTGACGCAGGGTGAAGCCGACGCCTTCGAGCGTGTCGCGAATCGCCAACAGGGTGTGCGTATCGATGGTACCCATGGCGTGGGAGTACAGCGAGTCCAGGGCAATGCCGATGGCCACCGCTTCGCCATGGCGCAGCTCGGAGTTGGAGAGTTCTTCCATCCGGTGGGCGCCCCAGTGGCCGAAATCCAGCGGCCGGGCACTACCCTGCTCAAAGGGATCGCCACTGGTGCGGATATGGTTCAGATGCAGCTCGGCGCAGCGGGCGATCATATGCTCCATGGCCTTGGGTTCAAACTCCCCCAGACGATGGCGCGCTTCGTGTAGCCAGTGGAAGAACTCGCCATCACGAATCAGCGCGACTTTTACCGCCTCGGCGATGCCGCAGCGGCTGTCCCGCTCGGACAGGCTGCTCAGCAGGTCATAGTCGTTGATCACAGCGTAGGGCGCCGCAAAGGTGCCCAGGTAATTTTTCCGGCCCCGGTAGTTGATGGCATTTTTCACGCCGATTCCGGCATCGTTCTGGGCCAGGACCGTGGTGGGCATACGAATCAGCCGGATGCCGCGATGCGCGGTGGCCGCCGCATAGCCCATGGCATCGATCACGGCACCGCCGCCAATCACCAACGCAAAACTGTGCCGGTCGATCCGGTCGGTTTGGGTGCGCTGATAGAACTCATCCACTTCCACCGGGTCGTTCTTGCAGATCTCGCCGCCACGCACCATCAGAGGCGGCTCAATCAGCTCGATCCGGTCCGCGTGAGCCTGGGCGTAAGCGCGCATACGCTCTACCAGATCCGGGTGCCCCTTGAGTACCTGGTCATCAATCACGGGCAGAACCCGGTGACGTTTTTTACCCGCAAACGCGAGCACCTTGAGCAACACATCGCTCTCGGGGTTGAAGGTGTCCCGGTTGAAGTACACCGGGAACTCGTGCGTCATGGTAAACGCCTGGTGAATCTGCCACATGAGTTGCTACCGCTTCTTCTGCAATCAGTTGGGCACCGGCTCATCGACGCGGGGTTGTTGACCGCGCAGCACAGTGTTGTCGTTATAGGATTGGCGCTGGTCGATCACCGCCGGCCGGGAGAGCTCGTCGATGTCGATCTGACCGGACTGGGCGTAGGCGTCCAGGGCGTTCTGCCAACAGGTCAGCTCAATGGCTTTCTCTTCGATACCGCGCTCGCGCATCAGGTTGGCGGTCTTCGGTACCGACAGCGGATCGCTCACGCCCCAGTCGGCGGAGCTGTCGACAATGATGCGTTCCGGCCCGTATTTGCGGACCACTTCCACCATCCGCTCAGAGCCCATCTTGGTATTGGGATAAATGGTAAAGGCCGCCCAGGCGCCGCTGTTCAGCACATCGTCCACGGTCTCTTCGTTGTTGTGGTCAATCACCAGCTTTTCCATGGGAACGCCGATCTCCCGCGCCACATCAATGGAGCGGATGATGCCGTTTTTCTTGTCCCGGTGGGGGGAGTGCACCATCACCACCATGTCGTGCTCGACGGCGAATTCCAGTTGGCGCTGATAGATGTACTCTTCGGCCGGGGTGATCTCGTCATAACCGATTTCCCCGATCGCCACGACCCCTTCTTTCAGGGCAAAGTTGGGCAGGATCTCCAGCGCCTCTCGGGCCAGGCCTTCGTTGTTGGCCTCTTTGGAGTTGATGCCGATGGTGCAGTAGTGAGCGATACCGAACTGGGAGGCGCGGAAGCGCTCCCACCCCACCAGGCTGGCGAAGTAATCGATGAAGCTGCCCACGTTGGTGCGCGGCTGGCCCATCCAGAAGGCCGGTTCGATGACCGCGCGAATCCCTGCGGCGGCCATGTTCTGGTAATCGTCGGTGGTGCGACTGCTCATATGAATATGCGGGTCAAAGTACTGCATAAGCACGCCTCTGTTATTCGGGTACGTTATTGATCAAGCGGAAGGCAGCTCGGCGAACAGGGGCGCAAACTGCGCCTGTTCGGAGCGCCCTGCGGTCGCGTTTTGCCAGTAGGGTAACACTTTCGGGTCGGCCGGCTCGACCGACGCCAGCCACTGCGTCTGCCCGGCACGGGCTGCGCCCAGCAGCATCGCCTGCTGTTCAGTCGTCGTAGCCTCGGGCCAATGCTGCTCCAGAAGCTGGCGGACCCGCTCCGGGTGATGAGGGCCCAGGCAGAGCCAGAGCCCCAGGTGGTAGTAGCGCCCGGCGCTATGGCGCTCTTCGGCCCAGTCCAGCGCCATCCGGGTCAGCTCCGGGGTAAGTCGCTGATCCAGCCCGGACACCCGGTACAGCGGGCAGTCCAGAAACAGCGCCTTGATCACCAACTGGTGCCAGGCGGTATCGTCGAAGTGGGTGACCGGATAGGGCGAGTCCAGGGCAACGGCTTCAAACACCGTCAACATATTGGTACGGCAGGCTTCGGCCGCCCGCCAGGTAAACCGCTCGCCGCGCGGCAGCAGGGGCAGGCTGCGGTAAAGAGCGCAGGTCTCCCCCTCGTCGGCAAAGCGGAACAGCGCCTCGAACTCCTCGGCAAAACTCGCCTGCTCCAGGTCGGGGCGCGCCAGAATCAGGTTGATGCGCAGCAGCTCGAGCCGGTTCCAGGCCCGGGGGCTCCAGCCCGGCAGCGCGCCTTCAGCGGCGGCCAGCTCCGTGTCGGTCAATCCAAGAGGCTGGCGTTTGGCGTGCCGGCTGGCCATGGCCAGGAGGTTGGCAAAGGTCTGACCCTGGGCACCGTCGGCCACCTGGCCCTGCGCTTTGGCCCAGAAAGCCCGGCCGGACTCGGTCAGATGCTCATCCAACAACGCCTGCAATAATTGATGTACTGAATGCTCCGATGCCACTGCCACTACCTATAAATCATATAATTAGACGCTGGATTATACGCAAACGGTCAAGGGTAATCGAGTCACCCCAAGAAGGTAACCCCAGAATCGTAAGGAATCGTTTAACCCGCCCGGTCGCCCCACCCCATACGGGCAACCAGACGCCCACAATTGCAATTCAGGGCATTTTCGGCAAAGCTTGCGCCTTTTAACAACCCGAACGACACGCCTATGCCCTCCAAAAAGCTCAACAAAGGCTCCTCCGGCCAGAACCGCAAAGCCAGTGAACAGTATATGGACAAGTTTCGTCAGAAGCCCGGCGTCCAAGAGACCGATTCCGGACTGCTCTACCGGGAGGTGGAGCCCGGCCAAGGCCTGACGCCCACCATGGACGATAAGGTGGTGGTCAACCAGCGCATTCAACTGGTCAACGGCAAGGTGATTGGCGACACCTATCAGGAGGGAATGCCCGATACCTTCTGGATGAAGGAAGCCATCGCTGGTATTCAGGAGGGGTTACAACTGATGCAGGAAGGCGCCCGCTACGAGTTCGTGGTGCCGCCGGAGCTGGCCTGGGGCAAGAAGGGGGTGGGCAACAAAATCGGGCCCAATGCGGTGCTGATCTTCGACCTGCGCCTGATGGAAGTGGCGTTCGACTAGCCCCGGCACAACGTTGCGCTGCGCCGGGGCTCGCCTAGCGCGCTACAACTGCAGTGGTTCGCCGTTGAGACTAACGGACTCGGTCTCGATGGAGGAGACATTTTCCAGAATACCCAGCTCATCGGCATGCTTGATGGTGACATCGTGCAACGTCACCCCGCTGATGGGCGCGCGCTCAAAGCCGCGCAGATGGAACACCCGCTCGGCATTCTCTACCACCATGTTACTGACATGGAGATCCTTCACCTTTGGCAGGTAGTCCCCGGCATCCCCCTCCTCATAATAAAAGTTGATCACGAAAACATCTTTCACCTGTCCGATCACGATATCCCGAATGGCGATATTCTCGATCAGCCCACCTCGCACCGAATTGGTCTTGATGCGCACTGCGCGGTCCAGCACCGGGCTGTCCATATGACAGCGACGAGCAAACACATTGCGCGCACCACCCGAGATTTCACTGCCAATCACCACCCCACCGTGACCGGCGCGCATCTGGCAATCCTGAATCACAATATTCTGGATCGGTGTGGCCAGACGGCGGCCATCGGCGTTTCTGCCCGACTTGAGCGCGATGCAGTCATCCCCGGTATCGAACAGGCATTTTTCGATCAACACGCGGTTGCAGGACTCGGGGTCACAGCCATCGGAGTTCGGGCCGTGACTGACGCATTGCACACCTCGCACAATCACGTCTTCAGACAGCACGGGGTTGAGCAGCCAGAAGGGGGAGTTGCGGATGGTCACCCCCTCGATCAGGACGCGCTTGCAGCGGTAAGGCTGAACAAAGGGCGGACGCAGGTAATTGTCCTCGAACACCCGGTCCTCGACCGGAACCCCCTGCTCTGCCATTTCAAACAGCGGCGTGCGCGTGTGCTTCTGATCCTCTACCGGATCAATGGGCCACTGAGCTCGACTCCAGCGTCCCTTCCAGGGCCACCAGACAGTATTGGAGCCATTGCCCTCCAGCACCCCTTCGCCCGTCACCGCGATGTTTTCCTGCTCGTAGGCGTAAATCAACGGTGAGTAACCCATCAGCTCGACACCTTCCCAGCGGGTAACCACATAGGGCTTGTAGTACTCGGGGTCAGTGTAGAAAGACAGCACCGCCTCTTTCTGCAGGTGCAGATTGACGCTGGACTTCAGGTGAATGGCGCCGGTGTTGAACTGCCCCGCCGGAATCACCACCCGGCCACCGCCAGCGGCGGCACAGGCCTCGATGGCTCGGGCAATGGGACCGGTGTTATCGGTTTCGCCATCGCCCTTGCCACCAAACTCGGTGACCAGAAAATCCCGTTTCGGGAAGTCTGTTCGTGCGATATTGTCGATGATGTCGTCGGCCTGCTTCCAGAGCGCCTCATCGCGCCCAGCGTAGGCGGGGGAAGTTGGAGAAGTGGTGCTGCATCCGGCCACCGGCATTAAGCCCAAGGCACAGGAAGACAGACCCAGCGCCTTCAGGCTGCCGCGTTTCTGTAGATCGATCATGTTTTCTATCCCGTCGGTTGATTGACTTTAATAAGTAGTTTTTATGACTCATCCGTGATCAAAGCCCTGCTCGTGTCGGCAGAGCCAAGGGGAATATTGAGACAAAGTGGAGGGAGTTTCAAGAAGTGTGCAAACGGGAGGATTGCCTGGCGATCTGTCGAACCAGAGGGAGGTTCTTACCTTCCGAACACGCATAAAAAACCCCGCTTCTTGCGAAGCGGGGTTTTCTGTATGTGGCGCACTCGGGAGGATTCGAACCTCCGACCGCTCGGTTCGTAGCCGAGTACTCTATCCAGCTGAGCTACGAGTGCGTCGTCAACGGGGGCGAATATTAGAGATCTGAAGGCGGTTCGTCAAGTGTTTGATTGAAAAAGTTTTTTTTGGGTCGGGTTGTAGGGTTGGGTGACTGCGGCAAAGTTGGTTTGGTTCCGGCGGATGCGCTTCGCTTATCCGCCCTACCCAACCTGTTGTGCCACCCGTAGGGCGGATAAGCGAAGCGCATCCGCCGTTGCCCGTGGGTGGGGATATACCAGAGCACATCCATGTGCCCTGTCCCTGCGGGACGCCTTCGGCGGTACCGAATGCTCCCGGCATTCGGTCGAACCCGGCGAGGCTTCTCACCCTCCCCTAACGGCCATAAAAAAACCGCCCCCTTCCGGGGACGGTTTTTGTATGGCGGTGAGGGAGGGATTCGAACCCTCGAACGGTTTCCCGTTACACACTTTCCAGGCGTGCGCCTTCAGCCACTCGGCCACCTCACCGTAAAATCGAATTGTCTGTTCTGAACCGGTATGTTTTCATCAAGCCGATTAAACGACCTGCCGTTCAGAGGGTGCGTAATGTACACAAGTGGCGTACTAAACGCAACGCTATTGGCCCGGCCAGGGGTGAAAAAATGTCTCTGGATTCACTGACTTGGGAGGCTGAGGAGGTTTGGCGGGGGTTCCCAGGTAGAGGAAGCCCACGATCTGCTCCAGCTCGCCGAGGCCCAGCCCTTCTTTCACCACCGGATGGTAGGTCATGGCCCCGGTGCGCCAGAAGGCCCCTACCCCCTGGGCGAAGGCGGCGTTGAGCATGTTCTGTACGGCGGCGCCGGCCGAGATCAGTTGCTCGACGTGCGGCACCTTGGGGTTCTGCCGGCAGGCGGCAATGGCGACGAGAATCAAGGGCGCGCGGCGTGGTTTGGCGCGCAGGGATTGTTGATCGGGTTCCGGGGTATCGGGCGTGTCCTTGAGCATCGCCTGCACGAACAGGTCTCCCAGTCGATCCAGCCCTTCATCTTCAATTACCAGAAAGCGCCAGGGCTGCATCAGGCCGTGATCGGCGGCGCGCAGGGCGGCGCGGTAAATGGCGTCGCGCTGTACATCGTTGGGCGCCGGTTCGGTCAATTTGGGGGAGGAAACCCGTTGGTGCAATACGTCTAGTGCGTGCATAGGAGCCTGTGGTCGAATCAATGGGGCGGGAATGATAACACGACTTTATCGGTTGATTTAAGCGCCATTTAGGCGCGGTTAACCGCTGTTCGTGGACTTTTCGCGTAAAAAAACGTCTAATAGGACCCTCAAGGAGTGATACGCGACTCCAGGACCGACCTTGCCACTTGAAAACCATCCGGCGCCCTCACGCTCCCCAGAGACGCTATTTAGCGAGCGTATTGCGTCGAGCAGGACAGCATACAAGGTTTCCCGATAACAATGACTAAGAACTCAGCGCATAAAAAGCCCGAAGAGGCTCAAGCGGAATCACCGCTTCACCAATACTATTTTCGATCACTGATCTGCTTTGCCGCCGCCGGCACCCTGGCGTCCTACATTGAATGGTCGGCCATCCAGCCCGTGTATATTGGCACCATTGTTTTTCTGCTGCTGTACACCTACCTGACCTACCACTTCACCCACACGCTGGATCGCGAAAAACTCAGCCGCGTAACCCGCTATTTGTCCTGGGCCGATGCGGCGCTGATCGGGCTGGTCCTCAGCCTGACCAACTTCAGCCTGCTGCCGCTGGCGCTGTTTCTGACCATGATCCAGTTCAACGCCCTTCTCACCGGCGGACTGAGGCGCTGGGGTGAAGATAACGTGGCCTTTGCCGTCGGTATCCTGCTCAGTTTCCTGGTACACAAACCGCAATGGGTGTTCAGTAGCAGCATTGAAATCAGCGCGGCGAGCCTGATCGGTATCATCACCTACTTTCTGGTGTACGCCCTGTATATGCATCAGAGAATGCGCCGCCTGATCATGAACCAGATGAAGCTGGAGAATGAGCAGAAATGGCACAAGATCCGCTCGTACAAGCTGTCCCGATACCTGCCGCCTCCGGTGTGGCGGGCGATCAATCAGGGCAAGGATCATATGCTTCAGGCGGAGCGCAAGCGCATCACCGTGTTCTTCTCGGATATCAAGAACTTCAGCCAGCTGTCCGAAGAAATGGAAGCCGAGGCGCTTACGGAACTGCTCAATCACTACCTGACCGAGATGTCGAAAATCATCACCCACTTTGGCGGCACCATCGATAAGTTTATGGGTGACGGCATTATGGTCATGTTTGGTGATAGCAACAGCAAGGGCGTCAAACAGGACTGCATGAACTGTGTGTCCATGGCCATCGCCATGAAAAAGCGCATGAAGTCCCTGCAGCAGGAGTGGTACAACCAGGGCATCAAAAAGCCCCTGCAGATCCGGATGGGCATGAACACCGGCTATTGCACGGTGGGTACCTTCGGTACCTCAAGCCATCTGGACTACACCGTGCTGGGCACTCACGTGAACCTGGCCAGCCGCCTGGAGTCCGCAGCCCAGCCCGATGAAATTCTGATTTCCCACGAGACCTGGTCGCTGGTCAAAGACGCCGTCATGTGTCAGGACAAGGGCGAAATCACGGTGAAGGGGTTCAGCCAGCCGGTGAAGGTGTACCAGGTGGCCGGGTTCCGTAAGGACCTGGGTAAAAATCAGAGTTTCTTTGAGGATCGCGCCGAAGGCTTCTCCATGTACCTGGATCTGGAGAAGGTGCGCAATTACGAGAAAGCCAAGGTGATCAAGGCGTTGCAGACCGCCGCCGAAAAGCTCAAGGATAAAGTCATCGTATAACCTTGCTCCGGCGGGCCCGGTCCCGCCGGAGCACCACCAGCCTACTGTCGTACCAGACGCTCAAAATCGGGCGCCGACCCCTGCGCTGAGCTGCGCCAGGGGTTGATATCCAACCCGCCACGACGCGTGTAGCGCGCGAACACCGTCAGAAACTCCGGCTTACAGCGCGCCTGCAGATCGACAAACATCCGCTCAACGCAGTGCTCGTGAAAGTCCTGATGTTCGCGAAACGACACCACGTACTTCAGCAAACCCTCTCGTTCGATTTTTGAGCCGCGATAATGAATTTCCACCGTGGCCCAATCCGGTTGACCGGTTACCGGGCAATTGCTTTTCAACAGATGACTGTGCAGCCGCTCTTCAACCAACTCCTCCCCAGTGGCAAGCAACTCGGGCGCCGGGTGGTAGTGCTCGATGGTAACCGGCAACGCGTCGATACATTCCCCACCCGCCTCGGCTATCGGCAGTTGAGCGTCCGCCACCGGCTCAAGCTGGACGCTGACGTCAGCACCGGCGGCCGCGCTCAAGTCTTGAATCATCTGCGCCCGCACCTGCTCCTGTCCGGCAAAGCGGCTTTGATTGTAGGAGTTCAGATACAGCTTGAATGATTTGGACTCAATCAGGTTCGGACTGGTGCACGGCAATCGAAATTGCGCGACGGCGACGATGGGCTTGCCGCGCTCATCCAGCCAGGAGACTTCATAGCCGGTCCAGAGGTCGGTTCCGTAAAACGGCAGCGCCGACTCACTCAACCCCAGGGACGCCCGAGTCTCGGCCCGGGCGATGGGAAACAACAACCCGGGGTCATAACTCGATGCGTAGGCTGTCTGCTGCCCGAGCGGTCCATGGCTGGTGGATGTGTGCTCACTCATAACGCCCCTACCCTGAAATATTACGCGCGCAGCCGCTTGCCGGTTTTGAGCAGGTGCATGCCAATGGCAAACAGCACCATGACGCACACCACCAGACCACTGAACGCCACGCCAATATTGACGTCCGACACGCCCAACATGCCATAGCGGAAGGCGTTGACCATATACAGAATCGGGTTCAGCTGGGCCACACCCTGCCAGAAGTCCGAGAGCAGGTCGATCGAGAAAAAGACCCCGCCCAGATAGGTCAGCGGCGTCAGCACAAAGGTCGGCACGATGGAAATATCATCAAAGGTGTTGGCGAACACCGCATTGATGAAACCGGCCAGGGCGAACAACACCGCCGTGAGCACCACGATGGACACTGTGATGACCCAGCTGTAGATCGGCAGGTCGGTAAAAAACAGTGACAGGATGGTCACCATAACCCCGATCGCCAACCCACGGGCCACGCCACCGAGCACATAGCCCAACAGAATGACGTAGTTCGGTGTGGGCGAAACCAGCACTTCTTCAATACTGCGCTGAAACTTGGCACTGAAAAAAGACGAGCTGACATTCGAGTAAGAGTTGGTCAGCACCGCCATCATGATCAGTCCGGGCACCACAAACTGGATGTAGTCGAAGCCACCCATCTCGCCGATACGGCTGCCAATCAGCTTGCCGAAAATCACAAAGTACAGTGCCATGGTGATGGCCGGGGGCAACAGGGTCTGAACCCAGATGCGGGTGAAGCGTTTGATTTCCTTACGCAGAATGGTGGTAAACGCGATCCATTGTTCTTTAAACTCCACGACGATCACCTCCGGTCGCTGGTTCGCTGGCTGTGTTCTCTTCGGTTTCTTCAGTGACGGACTCCGCCGGCTCCCCATTGCCGGTCATGGCGACGAAGAGTTCCTCCAGGCGGTTGGCCTTGTTGCGCATACTGACAATATCGAGCCCCTGGGCGGTCAGCGCGTCAAACACCCGATTCAACGACTGACCTTTTTCCAGATCCACCTCAAAGCTGTGCTCATCCAGCAGCCGGGTTTCGAAGCCCTCGATATGTGGCGCTTCCCATACCGAATTGGCGCAATCGAAAATGAACACCTCGCGGTTGAGCTCTTTCAGCAGACTGCGGATGGTGGTGTTTTTTACGATTTTGCCCTGATCGATAATGGCCACATGGCGGCACAGGCTTTCCGCCTCTTCCAGGTAGTGGGTGGTCAGGATGATGGTGGTGCCCTGAGCGTTGATTTCCCGCAGGAACTCCCACATGGAACGGCGCAGCTCGATATCCACCCCGGCGGTGGGCTCGTCGAGAATCAGCAGCTTGGGCTCGTGCACCAGCGCCCGGGCAATCATCAACCGGCGCTTCATGCCGCCGGAGAGCATGCGGGCGGGGGTATTGCGCTTGTCCCACAGGCCGAGTTTCTTCAGGTACTTTTCCGTCTGCACTATGGCGACCGACCGGGGCAGGCCGTAAAAGCCGCCCTGTTGCAGCACGATGTCCTGAACTTTTTCAAACTGGCTGAAATTGAATTCCTGGGGCACGATGCCCACTTCTTTTTTGGCCCGGGAGAAGTGGGTATCAATGTTATGGCCAAAAATTTCCACCTCGCCGCCGGTCTTGCGGACCAGTGAACAGAGAATACCAATAGTGGTGGACTTGCCGGCGCCGTTGGGCCCCAGCAGCGCGAAAAAGTCGCCGGGCTGGACCTCCATGGAAATGCCCTTCAGGGCATGGAAGCCGCTCCCGTAGACTTTGGAGAGATTTCTAATCGAAAGTGCAGCTGTCATAATGTCGGATTCACTCATTCATTTGGGGGCGGCGATGACTCAGCGCCGCCCGGGGAGTTTAGCGTGTCGACTCAGCTCAACCATTACGCGGAAACACAGCATCGAGACTACCATTTGCGCCTGTTGCGCGATTTTATCCAGCAGGCTCAGCAGCAGCCCCCGTTTATTGAGGAAGACTGCCCCGAGGACGACCTGGAGTTTCTGGCCCGCCTGGAAGCGCTCCCCAGAGCCCACCAGGACGAGGACTTCCTGTACCGGGGGCAACAGGTCCTGAGCCGGGTGGTGGCCGCCTACGGCCACCTGGTGCCTCTGCTCCACCGCGACCTGCTCTGGTACTTCGGCGGCGACTGCCTGCATTACATGCCGGATGAAGAGATCGCCAAATACCAGCTCCTGGACGAACGCCGCCACGAAGCCATTGCCGAAGGCCGGGAGTTCTCCTATGAGCACGAACGGGCCAAGGTGTTTGGCCTGCATTAGTCTTCCAGGGTGCCAGCGGGCACGGGAAGCCGCGTAGTTTAGCAGATTCGGATGTAATCGTCTTTTTAACGAGGGCGGTCGCCCGGCGGTGACGGCGGGTGCGGCCTTTGGCCTTACCCGCCCTACGCAAACCGTGAACGCAGGGGGATTTGGCGCCATGTAGGGCACACGGGGGGAATTAGGCACCTTGGAGCGGGACAAACCGGCAGGAAGCCGGTTTGCACAGCCGCAGGCTGCCCGGAGGGCGAGCCACAACGATGTGGCTCGTGAAACGAGACTCGTTTTCCGGGCGGAGCGAAAGCACCCAAATTCCGGACACAAAAAAGCCGGCAACGAAGCCGGCTCTTTCAAATATTGGAGCGGGAAACGAGACTCGAACTCGCGACCCCAACCTTGGCAAGGTTGTGCTCTACCAACTGAGCTATTCCCGCCACATTGCGTAAAATGGCGTCCCCTAGGGGACTCGAACCCCTGTTACCGCCGTGAAAGGGCGGTGTCCTAGGCCTCTAGACGAAGGGGACTAAAACTGGTCTTTAGTGCAGGCTGACGCCAAACGCTTACACTGTATAAACTGGAGCGGGAAACGAGACTCGAACTCGCGACCCCAACCTTGGCAAGGTTGTGCTCTACCAACTGAGCTATTCCCGCAATGGCGTCCCCTAGGGGACTCGAACCCCTGTTACCGCCGTGAAAGGGCGGTGTCCTAGGCCTCTAGACGAAGGGGACCCGGACCTCCCTGAGCGCTGTATGCCGTGGCATTACCCTCAGAAAGTGGAGCGCATTCTAGGGAGCGGACCGGCACCTGTCAACACTTTTTTCGAATTATTCGACCGGGAAAACAACCACTTAGCGACGCCCCTCTTTCGGCCCTCCCGATCATTAGTGCTATACTGCCGTTTTTACGCCAAATTCCCCATTCGACCCGATAAACTTCGAATCAATAACAGCGGCGGCCTATGTCCTCTTTAATGATTGCCAGCATTATTTTCGCCTTGCTCATTGTGCTGGTGGGGTACGCCTTCATTGCCCAGACCCTGGAAAAACGCAAAAAACGGCGCCAACGCCTGCTGACTGCCCTCAAGCACCGTCAACGCAACTTCAAGTACATGGTTTCCGGGTTCCCCGAGGGTCTACTGACCAAAGATCTGACCCTGATCATTTACCGGGCCCTGCTCGATGCCTGCGAACAGCTCAGCCAACTGGAGCCGCGAGAACCGGGCCACATGGAGGACTTCACCTTCTACTCCGGCGAGCTCGAAGCGCTCAAACATCGCGCACCGTCCGAGCGAGCCCGCCCCGCCTCCGCAGAGCAGGCCGTCGAAATCAAGCGGCTGCTGCAGGAGCTGTATCGGTTTATTGCGCACCAGACCGAACGTGGCAATATCGGTCAGGCTCAGGGACAAACCTATAAGGACCAGGTCAAGCGCCTGGCGCTGCTGGTCTCCGTGGATGCCCATGCGGTCTCCGCCCGACAGGCCCAGGCCGCCGGTAAACCCAGGTTGGCCATCCATTACTATAACCTTGCGCGCAAGATGCTGACCCAGGAAAAAGGCGGACAGGGCTTCCAGAAGCAACTGGCCCAGATCAACGGCATCATCAAGAAGCTGGAAAGTCAGTTGGAACAACAATCCGACGCCGGCGCCTCGCCCACCAAAGAAGGCCCCGCGCCGGAAGAAAAGAAAGAGTGGGAAGAGTTCGAACAGGAAAGCGACTGGAAAAAGAAACAGCTGTACGATTGATCCGCCCCCTGCCCCATTTCAGATTATTGCCCCTCATCTAGCTTGATGGAGGCCGAATTGATGCAGTAGCGCAAACCCGTGGGCGCCGGGCCATCGGGGAAAACGTGCCCCAAGTGACTCCCGCAGTTCTTACACATTACCTCGGTACGACGCATGCCGTGGCTGCCATCAAAAGCCTCCTCGATCACCTCTTCGGTTTTGGGCGCGTAGAAACTCGGCCAACCGCAATGGGCGTCAAATTTGGTATCTGAATCGAATAACGGCTCACCGCAAGCGCGACACCGATAGGTACCCTCCGTGAACACATCCCAGTACTCACCGGTAAACGGGGGCTCAGTGCCTTTTTCCCGACAGATTCTATATTGCTCCGGCGACAACTGCTCACGCCACTCGGCTTCGCTACGATTTTTCGGGTCACTCATGAAGACTGCTCCTTGACAGGGGCTGGGAAGAGACGGGATGATTCAGTCATAGTACGGTCTAAACCACCGTAGAGTTTACTTTTCACCCGCCCCCATGGACAAGATACTGTAGATGCGCACCGTCAATAAATCCACCAAGCTCGAAGGGGTCTGCTACGACATTCGCGGCCCGGTTCTCGAGCACGCCAACCGGCTGGAAGAAGAAGGCCACCGAATCCTCAAGCTGAACATCGGCAACCCGGCACCGTTCGGCTTTGCCGCGCCCGATGAAATCATCCAGGACGTCATCTACAACCTGCCCAATGCGGAGGGTTACACCGAATCCCGCGGGCTGTTCGCCGCGCGCAAGGCTATCATGCAGGAAAGCCAGCGGCTGGACATTCCCAACATCGATATCGACGACATTTTCCTGGGCAACGGCGTCAGCGAATTGATCGTGATGGCCATGCAGGCGTTGCTCAACAATGGTGATGAGGTACTCGTACCGGCCCCCGATTACCCGCTGTGGACCGCCGCCGTCAACCTGGCCGGTGGCAAGGCCGTGCACTACCTGTGCGATGAACAGTCCGACTGGTTCCCGGACGTCGCCGATATCGCCAGCAAGATTACCGACCGAACTCGCGGCATAGTGGTAATCAACCCCAACAACCCTACCGGGGCGGTGTACAGCCAGGACGTGCTCGAACAGATCGTGCAACTCGCCCGGGAGCACAACCTGATCATTTACGCCGATGAAATCTACAGCAAGATTCTGTACGACGACGCCGAGTTCGTACCCTTGGCACGTTTGGCTCAGGATGTCTTGTGTGTGAGTTTTAACGGCCTGTCCAAATGTTATCGCCTGGCCGGTTTCCGCTCCGGCTGGATGACCGTCAGCGGTGCAAAGCACAAGGCCAAAGGGTATATCGAG